>NZ_JACHTF010000010.1 GCF_014145325.1 Marilutibacter spongiae
GACTGCGCAGGCTGGCCGCCGCGCGCGCCGCGCGGCGTGCGATGCCGGCATCGCCGGGCGGCGAAAGCAAGCGGGCACCCTTGCCGGGCGCGGCGGCGGCCGCCCTCGCCCGCGCCCGGGCACGCGCGGCCGAACGCGGGAAGTCCTGACATGGCATCGCAGGCAAGCGCGTCGCCGGCGCGGCGATCGCGGGCACGGCGCCTCAAGCCGGCGCAGGTCGAGGAACTGTTCCGCCGGCTCAAGTGGCTCGACCCCAAGCCCACCACCGAGCTGGAATTCTCAAGCCCCTACGAACTGCTGGTGGCGGTGACGCTGTCCGCGCAGGCCACCGACGTGGGCGTCAACAAGGCGACCCGCAAGCTGTTCCCGGTCGCCAATACCCCGGAGGCGATCGCCGCCCTCGGCGTGGACGGGCTCAAGCCCTACATCTCGACGATCGGGCTGTACAACACCAAGGCCGCGAACGTGGTCGCGATGGCCGAACAACTGATCGAACGGCACGCCAGCGAGGTTCCGCGCGAGCGGGCCGCGCTCGAAGCGTTGCCCGGCGTGGGCCGGAAGACCGCCAACGTGGTCCTCAACACCGCCTTCGGCGAGCCGACGATGGCCGTGGACACGCACATCTTCCGCGTGTCCAACCGCACCGGCCTGGCGCCGGGCAAGACCGTCAGGGCGGTGGAGGATGGCTTGCTGAAGGTCGTCCCGGCGCACTACCTGCACGATGCGCACCACTGGCTGATCCTGCATGGTCGCTACGTGTGCAAGGCGCGCAGGCCCGACTGCCCGCGTTGCCCGATCCGCGACCTCTGCCTGTACAAGGACAAGACGCCCGGCGAGCCCGAAGCCTGACCGGTCGCCTCCGTCGCGACGCGGATGCCACCACGTTCAACGATGCGCGCGCTCGCGCAGCCACTTGGTCGCCACCCACTTCTCGCCTTCCAGGACCGGAGCGCCGCCGTGCAGGCTCAGGGTCATCGGGTGCGGACGGTCGTAGCTGAAGAACACCGCGTTGCCCTTGACCGCGGCCACCTCGAACCCCGCTTCGGGGAACGTCGTCGCACCGCCCCGCGAAGGCGTGTTGAGGTACATCACCAGCGACGCGACGCGTTGCCCTCCGCGCTCCAGCAACACGCCCGCGCCCGGTTGCGCGGGATCGAAGTAATCGTGGTGCGGCTTGTATTCGGCGCCCACGCCATAGCGCAGGACCTGCATGCCCTCGCCGTTCTCCAGCGGCCAGTCGAGCAGGCGGGACAGCCGGTCCTCCACGCGCTGCAGCAAGGCATTGGCGCCGCGCGCGAAGCAGGTGCCCTGGCTGGTGCGACCCACGTGCACCTCGTCGCCGCCGGTCGCCATGTTGACGGTCGCCGAACGCGACAGCCGCGGACGCGCCATCTCGACGAGCGCATCGCACTCGTCGTCGGAGAGCACGTTGGCGAATGCGATCACCCGCGGATGGCGCAGCTGCGAGACGACGCGCACCTCGCGGTCGCCCGCGCGCAACGAGGACGCATCGTTCAGTCCAAGCGGCGCGGGAACGCGACTGGCCGGCGGCAGGCCGTCCTCGCGCTCGCGCTGTTCGACGAAGCCACGCAGCGCATGCTCGACCGCATCGATCGCGGCCTGTTCCTGCCAACCGCGATCCAGCAAGGGCTTGAGTACGGCCTCGGGCGGCGAGCCCGCCCTCACCTGCTCGAATATCCACCGTTCGAGCGCATCGTCGATACGCGCCTGGCCTGCCATCGCGGTCGCTCCCGCAGGTCGTTCCGCCTGCCCGGCCTTCCACTTTGCTGCCGTTCGATGACAAACGCGTGTCGGTTCGAGCACGAATTCCCGCACGCGCTCGCTTCATGAAATCCATGCGAATCCTGCAAGCGATCTGTCACA
The DNA here is from genome assembly GCF_014145325.1 of Marilutibacter spongiae. Classification (GTDB taxonomy): domain Bacteria; phylum Pseudomonadota; class Gammaproteobacteria; order Xanthomonadales; family Xanthomonadaceae; genus Marilutibacter; species Marilutibacter spongiae. Next base: position 1,885 of record NZ_JACHTF010000010.1, read on the forward strand.
TCACGAGCCTATAACTTTTCACCGATTCGTCACCGGGCACGACATCGACACGCGTCGACACAGCGCCAACCAGGGGAGCGGAACAGGGCCGGCCTCGCGCCACGGCGGTCCTGTCCGGGCCATGCACGTTCGAACCCACTGAAACGATCGGAGAGCAACACGATGACTTCTGGCAACAACTACCGGACCTTGCTGGTCACGTTCGGCGCCGTGCTGGCGTTGACGGCCTGCGGCGGCGGCGCCGACCGCGTCGCCTCGCCGGGCGAAGGCTCGTTCCCGCCGCCGCCGGTAACGCCGCCGCCCCCGCCGCCGCCGGCCCCGCCGCCGCCGCCGAGCGGTGCCGTCTGCCCGACGGGTACCACCGACGTCGGCGAGATCGCCGGCCTGACCGCCTGCGAACTCCCGGCCCGCATCATCGGCGACGTCACCCTTGAGAAGCTCGACGGCATCGTGTATTCGCTCAACGGCCGTACCGACGTGGGCGAGGACATGGGCGGCGACGTCGCCAATCCGTACCCGCAGGCGCGCCAGGGCATCCTGCGCATCGAACCGGGCGTGACCGTGTTCGGTTCGGCGGGCGCCGACTTCCTGATGGTCAACCGCGGCTCGCAGATCTTCGCCGAAGGCACCGCCGCCGAACCGATCGTGCTGACCAGCCGCGAGAGCGTCGAGGGCACCACCGACGTGAACTCGATCGGCCAGTGGGGCGGCCTGGTGCTGCTGGGCCGTGCCGCGATCAGCACCTGCCCGGGTACCGCGCAGCCGGGCACCGCCACCTGCGAGGCGCAGGTCGAGGGCGCCAATGGCTACTTCGGCGGCAACAACGACACCGACAACAGCGGCGTGCTCAAGTACGTGCGCGTCATGCATTCGGGCTTCGAGGTCCTGCCGGACGTCGAGCTCAACGGCATCACCATGGCGGGCCTGGGCAGCGGCACCACGGTCGACTACGTGCAGGTGCACAACAGCTCCGACGACGGCATCGAGTGGTTCGGCGGCAAGGTCAACGCCAAGCACCTGGTGATGACCGGCAACGACGACGACAGCTTCGACACCGACTCCGGCTACCGCGGCGCGATCCAGTTCGGCCTGATCGTCCAGCGCGACGGCGGCGGCGACCGCGTCAACGAGATGAGCTCGCAGGACCTGCCCTACCGTTCCAACCCGGTGCTCGCCAACGTGACCTACGTCAGCAAGGGCCACGACAACGTGGTCGTGCTGAACCAGGGCACCCTGGTGAACTACTACAACGCCGTGTTCACCGGCGGCAACCCCGCCTGCATCGAGTTCCAGTCGGCCACGACGGAAGGCACGTTCGATTCGACCTACGCCTCGTGCGCCCAGCCGTTCGCCAACGGCGCCGGCGGTGCCGAAGCCGCGGCATTCGTGGCCGGCACCAACAACTCCACCGGCGCCTCGACGCTGACCAGCACGTTCATCAACGGTGCCAACGAATCGGCGGTCCCGGCCTATTCCGGCCTCTCGAGCATCAATCCGTTCTTCGAGGACGTCGACTACATCGGCGCGGTGAAGGACTCGGCCGACACCTGGTGGGAAGGCTGGACCTGCGGCCTGACCAGCAACGATCCCTGCTGATGGCACGCCCGCGGCCGCAGGGGGCGGTCGCGGGAGGACGGGGCCCCGATGTCCGGGGCCCCGCCCGCACCCCGATGCCGCGGCCCGACCGCGGCATCGGCATATCGGACACAACGGACCCATTGAAAGGCTGCCACTCATGACGCTCACCACCGCCCGCACGGGCCTGTTCCTGGCGATCGCCGCCCTGCTCGCGCCGCACGGCGCGCTGGCACAGGCAAGCACGGCCGAACCGGCCACTTCAGAACAATCGCCGCCCGCCGACGCCGGCACCCCGGACCAGGCGGCCACCGAACTCGACGCCGTCCAGGTGCGCGGCGAGTTCATCCCGCAACCGATGCTGACCAGCTCGGCGGTGATGACCCACGTTTCGCGCGAAGATCTCTCGCGGCAGGGCGACAGCACCGTCGCCGACGCCCTGGTCCGCGTCGCCGGGCTGAGCGTCAACGAAGGCAAGTACGTCTACGTGCGCGGCCTCAACGAACGCTACTCCTCTGCGCTGCTGAACAACTCGCCGCTGCCCAGTCCCGAACCGCTCAAGCGCGTGGTCCCGCTCGACCTGTTCCCGACCAACATGCTCGACACCGTCGAGATCCAGAAGACGTACTCGGTGCGCTTCCCCGGCGAGTTCGGCGGCGGCACCATCAACCTCACCAGCGCCGTGGTGCCCGAGGCGCCCTTCCTCACCCTGAAGGCAGGCATCGGCGGCAACAGCGAGACCACCGGACAGCCCGGCCTGACCTACTACGGCGGCGGCGCCTCGGACTTCTTCGGCTTCGACGACGGCACCCGCAAGATGTCCACGGAACTGCGCGATGCCCTGGCGACCGGCAAGCGCATCACGCCCGGCCCGGACTTCAGCAGCGAGGAGGTCAAGGCGATCGGCCGCAGCTTCGTCAACGCGCCGCTCAACCTGCTGCAGACCACCGACCATGTCGACCCCGACTACGAGTACGAAGTCAGCGGCGGCAATGCCTTCGACGTGGGCACGAACTCGCGCCTGGGCGTGATCGCCACCGCCGCGCTCAAGAACAAGTGGCGCACGCACGAGGGCGTCCAGCAGGACGGCGCCGTCGAGCAGGGCCAGATGGCCGTGCAGAGCGACTACGACTTCCTGTCGACGACCAACCAGGCGACCATCAACGGGCTCCTCGGCGTCACCCTGGACATGGAAGACCACACCATCGGCATCATGACGATGTACGTCCACGACACCGACAAGGAGACGCGCAGCACCGAGGGCTACAGCCTGCTCACCGGCGACAACATCCGCGACGACACCACCCGCTGGTACGAGCGCGAGCTGATCAACACCCAACTGACCGGCAAGCACGTCTTCGGCGAATTCCGCGACCTCACCATCGACTGGCGCGCAGGCCATTCGCGCGCCAGCCTCGACGCGCCGTACGAGAAGGGGTTCCGCTACCGGGAGGACCAGAACGGCAACTGGTTCCACGATGCCTCCCAGGCGCAGAACTACACCCGCTTCAGCGAGGTCAACGAGCGCATCGACTCCGCGGGGGTCGACGCGGCCTGGCGCCTGCCGACCGACATCGACTTCTACCTGAACTTCGGCGCGGCCTGGTCGGATACCGAGCGCGACGCGGTGCAGCGCGAGTTCCGCTTCCTGTCGCTGGGCAACCTGCCCTTCCCCAACCGCTACCAGCGCCCGGACTTCCTGCTCTCGGACTACAACATCAGCCAGGGCTACATCACCCTGCGAGAGACCACCGGCGGCACCGGTGCGGCGGCCTACGACGGCGCGCTGGAAACCAAGGCGCTCTACGTGGAAGCCGAGTCGCAGCTGACCGACAACCTGCGCGCGACCGCGGGCGTTCGCTACGAGGACGCGACGCAGTCGGTCGAGCCGATCGACCTGTTCGACATCGGCCCGCCGCTGCCGACGGCGCCGGCGCTGGAGAACGACTACTTCCTGCCGGCCGCCTCCGTCACCTGGAACTTCGCCGACAACCAGCAGTTGCGCCTGGCCGCCTCCAAGACCATCGCCCGCCCGCAGTTCCGCGAACTGGCGCCGCAGCAGTACCTCGACCTGGACACCGAACGCCTGGTCATCGGCAATCCCTTCCTGGTCGATTCAGAGCTGCTGAACTTCGATGCGCGCTACGAGTGGTACTTCAACCGCGGCGAGTACCTGAGCGCCGGCGTGTTCTACAAGAACATCGACAAGCCGGTCGAGGTGGTGCTCAACGGACGCTCGGGATCGAGCTGGCAACAGAGCTTCATCAACGCACCCGAGGCGGTGGTCTACGGCCTGGAGCTGGACTTCCGCAAGTACTACGACAGTCCCTTCGAGTGGACGGGCGACAGCCGCTTCTTCGTCAGCGCCAACTACACCTACTCGGACTCGGAAGTCCGCGTCGACGACGGCGACGTCGCCTACACCCTGGCGGGCAACGGCAATCCGCAGCCTGCCTCGGAGCTGGTGATGGACGGCAGCCGCCTGCAGGGCCAGTCCGAGCACCTGGCCAACCTTCAGCTGGGCATGGAGGACTCGCGCGGCAGCCAGGCGACGCTGCTGGTCGGCTATGCCAGCGAGCGGATCAATGCCCGCGGCATCAACGGCTTCGATCCGGCCACCGGCAACACCATCGTCGTCCAGCCCGACTACGTGCAGGACCCGGGCACGACCGTCGACCTGGTGCTGAAGAAGGTCTTCACGCTCTGGAACGTCGACATGGAACTGGGCCTGGAGGCGCGCAACCTCTTCAACCAGGAGTACCGCGAGTACCAGGAGTACGGCGGCGGTCGCGCCGACGTGATGCGCTACGACCTGGGCACCAGCTACATGCTCAGCCTGTCGGCGTCGTTCTGAAGCCCGCCGGGGCTTGCGAGGCGAAGGCCCGGGCGGGTGCCCGGGCCTTCGTGCATTTCATGTGTCAATTGAAGTCATAGCGTCACAAATCCGTCTCATCCTGTTCGCGTCGCTGAAATCTCGCGCCGCCGCGCCCGCACCGGGCTCCCCAGGACCGAAAACGGACCGTACGTGATCCATGCCCTCCCCATCCTGGACGACGACACCCGCAGGCGCCTGGCCCACCAGGCCCGCGTGGCCGCCGAGGTGGCGCTCGTGGCGTTGCTTGCGTTCCAGGCGGCACGACTCGCCTGGACGCTGGCCGTCCCACCGGCACCGGTCGGCGCCATGACCACGCGCCAGGCCTCGCCGACGTCGCCGTCGGGTTTCATCGACGCCTTCCATCCGGCGATGCCGGGGGTTGCCGGCGACGCCGACTCCCAGTTGGCGGGTTTCCGTGTACACGGACTGCGCGTGGACCCGACACCGGGTGGCACGCTGGGCGCGGCCATCATCGCCGGACCCGACACGTCGCAGCAGGCCTACCGCGTCGGCGACGCCATCGCCGACGGCATCGTGCTGGCGGAAGTCGAACCCGGGTACGCGGTGCTGCGCCGTGGTGGCCGGGAGGTCCGGCTGGCGCTGGTCGCCGGTCCCGACGCGCCATCGGGCACTGCCGGTGGCCGATTGCCCGCCTCGCCCAGCAGCGGCGGCGCGCCGGCGGTGACGCCCCCCGCCGCGGAGCCGGTCGCGATGGCCCCCGCGCAACTGATGTCCCAGGCCGGCATGCGCGCCACCCTCGACGGTGGCTACGCGCTGGTGCCCCGGGGAGACGGGGCCTTCTTCCGCCAGGCCGGGCTCGAACCAGGCGACGTGCTGGTGGCGGTGGACGGACGTCCCCTCGACCTCGAACGCCTGCGCGGGCTCGAGGCCGAACTCGGCACCCGCGCATCGACCGTGCTCACGGTCAAGCGCGGCGACCAGACCCGAACGATCACCTTGCAGGCCACGCCACCTTGAACCGATCCCTCCTCTCCACCCTGTTGATCGCCAGCCTGGCGCTGCAACCGGTCGCCGCGCCGCGGGCGCAAGCCGTGGCGCCGCCCGCCTCCGGGGCCCTGGACATGCAGGGCGCGGACATCCGCGCCTTCATCCAGGACGTCGCGCGCGCCACCGGCACCACCTTCATCGTCGACCCGCGGGTGCAGGGCACGGTCAACGTCAACCGCAGCGCCCCCATGTCCGAACAGGAGCTGCTCGGCGTGCTGCTCGCCGTCCTGCGCGCGAACGGGCTGGTCGCCGTCCCGGCCGGCGCGGGCGCCTACCGCGTGGTCCCGGACGACACCGCCGCGCAGCAGCCGGGATCGGCGGGCGGCGGCGCCATGGGCTTCGCCACACAGGTCATCCCACTGCGCACGGTCGATGCGCGGATCGCCGCCGAGACGCTGAAGCCGCTGGTCGGACGCGGCGGCGTGGTCCTGCCCATGCCGCAATCCAACAGCCTGCTGGTGGCCGACTACGCCGACAACCTCAGGCGCATCCGCGAACTGGTCGCGCAGGTCGACAGCGATCGCGCGACCATCGACACCGTCACCCTGCGCAACAGCTCGGCCCAGGAGATCGCGGGCACCGTATCGCGCCTGTTCGGCATCGGCGGCGCCGACGGCGGCAGCACGGCCTTGTCGATCCTGCCCGTGGAGAGCAGCAACTCGATCGTGGTGCGCGGCGACGCGGCGCTCATCCAGCGGGTCACGGCGATGATCCTGGAGCTCGACCGCCGGGCGGAGAGCAGCGGCGACGTCCGCGTGGTGAAGCTGCGGCACGCCAACGCCGAACAGTTGCTGCCGGTACTGCAGCAACTGGTGGGCCAGGCGCCCGACGGTGCGACGTCCGCCGACCGGCCGGCCAGCAATGCCGTCGATCCCGCGGGCGCGGACGCCCAGGTGATCGCGGGCACCGCCGGCAAGCGCCCGACCATCGTGCGCTACCCGGGCTCCAACTCGCTCATCATCAATGCCGATCCGGAAACCCAGCGAACCCTGCTCGACGTCATCAACCAGCTCGACACGCGCCGCGAACAGGTGCTGGTCGAAGCGATCGTGGTCGAGATATCCGACGAGGCCGCGAAGGAGCTGGGCGTGCAGTTCCTGCTGGCCGGCAAGGACGGCCGCATACCGTTCACCGCCACCCAGTACCCCAGTTCCAGCGTGGGCATCATGCCGATCGCGGCCGGGGTCGCCGCCGGCGCGCCCGGCGAGGACGACGACGGCAACCCCCTGCTCGACGCCGCCCGCACCGCCGCCCTGAACTCGCTGCTCGGCCTGACAGGCGGCCTGGCCGGCATCGCCGGCAGCAGCGGCGACGCGGTCTTCGGCATGATCATCAACGCGGTCAAGTCCGACACCGGCTCGAACCTGCTGTCGACGCCGTCCATCCTCACCCTCGACAACGAGCAGGCGCGCATCCTGGTGGGCCAGGAAGTGCCGATCACGACCGGCGAGGTCCTGGGCGACTCCAACAGCAATCCCTTCCGCACGATCCAGCGCCAGGACGTCGGCGTGCAGCTGGAGGTCAAGCCGCAGGTCAACAGCGGCGGCGGCATCACCCTGTTCCTGCGGCAGGAAGTGTCGTCGATCGCCGGGCCGGTGAGTTCCAGCCTCAACGAGCTCGTCCTCAACAAACGCGAGATCGAGACCCGCGTGCAGGTCGACGACGGCGCCATCGTCGTCCTTGGCGGCCTGCTCGACCAGACCGACCGGGTCACGGTCGACAAGGTCCCCGGACTGGGCGACATCCCGCTGATCGGCGGCCTGTTCCGCAGCACCGCGCGCCGCAACGACCAGCGCAACCTGATGGTGTTCATCCGGCCCACGGTGATCCGCGATGCCAGCGACGCCCAGCGCGCGACCTCGCAGCGCTACGACTATATCCGCGACCGCCAGTTGCAGGCCCAGGATCCGCGCCAGCAACGCGCCACCCTCGATGCCCTGGTCCAGGATTACCTGCGCGCGAGCCCGCCGGTGGCGCCGCCCGTGCCCCTGCCCGCCGCCCCGGCCGCGCCGCCCCTGGAACCGGCGCCGTCGTCCACGCCATGAGCACCGTCGCGCCCGCCCGCCTGCCGTACGCCTTCGCCAAGGCCCATGGCATCGTCGTCCTGGACAGTGGCGAGGATTTCGTGCGGATCGGCCTGCGCGAAGGCGCCGACGCCGGTGCGTTGCTCGAGGCCCGGCGCGCCCTGCAGCGGCGCCTGCAGGTCGAGCGGCTCGATCGCGCGGCCTTCGACCGGCAGCTGTCGGAAGCGTACGCCGATGCGGGGCTCGAGCGCGCGAGCGACGCCGACGCCTTCGATGCCCATGGCAGCCTGGACGCGCTGGTCGACGACATGCCGGCCACCGCCGACCTGCTCGAAAGCCAGGACGACGCGCCGATCATCCGGCTCATCAACGGCCTGCTCGCGGAAGCCGCCCGCCTGGGCGCATCCGACGTGCACGTGGAACCTTCCGAAGCCCACCTGCGGGTGCGTTTCCGCGTGGACGGCGTCATGCGCGAGATGCTCCGCCTGCCGGCGCGGATCGCGCCGCTGCTGGTCTCGCGGGTGAAGGTGATGGCGCGCCTGGACATCGCCGAGAAGCGCGTGCCGCAGGACGGTCGCATCTCCGTGTCGATGGGGGCGAAGGCGCTGGACGTGCGCGTCTCCACGCTACCGGCCCGGGGCGGCGAGCGCGTGGTGCTGCGCCTGCTCGACAAGGACCAGGGCATTCTTTCGCTGCGCGAACTGGGCATGCCGCCCGGGGTGTCGCGGGCGGTCGAGCGCGCGCTTGGCCTGCCCAACGGCATCATCCTGGTCACCGGCCCGACCGGCTCGGGCAAGACCACCACGCTCTACGCCGGGTTGGCCGGGCTGAACGACGGCAGCCGCACCATCCTCACCGTGGAGGACCCGGTCGAGTACGCGATCGACGGCATCGGACAGACCCAGGTCAACGCCAAGGTCGGCATGAGCTTCGCGGCGGGCCTGCGCGCGATCCTGCGACAGGATCCGGACACGGTGATGGTGGGCGAGGTCCGGGACCCGGAAACTGCGCGCATCGCGGTGCAGGCCAGTCTCACCGGCCACCTGGTGCTGTCCACGGTGCACACCAACGATGCCGTCGGCGCGATCACCCGCCTGCGCGACATGGGCGTCGAGCCGTTCCTGCTGGCCTCCACCCTGCGCCTGATCCTGGCCCAGCGACTGGTGCGTCGCCTGTGCCCGGCCTGCCGCGCGCCGCGGGAACCGGACGCCCTCGCGGCGCGCGTACTCGGCACGGGCGTCGCCGCCACGCTCTATCGAGCGACCGGTTGCCAGGCCTGCAACCACACCGGCTACTCGGGTCGCCTGGGGGTCTACGAGGCGATCACGATCGACGACACGCTGCGCCGCCTGATCGGCGAGAACGCCGACGAGGGCAGCATCGCCCGCGCCGCGTTCGCCGAGGGTGCCCGCCTCTCGCAGGCCGCCCGCGACTGCGTGCTCGCCGGTCACACGACACTGGAAGAAGCCTTGCGCGTCACCCACCAGGGGAGCGGTGTCGATGGCGAGGTTTGAGTACGCCGCGCTCGACGTCCGTGGACGACCGCGACAGGGCGTGGTCGACGCCGCCGACCCCGAATCCGCACGTGCGCGACTGCAGGCGCGGCGCCTGTCGCCCACACGGCTCGAACCGGCCCGCGCCTCCCGACCCGCCGCGCGCGGACGCAGCCTGTTCGATCGCTTCAGCGGGCGCGACGCGACCCTGTTCACCCGCCAGCTGGCGACACTGGTCACGGCCGCGCCACTGGAGGAAGCGCTGCGCACGATCGGTTCGCAGGCCGAGAAGCCCGCCGTGCGCCGGGTCGTCATGGCGACCCACGCGCAGGTGCTCGAGGGCTTCCGCCTGTCGGATGCGATGGCGCGCCAGGGCAAGGCTTTCCCGCCCCTGTACCGTGCCATGGTCGCCGCCGGTGAGGGTTCGGGCGCGCTGCCCGACGTGCTCGAGCGGCTGGCCGACCTGCTCGAACGCGAACAGCAGGTCCGCGGGAAGCTCGTCACCGCGCTCGTCTATCCCGCGGCACTGGCGATGACCGCGATCTGCGTGGTGATCGCGCTGATGCGCTTCGTCGTACCGCGGGTGGTCGACCAGTTCGACTCCATGGGCCGCGAGTTGCCGGCGCTGACGCGCGCGATCATCGCCGTCTCCGACCTGATGACCCAGTGGGGCCTGCCAGCGCTGTTGGTTCTCGGCCTGGGCCTGGCGGCATTCCGCGGCCTGCTGGCGCGCGACGCGTTCCGCTTGCGATTCGACGCACTCGTGTTGCGCACGCCCCTGCTGGGACGACTGGTGCGCGACGTCCATGCCGCGCGCATGGCGCGAACGCTTTCGATCATGGTCGACAGCGGCCTGCCGATCATGGAAGGCCTGGCCATCACCGCGCGCACGGTGCACAACCGCGTGCTGCGCGGCGCCACCGACGACATGGTGGCGTCGATCCGCGAAGGCGGCAGTCTGTCCGCGGCGATGAAGCGCGCCGGCGTGTTCCCGCCCACCCTGCTCTACATGGCCTCCAGCGGCGAGAACAGCGGACGCCTGGCGCCGATGCTTGCGCGCGCGGCCGACTACCTCGAGCGCGAGTTCAACACCTTCACCACCGCCGCGATGAGCCTGCTGGAGCCGGCGATCATCATCCTGCTCGGCGGCGTGGTCGCGGTGATCGTGCTCGCCATCCTGCTGCCCATCCTCCAGTTCAACTCGCTCGCCCTGTAGCGGGCGGCCCCATGCCCACCCCGGACCCGATGCCGACATGAACCCGACTCCCTCGCCCCACAAGACACCCCGGCCCCGCCCAGCGGCCGCCGGCTTCACCCTCGTCGAACTGATGGTGGTGATCGTCATCATCGGCCTGCTGGCGACGGTGGTGATGATCAACGTGATGCCCAGCCAGGACCGCGCCATGGTCGAGAAGGCACGCGCGGACGTCTCCGTGCTGGAGCAGGCCACCGAGACCTACCGCCTCGACAACCTGGCGTATCCCACCACGGCGCAGGGCCTGCAGGCACTGCTGCAGGCGCCCGCCGGCCTTGCCCGTCCCGAGCGCTACCGTCGCGGCGGCTACATCCGCCGGCTTCCCGAGGATCCTTGGGGGCAGCCGTACCAGTACCGCGCGCCGGGACGTCGCGGTCCGTTCGACGTGTATTCCCTGGGCGCCGACGGCGTCGAGGGCGGCGAAGACGACAATGCCGACATCGGCAACTGGGAATGACCCCGCGCTCGCCCCGGCACTCGCGCGGCTTCACCCTGGTGGAGCTGATGGTCGTGCTCTTCGTCATCGGCCTGGCCGGGGCCGCCGTGGCGATGACCGCGCCGGGCCGTGATCCGTTGCGCGAACAGGCCGACCGCTTCGCGGTGCGCCTGGCGCTGGCCCGCGACGAGGCCATCCTGGGCGCGCGCACGATCGAAGTCACCGTGACCTCGCAGGGCTACGGTTTCTCGCGACGCCAGTTCGAAGGCTGGCAGGCGCTGGGCGAGCCGCCGTTCGCGAACGTCCTGTGGGAGGACGACGTCGGCGCGCGCCTGCCCCGCGAGGACGCCCGCTTGCGTTTCCACTTCGATCCAACCGGGGCGGCGCTGCCCCAGGCCCTCCGCCTGGAACGCGAGGGCGGCGTCATGACCGTAGAGGTCGATGCCGCCGGCCAGGTACAGGTCCATGCAGCGAACCGCTGACATGCGCGCCCGCGGATTCTCCCTGATCGAGGTGTTGGTGGCGCTCGCCATCTTCGGCCTGGCGGTGATCGCCCTGCTCAACCTGGCGGGCGAGAGCACGCGCAACACCGCCTGGATGCGCGAACGCATCCTCGCCGGCGTGGTGGCCGACAACCGAGCCGTCGAGGCGAGCCTTGCCGGGCGCGCCGAGCTCGACGCGATGATGGCGATCCGGGAAGGCGTGGAAGAGGCGGGCGGCCAGGACTGGCGATGGACGCGGCGTTTCGAGGCGACCGACGTCCCGGGCCTGATGCGGGTGGACGTGACCGTCGTGGCCGCGGACTCGGACCGGATCGCCGCCGAGCTGACCCTGTACCGGACGTCGCCGTGAACGTCCGTGTCGACCCGTCGCGCCCCAACGACCGGAGGCTCATCCGTGGGAGGTGCCTGGAGGCGGGCTTCACCCTCGTGGAGATGCTGGTGGCCCTTTTCGTCTTCGGACTCATCGCCGCGTCGGCGGTGGCGGTGATGGCGTATGCCGTCGACGGCCAGGAGGTGGTGCGCGGGCATGCCGGGGAAATCGCCGCGTTCCAGCGCGCGCGCGCCCTGCTGCGCGCCGACCTGGGCCAGGCGGCGCCAAGGCGCGTGCGGGACGCCAGCGGCCAGCCCGCGCGCCGCGCGTTCGTCGCCGGCGCACCGGGGGCGCCGGTGCTGCTGGGCTTCGTGCGACGCGGGTGGAGCAATCCGGAGGGCGAAGCACGCGCCTCGCTGCAGTACGTGGAATACCGCATCGTCGAAGGCCGCCTGGAGCGTCGCACCCGCCCCGCCCTGGATGGCGCCGCGCTGTCCGCGCCGCAGGTCCTGCTGGAGGGGGTGCGGTCGGCACGGCTGCGCTTTCGTTTCCGCGGCGACTGGCTCGACGGCTGGCCGGGCGGCGCGGAAACGCTGCCGGATGCCATCGCGCTGGAACTCGAGCTCGACGGCTTCGGTCGAATCGAACAACTGTTCCTGGTCCCGGCGGTGCCGGCATGAACCGCGCGCGCCGGACGCCCCTGCCGGCGCAGCGCGGGGTCGCGCTGTTGACCGTGCTCCTGCTGGTCGCGGTGATGTCGGTGCTGGCGATGGCGATGCTCGACGACGTCCGCTTCGCGACGCGACGTGCGCGCAACGTGCAATCGGTGACGCAGGCGCAGTGGCATGCGCTGGGCGCCGAGGCGCTCGCGCGACAGACGATCCTCCGCATCGACGCGGCCCAACCCGGGCGTACCACCCTGGCGGGGGGCTGGAACGGGCGCAGCGTGCCGCTTCCCATCGAAGACGGCGAGCGCGGGATGGCGACGCTGCGCATCCGCGATGCCGGCAATTGCTTCAACCTCAACAGCGTCGTCGAGGGCACCGTGGAGCAGTGGCAACGACGCGAGTTGGGCGCGCGCCAGTACTTCGCGTTGCTGCATGCCCTGGCGTTCGACGATGCGCAGGCCCGGCAACTGGTCGACACCCTGGTCGACTGGATCGACACCGACGCGACGCCGTCGCCCGCGGGCGCCGAGGACGCCCACTACGCACACCGCGAACCCGCCAGCCGCACGGCGGCGGGCCTGCTGGCCGACACCAGCGAGTTGCGGGCGATCGCCGGCTATTCGGCATCCGCCTACGCACGCGTCCGACCCTACGTCTGCGCGCTGCCGGGTGCCGGGCTTTCGCCGCTCAACCTCAACACCCTGGGCCCCGACGACGCCCCCCTGCTGTCGATGCTCACCCTGGGGGCACTGGACGCCGCGCAGGCCCGGCGCGCCATCGCCGGTCGCCCGGCCGGCGGCTGGACCGATGCCGCCGCGTTCTGGAGCCAACCGCTGCTCGCCGCCACCGCACCGCCCAACCCGGTGCTGGAGCAGGTGGCCCTGCGCACCCGCTTCTTTGGCGTACGCGCGCAGGTCGAGTACGGCGATGCACAGGTCGTGCTGGACGAACTCCTCGAACTTCGCGCCGGCGCGCTGCTCCTGCGCGCCCGCCAATGGGACCCCGATCCATGACAAGCCTCATCCGCCTGCACCTGCTGGCACCCACCGGGACCCACGCCCACTGCCTGAGCCTCGACGAAGCCGGTCGCATCATCGGCCGCGAGACGTGGTCGGTGGACCCGCCGCAGCGCTGCCGGCCGCCGCGCAGCGATGCCCCCGTCCGCGACGTCCTTGCCGTGCCCGGTGCGGCCGTGGGAAGCACATGGATGGCGATCGACGCCGCCAGCGAGGCACAGGCCGTGGCGCTCGCCCGGCACCGGATGGAAGGCCGGCATGCGTCGGCGCCGGGCGCGCTGCACGTCGTGCTGGCGCCTGCGCATGAGGGCGAGCCCGAGCGCCAGGTGCTCGTCGTCGACCCCGACCTGATGCAGCACTGGCTCGACGCGGCAAGCCGCCTGGGCATCGAGGCTGACGTTGTCCTGCCCGACTACATGCTGCTCCCCGGCCCCGTCCCCGCCGGGGCCGACGACAGCGCCGCGACCGCCCCCGCGACCACGCGCCTCGAGCGGGCGGGCCAGTGGCTGGTCCGTGGAGACCGGCTGGCGTTCACCGCCGAGCCCGAGCTCGCGCGGCTGCTGCTGGACATGCCCGCGGACGGTGCAACCGGGACCGTCGTCCTCCCGCCCGACGCCGGCGATGAGTCCCTCGCAGCCGGCGCCCTGCAGCCATCGGTGAACCTGCTGCAGCACCGGTTCGCGCCTCGGCGTGGCGATGCCGGCGTGGCGTCCTGGCACCGCGTGGCGATCCTGGCGGCACTCCTGGTGCTCTCGCCGGCGCTGCTGGCCGCGGGCGACGCGGTCCGCCACGGGATCGCCGCCATGCGGCTCGAGCGCGAGGCAGACGACACCGCCCGCGCCCTGCTGGGCGCGTCGGCCGCGGACCTGCCCCCGGCCGTTGCGTTGCAGGACGCGCTCGACTCGGGCGCGTCCGGCACCACGACGCCCGCCGCGCTCGCGCCGTTGTTCGCTGCGGTGGGCCAGGTGCCCGGCCTCCATATCGAACGCCTGGACGCGACCGAAGGACGCCCGGTCTCCGCCTGCGTGGCGCCCGCCACCCCGGCGGACCTGGACGCATTGCGCGAGGCCCTGGCCCGCAAGGGACTCTCGATGGCGCCCGGTCCGGCCAGCCCGACGCCCGCCGACTGCGCGGGCCACGTCCTCATCCTCGCCCCGGAAGTCCATCAATGAACGCCATCCCGCCCCTGCAGCGCTGGTGGCGCGGTCGCGACCGCCGCGAGCACTGGCTGATCGGCACGATGTGCCTGATGCTCGCGGCCTTCGCCTACGCCTATGGCGTGCTGGCGCCCCTGCATGCCCTGGGTCGCGACGCACGCGCGCGCTACGACAGGGCCGCGGCCGATGTCCTCCGGGTCCGCGAGCAGGCCGAAACGCTCCGCCGGATGCCCGACGCGGCAAGCCGCCAGCCCGTCGACCTGGCGCGGGTGCTGGACACCCTGTCCGACGCCGGGCTCGACGACCGCACCACGCACCGGCTCGATGGCGACGCGATCGAGCTCGAACTGACGGACGTCGAGGCCGCGGCCGTGTTCGCCTGGCTGGACCGGCTGGAGCAGGGCCACGCGACGGCGCCCACGATGCTGCATGTCGAGCGACGCGCCACCGGCGTGGCGGCTCGCCTGCGACTGCCCGCAGGGCGCCCGCCCCCCGCTTCACAGGTGGGGACGCCATGAGCGGGCGACGGCTGCTGGCGGTGTTCTTCGTGCTGCTGGTCGTGTCGATGGCGGTCCTGGTGCCGTTGCGCCTGTTGCTCGCGGTCCCCGGTCTCCCCGCCCCGGGCTGGTCGGCGCGGGCCGTCGACGGAAGCGCGTGGCGGGGCACGCTGCGCGGGCTGCAATGGGGCGGGCTGCGGCTGGACACCGTGCGTGTCGCGCTCGAGCCCCTGCCGCTGGCGCTCGGCGAACGCCGCTGGGCGATCGACGCTCCCGCGCTGTCGGCGACCTGGCTGCAGGGCCGCACGCAGGGGCTGGACGATGCCGTCGGCGAGATCGCGATCGACCTCCCGGGCCTCGAGGCGCCGGCCCGGCTGGGCTTCGAGCAGACGCGCATCGTGTTCCGCGACGGCCGCTGCGCGGAGGCGGGCGGGCGGATGCGCGTCGAACTGCCGTTTCCCGGCCCCCCGGGGAGCGACGGCGAAACGGCCGCTGACGGCCTGCGTCTGGACGGCCCGATCGAATGCGACGGTGCTCGGGGGTTGGCGGTCCTGCAAGCCCTGTCGGCCGCCCTGCCCCCGGGTATCGACGCTGTCGAGTGCCGGCTGCACGTCGATGCGCACGGTGGCGTGGCCATCGATACGACCGCCGCGACCGAAGTGCCCGCCGCCCGACTCGCGCTGGAAGGGGCGGGCTTCGAGGCCGGGCCCGGGGGCATGCACCGGCGCGACCTCCTGCAGGCACCGCACTGAACGCCCGACCACGGTGTCAAACCACTGACATATGACAACCGTCTCGCGGCCAGGCGGGTATCGGGACGCGGTTCCATGATCGCCGACAGGACCCGCCATGGCATCAAGGGAGACCGGATCGCGCGCCAAGTCATTGTTCCTGAAGGGCTTGGCGCGGCTTTCTCAATTCCGCCACATGAACGAAAACTTCGTGAAATAAGACAGTCCTGTCATACATCCGTCACGTTCTTTAAATAGGCTGCGCGCATTCTTCCAACACCCCAACGGCACCGCCATGAAGATTTCCCCCACCCTCCTCTCCGTCGCCGTGCTCGCCTGCATGGCACCTGCCGCGAACGCCGCCGTCGATATCGACGAGATCGGCGGCTCGAAGGTGAGCTTCGAAGGCCTCGTCCAGACCGACGGTGCCTGGTACGACAGCGATGGCTTCGACCTCGACGCCGACCCGAACGACGGCGACGACACCGACTTCGAGCTGCGCCGCGCCGAACTGGTGCTCAAGGGCAAGGGGCCGGGCAACGTGGACTGGGTCCTGGGCTATGACGCTTCCGGCGACGGCAAGTGGCTCGACGCCAACATCAAGTACAGCTTCGACGACAAGCACCAGTACGTGCAGGTCGGCCAGTACAAGCAGTTCAACTCGATGGAAGAGCTGTCCTCGACCAAGAACAACGACTTCATCTCCAAGGCCATCGTGACCAACCTCTACTCGGTCGGTCGTCGCATGGGCGCGAGCTACGGCTACCGCGCCGACAACTGGAACGTCAGCGGCGGCTGGTACGGTCGCGAGATCACCGACGGACGCGGCCGAGGTTCCGGCTACGGCCTGCGCGGCAGCTGGGCCCCGGTCAACGAGGAAGGCAACATCTTCAACGTGGGCCTGTCCTACGTCAGCAACGACACCTACAACGACACCATCCGCGTACGCAGCCGCCCCGCGGCCGAGCTGTCCAACCGCCTCGTGGACACCAACATCCGCAACGCGGACAGCACCTCCACCCTGGGCCTGGAGAGCTTCTGGGTCCGTGGGCCGGTCAAGCTGCAGGCCGAGTACATGGTCAACACGATCGACCGCTACGAAACCGGCTTCGCCGACCAGCCGGGCGGCGACTACCAGACCCAGGGCGGCTACCTCAGCGGCGTGTGGAACGTCACCGGCGAGACCTGGAGCAACAAGGACGGCACCCCCGGCACGGCCAAGCCGGCCAACCCGTCGCGCGGCATGTGGCAGCTGGGCCTGCGCTACGACACGCTGGACCTGAACGACGGCGACACCCGCCCGGGCAAGATCGATGCCTGGACGTTCGGCGTCAACTACTACTGGCGCTCCAACTTCAAGTTCGCCCTCGACTACGTCGACGTCAGCGCCGAGCGCAACGGCATCGACGAGGACCCGAGCCTGGTCGCGGCGCGCGCGCAGTTCTACTGGTAATCCTTCTACTCTCCCCCTGAAGGCTTTCATGGGCGCGGTGCCTGCATCGCGCCCATTTTTTTGCACGGCCCGCCAGCGGTCGCCATGCGGCGCATGCCAGCGGGCCGCGGCTGCCGTATTCCCCACATCGCTACCCCGGTGCGCGTCGCTTGCCCGGGCGACGTGGCCGCGGCTGCCGCAGGCCTCGCATCGCGGACCGGGGGCCCCTCTCTTCCCGGATGGAGGATTTGTGTCCGCCGGTCCTCCGCACATCTGAGAAGGCTGCCGGACAGACCTTAAAAATCCTTTTAAATCAAAAAGATGAATATTCGCCCCTGGTGTGTAACAGGCGTGTAACAAAAACATCATTTCATAGCACCATCCGCCGGGCAGTCCGGCTCGAACCCCAGTCACGGAGTCATCATGAATTCCTCCCCGGCCCGTTTCGCCGTCCTCGCCCTCGCCACCACGCTGGCCCTGGCCGCCTGCAAGCCGTCGACCGATGCCCCGGCCACCGCCGACGGCGCCACCGCCCCGGCCAGCAGCGACGCCGCCGGCGACAAGGTCGCCGCCGAGATCACCGGTGCCGGCGCGACCTTCATCTTCCCGCTGATCTCCAAGTGGTCCAGCGACTACAACGCGCAGACCGGCGCCAAGGTCAACTACCAGTCGATCGGTTCGGGCGGCGGCATCGCCCAGATCAAGGGCGGCACGGTGGACTTCGGTTCGTCCGATGCGCCGCTGAGCCCCGAAGAGCTGGCCGAGGCCGGCCTGGGCCAGTTCCCGTCCGCGATCGGCGGCGTGGTGCCGGTGCTGAACATCGAGGGCATCGCGCCGGGCCAGCTGCGCCTGACGGGTGCGCTGCTCGCCGACATCTACCTGGGCAAGGTCGCCAAGTGGAACGACCCGGCCATCGCCGCGGCCAATCCGGGCGTGAGCCTGCCCGACGTCAAGATCACCCTGGTGCACCGCTCCGACGGCTCGGGCACGACCTTCAACTTCACCAACTACCTGTCCAAGGTCAGCCCTGCCTGGAAGGACAGCGTGGGCGAAGGCAAGTCGGTCAAGTGGGTCGACGGCGTCGGCGGCAAGGGCAACGAAGGCGTCGCCTCGTACGTCCAGCAGATCAAGGGCTCGATCGGCTACGTCGAGCTCGCCTACGCGATCCAGAACGACATGGCCTACACCACGCTGCAGAACGCGGCGGGCAACTGGGTGGCCCCGAGCGCGGAGAGCTTCCAGGCCGCGGCCGCCACCGCGGACTGGGCCAACACCCAGGACTTCCACCTGGTGATCACCAACGCCCCGGGCGCCGATGCGTGGCCGATCACCGCCACCAACTTCATCCTCATGTACAAGCAGCCCAAGGACGCCAAGCGCAGCGCCGACGCCATGGCCTTCTTCAAGTGGGCCTTCGAGAACGGCCAGGCTCAGGCCTCGGAACTGCACTACGTGCCGCTGCCGGCCGAGCTGGTGCAGCAGATCGAGTCCTACTGGGCGGCCGAGTTCAAGTAATGCACCACCCCGTGCCCGCATCGCGGGCACGGGGCAGGGTCCGACCGACGTCCCGGCGCAAGCCGGGATCCTGCTTTTCCCGCCGGCGCATGGCGCACCAGGCCAGCGCCGACCCGCCAGGCCCGTGCGGGCGCGGGCATGAACACGACGAGTGCCGGTATCCCCGATGAATGCGACGACTGCGTCCGCCTCAGCCCCCAGCGTCCGCGACATCAAGGACGCGCGACACGACCGCTGGTTCCGCTACCTGCTCGTGGCCACCGTGGTGCTGGTGCTGGTCGCGCTCGCAGGCGCGGCGCTCTCGATGCTCTGGGGCGGCCGCCAGGTCCTGGCCACCACCGGGCTGGACTTCTTCACCACCACCGAGTGGAACCCGGTGGAAGACAAGTACGGTGCGCTCGTGCCGATCTACGGCACCATCGTCACCGCCATCATCGCCATGCTGATCGCGGTCCCCGTGAGTTTCGGCATCGCCTTCTTCCTGACCGAGGTCGCGCCGCGCTGGGCGCGCGGTCCCATCGGCACCGCGATCGAGCTGCTGGCCGGCATCCCGTCCATCATCTACGGCATGTGGGGCCTGTTCGTGCTGGTGCCGGTGATGACGGAGTACGTCACGCCCTGGCTCAACGACCACCTGGGCACGCTGCCGGTGCTGGGCGCGGTGTTCCAGGGCCCGCCCCTGGGCATCGGCATGCTCACGGCCGGCATCGTGCTGTCGATCATGGTCATCCCGTTCATCTCCTCGGTGATGCGCGAAGTGTTCCTGACGGTGCCCACGCGCTTGAAGGAGTCGGCCTACGCGCTCGGCGCGACCCGCTGGGAAGTCAGCTGGGACATCGTGCTGCCCTATACGCGCTCGGCCGTCATCGGCGGCATCTTCCTCGGCCTGGGCCGCGCACTGGGCGAGACCATGGCCGTGGCCTTCGTCGTCGGCAACAGCGTCCGCTTCTCGCCGTCCCTGCTCGAACCGGGCACCACGATCGCCGCCCTCATCGCCAACGACTTCGGCGAGGCCACCGAGACCTACCGCTCGGCGCTGCTCCTGCTGGGCTTCGTCCTGTTCATCGTCACCTTCGTCGTGCTCGCCATCGCGCGGCTCATGCTCCACCAACTGTCCAAGCGGGAGGGCAACTGATGGCTGCCGCCACCCACGACGCGCGGATGCGCACCGCCGACGCCCTGTACCGCCGGCGCCGCCTGATGAACGCGCTGGCAATGGTGCTGGCGTGCAGCGCCGCGGCGTTCGGCCTGTTCTTCCTGGGCTGGATCCTGTGGACGCTGTTCGCGAAGGCGATCGGCGGCATCGACTGGGCGCTGTTCACCCAGGACACGCCGCCGCCGATGCAGGAAGGCGGCCTGCGCAATGCCTTCTTCGGCAGCGCGGTGATGTGCCTGATGGCGATCCTCATCGGCACCCCGCTCGGCGTCGCCGCGGGAACCTGGCTGGCCGAGTACGGCGCCGGCCGCCGGCTCGGCACCGTGGTGCGCTTCGTCAACGACATCCTCCTGTCCGCGCCCTCGATCGTGCTGGGCCTGTTCGTCTACACCCTGATCGTCGCGCAGAGCGGCGGCAATTTCTCGGCGCTCGCCGGTTCGGTGGCGCTGGCCTTCATCGTGCTCCCGGTCGTGGTGCGCACCACCGACGAGATGCTGCGCCTGGTGCCGGGGCAGATGCGCGAGGCCGCGCTGTCGCTGGGCGTACCGCAGTGGAAGGTGATCGTGCAGGTGATGTACCGCAGCGCCTCGGCGGGCATCATCACCGGCGTGCTGCTGGCGCTGGCGCGCATCTCCGGCGAGACCGCACCGCTGCTGTTCACCGCCTTCGGCAACCAGTACTGGAGCACCGACGTCATGCAGCCCATGGCCAGCGTCCCGGTGGTGATGTACCAGTTCGCCGGCAGCCCCTACGAGTCCTGGCAGACCCTCGCCTGGGCCGGTGCGCTCATACTGGCCCTGTTCGTGCTGGTCGTGAGCCTGCTCGCCCGTGCCCTGCTGGTACGCAAGAGGATCGCCCATGACTGACCTCTCTTCCCCTTTCGCTTCACGGACCCCGGCCATGAACGATGCCCGTATTTCCCTGGCCACGCCGCAACGCGATGCCGCCGCCCAGGCCGACGCCCCGGTCAAGCTGTCGGTGCGCGGGCTGGATTTCCACTACGACGCCTTCCACGCGCTGAAGAACATCGACCTGGACATCCCGGAGAAGCGCGTCACCGCGCTGATCGGGCCGTCCGGCTGCGGCAAGTCGACCCTGCTGCGCATCTTCAACCGCATCTACGCGCTGTACCCCAAGCTGCGGGCGACCGGCCAGGTCCTGCTGGACGGCGAGAACATCCTCGACCCGAAGTACCCGATGAACCGCCTGCGCAGCAAGGTCGGCATGGTGTTCCAGAAGCCGGTGCCGTTCCCGATGACCATCTTCGAGAACGTGGCCTATGCGATCCGCCACCACGAGAAGCTGTCGAAGTCGGAGATGAACGACCGCGTCGAACAGGCGCTGCGCCAGGGCGCGCTGTGGGACGAGGTCAAGGACAAGCTCGGGCAGAGTGCGCTCGGCCTGTCCGGCGGCCAGCAGCAGCGCCTGTGCATCGCCCGCGCCGTCGCGCTGCGCCCGGACGTGCTGCTGCTCGATGAACCGACGTCCGCCCTCGACCCCATCTCGACCAGCCGCATCGAGCAGCTGGTCGAGGAGCTGAAGGTCGACTACACCATCGCGATCGTCACCCACAACATGCAGCAGGCCGCGCGCGTGTCCGACTACACCGCCTTCATGTACCTGGGCGACCTCATCGAGCATGGTCGCACCGACGACATCTTCTCCTCGCCGACCAAGCAGCAGACCGAGGACTACATTACCGGGCGCTTCGGCTGAAGCGCCCTCCCGCCGCCATCCGGCGCCTCCCTCCCCTTTCCCGTCCACGCCCCGCCCATCGCGAACCCGGGCCACGAGACAGGAGCCGCACATGAGTACCGACATGCACGAGCACATCGTCAAGAGCTACGACGACGAGCAGAAACGCCTCCTCGATGAAACCCTGCGCATGGGCGAGATGGCCGCCTCACAGCTGGAGGCCGCGCTCGACGTGGTCGAACGGCGCGACGACAAGGCCGCCGAGCGGATCATCGCCAACGACGAGGCGATCGATGCGCTGGAGCAGGAGGTCAGCCACGACGTGATGAAGCTAGCGCTGCGCGGGCCGATGGCGCGCGACCTGCGCGAGATCCTCGCCGCCATCCGCATCGCCTCGGACATCGAGCGCATCGGCGACTACGCCGCCAACGTGGCCAAGCGGTCCACCGCGCTGAACATGATGCCGGCCCTGCCGCACGTGGCCGGCCTGCACGCGATCGGCACGCTGGCCGTCAAGCAGGTCCGCGACGTGCTCGTGGCCTACCGCGACAGCGACGTGGACGCAGCCAAGCACATCCGCGTCCGCGACGCCGAGATCGACATCGCCTACACCGGGCTGTTCCGCGAGCTGCTGACCTACATGATGGAGGATCCGCGCAGCATCACCGCCTGCACGCACCTGCTGTTCATGGCCAAGAACATCGAGCGCATCGGCGACCATGCCACCAACATCGCCGAGAACGTCTGGTTCCTGGTCAAGGGCGAGGACGAACTGCCGCCGCGCGAGAAGCGCGACGAATCGAGCACGACGACGAGCCCCTGAGGGGCGCCCGCCCAGGGGCGGGTGGACACCACGCCGGGACCGGGCACGACCCGCGCCCGGCAGCCAGCCGGGGCCGCGCATGTCGCGGCCCTCGTCGTCGTGGCGCAGCAACGGCGATGCCGCGGTGCAACACGTCCAGACGGGGCCGCACGCGGTGAACGGATACTGAACGAAGCCCTGCGCATGCGCCGCGGGAAGCGCAATCATGTCCCCGGGGTGTAACCGCCCGGCGCGGGCCTGCGTAAGCAGTACTGTGTCGAGCAAGCCTGCCGTCTTCCCCCGACGGTCCCGGTCACGCGACATGCAGCTGTACGACTTCAATCCCAACGGATCGGCGCCACGTGCGTCCACCACCCAGAGAAGGAATCCCGTCATGAACAGCAACAAGAAGCCCATCGCCCTCGCCGTCGGCGCCACCCTCCTGGGCGGCCTCGCCCTGTCCTCCTCCGCTTTCGCGATGAGCGAGCTCGCGGCCGGCTACATGCAGGGCGCCGCCCAGGCCGAGAAGGCCGCCGAGGGCAAGTGCGGCGAAGGCAAGTGCGGCGTCGAGAAGATGGACGCCGACAAGAACGGTTCGGTGTCGATGGCCGAGTTCGCCGCCGCCCACGATGGCGACGACAGCCGCTTCGCGCGCTACGACGCCAACCACGACGGCCAGATCAGCGCCGACGAGTTCAAGGCGGGCCACGAAGGCTCCTGCGGTGCCGACAAGGGCGCCGAAGGTTCCTGCGGCGGCGACAAGGGCGCCGAGGGCAAGTGCGGCGAAGGCAAGTGCGGCGGCATGGCCTGATCGAGCCCGTGCGATGACCGCCCTCCGATCCCTGCCGTCCGATGCCGCCGGCCTCGGCCTGCGGCGTGCCCTGCTCGATCCCCTGTGCGGCGCGGACGCCGGCGCCTTCGATTTCCTCGAATGCGCGCCGGAGAACTGGATCGGAGTCGGCGGTCGACTCGGCGAGGCGCTGGACGCACTCAGCGCCCGCCATCCCATCACCTGCCATGGTCTCTCGCTGTCGCTGGGCGGCTGCATGCCGCTCGACGAGACCTTCCTCAAGCGCACGCGACAGTTCCTGGACCGCCACCGCGTCGCGCTGTACAGCGAGCACCTGAGCTATTGCAGCGACGACGGCCAGCTCTACGACCTGCTGCCGATCCCGTTCACCGACGAAGCCGTACACCACGTCGCCGCGCGGATCCGCCAGGCCCAGGACATCGTCGGCCGCCGCATCGCCGTCGAGAACGTGTCGTACTACGCGGCACCGCATCCGGGCATGGACGAGGCGACTTTCATCAACGCGGTGCTGGCGGAAGCGGACTGCGACCTGCTCCTCGACGTCAACAACGTCTACGTCAACGCCATCAACCATGGCTACGATGCCGAGGCCTTCCTCGCGGCCATGCCGGGCGAGCGCATTGCCAGCATCCACGTGGCCGGACACTACGACGAAGCCGAGGACCTGAAGGTCGACACCCACGGGGCCCCCGTCAAAGCCGACGTCTGGCACCTGCTCGATGCCGCCTACCAGCGCTTCGGCCCGCGTCCGACCCTGCTCGAGCGCGATTTCAATTTCCCGCCGTTCGGCGAACTGCTGGACGAACTGGGCATGGTGCGTGCGTGCATGCAGCGCCACGCCGGACGCGACGCCAGGCCCGCGCGCGATGACCGCGTCCGCGCCTGACAGCGGTGCGCCGGCGAAGCTGCGCGACCAACAGTGGTCGCTGGCCCGGCACCTGCGCGACCCCGACGGCGTGCCTGCTCCGGCGGGCATCGAGCCGCGGCGGCTGCAGGTCTACCGCGAGTTGCTCTTCAACAACATCGAGTCATTGCTGGCCGGGAACTTCCCGGTGATCCGGCGCATCTTCGGCGCGCAATGGCCGGTGCTGGTGCGCGCCTTCTTCCGCGAGCACCGCTGCCAGACGCCGCTGTTCCCGGAGATCGCGCGGGAATTCCTGCGTTACCTGGAAGCGCGTCCCGACCCGGCGCGCCCATGGCTGCAGGAACTGGCGCATTACGAATGGGTCGAACTGGCCCTTCAGATCGCCGAGGCCCGCGAAGAAGATGCCGGTGCCGATCCAGGCGGCGACCTCCTCGACGGCCGCCCCTGCCTGTCGCCGCTGGCCTGGCCGCTGGCCTACGCCTGGCCGGTGCACCGGATCGGCCCGGACTGGCAGCCCGGGCACGCGCCCGACGCACCGACGCTGCTGCTGCTTCGCCGGCGCGCGGACGGCAGTGTGCATTTCTCCGAACTCAGCCCGCTCGCCTTCCGCCTGGCCGGGCTGCTCGGCGAGGACTCCGGCCACAGCGGTCGGCAATGCCTGGCGCAACTGGCCACCGAAGCCGGGCGGCCCTTCGACGACGCCTTCCTCGCCCAGGGCCGCACCATGCTCGAACAGATGCGTGACAGCCGGGTGGTCCTGGGCACCGTGGACTGAACGTCCCACCACCGACGTAGGGCCCGGCCTCGCGGGTCTGCTAGGCTTTCGGGATGCAGATCCCCCGTGAAATCGCCGCCGCGGTCCGCCCTACCGGCGCCCGGGCCGCCGCCATTTCCCCGCTCGCGACCCGCTTCCGCGGCTACCTGCCGGTCATCGTCGACGTCGAGACCGGTGGTTTCGACTGGAACCGCCATGCACTGCTTGAGATCGCGGTCGCACCCATCGACGTCGACGCCGACGGGCAACTGGTCGTCGGCGAAGTGACCGGCAGCCACGTCGAGCCGGCCGAAGGCACCGAGATCGACCCGAAGTCGCTGGAGGTCACCGGCATCGACATCGGCCACCCGTTCCGCGATGCCCTGCCCGAGCGACCGGCGCTCGAGCGCGTGTTCGCGCCGGTGCGCGCGGCGCTCAAGAAGCACGGCTGCCAGCGCGCGATCCTGGTCGGCCACAACGCCCACTTCGACCTCAACTTCCTCAATGCCGCGGTCGCCCGCTGCGGGCACAAGCGCAATCCCTTCCATCCCTTCAGCGTGTTCGACACGGTGTCGCTGGCGGGCGTGGCCTACGGGCAGACGGTGCTAGCGCGCGCGGTGCAGGCGGCCGGCATGGAATGGAACAGCGACGAGGCGCACTCGGCGGTCTACGACACCGAGCGCACCGGGCAGCTGTTCTGCCGCATCGTCAACGCCTGGCCCCGCGCCGGGGCCTGAGTGGGGTTCGCGGACGCGCTCAGGGCGTCGCCAGTTTCAGGCCCACCAGGCCGGCGACGATCAACAGCAGGCTGATGCCCCGCAGGGCGTTCAGGGGTTCGTTGAACAGGACGATGCCGCAGATGACCGTGCCTACCGCGCCAACGCCGACCCAGATCGCATAGGCGGTGCCGACCGGCAGGGATTTCATCGCCAGGCCCAGCAGACCGATGCTCACGACCATCGCTGCGACAGTGCCCACCGAGGGCCACAGGCGGGTGAAGCCTTCGGTGTACTTCAGGCCAATCGCCCACACGACCTCGAGCAGGCCGGCAAGAACCAGGATGAACCAGGACATGGAACGCGCTCCGTAGGAGGGGCCGTCCCCGGTTGTCGTCGAGAGGCAGGGCCGTCCCCGCTTCGCTCCACCGCCCTCACCGGAGGTGGACGCCACTAGTCTCCCACGCTGGGTGCGTGGCAGGGCGACCCGGAGATGAACGGTGGACCTCAGGTCGCGCGCTGGCGCACCGCTTCGAACAGGCTCACGCCACTGGCTACCGAAACGTTCAGGCTCTCCACGCCCCCCTCGGCATCCGCGCCAGGCATCGGGATGTTGACCAGCTGGTCGCAGTTTTCCCGGGTCAGGCGGCGCAGGCCGTCGCCTTCGCCCCCCAGCACCAGGGCGACGTTGCCGCGCAGGTCCAGGTCGTACAGCGATGCACCGGCCTCCCCGGCGAGCCCGTACAGCCAGACGCCCAGCTTCTGCAGGTCGCGCATGGCGCGCGCGAGGTTGGTCACCGGGACGACGGGCACCCGGTCCGCGGCGCCCGCGGAGGTCTTGCGGACGGTCGCGTTGACCTGCACCGCCTTGTCCTTGGGGATCAGCACCGCGGTGGCGCCGGCGGCAGCGGCACTGCGCAGGCAGGCGCCCAGGTTGTGGGGGTCCTGCACGCCGTCGAGCACGAGCAGCAGCGCGCGCCCTCCGGCGGCTTCCACCAGGCCCTGCAGCTCGTTCTCGTTCCAGGTCTTGGCGGCGGCATAGCGCGCGACGGCGCCCTGGTGGCGCAGGCCACCGGCCACGCCATCGAGCGCCTGCTGGGCCACGCGGCGCACGTCGATGTCGCGGCGCCGCGCCGCGGTTTCGATCTCGGCCAGGCGCGGGTTCTTCGCGCCGGCCTCGATCAGGACCTCGCGGACGTTGTCGGCGTCGTGTTCGATCGCGGCGGCGACGGCATTGATGCCGGCGATCCATTGTTTCTGGCTCATGGGAACGAGGTGTCCGGGGGGCGCCCATTGTAGCGCCGGCGGCCATGGCCGCCGACGCCTGCCGGGCGCGTCAGTACTTCTGCTTGCCGCGCCTGGCCGGCTGTCCCCGTGGGGGCGGCGGGCGCACGCCGCGCTCCTCGACCAGGCGGAAGTCGATCTTGCGGTCCTCGACGCTGGCCTTCATCACCACGATCTCGACCCGGTCGCCAAGCCGGAACTCGCGGCCGGAGCGCTCGCCGGTCAGGGTCTTGCGGATCGGGTCGAAGTGGTAGAAGTCGTTCGGCAACTGGGTCACGTGGACCAGCCCATTGACCTTGGATTCGTCGAGTTCCACGAACAGGCCGAAGCTGGTCACGCCGCTGATGACGCCAGCGAACTCGCCGCCGACGTGTTTTTCCATCCAGGCCGCGCGATAGCGCTCGTCGACCTCGCGCTGGGCCTCGTCGGCGCGGCGCGAACGCTCCGAGCACTGCAGCGACAGCGCCGCCATCTGGCTGGGCGCATAGGTGAACTTCTCGGCCGCGGCGCCGGACAGGGCGTGCTTGATCGCGCGGTGGACCATGAGGTCCGGGTAGCGACGGATCGGCGACGTGAAGTGGGCGTACGCCTCCAGCGCCAGGCCGAAGTGGCCCTGGTTGTCGGGCGAATACACCGCCAGGCTCTGGCTGCGCAGCAGCACCGACTCGAGCAGGGTGGCGTCGGGGCGTTCGCGGATCTTCCTGAGCAGGTGGGTGAAATCGCGCGGCTGCACCTTCGACCATGGCGGCATGCGCAGCTTGAACTCCTTCAGGAACTCCTGCAGGTCGGCGTACTTCTGCTCCGGCGGCCGCTCATGGATGCGGTACGGCGCGGGCACCGCGTGGGACAACAGGAACCGCGCCGCCTCCACGTTGGCCGCGATCATGCATTCCTCGATCAGCTTGTGCGCGTCGTTGCGCTGGAGCATGCCGGCCTGGACGACGTCGCCGGTATTGTCGAGCACGAAGCGCACTTCGCTGCTCTCGAACTCGATCGCGCCGCGGCGCGCGCGCGCCTTGGCGAGGATGGCGTAGAGCTGGTGCAGGCGCTGCACCTGCGGCAACAGCTCGCCCACCGTCGCGAGCGCGGCGGCGTGGTCCTCGTCGGGGATGCCCTCGCCCACCGCGTTCCAGACCTGGGTGTAGGTGAGGCGGGCATGCGAATGCATCACCGCTTCGTAGAAGCGCGAACCGGTGACCTCGCCGTCGCGGTCCACCTGCATGTCGCAGACGAAGCACAGGCGGTCGACCTTGGGCTTCAGCGAGCAGATCCCGTTCGACAGGGTCTCCGGCAGCATCGGCACGACGAAGCCCGGGAAATAGACCGAGGTGGCGCGCAGCTGCGCCTCCTCGTCGAGGGGACTGCCCGGCCTGACGTAGTGCGAGACGTCGGCGATCGCCACCACCAGGCGGAAGCCGTCGCGGTTGGGTTCGCACCAGACCGCGTCGTCGAAGTCCTTGGCGTCCTCGCCGTCGATGGTCACCAGCGGCAGCGCGCGGATGTCGACCCGCGCCGCGGCCGTCGCGGCGTCGACCTCGAGCGGCACCGCGGCGGCCTGGTCGAGGACTTCCTGCGGGAACTCGTGCGGGATGTCGTGCGCATGCAGCGCGGCCTGCACCGCCAGCGAGGCGGTCAGGCGCTCGCCGAGCACGGTGAGGATGCGCCCGATCGGCGGGCGCCGGGCGTCCGCCGGCTGGGTGATCTCGGCCACCACCAGTTGCCCGGCGCGGGCCTCGCCGCGGGCTTCCGCGGGGATCATGACGTTGCGCTGGATGCGCGGGTCGTCCGGGACCACGTAACTGATGCCCGCCTCTTCGGTGAAGCGACCGATCAGGCGATTGAGGCGGCGCTCGAGCACCTCGACGATCGCCCCCTCGCGACGCCCGCGGCGGTCCATGCCGGTGACGCTGGCCAGGACGCGGTCGCCATGCATCGCCTTGCGCATCTCGTAAGGCGGCAGGAACAGGTCGTCGCCGCCGGCGTCCGGGCGCAGGAAGCCGAAGCCGTCGGGATTGGCGATCACCACGCCCGGCACCAGGTCCATCTGTTCGGCGGGTGCGTAGTCGCCCTTGCGGTTCTGCAGCACCTGGCCGTCGCGCACCATCGCCCGCAGGCGGGCATTGAGGGCGTCGAGCCGGTCGCCTTCCTCGAGCGAGAGGCGCGCGGCGAGCGCCTCGCCCGACATCGGGCCGTCGGCGGCGACCAGCAGGCCCAGGATCATTTCCCGGCTGGCGATCGGATTGTCGTAGCGGGCGGCCTCGCGCGCGGCGTGCGGGTCATGCCCGCCCGTGGCCTCGACCGGCTTGAGGACACCGCCGGCCGGCCTGGACGCGACGCGCGGCTTGAATCCCTTGGGCGGTGGCTCGGGCATCCACCCGGGTCGCTTGGATTTCGGGGACTTGCCGGCCTTCTGGCCGCTGGGGGCGCCACGCTTGGCGCCGGGTTTGCCGGCCTTCGAGCCGGCCTTGGATTTACCGCGCGATGTCGGTTTCTTGGTCATATGGGCAATAGTCGCACACCGGCCTGAAGCCGGCGTCAGCAGGAGGAGTGGGCCACGTCGGCCTGGATGGCGCGTGGCAAGAGCGGCCCGGACGCGGAAGCGGGCCTTGGTTCGTCGCGCGCAGGCGCGTGCGGCGCACGGCATGGCGACGTGGCGGCAACCGACGGGCGCGCCGTCAGGCGCCCGGAGTCGCGTCGGCGCGGTCGAGCGTCAGGGATCGTGGACCGCCGTGGATCGGGCGCGTGCGCCCGGCCGGTGGAGGCACTGTGGACCCGGCCACATGGACCGGAGGTGAAGCCGGCGGTCCGGCGCGCTGGCCGGCCCGGGGCCGGGATGCAAAAAACCCCGCGCGGGGCGGGGTTTCCCGTCGCCTGGCTGGTAGTGCCAGTGCGAAATGTATGGTGCCCAGGAGAGGACTCGAACCTCCACGGAGTTGCCCCCGCTAGCACCTGAAGCTAGTGCGTCTACCAATTCCGCCACCTGGGCAAATCGCGCTGCAGCAGCAGTGCGAGCCGCGTATGTTGCGTTGGGTCGGCCGGCTTGTCAATGCCCCTAGATGAATTTTTTTCGTCGAGGCGAATGCGCCCGCATGGCCGCCACGCGGGGCGCGTCGCGGCCGGGAACCGCCTGTCCACGCACCTCGCCACGCGCTTGCCGGACGCGTGGGCCGGGGCTATGGTCGGGGCTCATCGACCTTCCACGGGCGGCGCCTGGCATGGCGCCGCCCGTCCTGCATTGGAGCCCCGCATGACCCGCCCCATCCCCCCGCCCCTGGTCCTCTCCCGCCTGGACGTGCAGCGCATCGAAGCCTTGCTCGAGACGCCGCCGGCTGGCGTCGATACATCGGCCCTCGAAGCCGAACTCGCGCGTGCCGAGGTCGTCGAACCCGCCGCGATGCCGGCGGACGTGATCAGCATGAATTCGACCGCGCGCTTCCGCGACGAAGAGAGCGGCGCGGAACACGAACTGACCCTCGTCTATCCCCGCGACGCCGACGGCAGCACGGACCGGGTCTCGATCCTCGCGCCGATCGGCAGCGCCCTGCTGGGGATGCGCGTGGGCGAATCGATCGACTGGCCGCTGCCCGGTGGACGCCACGCCCGGCTGGCCGTGCTGTCCATCCGCTACCAGCCCGAGGCCGCCGGCGACCTGCACCGCTGAGTCCCGCCCGTCGCGACCCCGCCCCCGCCGGCTCCACCGGTGGCGGCGGCCCGATAGAATGTCCCCCTGCCTCACAGACCGTCCCGCACATGACCGAAACCGTACGTCCGGCATTCCATGGCTTCGAACAGATTCCGCTGAAGGAATACGCCGAGCGCGCCTACCTCGACTACTCGATGTACGTGGTGCTCGACCGCGCCCTGCCCTTCCTGGGCGACGGCCTCAAGCCGGTGCAGCGCCGGATCATCTACTCGATGAGCGAGCTGGGCCTCAACGCCGGCGCCAAGCCCAAGAAGTCCGCGCGCACCGTCGGCGACGTCATCGGCAAGTACCACCCGCATGGCGACAGCGCCTGCTACGAGGCCATGGTGCTGATGGCCCAGCCCTTCTCCTACCGCTACCCGCTGGTCGAGGGCCAGGGCAATTTCGGCTCCAGCGACGATCCCAAGTCGTTCGCCGCGATGCGCTACACCGAGTCCAAGCTGACGCCGATCGCCGAGGTCCTGCTGGGCGAGCTCGGCCAGGGCACGGTGGACTGGACGCCCAACTTCGACGGTACCCTGGAAGAGCCCACCTGGATGCCGGCGCGCCTGCCGCACCTGATGCTCAACGGCACCACCGGCATCGCCGTGGGCATGGCCACCGACGTGCCGCCGCACAACCTCAACGAGGTCGTCAGCGCCACGGTGCGCCTGCTCGACGACCCCGACGCCAGCACCCGCGACCTGTGCGAGCACGTGCTGGGGCCGGACTACCCGACCGAAGCGGAGATCATCACCCCGCGCGCCGACCTGGTCGCCATGTACGAGACCGGCCTGGGCAGCGTGCGCGCACGCGCCGTCTACGAGAAGGAAGGCGGCAACATCGTCGTCACCGCGCTGCCCTACCAGGCCTCGCCCGGCAAGGTGATCGAACAGATCGCCACGCAGATGCGCGCCAAGAAGCTGCCGTGGCTCGAGGACCTGCGCGACGAATCCGACCACGCCACGCCGACGCGCATCGTGCTGGTGCCGCGCAGCAACCGCGTGGACGTCGAGCAGCTGATGGGCCATTTGTTCGCCACCACCGACCTGGAGAAGAGCTACCGGGTCAATTTCAACGTCATCGGGCTCGACGGCCGTCCGCAGGTCAAGGGCCTCAAGGCCTTCCTGTCGGAGTGGCTGGTCTTCCGCACCGACACCGTGACCCGGCGGCTCAAGCACCGCCTCGACAAGGTCGAGCGTCGCCTGCACCTGCTCGAAGGCCTGCTGGTGGCCTTCCTCAAC
Organism: Marilutibacter spongiae; assembly: GCF_014145325.1. GTDB lineage: Bacteria > Pseudomonadota > Gammaproteobacteria > Xanthomonadales > Xanthomonadaceae > Marilutibacter > Marilutibacter spongiae. Next base: position 33,389 of record NZ_JACHTF010000010.1, read on the forward strand.
CTCGACGAGGTGATCCGGATCATCCGCAGCGAGGACGAACCGCGGCCGGTGCTGATCGCGCGCTTCAAGCTCAGCGAGGAACAGGCCGACTACATCCTCGAGACCCGCCTGCGCCAGTTGGCGAGGCTGGAGGAGATGAAGATCCGCGGCGAGGAGGCCGAGCTCGACGCCGAGCGCGACAAACTCATCGCGACCCTGGGCAGCAAGGCCAGGCTGAAGAAGCTCGTCAAGGACGAACTGCTGGCCGACGCGAAGAAGTTCGGCGACGCACGTCGCTCGCCGCTGGTGGCGCGCGGCGCCGCCCAGGCCATGTCCGAGTCCGACCTGGTCCCCAGCGAACCGATGACCGTCGTGGTCAGCGAGAAGGGCTGGGTACGCGCGGCCAAGGGCCACGACATCGACGCGGCCGCGTTGAGCTACCGCGAGGGCGACACCCTGCTGGGCGCCGCGCGCAGCCGCAGCACGCAGCAAGTGGCGTTCCTCGACTCGACCGGGCGCGCCTACTCGACCATCGTGCATTCGCTGCCCTCGGCGCGCGGCAACGGCGAGCCGCTGACCGGGCGCTTCTCGCCGGCGGCCGGTGCCTCGTTCCAGGCCGTGGCCAGCGGCGAGAACGACACGCGGTTCGTGCTGGCGTCCAGCCATGGCTATGGCTTCGTGACCCGGTTCGAGAACCTCACCAGCCGCAACAAGGCCGGCAAGGCCATGCTCTCGCTCACGCCGGGCGCACGCGTCGTGCAACCGGCGGCGGTCGGCGACGTCGCGCAGGACCGGGTCGTCGTGGCGACCACCGCCGGCCACCTGCTCGCCTTCCCGGTCGCGGAGCTGCCCGAGCTGGACAAGGGCAAGGGCAACAAGTTGATCGACATCCCCAAGGCCAAGCTCGGGACCGAGCGGGTGGTCGCCGTCGCCGTGGTCGCGCCCGGCGCGACGCTGAGCGTGAAGTCCGGCGCGCGCACCATGAGCCTGTCGTGGAAGGACCTCGACGCCTACGTCGGCAGCCGCGCCACCCGCGGCGGCCTGCTGCCGCGCGGCTGGCAGAAGGTCGAAGACCTGTCGGTCGAATAGTCGCGCGGTCGCCGGGAACGTCCATGCACGCCGATTTCTGGCACCAGCGCTGGCAGGAGGGCCGCATCGGCTTCCACCAGGACGTGCCGACGCCGCTGCTGGTCGAGCACTGGCCCGCGCTGGCACTGCCGGCGGGGAGCCGGGTCTTCGTGCCCCTGGCCGGCAAGTCGCTGGACATGGCATGGCTGGCCGCGCGCGGCCATCGCGTGCTCGGCGTGGAGTTGTCGCGGCTTGCCGTGGAACAGTTCTTCCAGGCCCAGGGACTGGAACCGGCGATCGAGACCGTCGGCGCCGCCCGCCATTACCGGGCCGGCGGCATCGAGCTGGTCTGCGGCGACGTGTTCGAGCTCGATCCCGCCCTGCTCGCCGACTGCGACGCGGTGTTCGACCGCGCGGCCCTGATCGCCCTGCCCGCGGCACTGCGCCTTCGCTATGCCCGTGAGGTCTACGGCCGGCTGCCCCGCGGTTGCCGCGGCCTGCTGGTCAGCCTGGAGTATCCCCCGCACGAAAAGGAAGGGCCGCCCTTCCCGGTCGAGCCGGCGGAGGTCGAGGCCCTGTTCGCGCCCGACTGGTCGGTCGAGTCGCTGCAGCGCCAGGACATCCTCGCCGAACAACCGCGCTTCATCGACGAGGGCGTCACCCGCTTGTGGACCGCCGCCTACCGGCTGCAGCGCGACTGAGGCAGGCCGCCGCGCCATGGCGGCGGCCCGGCCGCGATCCGGTTCAGGTCGCGAACGCGGATGCGTGCACGCCCGCGACCGCACGCCCGGAAGGGTCCGCGGCGTCGGCGAACGCGGCGTCCCAGGCGATCGCCGCAGGCGAGGAACAGGCGATCGACTTGCCGCCGGGCACCGTCGCCGCGCAGGCGGGACCGGGGAAGTACTGCTCGAAGATGTGGCGGTAGAGGTAGGCCTCCTTCGTCTGCGGCGGATTGACCGGAAAGCGGCTGGCGGCCGCCGCGAATACCCGGTCGCTGACCTGCGCGGCGGCATGGTCGCGCAGCCCGTCGATCCAGCCGTATCCCACGCCGTCGCTGAACTGCTCCTTCTGCCGCCAGAGGATCGAGTCGGGCAGGTAGCCCTCGAAGGCCTCGCGCAGGATCGCCTTTTCCATCCGCCTGCGGCCGTCCCGGCCGGTGCCGGCCATCTTGTGCCGGGCATCCATCGACATCGCCACGTCCAGGAAGTCGACGTCGAGGAAGGGCACGCGGCCCTCCACGCCCCAGGCCATCATCGACTTGTTCGCGCGCAGGCAGTCGTAGTTGTGCAGGGCGTCCAGCTTGCGGATCGTCTCGTCGTGGAACTCGCGCGCGTCCGGGGCCTTGTGGAAATACAGGTAGCCCCCGAACACCTCGTCGCTGCCCTCGCCCGACAGCACCATCTTCACGCCCATCGCCTTGATCCGCCGGGCGAGCAGGAACATCGGCGTGGACGCACGGATGGTGGTGACGTCGTAGGTCTCGATATGGCGAATCACCTCCGGCAGCGCGTCCAGCCCTTCCTCGAAGGTGTAGGTGAAGCCATGGTGGACGGTCCCCAGCGCCGCCGCGGCCACTTCGGCCGCGGCCAGGTCGGGCGAGCCCTCCAGGCCGATCGCGAAGGAATGCAGGCGCGGCCACCAGGCCTCCGAGGCGTCGTCCTCCTCGACCCGCCGACGTGCGAAGCGGGCGGCGACGGCCGCGACCAGCGAGGAGTCCAGCCCACCGGAGAGCAGGACGCCGTAGGGCACGTCGCACATCAGCTGGCGGTGCACGGCCTGCTCGAAGGCCTCGCGAAGGGCCTGGCGGGAGACGTCGACGCCGCGGGTGGCGTCATGGTCGCGCCACGGCCGGTGGTAGTAGCGCACCAGCTCGCCGCTGGCGCTGTCGTAGTAGTGCCCGGGCGGGAACTGCGCGACATCGGCGCAGGTGCTGGCCAGGGCCTTCATTTCCGATGCCACGCACATGCGACCGGTGGCGTCGTGGCCCCAGTACAGCGGGCACACGCCGATCGGGTCGCGGGCGACCAGGTAACGCTTGCGCTCGCTGTCCCAGAGCGCGAAGGCGAAGATGCCGTTGAGGCGATCCAGCCAGGTGGCGATGTCGCCGCCGGTGGCCACCGCCTCGCGGTACAGGGCATTGATCACCTCGCAGTCCGACCCGCTCTGGAAGGCATACGGCGTGGCCAACGCCTGCTCGAGCTCACGGTGGTTGTAGATCTCGCCATTGACGGCCAGCACCAGGCGACCGTCCTGGGAGCGCAGCGGCTGGGCGCCGCCGGCGGGGTCGACGATGGCCAGGCGCTCATGCACCAGTATCGCGCCCTCGTCCATGTAGACACCGCTCCAGTCGGGGCCGCGATGACGCTGGCATTGCGATTGCTCCAGCGCCTGGCGACGCAGGGCCGGGATGTCGTCGCCGGCCTGGAGGCCGAAGATTCCGAGGATCGAGCACATGCGGGTGGAGCTCCTTGTAGGTCGGGGCGGGCACCTTTCCCGGGTGCCGGCGTCCATTGCGGGGGTGGGATGGATGGAGGGCGCGGGGTTCGACAGGCAATAAAAAAGCCCACACTTCTCAGTGCGGGCCGGGGAGAGCGACGTCTTTTCTTTCGACTACGCGCTAATCACCGGCCCCATGGAGGCTGGTGTTGGTATTCGCATTGCGGATGCACGCCACGACGCAAGCCGCGGCCCTGGGGCGGCGGCAGGTCGGATCGGGCTTGGCGTGGCGCGGATGCATGGGCCGATCCTGCCCCAGCTTCCCGGGCGACGCAAGCGACGCTTGCAGATGAAACCGCTTCCGGCCCGGAGGGCGACGCCGCGCCTTTGGGCTAAGCTGGCCCGAAAAAGGGGACGGATGGTGAAACGATCGAGGCGCATCCTGGCGTGGGGCGCGGGCACGCTCGCGATACTGCTGGCGCTGTCAGGGCTGGCCGCCTGCCTGGCGCTGCGCGGCAGCCTCCCTTCGCTGGAGGGCGAGCGCTCGCTGCCCGGCCTCGCGGCGCCGGTAAGGATCGAGCGCGACGCCATCGGCACGGTCACCATCGATGCGTCCAGCCAGATCGATGCGGTACGCGCGCTGGGCTACGTGCACGGCCAGGAGCGCTTCTTCGAGATGGACCTGATGCGGCGTACCGCGGCCGGCGAGCTGGCGGCGCTGTTCGGCCCGGCGGCGGTCGAGACGGACAAGCGGCGACGCGTGCATCGCATGCGCCAGCGCGTGCGCACGCACCTGGCGTCGTTCACCCAGGGCCAGCGCGAGGCCGTCGAGGCCTACGTGGCCGGCGTCAACAGTGGCCTGGCCGCGCTCGACGCACGCCCATGGCCCTACCTGCTGGTGCGCAGGACGCCCGAGCCGTGGACGGTCGAGGACGTCGCCCTGACCGGCTTCGCGATGTACTTCGACCTGCAGGACGCCGGCAATGCCAACGAACTCGCGCTGTGGCAGGCGCGGCCTTACCTGCCGGTACCGCTGTGGAACCTGATCGTCCATGACGGTAGCCAGTGGGATGCCCCCATCATGGGCGGCCCGCGCGGCGACGCCGTCCTGCCCGGGCCCGACGACCTGGACCTGCGGACGCTGGCGCACCCGGCCACGTCGCTCGCTGCGGCGGGCATTGGCGACCGGCCCGCGCTGGGCAGCAACAACTTCGCCGTGTCCGGGGCGATGAGCGCCACCGGCAGCGCGATCGTGGCCGACGACATGCACCTGGGCCTGCGCGTGCCGAACATCTGGTTCCGCGCGCGGCTTCGATATCCGGACACCGAGGCCCCCAACGGACGGGTGGACGCGACCGGATTCACCCTGCCCGGCCTGCCCGCCATCGTGGTGGGCAGCAACGGACACGTCGCCTGGGCCTTCACCAACAGCTACGGCGACTGGCTGGACTGGCAGGAACTGCCCGCCTGCCCGACCGACCCGCAAGCACCCGCCGACGACGCGGCCTGCCCCGCCGTGCAGCGCGTACGCGAACGCATCGACGTTGCCGGCGCCGACCCGGTCGAGCTCGAGATCGAGGAAACCGACTGGGGCCCGATCCTCCACCGCAGCGCCGACGGCCGGCGGCTGGCGCTGCGCTGGGTCGCCCATCGCCCGGGCGCCCTGACGGTCGGCCTGATGGACGTCCTGCGCGCCGGCTCGGTGGCGTCGGCCCTGGAGATCGCCGACCGCTCGGCGATCCCGGCGCAGAACCTGCTCGTCGGCGATCGCGACGGGACGATCGCCTGGCGACTGCTGGGCGTGCTGCCGCAGCGCGCGGACGGCTGCCGGGCGACGCCCTTGCATGCCGCACCCGGTGCCCCGCTCGATCCGCCCGGCCGCTGCCCGCCCTGGGGCCTGGGCACGTCCGCCGGCGTCGCGCTGGTGGCACCCGACGACGGCCGCCTGTGGACGGCCAACAACCGTGTCGCCGACGGCGAAGCGCTGGCGCGGATCGGCGACGGCGGCTACGTGCTGGGTGCGCGCGCGAAGCAGATCCGCGACGGCCTGCGCGCAAGCGAACGCTTCGACGAGCGCGGCCTGCTCGACATCCAGCTCGACGACCGCAGCGTGTTCCTGGAACGCTGGTGGCGGCTGCTGCAGGCCGAGGCCACGCGCGACGGCACCCCGGCCCTGCGCGAGGTCGCCGCGGCCGCGAGCGACTGGTCGGGCCACGCGGACGTCGACTCGGTCAGCTACCGCCTGGTCCGCGGCTGGCGCCAACATGTCCACGAGCGCATCGCCGACGGCCTCACGGGCCCGGCCCGGGCCGCACTGGGCGATGACTTCCTGATGCCCAACCTCTCGCAGCTCGAGGGCGTGGCCTGGCCCATGGTGAGCCAGCAGCCCGCGCACCTGCTGCCGCCCCGGTTCGGGACCTGGCAGGCGCTGTTCGAGGACGCGGCCTTGCAGTTGCGCAACGAGCTGCAGGCGCAGGGGCCGCTGGCCGAACGCACGTGGGGCGAGCGCAACACCGCGCGGATCTGCCACCCGCTGCAACGCGCCCTGCCCGCGCTCGCCCGCCACTGGCTGTGCATGCCGGCCGACCCACTGCCGGGCGACAGCCACATGCCGCGCGTGCAGGCGCCGGACATGGGCGCATCCGAACGGATGGTGGTTTCGCCGGGTTACGAGGAAAACGGCATCGCGCACATGCCGGGCGGCCAGAGCGGCCACCTGCTGTCGCCGTTCTGGGGCGCGGGCCACGAGGACTGGGTCCGGGGCAGTCCGACGCCCTTCCTGCCCGGACCGGCGCGCTACACCCTGACCCTGTCCCCTGCCCGCTGAGGGCGGGGCCGGCGTTTCAGGCGAGCAGGCGCTCCAGCAGCGCGCCGTACAGGTCCGGCAACGCCTCCAGGTCGGCCACCGCCACGTGCTCGTCGACCTGGTGGATGCTGGCGTTGACCGGGCCGACTTCGATGCACTGGGCGCCGAGGGGGGCGATGAAGCGTGCATCGGAGGTGCCGCCGCCGGTGCTCTCCTCCGGGTCGGCGCCCGCGAACGCCGCCAGCACCTCGCGCGCCGCAAGCCGCAAGGGGCCTTCGGGCGTGAAGAAGGGTTCGCCGCTGCGGTGCCAGCGGATGTCGAACGACAGGCCGTGGGCATTTAACATGCCCTCGCACTCGGCGACGAGGCGATCGGCGTTCCAGTGCGGGTTGTAGCGCAGGTTGAACAGCACTTCCAGCTCGCCCGGGATCACGTTGTTCGCGCCGGTGCCGGCGTGGATGTTGCTGATCTGCAGACTGGTCGGCGGGAAGCCCTCGTAGCCCTCGTCCCAGCGCCGCGACGCCAGTGCGTCCAACGCCGCCAGCGCGAGGTGGATCGGATTGCGGGCCTTGTCCGGATAGGCCACGTGGCCCTGGACGCCATGGACGTCCAGGCGCGCGGACAGGCTGCCGCGCCGGCCCACGCGCAGCAGGTCGCCCAGCCGCGCCTTCGAGGACGGCTCGCCGGTGATGCACCAGTCGATGCGCTCGCCGCGCTCGCGGAAGATGTCGGCGACACGGCGGACGCCGTCGATCGCGTCGCCCTCCTCGTCCGAGGTCAGCAGCACCGCGAGCCGGCCGCGATGCTGCGGATGCTCGGCGACGAAGCGCTCGGCCGCGACGATGAATGCCGCGACGCTGCCCTTCATGTCGGCCGCGCCGCGGCCGTACAGCAGGCCGTCGCGCAGCGTCGGCTCGAACGGATCGCTGTGCCAGGCCTCGCGCGGCCCCGGCGGCACCACGTCGGTGTGGCCCAACAGCACCAGGGTCGGCCCGTCGCACGTGCCATGCGTCGCCCAGAGGTTGTCGACCTCGCCCAGGCGCAGGTGCTCGCAGGCGAAGCCGGCGGCCTGCAATCGCGCGGCGAGCAGGGCCTGGCAACCGGCATCGTCGGGCGTCACCGACGGTCGCGAGATCAGCGCGCGGGTCAGTTCGAGAACGTCGCTCATGGGCGCCTCCATGCCGCTCAGGCGCCGAAGCGCTTCTTGAAGCCGTTGTCGCTGAAGCCCTGGCTGATCGCGCCGTCGCCGGTCACCACGACCGGCCGCCGCACCAGCTGCGGATGCTCGCGCAGCAGCAGCTTCCACTCGGCGTCGGAGCCGGGCGACTTGCGCGCTTCCGGCAACTGGCGCCAGGTGGTCGAGGACTTGTTGACCATCGCATCCCAGCCGCCGAGCGCATCCTTCCACCCGACCAGGGTCTCGGGGCTGCGCGGCGCGTCGCGGTAGTCGACGAACTCGTGTTCGACGCCGAAGCGGTCGAGCCACTTGCGCGCCTTGCGGCAGGTATCGCAGTTCTTCAGTCCGTACAGCGTGACCATGTTCAATCCGCCAGCCCGCGCAGGAGGTCGTTGATGCTGGTCTTGGAGCGCGTCTTCGCGTCCACCTGCTTGACGATGACCGCACAGTAGAGCGAGTGGCTGCCGTCGGCGGCGGGCAGCTGGCCGGAAACCACCACGCTGTAAGGCGGCACCGAGCCATAGCTGACCTCGCCGGTGGCGCGGTTGTACACCCGGGTGCTCTGGCCGAGGAACACGCCCATGCCGATGACGCTGTGGTGGCCGACGACGAAGCCTTCGACGACCTCCGAGCGCGCGCCGATGAAGCAGTGGTCCTCGATGATGGTCGGCGTCGCCTGCAGCGGCTCGAGCACGCCGCCGATGCCGGCGCCGCCGGACAGGTGGCAGTGCGCGCCGACCTGCGCACAGGAGCCGACGGTGGCCCAGGTGTCGACCATGGTCCCTTCGCCGACATGGGCGCCGATGTTGACGAAGCTCGGCATCAGCACCACGTCCTTGCCGATGTGCGCGCCGCGACGGGCGATCGCGCCGGGCACGACGCGCGCGCCGAGCTGGCGGAACGCGGCCTCGTCGTAGCCCTCGAAGCGCGCCGGGATCTTGTCCCAGAACGGCGCGGGGTCGGCATCGACGACCTCCATCTCCTGGGTGCGGAAGTACAGCAGCACCGCCTTCTTCAACCACTCGTTGACCTTCCAGCCGCCGGCGCCGTCGGGCTCGGCGACGCGGAACTCGCCGCTCTCCAGGCCGTCCATCACGCGCTCGACCGCCGGTCGCGTGGAGCCGTCGATCTCGTCGCCGGTCAGCGCGGCGCGGCGCTCGAAGGCGCTCTCGATCACGAACCTGAGTTCATCCGCACCGTCCAGGCGGGCGGTTCCGGGGGCGTCCTTGAGGGACTTGGGACTCATCGGGCATCTCCTTCCAGGCAGGCGAGCAGCGCATCCCTCAGGGCCTGCCGCCGGGTTTCGTCAAGGGGTTGGTCGTTGCCGTCCGCATCGACGGCGGTGACCTGGAACAGGTCCTCGGCGCGCGCGCCGAAGGTCGCGATCCGGGCATCGTGCACGCGCAGCGACTGGGTGCGCAGCGTGCGGGTGACGTCGGCCAGCAGTCCCGGCCGGTCGGTGCAGACCAGGCTGAGCTGGGTGCGGCCACCGCGGGTGTCGTCGAAGCCGACCTGCGGGGCGATGCGGAAATGGCGCAGGTGGCGCGGCTGCGTGCGCCGCGGCGGCCTGACGTCCTCCAACGTGCCCGACAGGGTGGATTCGAGCTTCTGCTCGACGTCCGGGCCGGCGGGGATGTGGCGGCTGTCGGCCGGGATCACTTCGAAGCTGTCGAAGATCGTGCCGTCCGGGCCGTCGTGGACGCGCGCCTGCTGGATCGCCAGGCCGAGGCGGTCGAGGGTGGCGACGATGGCGTCGAACAGGCCGTCGCGGTCGGGCGAATGCACGAACACTTCCATCGCGCTCGCATGGGCGGCCACCGGCCGCACGCGGACCCGCACGTCGCCGGGCCGGACGCCGCGCAGCGACACCGCCTGCCAGGCCAGGTGGTCCGGACGCCCGCGCTGGAAGCCGATATCCGGCATCCGCGCGAACAGCGCCTCGATCTCCTCGTCCTCGGTGCCGAAAGCGGCGAGCATCGCGCGCGCCGCCTCGCGGTTCTCCGCCGCGCGCTCGGTCGCCGCAAGCGGGTGCTCGAGGCCACGGCGCAATGCCAGCCGGGTGGCGGTGTAGAGATCCGCCATCAGCCGGTCCTTCCACGCATTCCACAGCTTGGGCGAGGTGCCCGCGATATCGGCGCAGGTCAGCAGGTAGAGATGATCCAGGCGGTCGCGGTCGGCGACCTGGGTGGCGAAGCGGTGGATCACCTCCGGGTCGGTGATGTCCTGCTTCTGCGCGGTGGTCGACATCAGCAGGTGCTTGCGCACCAGCCATTCGACCAGCGAGGCCTCGGTGGGGTTGAGGCCGATGGTGTCGCAGAACAGGCGGGCGTCGTCGCCGCCGAGTTCGGAGTGGTCGCCGCCCCGCCCCTTGCCGATGTCGTGGAACAGGCCCGCCAGCAGCAGCAGTTCCGGCTTGCGCAGCCGCGGCCAGACCTCGTGCGCCAGGGTGAAGCGCTCATCGTGCTCCTCGGACGCGAACGAGGCCAGGTTCTTGAGCACCGCCAGCGTGTGCTGGTCGACGGTGTACACGTGGAACAGGTCGAACTGCATCCGGCCCGACACCCGCGCGAAGGCCGGGATCCAGCGGCCGAGCACGCCCAGCCGCGCCATCCGCGTCAGCGTGGCGACCGGCCGCGGGCCGCGCAGCAGCTGCATGAAGCGCGCATGCAGTTCGGACGGCGCCGAGGCGTAGTCGGGGAAGGCCGACAGCGCCTCGGCCAGGGCACGGGCGGTCTGCGAATGCAGGCCGCGGACGTCGTCCCGGGACGCCCAGGTGGCGAACAGCGCCAGCACGTCGCCAGGGGTCGCGGGCCACTGCTCGTCGCGGGCGGCGAGATAGCCGCGGCGAAGCTCGAAATCGGCATCGATCGGCTCGGCGACCGGCTCGCCCTCGATCTGTTCTTCGAAGCGCTGCAACAGCCGTTCGCCGATGCGCTGCACCAGCGAGGCGCTGCGATAGAAGCCCTGCATCATCTTCTCGACCGCGAGCACGCCGTCGCTGTCGGTATAGCCCAGGCGCTCGGCGAGGATCTTCTGGTAGTCGAAGCGCAGGCGCTCCTCGTGCTTGCGCGCCAGCAGGTGGAGGCCGAAGCGCAGCCGCGACAGGAAGCGGCGCTCGCGCTCGAGCGAGGCCACTTCGTCCGCGCCGAGCTGGCCGACCGCGATCAGCGATTCCAGGTCCGAGGTCCCGATGATGCGCAGGGCCATCCAGTGCAGGGTCTGCACGTCGCGCAGGCCGCCGGGACCGTCCTTGAGGTTGGGCTCGAGGTTGTCGGAGGTGTCGCCGTGGCGGGCGTGTCGCTCGCGCAGCTCCTGCCGCTTGGCCTGGAAGAACGCCCGGGCCGGCCACACCAGGGATGGCGCGATCGCCGCCTCGAGCGCCTGCCGCACCGGCAACGGCGCGGCCAGCGGGCGCGACTCGAGGATGGCCGTCATCACGGTGATGTCGGCCTCGGCCACCTCGGTGCACTGGCTGGCCGAACGCACTGCGTGGCCGAGCGGCAGGCCGGCGTCCCACAACAGACTGAAGAAGCGCGCCAGGGCGTCCTCGTGCTGCCGCTGCGCCGTGGGCTCGGCGAGCACCAGGAGGTCGATGTCGGAGTGGGGAAACAGTTCCCCGCGGCCGTATCCGCCGACCGCGAACAGGGCCAGGGCGCCGTCGTCGCCGATGCAGCGCTGCCATGCCCCGGTCACGTGGCGATCGACGACCCTGGCGCGCTCGGCGACCAGGCGATCGACGTCGACCGCCGCGTCGAAGCGCTCTGCCAGGGCCTCGGCATGCCGGCCGAGGGCGTCGCGCGCGGCGGCGGCCCACTCCGCGTCGGAGCCGGCCGAGGGCGCCTCGCCGGCATGCGGCCGGCTCATAGGTCGTTGTCGTCGCCCGGCAGGCGGGTCAGGATCTCCACGCCGTCGTCGGTCACCGCGACCGTGTGTTCCCACTGCGCCGACAGCTTGCGGTCCTTGGTCACCACGGTCCAGCCGTCGGGCAGCAGGCGCGTATGCCGGCCGCCCTCGTTGATCATCGGCTCGATGGTGAAGGTCATGCCCGGCTTGAGTACCACCCCCGTGCCCGGGCGGCCGTAGTGCAGGACCTGGGGCTCGTCGTGGTAGACCTTGCCGATGCCGTGGCCGCAGTACTCGCGCACCACCGAGAAGCGCTCGGACTCGGCGTACGCCTGGATCGCGTGCCCGATGTCGCCCAGGGTCGCCCCGGGCCTGACCGCACGGATGCCGCGGAACATGGCCTCGCGGGTGACGTCCACCAGGCGCTGGGCCATCACCGACGGCTTGCCGGCGATGTACATGCGGCTGGTGTCGCCATGCCAGCCGTCCTTGATGACGGTGACGTCGATGTTGACGATGTCGCCTTCCTTCAGGACCTTGGCTTCGCTGGGTATCCCGTGGCAGATCACGTTGTTCACCGAGGTGCACACGGTCTTGGGGAAGCCCTTGTAGCCGACGTTGGCCGGGATCGCCTTCTGCACGTTGACGATGTGGTCGTGGCAGATGCGGTCCAGCTCCTCGGTGCTGACGCCCGGCTTCACGTGCGGGGCGACGACCTGGAGCACCTCGGCGGCCAGGCGGCCGGCGACGCGCATCTTCTCGATGTCTTCTGGGGTCTTGAGGGTGATGGCCATGGCCCATTATTGCGCATTCGGGGCCCGGGGCGGCGGGAACTTGTCCACAGGCCGGCCGGCGGCTATACTCCGTCGGCTGTCCCGGGACCCTTTCCCGGCACAGGCGCCCACGCCGGGCGGCAAGCACGGGGCCCCAGGCCCGGTAGCAGGCGAATACACACCCGCTGCCACGCACCGTGCCGGGGTGCCCCGATCGCCGCCTGGAGCCTCGCGCCCCGGTCCGGCAAGCGGGGTTCGGACACGGAAGCAGCGGGGAGGCCCAACCCCGGAACCCATGCCCCGCCGACCGGCGCGGCAGCCGCCCCAACCTTTCCGGCGGCCGGGTTCCACTGCCTTGGAGTTACCTGCAATGCCCCAGATCACCATGCGCCAGATGCTGGAAGCCGGCGTCCACTTCGGCCACCAGACCCGCTACTGGAACCCCAAGATGGGCCCGTACATCTTCGGCGCCCGCGGCAAGATCCACATCATCAACCTCGAGAAGACCGTTCCGCTGTTCAACGACGCGATGAACTTCATCTCGGGCATCGCCCAGAAGCGCGGCATGATCCTGTTCCTCGGCACCAAGCGCTCCGCGCGCGAGTCGATCAAGGAAGAGGCCGAGCGTTGCGGCATGCCGTACATGACCCAGCGCTGGCTGGGCGGCACGCTGACCAACTTCCGCACCGTCAAGCAGTCCGTCGCCCGCCTGAAGGAGCTCGAGTCCGCCGAGACCGACGGCACCTTCGAGAAGCTGGTCAAGCACGAAGTGCTCGGCCTGCGCCGCGAGCGCGACAAGCTCGAGGCCTCGCTGGGCGGCATCAAGGACATGAACCGCCTGCCCGACGCCATCTTCGTGATCGACATCGGCCACGAGGACATCGCGATCAAGGAAGCCAAGAAGCTCGGCATCCCGGTGATCGCGGTGGTCGACACCAACTACAACCCGGAGCTGGTCGACTACGCCATCCCGGGCAACGACGACGCCATCCGCGCCGTGCAGCTGTACGCCCGTGCCGCCGCCGACGCGGTGCTGGAAGGCAAGGCCGCCGCGCCGACCCCGGCTTCGGTCCGCGAGGAAGACTTCGCCGCCGAAGGCGACGGCGAGGCCAAGAAGCCGGCCCGCAAGGCCCCGGCCAAGAAGGCCGCCGCCAAGGCCGAGGACGCCTCCGAGGCGCCGGCCGCCGAGTAAGGCAGCCGTCATGCAGCCACGCGATACTGCGTGGCTGCGTTCTCCCGCCGCGACCGGCGGGATGGATACACCGCGCATGCCCGCGCCTGAACGGCCGGGCATCGCCCGCAAGTCGCACCGCGACCCAACCCCATTTTTGAGGTACCCCCATGGCTGAAATCACCGCATCCCTCGTCAAGGAACTGCGCGAGCGCACCGGCGCCGGCATGATGGAGTGCAAGAAGGCGCTGACCGAGACCAACGGCGACATCGATGCCGCCGCCGAGCACCTGCGCAAGTCGGGCCTGGCCAAGGCCGACAAGAAGGCCGGCCGCGTCGCCGCCGAAGGCCGCGTCGCGATGGCCCAGGCCGACGGCAAGGCCGTGCTGGTCGAAGTCAACTCCGAGACCGACTTCGTCGCCAAGGACGAGAACTTCGTCGCCTTCACCGACATGGTCGCCAACGCCGCCCTCGGCGCCAGCGACATCGAGGCGCTCAAGGGCACCAGCGTCGACGGCAAGACCGTCGAGGAAATCCGCGCCGCCCTGATCGCCAAGGTCGGCGAGAACGTGCAGCTTCGCCGCATGGTCCGCATCGACACCGACAACACCGTCGCCGCCTACGTGCACGGCGGCCGCATCGGCGTGCTGGTCGAGCTGCAGGGCGGCGACACCGACCTGGCGCGCGGCCTGGCGATGCACATCGCCGCGATGAACCCGCCGCACGTCAAGGCGTCCGACGTGCCGGCCGACTTCATCGAGAAGGAAAAGGAAATCGAACTGGCCAAGATGTCCGAGAAGGACAAGTCCAAGCCGGCCGACATCCTGGAGAAGATCATCGGCGGCAAGATCGCCAAGATCGTCAACGAAGTCACCCTGTACGGCCAGCCCTACGTGCTGGACACCAACCAGAACGTCGAGGCCGTGCTGAAGGCCGCCGGCGCCGAGGTGGTGAAGTTCGAGCGCCTGGCCGTCGGCGAAGGCATCGAGAAGGTGGTCGAGGACTACGCCGCCGAAGTGATGAAGCAGGCCGGCCTCGCCTGACCCTGCCCGTCCCTCGCCGGACATGGAAAAGCCGCGGAGCGATCCGCGGCTTTTTCTTGGGTTCTTCTCCCGGCCGAAGGGAGAATGATGGCGCGCGGCTGGCCCCGGCGCCCGTGGATGCCCAGGGCGACACGCTGGGGTCGACCAGGTGTGCAGCGGGCAGGAGCCGTGGAGCGATGCGCCTCGTTCATCGCCATTTGTCCGTCCGTTTCCCCGCGCCGACATCCCAGCGCAAGCCGTGATCCAGCTTCTGCGTCCAACGCTCGCCGCGCGGCGTTTGGCGAGATCCGCAGGGTGCAATAAGCCGAGCGCATTGCACCACGCAAGGTCGCGCTTCGAGCAAGGCTTATTTCACCCGCCGGTGATGACAGTCAATCGACGCGATCGCTTCGAGCCGTCCCCTCATGCCGGGCCCCGGGTGCGCTGCGCTGACCCGGGCCACGCGCTGCTCGAAGCAAAACCGATCGTGCGCCGCGGCCGGAAGCGATGGTGGGTATCGCCTTCGGCTCTACCCACCCTACGAGGCGGGAGGGGAGGCAGAACCGTAGGATGGGTAGCGCGAAGCAAAACCCATCGTGCATCTTGCGTGAAATACCGTGACGGTGGGTTTCGCCTTTGGCTCTACCCACCCTACGAGGCGGGAGGGGCGACGGAACCGTAGGATGGGTAGCGCGAAGCAAAACCCATCGTGCGTCTTGCGTGAAATACCGTGACGGTGGGTTTCGCCTTTGGCTCTACCCACCCTACGAGGCGGGAGGGGAGGCAGAACCGTAGGATGGGTAGCGCGAAGCAAAACCCATCGTGCATCTTGCGTGAAATACCGTGACGGTGGGTTTCGCCTTTGGCTCTACCCACCCTACGAGGCGGGAGGGGCGACAGAACCGTAGGATGGGTAGCGCGAAGCAAAACCCATCATTCATCGTGCATGCGAGCACGCGTCAGTGGGTATCGCCTTCGGCTCGCAGCCGCGACAAAGGATGAACGGCCGCCCGTGTGCAGGAAGACGCCGGGCACGGGCATGTGCCCGGCGTCTGTCGGCTTCGACGGTCAGAACTGCAACGAGTAGCGCGCGTTCAGCCCGTGGGCATCGGCGTCGTCGCCAAACTGGCCGCTGTAGCCGAACTCCAGCAGGCTGTTCTCGCCCAGGCGGGCGGCCAGGCCCAGCTCGGCGACGGTCGCGTCGTCGGCCAGCGGCGCGCCGGCCACCACGAAGGCATCGCTACCGTCCCAGGCCACGCGGGTGGTCGGCAACAGGTCGCCGCTGGCATCGCGATAGCCGATGCCACCGCGCAGGCTCAGCCAGCTCTCGGCCTGGTGCGGGGCCTTGAGGTTGACGTTGAAGCGCAGGCCGGCGGTCGCGAGATCGACGTCGCCATCGGCAGCATCGCCATGCAGCGCGGCGATCCCGCCGGCTTCATTGAAGCCGTCGGTGTCGACGCTGACGTGGGCGTACTGCAGGTAGGGCTCGATCTCCCAGGCGCCGCGCCCGAAGCGGTAGCCCGCTTCGACGAAGGCCTGGGTGCTGGTCGCGTCGTACTCCGCCCAGGTGGCGTCGGTGAGACCCGGGAAAGCGATGTTGCGGCGCACGTCGACTTCGCTGCTGTCGTGGGTGACGCCGCCGCGGACGCCGAAGCCGCCCCAGGCCTTGCCCGCGTAGACACCCACGCGATAGCCGGTCAGGTCGCCCTTGCTGGCGCGATCGCGGGCGTTGAGGTCGCTGCGGCCGGTGCCGCCCATCACGCCCAGGCGCAGGCCGTTGTCGAACCGGTAGTCGTAGCCCACCAGCGTGGTATTGCCGTTGTACTCGACGCGGGCCGCGTTGCCGTCGCCCTGGAGCGTGCCGCCGTCGCGGGAGGCCTGGACCCAGGCCGAGGACCCGGCCTCGTCCTGGCGAGCGAAACCGCCCTGCCCCGCGGCCGCGCGCGCGAGCGCACTGTCGCGAAGCTGGCGCTGGCCCTCGACCATCACCGAACGCGCGCTGGCGTGCAGCTCGCCGCTCAACTGGTCCAGCGCATCCATCGCCTGCGCCGGGAACAGCTGGGTCAGCCGTTGCGCGAGCGCCTGGTCGAAGGCCAGGCCATCGACGGCCGCGCCCACGGCCCGCTGGTTGCGGGTGCCGGCGGCATCGGCGAGCAACTGCCCGCGCAGGACGTCGAGCGCGACGCGGTCGTCCAGGTAGGAGAACGAGAACGAGAGGAACGGCGAGATCGCGCTGGCGTCCAGGCCGTCGAAGGCACCGGTGACGCCGCCGCTGGCGCTGAGGATGTTGTACTGGCGACCGAGCAGGTAGGCGTCGGCGCCGCGAAGCAGCTTGACCGTGCCGCCCTGCAGGTCGGCGCTGCCGCTGACGTCGATCAGGTCGACCGCGCCGGGCGCCTCGAACTCCACCTCGAACACAGAGCCGGCCAGTTGGGTGTAGTCGCCAGCCACGCGCAGCGTGCCGACCGAGTTGCCCGGGGCGATCGTGCCCGCCACGCGGGTGTCGCCGAGCACGCCGGTACCATGCAGGCGTCCGCCGACGCCAACGGTGGTCAGGCCGCCAGTGACCGTGCCCTGGATGCTGGCCAGGCCATCGTTGACCGTCAGGTCGGTGTCGCGCAGGGTGCCGTTGAGGACGAAGAAGCCGCCATTGACCTCGGCCGCGCCGGTCAGCGCATTGTCGCCGTCGAGCTCGAGCACGCCGTCCTCGACGCTCAGGCCGGCGAACGTGTTGTCGCCGCTCAGGCGCAACCAGCCGATGCCGGACTTGGTCAGGCGACCGGGACCGCCGATGTCGTTGCGCCAGTCGTCCCAGGCCGGGCCGTCCCAGACCTTCTGCCCGCCGGCGAACACGTTCATCTCGACGTTGGTGTCGACGCGCAGCATGCCGGGGCCGTCGATCGCCTTCTTGAGGTCGATCAGGCCCCAGCCGTAGATCTCGTCGACGCCCTTCGCGCCCAGGTCCGTCGCGGTGGTCAGCAGGACGTCGCGGACCTGCGGATTGTCCAGGTAGGGGAAGCGCTCCATCAGCAGCGCCAGGGCGCCAGTGACGTGCGGAGTCGCCATCGAGGTGCCGGTCAGGTCGCCGTAGCCGAAGAGCGGGTTCTCCTCGGTGGGCTGGAAGCCGATCACGTTGCCGTCGGCGTCGTAGACCAGCTCGATCTCGGTGTCGCCGCCGATGACCGTCGAGGTGATGTCGGTGCCCGGCGCGGCCACGCACCAGTCCATCGTCTGGCCGCAGATGCTGGAACTGCCGTCGATGCCGCCGCCCTGGTTGATGTTGACCACGCTCAGCCAGTACTTCTCGGCCTCGGGGACCCAGCGCGGCAGGCTGGCATAAAGCCCGGCGATGTCGCCCGAACCGTTGCCCGCCGCCCAGACCTGCAGCATGCCGTCGCGCAGCGAGGCATTGGTGTAGGTGGACAGGTACTCGGCAGCGCCCTCGGAGCCGTAGAGCGCATCCATGTCCTCGACCGTGGTCGGCTCTGTGGCCAGGCCCCAGCTGTGGTTGATCGCGCGCACGCCCTGCGCGGCCATCTGCTCGTACATCGAGTTGACCGCCTCGCCGCCCGGGCCGATACCCAGGCGGGTGCCGCCGAAATCGACGCCGAAGATGTCCGACAGCAGCGAGGTCACGTCCTGGTAGCTGTTGCCGAACAGGCGGGCGGTGGTCAGGTCCGAGCCGAAGGCCACGCCATGGGTGCCGCTGCCGTCGCGGTTGGCCAGCATGGTGCCGGCGACGTGGGTGCCGTGGGTGTTGTAGGACACGCCGGCCAGGCCCTCGAGGATCTCGTTCGCATCCGGCACCAGCCAGCCGAACTGGATCAGCAGGTCGACCAGCTCGCGGTCGGCCTCGGTGTACAGCAGCACTTCGATCTGTGCGCGGTCGCCATCGCTGCTGAAGCAGGCGTCCGGACCGGCGAGCACCGCCTCGGTGGTGCAGTCGGGGTCGGCCATGTGGATCGAGCGATGGTCCTTGCCGGCGAAGTCGCCATGGCGCTGGTCCGCGCCGCTGTCGAACACGCCCAGGCGAATGCCACGGCCGGTGAGGCCGCGCGCGTAGGCGTGGTCGGCGCCGATCGCCGCCAGGCCCCAGTCGGCCTTGAACTCGTCGCTGTGCCAGCTGTCGGCATCGCCGGCGCGGCCTTCTTCCTGGTAGTCGGCGGCGTCCTGCGCGAGCGCGTTGCCCGCACTGCCGAGCAGCAACGCGACGACGATCGCCGACGAAAGCACCGAACGCACCTGGCCGCGCCCCGCGGTCGAAAAATCCCTGCTGTACTGCTTCAAACCCGTACTCCCCTTCAGATGGAAAGACAGGTCGCCGTGGCTGCGCGTGCACTTGCGCCGCCGACATGGACCTGCGCCGGCCCGGCATGGGCGGCAGGAATGTCAACGCAGCTGGCGTGGTGCCCCCTACCCCATGTGGGCGCTGGCGCGCCCACCGCGCCATCAGAAGCGGTAGCGCGCGCTCAGCAGGAAGAAGCGGCCACGCGGGTCGTCGAACGCGACGTTGTAGCCATCCTGTCGCGTGTCGTAGTTGACCGGATCGCGGTCGGCGAGGTCGCGCACGTTCAGGCTCAGGCGTAGGTTCTGGAAGCCGGTGTAGGCCAGGTCGAGGTCAAGCACGCCCCGGCCCGGCGTCTCGCAGCGGTTGCCGTTGTAGCCGGGACACGCGAGTCCGTCGCCGGTGACATGGAAGGGGCCGCGCGCGCGCAGACCCAGCGTGGTTGCCCAGTTGCCCTTCAGCCACTGCAGCGAGGCGAGCAACTGGGTGTTGGGGGCGTCGTAGCCCGCGCTGTCCACCCGCGGCGCGCTGGGCCAGCTCTGGCGTTCGATGCTGGAGGTGTGGTGGGCCGACACCAGCAGCGACAAGCGCCCCGCGTCGCCGGCGTCGAGCTGCGTGCGCATCTCCGCTTCCCAGCCGCGCACGTCGGTGCGGCCGGTGTTCTCGAAGTAGCTGTCGATCGCGACCAGGCGCCCCAGGGCATCGCGCCGCAGCGAGTCCGGGAACGCATCGACGTCGTCGAAGGCATTGCCCGCGAGGATCTCGTTGTCGCGGCGGATCCGGAAATGGTCGAAGCTCAGGCTGAAGTCGGCCGAGGGCGCCCAGACGAAGCCGAGGGTGTGGCCGCGCGAGGTCTCCGGCTCGAGGTCGGGATTCTCGAACGCACCCACGTCCACCAGGCAATAGGCGAGCTCGCGGGAGATCGCGAATTCCACGGCGCAGTCGCCGACGACGGGCACCTTGCGCACGAAGGTCCGGCTCTCGAACACATTGGGCCGCCGCAGCTCGAACAGCGAGGGCGCGCGGTAACCGGTGGCCGCCGTCGCGCGAAGGGTCAGCGATTGCCAGGGCGACCACTTCAGGCCGAGCCTCGGCGAATACCGGCTGTCGTAGCCCTGCTGGCGGTCGTAGCGCACCGCCAGTTCGGCCTCCAGTCCCTTGCGCAGAGGCAGCACCATCTCCGCGTAGACCGCCCCGCCGTCGCGCTGGCTGTCGAGCGCGCGCTTGGGCGTTCCCAGCGCGAGGTCGTCCTGCTGCAGGCGGGCGTCGGGCTCGTGGACCAGGCGGTTGCGCGTGCCTTCCACGCCGGTGGCCAGGCGCGCGGGGCCGCCCGGCAGCGCGAACAGCGGGCCTTCGAAGCCCAGCGAGACCTGGTCCACCTGCGCGCGGCCGTCCAGTGCGAAGGTCGGCGACACCACGCCCAGCAGCGGCACCGGGTTGGGCGTGCCGTCGAAGCGGTAGCGGTCGACGAACACCGACTGCTCCACGCCCTTGGTGCTGACCAGGCCGTCGATGCGGCTTTCGACGACATTGGTGTGGTGCGACAGCGCGGCCTCCCAGGTCCAGTCGCCCATCCAGCCGCTCACCGACGCGGTCCCGTCGAAGCTGCGGTTGCGATTGCGGTTGTGGACGGGGCCCACCTCGAAGTACGCATAGTCCAGCGAGCCGCCCGGGAGGCTGTCGGGATGCCCTGGCGGCAGGGTCACCCGGGCGCGGAACGGCGGGTTCTGCAGGGCCTGGCGCGCTTCGCTGTAACGCAGGTCGAGCTCGAACGTGGCACCTTCCCACAAGGGTTCGGCAAGCGCGCCGTAGACCGAGGTGCGACGGCTCTCGGGTTGCAGGCTGATGTAGCGTGCAGGATCGAACAGGCAGGTCGCGGCGATGTCCGGCGGCGCGTTGCCGCACTGCAGGCGCACCAGGCGCAGGTCGGCGTCGCGATATCCCAGCGGGATCCGCCAGTCCGGCAGGCCATGGCGGCCGTGGTCGTAGGTGTGCCAGTCGCGACTGTCGCCCGCCAGGGCATCGCGGTCGAACCAGTCCAGCGCCACCAGGCCATTGCCGCCTCGCGGAGTGGAGAAACCGTGGCTGAGCGACACCCGCTGCTCCTGCGCGTCGCCCTCGCCCGACTGGCCGTGGCGCACGATCAGCTCACCGCCGTCCTGCTGCTTGCGCAGGATGATGTTGACCACGCCGGCCATCGCGTCGGCGCCATAGATCGCCGAGGCCCCGCCGCGCAGGATCTCGACGCGCTCGACCATGCTCAGCGGGATCACGTCCAGGTCGGTCAGGCCGCCCAGTTCCGAGGACGTGAGGCCATAGTTGGCCACGCGCCTGCCGTCGACCAGGAACAGCGTGGCGCGCGGTCCCAGTGCGTTGAGGCTGGTGGTCGCGGCGATATTGAAGGGCTGCTGGAAGTTCGGCCCGCCGTCGGCCGCCACCGCGACCGGGTGGTGGCCGGTCATGCCCGGCTGGAAACGCAGCAGTTCGAAGAGGGTCTGGTAGCCGCTGGCCTCGATCTCGTCGCGCCCGATCAGGGTCATCGGCGAGGTGGTCACCGCGTCGATGTCGACCCGGGGGATGCGCGAGCCGATCACTTCCAGGCGGGCCATGTCGACGGTCCGCTGGCGCGGTGGAGGGTCGGGTTCGCGGGGTGTTGCGGGCGCCGATTCCGGGGCCTGCGCGATCTCACGCAGGACGTAGGTGCCGGGCCCGCTCCGGACTGCCTTCAGGCCGCTGCCCTCCAGCAGGTAACGCAGGGCCTGCTCGACGTCCATCCGGCCCTGCAGCGCGCGCGCCTGGCGACCCCGGACCACGGCCGGCGCGTAGAGCACCTGCAGGCCCTCCTGCAGCGCGAGCCGCTTCAGGGCCTCGTCGAGGGTGCCCGCGGGCAGGTCCAGCATGCGCGCCGGCGGCGGCACGGCGGCCCCGCCCCATGCCGGCAGCGCCAGTAGCCCGCTCATCGCGAGGACCAGACTTGACCGTCGCCACGCGGAGGGAGCCGTCACCATCCGTTAACATTAAGCGGCGCAGACATCGCGGCGCAACGCACCGCGCGCCCAGAACCGGACCCAGGCCCGGGGCCGGCACCGCGTGGGCCCTGCCCCGCCCTGTTCAGCGTGGCGCTGCTCTCAGCACGATGGCATCGCCCTCGTCCTCCGCGCCCAGGCCCCAGCCTTCCTGCAGGGCGGCGACCAGCTCGCCCTGGGCATTGGCGCGGAACACGCCGCTGACCGAGAGGCCCGCCAGCGAGGGGTCGCCCAGGCGCAGCGGCTTGGCCGAGTAGCGGTTCATCTCGAGGACCAGGTCCTCCAGGCGGCGGTCGCGGAACACCAGCTCGCCCCGCGGCCAGCCTTCGGCCATCGGCAGGTCGAGGGCCTGCACGCGTGAGAAGCGGCCCTGGGCATCGACCCGGACGCGCTCGCCCGGCGCCAGCCGCACCGAGGCGGCGCCGTCGTTGCGGCTCACGTCCACTTCGCCCTCCACCAGGCCGACATCGACATCGTCGCCACGCCGGGTGACCTGGAACGTGGTGCCGATGTCGCGGATGGTGCTGGCGGCCGCCTGCACCCGGAACGGGCGCGCGGGGTCCTCGCCCACCTCGAAGCGCACGCGGCCCTGCACCAGCTCGACCTCGCGCGTGTCGCGGCCGAAGGCGGTCGCGACGACGGTGCCGGTGTCCAGGGTCATGCGGGTGCCGTCCTCGAGCACGACCTGGCGGGTCTCGCCGACCGCGGTGGCGTACTCGGCCGTGGCGACCGGCCCCGGCTGAAGGCGCATCCATCCCAGCACGCCAAGCGCCAGCACCAGGCTCGCGGCCAGCGCCAACGGCCAGCGGCGCGATGCCGGGCGCACCGGTCGACGCGGCCGCATGACCGGCACCGGCACCGCCGCGCGCAGCGCGGGGTCGGCACGCAGGCTCGCGGCCATCGCATGCAGCCGCTCGGCCTCCAGGAAGGCCTCCACGTGCTGCGCGGACGCGGCCAGCCAGTCCTCGAACGCGGCCCGTTCGGCAGGCGTGCATTCGGGCGACTCCAGGCGCGCCAGCCAGTCGGCCGCCGTTTCGTGATGTTCCCTGGCCACGATGTTCATCGGCTCCCTCCCTGCGGCAAGGTGGCTTCGTCCGGCAACATGCCCTCGCGCAGACCCTTCAGGGCGCGGCTGACGTGCTTCTCGACGGCTTTGACGGAAATGCCGCAGCGTTCCGCGATCTGGGTGTAGCTCATGCCTTCCATTCTGTTCAGCAGGTAGACCTCGCGACAGCGATCCGGCAATTGCAGGATCAGCTCGCGCATGCGCGCCAACTGTTGTTGCGTGTCCACGCGTTGTTCGTGGCTGGGCTCACCCGAAGGCAGCCAGTCGTGTTGTTCGGACAGACTCACTTGCGCCTGGGCGTCAACGCTGGTCGCCATCCTTCGCCCCCTGTCGAGCAGTGCATTGGTCGCTATCCGGTACATCAGGCGCCGGAGCTGGTCGTCCGGCAGGCCGCGATAACGCATCAACCGGACCAGTGCTTCCTGCGCCACGTCCTTGGCGTCCTCCTCCGGCACGCGGCGGCACAGGTAGCCCACCAGCACCTGGCGCTGGTCGCGGACGAACGCGTCGAAGCCGTCGGACTCGCCTCCCGGCCCGGACGTGCCCGCTCCTTCCCGGCCCACCGGGCGATCGATCAAGCCGATCGCCCCGCCGCCAGCCCGGGGCGCGACCCGGTACAAGCCCTGTTGAAGTGGATCATGCGTGGTCCCGCCTCCCTGGAAAGGCCGCCGAGCCGGCGCCCGGCTCCCGGAGGATAGCCCGTCGCCACGGCCGGCGGCCGCCTGTGCGGCACGCCGGCGCCCGCACGACGGCCCGCCCTCGCCGGGAGCGGGCCGCAGCGGCGCGAACCGCACTGCACACCCACGACAACGCATCTCGTGCCCGCCCCCCTACCTCGGCTAGAATCGTCGCGTTCACCCACCATCGAGACCTCAATGTCCGCACTCGCCCACCGCCGCGTCCTGTTGAAACTTTCCGGCGAGGCCCTGATGGGAGACGAGGACTACGGCATCGACCCGAAGATGATCGGCCGCCTGGCGCGCGAAGTGATCGAAGCGCAGCAGGCCGGGGCCGAGGTCGCGCTGGTGATCGGCGGCGGCAACATCTTCCGCGGCGCCGGCCTCGCGGCCTCGGGCATGGAGCGCGTCACCGGCGACCACATGGGCATGCTGGCCACGGTCATCAACGCGCTGGCCATGCAGGACGCGCTGGAGAAGCTCGGCGGCAAGGCCCGGGTGATGAGCGCACTGAAGATCAACGACGTCTGCGAGGATTACATCCGCCGACGCGCGATCCGCCACCTCGAGAAGGGCCGCCTGGTGATCTTCGCCGCCGGCACCGGCAACCCGTTCTTCACCACCGATTCGGGCGCGGCGCTGCGCGCGATCGAGATCGGCGCGGACCTGCTGCTGAAGGCGACCAAGGTCGACGGCGTCTACGACAAGGACCCCAAGAAGCATCCCGACGCGGTCCGCTACGACACCCTGACCTACGACCAGGTCATCCAGCGGGACCTGCAGGTCATGGACACCGCGGCCTTCGCACTGTGCCGCGACAGCGGCCTGCCGCTGCGCATCTTCGACATGAGCCAGCCGGGCATGCTGCTGCGGATCCTGCAGGGCGAGGACATCGGCACCCTGGTCAGCGGCCGGGACTGAGCCGCCGGCCCCGTGCGCCGCCCCTGCCGGGGCGCGTGTAATAGTGTCCCCGCCGCGTGCATGGGAGGATCGTCCCCATGCACGGACACCACCATCACCACGACGGCACGCGCGCCTTCGCCGCCGTCACCCTGATCAACCTGGCCTACACCGCCCTCGAGGCCGGCTATGGCTTCGCGATCAACTCGCTGGCGCTGCTGTCGGACGCGCTTCACAACCTTGGCGACGTGCTCGGGCTGGGCCTGGCCTGGGGTGCCGCGGTTCTGGCGCGGCGACCTCCGACCGCACGCCATACCTACGGCTGGCGCCGCGCCACCCTGCTGTCGCCGCTGGCCAACTCCCTGCTCCTGGTTGCGTTCTCCGGCGCGCTCGCCTGGGAAGCGGTGCGCCGCTTCACCCAACCGCCTGAGATCCCGGCGACGACGGTGATCGTGGTCGCCGCGATCGGCATCGCGGTGAACCTGGGCGGCGCCTGGCTGGTCCGCGACGGGCACGACCACGACCTCAACCGACGCGGGGCGTTCCTGCACCTGGTGGCCGACGCCGCGGTATCCGTGGCCGCCGTCCTGGCCGGCCTGGGCATGGCGTGGCAGGGCTGGGCCTGGCTGGACCCCGCCACCGCCCTGCTGATCGGCGCGGTGGTCGCGTTCAGCGCCTTCGGCCTGCTGCGCGAGAGCTTCAACGCCGCGATGGACGCGGTGCCCGCCGGCATCGACCAGGACGAGGTCCAGCGGTTCCTGGCGCAGCAGCCCGGGGTCGGCGCGGTCCACCACCTGCACATCTGGTCGCTGGGCGCGGGCGAGATCGCGATGACCGCCCACCTGGTGAGGCCGCCGGACGCCGACCACGATGGCTTCATCGACCGCCTCAACCGCGAACTCGACGCACGCTTCGGCATCAACCACCCGACGCTGCAGGTCGAGCACGGGCGCGAATGCGAGCACGACCAGCACGTCCGCGCCCCGCACGGGCACCCCGCCGACTGAACCCGGCGGGACGGCGCGCGGGCGTCGTCGCGGCCTTCGGCCCCGCATCGCATATAATCCGGCGGTTACCGACACAGGACCGGAGCCGGCGATGCTCAACGAGATCAACCAAGACGCCAAGACCCGCATGAACAAGAGCGTGGAAGCGCTCCGGCAGGACCTCACCAAGGTGCGGACCGGCCGGGCTTCGACCGCGCTCGTCGACGGGCTCAAGGTCAACTACTACGGCTCGGACATGCCGTTGACCCAGGTGGCCAGCGTCGCCGTGACCGACGCCCGCTCGCTGACCATCACGCCATGGGAGAAGCCCATGGTGGCCGCGGTGGAGAAGGCGATCATCAACTCCGACCTGGGCCTGACACCCAACACCGCCGGCACGGTGATCCGCATCAACCTGCCTGCGCTGACCGAGGAGCGCCGCCGCGAGCTGTCCAAGGTGGTCCATGCCACCGGCGAGGACGCCAAGGTCGCCATCCGCAACATCCGCCGCGACGCCAACCACCAGATCAAGGAGCTCCTGAAGGAGAAGGAGATCACCGAGGACGACGTGCGCCGCGCCGAGGACGACATCCAGAAGCTGACCGACAGCGCCATCAAGGACGTCGACGAGGTGGTCAAGGCCAAGGAACAGGAACTGATGGCGGTTTGACGGCAACGCCCGTCGCCAGCATGTCCCCCGAGCCCGCCATCGGCCCCGAGTCCGGCACCCCGCGCCACCTGGCCGTCATCATGGACGGCAATGGCCGCTGGGCCGAACGCCGGCGCCGGCCACGCATGATCGGCCACCGCGCCGGCGCGCGCGCGGTCAACGTATGCATCGATTTCTGCCTGGAGCGCGGCATCCGGGCGCTGACCCTGTTCGCGTTCTCCAGCGAGAACTGGGGACGGCCGGAGGACGAAGTCGGCGCGCTCATGAAGCTGTTCATGAACGCGCTTGAGCGCGAGGTCGAGGAATTGCACCGGCGGGGCGTGCGCGTGCGCTTCATCGGCGAGCGGGGGCGCTTCAGCGAGGCGATCCGGCAGCGCATGGACGAGGCCGAGGCGGTGACCGCGGGCAACGACCGGCTCCACCTGAGCATCGCCGCCAGCTACGGCGGGCGCTGGGACATCGCCCAGGCCGCTCGCGCGCTCGCTCAGGACGTGGCCGCCGGGCGGCTCTCGCCCGACGCGATCGACGAACACGCACTGCACGTCCGCACCTGCCTGGCCGACCTGCCGCCGCCGGACCTGTTCATCCGCACCGGCGGCGACCTGCGCATCAGCAACTTCCTGCTCTGGCAACTGGCCTACACCGAGCTGTGGTTCACCGAGGCACTGTGGCCCGAGCTCGACGCCGCGACCCTGCAGTCCGCCCTGGACGACTACGCCCGCCGCCAGCGCCGCTTCGGCCTGACCGGCGCCCAGGTGGCCGCGCCCCGAACCGAGACTTCCGCATGACCCGCACCCGCCTGATCGCCGCCCTGGTGATGGCCCCCCTCGCCATCGCCGCCATCCTGCTGCTGCCCACGCCCTGGTTCATGGCGCTGGCCGCGGTGGTCTTCCTCGGTGGCCTCTGGGAATGGTTCGACCTGGCGGACGTCAGCGACAACCTGGCCCGGGCCGTCCTGCTGGCCGCCAACCTGGCGCTGATGGTGGCGCTGGTGTGGGCGTCGCGCTCGACCGCGGGCTTCAGCTTCGTGCTGCTGCAGCTGGTCTCGGTGCTGGGCGTCGCCTGGTGGCTGCTGGCCCTGCTGTGGCTGGGGCGCTACGACTTCGCCAGCGACCCCGATTCCCATGCGCGGGCGATCAAGCTCGCGGCCGGCACCATGAGCCTGGTACCGGCCTGGTGCGCGCTGGCCTGGATCCATGGCGGCGCGGACCCCAACAGCCACCGCTGGGTGTTCGTCGCGCTGGGCATCGTGTGGGCCGCCGATTCCGGCGCCTACTTCGCGGGCCGCACGCTGGGCAAGCGCAAGCTGGCGCCGCGCATCAGCCCCAACAAGACCATCGAGGGCCTGGTCGGCGGCGTGGTCGCGGGCCTGGTGGCCGGCCTCGGGCTGAGCCTGTTCGCCGGCGCCAGCCTGGCGCAGCTGCCCTGGATCGCCCTGGCGATCGTGTTCGCGGTGCTGTTCTCGGTGGTCGGCGACCTGTTCGAGAGCCTGCTCAAGCGCCACGCCGGGGTGAAGGACTCCGGGCACCTGATCCCCGGGCACGGCGGCATCCTCGATCGCCTCGACGGCGTCCTCGCCGCGCTCCCGGCGTTCGCCGTCGCCAAGGCCGTGTTCGGATTCTGAGCATGGCCCCGGCACGCGACATCGCCGTCCTCGGCGCGACGGGCTCGATCGGCACCTCTGCGCTCGACGTCATCGCCCGCCACCCCGACCGCCTGCGGGTCGGCCTGCTGGCCGCCGGCAGCAACGTCGACGCCCTGCTCGCCCTGTGCCGGCGGCACCGGCCGCGGCACGCGGTCATCGCCGACGCCGCGGCGTTCCCGGCCCTGCGCGATGGCTTGCGCGAGGCCGGTCTCGACACCACCGCCCACCCCGGCGACGCGCTCGACGCCCTGGTCGAGGGCGATGCCTGCGACACCGTCGTCGCCGCGATCGTCGGCGCGGCCGGGCTGCCCTCGACCCTGGCCGCCGCCCGCGCCGGCAAGCGCCTGCTGCTGGCCAACAAGGAGTCGCTGGTGCTGGCCGGCGAACTGCTCATGGCCGCAGCCCGCGACGGTGGCGCGACGATCGTGCCGATCGACAGCGAACACAATGCGATCTTCCAGTGCCTGCCCGACCGGCACGCGCATGCCGGCCTTCGACGCCTGGTGCTGACCGCGTCCGGCGGCCCGTTCCGGGGCCGCAGCCGCGCCTCGCTCGCCGACGTGACGCCCGCGCAGGCGATCGCGCACCCGAAGTGGTCGATGGGGCCGAAGATCTCGGTCGACTCGGCGACCTTGATGAACAAGGGGCTGGAGGTCATCGAAGCGCACCACCTGTTCGCCGTCCCCGGCGAGCGGATCGACGTGCTCGTGCATCCGCAGAGCCTGGTCCATTCCCTGGTCGAATTCGTCGACGGCTCCACCCTCGCCCAGCTGGGCCTGCCCGACATGCGCACCGCGCTCGCCGTTGGCCTGGCCTGGCCGGAGCGGATCGCGTCGGGGGTCGGCGGGCTCGACCTGCTGGCCGAGGGCGGGCGGCTGGAGTTCGAGCCGCCCGACCTGGAGGCCTTCCCCTGCCTGCGGCTGGCCTTCGACGCGCTCGCCGCCGGCGGCACCGCCCCGGCGGTGCTCAACGCGGCCAACGAAATCGCGGTTTCAGCCTTTCTTCAGGGGCGGGTGGGTTTCCTGAGCATCCCCCGCCTGATCGAAGACGCCATGACGGCCCTGCCCCCGGCCCCAGCCCGCACGCTCGATGCCCTGGCCGAGGCCGACACCGCGGCACGGCGACATGCCGCGGCCGCCCTGGCCCGTTTCGCATGAACGTCCCATTCCGGACCCGACCGCGATCCCGGTTAGACTGGGACCACGCCACCCTCCTCCTGAGCACGCAGATGACGCCGCACGATACGGGTAGCCGCCATGGGTGAGTTCATCGGCTCGATCTGGTGGCTGATCGTCAGCCTCGGCGTGCTGGTCACGATCCATGAATACGGGCACTTCTGGGTCGCCCGGCGCTGCGGCGTGAAGGTGCTGCGCTTCTCGATCGGCTTCGGCCGCCCGCTGTGGATGAAGCGGGGTCGCGACGGCACCGAGTACGCCATCGCCGCCCTGCCGCTGGGTGGCTACGTGAAGATGCTCGACGAACGCGAGGGCGAGGTCGCCGCCAACGAGGTGGGCCAGGCCTTCAATCGCAAGTCGGTCTGGAAGCGCATCGCGATCGTCGTCGCGGGACCCGTCGCCAATCTCTTGCTGTGCGTGGCCCTGTTCTGGGGCATGTTCGTGATCGGGCGCCCGGACTTCGCGCCGGTGGTCGGCCAGGTCGAGCGCATCGCCCAGCAGGCCGGCCTGCGCGAGGGCGACACCGTCCGCGCGGTGGGCGACCGGGCCACGCCGACCTGGAGCGAGGTGCAGATGGCCCTGCTGCCGGCGGCGCTCGACCGCGCCGACATCGACCTGCAGGTCGCCGGCACGGATGGCACGGACCGCATCGTGCGCCTGCCGCTGAGCCGCCTTCCGGAACACTTCGACGAGCGCAATGCCATTGGCGTGATCGGCCTGGTGCCGCGCCATGCGCGGGTCCCCGCCATCGTGGGCCGGGTCGCGCCGGACACGGCGGCCTGGGGCGTGCTGGCCGAGGGCGACCGCATCACCGCGATCGACGGCGAACCGGTCCAGGACTGGCGCGACATCGGGCCGCTCGTGCAGGCCCTGGGCGCGCACGGCGGCCCGGCGATGATCGAGGTCGAGCGCGATGGCGAGCGCCTGGCCCTGGAGATCGAGCCCCGGCTGTCCCAGCTGGAGACGGGCGAGGCGTACTGGGCATTGGGCGTGCAGTCGACCGGCCGCAGCGACCCCCGACACGACGCGCTGCTGCGCTACGGGCCCTTGCAGGCCGTGCCGGCGGCGTTCGCCGAGGCCACGCACCAGGCCCGGGAACTGTTCGCGATGATCGGCCGGGCCTTCACCGGACGGGTCTCGGTCGAGAACACCGTCGCCGGGCCGATCACCATCGCCCGCGCCACCAATGCCTTCGCCGGCCAGGGCCCGGCCTGGTACCTGTCGATCCTGGCCCTGCTGTCGCTCAGCCTGGGCATCCTGAACCTGCTGCCGATCCCGATCTTGGACGGCGGGCACCTGCTGTATTACCTTATCGAGTTGGTCAAGGGCAGCCCGGTGAGCGAGCGCGTCATGGCCGCCGGGCAATACGTCGGCCTTGCATTGATTGCCGGGCTGATGGGCCTGGCGTTCTACAACGACATCGTGAACAACCTGGTGCGCTGATGACGGCCACCGCCCTCGACCCCATGGCGCCCGCAATGCCGGGCGTGCAGTGAATCCCAACCGGACGTGATGATGACGCGAACACCCAATCGCCGCCTGCTTGCCCTTGCCCTGACCACTGCCCTGTATCCCGCCGTGGTGCTTCCCGCAATGGCGCAGGAGGCCGGGCAGGCCCTGCCCAGTCCGTTCTCGCCGGACTACGCCGCGCCCGAAGCGTCCCCCGCGCCCGCCCCGATGCCCGGCGCGAGCGCGTTCCGCGTCAGCGACATCCGCGTCGATGGCCTGCAGCGCATCGCCGCCGGCACGGTGTTCACCTACCTGCCCGTCGAGCGTGGCGACACCCTCGACCAGGCCAAGGCCGGCGAGGCGATCCGCGCGCTCTACAAGACCGGCTTCTTCGAGGACATCAGCCTCTCGCGCCAGGGCGACATCCTCGTGGTCACCGTCCGCGAACGCCCGGCGATCAACAAGCTCGAGCTCAAGGGCAACAAGGACATCGAGACCGAGCAGCTGATGGCCGGCCTCAACGACATCGGCCTGTCGGAAGGCAACACCTTCGACCGCCTGGCGTTGGACCGCGTCACCCAGGAGCTGACCCGCCAGTACAACAACCGCGGCAAGTACAACGT
Organism: Marilutibacter spongiae; assembly: GCF_014145325.1. Classification (GTDB taxonomy): domain Bacteria; phylum Pseudomonadota; class Gammaproteobacteria; order Xanthomonadales; family Xanthomonadaceae; genus Marilutibacter; species Marilutibacter spongiae. The sequence continues at coordinate 64,166 of NZ_JACHTF010000010.1, forward strand.
CGAGATCACGCCTTCGGTCGCCACCCTCGACCGCAACCGCGTCGACCTCACCATCGACATCAAGGAAGGCAAGGCGGCCAAGATCCGCCACGTCAACCTGATCGGCAACGACAGCTTCGAGCAGAAGGACATCCTGGAGTCGTGGGAATCGCGCGAGAGCAACTGGCTCAGCTGGTACCGCCGCGACGACCAGTACTCCCGAGAGAAGTTCTCCGGCGACCTGGAGAAGCTCAACTCCTGGTACCTGGACCGCGGCTACGTCGACGTCAGCATCGACACCCCGCAGGTGGCGATCAGCGGCGACCGCCAGGACATGTTCATCACCGCCGGCATCACCGAGGGCGAGAAGTACACGGTGTCCAGCGTCGAGGTCACCGGCGACACGATCCTGCCCAAGGAGCAGATCGAGCGGATGGTGCTGGTGCAGCCCGAGCAGACCTTCTCGCGGCGCCTGCTCGAGGTCAGCTCCGACTCGATCACCGCCACCCTGGGCAACGTCGGCTACGCCTTCGCCCAGGTCAACACCATCCCGGACATCAACCGCGAAGAAAAGACCGTCGGCATCAACCTCCAGGTCGTGCCCGGCCCGCGCGTGAACGTGCGCCACGTGGTCTTCAAGGGCAACACGCGGACCGGCGACGAGGTCCTGCGCCGCGAGATGCGCCAGTTCGAGGGCGCCTGGTATTCGCAGGCGGCGATCGACCGCTCCAAGATCCGCCTCCAGGGCCTGGGCTTCTTCGAGACCGTCGATGTCGAGACGCAGCCCGTGCCGGGCAGCGACGACCAGGTCGACGTGGTCTACAACCTCAAGGAAACCACCTCCGGCAGCTTCGTGTTCGGCCTGGGCTATTCGCAGCTCGGCGGACTGAGCGCGCAGGTGCAGCTGTCGCAGAACAACTTCCTGGGCACCGGCAACCGCATGACGGTGCAGGCGCAGCGAAGCGATTACTACAACCGCTACGACTTCTCCTACGTCAATCCGTACTTCACCGACAGCGGCGTCTCGCTGGGCTACAACCTGTGGTTCCGCGACTACGATTACGGCGAGTACAACACCGCGCAGTACAACAGCGAGAACGGCGCCGCGCAGGCGGTCTTCGGTATCCCGATCACCGAGACCGGGTCGATCACCGGCCTGTTCGGCATCGACAAGAACACCATCACCGCGTTCCGCGGCCAGACCCCGGAATCGATCGTCGACTACATCGACGCGATCGGCCAGCGCACGTTCCACGCCTGGCGCGGCGAGATCGGCTGGGCCCGCAACACGCTCAACAACGCCCTCACCCCGACCCGCGGCACCACCCAGCGCCTGTGGCTGGAAGCGACCCTGCCGGGCTCGACGGTCGAGTACTTCAAGATCAACTACAACATCTCCAAGTACTGGCCGGTGTCGCGTTGGCTGGTGCTCAACACCCGCGCCGAGCTGGGCTACGGCGACAGCTACCAGGATCCGGTGGTCCGCAACGTCTGCTACACCGCCGGTACCTACACCGACTCCAACGGCGACGGGATCATCGACACCTACGTCCCCGGCCCCGATCCGACCGAACCCTGCGAAACCAGCTCGCCGGACTTCGTCGAGACCCTGACGGCCGACGGCCTGCCGTTCTTCGAGAACTTCTACGCCGGTGGCGTGCGCTCGGTCCGCGGCTTCCGCGACAACACCCTGGGCCCGCGCGAGACGCCCTTCCCGGGCAGCTCCTACGACCAGCCGGTGGGTGGCTCGTTCAAGACGGTGGGTTCGTTCGAGATGATCTTCCCGACGCTGTTCGACAGCCCGGGGGCTCGCGTGTCCTCGTTCGTCGACTTCGGCAACGTCTTCCGCGACGTGGACGCCTTCGACGCCGGCGAACTGCGCGCGTCGGCGGGCATCGCGTTGCTCTGGCGTTCGCCGATGGGCCCGATCTCGATTAGCTACGCCTACCCCTTCAAGAAAGAAGACGACGACGAGATCGAGCGCCTGCAGTTCACCTTCGGCGGCGCGTTCTGACGCCGTCCAACACGACACCGGAGCCTTGCCGGGCATGAGTGCGACCTCGCATACGGCGAACGAGCTGGCCGAGCGCTTCGGGCTCCGGGTCCATGGACGTGCCGACGCCCGCATCGCGGGCGTCGGCACCCTTGCTTCGGCAGGCCCCGAGCAACTGGCCTTCCTCGCGAACCCCCGCTATCGCGGCCAGCTGGCCACCACCCGCGCCGGGCTGGTGGTCATGCGCGAGGCCGATGCCGAGGCCTTCGAGGGCGATGCACTGATCGCGCGCGACCCCTATTCCGCCTTCGCCCGCATCGCCGCCCTGTTCGCGCCGCGTCCGGATCGCCCCCCCGGCATCCATCCTTCCGCGGCCATCGATCCCGGCGCGCGGGTGGCGCCCGACGCGCACGTCGGCGCCTTCGTCAGCATCGGCGCCGGCAGCCGGGTCGACGCCGGCGCCTCGATCGGGCCGGGCTGCGTGATCGGCGAGGACTGCGTGGTGGGCGCGGGCAGCGAGCTCGTCGCGCGCGTCACCCTGGTCACCCGCGTCCGCCTGGGCGAGCGCGTGCGCGTGCATCCCGGCGCGGTGCTCGGGGCCGATGGCTTCGGCCTGGCGATGGACGAGGGCCGTTGGCTCAACGTCCCGCAACTGGGCGGCGTGGTGGTCGGCGACGACTGCGAGATCGGCGCCAACACCTGCATCGACCGCGGGGCCATCGAGGACACCGTCCTGGGCGAGGACGTCCGCCTCGACAACCAGATCCAGATCGGCCACAACGTGGTGGTCGGCGCCCATACGGCGATGGCCGGTTGCGTGGCCGTCGCCGGAAGCGCGCGTATCGGTCGCTACTGCCTGATCGGCGGCGGGGCCGGGATCGTGGGCCATATCGAGGTCTGCGACCGCGTCGTGGTGACCGCCATGAGCCTGGTCACCGCCTCGATACGCGAGCCGGGCGAGTATTCATCCGGTACGCCATTGATGGACAATCGGAGCTGGCGCAAGAATGCCGCCCGCTTCAAGCAGCTCGATGCGCTCGCCCGTCGCGTGCCGCGCACGGAGTCCTGACGCACCCACCGGCATGCGCCGTCCCCCGGGACGCCATGGCGGGCCTTACCCAGCAAGGAAACATCGATGAGTTCGACCGTACAACTGCCGATCGACGTCACCGCCATCCAGGCGCTGATCCCGCACCGCTACCCCTTCCTGCTGGTAGACCGAGTAACGGAACTGGACCCGCACAAGCGCGTGCTCGCCTACAAGAACGTGACCATCAACGAGCACTTCTTCAACGGACATTTCCCCAACCACCCGGTCATGCCCGGCGTGCTGGTGATCGAGGCCCTGGCCCAGGCCGGCGGACTTCTGACCCAGCTGTCCAACAACGGCAACACCGACGGCAAGCTGTTCTACCTGGTCAAGATCGACAACGCGAAGTTCTCGCGCATGGTCGTGCCGGGCGACCGCCTGGAACTGGAAGTGACCCTCAAGCGGACCATCCGCAACATGGCCCTGTACTGCGGCGTGGCCCGGGTCGACGGCGAGCAGGCCGCCTGCGCCGACATCCTCTGCGCCGAGGTCAAGTCCTGAGCATGGACGCCGCGATCCACCCCACCGCCGTCGTCGAGGCCGGGGCCCGCCTGGGCAAGGGCGTGCGGATCGGCGCGTTCTGCCATATCGGCGACGACGTGGTGGTGGGCGATGGCTGCGAGTTCGGCCCGCACTGCTCGGTCGCGGGCCCGACCACGATCGGCAACGACAACCGTTTCATCGGCCATTGCGCGATCGGCGGCGAGCCGCAGGACAAGAAGTTCGCTGGCGAACGGGTCGAACTGGTCATCGGCGACCGCAACACCTTCCGCGAGTTCGTCACGGTCAATCGCGGTACCGGCACCGGGGGCGGCGTCACCCGGGTCGGCAACGACAACTGGTTGCTCGCCTACACCCACGTCGCCCACGACTGCACGGTCGGCGACCACTGCGTGTTCTCCAACAACGCTACCCTGGCCGGCCACGTCAGCGTCGGCGACCATGTCATCCTCAGCGGCTTCGCCGGCGTCCACCAGTTCTGCCGGATCGGCGCCCACGCCTTCATCGGCATGGGCGCCTTCGTCAACGGCGACGTCCCCCCCTTCGTGATGGTCGCCCAGGACGGCTACGGCCGTCCCCGCGGCATCAACAGCGAGGGTCTGAAGCGACGCGGCTTCGACAGCGAACGCATCGGCGCGATCAAGCGCGCCTACCGTGCGCTGTATGTCGCCGGGGGCTCGCTGGAGGATGCGCGCGCGAAGCTGCTGGACATGGCCGGCGAGAGCGAGGACGTGCGCGCCCTGCTCGACTTCATCGACAGCGGCGAACGGCCGCTGCTGCGCTGACGCCCCGCGTCCCTGCGACGCGGCCACCGCGCCTGCGCAGCGAAACGCGATCGGGCACACTGGCACCTCCCTCCGTTGACCAACCCGCCTTGAGCACACCGACTGGACAACCCGCCGAGCGCCCCCCGGTGCGCTTCGCCCTGGTGGCCGGCGAGGCCTCCGGCGACCTGCTTGGCGCCGGCCTGGTGGACGCCCTGCGAGAACGGTTCCCGGATGCCGAGTTCGCCGGCATCGGCGGGCCGCGGATGCGCGCGGCCGGCCTGGACGCGTGGCACGAGTCCGACGAACTGGCCGTGATGGGCCTGGCCGAAGTGCTGCGCCACCTGCCGCGCCTGCTGGCATTGCGGCGGGCATTGCGCCGGCGCCTGCTGGATTGGCGCCCGGACGTGTACGTCGGCATCGACGCACCGGACTTCAACCTGCCCGTGGAGCGGTGGCTGAAGCAGCGACGCACCGGGGACGGCAAGCTGCGCACCGTCCACTACGTCAGCCCCTCGGTCTGGGCCTGGCGCGAGGGCCGGGCCGCCAGGATCGGGCGATCGGCCGACCGCGTCCTCTGCCTGTTCCCGATGGAGCCGCCGATCTACGCGCGCCACGGCGTCGACGCGCGCTTCGTCGGCCACCCGCTCGCCGACGAAATGCCCCTGGAGCCCGACCGCGACGCCGCGCGCGCACGGCTTGGACTGGCAACGGAGCGTCCGGTGCTGGCCGTGCTGCCGGGTTCGCGCCTGGGCGAGATCGCCAGGCTGGGCCCGACTTTCATCGAAGCCGCGCGCCACGTCGCGCAGGCCGTCCCCGGGCTGCAGGTGCTGGTGCCGGCGGCGAACGCCGCCTGCCGCGCTGCGCTGGAACGCCTGCTCGCCGGCTTTCCGGCGGCGCGACTGATCGACGGCCAGGCGCGTCGGGCCATGATCGCCAGCGATGCGATCCTGCTGGCATCCGGGACTGCGACCCTCGAGGCGATGCTGGCCAAGCGACCGATGGTGGTGGCGTACAAGGTCGCGCCGCTGACCTACCGGATCGTGAAGGGCCTGGGCCTGCTCAAGGTCGACCATTACGCCCTGCCGAACGTTCTTGCAGGCGAAGCGGTCGTGCCGGAACTGATGCAGGACGACTGCACCGTGGAAGCGCTTTCTGCCGCGACCGTGCTCGCCCTGCGCGAGGGCACGGCGGACCCGTCCCTGCCGCGGCGCTTCCGCGCGATCCACGAGACCCTGCGCCGGGACGCCTCGCGCGAGGCCGCCGGCGCGATCGCCGAGCTGGTACGCGCCGCACCGGCCGGGGCGCGCCCATGACGCAGGGCGCCGACCTGTTCTCGCTGGCCACGGACGCGCGCCATGTCGCCGGCGTCGACGAGGCCGGCCGCGGTCCGCTCGCCGGTCCGGTCGCCGTCGCGGCGGTGATCCTCGACCCTGCCCGTCCCATCGAAGGTCTCGACGACTCCAAGAAGCTGAGCGGCAAGCGCAGGCTCGCCCTGTTCCCGCTCATCCAGTCTCGCGCCCTGGCCTGGCACATCGAACTCGTGGACGCCGGCGAAATCGATCGCATCAACATCCTGCAGGCGACCCTGCAGGGCATGGCGCGCGCGGTCGCGGCCCTGCAGCCCCGGGCGAGCCTTGCCCGCATCGACGGCAACAAGGTGCCGACGGGGCTGCCGTGTCACGGCGAAGCCCTGGTCGGCGGCGACGCCCTGGACCCGGCGATCATGGCCGCGTCCATCCTCGCCAAAGTGGCGCGCGATCGCTGGATGCTCGAGCTGCATGCGCGCTTCCCCGTGTACGGCTTCGATGCCCACAAGGGCTATCCCACCCCGGAGCACCTGGCCGCGCTCGCCCTGCATGGTCCCTGCCCGGCGCACCGGCGCAGCTTCGCGCCGGTGCGCCGGGCACTCCAGGCCGTGGTCCCGGCCTGAAGCTCAGCGGTCGATGATGATGACCGGATCCAGGGTCCGGCCGTTGGCGTGGATGTCGTACTTGTAGCTGCCGGGGGCGCCGTCGGCGAGCAGTTCGACGACCCGCTGGCTCCCGCGCGACACCGCCGGCAAGCGCCCGGACACGCGACTGCCCGGCGGCGGCCCGCTGAATTCGATCGAGAAGGTCCGCGCCTCGCCGGGAGGCGTCCTGAACACGATCCGCGTGCCGCTCTCCACCTTGCAGGTATCCGGGCTCGCCGATGGCATGCCATCGGGCGCATAGGCGACTTCGACATGGACGACGCCGCCCTGGGCGGTCGTGGCCTGGCAGGCCGGTCCATCGGGATCGGTGCCGGTACCGCGGACGGTCGGTTGGCACGCGGCGAACGACAGCAGGACGGGCACGGCCAGCAACCCGGATGGCGAGATATGCATGGGACCTCCTCATCTGTGCCCACGACGGGGCGGGACGAACGGCTCAGGAGCCTCCCTGCGATGCCACTTCCGATCCCCCTGACAACGGCTTGAGTACCGGCGAAGCGCGGATGCGGCTCTCGGCCACGTCCAGCGCGCGGGCGTCGGCCAGTGCCGCGCGGGCGAGGTCGAGGTCGCCGAGGCGCGCGTGGACCTGGGCCGACAGGAAGGCGACCTCCGATTGCGCCGTGCCCGCGTCGCGCGCCCGCGCCAGCCACTCCCGGGCGGCGTCCGCCTCGTCGAGGTTGGCGCGATACCAGGCCAGCCATGCCATGGCTTCGGCGTCGCCGGACTTGATCGCGACGTAGCGCTCGGCCATCTCGGCGGCGCGGGCGTAGGTACTGCGCGCATTGCCGGCCGCCCCCGGGATCGCGGACAGCGCGTCGGCGGTATTGCCCACCGGCCGGTAGTCGCCGGGACTCATCGCGGCGGCCCGCGCGTAGAGCTCGGCTGCGCGCGGATAGTCGCCCTGCTCGAAGCGCAGCGTGCCCAGGTTGCTGAGCGCGCCGAAGCCGGGCTTGATCGACAGCGAGCGCTCGAACGCCGCCTCCGCGTCCGCGCGGCGCCCGTCGGCGAGGTACAGGCCGCCCAGGCTGCTCCACAGGCCGGCATCGTCGGGCTCCAGGGTCGTGGCGACCCGGTAGGACTCGATCGCCGCGGCGAGGCGGTCGTCCAGGTAGTGCTGGTAGCCGATCTCGCGATGGACCACCGCGTCGCCCGGCCGCAACTGCCGGGCACGATCGAAATAATCCAGCGCCAGGGCGTCGTGGCCCTGCTCGCCCTCGATCCGGCCCAGCCCGATATAGGCCGCCGGCCGCAGGGATACATCCTGCAGCGCCTGGGTATACGACTCGCGCGCCGCGTCGAGCTCGTTTCGCGCGCGGTGCAGGTCGCCCATGGCCAGGTGTACTTCCCCCAGCCGCGGATCCAGGCGCGCGGCCTGCAGGCACGCGGCCTGGGCGCGTGCGTAGACCCCGGCGTCGCGGGTCAGCTCGAACGCGCGGATCCGCGCCCGGCAGATCCCGGCCTGGGCCCGCGCGAAGGCCGGATCCTGCTGCAGGGCCTGTTCGAAGTGGGCGACCGCCTCGGACAGCTCTTCGGTGGAGGCCGTACCCTGGAGCAGTTGCAGGCCCCTGAGGTAGGGCTCGTAGGCCGAGAGCCTCGAGGTCGGATGCAGGCGCCGGGCCAGGGCGGGCGGATCGGGGGGCAGCACCCCCATCAGCGCCTCGACGACCTTGCTCGCGATCTCGGCCTGGGTACTGAAGATGTCGCTGTTCTGGCGGTCGTAGGTCTGGCTCCACAGCACGAAACCGCTTCGCGTGTCGGTGAGGCGGGCGCTGATGCGCACGCGTGGCCCCTCGCGCCTGACGCTGGCATCGAGCACGTTGGCGACGCCGAGGCGCTTGCCGAGCTCGCGCGGGTCCCCCGGCGTGTCGTCGTCCCGGCCCGGGACCAGCGCGGCCACCTTCAGGCCCGGCACGCCCGCCAGCGCCCCGTGCATCTCCACCGCCAGCCCCTCGGCGAAGTAGCGATCGCCGCGATCGGCACTCAGGCTGCGGAAGGGCATCACCGCCACCGAGGCCTCGCCGACGGCTGGCCGCGGGTCGGACAGGCCGTGCGTCAGCATCAGCGTGACCAGGACCAGCACGCCCGCCGCGGCGAGCATGCCCCATGCAAGTCGCCGACGGGCGGTGGGCGCGTCCGGCGCGCGCGCGGGAGCGGGCACCGCATGCGTCGTGCCGCCGCGCCCGGCATCCGGGTTCTCCGTGGGGCCTGCGGAGGCGGTCCCGGCCAGCGTCGCGGCCGGTGCATCGCTGGCGGGCGCTTCCCCGCCGCCCTCGGCCTGCAGGTCGCCGATGAAGCGATAGCCCAGGGCGTGATGGGTATGGATGTAGCGTGGCTGGTGCGCATCGTCGCCCAGCGCGGCCCTCAACTGCGCGATGGCCCGGGTCAGCACGCCGGGGGTGACGTGCCGATGGCCCCAGACCGCATCGAGCAGTTCGTCCTTTTCCACGAGCTCCCCGGCATGCTGCAACAACATCGCCAGCACCGCGAAGGCCTTGGGCTCCAGCGCGCAAGGCACCCCGCCCCGGGTGAGCGTGTGGGCCACCGTGTCGACCTGGACGTCGTCGAAGCGGTAGCGCGCAGGGGGGCCGGGGCCTTCCGGGGCCTGGCCTTGGGGAACCATCAGGAAAACCTCATGACTGCATCACAACCCTGTGAGAAAGGTGACGTAAGTCTCAGTTCAACATCATGACCCCACGGATGTTAAGGCGGAATCTGGACACGCACCCAGACGGGGTGCGCACCCGGAGACCGAACATGAACGCCATTGCCCTGTCCCATGACATCGACGCCCTGCCGACCGTCCTGGACCGCCCCTCGCCGTCCCCGCACCGTCGCCACCGGATCAACCAGTTCGACCTGGTGGCCGAGGCCGTCGAACGCTTCAACCGTTTGCTGAACAGGCTCGACGCCAACGCCGACCCGCTGGATGCCGACCGCATCGCGACGGCCGCACGGGAATTGTGCGACGCGAACATCGGCCAGCCCCCGGCACCCTGCATCGCCCGCCAGATGCGCCGCGCGACCACCCTGGTCTGCATGACCGGCGATCCGGACTGGAAGGCGGCCAACGACGCCGGCGACGTCGCGCGCATGGTCATCGACTACGTGAGCGGCGACGGCGACCTGATCCCCGACGACCTGCCGCGGGTCGGCCGGCTGGACGATGCGATCGTCATCCGCACCGCCTGGCCGCGCCTGGCCGACGAAGTGGCCGACTACCTGGACTTCTGCCGCATCCGTCGCCTCGAAGCGCGCCTGCGCGGCGTCCCGCGCCTGGACTTCCACATGGACCGCGACGCCTGGCGCGACGCCTGCCGGGCCGAGTTCGCGCTCGACCGGCACCAGCGGCACGTACGCGAGACCAGCTACGTCCCCGCGTTCGAACCGCTTTTCCGCGTCCATTGAGCCGCTGGTCGGAAGGCGGGACCCGCGTTCCACGGGCCATCCGTCACCCTGCCTTGTTCCACTGGAGCGTAGGATCGCAACGCAGGAGGATGATCGTGCATCCCACCAGGGGACGGCCCGCGAAGCGCGCGCCGTCCCGTGCACCCCGATGCACCTTCCGATGGGACGCGGCGCAATGCCGGCCCGCCCGTCCCTCTCCCCCGCCACCGTGCCGGCCATGGAGGTGTGCCATGAAAACACCCCTGTTCGAACCGATCGGCCCGCCCCTGCCCTTCGGCCCCGACGCCATGTCGCCGTCCGCCAACGATGCGGTAATGGCCTGGCAACCCGCCCAGGTCAGCCGCTTCGATGCCTTGTTGCACGAGATCAACCCCGACGCGCCGCGCGTGGACATTCCCCGCCTGCAGGCGCTGGCGGAGTGGCTGGTGGAACAGCCGCCCGCCGAGGCGCAGGGCATCATGCAGACGCGCCTGGACCGCATCGAATGGGTCCGCGCGATGCTCGCCGACCGCGACTGGGATACCGCCGCGGGCACGCGGGCGCGCGCCGCGCGGATGCTCGAATACCTCGACAGCGACGACGACCTGATCCCGGACCAGACCCCCCTGCTCGGGCGCCTGGACGACGTGCTGCTGTTCGACCTGGCCTGGGAGGCCTTCGAGGCCGAGACCGAGGAGTACCGCGACTTCTGCGACTACCGCCGCGACGAACGCCCCACCGGCAGCGGACGCGCGCAGCAGGCCGCCTGGCTGCGCGACCGCCTGGCCGAGCTGGCCCAGTTGCAACACAACGCCCGCGTCCGCGACGGCCACTACGTCGAGACCCGGCTGCCGCCGGACGAGCGTTTCCACGTCGTCGCCTGAGCCGTGCGCGCGGCGTCGACCCCATGCGCCCGGCGGGGCTTCCCGACCGGGCGAGGGAGACGATGCGCGCGCCGTCAAGCCTTGTGCGCGCACCGGGGACTGCTAATCTGCGGTGACGATGCCCGCACCCCGTTTCGCACACCTCCACCTGCACAGTGAATACTCGCTGGCCGATTCCACCGTGCGGATCGGCGAGCTGGTCAAGCGCTGCGTGGCCCTCGACCAGCCCGCGGTCGCGATCACCGACATCGACAACGTCTTCGCCGCGGTCAAGTTCTACCGCAAGGCCGAGGCCGCCGGCATCAAGCCGATCATCGGCGCCGACATCGGCCTGGCCGACGGCAACGAGGCGAGCTCGCGCCTGACCCTGCTGTGCCGCGACCGCGCGGGCTACCTGACCCTCTCGCGCCTGCTCACCCGGGTGTGGATGGAAGGCCATCGCACCGACAGCGTGGCGATGCGGCCGGAATGGCTGCGCGAGGACAATGCCGGCCTGTTCGTGCTGGCCGGCCGCCACAGCCTGGCCGGACGCCTCACGGCGGCCAACAAGCACGAGCACGCGGAGGCCTGGCTGGCCGACTGGCAGGGCGTCTTCGACGATCGCCTGCACCTGGAACTGACCCGGGCCGGGCGCGAAGGCGAGGACGCCTTCAACGCCTTCGCCCTGCATGCCTCGAGCAAGCGCGGCCTGCCGGTGGTCGCGAGCAACGACGTGCGCTTCCTCGACCGCGACGGCTTCGAGGCGCACGAGGCGCGCGTGTGCATCGCCTCCGGGCGCGTGCTCGACGACCCCAGGCGCCCGCGGGACTACACGCCCGAGCAGTACCTCAAGTCCACCGACGAGATGCTCGCGCTGTTCGCCGACGCCCCCGATGCGATCGACAACGCCCTGGCGCTGGCGACGCGCTGCAACGTCGAGATGAAGCTCGGCGAATACGCCCTGCCGGCGTTCCCGGTGCCCGCCGAGCACACCATCGAGTCCTGGCTGCGCAACGAGGCGCGCGAGGGCCTGCGCAAGCGCCTGGAGAAGGCGCCGCTGGCGGAGGGCAAGACCCGCCAGGACTACGACGAGCGTCTGGAGACGGAGCTCGACGTCATCATCACGATGGGCTTCCCGGGCTACTTCCTGATCGTCGCGGACTTCATCAACTGGGGCAAGGCGCACGACATCCCGGTCGGGCCGGGCCGCGGCTCGGGTGCCGGCTCGCTGGTCGCCTGGGCGCTGGGCATCACCGACCTCGACCCCCTGCCCTACGACCTGCTGTTCGAGCGCTTCCTGAACCCCGAGCGCGTGTCGATGCCCGACTTCGACATCGACTTCTGCATGGACCGCCGCGACGAGGTGATCGACTACGTCGCGCGCAAGTACGGGCGCGACCGTGTCAGCCAGATCATCACCTACGGCACCATGGCCGCGAAGGCGGTGGTGCGCGATTCCGGGCGCGTGCTCGGGCATCCCTACGGCCTGGTCGACGGCATCGCCAAGCTGATCCCCAACACCCTGGGCATCAGCCTCGACGATGCGATGGGCGAGACCGAGAAGTCGCGCGCGAGCGAGGGCCTGGCCTCCCCGGACCTGATCGAGCGCTACAACAGCGACGAGGAAGTCCGCGACCTCATCGATCTCGCGCGCAGCCTCGAGGACCTGACCCGCAACGCCGGCAAGCATGCCGGCGGCGTGGTCATCGCGCCCAGTCCGCTCAGCGATTTCTGCCCGCTCTACGCCGAACACGACGGCGAGGGCCGCGGCCGCAACCCGGTGACCCAGTTCGACAAGGACGACGTCGAGGCCGTCGGCCTGGTGAAGTTCGACTTCCTCGGCCTGCGCACGCTGACGATCATCGACTGGGCGGTCAAGGCGATCAACAGGCGCCGGGCGGGAACCGGGAATGGGGAATCGGGAATGGGAGAAGCAAAGAGCAATGGCTCTTCCGCGCCCACCGATTCTCCATTCCCCAATCCCGATTCCCAGCCCCTCGACATCACCGCGTTGCCGCTGGACGACAAGGCGACCTACGAGCTGTTCGCGCGCGGCGACACGGTCGCGGTGTTCCAGTTCGAGTCGCGCGGCATGCGCGAGCTGCTCAAGCGCGCGATGCCCGACACCTTCGAGGACATCATCGCGCTCGCCGCGCTGTTCCGACCCGGCCCGCTGGGTTCGGGGATGGACAAGGAATGGGTGGACCGCAAGCACGGGCGCACCGAGGTCAGCTACCCGCACGCTTCGCTGGAACCGGTGCTCTCGCCGACCTACGGCGTCATCGTCTACCAGGAACAGGTGATGCAGATCGCCCAGGTCCTGGCCGGCTACTCGCTGGGCGGCGCCGACCTGCTGCGCCGCGCGATGGGCAAGAAGAAGGCCGAGGAAATGGCCAAGGAGCGCGCCAAGTTCGAGGCCGGCTGCGCCGAACGCGGCATCGAGGCCCGGGTGGCGACGCCGATCTTCGACCTGATGGAGAAATTCGCCGAGTACGGCTTCAACAAGTCGCACTCGGCCGCCTATGCGCTGGTCGCCTACCAGACGGCCTGGCTGAAGGTGCACCACCCGGCCGAATTCATGGCCGCGGTGCTGTCCTCGGACATGGACAACACCGACAAGGTCACCGGCTTCCTCGACGAATGCCGGGTGATGGGCCTGGACGTCCTGCCGCCGGACGTCGCGCATTCGGCGTACATGTTCGAGGCGACCGCGCCCGGCACGATCCGCTATGGCCTGGGCGCGGTGAAGGGCGTCGGCCGCGGCGTCTGCGAGGCGATCGTCGAGGCGCGCCGCGCCGGACCGTTCGTCGACCTGCTCGACTTCTGCAAGCGCGTCGACAGCGGCAAGCTCAACCGCCGCGCGCTCGAAGCGCTGACCCAGGCCGGCGCGCTCGATGCGCTCGGCAAGAACCGCGCCAGCCTGATGCTGCAGCTGCCCGAGGTGCTCAAGGCCACCGAGCAGCTCGCGCGCGAACGCGCGGCCGGCCAGGTGTCGCTGTTCGGCGGCGGCGCATCGCCGGCCGCCGAGCTGCACATCGACCTGCCGGTGGTCGACGAATGGCCGCTGGCGCAACTGCTCAACGGCGAACGCGAAACCCTGGGGCACTACCTCAGCGGCCACCCCTTCGACCCCTACCGCGACGAACTGCGCGCCCTGGTCGGCAGCGACCTCGGCGACCTCGAGAAGATCTGGGAATCGCGGCCGGAATCGGCACGCAGCGGCTGGCGACCCGAAGTGGAGACGGTCGTCGCCGGCCAGGTGGTGGCGATGCGCAAGAAGGGCGACAGCCAGATGTTCGTGCAGATCGAGGACGGACGCGGCCGCCTGGAGTGCGCCTTCTTCGGCGAGACCTACACCGAGTTCGCGCAGATGTTCAGCCGCGACCGCCTGCTGATCGTCCAGGGCGGCCTGCGCGAAGACAGCTTCAGCGGCGGCTTCGCGCTCAAGGCCAACCGCTGCTGGGACTACGCCAGCGTCTGCGCCCAGCACGCGCGGCGGCTGTCGCTGCGGCTGGACCTGCGGGTGCCGGGGATCTGGCAACGCGTCGACAGCCTGCTCGCGGGCCACCGCCCCGGGCGCACGCCGATCCGCCTCGACCTCCTGCGGCCGGGCGCCGCCGGCATGCTCGACCTCAACGGCCCCCATGCGATCCGCGTCGACGCCGAGCTCGTCGGCGCGCTGCGCTCGGTGCCCGGGGTCAAGGCGGTCAAACTGGCCCTCGCCCGCCCCTGGGGCTGAGCCTGGCTTCAGCCGGGGATCAGCCGCCCCAGCATCCAGGCAACGGCGGCGTTCACCACCTCTTCGTCGGCGCCGCCCTCGATGTCCAGCGCCGCGCGGTCGAAAGCGGCCGACAACAACGATGCGATCGCATCCAGCCTGTCCCCGGGCATCCCAACGAGCGCAGCCGCCAGCCCGTCCCGGAGCGCGCCTGCCGCATTGGCCATGTCCAGGGCCTCCATCGCCGCCAGTCCCAGCACCGCCGGACCCTCGATCAGCAGCAAACGGGTCCGCCCGGGCATCGCCATCGACGCGAGATAGGCGCGGCTGCCGACCTCCAGCGCCATGCGCGGCGACAGTCCCGACGGCGTCGCGCGGGCGATGTCGTCCGCGACGGCTTCGGCTTCGCGTGCCAGCACGGCGTGGAACAGCGCGCGTTTGTCGGCGAAGTGGTGGTACAGCGCGCCCCGGGTGACCGCAGCCGCCTCGACGATGGCCGGGGTCGAGGCCGCGGCATGCCCCCGGCCCGCGAACTGTTCACGCGCGGCGTCGAGGAGCGCGAGTCGGGTGGCTTCGGTTCGCGCCTGCTGGCGGCGGGGTCGGTCGGCTGTCATCGCTCCATGCTGGTCCATTCGAATAAAACATACAAGTTGCATGTTTTGATTTTTACATGCACCCTGCATGTAAGTTCACCGCCCATCCCGGGCGTCCCGCGAGGACCGACGATGAAGACCACCAGCCACTACCCCGTACTGATGACCAACGACGTCGCGGGCACCGCGGCCTTCTTCGAGCGCCACTTCGGTTTCCGGCCCGCCTTCGCCGCCGACTGGTACGTACACTTGCAGTTGCCGGACGACCCCTCGGTGAACCTCGCCGTGCTCGATGCAGACCACGAGACCGTGCCCGAGCCGGCGCGCGGCCACACGGTGTCGGGCCTGCTGCTGAACTTCGAGGTCGAGGACGTCGACGCGGAGTACGAACGCCTGGGCACGGCCGGCCTGCCGGTGCTGTTGCCGCTGCGCGACGAAGCCTTCGGCCAACGCCATTTCATCACCGCCGATCCCAACGGTGTGCTGATCGACGTGATCACGCCGATCCCGCCCGACCCGATGTTCGCGGCCGCCTACACGGCCGATGCCCTGCCGGGCACCGGGGCCTGACGCCACGCCCCGGCCCGCCATCCGCGCGACGCATGCTTGAGCCGGGACGGCGCGCCACGCGGCCAGATCGCGTCGAGCGGAACACGCCCGCCTGCGCTTAAGATGGAACGATGATCGACGTCGTCGCCACCTTCATCTTCTTCTTCGCGGTCATCGATCCGATCGGCACGATCCCGGTCTTCATCGCCGTCACCCGCCATCTGGACGAGCGTGCGCGCCGCAAGGTCGCCCTGCGCGCCAGCCTCGCCTCGGCGGCGATCCTGGTGTTCTTCGTGGTCGCCGGCGAGCTGATCCTGACCGCGATCAGGATCCCGCTGTCGGCCTTCCAGATCGCCGGCGGCATCGTCCTGTTCCTGTTCGCCCTGAGCATGATCTTCGGCGAAGCCAAGCCCGAGAAGGAGGTCAAGCTCGCCAACGGCGGTCGCGACACGGCCATCTTCCCGCTGGCCGTGCCCTCGATCGCCAGCCCCGGCGCGATGCTCGCGGCGGTGCTGTTGACCGAGAACGACCGCTACAACCTGTGGCAACAGGCGCAGACCACGATCACCATGCTGGCGGTCCTCGTCGTCGTGCTGGTCTGCATGCTGCTCGCCAGCCGGCTGCACCGGGTCGTCGGCGAAAGCGGCGCGAGCATCATCAGCCGGGTGATGGGCATGATCCTCGCCTCGGTCGCCACCGCCAGCGTGCTGGGCGGCATCAAGGACTACTTCGGCATCTGACCCCGGCCCGGTGCGCGACGCCGGCGCCACCACTTCCAGGCACCGACCAGGGCGGCCGCGAGCAGGCCGAGCGGGATCAGGAAGGCCGCGCTGCGGATGGTCCAGGCGGTGCCCAGCGCCAGGGTGGCGCCGAAATCGCGGAGCGCAGCGGCGATCTCGTTGCGCCCGCTGGTGCCGGCGGGCGGATGCAGCGCGAAACTCAGTTTCTGCGTCTCGATGCGCAGCGCATGGCCCGCGGCCTCCTGTTCGGCCTGCTGCAGGCGGGCCTCCACCTCGGCCATCTGGGCCGACAGTGCGATCATGCCGGCGACGTCGAGGTCGTCGCGCTTCTGGAAGGCCTCCAACTGCGCGTGCTCGCGCTTGAGGCGCTCAAGCAGGCGCGCGTTGTCCTGCACCACCGTGGCCAGGTCTTCGGCGTGGGTGCGGCGCGCGCCCAGTTCGCCGCCGCCGGCCGCCAACGCGATCATCGGCTCGACGCCCCTGGGCTCGATCCGCACGGTCAGGTCGCCGCGGGGATGGTCGCCGCCCTGCTGGCCGACGTCCAGCACGTGGCAGCGTCCGTGCGTGCCGGAGGTGCAGGCCGCCTGCAGTTCGGCCAGGCGCAAGGCGATGCCGTCGGCCGGTAATTCGACCTCGACCGAGTGCTCATAGGCCAGCATGGCCCCGGTGGGCGCTTCCAGGGACGGGCGCGCGACGGGTCCGCCGGCTTCGCTGACCCGCTTGTTGCAGGCGGTCGTGGCGAACAGCACGGCCGCCAGCAGGAAGACGGGACCGAGGGGCTGGCGCATGGATGCCTCCGAAATGAACGCGGACGAGGACGTGAACGGGCACTATGCCAGAGGGCGCCGCGGGCGGACGCCCCGGCACGGATCCCGCCAGGCCGTCGCAGAGCCGTCGCGGCGCCGTCGACCGGACGGCTCGGTATGGTCGGCCGGGGTCGGCTAGACTGTGCCCTTTCCGGCGGCCCTCCGCCCCAGAGCCTGTTGTCGCATGAATCCCAATTACCTCGATTTCGAGCAACCCATCGCCGACCTGGAGAGCAAGATCCAGGAGCTGCGCCACGCCAGCCACGGATCGGCGGTGGACGTGGATACCGAGGTGCACGCGCTCCAGGACAAGCTGCGCCAGCGTACCGCCCAGATCTTCCGCGACCTTTCGCCCTGGCAGGTCTCGCAGCTGGCCCGCCACCCCGCGCGGCCCTACAGCCTGGACTACATCCGGGTGATCTGCGACGAGTTCCAGGAACTCGCGGGCGACCGCGCGTTCAAGGACGACTCCGCGATCGTCGGCGGCCTGGGCCGCATCGATGGCCGTGCGGTGGTCATCATCGGCCACGAGAAGGGCCGCGACACCAAGTCCAAGGTCCGACGCAACTTCGGCATGCCGCGTCCGGAGGGCTACCGCAAGGCCCTGCGCCTGATGAAGCTGGCCGAACGTTTCAAACTGCCGCTGATCACGTTCATCGACACCCCGGGTGCCTATCCCGGCATCGGCGCCGAGGAGCGCGGACAGTCCGAGGCGATCGCCCGCAACCTGCTGGAGATGTCCGAGCTGCGCATCCCGATCGTCTGCACCGTCATCGGCGAGGGCGGCTCCGGCGGCGCGCTGGCGATCGGCGTCGGCGACCGCACCCTGATGCTCGAATACAGCACCTATTCGGTGATCTCGCCGGAAGGTTGCGCCTCGATCCTGTGGAAGGACGCGGCCAAGGCCAAGGACGCCGCCGAGCAGTTGGGACTCACCGCCAAGCGCCTCCACGGACTTGGGCTGGTGGACAAGGTCGTGCGCGAACCGATCGGCGGCGCGCATCGCAACCCACGGCAGATGGCGACCCGCCTGAAGGCCGTGCTGCTCAACGAGATCGACATGCTCGAGCAGTGTTCGACCGACGAACTGGTCGAACGTCGCTACCAGCGCCTGCGCAGCTACGGCGCCTACGAGGCGGCCTGAGCGCATTGCCGGCGCGGCGGCGCCGGCCGATGATGGCGCCATGACCGGCCCTTCGCCGACCCTGCCGCTGCCCCCGGTCCCGGGCCCGCTCCCGGCCGCGACGCCGCTCGTCGTCGGCCTGAGCGGCGGGCTGGACTCCACCGTGCTGCTGCATCGCCTGGCCGGCGACCCGGGCTTGCGCGCGCGCGGCCTGCGCGCGATACACGTCGACCACGGCCTGCACCCGGACTCGGCCGCGTGGGGACGCGCCTGCGCGCGGGAATGCGCCGCGCTGGGCATCGCGCTCGACATCGTCGCCGTCGATGCTCGCGACGCCGGCGGCCTGGGACCGGAGGGCGCCGCGCGCCGGGCGCGTCATGCCGCCTTCGAGCGCCTGCTCGGCGACGACGAAGTGCTGGTGCTCGCACACCATCTCGACGACCAGGCGGAGACTTTCCTGCTGCGCGCGCTGCGGGCATCGGGCCCCGACGGCCTGGCCGCCATGCGGCCCTGGCGCCGCTTCGGCCGTGCCTGGCTGTGGCGGCCGCTGCTCGGGCTGCCGCGCGATGCGCTGCGCGCTTACGCGCAGGCGCACGGACTGACCTGGATCGAGGATCCCGGCAACGACGACGATCGCTTCGACCGCAACTTCCTGCGGGCGCAGGTGCTGCCCCTGCTGCGCGGGCGCTGGCCGCATGCCAGCGCCGCGCTCGCCCGCAGCGCGGCCCTGGGCGCCGACGCCGCCGAGCTGTTGCACGCGGGTGACGTCCAGGCCTTGGCGCGGGTCGCCACTGCCGATCCACGCTGCCTGTCGGTCTCGGCGCTCTGTGCCCTGTCGCGCGCGCGTCGCCAGCGGGTGCTGCGGCACTGGACCGGCGGCCTGGGCCTGCCCCCGCTCCCGGCGCAAGGGGTGTCGCGCATCGAGCACGACCTGCTCGGCGCCCGCCCGGATGCCGACGCCGCGTTCGCGTGGCATGGCGCCCGGGTCCGCCGCTGGCGCGACCTCCTGCATGCCGATGTCGAGCGCGTGACGTTGCCGGCGGACTGGTCGGTCGCGTGGGATGGCCGTGCCCCCCTGCCCCTGCCGACGGGCGGGACGCTCGCACTGGAGGGTGCCGACGCGCTCCCCGGCACCTGCCGCGTGCACGCGCGGCGGGGCGGCGAGCGCATCCACCGCGCGGGACGCGCCCATTCGCAGGCGCTCAAGCAGGTGCTGCAGGCGCTGGAGGTACCGCCCTGGGTGCGTGCCGGGCTGCCCATGGTCAGCGACGACACGGGCACCGTGCTCGCCGCGGGCGACCTCGTCCTTGCCGCGCGCCTGGACGCCTGGCTGCGCGAACACGATGCCCGCCTGCGCTGGACGGATCCGGGCGACGCGCCGCCACCGGCGCTCGCGGACGCATGCAATCCAAACTGCGATTGACCCTCGGCGGGCATCGCTTCACACTTGCCCGATGCCACGCAAAGCCGCCACCGAAGCCTCGCCCGTCGCCGACTTCGAGAAGTCGCTCGACGCCCTCGAGGCCCTGGTCGAGAAGATGGAACAGGGCGACATGAGTCTGGAGGACTCCCTGGCCGCGTACGAGCGCGGCGTGGGCCTTTATCGTTCCTGCCAGACCGCCCTTGAGCAGGCGGAGCTGCGCGTGCGCCTGCTGAGCGACCCGCAGGACGCGGGCAGCGCGCAGGCTTTCCAGGACGCGGATGCCGCCCGAAACGGCGATGCCTGACCCCGGTTTCGCCGAGTGGCGCGCGCGCGTCGACAGCGCGCTCGGCCGTGCCCTGCCCGACCCCGAGGCTTCGCCGCACCGCCTGCACGCGGCCATGCGCCATGCGGTGCTGCAAGGGGGGAAGCGGATGCGACCGCTACTGGTCTACGCCAGCGGTCGCCTGTTCGGCGCCGGACTCGACGCGCTCGATGATGCCGCGCTCGCGGTCGAACTGATCCATGCCTACTCGCTGGTGCACGACGACCTGCCCTGCATGGACGACGACGCCCTGCGACGGGGCCAGCCGACCGTGCACGTCGCCTTCGACGAAGCGACCGCCGTGCTCGCCGGCGACGCCCTGCAGACCCTGGCCTTCGAACGCCTCTCGCATGCCCCGCTCGACGCGGAGACCCGCGTCGCCCTGGTCGGCCAGCTCGCCTCGGCCAGCGGCGCCGCCGGCATGTGCGGGGGCCAGGCGCTGGACCTCGACGCCACCGGCAAGGGCGGCGCGATTTCCTTCGACGCGCTCAAGCGCCTGCACGCCCTCAAGACCGGCGCGCTGATCCGCACCGCGGTGCGCATGGGCGCCACCTGCGCCGGCGCGAGCGCCGACCAGCGTGTCCCACTGGACCGGTTCGCCGATGCCCTCGGCCTGGCCTTCCAGGTCCGCGACGACATCCTCGACATCGAAAGCGACAGCGCCACGCTGGGCAAGACCGCGGGCAAGGACCAGGCCCAGGCCAAGGCGACCTTCCCGGCCCTGATCGGCATGGTCGCCTCGCGCTGCCTGTTGTCCGACCTCGCCGCGATGATGGACGAGGCCCTGGCCGAGTTCGGCGACGATGCCGCCCACCTCGCCGCGCTCGGCCGCATGGCGATCGAGCGCGACCGTTAGCGGGCGCGGTCGGAAGCCCTTCGCAAAAAAACTGGACCCCGGCGTTCGCCGGGATGACGGGCAAAAAACAAAAACCGAGGCATCACTTTGCGGGGATGACGAACACGGGCGTAGCCCGGGCAAGCGCAGCGCACGCGGGAGCACGGAGACGATCCGCGGCGACATCCCGGGTGCGGCCTTCCCGTGCCCGGGCTACGTGTCCGTCCGACCTCAGCCGCGACGATGGACGAGCCCCTCTCCGAACCCGGCCGCACTCCACGCGGCAAGCCCCCGATCGGGTATCCCGCACGCGGAAATGAAGACGCCGGCACATGGCCGGCGTCTTCGGTGTTGCGCGCAACCCGTCCGGTCAGTTGACCAGGCGCAGCGTGAACGGGTAGCGGAAGTCCTCGCCGTTCGCCGTCTTCACCGCGGCCACGATGCACAGGATCAGGTTGGCCAGGCCGACCAGCGGCATCAGCAGCGCGCCGATGAGGACGAAGGTCAACACGAACGACACCACGAACGCGATCAGCACCGTGATCTGGAAGTTCAGGGCTTCCTTGGCCTGCGCGTTGAGGTAGGCCTTGGCCGGGTTGTCCTTGTTCATCAGCCACACCACCAGGGGCATGACGATGCTGAAGAGCAGGCCCGAGAGGTGGGTCAGCATCGCCAGGTTGCGATCGTCGGTGCCCGCTGCGTCGGTCGCCGCCGGCTCGGGGTCGGGGGCGGCCTGCTGGTACGGCGGCGGAGCGGCCGGCGGCACCTGGCCGGGTTCGTTCTGTGGGGCGTTGGGGTCGTGCGGTCCGCTCATGCTGTCTCTCCTGGAATCTGAACGGATACTGTCGGGCGATTCGGGCCGGCGGTCAACTGCCAATGGCAGGGTCGGCCGCCTCAGCCCTCCCCGGCCACCGTCATCGTGCCGACCAGCATCGACCCGGTGCGCACGTGCGAGCGGGGATCGACGTCGCTGCCCACGGCTTCGATCGCCTGGAACATCGTTTTCAGGTTGCCGGCCACGGTGATCCCGTCGACCGCATGCCGGATCTCGCCGCCCTCCACCCAGAAGCCGGCGGCGCCGCGCGAATAGTCGCCGGTGATGCTGTTGACGCCCTGCCCCATCAATTCGGTCACCAGCAGGCCACGCCCCATTCCGCGCACCATCTCGTCGAAGCCGCCGGCATTGGGGCCCACCTGCAGGTTGTGGACGCCGCCGGCATTGGCCGTGGTCGCCAGGCCCAGGCGTCGCGCGGAGTAGCAGCCCAGGATGTAGCGCTGCAACACGCCGTCGGCCACCAGGTCGGACTCGCGCGTCGCGACGCCCTCGGCGTCGTAGCTGGTGGAGCGGAAGCCGCGCTGCTGGAACGGCAGCTCGCGGATGCCGAACCACTCCGGGAACAGGCGCGTGCCCATGCTGTCGACCAGGAAGCTGGCACGCCGGTACAGCGCGCCGCCGGAGACCGCGCCGAGCAGGTGACCGACCAGCGAGCGCGCCATCTCGGCCGAGAACAGGACCGGGTACTGGCCGGTGGCGAGCTTGCGCGGCGACAGGCGCGACACCGTGCGTTCGGCGCCGCGGCGACCGATCGCGACGGGCGCCTCCATGTCGTCCGCGCTCAGGCCGATGCTGTACCAGCCGTCGCGCTGCATGGCGTCGCCGCGCCCGGCGATGAACGCGCAGCCCAGGCTGTGCTGGCTGCTGCGGTCGCGACCGATGAAGCCATGCGAGTTGGCGTACACGCCGATGCTGGTGCCGGTACCCAGCGACGCGCCATCGGAATTCTCGATCCGCGCATCGAAGTCGCGACCGGCCTGCTCGGCCGCCAGCGCCAGTTCGATCGCGCGCTCGGGCGCGTGCTCGACCGCCCAGGGGTGCCAGCTGTCGAACTCGCGGATGTCGGTCGCCATGAGGTCCGCTTCGGCCAGGCCGGCCGCGGCGTCGTCCTCGGTGTGCCGGGCGATGGCGCAGGCCTGCTCGACCGTGGCCGCGAGACTGGCATCGCCGAGGTCGGCGGTGCTGGCGCTGCCCTTGCGCTGGCCGAAATAGACCGTCACCGCGATACCGCGGTCGCGCGACGCCTCCACGGTCTCCACCTCGCCCATGCGCACGCTGACGCTGAGCCCGGTGTCCTCGTTGCAGGACACCTCGGCCTGGCTGGCGCCGGCCGCGCGACACTGCTCGAGCAGCCGTTGCGACAACGCCGCGAGGCGATCCAGGCGCGCCTGGCTGTCGTCGCCGGGGTGGATGGGGTTGGGGTGGGTCTCGCTCAATGCCGTATCCTTCATGCTGTCATCCCGAGGCCATCGGCCGAGGGACATGTTGTCGAGTGTTTCCGGAACCCGTGGCCGCGCGCCGCGCCATCGCCCGGGAACCCAAGCCCGGAAGCAATGCCATGCGTGGAACCGACGAAGAAACCGGCGAATACCTGGGACCCAGCCGCAGCCAGCAGCGCCGCGAAGCGCTGGACGTGCTGGACCTGGGCAAGCAACTGGTGGCGCTGACCGACGCCCAGCTCGAGCGCCTGCCGGTGCCGGAGTCGCTGCTGCCGCACATCCGCGAGACGCGCCGCATCACCTCGCACATCGCGCACAAGCGCCAGTTGGCCTTCCTGGCCAAGCAGATGCGCCGCGAGGAGGACGAAGCGCTCGATGCGATCCGCGACGCGCTGGACAAGGACGGCGAGGCCGCCCGGCGCGAAGTCGCGGCGATGCACCGCGTCGAGGACTGGCGCGAACGCCTGCTCGCGGACGGCGACGCCGCGCTCGCGGCGTTCATCGACGCGCACCCTGCCGCCGACCGGCAGCGCCTGCGCCAGCTGGTCCGCAACACGCTGGAAGAACGCAAGCGCAACAAGCCACCGCGCGCCTTCCGCGAACTGTTCCGGGAACTGCGCGACGTGGTGCTCGGGGCCGACGCGGAGAACGGGGACTAGGGAACCGGCAACGCACGGAACCGCGCCGCGCCGCGGCATCCCACGAACGCCGGTTGCCGTCGATCCATCGCGGGCGATCACGCCCATCAGGCCTGCGTGCCGCCGACGGTGAGGCCCTCGATCAGCAGCGAAGGCTGGCCCACGCCGACCGGCACGCTCTGGCCGTCCTTGCCGCACACGCCCACGCCCTCGTCCAGGGCCAGGTCGTGGCCGATCATCCGGACCTTCTGCATGGTCTCGGGCCCCGAGCCGATCAGGGTCGCACCCTTCACCGGCGCGGTGATCCGGCCGTCCTCGATCAGGTAGGCCTCGGTCGCGGAGAACACGTACTTGCCGCTCGTGATGTCGACCTGGCCGCCGCCGAAGTTGACCGCGTAGAGCCCCTTCTTCACCGAGCGGATCATCTCGTCGGGGTCGTGCGTGCCGGCGCGCATGTAGGTGTTGGTCATGCGCGGCATCGGCAGGTGCGCGAAGGACTCGCGGCGACCGTTGCCGGTCGGCGCCATGCCCATCAGGCGCGCGTTGAGGCTGTCCTGCATGTAGCCGACCAGGATCCCGTCCTCGATCAGCGTGGTGCACTGCGTCGGCTGGCCCTCGTCATCGACATTGAGCGAGCCCCGGCGCCCTTCCAGGGTGCCGTCGTCGACGATGGTGACGCCCGGGGAGGCGACGCGCTGGCCGATCCGGCCGGCGTAGGTACTGGTGCCCTTGCGGTTGAAGTCGCCTTCCAGGCCATGGCCGACGGCCTCGTGCAGGAGCACGCCGGGCCAGCCGGGGCCCAGCACCACGGGCATGACGCCCGCCGGGGCATCGACCGCCTCGAGGTTGACCAGGGCCTGGCGCAGGGCCTCGCGGGCGAAGCGCTCGGGGCGTTCGCCGTCCAGCAGCTCGGCGTAGGTGTAGCGGCCACCGCCGCCGGCATAACCGCTCTCGCGGCGACCGTCCTGCTCGACGATCACCTGCACGTTGAGGCGCACCAGCGGACGCACGTCGGCGGCCAGGATGCCGTCGCTACGCGCCACCAGGACGGTGTCGACGCCGCCCGACAGACTGACCATCACCTGTTGCACGCGCGGGTCGGCGGCCCGCAGCAGGCGGTCGACTCGCCTGAGGGCCGCGAGCTTGGCTTCGTTGGCGTACCCGTCGATCGGATCCTCGGCCGGGTACAGGCCATGCGCGCGGCCGCGTGCCAGCGCCTGCGCGCCGACGACGCGGCCGTCGCGCGCGATCGCGCGCGCGGACTGCGACGCGGCCAGCAGGGCTTCGGCGTTGATCTCGTCGGAATAGGCGAACCCGGTCTTCTCGCCGCTGATCGCGCGCACGCCGACGCCCTGCTCGATCGAATGCGCGCCGTCCTTGACGATGCCGTCCTCGACCGACCAGCTCTCGCGCCGGCTGTGCTGGAAGTACAGGTCGCCGAAGTCGACGCCCGGTCCCAACAGGGTCCCGAAGGCGCGCTCCAGGCGTCCGGCATCGAGGCCGGCGGGCAGCAGCAATCGGGTTTCGGCGAGTTGCAGGGGAAGGGTCATGGACGGGCCTGGTGTCGGGAGTGGGGAATGGCAAGTGCGTCGCAGGGCGGGGATGCGGGGCGATGCGACCCGCAGAGGCCGGCGTGGGCGCGGCCGGACCGGGCCGGTCCGCTCCTGACAAGGTGGCGTCGGCGGCGGCCCAAATCAAGCCGGACGGCCGGGTTCAGCCGGTGGGCGGAGCGGTGCGGACCGCGGCACGCCCCTGTTCGCGCGTCTGGACCTCGACCTTGGGGGCCTTCCACGGCCCGGTGACACGATAGGTCTTGCCGGCGATCTGGCCGATGGGTTTCTCCAGCACGGCGTTGGCGGCAGCGCCGATCGCCGCGCCCACCGGGCCACCAGCGATGGCACCGACAGCGGCCAGGAGGTTGCCGGCCTTCGGCCGCACCTCCACGCGCTGGTCGAACTGCTCGGTCCTCAGGTTGGTCGCGCCGGTGATGGCGATACTGGCCGCCGGACCATCGATGAGCAGGTCGTCGGTCCGCGCCTGGCCGTCCTCGAACACCACGTTGCCGGCCATCGAGTTGTAGGCGAAGCCCTTGGAGAAGAGATCGCCGAAATCGAGCATCAGGCGCCGCGGCAACTGGGTGATGCTCAGCAGGCCGAGCACGCGGCCGGCGCCGGGTTCGACCTCGAGCAGTTGGCCGTCGCGCGCGTCCACGCTCAGGCGTCCCTCCACCGCCGCGGCCTTGAACGCCGCAGGGCTGCCCGGCCAACCCGCATCGAAGTGGACGTGGCCCTCGCCGTCGGCGGTGCGACCGCCCAGCCCCAGGCCATCGAAGAGCCGGCCGAAGTCCTGGCTGCGGACATCCAGCACCAGGTGCGTGCGGGCGGACGCGCCCTGACCGGACCATTGCCCGGTAAGGTCGAGTTCGTGGAAGCGATCGCGGGTCTGCAACTGTTCGATGCGCATGCCGCCGGCGTCGGGACGGGAGCGGAACTGGGCGCGACCCAGGGCGGCCTCGTTGATGCGCAGGTCGTCGACGTCGAAATCGAGCGGCGGTATCGCCGCCGGGTTCATCGCGGTGGCGGCCGGATCGACCGACGCTGCTGGCGCCTCGGCGCCGTCTCCATCCCCGGTCGCCGCCACGGTTTCGCCCTCCGCCGGCACCGGCCCGGCGAGCGGACGCCAATGCACGTGGGCGAAGCGCCCCGTGATCGGCGCGGAGGGCTCGCGCGGGATGCTCAGCTCGCCCTGGAGGGCCTTGCCTTCCACCTCGACCTGCAGCCGCCCCTCGGGCGAACCGTCCACCTTCACGCGCGTGTCGGGGAAACGGCCGCCAAGCAGCTGCAGCTGGCCGGCGGTGATGTCGATGCCGCGCAGTGCCAGCCCGCCCTCGCGGTCGCCACGACCGAAGGCGATCCAGTCCACCGCGTCCAGCCGCTGGGCGTGGCCGCTGGCGACGAGCCCATGGTCGGGCGGCGCCTCTTCCACGGTGTCGCTGCCCAGGGCGATGCGCACGCCGGTGCGTCCCTGGGTGCTGCGCGCACGCAGCGCGACCACGTCGCCGAAGGCGACCCGAAGGTCGCCGCTGCCGAATGGCAGGGGCGTGCTGACCGTCGTTGGCAACGAGTCCCCCGCGGGTTTGTGCATGGGTTCGGGCAGGTCGAAACGGGTGCCGACCAGATCCGACGAGAGCGTCAATTGCGCGGCGGGGCTGCCTCCCCGCCCGTCCCTGGGCACGCTGACGCCGATCCGCCACGGCGAGGTGCCGGCGACGTAGGGCCTCAGCCAGGCCATGTCCGGCGCGCGGTCGAGCAGTTCGCGGGCCTGCAGGCGCGAGGACAGCGTCGCCTCGAAGACATTGCCGGGGTCGCGCACGTGGCCGTCGCCGGCGCGAAGCCCAAGGGTGCCGCCCTGGCCCTGGTGCCTGACCGAAAGCGCGTCGGCGGTGAAGCCCCGGCGCGAGAAGCTCGCCCGGCCCTGGACCTGGTCGAAATCCAGGTCCCAGCGGTCGTCCGAGAGCCGCGCGTTGGCCAGGTCCACCGTGCCCTGGATGCCCAGTTGCCGGTCCTTCTGGAGGGGCAGGCGCAACCCGAAGCCGACCCGTGCCGGGCCGGACGCGTCGACGTGCGACAAGGTCTCGCCGATGCTGTCCATCAACGGGCTTTCGCGCAGCAAGTCGAGCAACTGGCGCGCATCGCCACCGCCCTGCGCGTCCACGGCGAGGCGGCCGCCATGGTAATGGTCGATGCCCGCCTCGATGCGGTCGATCTCCACCCCGGCCAGGCGACCGCTGCCTTCCACCTGGAAGCCGTCGCCCACGAAGGCGACCTCGCCGGCCAGGTCCTCGACCACCGGCCAGTCCGGCTGGAAGCGGATGCTGCCGTCCTCGATGCGACCGCGCGCCTCGAAGCGCCCGTCGGTGCCGGTGAATGGCCAGTCGTCAAGGTCGCCGCTGACGATCGCGCGGCCGTCGCGCACCACGCCGCCCTCCAGGCCCTGGTCGAGCCACGCCACCGCCGCTTCGGGCATGCGGTGCCGGACCCAGAAACCCTTGGCGGTCGTCACCTGAGCTTCGTCGATGTCGGCGGCAAGGTCGATCCGCGGCCGGCTGCCGTCGCCCTGCCACTGCAGGCCGCCGCGCAGGTCCGCGCCGAAGCTGCCGCCATCGATGCGCAGGCCCGGCGTGCCGACGCGCCAGCCCGGACCGTCGCGCCAGCCGACCAGTCGACCGTCGAGCTTGACGACATGCGTGGTGTTGAAGGCCACCGGCCATTCGAACCGCATGGGCGCATGCGTATCGGGGGTGAAGACGAAGCCCTTGTCGTCCCCCACCAGCTGGCCACCCAGGCCGTTCAGGCCGGGCGACTCGCCGACCGGCGCGAACCCGAAGCCATCGACCTGGGCGCTGGCGCGGATAGGTCCGCCGGACCGGCCGCCAACCCGCACCTCGCGCAGCGTCACGCGCGGGCGCGCGTCGCGCATCCAGTCGCGCAGGGCGGGCGCAAGGCGATCGCTCATCAACGCGACCTGGACCAGGGGGCCTGCATCGATACGCTCGGCCGACAGGCCGAACTCGCGGCCACCGGCGACGGCCAGCCCGTCCAGGGACTGCATGCCCGCCTCGCCATGCACCTGCAGGCGCGGGACGTCGAGGCGCCAGCCGGCATCGTCGACCCGCCATTGCGCGTGCCCCTCGACATGGTCGAAGGACACGCCGTCCGGCGCATCGCTCGCGCCGGCGGCAGGCTGCAGGCGGACGTCGTCGAGCGCCGTCTCGACCCGGACGGTGGTGATGCGACTGCCGGCCAGGGTGGCCCAGGCCTCGGCACGCCCGGTGCCGCCGCCGACGGCGACGCCCAGCAGCCTCAGCACCGGGCTCCAGCCGGCGAGGTCGGCCTCGCGCGCGCCGGCATAGGCGCGGCCGTCGCCACTGTGTCGCTTCAGTTCGAGCGTCGCATCGAGCGGCGCGTCGGCCAGGCGCGGCCAGGCACGGACGGCCGCGCGCACCGTCTCGCCGCTGACCTGCAGGCGCAGGTCGACGCGCGGGATGCGCGCGTCGATGCCCAGTCCGGGGGCATGCAGGGCGAGTTTGCCGTCGATCACCTGCAATTCGCCCAGCGATTCCAGCGTCTCGAACATCTCCTCGGCCGAGCGCTGCTGGCCGGGCAGGCCGCGCACGTGCCAGCGACCGTCGTCGGCACGTTCGAGTTCCAGTTCCAGGCCACGCAGGCGCAGTTCCGACAAGGCCTCGCCAGGCAGCAGGCCGGCATAGACCGACACCAGCATTTCCGCATCGCCGACCTCGAAGGCCTGCCCCGGTTCGCCGATGCGCAGGTTGTCCAGCTTGAGCAGGGGCCCACGCCGCGTCCAGGCGGTCTCGACGCGATCGAAGGCCACCGGCCTGCCAGCCCGCTCGCCCAGCCACGCGGCCACCTCGTCGGGGTGGCGCTCGGCCAGCGGCAGGACCTGGCTCGCCACGCCCAGCACCACCGCAACGAGCACGAGCGTCACCGCCACGACGTAGCCAAGGCCACGTCGCGCCAGGCGGAACCGTCGGCGCAGCGGAGTGGGCATCAGGGGCTGCGGCCTAGCCGCGGGAATGGGGAATGGATAATGGGGAATGGGAACAGCCGGGGCACGGCCATCCCGCTCTTGCCATTCCCTTTTCCCCATTCCCAATTCCCGCCGTCAAAGCAGCACGACATCGAACTGCTCCTGCGAGTACTGCTCGTCGGGCTGGAAGCGGATGGACTTGCCGAGGAATTCCTCGAGTTCGGCGACCGCGGCCGATTCCTCGTCGGTGATGCGCACCACCACCGCCGGGGAAGCGATCACCAGCAGGCGCTGGGCGTCGAACTGGCGGACCTGGCGCACGATCTCGCGGAAGATCTCGTAGGTCACCGTCTCCGGCGTCTTCAGGGTGCCGCGGCCGCTGCATTCATGGCAGGGTTCGGACAGCTGCCGCTCCAGGCTCTCGGTGGTGCGCTTGCGCGTCATTTCCACCAGGCCCAGCGGCGAGAACTCGTACACGGTCGACTTGGCATGGTCGCGGGCCATCGACTTCTCGAGCTGGCGCAGCACCTGGCGGCGGTGCTCGGGATCGGTCATGTCGATGAAGTCGATGATGATGATGCCGCCCAGGTTGCGGAGCCGGAGCTGGCGGGCAACCGACTGCGCCGCCTCCAGGTTGGTCCTGTAAACGGTTTCCTCGAGGTTGCGTTGACCGAGGAAGGAGCCGGTGTTCACGTCGATGGTGGTCATCGCCTCGGTCTGGTCGATGACCAGGTAGCCGCCCGACTTCAGCGGGACCTGCTTGTCGAGGGCGCGCTGGATCTCGTCCTCGACCCCGTACAGGTCGAAGATCGGCCGGGCGCCGCTGTAGTGCTCGATCTTCTCGTCCAGGCCGGGCATGAACTGCGCGGCGAACGCCCGCAGGCGGTCGCAGGTTTCGCGCGAGTCGACCTTCACCCGCTCCACGTCCTTGCGCATCAGGTCGCGCACCGCGCGCATCGGTAGGCTGAGGTCCTCGTAGACGCGCTCGCCGACGCGGGCGCGCGCCGAGCGTTCCTCGATCAGCGACCAGGCCCGGCCCAGGTAGGCGATGTCCTCGGCCAGGGCCTCGGCCGGCTGTCCCTCGGCATTGGTGCGGACGATGTAGCCATGCGCGGGCGCGCCCGGGGTCGCGGCAGGTGCCGCGGGAGGCGTGCCTTCGCCGCCGCCGGCGGCCTGCCCGTTGGGGGCAAGCGCAGCCATGTGGTCCTTCAAGCGCTGGCGTTCGGCTTCGTCCTCGATGCGCGCCGAAACGCCCACCACGCGGGTGCGCGGCAACAGCACGAGGTAGCGCGAGGGGATGCTGAGCTGGGTGGTCAGGCGCGCGCCCTTGCTGCCGATCGGGTCCTTGACCACCTGCACGATGATCTCCTGGCCCTCGCGCAGAAGTTCGGTGATCGGTCGCGTCGGCGCCGGCGGCAGCGGCGCCTCGTCGCCTTCGCCGTTGCTGACCGGCGGCGGCTTGACGATGTCGGCCGCATGCAGGAACGCGGCGCGCTCCAGGCCGATCTCGACGAAGGCCGCCTGCATGCCGGGCATGACGCGCTGGACCTTGCCCTTGTAGATGTTGCCGACCACGCCGCGCGCCCAGCCGCGCTCGATGTGCAGTTCCTGCAGCATGCCGTTCTCGACCACCGCCACGCGGGTCTCGCGCGGGGTGACGTTGACCAGGATCTCCTCGCTCATGCGCGCGCCTCCACGCCCGCGGGCGGCAGGCCGGCTTCGCGCAGCAGGCGGTCGGTCTCGTGCAGGGGCAGCCCCATCACGCCGGAATAGCTGCCCTCCAGGCGGGTGACGAACACCTCCGCCGCGCCCTGGATGGCATAGGCGCCGGCCTTGCCGAAGGCCTCGCCGGTGGCGATGTAGTCCGCGATGCGCGCCTCGTCGAGCGCGTCGAAGCCGACCATGGACGTCGACACGGCCTCCAGCTCGCGACCCTCGGCAACCAGCCAGACCGCCGAGACCACCTGGTGGGTACGCCCGGACAGCTTGCGCAGCATGGCCGCGGCATCGGCCGCGTCGGCGGGCTTGCCGAACACCTCGTCGTCGAGGATGACCTCGGTATCCGAACCCAGTACGAAGGCACCGGGCACATCGCGCACCGTCTCCCACCCGGCCCGGGCTTTCTCCAGCGCGACGCGGCGCACGTAGGCCTCGGCGGCTTCGCCGGGCAGTCGCGCCTCCGGGATGTCCAGGTCGATCAGGTCGAAGCTGCGTCCGAGCCGGCCCAGGAGTTCGCGGCGGCGCGGGGATTTCGAGGCGAGATAGAGCATCAAGGCTTCCATGACGTGGATGGGACGCCGGTCGGCGGGGCCGCGCCGCCGGCCGCCCCCGGCAGCCGATGGTGGGTCGGTGCGGGCCCGGGCACCGGATCGGGCGCGCCAACCGGCAACCGCGACGGCGTGGGCATACCGACGGAAGCATAACCTGCGGTGACTGAGCGCCAGCCGACGCCGGCCCGCGCAACCCCGACGCAGCTCACGGTTCGTTCACTGCCCATGCGTTCAATGAACAGGGCGCGTCCTTTCCCGACCCTTTCACCCCATTGGAGACACTATGACCCGATCCCCCGTCCACGGCCTGCGCCCGCTGCTGCTCGCCACCGCCCTCGCCTTCGGAACCCTGCCCACGATGACCGCACACGCCCAGTCCAGCACCCAGGCCAGCCCCGATGGCACCCTGCTCTCGGTGTCCG
This sequence comes from Marilutibacter spongiae, assembly GCF_014145325.1. GTDB lineage: Bacteria > Pseudomonadota > Gammaproteobacteria > Xanthomonadales > Xanthomonadaceae > Marilutibacter > Marilutibacter spongiae. The sequence goes on from NZ_JACHTF010000010.1 coordinate 95,978, forward strand.
CCCTGGGCGAGGTCAGCCAGGCGCCCGACATCGCCCGGCTCTCGACCGGCGTGGTGACGCAGGCCGCGGACGCGAACGCCGCCATGCGCGCCAACGCCGAGCAGATGAGCCGCGTGGTCGCGGCGCTCAAGGGCGCCGGCATCGCCGAGCGCGACATCCAGACCAGTGGCGTCAACCTCTATCCCCAGTACCGGCACGACGATGGCAGCGCCCCGACGATCACCGGCTACCAGGCCAGCAACACCGTCAACGTGACCGTGCGCGACCTGGGCAAGCTGGGGCCCGTCATGGACACGCTCGTCGACGCCGGCGCCAACCAGGTCAACGGGCCGAGCTTCGACATCGACGACAAGACCGCCGCCCTGGACGAGGCGCGGCGCAAGGCGGTGGAGCAGGCGCGCGCGCGCGCCGCGATGTACGCCAAGACCCTGGGCCTGCGGGTGCGGCGGATCGTCAGCATCAGCGAGGGCGGCGACATCGCCCGGCCGATGCCGATGATGGCCATGGCGCGTGCGGAAAAGAGCAGCTTCGACACGCCGATATCACCCGGCGAAAACACCTTGTCGGTCAATCTGGACATCGTCTTCGAACTCGGTAATTGAGCATGATGTCCCAGCCGAACCCGACCGGCGGCGAACCCGATCCGAAGCCGGGGCGCAATCCGGGCTATCCGGAGAAGAACCCGGACGACCAGGACGACAGCCGCAAGCCGCCGCCGCCCGACCCGGCCGAGGATGTCGACGCGCCGCCTGCGCGCGACGTCGACCACGACCCCGCCTAGGCTTCTCGGGCACTGGCCCGTTGCGCGCGGGGGGCTCCCCCCCCCCGCGTGTCGGCCGGGGCGACGCGTCCGTCGCCCCCGGCCCCTGCCCCAACCCCGTTCGCCCTGGCCGTGCGTTCACCCCTCCACAACCCGTGAAGGAGGTGCAGCATGGCCCACGCATTCCCCACAGGCGCGACGCGCGCCACCCGACCTGCCGCGACGCAGGGCCTGCGGCCCGACGCCACCCGCGTGCTGGCCCAGGCCGGCGTGATCGTCGTCCATGCCGCCGCCCTGATGATGCTGCTCACCCCGGCGCGGATCAGCCTCCCGGAGGCGCCGGACCGGGAAATGACGGTCCTCCTCCCGCCCACGCTGCACCAGCCGCCACCGCCGGTCGCCGTGACCCCGCGGGTACCCGATCGCGTGCCGGTCGCCCCGGCACCGGTGCCGCGGCAGCCGGCGCCGATCGTGGCCGCCGACGAAACGCCGTTCGACCTGCCCGCGCTGCCGGAAACGGCGGCCGGCGATGCGTCCCCGGACATGGACGCCGGACCGTCGATCGACAGCGCACCCGACCTGTCGCCGATGACGGGCGCGAGCCTGGCCTACGCCGACGCCCCCGCCCCGCGCTATCCGCCCCGGGCGGTGCGCGAGGGTCGCAGCGGCACGGTCCTGCTCGACATCACCGTCGGCACCGATGGCAAGCCCCTGGAGGTGAGCATCGCCCGCAGCAGCGGGCACCGCGACCTGGACCAGGCCGCACTGCGGCAGGTGCTTCGCCACTGGCGCTTCCAGCCCGCGATGCGCGATGGCCATGCCGTCGTCGCGATCGGCCGGGTCCCGGTGGACTTCAAGCTGTAGGCACGCCGGGGGGCGGCGCGCGCGCTGCCCCTCAGGCCCGGTGGTAGGGGTGGTTGGCGAGCATCGCCGCCGCCCGGTACAACTGCTCGGCGACCACCAGCCGCACGAGCATGTGCGGCAGGGTCGCGGCACCCAGCGACCAGCTTTCGTCCGCCTGCGCCAGCACCTCCGGGGCGTGGCCTTCCGGGCCGCCGATCAGGAACGCGAGGTCCCGCCCCTGTCCGCGCCAGTGCTCCAGGCGCTGCGACAGTTGTTCGGAACTCCAGGGCTTGCCGCGGCCGTCCAGGGTCACCACCCATGCCTGCCGGGGCAGTGCGGCGAGCACGCGGCCGCCTTCGTCCTGCATCGCGCGGGCCGCATCGCGGTTCTTGCCGCGCAGGCCCGGGGCGACTTCGGCCAGTTCCAGCGGCAGCCAGTGCGACAGGCGCTTGCGGTATTCCTCGAAGCCCTCGGCCACCCAGGCCGGGGGGCGTTCGCCGACGGCGATCAGTCTTGCCTTCATGCGGCCATGGTAGCGGCCCGCGGTCACGGATCGGAACTTTGCAACCCAGGCGTCATCCGGGCGTTATCCAGCCCACGCAGCATCGGGCACTCCCCCGCCCCAGCCCCGCAGGAGTTCCCCGATGCAAGACGCAGATCTCTCCCGCCGCCAGGTCCTCAAGGGCAGCGCCGCCGCGATGGCGGTTGGCGCCATTGGCAGCCTCGGCGCGCTGCAGTCCCGCCAGGCCCAGGCCCACGGTCGCCGCGATCCGGTGCAGATGGCCCCGGTCCCGAGCCCCTTCGGCCGCCTCGCGCCCGTCGCCGACCTGACCACCGGCCTGCCCCTGCTGCAGCTGCCGCGCGGCTTCAGCTACCGCTCCTTCGGCTGGAGCGGCGACGCCATGGCCGACGGCCAGGCCTGCCCCGACCGCCATGACGGCATGGCCGTCGTACGCGCCTATCCCCAGGGCTGCCCCGGCTTCCCCGGCCGTGGGCGCGGCCACGCCAGTGGGCGCGGTCGCGGCCGCCGCCCGGCACCGGAACTCGTGCTGGTGCGCAACCACGAACGCGGCGCGGTCTCGCCGATCCAGGCCCCGGGCATGTACGACACCGGCGACCTCGGCGGCGGGCAGCGCGCGGGCGGTGGCACCACCAACCTGCTGTGGCGCGAGGGCGAATGGGTCGACATGGCCCCGAGCCTGGGCGGCACCCTGGTCAACTGCGCCGGCGGCCTCACCCCGTGGGGCACTTGGCTGAGCTGCGAGGAGATCAAGACCGACCAGCAGTCCAGCGAAGGCAAGAAGCACGGCTACGTGTTCGAGGTGCACCCGGAAGCCGAGCGCACCACCGGGCGGCCGCTGGTGGGCCTGGGCCGCTTCAGCCATGAGGCGGTGGCGGTGGACCCGCGCACCGGCATCGTTTACCTGACCGAGGACGACCGCAACAAGGCCGGCCTGTACCGCTTCGTCCCCAACGACCGTTTCGGCCGCCCGGGTTCGCTGGAGAACGGCGGCCGCCTGCAGGCAGCGCGGGTGCGGCGGCGTCCCAACGCCGACCTCACCGTGGCCGCGGTGGGCGACCGCTACCTGCTCGAGTGGGTGGACATCGCCGAACCCGACCTGGGGGCGATCGCGGCGCCATCGGGCTATCCCGACATCGGCACGGGCGAGACGCTGAGCGGGCCATTCGCGCAGGGATGGGCCGAGGGCGGCCTGCGCATGAGCCGCGGCGAGGGCATCTGGTATGCCCACGGCAAGATGTTCATCGTCGACACCGCGACCGGCGTCGACGCCCAAGGCCGCCGCGGTCGCGGTCGCGGCGCGGTATGGGTACTGGACCTCTACAGCCAGCAGCTCACCGCGCTGTACGTCAGCGGCGACCAGCTCGCCGGCAACAACCCGGACAACATCACCGTCAGCCCGCGTGGCGGCGTGGTCCTGTGCGAGGACGGCGGCGAGAGTCCGGACGAGTACGGCCCGGGTGCGCGCCTGCTCGGCCTCAACCGTCGCGGCGAAGCCTGGTACCTGTGCAAGAACAACGTCGAACTGACCGACGCGCAGATCGCCGGCGCCGGCAAGCAGATCCCCGAGGGCGACTACCGCGGCAGCGAGTTCTGCGGCGCCTGCTGGGATCCCGTCGGCCGCACGCTGTTCGTGAACATCCAGACCCCGGGCATCACCCTGGCCATCACCGGCCCGTGGTGGTTCGGCGGGCTCTGATGGCGGACGCCGCACCGTCACGCGCCGTATGTGCACGAACGAGAACGGCGCCCCGGGGGGCGCCGTTCTCATGTGATCCGGGACCGGCGGGCGCGGTCCCCGCACCGCCTACTGCGCCTGTTCGGCCTCCTCGGCCTCGTCGTCGCCCGGCGGCTGGTCGCCCACCGTCCACAGGCGCTCGAGCGCATAGAACTCGCGCACGCGCGGCAGCATCACGTGGACGATGACGTCGGCGAGGTCGACGAGCACCCATTCGGCTTCGCGCTCGCCTTCCACGCCCAGCGGCATGACGCCCAGGCCCTTGGCGAACTTGACCACCTCGTCGGCGATCGACTTGACGTGGCGCGTCGAGGTGCCCGACACGACCACCATGTAGTCGGTGACGCTGCTCTTGCCGCGCACGTCGATCTCGACGGCGTCCTTGCCCTTGAGCTCCTCGATCGCGGAGCGGACGGCGCCAAGCAGTTTGTCGACGGACGGCGGCGGATCGGGAAGGCGGGTCTTGATGACGTGGGCTTGGTTGCTCAAGTGGTCGGCTCTGGAACGATTCGGGGGACTTGGCCGCGATTATACCTGCTGGGAGGACGCGCCCGGCGTCGCGCGCGACGCCGGTTCAGCTTCCGCGCCGTACAGGCGATGCCGGCGGATATAGGCGGCGACGCCGGGCGGCACCTGCGCCTCCCAGTGGCCGCCCTGGACGATGGCGCGGCGGATCGCACTCGCCGAATGCGGGTGCAAGGGCTGGTCCAGCCGCAGCACGCGCCCGGCCGGACTTGCGCGCAAGGCCTCCACCGAATCCACCCAGCGGCCCGCCGAGGCCGCACGCAAGGCCTCCGGCAGCGCGCCGTCGAGGCCTGCGCCGGGGCGCTCGGCGACCATGAAATGCGCCAGGCCGAACAGGGCCTGCCACTCCTTCCAGCCCGGCAGGCCGAGGAAGCTGTCGGCCCCCAGCAGCAGGACCACCGGACGCTGCCCGCCGAGCTGCCCGCGCAGGCCGCGCAGGGTATCGACCGACCAGGAGCGACCGTCGCGCTCGAGTTCGCGGCGGTCCACCTCCATGCCGGGCTCGCCGTCGACGGCGATGTCGAGCATGCGCGCCCGGTGCAGGGCGCTCGCCCCAGGTGGCGCGCGGTGGGGCGGATCGGCGGCCGGCATCAGGCGCACGGTGGCGCCGAGCGCGTCCCGCCCGCTGCGGGCGATCGCCAGATGACCGAGATGGACCGGATCGAAGGTACCGCCGTAGATCAGCCAGGGGTCCATGCGCGCCCTCAGACGGGCGTGGCGACCAGCAGCCGCACGGCTTTCGCATCGGCGACGGCCAACAGCAGGCGCTCCAGACCCAGCCAGGGGTCGCCCGGGGCCCGGCCCTTGACCATGCGGTCGACCTTGCCGGCCACGCCAACGAAGGCCTCCCAGCGCGGCGCGGCGTGCCGCTGCAGCGCCCGGCGGTAGACCGACTGCTTGGAGTCCCAGATCCGCTGGGCCTTGAACTCGGCCGACAGGTTGCCGCCGCTGGCGGACACGCGCGCCAACGCGGCGGCGCGCTGCAGCTCCATCACCACCATGCCCATCAGCGCGGGTACCGCCGCCCCCTCGGCGCGCAACCCGGCCAGCATCCGCGAGACCAGGGCGGGCTGGCCGTTCATGGCCGCGTCGAGCAGGCGGAACACGTCGTAGCGGGCGGCATCGGCCACCAGCGACTGCATGCGCGCCACGTCCAGTGGTGCGTCGTCGCCCCGGGCCAGCAGGGCCAGCTTCTCGATCTCCTGTGCGGCGGCGAGCAGGTTGCCCTCGACCCGGTCGGCCAGCAGCTGCACGGCATCGCGGTCGGCGACCAGCCCATGCCCGCGCAGGCGGCGCTCGATCCACTCCGGCAGTTCGTGAGGCTTGGTCGCCCAGGCGATGGCGACGTGCCCCACCCGGCCGATGGCGTCGCTCCACTTGCCGGCGTGCTTCTTGCTCCACTCGCCTGCGGTGACCAGCAGGACCACGTCGGCGGCGGGCGCCGCGCAGAAGTCGGCGATGACCGCCGACCCGTCCTTGCCCGGCTTGCCGGTCGGCAGTCGCAGTTCGACCAGGCGACGGCTCGCGAACAGGCTGGGCGCGTTGAACGTGGCTTCCAGGCGCGCCCAGTCGGGCTCGCGCTGGTTACCCTCGGCTTCGAACACCTCGCGCTCGTCGATGCCCTGGGCGCGCGCCGCGGCGCGTACCGCGTCGGCGGCCTCGAGGACCCGCAGGGGTTCCGGGCCGGCGATCAGGTAGGCCGGCCTGAGGGGCTCGGATTCGAGCCGGGCCGCCAATTGCTCCGGCTTGAGTTCCACCGCTTCAGCCGCCTTCGTCGCCGCTCTCGGCGGGCGGAACGGGCTCGGTGGCTCCGGTGGGCTCGACCTGCGGCGTCGCGGCCGCTGCCGCGTCGGCAGGAGCCCCGGTGCCGTCCACCGCCACCGGCGCGGCGGGAATCAGCGCGCCCGGTTCGCGGCGGGCCACGGCGTCGATGCGGCGCAGGATCGACGCGGCCATCTCGCGCCGAAGTTCCTTGACCAGGATGTCGCGCTCGCCCTCGGTGCCGACGGAGTTGGTGGGCACCGAGATGTAGTCGCGCGAGAGCTCGACGGCCTGGCGCGGCACCAGCACGGTGCCGTCGGCCGAGCGCACCTCGAAGATCGTCGCGTAGCGCAGGCTGTATTCCTGGGCGCGGCCGAAGGCGTCGACGCTGATCGGGGTGTCGCCCCAGCGCTCGGCCACCAGGTCGAGCACGGCGGTGTCGGTCTGGTCGGGCAGCGCGAGTTCGGCGCCGGCCCGCTCGATCGAGCGCGACAGGCTCTCGGCCAGCGGACTGTAGCGATCGGCCGAGACCACCCGCACCGGACCGAGGTTGGGCGGCAGGACGAGCGCGTTGCGCAGATGGAAGCCGCAGCCCGAAAGGGCCAGCACGAGGACGACAACAAGGAGGCGTAGGGTCATTCGCGAAGTCTGGACGAGGCCGGCAACCGCGGCAAGCCACCGCCGTTCAGCCAGCGGTGGCGGAAACGCCTCAATTGGCGACGATGTTGACGATCTTGCCCGGCACCACGATGACCTTGCGCACGCTCAGGCCCTCCAGGTGCTGGGCGACGTGGGGTTCGGCCAGGGCCTGGCGCTCGGCGTCCTCCTTCGTGGCGCCGGCAGGGAGCTCGATCGTGCCGCGCAGCTTGCCGTTGACCTGCACCGCCAGCTTGACCGAATCGCGCACCAGGGCGGACGGATCGACCACCGGGAAGGGCACGTCCTCGACCAGCGCTTCGCCATGGCCCAGCACCTGCCACAGGGCATGGCTGACGTGCGGGGTGACCGGGTTGAGCATCAGCACCATCGCTTCGAGCACCTCGTGGCGCACCGCGCGACCCTGGTCGCCCATGTCGTCGAACTTCGCGACCGCGTTGAGCAGCTCCATCAACGCCGCGATCGCGGTGTTGAAGCTGTGCCGCCGGCCATAGTCGTCGCCGACCTTCTGGATGGCCTCGTGCAGCTGGCGACGCAGCGCCTTCTGGCGCCCGTCGAGCGCGGCCACGTCGACCCCGGGATGGTCGGGCTGGGCGGCATGGGTCACGACTTCGCGCCAGAACCGGCGCAGGAACCGCGCCATGCCCTCGACGCCCGCCTCGTTCCATTCCAGCGACTGCTCGGGCGGCGCGGCGAACATCGAGAACAGGCGCACGGTGTCGGCGCCGTACTTGCCGACCATCTCGCGCGGGTCGACGCCGTTGTTCTTCGACTTCGACATCTTCTCGGTGCCGCCGATCTCCACCGGCTGGCCGTCGGACTTCAGCGTCGCGCCGGTCACGCGGCCCTTGTCGTCGCGCACGACCTCGACGTCGGCGGGATTGATCCAGTCCTTGCTGCCGTCCGAGTTGGCGCGGAAGTAGGTATCGGCGATCACCATGCCCTGGGTGAGCAGCCTGCGCACCGGTTCGTCGCTGTCGACCAGGCCCTGGTCGCGCATGAGCCGGTGGTAGAAGCGGAAATACAGCAGGTGCAGGATCGCGTGCTCGATGCCGCCGATGTACTGGTCGATCGGCATCCAGTAATTGGCGCGCGCGTCCACCATGTCGGCCGCGCCGGGGCTGGTGTAGCGGTGCATGTACCAGCTCGACTCCATGAAGGTGTCGAAGGTGTCGGTCTCGCGCTCGGCCGGGCCACCGCACGTCGGGCAGGTGGTCCTGCGCCACTCGGGGTCGGACTTGATCGGCGAGGCGACACCGCTGAACTCCACGTCCTCGGGCAACAGCACCGGCAACTGGTCCTCGGGCACCGGCACGTCGCCGCAGGCGGCGCACAGGATCACCGGGATCGGACAGCCCCAGTAGCGCTGGCGGCTGACGCCCCAGTCGCGCAGGCGGAAGTTGACCCGGCGCCGGCCGATGCCGGCCGCCTCGAAGCGGCTGGCCAGCGCATCGAGCGCCTGGTCGAAGTCCATGCCGTCGAACTCGCCGGAATTGACCAGCCAGCCGCGCTCGGTCCAGGCGCCGTCCTCGTCGATGGCGCGGACGAAGTCCTGCACCACCTGCACGGCCGCGCCGGTGTCGTACACGTCGATCGCGGCGCCGGTCCCCAGGGCCGCGGCCATGGCGTCGTCGTGCTTCTCGATGTGGCGCTCGATCTCCTCGAGCGCGTCGCGCACCGCCGCCGACGCGATCACCGCGCGGATCGGCAGGCCATAGCGCTTGGCGAACTCCCAGTCGCGCTGGTCGTGGCCCGGCACGGCCATCACCGCGCCGGTGCCGTAGCCCATCAGCACGAAGTTGGCGACATACACCGGCACTTCCTCGCCGGTGACCGGATGCACCGCGCGCAGGCCGGTGTACATGCCGCGCTTTTCCTGGGTCTCCAGTTCCGCCTCGGACACGCCGCCCTGGCGCAGCTCGGCGATGAAGTCGGCCAGCGCGGGGTTGCCCGCGGCGGCATGCGTGGCCAGCGGATGCTCGGCGGCGACCGACAGGAAGGTGACGCCCATGAGGGTGTCGGGGCGCGTGGTGTAGACCTCCACGGGCGCCACCGGCGCACCGTCCTCGTCGACCACGTCGAAGCGGATCTCCAGGCCTTCGCTGCGCCCGATCCAGTTGCGCTGCATGGTCTTGACCGCCTCGGGCCAGCCGTCGAGCGTGTCCAGTCCGTCCAGCAGCTCCTGCGCGTAGTCGGTGATCTTCAGGAACCACTGCGGGATCTCGCGCTTTTCCACCAGCGCGCCGGTGCGCCAGCCACGCCCGTCGATCACCTGCTCGTTGGCCAGCACGGTCTGGTCGACCGGATCCCAGTTGACGACCGAGTTCTTGCGGTAGGCCAGGCCCTGCTTCATCAGCCGCACGAACATGCGCTGCTCATGCACGTAGTAGTCGGGCTGGCAGGTCGCGAACTCGCGCGACCAGTCGATCGCATAGCCCATCTGCTGCAGCTGCGCCTTCATGTGCGCGATGTTGGCGTAGGTCCACTTGGCCGGCGCGGTGCGGTTCTTGATCGCGGCGTTCTCCGCCGGCAGGCCGAAGGCGTCCCAGCCCATCGGCTGCAGCACGTTGTGTCCGGTCATGCGCTTGAAGCGGCTGATGACGTCGCTGATCGTGTAGTTGCGCACGTGCCCCATGTGCAGCGCGCCGGACGGGTACGGCAGCATCGACAGACAGTAGTACTTGGGCCTGGCGGACTGTTCGTCCACCTCGAAGGCACGGGTGTCGGTCCAGTAGCGGCGGGCGGCGTCCTCGATGGACTGCGGTTCGTACGGACGGATCTCGCTGGCGGCTTCGCTGGACACGGCGGGGGACTTCGAACTGGGGACCGGAAAGCCTACCGCAGCGCAGCATGCGCCGCCACGGGCAGGCGCACCGCCGCTGGCCCTGCGACGGAGCGGGACCGGCGTCTCTGGACTTGGCCGGGACCGGGGGCCATCCTGCCCCCTGGCCTGGGGAGGGCCTTCGCGGCGATGCCGCCTGCGTCGCGTACTTCCCCGGCGACCCGTCCAATGCTGGGGGATACCCGACCGATGCGCACCTTTGCCCTGCTCGCCCTGCTTTCGCCCCTCTGCCTCGCCACGGCGCAGGCCGCCCCGCCTCCCGCGCCGACGGCCCTGCACTGCGGCCGGTTGTTCGACGCGCGCAGCGGCAAAGTGTTGGGACCGCACACGCTGCTGGTCCGGGACGGCCGGATCGAGCGCATCGTCAGCGGCGGCAATGCCGACGTGGCCGGGGTCGCGTCGATCGACCTGCGCGACCGCACCTGCAGCCCGGGCTGGACCGACCTGCACGTGCACATCTACGACCAGTCCAGCCCGCAGACCTACTCGGAGGGTTTCCGCCTCGACCCGGTCGACTACGCCTACCGCTCGGTCGGCTACGCGAAGAAGACGCTGCGCGCGGGCTTCACCAGCGTGCGCGACCTCGGCGGCGAGGTCACCCCGCACCTGCGCGACGCGATCAACCAGGGGCTGGTCGACGGACCGCGCATCTGGGCCGCGGGCACCGCGATCGGCACCACCGGCGGCCATGCCGACCCGACCAATGGCTACAACCACGCCCTCTCGCACCTGATCGGGCCACCCGGCCCCACCGAGGGCGTGATCAACTCGGTCGACGATGCGCGCCAGGCCGTGCGCCAGCGCTACAAGGAAGGCAGCGACGTCATCAAGATCACCGCCACCGGCGGCGTGCTCTCGTACGCGAAGTCCGGCGACGCCCCGCAGTTCACCGTCGAGGAGATCCGCGCGGTGGTCGACACCGCGAAGGACTACGGCTACCGCGTCGCCGCGCACGCGCATGGCGAGGAAGGCATGTACCGCGCGGTCGAGGGGGGCGTGACCAGCATCGAGCACGGCACCTACATGAGCGACCGGGTGATGAAGCTCATGAAGGAAAAGGGCACCTGGTACGTCCCGACGATCTACGCCGGGCGCTTCGTCGCCGACAAGGCCAAGCTGGACGGCTATTTCCCCGAGGTCGTGCGTCCCAAGGCCGCGCGCATCGGCGCCCTGATCCAGGACACCGCGGCCAAGGCCTACCGCAACGGCGTCCGGATCGCGTTCGGCACCGACATGGGCGTCGGCCCGCACGGCGACAACGCACGCGAGTTCATCTACATGGTCGAGGCCGGCATCCCGCCGGCGGTCGCGCTGCAGGCCGCGACGGTCCGTGCCGCCGAAGTGCTGGGCGTCGACGACCAGGGGGTGCTGGAGCCGGGCAAGCGCGCCGACGTGATCGCGATGCCGGGCAACCCGGTCGAGGACATCAACGCCGTCATGGCCGTGGACTTCGTGATGAAGGACGGCCGCGTCCATCGTCGCCCGGGCGACGACGCGGACGCAGAGTGATGGACGGCGAGTGGTTCGGCTACGCCGCGGCCACCCTGACCACGGTCGCGTTCGTGCCGCAGGCGCTCAAGACGATCCGCAGCCGCGATACCCATAGCCTCTCGCTGGGCATGTACGTGGTGTTCACCGTCGGCATCGGCTTCTGGCTGGCCTACGGGATCCACCTGGGCTCGTGGCCGATGATCGCATGCAACACCCTGACCCTGGGCCTGGCCGGCACGATCCTGGCGATGAAGCTGCGCTACGGCTGACGCGCGCGCACCGCGGCGGTCGCGGTCGCGGCAAGGCAGGCGAACCACAGCACGAAGGCCAGGCGCTGGGCGGCGCCGACCGGCACCAGCCCCGGCAACAGCAGGGCGGTGGCCGGCACCAGCAGCGCCGCCAGCGCCAGCGGCCAGCGCAAGCGGCGCAGGCCGGGCACCCCGCCGACCCCCGACGCCAGCATCAGCGCCCCCGGGGCGAATGCCATCCACCACAAGGACCAGGCCGCGGCGTGGTGCCGGTTGGCCGCGGCCGCCACGCTCGATGCGTCCAGCGCGAACACGCCCATCGCCGCGAAGGCCAGTGCCGACAGCAGCCACAGCGCCAGCCCCAGCCGAAGCGGCCAGGCCGCGCTGTCGCGGCCGCTGCGCAACACGAACATGGCCGTGGCCAGCAGCAACCCGGGTACCACGAAGGCCGACAGGTTGAAGGCCAGGGAGCGGACATCGCCGCCTGCCCCGAGCAGGGCGGGTGCGTGCCGCAAGTGCGAATAGCCATCGAGCGTGGCGCCGAAGCCCGCCAGTGCCAGCACGAACAGGGCCATCGCCGCCCATGCCATGCGATGCGCGTGTCGAACCATGGGATGTCTCCAGGTGAAAAATCCGCCCCGCCGGGCAAGGCCCGCCGATCCGGCATAACCGGCCACCGGCGCGGGAGGGCGATAATCTACACCCCCTGCCCCGCGACACGCCGGGATTGGAATGCGCCGTCGCCGCCTCCATGTCGGACGCAACGCTCACCGGAAGCCGCCATGAACCCCGACACGACCGCCCCCGCCCATGTCTTCGACGCCACCACCGAGGCCTTCGAGGCCGACGTCCTGCAGAAGTCGTTGCAGACACCGGTCCTGATCGACTTCTGGGCCGAGTGGTGCGGCCCGTGCAAGACCCTCGGCCCCATCCTCGAGAAGCTCGCCGAGGCGTACAACGGCGCCTTCCTGCTGGCCAAGGTCGACGTCGACAAGGAACAGCAATTGGCGGCGGCCTTCCAGGTGCGTTCGATCCCGACCCTGTTCCTGGTCAAGGGCGGCCAGGTGGTGGATGCCGTGCCCGGCGCACTGACCGAGGGCCAGATGCGCGAATTCCTCGCCCACCACGGCATCGAGCCGGCCGCACCCACGCTGGAGGGCATCCCCGCCGCGCCCGCGGACGACGTCGAGGCCGCGCCCGTCGACCCGCAGGCGGAGGTCGCGCGGCTGCGGGGCGAAGTCGCCGCGCAACCCGACCAGGAGGCGCTCAAGCTCGACCTGGCCCTGGCCCTGCTGCGCGCAGGCGATACCGTGGAGGCCGAAGGCCTGCTCGACGGACTGCCGGCCAACCTGTCGACCGACGACCGGGCCGTGAATGCGCGTGCCCGCCTGGGCTTCGCCGCTACCGTCAAGGATTCACCGCCGGCCGAGGCGCTGCGGGCGGCGATCGAGGCCGATCCGGCCGACCTGAAGGCACGCCACCTGCTCGGGACGCGCCTGCTTGTCGCCGGCGACGCCGAGGCCGCGCTGGAACAGTTCATCGAGATGCTGGCCCGCGACCGCGACTTCGACGGCGGCCTGCCGCGCAAGGCCCTGATCGACGCCTTCCGCGTCATCGACGACGCCGCCCTCGTCGGCCGCTACCGCCGCCGGATGTCTTCGCTGCTGTTCTGACAGGCGGGGAATCGGGACGCGGGGAATCGGGAAGCGGGAAGCGTGGCGCGGCTTTGACAATACGCCACCGTATGGCAATCTGATGGCCCGCCTCGCCCGTCCTTCCCGATGAACGCCCGCCTGCTCCGCCACGTCCTCAATCTCTGGCCGCCGTTCCTGTTCAGCGGCGTCCACGTGCGCGCCATCGACGCCGACTACCGCCACGCCTCGGTAGAGCTGCGCCTGCGCCCGTGGAACCGCAACTACGTCGGCACGCACTTCGGCGGCAGCCTGTTCGCGATGACCGATCCGTTCTGGATGTTGTTGGCGATGAACGCCCTGGGGCGCGACTACATCGTCTGGGACAAGGCCGGCGAGATCGAATTCGTCAAACCCGGGCGCAGCCACGTGCAGGCACGCTTCGACCTCGACCAGGCCACCGTGCAGGCCCTGCGCGACGCCACCGCTGGCGGCGACAAGCTGTTGCACTGGTTCGACACCGACGTCGTCGACGACACCGGCGACGTCGTTGCCCGTGTGCGCAAGCAGTTGTACATCCGCCGCAAGAAGCGCGCGCGTCCCGCGGCCTGACACCATGAAGCCGCCCGCAAACGGGGCGAATATTCGAATGGCGCACTGATCGAACTTGATCACCATCGCAGTTCAAGACCACGCCCCCCTTCGACTGAACAGGGGACCCCTCCATGCGCGCCCAGCGCGCATCGTTGGAGGTATGCTCGACGTCTCGCAACAGGGGGCGGGGCATGTCGTCGCACGTAGCCAGCACTGAAATCGGTTCGGTCCCGTTCCCGGAAATCCAGGGCTACCGGCTGCTGCGCGTGCTCAACCACGGTTCCGCGTCCACGGTCTACCTGGGCGAGCAGGAATCGCTTGCGCGCGAAGTCGCGATCAAGGTCATGCTGCCGCAGGCGCTCAGCGACGAAGTCAGCCGCAGGCGCTTCGAGAACGAAGTCCGCACCATCGCCCGGCTCGAGCATCCGCACGTCGTCACCATCCACGAGGTCGGCCGGACCAAGGGTGGCCTGCCCTACTACGCGATGCCCTACATGCCGCGCGGCCACCTGGGCCAGCGCAGCTTCCGCAAGCAGGTGGCCGTCGGCGACGAACGCCGGGTGCTCGAGATCGTCCGCGCCCTGCTCTCGGCCCTTGAGTACGCGCACGGCCATGGCGTGGTCCACCGCGACGTCAAGGCCGAGAACGTCCTGTTCGACGACTCCGACCGCCCGCTGCTGGCCGATTTCGGCATCGCGCTGCGGCGAGGTTATGGCCCGCGCGTCACCGCCACCGGCATGGCGGTCGGCAGCACCGCCTACATGGCGCCCGAGCAGGCGCGCGGCGAGGACGTCGACGGCCGCGCCGACCTCTACAGCCTGGCGGTGCTGTTGTGGGAACTGCTGACCGGCGCCTTGCCGTACCAGGCCTCCGATGCGCTCTCGATGGCGGTCATGCACGCCAAGGACCCCATCCCCAAGCTGCCGATGCGCCTGCGCCACTGGCAGCGTTTCATGAACCGCGCGCTCGCCAAGGCGCCGTCCGCGCGTTTCCAGGACGTTGCCCAGATGCGCGATGCGATCGAACGCGTGCAGACGCGCAGCGCGGTGCCGGGCGCCGCCGTCCTCCACGGCATCGGCGAGGCCTTCCGCCGGCATCGCGTGGCCCTGGCCGCCGGTGCCGCGGCGCTGGTGGTGGTGGTGGCGCTCGCGGGCCTGCTGCGCGACGGGGGCGACGGTTTCTTCGTCGCCGAAAAGCCGGTCGAAGCCGCGCCGCCACCGCCCGACCCCACCGAGTCGATGCTGCGACCGCTGCCGGAGGCGCCGATCCAGGTCGCGCTGGAAAGTGCGCGGCGCCAGCTCGACGCCCGCAACCTGACCGCGCCCGAGGGCGACAACGCCCATGCCACCCTGCTCGCGGCCTGGCGCCTGGAGCCGGACAACACCAACGTGCACGGGCTGCTGGGCGAGCTCGACGGCGCCTTGTCGGCCGAACTGCTCGACCACCTGCAGGCCGGTCGTTTCGAACGCGCCCGCGACTACCAGCAGCGGCTGGCGGAACTGGAAAGCGAAACCGGCGCGCTCGACGTCGCCGCCGCGCGCAAGCGGCAGCAGCGGGTGGCGGGCGCCCTGGACCGGCACGTGACCGAAGCGGTGGAGCGCAACGACCGCCCGACCGCGCGTCGCGTGGCCGCCCTCGCACCGGACTTCGACCTGCCGCGCAGCGAGTCGGCGCGCCTGCTCGCGCTCGCCGAGGCGCCCGTCGAGGACAGCGCCGGCGAGACCGTCGCGGACGCGGGTGGCGGCCATCGCATCGAACACCAGCCGGTGACGGTGGCCGACTACACCCGCTTCGCCGAGGCCACCGGCCGCAAGCCCGCCCTGTGCCGCGAGCGTGCGTCCCTGCTGCGCGTGCTCGACCCGCGCAACTTCAAGGACCCCGGCTTCAGCCAGGACCCGGGCGCACCCGTGGTCTGCGTGTCCATGGCCGACGCCGAGGCCTACGCACGCTGGCTGGGTCGCCGCGATGGCCACCAGTACCGGCTGCCGACCGTGCAGGAATCGGCGACGCGCGCGGCCTCCGTGCCTGGCGGACGCGCGCTGTCGCTGTGGCAGCGCGATTGCGGAAAGGACTGCAACCAGCGCCAGGTCCGGGGGGCGTCCTGGCGCAGCGATCGCGGCGAACGCCTGCTGCAGTCGGACCGCGGCTACGACGACGTCGGCTTCCGCCTGACCCGCGCCGACTGAGGTCCCGCGTCCGCGCCGTACTCCGCGGCGGTCGCCGCACGTACAATCCGCGGATGCGCCTCCAGACCCTGCAACGCCTGTTCCTCACCGGCCTGCTCACCCTGCTGCCCCTGTGGCTGACCTGGGTGGTGGTGAAGTTCGTCTTCGTCCTGCTGACCGACGTCAGCAAGCCCCTGGTCGGGCCGGTCCTGGCCCGGGTCGCCGCGTCCGCGCCGCAGACCCTGGGCTGGATGGACGACCCGTGGGTGATCACGGTGCTCGCCCTGTTGGCCACCCTTGGCGTCATCCTGCTGTCGGGGGTGATGGCGCGCCGCGTGTTCGGCCAGCGGATGCTGCGCTGGGTGGAGTCGCTGATACAGCGCGTCCCGTTCGCCAGCACCATCTACGGCAGCGCGCGCAAGCTGCTCGACATCCTGCAGACCAAGCCCGACGGCACCCAGCGCGTGGTCCTGGTCGACTTCCCGCACACCGAGATGAAGTCGATCGGCTTCGTCACCCGCGTCCTCAGGGAACAGGGGACGGGGCGCGAGCTGGCGGCGGTGTACGTCCCCACCACGCCCAATCCCACGTCCGGCTATCTGGAGATCGTGCCGGTCGAGAAGATCACGCCGACCGACTGGACCGTCGACCAGGCGATGAGCTTCATCATCTCCGGTGGGGCCGTCTCGCCCGAGTCCATTCCCTTCAGTCCGCCGCCGGCCGCGCCCCCTGCAGCGGCCCAGGGAGCGACCGGCCCGTGACGCGGCCCGTGCTGGAGGACCGCGCCACGCGACTGTTCATCGTGCTGGCGGCGTTCTTCTGCGCCAATGCGCTGTTGGCGGAGTTCATCGGGGTCAAGATTTTCGCACTCGAGGACACCCTGGGCATCGCGCCGCTGCAGTGGAACCTGTTCGGGCAGACCGGCTCGCTGAGCTTCACCGCCGGCACCCTGCTCTGGCCGGTGGTGTTCCTGATGACGGACGTCATCAATGAATTCTTCGGTCGTCGCGGGGTCCGTTTCATCTCCTGGCTGGCGGTCGGGCTGATCTGCTACGGCTTCCTCTTCGCCTTCGCCGCGATCGCGCTGGCCCCGGCCGAATGGTGGGTGGCCGCGGCCCGGTCGCAAGGCGTGGAGGACTACCAGGCCGCGTTCGCCGCGGTCTTCGGCCAGGGGCTGTGGACCATCGCCGGATCCCTGGTGGCCTTCCTGCTCGGCCAGCTGATCGACGTGGCGGTCTTCCATCGCATCCGCCGCGCGACCGGCGAGCGCTGGGTCTGGCTGCGCGCCACCGGTTCGACCGCGGTATCGCAGCTGGTGGACAGCTTCGTGGTGCTCTACATCGCCTTCGTGCTGGGGCCGCAGAAATGGCCGACCTCGCTGTTCATGGCGGTGAGCACGATCAACTACGCCTACAAGATGCTCGCGGCCATCGCGATGATCCCGCTGATCTACCTGCTGCGCGCGGGCATCATCGGCTACCTGGGCCGGGAGCGCGCCGACCGGCTTCGCGAGCACGCCAGCGCCTGAGCGCGGCGGCGAAGCGCGCCGCCATGACCATCGGCCCATGTCCTTTGGCCCGCCATGCAATGATGCTGGGGCGTTGCGCGGGCCAGGACGGCGACGCGCCCACGGCCCGGAAGGATCGCAGGCCGCGCACCCACCCCCTCCACGAGGAGCTCCAGATGACCCTGCCCCGCCTTGCCCGGACCCCGTTGACCGCCGCCCTGGCCGTCGCGATCGCTTTCACTGGCCTGGCCCTGGCGCCGGCCCAGGCCGCCCACGCGCAGGCCGCCCTGCCGCTGTCGGCGGCGATGGCGACCGATGCCGCGAAGGCCGCCCGGCTCGATGCGCTCTACGAGCAGTACTGGGAGGAGTCGCTGGAACTCAACCCGCTCTCGGCGACGTTCCAGGGCGATCCGCGTTACAACGACCGCCTGCCGAACTTCCTGTCCGCGGACTACCGCCAGAAGTCCCACGATTTCACCACGCGCTGGCTCAAGACCATCGAGGACATCGGGCCGGAAGGCCTCGACGGGCAGGACCTGATCAGCTACGAGATGTTCGTGCGCGACCAGAAGAACGAACTCGCCGGCGAGCAGTTCCCCGGCTGGCAGCAGCCGATCAACCAGTTCTACAACCTCGCGGCGATGGCCGTGCAGCTCGGCTCGGGCACCGGCGCGCAGCCCTTCAAGACCGTCGAGGACTACGACAACTGGACCAGGCGCGCCTCGCAGGTGCCGGTGCTGTTCGACCAGGCCATCGCCAACATGAAGGTCGGCGTGGAGAACGGCGTCGTGCAGCCGCGCGCGCTGATGGAGAAAGTGGTCCCGCAGCTCGACGCGCTGATCAAGGACGATCCCACCCAGACCCTGTTCTGGGGTCCCATCAAGAACATGCCCGAGTCCTTCAGCGAAGCCGACCGCACGCGCCTCACCGCCGAGTACAAGGCACTGATCGCCGACACCCTGATGCCGGCCTACGGCGAGCTGCGCAGCTACATCGTCGACGACTACATGCCGCACACCCGCGACAGCGCCGGCATGGACGCGCTGCCGAACGGCGCCGCGTGGTACGCCTTCAACGCCCGCCAGCGCACCACCACCGACCTGACCCCGGCCCAGATCCACGAGATCGGCCTGTCGGAGGTCAAGCGCATCCATGGCGAGATCCTGGAGGTGATGAAGGAGGTGGGCTTCAAGGGTTCGCTGCAGGACTTCTTCCGCTTCATGCAGGACGACCCGCGCTTCAGCTTCGAGACCGAGGACGCGCTGCTGGCCTACTACCGTGGGCTCGAGGACAAGATCGACGCGCACGTCCCCAAGCTGTTCTCGCTCACGCCGAAGGCACCGTTCGAGATCCGCCCGGTCGAGCCCTTCCGCGCGCAGTCGGCCGCCGGCGGCTCGTACATGAGCCCGAGCGAGGACGGCACGCGCCCGGGCATCTTCTACGTCAATACCTACGACCTGCCGACCCGCAAGACCTGGGACGCTGAGGACCTGTACCTGCACGAGGCCATCCCCGGCCACCACTTCCAGCTGGCGCTCCAGCAGGAGCTGACCAACCTGCCGAAGTTCCGCCGCTTCGGCGGCGAAACCGCCTTCACCGAGGGCTGGGGTCTCTATGCCGAGTCGCTGGGCAAGGACCTGGGCGTCTACACCGACCCCTACAATTATTTCGGTTACCTGCAGAACGAGTTGTGGCGCGCCATCCGCCTGGTCGTCGACACCGGCCTGCACAGCAAGGGCTGGACCCGCGAGCAGGTGATCAAGTACATGCTCGACAACTCCGCCGAGAGCGAAACCCAGTCCACCGCCGAAGCCGAGCGCTACATGGCCATCCCGGGCCAGGCGCTGGCTTACAAGATCGGCGAGCTGAAGATCAAGGAACTGCGCGCACGCGCGGAGAAGGCCCTGGGGGATCGCTTCGACATCCGCGAGTTCCATGCCGAAGTACTGAAGGACGGCTCGGTGCCGCTGGAAGTCCTGGAAGGCAAGATCGACCGCTGGATCGCCGCCAGGCAGGGATGATCCCTGCGCGGACGGCCCTTTCGAGGCAAAAAAGAGCCGGCATCGCGCCGGCTTTTTTTTGGGTCCTGTTCCAACTGAGTGGAGAACGGCGCATCGCTCCTCCGGGCTACGCGCCCTGCCCACCCTATGAGGCCGGGGTAGAGGCAGCACCGTAGGATGGGTAGCGCGAAGCAAAACCCATCGTGCGTCTTGCGTGAAATACCGCGACGGTGGGTTTCGCCTTTGGCTCTACCCACCCTACGAGGCGGGATGAGAGGCAGACCCGTAGGATGGGTAGCGCGAAGCAAAACCCATCGTCCGTCGTGCGTGAAATAACGCGACGGTGGGTTTCGCCTTTGGCTCTACCCACCCTACGAGGCAAGGTGAGAGGCAGCGCCGTAGGATGGGTGGCGCGAAGCAAAACCCATCGTCCGTCGTGCGTGAAATACCGCGACGGTGGGTTTCGCCTTTGGCTCTACCCACCCTACGAGGCGGGATGAGAGGCAGCGCCGTAGGATGGGTGGCGCGAAGCAAAACCCATCGTCCGTCGTGCGTGAAATACCGCGACGGTGGGTTTCGCCTTTGGCTCTACCCACCCTACGAGGCGGGATGAGAGGCAGACCCGTAGGATGGGTAGCGCGAAGCAAAACCCATCGTCCGTCGTGCGTGAAATCCCGCGACGGTGGGTTTCGCCTTTGGCTCTACCCACCCTACGAGGCGGGATGAGAGGCAGACCCGTAGGATGGGTGGCGCGAAGCAAAACCCATCGTCCGTCGTGCGTGAAATCCCGCGACGGTGGGTTTCGCCTTCGGCTCTACCCACCCTACGCTCCTGCGCGGACGGCCCTTTCGAGGCAAAAAAAGAGCCGGCATCGCGCCGGCTCTCTTCCTTCCTGCGACCGCGGGGCTCAGGCCCCGGCGCCGCCGCTGCGCGAGGCACCGCCGCGACGGCCGGGGCCACCGCGCTGCTTCGGCCCGGCATGGGCGTGGCGCGGTGCCGGCTTGCCGTGCGGGCGATGGCCCGGTGCGCGACGCGCGTTGTTGTTGTTGCCACCGCCGCCGCGCTTGCTGCGCGGGTTGGGGATCGCGACGTCGAGGCGGATCGGACGGCTGGGCTCGAAGCCCTCGACCTCGATCATCTCCACGTCCTTCTTGAGCACGCGCTGGATCTGCCGCAGCAGGCCACCCTCGTCGTGCGAGACCAGCGACAGCGCCTCGCCCGACGCGCCGTTGCGGCCGGTGCGACCAATGCGGTGCACGTAGTCCTCGGCGACCATCGGCAGGTCGAAGTTGATGACCAGCGGCAGGTTGGGGATGTCCAGGCCGCGCGCGGCCACGTCGGTCGCCACCAGCACGCGGGCCTTGGCCGCCTTGAAGGCGTTGAGGGCCTTCTGGCGCTGCGCCTGGCTCTTGTTGCCGTGGATCGCGACGGCCTTGATGCCGGCCTTGTCGAGCTGCTCGGCCAGGCGGTTGCAACCGTGCTTGGTGCGGCCGAACACGATCACCTGGTCGGTGTGGCGCTTGGCCAGGATGTCGATCAGCAGGTCGCGCTTGCTGTCGACGTCGACCGGATGCGCGCGGTGGGCGATGGTCTCGGCGATGGTGTTCTGCGCGGCCACCTGCACCTGCCGGGGATCACGCATGAACTCCAGCGCCAACGCCTTGATCTGCGCTTCGAAGGTCGCCGAGAACAGCAGGGTCTGGCGCTCGCGCGGCAGCTTGACGAGGATGCGCTTGATCGCCGGCAGGAAGCCCATGTCGAGCATGCGGTCGGCCTCGTCCATGACCAGCACTTCGATCGCGTCCAGGCGCACGCTGCCGCGCTCCATGTGGTCGATCAGGCGGCCGGGGGTGGCGACGAGCACGTCGACGCCACGACGCAGCGCGTCGACCTGCGGACCCATGCCGACGCCGCCGAAGATCATGCAGCTGGCGACCTGCAGGTGGCGGGCGTAGCCGCGCAGGTTCTCGTGCACCTGCACGGCCAGTTCGCGGGTAGGCACCAGCACCAGCACGCGCGGTTTGCGCGGGCCCTTGGCCGGCGTGGTCTTGGACAGGCGGTTGAGCAGCGGCAGGCTGAAGGCGGCGGTCTTGCCGGTACCGGTCTGGGCGCCGCCAAGCAGGTCGTGGCCGGCCAGGATCAGCGGGATCGCTTCGGCCTGGATCGGGGTCGGCGTGGTGTAGCCCTGTTCCGAGAGCGCACGCAGCAACGCGGGCGCAAGCCCGAGGGATTCAAAAGACATGTGGAGCTCCAATTCCTGATCCGCACCCATGGATGCGGAATCACCCGGAGCTTTCCCTGTAGCCGCGCTGCGAGTCGTTTTTTTGAACGGCACCGGATGCTCCGGGCCGTGTCGGCGCTACGAATGACGTGCGGAATACAGGCCGCGCCCCGCCCCTTGCGGGCGCCCAGCGGGATCGTGTCCCGTTGGATGTGGGGTGCGGCAGGATATAGCTGGGAAACGTACCCTTTCGGGCAGCAACCGAGCACCAGACGCCGCGCACTGTACGCGAAAGGCCCCGTCCGCGCCAGCGCGCCCGCCCGCGCCTTCGTTCAGGCAGCGCCGCCGTCGCACTCCCCGTTCAGCTTGGCGCGCCGCCGCGACGGCAGGACTGGACGCGATCGAGGACGGCGATCGCGTGCGCCAGCGCCGCGCGCTCTTCCTCGCAGAGCCCCGGGTGCCAGATGTCGAAGATCAACACCGTGCGCACCCGCTCGCCGCGATTGCACGCGCTGTGCAGGAACGAGTCGTCGAAGACCAGGAAGTCGCCATGGATCCAGTGCCGCGTCTCGCCGGCGACGGTGATCGAGCAGCCCTCGGGCAGGTCGACCGGGAGGTGGGCGGTCAACTTGATGTTCGACAGGCCATGGTGCGGGGGCAGTTCGGTCCCGGGCTTGAGACGGGAGATGAAGCACTCCGGCGCATGCGGCGGATACTGCGCCAGCGGCGCCTGCTCGAGAAAGCCGCGCGTCGCCGGCAGCCGCGCCACCAGGGCCTCGTCCCACTGTTCGCGTCGCAACAGGTGCCGTGCCGACCACTCCAGGCTGTCGGCCAGGCGTCCCCACTGCCGGTCGCCCGCGGCCCGCGCGTCGACATAAGGCTGGAACGCCACGTCTTCGCCGAGGAAGCCGAGCAGTTCCTCCCGTACCGCGGGGATCGCATCGCGCAAGGGCGCGAGCGCCGGCAGTTCAGGTGTACGGAACCAGGCCTGCGCCGGCAACGCCGGGTAATAGAGGAAGTTGGGTTGTTGCAGGGGCGATCGGAAGCGCCCGGGCCGGCGCCCGAAGAACACGTCCAGCCACAGCCGGAAGGCCGGATGCGCCGACACGCCCTGCAGGTGGCCATGCAGCGCCGCCGGCAGCGCCGCGCCAAAGGCCGGGGTGACGGCCTCGCCGCTGCGTTCCAGCGCCTCGCAGGCCTGGGCCACGGCGCGGGCCGTACGGGCCTCCCGGAGGGCCTGGATGAACTGCGTTTCGCCTGGATTCATGGCGCCATTGTCCCGTCTCCGCGGGCTTTGCGGTACCCGTCGCGTCCTTGGGCGGGCCCCGGCATGACCTTCTGCACCCTCACGGGGCGTCGAAGCGGTCTATGGTGGGCTGTCGCCCCATGGGCGTACCGGGCCCCCGGCCTGCACGCCTTGCAGGCGGCGCCGGCGGCTCGACCCGACATTCCTTCACCAGGCCGGAGCACCGTGACCGTGAAAAAACCGCAGATCCTCCTTCTCTCCCTCGCCATCGCGGCGACCGTCGCCGCCTGCGCCAAGCCCGACGAGGCCGCGCCGGCCGCCAAGACCGACGCCACTGCCTCGCAGGAAGGCGGCATCACCCTGGACGACAGCAAGCTGCCGCCGATGAACAGCTTCCTCGCCAGCGACCTGGACCCGAGCAAGGACGCCTGCACCGACTTCGGTGGCTATGTGAACGGCAAGTGGCGGACCGCCAACGAAATCCCCGGCGACCGCACGTCCTGGGGCGCCTTCGAGATGCTGGCCGAGCGTTCGCTGGCCGTGCAGCGCCAGATCGCCGAACAGGCCGCCGCCGACAGCAACGCCACCGGCGTGGAGAAGGTCATCGGCGACTTCTGGTCCACCGGCATGGACGCGGAGAAGATCAACGCCCAGGGCATCGACCCGATCAAGGGCGAGCTGGCCGAAATCGACGCGCTCGACAGCCAGGACAAGATCGCCGACTTCCTGCGCAGCAGCGCCGCCAAGGGCCAGTTCTACCTGTTCGGCTTCGGTCCTGAAGCCGACTTCAAGGACTCGACCATGAACATCGCCTACGCCGCGCAGGGCGGCCTGGGCCTGCCGGACAGCACGTACTACTCCGACCCGAAGAAGGCCGACAAGCTCCAGGCCTACCAGGCGCACGTGGCCAAGGTGCTCGAACTGGCCGGCGCCAGCGCCGAGGACGCCGCCGCGCAGGCCAAGGACGTGGTCGCGTTCGAGACCCGCCTGGCGAAGGCTTCCAAGTCCAGCGAAGAGCTCTCCCGCGACGTCTCGCTTTACTACAACCCGGTGACCCTGGCCGAGGCCGACAAGCTGACCCCGAACTTCCCGTGGACCCGCTTCTTCGAGTCGCAGGGCCTGCAGGCACCGAAGATGTTCTCGCTGGCGATCCCGGACTTCCACAAGGAAGTCGACGCCATGCTCGCCGACGTCCCCGCCGACCAGTGGCGCAGCTACCTGCGCTTCCACGCGGTCGACGGCGCGTCGCCGTACCTGTCGGACGCCTTCGTCGAGGAGAACTTCAACTTCTACAACAAGGCCCTGCGCGGCCAGAAGGAGCTCAAGGAACGCGGCAAGCGCGTGCTCGGCACCATCGAGAACGCGGCCGGCGAGGCCCTGGGCCAGCTCTACGTCGACGTGGCGTTCTCGCCCGAGTCCAAGGAGCGCATGGAGACCCTGGTGTCCAACCTCAGCGATGCGCTCAAGGGCCGCATCGAGAACCTGGACTGGATGACCGACGAGACCAAGGCCAAGGCCATGGAGAAGTGGGCCGCCTTCACCCCGAAGATCGGCTACCCGGACAAGTGGCGCGACTGGAGCGGCCTGTCGACCAGCCGCGACAGCTACATCGGCAACGTGCTCGCCGCGATGGAGTTCAACTACAAGTGGGAGCTGTCGAAGATCGGCAAGCCGGTCGACAAGACCGAATGGGGCATGAGCCCGCAAACCGTCAACGCCTATTACAACCCGTTGCAGAACGAGATCGTGTTCCCGGCCGCGATCCTGCAGCCGCCCTTCTTCGACGCGCAGGCCGACGACCCGCTCAACTATGGCGGCATCGGCGCGGTCATCGGCCATGAGATGACCCACGGCTACGACGACCAGGGCAGCCGCTTCGGGCCGAGCGGCAACTTCGAGAACTGGTGGAGCGACGCCGACGCCAAGGGCTTCTCCGGCCTGACCGACAAGCTGGTCAACCAGTTCAACGGTTACAAGGCCAACGACGACGAGCACGTCAACGGCAAGCTGACCCTGGGCGAGAACATCGCCGACCTGGGCGGCCTGGCCACGGCCTACGACGCGATGAAGAAGGCCACCGAAGGCACGCCGGACCCGATGATCGACGGCATGACCCGCGACCAGCGTTTCTTCGCCAACTGGGCCACCGTGTGGCGCCGCAACTTCACCCCCGAAGAGCTGAAGGTGCGCCTGGCCACCGACCCGCACGCACCGGCGAACTTCCGCGCGATCGGCGCGCCCTCGAACCTGCCGGCCTTCGCCGCCGCGTTCGAGTGCAAACCCGGCCAGCCGATGGTCCGCCAGGGCGACCAGCAGGTCATCATCTGGTGATCCCTGCGTCCACGTAGCACCCGCGAAGGCCCGGCATGTCCGGGCCTTCGTCTTTCTGTCTGCCGTCCAACCGGCAGGGCCATCGTGACGCAGGAGTCATCGGGGGCCTTGCTACACTCCGGCCGTCCCCCGGATGGAAGCCGACATGCCCGTACTTCGCCCGCTCAGCGGCGCCCTGGCACTCGGACTGGCAGCGGCGTTCGCGTCGCCCGCCAGCGCCGCCAAGCCGCCGGTCGCCTGCGCTGATTTCCACGGAAACACCAACGCCGACTGGCTGGCGGCGAACCCACCGCCCGCCGACCCGGGCATGGTCTCGGCGATGGGCCAGCTGGCCGCTCGCGCGCGGCAGCAGCAGATCGACCTGCTGGAGGCGGCCAAGCGGGCACCGGTGGGCAACGTGCAGACGCTGCTGGGCGACTTCTGGGCCAGTGGCATGGACGAGGCCGGCGTGGAGCGCGACGGCTCCAATCCGATCGCGCCGCTGCTGGAGCGCATCAACGCGATCCGCCGCGACAAGGACATCCCGCCCGCGATCGCCGCCCTGCACCAGGTCGGCATACCGGTGGTGTTCAACTTCAGTCCCGACGTGGACCTCAATGACCTTTCCCGGCACATCGGCTATTTCAGCCAGGGCGGGCTGGGCCTGCCCGACCCTGCCTTCTACACGCGCACCGACGCCGATACCCGCACGGTGCTGGCCCAGTACGCCAAGTACGTCGAGCAGATCCTCGTGCTCACCGGCACTCCGGCCGGCGACGCCGCCGCGGAAGCCGCCCAGGTGATCGACCTGGAGACCCGCATCGCCCGTGCCTCGCGGCCCCTGATCGAGCTCCGCGACCCCCGTCGCAACTTCGCCCCGGTGCCGGCGGCCGGCCTGGACAAGCAGTACCGCACGCTGCAGCTGGAGGACTTCATCGTCGCCCAGCAGGTCGGCGACGCCACCGTGTCGATGGCCAATCCGGCCTTGTTCGCCACCCTCGACACCCTCGTCGACGACCTCAAGCCGGCGCAATGGAAGGCCTACCTGCGGTGGCGGGTGGGCGATGCCATGGCGCCCTACCTGTCGCGCGCCTTCCGCGACGCCAGCTTCAACTTCCGCGGCCGCGTGCTGGAGGGGCGCCAGGCGCCGCCCACGCGCGAACAGCAGGTGCTCGATGCCATCAACCTGGCGGCCGGCCCGATGCTGGGACGCGAATATGCGCAGCGTTACCTTGACGCCGGCACCGAGGCGCGCGCCGAAGCCGTGGCCGCCGACATCCGCGATACGCTGGGCGCCGCCCTCGAGCGCGATCCCCGCCTGGGCGCCGCGGCCAAGGCCGAGGCCCGGGCCAAACTCGCCGCGCTGAAGATCGAGATCGGCATGCCCGACCGCGACATCGACTACACGGTGCAGCCGGTCGGACGCGGCAGTTTCGGCGGCAACATGCTGATCGCGTCGACCTGGCGGCACGGCTCGGAGATGCGCCGGATCGGCGAGGCGAACGCGTCTCGCCGCTGGAACGTGCAGCCGCAGACGCCTGCCCTGGCCTACGACATCACGCAGAACCGGCTGCTGGTGACCGCCGCGATGCTTCAGGCGCCGGTCCTGGAAACAGTGCGCGGCGAGCCCGCGCAATATGGCGCGTTCGGTGCCCTGGTGGGGCATGAACTGACCCACGGCTTCGACGCGCGTGGCCGCCTGGTCGATGCCCGCCTGGACGTGCGCGACTGGTGGGAGGCTCCCGACGCCAACGCCTGGAACGCACTGGCCTCGCGCGTGGCCAGCCAGTACGCCACCCTGCCCTATCCGGGCCTGGAGGGCGTCAAGGTCAACGGCATGCAGACGCGCGACGAGGACCTTGCCGACATCTCCGGCGTCGAGCTTGCGTGGGCGGCCTTCAACGCCCGCCATCCCGATGCCGACAAGGCCGCCCGCCAGGATTTCTTCAAGGCCTGGGCGGGCCTGTGGGCGCAATCGATGACGCCCGCCGCCGCCACTGCGATGGCCTCCACCAGCGTGCACGCACCGGGACAGTGGCGCAGCAACGGGCCGCTCGCCAACCTCGCCGACTTCGGCGAGCTCTATGGCTGCCGCGTCGGCAGCGTGATGCGCAACAAGCCCGACAACCGCATCCAGGTCTGGCCCTGACGCCGCTTGCGCCGGGCGAACTCGTGGCCGGCGCCTTGAAGCGGCCAACGAAAACGGCGCGGGAAACCGCGCCGTTTTCGTCATGGGCCTGCGATACCGTGCGCGTCAACGCACGATGCGTGGCCCCGGGGGCTTGCGCCCGCCACCGCCGAAGGGGGGCTGGCCGCGCCAGTAGCGGATCATCAACCAGCCGAACAGCATGCCGCCCAGGTGGGCGAAGTGCGCGACGCCGGGTTGCTGTCCGCTGACGCCAAGCAGCAGTTCGATCACCCCGTAGACGATCACCAGGGTGCGCGCCTTCATCGGGATCGGCGGGATCAGCAGCATCACGCGCTGGTTGGGGAACAGCATGCCGTAGGCCAACAGCAAGCCGAAGATCCCGCCCGAAGCACCGACCGTAGGGTATGGCGGCTGGCCACTGGACATCGCCCAGATGCCGACGCCGATCTGGCAGACCGCCGCACCGACGATGCAGACCAGGTAATAGTTCAGGAACCGCCGGTTGCCCCACACATGCTCCAGCGGCGCGCCGAACATCAGCAGGGCCAGCATGTTGAAGAACAGGTGCGCCATGCTCCCGTGCATGAACCCGTAGGTCAGCACCTGCCAGGGCAGGAAGCCGCCGACGCCGAAAGCGCCGTCGCTGCCGGGTGGCCACAGCATGAACGACGCGAACGTGGTTTCGGGCAGCAATTGCTGGAGCAGGAACACCAGGCCATTGGCGATCAACAAGGCCTTGGTGACGGGGGGAAGATTGGAAAACATCGCGGCTCCCGGATACGAAGCGCACATGGTACTGGCTGGCGCGTGTAGGCGCCGCCACGCGCCTCGCGCACGCCATCCGGGCCGCTCAGTCGGGCATGCCCCAGACCTGTTCGTCCAGCACCTCCTCCCGGCTGGGGCTGGCACGCACGCCCCGGACCCGGCCGTCGACGACCAGGAGGCCCTCGGCCCGCAGCCGCTGCGTCTGCTCCAGGTAGCCCGGCGAATCGACCGCCATGGCGATCCGGCCATCCGAACGCAGGACGCGGTGCCAGGGCAGCGCCGGATCGGTGTTACCGCGCAGGACCCGCGCCACCAGGCGTGCCCGCCCCGGCAGGCCGGCACGCCGGGCGACCTCGCCGTAGCCGGCGATCTGCCCGCGCGGGATCGCGCGGATCGCCGCCAGGATCCGCGATTCGTTGTCGTGCTTCACGTCGGTCTGGCCGTTCATCGCGTTAGCATACGGGTCCGATCACCGGACCTGTCCCCGCATGCGCAATTTCAGTGCCATCCTGAAGCACCTCAAGGCCGCCGGGTACCGGCTCACCGAGCATGACATCGACGTGGTCTGCA
Source organism: Marilutibacter spongiae (assembly GCF_014145325.1). Taxonomy (GTDB): domain Bacteria; phylum Pseudomonadota; class Gammaproteobacteria; order Xanthomonadales; family Xanthomonadaceae; genus Marilutibacter; species Marilutibacter spongiae. The sequence continues at coordinate 124,521 of NZ_JACHTF010000010.1, forward strand.
TCGAACTCTCCCTGGAACAGGGTCAACGCCACCAGGCCATCTTCCTGTCCGAGCTCGACGACGACGACGGCCGCCCCTACCTCCGCGTGAGCACCGCGGTCGCCCCGATCACCACCCTGGACATGCACCGCGCCCTGGCCTTCAACTGGCACAGCCGGGTCGGCTACCTCGCCATCGGCGACATGGACGGCGTCCCGCACCTGCAACTGTGCGAGAACCGCCCCTACGAAGGCCTCGACCCGGCCGAGATCGACCGCCTGGTCCTCGAGATCGGCGGCATCGGCGATCGCATGGAACGCGCGCTCTCGGCGGGCGGGGATCTTTATTGAGGTGATTGGTGATTGGTGATTCGGGGATGGGGCATGGGGCGCCTCCGATTCCCGATTCCCGATTCCCGCGTTCCCGATTCCCGGCGCGTCAGGCCCAGCCCGTCGCGCGCAGGAACTCGAAGATCAGGTAGGCGATGCCGCCGGCGGCGGGGATGGTCAGGATCCACGCCCAGATCATCTTCTCGACCACGGTCCACTTGATCGCATTCAAGCGCTTGGCCGTGCCCACGCCCATGATCGCAGACGAGATGTTGTGCGTGGTGGAGACCGGGATACCCAGCATCGAAGCGCCGAAGATCACTGCCGAGGCGCTGGTCTCCGCCGCGAAGCCGTGGATGGGGTGCAGCTTGACCAGCTTGTGGCCCAGCGTCTTGATGATCCGCCAGCCGCCGGCCGCGGTACCGGCCGCCATCACCAGCGCGCAGGTGATCTTGATCCACAGGTCGATGTCCTGGGTCGCCATCGCGTTGTCGGACGGGTGCAGGAAGCCCAGCCAGGCCGGCAGGTCGTCGAGCGTGCCCACCGACTGCGCACTGAACAGCGTCAGCGCGATGATGCCCATGGTCTTCTGCGCATCGTTCATGCCATGGGCCAGGCCCATGCCGGCGGCGCTGACCAGCTGTGCCTTGCCGAAGAAGCTGTTGACCCAGCGCGGCCGCGCGATACGCGCCAGCCAACCGCCCGAGCGGGCCATCATGGAGATGAGGAAGAACAGCACCCCCATGACCAGGAAGCCCGCGGCGAAGCCCAGCACCGGCGAGGTGACCATGGGCACGACGACCTTCCACAGCACGCCGGCACTGCGGTAGATCGGCTCCTTGGGCTCGGACCAGATGATGGCGTCGAAGTTGTTGGAGGCCGCCGCCAGGGCGGCGCCGCAGAGGCCGCCGATCAGCGCGTGCGAGGACGAGGACGGCAGGCCCAGCCACCAGGTGATCAGGTTCCAGATGATGCCGCCCAGCAGGGCGCACAGGATCAGCTGCGAGCCCACTTCGACAACGCCGACGTCGATCAGGCCCGAGGCGATGGTCTTGGCCACCGCGGTGCCGAGCAGCGCACCGACCAGGTTCATGCTGGCCGCCAGGCCCACCGCCTGCATCGGCGACAGCACCTTGGTCGCCACGACCGTGGCGATCGAGTTGGCGGTGTCGTGGAAGCCGTTGATGTATTCGAAGATGAGCGCCGCGAGGACCACGACGATGACGAGCGTGAGCATCGCGCCGGCCCCCTCAGGAGTTCTTCAGGACGATCTGGTAGGCCACGACGCCGGCCTCGCGGCAGCGGTCGATGGCCTTCTCCAGGATCTCGAAGAACTCCTTGAGCAGGAACATCTGCAGGTGGTCGAGCTTGCCCGAGTAGATGTCGCGGTACAGCTCGAGCATGAGCCGGTCGGCGTCGTTTTCCAGCGCGCGCAGCTCGTCGCTGAGCGCCTTCATCGGCTCCAGCTTCAGCTGGCGCAGCTGCTTGACCATCTTCACCACGACGCTGGACGCCTGCTCGAGCATCGCCGCGCGCGGCGCGAAGTCGATGTGCTCCAGGTGCTGGGTCGCCAGGGCGTAGCGGTCGGCGAACTTCTCGATCTGCTTGGGGATCTTGTGCAGCGCCGAGGCCAGCGACTCGATGTCCTCGCGCTCGATGGGGGTGATGAAGCTGTCGACCAGCTCCTGGCTGAGCTTGATGGACACGTCGCGTTCGCGCTGGCGAGCCAGCTTGAAGGCGTCCAGCGCCGGCTGGCGGTCGGACTCGCGGAGCATCGCATGCAGGGCCCGGGCGCTGTCGTGGGCGACCTCGGCCGCTTCCTCGAGCAGGGTGTAGAACTGGTTGCCTTGGCCGAAAATGGTTTGCAGGGAGAACATGCGCGCTGTGCCTCGTGGTGGGGCGGTCCGGGTCCGCTCGGTTGCGGTGCGCATTATGACCGTTTCGAGACAGCCGCGCAGGCCCCGGCCCCGGCCGGCGCCCACGCGCGGCGTACAGGCCCCGCCTGCTACTATCGGCCGTTCATCGACATCCCCCGCGACTGCTTCCCGACAATGGACGACGACCCAGAACCCTCCAGTCCCGCCCGGCCCCGCCCGACGCGCATGCGACGCCTGCCCCACCCGGAGCGCCCGCCATGCTGGAACTGACGATCGTCCTGGCCCTGATCGTGCTGAACGGCTTCTTCGCGATGTCGGAAATGGCCCTGGTGACGGCACGCAAGCTCCGCCTCAAGCAGATGGCCGAGGAGCCCGGACGCGCCCGCCGCGGCGCCGGGGTCGCGCTCGGCCTGGCCGAGCACCCCGACAACCTGCTTTCGACCGTGCAGGTGGGCATCACCCTGATCGGCGTGCTCACCGGCCTGTTCGGCGGCGAGGCGATCGGCCTGATCATCGCCAGCGGCCTGGAGGGGCTCTGGCCGGGCGCCGCCGAGTACGCCCGCGCGATCGGTATCGGCACCGCCGTGGTGCTGATCACCTCCGGCCAGGTCATCTTCGGCGAGCTGATCCCCAAGCGCCTGGCCCTGACCAACCCCGAGGCGATCGCCGCCGCCGTCGCCATCCCGCTGGACGCGCTGTCGCGCCTGGCCCGCCCGGTCGTCGCCCTGCTGGGCGTGATCAACCGGGGCGTGCTGCGGCTGCTGGGCATCCGCGACGACGCCCGCAGCGAGATCAGCGAAGAGGAGATCCGCCTGCTGGTGAGCGAGAGCCACGAGCAGGGCGTGATCGATGCCGACGAGCGCAAGATGGTCTACCGCGTGCTGAGCCTGGGCGACCGCACCGCGGAGAGCCTGATGACCCCGCGCACGCGCATCACCTGGCTCGACGCCGAGGCCCCGCTGGAGGACAACATGGCGGTGATGCGCGAGACCTCGTTCTCGCGTTACCCGGTCTACAAGGACGACGACAGCGAGGTATTGGGCATACTCGAGGCCAAGTCGCTGCTGGATGGGCTGGGCCGCTCGGGCACGCCGCGCATCTTCGAGCGCCTGCGCGAAGCGCTGTTCGTCTCCGAGTCGACCCATGCCTTCAAGCTGCTGGAGATCTTCCGCGAAGAACAGCAGTCGATCGCCCTGGTGGTGGACGAATACGGCGACGTCACCGGCCTGATCACCGTCAACGACCTGCTGGGCGCGGTGATCGGCCGCCTGCAGACCGCCGAATCCGAGGACGACCACGCGCCGGTCGTGCAGCGCGCCGACGGCTCCTGGCTGCTCGACGGCAGCCTGGCCCTGGACGACCTGCGCGACCTGGTCGACGGCGCCCGCCTGCCGGTCGGCGACGAACCCGATTTCCACACCGCCGCCGGCATGGTCATCAGCCATTTCGGCCGGATCCCCCACGTGGGCGAACACGTGGACTGGGACAACTGGCGGATCGAGGTGGTCGACCTGGACGGCCCGCGCATCGACAAGCTGTTGCTGCAGGCCCTACCGGACCCGGACGCGGGCAGCGATGACACCCTCGGCTGACCCCGCGCCATCCCGCCCGCTCGAGGAAGCCGGCACCCGCGCCCTGCTCGATGCGTTCTCGGTGGGCGACCCGGACGACACGCTGCGCCTGGGCGACGTCTTCAACGGGCTGGGCAAGCGCTCGTTCGGCATGCTGCTGTTCATCGCCACCCTGCCGGCCTTCATACCGATCCCCGGCATGGGCGGCGCGATCAGCGGTCCGCTCACGATGCTGCTGGGCGCGCAGTTGCTCATCGGGCTGCGCAAGCCCTGGCTGCCCGGCTTCATCGCCCGGCGCGGCCCGACCCGGCGGCTGATGGTCCGCTTCCGCAACCTGCTCTCGCCCTGGCTGAGCCGCCTGGAGCGCGTGGTCAAGCCGCGCGCGGCCGGCGTGCTCGACCACCGGGCCGCCAGTGCCTTCACCGGACTTCTGCTCATCCTGCTCGGCCTGCTGCTGTCGCTGCCGATCCCGTTCACCAACTACCTGTTCGGCGCGCTGATGCTGCTGTTCGCCTTTGCCCTGCTCGAACGCGACGGCCGCCTGATGCTCGTCGCCTGGGCGGCCGGCGTGGTGGCGACCGGCGTGTTCGGCGGCCTCTCGGGTGGACTGGCGGCGCTGGTCGCCGACGCCCTGGGGCGGTTCGGCTTCTAGTCGCCGCGCCTACTGCTGGAGCAGGGCCAGGAACTCGTTGCCCGGCATCGGGTGGCCCAGCCAGTAACCCTGGGCCTGGTCGCAGCCGCGCTCGCGCAGCAAAGCGTACTGCCCCGCCTTCTCCACGCCCTCGGCGATCACGGTGATGCCCAGCGAGTGGGCCATCGCGATGATCGCGCTGGTCAGGGCCAGGTCGTCGGGGTCGCGGAGGATGTCGGCGATGAAGCTGCGGTCGATCTTGACGCCGTCGACGGGCACGCGGCGCAGGTGGCTCAGTCCAGAGAAGCCGGTGCCGAAGTCGTCGAGCAACACCTTCACGCCGGTCGCGCGCAGCCGCGCCAGTTCGTCGCTGACGTGCGCCTCGTCGCCGATCACCGCGGTCTCCGTCAGCTCCAGATGCAGGCGACCGGGCTCCAGGCCGGTCTCGCGCAGGCAGGCGGCCACGACGTCGGCCAGCTCGCCGCCGCTGCGCAACTGCCGCGGCGAGACATTGACCGCCACCGACAGCGGCTCGCTGCCCGGGTGCAACTGCTGCCAGCGAACGGCATCGGTACAGGCGGTATGCAGGACCTTCGGGCCAAGCACCTCGATCAGCCCGCTCTGTTCGGCGACGTCGATGAAGACCGAAGGCGCGACCTGCCCATGCTTGGGGTGGTTCCAGCGCAAGAGCGCCTCGGCACCGACCATCACACGGTCCGACAGCCGATACACCGGCTGGTATACCAGGCTCAGCTCGCCGCGCTCCCAGGCCCCGCGCAACTCGTGCTCGAGATTGACCCGGCGCTCCACCGCCAGGTCCATCGCCCGGCTGTAGAAGCGGTAGCAGTTCTTTCCGGCCACCTTCGCCTGGTACATCGCGATGTCGCCGTTCTTCATCAGCGAGGCCGCGGTCGAGGCGTCCTCGGGAAACATGGTGATGCCGATGGAGGTGCCCAGGAACACCTGCCGCTCGTGCACCAGCATCGGCTCGCCCAGGGTCTCGACCAGGGCCTCGGCCAGGCCGGTGGCGATCCCGCGCACGTCGCGTGCGTCGCGGCTGGACGCCTGCACCAGGATCACGAACTCATCGCCGCCGAACCGCGCGAGCAGCGCATTGTCGCCGCCATGGCGACCGATCGCATCGCGGATGCGCGCCGAACACTGCACCAGCACGTCGTCGCCGGCATCGTGGCCCAGGGTGTCGTTGACCCGCTTGAAGTCGTCGATGTCGGCGAAGAGCAGCGCCAGTTGCTGGCCGTCGCCGCGCATCTGCAGCAACTGCTCGTCCAGCGCCTCGCGGAAGGCCAGTCGGTTGGACAGCCCGGTCAGGGCGTCGGTGTAGGCCATGCGCCGGATGTCGCGGTCGTGGCGCGCCACGCTCTCGCTCATCCGGCTGAAGGCGCGCAGCAGTTCGCCGATCTCGTCGCGCCGGCGGCTGGTGGGCAGGTCGAGTTCGAAGCGCCCGGCCTCGATCTGGCGGGCCGAGTCGGCGAGCTGGCGGATCGGCCGGACCAGCCAGTGCTGGATCAGCCACAAAAGCAGGATCCCGATCAGGACCAGGCTGCCGGTGACCAGGCCCACCCACACCAGTTGGCGGTGCCCAAGCACCCCCAGGCGCTGCCGCATCTCGGTGACCGCGCGCTCCTGGAAGCCCTTGGCCACCTCCAGGTCGAAGCCCATCCGCACGCCGCCCAGGCGCTCCTCGCCGATCATGATCGGCATGGAAACGTCCATGACGTTGTCGTTGAACAGGGTCAGCATCGTCGTGGACGCGGTCACCTCGCTGGCGAACTCGTCGTCCATCCGCTTGCCGTAGCTGGGGATCTCCTCGCTGCCGTCGTGGATGATGGTGCCGGCGTCGTCGTAGACCAGGACGTAGCGCGCGTCGGGCTGGCGCAGGGCCGCCGCGGTGAGCTCGCCGATCGCGTCCAGGTCGAAGTAGTACAGGGGATTGGTCAGCGACTCGGCCAACTGGTTGACCATGCCCTCGCCGCGCCGGTTGAGGCTGTTGCTGACCACGCCCTGCATGGCATCGCGGGTGACGTCCACGACATCGCCCTGCATCTGCTCCTCGCGCTTGAGCATGAGGGTCATCATCAGCAGCATCACCATCAGTGCCGCGGTCATCAGCAGCAGGAACTTGGTGCGCAGCCCCCCGCTCAGCTTCATTCGACCTCCGCCCGCACCCGCTGCACGCCCTGGCCGATCCGGTTCAATGCATCCATCGACACGTCGTCGATGGGCAGGAAACGCGTGGTGCCGAAGAACTCGCGCAGCGCGTTGGATGCCTCCGGATCATTGGCCGCACCGACCAGGACTTCGCGCAGGCGGTCGCGGACCTCCGGCGCCATGTTCGGCTGGACCAGCTCCAGCGCCCGCGGGAATTCGGGCGTGTCGCCGATGACCACCAGGTCGCGCTTGAACGCGGTCGGCACCCGGTTGGGGTTGTCCCAGTCGAGGTTGCTCATGACACCGACGTCCACCAGGCGCTTGTGGACCCAGGTGGAGATGTTGAGTTCGGAGCGGGCGAACAGGTAGCCCACGGCGTCGGGACCGGCATGGTCGAGCGGCGACAGCAGCACGTCCAGGGTCATGCCGCGGTCGAGCAGCACTGCCGCCGGCACGAAATAGGCGCTCGTCGACGAGGGTCGCTGGAACGCGACGCTGTGCCCGCGGATATCGTCCAGCGATCCGATGCCGCTGTCGCGGCGCGCGAAGAAGACGCTGTGGTAGTGGCTGCTGCCGCCCCGCTCGGTCAGCAGCAGCGGACGGGCGCCGCCGCGGTCGCGCATCAGCAGCGCCATGCCCGTGGTCTCGGTGATCCAGTCGACCCGCCCGCGGCGCAGGTAACTCGCCATCTGTTGGGGGTCCTTGGCCATGAGGATCCGCCCCTCGCGGATGCCCACGTCGGCCATGCGCGGGACGACGTAGTCCAGCAGCGGCTTGAGCTGTTCGTAGTGCGACTTGGGATCGTCGCTGATCCGGCCCAGCACCAGCACGCCCGAGTCGGCGTGGTCCGCCGCGACCGAGCGCTCCCCGGCCCGCCCCACGGAGGACGCAGCCAGGACCAGCAGTATCAGGGCTCGGCAGCACAGGCGCAGGATCAAGGGCGGCGACACTCCGGCGATTTCTCCAGCCAGACTAATCCAAAGCCGGGGGTGCGGCTATCGGCGCGTGCGCCCTCGCCGCGAAGTGGGACTGCCAACACATGCCTCAGCCCTCGCCGCCCGACCGGGCCGCCAGCATGGCCATGCGTTCGACGTCGGCCAGCACGCCGCGCAGCAGGCGGACCTCCCGGCTGTCGAGGTCGGCCTTGAGGAACAGGCGACGGAACTTGCGCAGCGCCGACTCCGGCGCCCGCCCCTTGTGGAAGTCGATCGCGTCCAGGGCGTCCCCCAACTGTCCGAAGAAGCCCTCCAGCTCGGCGTGGGAGGCCGGCGGATCGCCGTCCCCCGCCGGCGCCGGACCGCCCCCGCCCGTCGCCAGCAGGGCCAGCCGCAGCTCGTAGGCCAGCACCTGGACCGCCATCGCCAGGTTGAGCGAGCTGTAGGCCGGATTGGCCGGGATATGCACCGCGGCATGGCACAGCTGGAGCTCCTCGTTGTCCAGGCCGGTGCGCTCGCGACCGAAGACCAGGGCCACCTCGCCCCCTGCCATGGCCCCTTCCAGCGCACGCGACGCCGCCTCGCGCGGCAGCAGCTCGTCCAGGGCGATACGCCGGCTCCGTGCCGTGCAGCCCAGCACCAGGCGGCAATCGGCCACCGCCTCGGCGAGGGTGGCATGGGTGGCGGCGGCGGCCAGGACGTCGTCGGCGCCGGCCGCCAGGGCCTCGGACTCGTGGTTGGGCGCCTTCTCCGGGGCCACCAGGACCAGCCGGGCCAGGCCCATGGTCTTCATGGCCCGCGCGGCGGACCCGATGTTGCCGGGATGCTGGGTGCCGACCAGGACGATGCGCAGGCGGTTGGAGATCGGTTCAGTTGTCGAATGGGTCGTCATCGCCGTCAATGGTAAACTCCGCGACCCGGCCACGCTCGTGTCGTGCCATCGCCGGGTCGCTCTTTTACCTCCTTCCAGTCCGGCCGGCGAACCGCCGCGCCCCACCTCCTTCGTCCGAGGCCGCACCGCCATGCAGAAACCCGCCGTCACCCTCATGGTCAAGGCCGCCCGTGCCGCCGGCAACGTGCTCCTGCGCCACATGCACCGCCTGGATGCGATCAACGTGGTCGAGAAGGACCGCATGGACTACGCCAGCGAAGTCGACGAAGAAGCCGAGAAGGTGGTCATCAAGGAGCTCCGGCGCGCCCACCCGGACTACGCCTTCCTGGGCGAGGAAACCGGCAGCGCGGGCAAGGGCCGCTTCACCTGGGTCATCGACCCCCTGGACGGCACCAGCAACTACCTGCGCGGCCTGCCCCACTTCTGCGTGTCGATCGCCCTGGTCGAGAACGGCGAGCCGATCCACGGCGTCATCTTCGACCCTATCCGCAACGACCTGTTCACCGTCAGCAAGGGCAGCGGCACCCAGCTCAACGGCAAGCGCGTGCGCGTGGCCGACCGCAAGACCCTGGAGGGCACCCTGCTGGTGACCGGCTTCCCGCCGCGCGAGCGCAGCCGCGCGAGCGCCCAGCTCAAGACCCTCGACAACCTGCTGCTGGAAGCCGAGGACGTCCGCCGGACCGGTTCGGCGGCCCTCGACCTGGCCTACGTCGCCTGCGGGCGCGCCGATGCCTACTTCGAGGCCGGGGTGAAGCCCTGGGACATCGCCGCCGGCGCCCTGATGGTGCGCGAGGCCGGTGGCAAGGTCTGCGATTTCAAGGGCCGTCCCACCGGCGCCATGGACGCCCGCGGCACCGCCCCGCGCGCCCTGGTCGCCGCCAACCTCAAGGTCTGCGAACTGCTGCAGAAGAAGATCGTCGACACGGGTTACGCGGCGGCATTCGATTGAAAGCCGTGATTGGTGATTGGTGATTGGTGATCAGGGTAAAAAGAGAAAGGCCGCGGAATCCGCGGCCTTTCTGCTTTCTCAAATCACGAAAAACGAATCACGAATCACCAGCCATCACGGCCGCCGCGCCAGCGCCTCTTCGTCGCGGGCCTTGGGCATGAGGTCCTGCTTGGTGACCTTCAGCGGTCCGATGGTCAGCAGGGTACTGGCGACGAAGATCGACGACAGCGTGCCGATCACGGCGCCGATCAGCATCGACTCGGCCAGCCCGCGAAGGGAACCGCCGCCGTAGATGTAGAGCGCCAGCATCGTCAGGATCGCCACGAACGAGGTGATCACCGTGCGCGAGAGCGTCTGGTTGATGGCCGCGTTGATGATGCCGATGGCGTCGCCGCGCATGGAGCGGAAGTTCTCGCGGATGCGGTCGAACACCACGATGGTGTCGTTGATCGAGAAGCCCATCACCGAGAGGATGCCGGCCAGCACGGTCAGGTCGAACTCGTGGCCGGTGATGGCGAACCAGCCGGCCACGGCGATGACGTCGTGCAGCGTGGTCACGGTCGCGGCGACGGCGAACTTCTTCTCGAAGCGGAACGAGATGTAGATCATGAAACCGACGACGACGAAGATCAGGGCCCAGATGCCGTTGATAGCGATTTCCTTGCCCACCTGCGGGCCGACGAAGTCGCTCTTCATCACCGTACCGGGGTTGCCTTCGATCGCCAGCGCCTGCTGGATCTCGCGCGCGGTGTTCTGGTCGGCCCCGCCCTCGCCTTCGCCGGACTTGGGCTGGACGCGGATCAGCAGGTCGTTGCCGTTGCCGAAGGTCTGCACCTGGGCATTGCCGTAACCGGCGTCATCGAGGCGTGCACGGATGTCGTCCACGTCCACCGGCTGCTCGAAACGCAGCTCGGTGACCGTGCCGCCGGTGAAGTCCAGGGCGAAGTTGAAGCCCTTGACCGCCATCGCGCCGAAGGAACCGACGATCAGCAGCAAGGCGATGGACAGCGAGATCCAGCGCAAGCGCATGAAGTCGATCTTGCTGTCATAGGGGAACAGGTTGAATGGTTTCATCTGGTAAGTGTCCCGGTCAGATGGCAATGGACTTCAGCTTGCGACGACCGCCATAGATGAGCGTGGCGATGGCGCGGGAAGCCGAGACCGCGGAGTACATGGAGGTGCCGATGCCGAGGATCAGCGCGACCGCGAAGCCCTTCACCGGGCCGGTGCCGAAGGCGAACAGGGCGACGCCGGCGAGCACCGCGGTGATGTTGGCGTCGGCGATGGTGCCCACGGCGCGGTCGTAACCGGCCGCGATCGCCGCCTTGGCCGGCAACCCCGCACGCAACTCTTCGCGTATTCGTTCGTTGATCAGTACGTTGGCGTCGACCGAGAAGCCGACCGTCAGCGCGATGCCCGCCATGCCCGGCAAGGTCATGGTGGCGCCGAACCAGGACATCAGCGCGACCAGCATCAACAGGTTCAGCAGCAGCGCGACGCAGGTGATGACACCGAACATCCGGTAGTACACCAGGAAGAAGCCGAGGATGAAGATGAAGGCGTACTGGATCGCGGTCATGCCGCGCTCGACGTTTTCACGGCCCAGGCTCGGTCCGACGATGCGCTCCTCGATGAAGTCCATAGGCGCGGCCAGCGAGCCGGAACGGAGCAAGAGCGCCAGGTTGGCGGCTTCCTTGGTGCTGTCCAGGCCGGTGGTCTGGAACTCCTTGCCGAATACGCCGTTGATGGTCGCGACCGAGATCACTTCCTCGTTGACGCGGGTGCTGCGGATCTCCTCGCCATCCACCTCGCGAACCTCGGGCACGCGCTCGATGTAGACCACCGCCATCGGCTTGCCGACGTTCTCGCTGGTGAACTCGAACATGCGCTGCCCGCCGGCGCCATTGAGCCGCACGCTGACCGACGGGGTGCCCGACTGCGGATCCATGCCCGAGGATGCCGTGACCATCTGGTCGCCCGAGGCGATCACGCGCTTGCTGAGCAGGATCGGGATCGGCCGGCCGTCCGGACCGGTTTCCTTGCGGTTGTAGAGCTTGCCCTCCGGCGGGACGATGCCGGTATCGCGGGCGCTGACCGCGTCGGCGTCGAGCACCGCGCGCCACTCCAGGGTGGCGGTGGCGCCCAGCACGCGCTTGGCCTGCGCGGTGTCCTGCACGCCGGGCAGCTGGACCACGATGCGGTCGTCGCCCTGGCGCTGGATGATCGGTTCGGACACGCCCAGGGCGTTGATGCGGTTGCGCAGGGTGCCGACGTTCTGCTCGATGGCCTCGACCGCGAGCCGGTTGATCTCGGTGTCGCTCATGCGGACGGTGACCACGCGGTCGTCCGCGCTCACCTGCAGGGTGGGCTGGGCGATGATGATCGCCTCGCGGGCCTGCTCGGCGGCATCGGCGTCGTTGAGCGTCGCCACCACGGTGTTGCCGGCGCGGCGCTCGACCGACTGGTAACGGATGCGCTTGTCGCGCAGCAGCACGCGCACGTCCTCGGCGGTCGCCTCGAGCCGCTTGTCGAGCGCGGCCTTCTGGTCGACCTGCATGGTGAAGTGCACGCCGCCCTGGAGGTCGAGGCCGAGCAGCATCGGCTTGCCGCCCAGTTCCTGCAGCCATTCGGGCACCGTCGAGGCAAGGTTGAGCGCGACCACGAAGTCGTTGCCCAGCTCCGGGCGCAGCGCGTCGGCGGCCTTCACCTGGGCATCGGGGTCGGCGAGGCGGACCAGCAGGTTGTCGCCGTCGATCTCGACCGACCTGGGGGTCACCCCGGCCGCCTTGAGGTCGGCCTCGACGCGCCCCTTCAGGGCCTCGTCGACCACCGCGCCCCGGTTGGCGCTGACCTGCACCGAAGGGTCCTGCGGGAAGATGTTGGGCAGGGCATAGACGGTGCTGACAATGAGGATCAGCAATAGGAGAACGTATTTCCAGCGCGCGTAAGTCAGCATCGAAGACATCCTGCGGCGGCCACGTCGGCCGCCCTATCCAATCGGTAGTGGCGCCGGCTCAGGCCGACTTCAAGGTGCCCTTGGGCAGCACGTTGGCGATCGCGCCCTTCTGTACGCGCACTTGCACGTTGTCGGCCACCTGCACGGTGATGAAGCTCTCGCCGATCTCGGCGATGGTGCCGGCGAGGCCGCCGTTGGTGATGACCTCGTCGCCCTTGGCGAGCTTCTCCAGCATGGCGCGGTGTTCCTTCTGGCGCTTCATCTGGGGGCGGATCATCAGGAAGTACATGATCGCGATCAGGGCGATCGGGAACAGCAGCTGCATGCCCATGCCGCCGCCGGCAGCCGGGGCGCTCTGGGCGTATGCGGGCGAGATCACGAAGTCGAGCAGGTTCATCAGGGGCATCCTGGGTCGAAATTAACGGGAGATTATGGCACGAGCGGGCCCGGGACCGGGCCGGGGGCCGGAACTGCCGCCCGCCCCCGTCCCCACGCCCCCCAAACGGGCGCTTCCGGGTCAGGCGCCGGGCAGCGGCAGGCCCCGGGTGGCATAGAAGGACTCGCGGAAGGCGGCGAAGGTTCCCTGGGCGATCGCCTCGCGCATCCCGGCCATCAGCCGCTGGTAGTAGCGCAGGTTGTGCAGGGTCCCGAGCATGGGCCCCAGCATCTCGTTGCAGCGGTCCAGGTGACGGAGGTAGGCGCGGCTGAAGCCGTTGGCGCAGGCATGGCAGTCGCAGCCCTCCTCGATCGGGCGCAGGTCGTGCTCGTAGGTCGCGTTGCGGACCCGGATCGTCCCCGTGGAGGTGAAGAAGTGGCCGTTGCGGGCGTTGCGGGTGGGCATCACGCAGTCGAACATGTCCACGCCCCGGGCGACCGCCTCGACCAGGTCCTCCGGTCGCCCCACGCCCATCAGGTAGCGCGGCCGGTCGGCGGGCAGCTGCGGGCAGGTATGGTCGAGCATGGCGTTGCGTTCGTCCTCGGTCTCGCCGACGGCCAGGCCACCGATCGCATAGCCGTCGAAGCCGATCGCCCGCAGGCCCTCGGCCGAACGGGTGCGCAGCTCGGGGTGGACGCCGCCCTGGACGATGCCGAACAGCGCCGCGTCGTTGCCCTCGTGGGCCCGCCTGGAGCGCTCGGCCCAGCGCAGCGACAGCTCCATCGAACGGGCGATGCGCTCGACTGCGACCGGCTGCCCGTCCACGTGCACCGGCGGGCATTCGTCGAAGATCATCACGATGTCCGAGCCCAGCACCTTCTGGATGTGCATGCTTTCCTCGGGCCCCAGGAAGACCTTGCGGCCGTCGGTCGGGGCGGCGAAATGCACGCCGGCCTCGGTGATCTTGCGCTTGTGGGCGAGCGAGAACACCTGGAAGCCGCCCGAGTCGGTGAGGATGGGGCCGTCCCAGCGCGCGAAGCCGTGCAGGCCCCCGTGCTCGCCGATCACATCCAACCCGGGTCGCAGGAACAGGTGGAACGTGTTGCCCAGGATGATCTCCGCCCCCAGCTCGCGGACCTGGTGCGGCAGCGCGCCCTTGACCGTGCCGTAGGTGCCCACCGGCATGAAGGCCGGGGTCTCGATGGTCCCGCGGGGAAAACGGATGCGGCCGCGACGGGCCTGGCCGTCGGTGCCCAGCAGCTCGAAGTCCATCCGGCTCACCGGGCGTCCCCGCCGGGCCACAGCAGCATGGCGTCGCCATAGCTGAAGAAGCGGTAGCGCTCGGCGATCGCGTGGGCATAGGCCTCGAACACGCGGGCCTTGCCGGCGAACGCGGAGATCATCATCAGCAGGGTGCTTTCGGGCAAATGGAAATTGGTGATCATCGCGTCGACCGAGCGGATCCGGTAACCGGGCAGGATGAACAGGCGGGTCTCGCCGGCGAAGGGGCGCAGCTCGCGCTCGCCGGACGCGTTCTCCTGCATCGCCGACTCCAGCGCGCGGACCACCGTGGTGCCGACGCCGATGACGCGGCCGCCGGCGGCGCGGGTCCGCCGCACCTGGTCGACCAGTTCGGCGCCCACGTTCAGCCATTCGCTGTGCATCACGTGCTGGTCGAGCTGTTCCACGCGCACCGGCTGGAAGGTGCCGGCCCCCACGTGCAGGGTGACGTGCCCCGTCGATACGCCGCGCGCGCGCAGGGCATCGAGCAGGGCGTCGTCGAAGTGCAGCCCGGCGGTGGGCGCGGCGACCGCGCCCGCCTGGCGGGCGAACACGGTCTGGTAGCGCTCGGCGTCGTCGGCGCCGGGTTCGCGCTCGATGTAGGGCGGCAGCGGCAGGCGACCGGCCTTCACCAGCCAGCTCTCCAGGGACTCGGCCAGGCGGAAGCGGAGGCGGTAGAACTCGCCGTCGCGCCCGAGCACCTCGGCCTCGCCGCCGGCGTCGAGGACGATCACCGCGCCGGGCTTCGGCGACTTGCTCACGCCCAGCTGGGCGCGGGCATCGGCACCGCCGAGCAGGCGTTCGATCAGGATCTCGACGCGGCCACCGGTGCTCTTGCGGCCGAACAGGCGGGCCGGGATCACGCGGGTATCGTTGAACACCAGCAGGTCGCCGGGCTCGAGCAGGCCGGGCAGGTCGCGGAAGGCGCGGTCGCCCAGTGCCCCGGGTACGGGGGGGACGACGAGCAGGCGGCTGGCCGAGCGCTCGGCCAGCGGCGCCTGGGCGATCAGCTCGGCGGGGAGCTCGTAATGGAAGTCGGACTTTCTCAAACGGGGATCTTCGAAGCCTGGCGAACCGGGCGCGACGACGCCCGGCGGGGCCGCCCATTGTAAGAGCTTACGCGCCGGCGCGAGGCTGGCTTCAGCGCTCGAACTTCGCCGACAGGATGATCGAGGACGTCGTGCGCCCCACTCCGTCGATCGCGCCGATGCGGTCGGTCAGTTCGTCCATGTCCTCCACGCTGGGCACCACGCCCATCGCGACCAGGTCGAAGGGCCCGCTGACCGAGTGCAGTACCCGGACCTCGGGCATGGCGTGCAGGGCGTCCACCACCGCCGCCATCTGCTTGGGCAGCACGGTGATCATGATGTGCGCGCGGATATGGCCGCGCTCGGCCTGGTCATGCACGCGCACGGTGTAGCCGCGGATGACCCCCTGCCGCTCCAGGCGCTCGATCCGGCTCTGCACCGTCGTGCGCGACAACTGCAGGCGCCGGGCGATCTCGGCGGTCGAAGCCCGCGCGTTCTCGCGCAGGACGGAAAGCAGGTGCTGGTCGGCGGCGGTGATCTTCATCTGGACGAAATTTATCGGCGAATAGACGAAATCTAACCTAAATCCGTCCAAATCCACACTGTCTATCGACGAGATATTGCCGATAATAGGGAGATGACGCCCCAGAAGGAGACACACATGGCCGTGACCGATACCCTCGCCCCCCTGCGCGCCCACGCCGGCTCGCGCCGCACCGTGGGCCTGGACGACGACACCCTGCTCCATTTCGCCGAGCGCCATCCCGCCCTGGTCGAGGCCGTCGAGGCCGCCGCGGACGAGTACGCGCGCATCAAGGGCGAGTTCGCCGACCTGCTCGACCTGGACGAGGACGCGCAGGCGCGCGCCGTGCAGGCCGGCTACATCAATTTCTATCCCGACGACGCGGTGAACCCCTACGTCGCGCTCGCCGCGCGCGGCCCGTGGATCGTGACCCTGAAGGGCGCGGTGCTGCACGACTCGGGCGGCTACGGCATGCTCGGCTTCGGCCACGCGCCCGAGGCGGTGATCGAGGCCATGGCGCGCCCGCAGGCGATGGCCAACATCATGACGCCCAACCTCTCGCAGCTGCGCTTCGAGCGCCTGCTGCGCGACGCGATCGGCCTGGGCCGCGATTGCCCCTATGCGAAGTTCCTGTGCCTGAACTCCGGCTCCGAGTCGGTGACCCTGGCCGCGCGCATCGCCGATGCCAACGCCAAGACCCTGACCGACGAAGGCGCGCGCCACGCCGGCCGCACGATCAAGCGGGTCGTCGTCAAGGGCGCGTTCCACGGCCGCACCGACCGTCCGGCGCTGTACTCGGACTCCTCGCGCAAGACCTACCAGAAGTTCCTGGCCAGCTACCGCGACGAGCAGTCGGTGATCGCCGTGCCGCCGTACGACATCGAGGCCCTGCGCCGGGTGTTCGCCGACGCCGAGACGCATGGCTGGTTCATCGAGGCGATGTTCCTGGAGCCGGTCATGGGCGAAGGCGACCCGGGCCGCAGCGTGCCCCGCGACTTCTACGACGCCGCACGGGAACTGACCCGCACGCATGGCAGCCTGCTGCTGGTCGACTCGATCCAGGCCGGCCTGCGCGCGAACGGCGTGCTGTCGATCGTCGACTATCCCGGCTTCGAGGGCGCCGAGGCCCCCGACATGGAGACCTACTCAAAGGCGCTCAATGCAGGCCAGTACCCCCTGTCCGTTCTGGCGGTCAACGCACGCGCCGCGGACCTGTACCAGAAGGGCCTGTACGGCAACACCATGACCACCAACCCGCGCGCGCTCGACGTCGCCAGCACGGTGCTGTCGATGGTCACGCCGGAGCTGCGCGAGAACATCCGCGCGCGCGGCGCCGAGGCGCTGGAGAAGCTTGAGGCGCTGAAGGCCGAGCTGGGCGGCGAGATCACCAAGGTCCAGGGCACGGGCCTGCTGTTCTCCTGCGAGCTGTCGCAGGACTTCAAGTGCTACGGCGCCGGCTCCACCGAGGAATGGCTGCGCGAACACGGGATCGGCGTGATCCATGGCGGGGTGAACTCGCTGCGTTTCACCCCCACGTTCGCGATCACCAGCGAAGAGATCGAACTGCTGGTCGGCATGATCCGACGCGCCCTGAAGGAAGGCCCGCGCGCGCGCCAGGCCGCAGCCGCCTGAGCGCGATTGCCGGCGCATGAAGAAGGGCGGCCGCAGGGCCGCCCTTTTTTGTTCTTCACTACGCATGACGAACGATGGGTTTTGCTTCGCGCTACCCATCCTACGAAGCCACGAACGCCTGATCGCCAACCGCACAGGGCCGTAGGGTGGGTAGAGCCGAAGGCGAAACCCACCGCCGCGCAGCCACACGCATGACGAACGATGGGTTTTGCTTCGCGCTACCCGTCCTACGAAGCCACGAACACCTGATCGCCAGCCGCGCAGGGCCGTAGGGTGGGTAGAGCCGAAGGCGAAACCCACCGCCGCGCAGCCGCACGCATGACGAACGACGGGTTCTGCTTCGCGCTACCCATCCTACGAAGCCACGAACGCCTGATCGCCAGCCGCGCAGGGCCGTAGGGTGGGTGGAGCCGAAGGCGAAACCCACCGTCGCGCAGCCGCATGCATGACGAACGATGGGTTCTGCTTCGCGCTACCCATCCTACGAAGCCACGAGCGCCTGATCGCCAGCCGCGCAGGGCCGTAGGGTGGGTAGAGCCGAAGGCGAAACCCACCGCCGCGCAGCTGCACGCATGACGAACGACGGGTTCTGCTTCGCGCTACCCGTCCTACGAAGCCACGAACGCCTGATCGCCAGCCGTGCAGGACCGTAGGGTGGGTAGAGCCGAAGGCGAAACCCACCGCCGCGCAGCCGCATGCATGACGAACGATGGGTTTTGCTTCGCGCTACCCATCCTACGAAGCCACGAGCGCCTGATCGCCAGCCGCGCAGGGCCGTAGGGTGGGTAGAGCCGAAGGCGAAACCCACCGCCGCGCAGCCGCATGCATGACGAACGATGGGTTTTGCTTCGCGCTACCCATCCTATGAAGCCACGAACGCCTGATCGCCAGCCGCGCAGGGACGTAGGGTGGGTAGAGCCGAAGGCGAAACCCACCGTCGCGCAGCTGCACGCATATCGAACAATGGGTTCTGGTTCGCTCAACCCGCCCCGTGATGCAACTCGGGCGCGCCTGCTCCCGACCCGGCGCCACGCGCTGGGTGCCAGCTTCGCTCAGGGGCCCTGCCGCCGGGCGGCAGGGTAGGCGCTGAACGCCCTGCCCCGCCGTCCCTACTCCCAGCAGCGGTCGCGCCGTCCCTTGAGGGTCGCCTCGCGGGCGCAGTCGCGCGGCGCGATGCGGCCCTCGGTCCGCTCTTCCACGCGCTTCGGCCCCGGCCCGGCGTCGACCAGATCGAAGGCATCGTAAAGCCGCCCGGTCGCGGTGCGTGCTTCGTAGCGCAGCCGCCCGTCGGCGATGCGGATCACCTGGAACCACTGGGTGTCCTCGCCCACCGGCGACATCGTCGCCCGCGCTTCGTCGGACAGCCGGTACTGCTTAGCCCCGGCGACCGACACCACGAACACCGGCGCGCGCGAGGCCTCGTCCAGGCCGCGGCGGCCGTAGGTATGGTCGTGGCCCTGCAGCACCAGGTCGACATTGCGCGCGCGCAGCACCGGCAGCAGGTGTTCGCGCAGCGCCGAATTCTCGCGGCCGTCGCGCGGCGAGAAGAACGGCTGGTGCACGACGACGATGCTCCAGCGGCCCGGGTTGGACGCCAGGACCGCATCCAGCCATCGGGCCTGCCGGGCAGCGCTGCCCAGGTCGAGCGCGGACGTTCCGTCCAGGACCGCGACCCGCACCCCCTGGTGGTCGAACCAGTAGGTCGTGGGCGCACCGTCGTCGATGCCATTGCCCGGCAGGGCGAACTGCAACGGCCAGTGGCGACCGAGCACGCGGCGCTCTCGCGGCGTGTCCTCGAACGCCTCGAAGTATTCGTGGTTCCCCGGCGCAGGCGCGGTCAGCGTCCAGCCCGAGAGCGCGTCGGTGGCGTCGAACCACTCGCCCCATTCGTTGTCGTCGTCGCCATCGCCGCCACTCACCAGGTCGCCCGCGTAGAGCACGAGGCTGGCCCGCGGCGCATGCCGCGTCGCTTCGCGCACGACGCGGGTGGTCAGGCTGGCGTTCTTGTTCTGGGTGTCGCCGAAGTACAGCAATTCCAGCGGCTCGCCGGGCAGGCCCGCCGTCCGCAGCTGCATCCAGGGGCTCCAGGCGCCGTCGCCCTGTACACGATAGGCGTACAGCGTTCCCGGCTGCAGGCCATCGACGTCGGCGCGATGATGGCGTGCCGGCCCATTCTCCGCCGCCAGCGCGCGCGTTTGCGCGCGGATACGGCGCGGCACGCCCATGTCGGGCGAGTCGCCCGCGACGACGAGCTCCAGCCAGGGCGACTCGATCCCGGCGCCGCTCCGCCAGGCGACCGCGAAGCCGCGCGCGGCGTCCTGGGCAGGCGTCGCGACGATGCGGTCGGGGAAGGCGCCCGCCACGTAGCGCGAGGCGTCCGCCGGGACCAGGGTATTGGGCTCGGCCGTCCGCTCCACGGCGTCCGCGGGGACGCTGGACAGCAGCGAAAGGCCGAGCGACAGCAGGGCCGCGCAAACCCGGGGCGCCCCCATGTCAGTTCGCGCAGCTCTTGAGCGACAGCACCGTGGCGATGTCGCGCCAGTCGAAGGCCGACACGCCCTGGTCGTCGTCGACCGCATAGAAGACGCCCTCCGGAAAGCGTGTATCGCCGGACATGTCGAGCCAGACTCCGTCGGTATTCGCGGTCCGCGCGCCGGCGAAGGCACCGACGTGGGCCAGGCTCACGCGATCGAAGACGTGGAACAGGCTGCGGTCCTTGAACTGGTCGGTGGCCAGCCAGTAGCCGCTGCCATCGTTGCAGGCGTAGAGCGCCATGCCCTCGGCCTGCGCCTTGAACAGGCCGGCGCCAACGTCGCGCCCGCGGTAACGCCCGTCCAGGCCGTATTCGCGCAGGCGCGTGCCCACCGCGACGTCCTCCTCGGCGAGCAACAGGCGATCGTGCGCCACGTCGCCGAACACCGATTCGGCGATGCGGATCGCGCCGGCGGCATCGGTGGCGCCGAAGCTGCCCACCAGCGTCGCCGACCACTGCCCGTCGTGCTCGACGAGGGCGTAGCGGCGGAAGCGGCGGTCGAGCTCGGCGAGCGGCGGCGGCACGTCCTCGTCTTCGTCGGACATGTAGTTGTCGCTGACGATCACTTCGTAGCCCTCGCCCAGGTGGCGGACCCACAGGCCGTAAGGCTGCACGAGTTCGCTGGCACCGAAGCTGGCGACGGGCTCGAAGCCCGGCAGCGCGAACGCCTGCACGCGGCGGTTGTCGCGCTCCACCACGAGCACCAGGTCGTCGATCACGGCGATGCCGTTCGGACGGTCCAGGCGGCCAGCGCCTGTGCCCGGCCCGGCCACTTCGCGGATGCGTTCGCCGGTGTCGCCGTCGTAGACCACGAGCGTGTCGGAGGTCTTGGCGGTGGCGATCAACCAGCGACGCCCATCCGGTGCGCGCCAGGACGCGGGCGAGTCGATGTTGTCGGCGGGCGCCGGCGCGGTGGTGAAGGCTTCGGCGACCACTCGATGCGGAATCGCGTGGTCGGCGAGGAGCGGATCGACCTCGCCGGCCTCGTCGGGTTCGCGATCGGCCGTCGCCTCCTTCTCGGCCAGGGTCGTGGTGCATGCGGGCAGGAGGGCGACAGCGAGCAGGAAGGGCAACAAGCGAATGGACACGGACGGGATCCCGGCAATGAAAGTGTCAACAAAGCGCCATTTTCTACGCGCCTCGCGTGACAGCGAGATTGCAGCCGCATCGCGAACCACGCCGCGTGCGCCACGGGCTCGCGAACCGTCCGGCGGCAGGGTCATGCCACCGCCACGAAGGCGTCACGGACCTGCCATCTGCCGTACGTACAAAGGCGGCTTTTACTGAACGCGGATCTTCCGTACATGAAGCGCACCTCCCTGGCCACCGGCCTGTCCCGAGCCCTCGTCTGCGCCGCGCTGCTGCCGGCAAGCCTCCCCGCCCCCGCGCAGGACGCGCCCGGCGACGCGCCCTCTTCGCTCGCCCCGTCCGCCAATGCGTCGATGGGCGCGATGGTGGCCAGGGACCTGGACGCGGTCGTGGTGCAGGGTGAGATCGCCTATCGCGACCGCACCAACGACATCGAGCCCACCCTGGTCTACGACCTGGAGTACTTCCAGCGCTTCGAGCCGTCCACCGTCGGCGACATGCTCAAGCGCGTGCCCAGCGTGGTCTTCGTGTCGGACGTGCTCGAGTACGACGCGGTGCAGTTGCGCGGTCTCAGCGCGGCGTACACCCAGGTGCTGGTCAACGGCAAGAAGGTGCCGGGCGCCGGCGACGACCGCTCGTTCTGGGTCGACCGCATCCCCGCCGAACTGGTCGAGCGCGTCGAGGTCCTGCGCAGCAACAGCGCCAACCGCTCCGGCGACGCCGTGGCCGGCGCGGTCAACATCATCCTGCGCGATGCCTACGACTTCGACGGCAGCTACATCCGCCTGGGCGCCATGCACTACGACGACGGCGAGATCCAGCCGACTTTCGCCGCGGTGACCTCCGGCGAGGCCCTGGGCGGGCGCCTGCTCGCGGGCGTCAACGTGCAGGACCGCTACAACCCCAAGCTCAAGCGCAGCGATCGCTTCGAGTCGCCGGGCGGCGATTTCGTCGACGCCGAGGACCAGGCAGACACCCGCGACGGCAAGGACTACTCCGGCAACCTCTCCTACACCGTGGACGTCGGCGAGAGCGGTCGCCTGTCGCTCGATGGCTTCTACGTGCGCACCGACCGCGACCAGGTCGAGGTCTCGACCGAGTACAACGCGCGCCGCCCGGAGGACGCGACCGAGATCGCGAACGTGCCCGGCCTGACCCGGATCGACCAGGACAACTGGGGCGTCGGCGCCGAGTACCGCTTCGACATGGCCGGCGGCAGGACCGAGATCGACCTCGACCACGCGCGTTTCCGGGACCGCAGCACCGAGAGCGAGGAAGAGATCGCCTACGAGGACGGCAACTGGGATGGCCACGAAGCCGAGGCCCTGGACATCGACGCCAGCGACACCGAGAGCAGCCTCAAGGTCGCCCACTCACGGCCCGTCGGTGCGGCCGGCATGGAGTTTGGCGTCGACCTGCGCGCCAAGGAGCGCGAATCCACCCATACCTACTACGAGTTCGAGGCCGACGACGAAGCCGACCCGGTGGTCTACGAACTGGATGCGGTCGTACGCAGCCGCATCGAAGAAACCCGCGTCGACCCCTACCTGATGTTCACCGGCGATGCCGGCCCGATGGCCTGGGAGGCCGGCCTGCGCTACGAGACCACGCGATCGGACATCCAGGGCGAGGACGGGCGCGTGTCCAACGACTACGACGCGCTGCTGCCCTCGCTGCACCTGAAATGGGACCTGGGCGAGGCCAACCGGATCCAGCTCTCGCTGGCCCGCAGCCTGCGCCGTCCGGCGTTCAACGAACTGACCCCGGCGCTGCTGCAGGAGGAGTTCGGCGACAACGACTTCCTCGGCAATCCGCTCCTGGACCCCGAGACCGCCAACGGCATCGACCTGGGCTTCGAACATCGTCTTGGCAAGCGCGGCGTGGTCGGGGTGAACCTGTTCTACCGCGACATCCAGGACCTCATCGAGACCGTCAACACGGGCGAGCCCAACGAGACGGCCTTCGACGACTACGCCGACGACATCGCCGACTACATGGACGAGAACGGCGTCAGCGAGGACGAAGCGCTCGCCGCGGTGCCGTTCGACCCCGACAGCTTCATCTACACCGCCCGCAACGTCGGCGACGGCAAGGCCTGGGGCGTGGAACTGGACCTGTCCACGCCGCTGACCGCGATCGGCCTGCCGAACACCGGCGTGTTCGTGAATTACTCCTGGCTCGACAGCGAGGTCGAGGACGAGCTGGGCACGCGCCGCTTCAACAACCAGGCCGAGTACGTCTACAACGTCGGCTTCATCCAGGACCTGCCCGCGTGGGGCGCCTCCTTCGGCGCCAGCTACCGCAAGCAGGGGGAGGCCTTCATGCGCGTGCTGGCCGAGGAAGTGCGGACCACCTACGACGGCGACCTGGAAGTCTTCGTCGAGAAGCGCTTCGGCGACAACATCTCGGTGCGCCTGAGCGGCACCAACCTGCTCGACGCCTACAAGCGCGAGTACTTCGACAAGTTCGACAACCTCGCCGACCAGCTCGATCGCGACTACGACGAGTACGAGCTGGAAGCCGAGCATGCCGGCCCGCGTTACCAGTTGGTGATGCGCTGGGCCTTCTGACCGCATCCGCGCACTCGACGCGCCCACCGGATGCCCCTGCCGGGCACCGCGTGGGCGCGCGCCCCTCCCCGACGCGTTGCCGTCAGGGGCGACTTGGCGGGCGATTGCTCACGCCCCTCCGCCCGGCGGAGGGCGGCCTCCCGGCATTCGGCCTTGCGGGATCGGCACGACCCTGTTCGATGGAGACCGCTCACGAGTCCCCGGCAACGGCGCGGGCGGCAACATTCCAACACGTGCGTTACGACGGCAAAGGCCCAACGGCTGGATCCCAGCGTTCGCTGGGATGACGAGCCAAACAGACACGGCCCAGTGGCCGTACGGTGCCCGCGAAGCTCACGAGACCGTCATCCCAGCGAACGCTGGGATCCAGCCTTTCGCCCCCGCCCCGGACATGCAGGCACCACGACTTCAGCCCGCGAGCGCCGCCCGCACGCTGGCCAGCTTGACGCTGTTGGCGAAGACCGCCATCGCGGTCTCCAGTTGCGGCAAGGAAGGCACCGAGGGTGCGATGCGGATGTTGCGGTCCTGCGGATCGCGACCGTAGGGAAAGGTGGCACCCGCCGGGGTCAGCTTCACCCCGGCCTCGGCCGCCAGTGCCACCGCCGCCGATGCGACGCCGGGGCGCGTGTCGAAGGCGACGAAGTAGCCGCCCGCCGGCGCCTCCCATTGCCCGAGGTCGCCACCGGCGAACTGTTCCTCCAGCACGCGCAACACGATCGCGAAGCGCGGCGCGAGGATCGCCGCGTGGCGCTGCATGTGCGCCATCAGCGCATCGCGGTCGGGCAGCAGGCGCACCGTGCGCAACTGGTTCACCTTGTCCGGGCCGATGGTGCACGCAGTGAGGAACGCCTTGAAGCCGGCCAGGTTGGCCGGCGAGGCCGACATGAACGCCACGCCCGATCCGGCATGGGTGATCTTGGAGGTGGAGGCGAACTGCAGCACCGAATCGACGGTACCGTGGGCGCGGCAGGCCGCCTCGATCGACGCCAGCGGGCGCACCTCACGCAGGTCGTGCACCGCATAGGCATTGTCCCAGAACACCCGGAACCCCTCGCCCGCCACCCGTGCCAGGCGCGCGATCCGGTCCACGGTTGCGTCCGAATACACCACGCCGGTGGGATTGGAGTACTTCGGCACGCACCACATGCCCTTGATCGTCGGATCGGCGGCGAGCATCGCCTCGACCCGGTCCATGTCCGGGCCTTCGGCGGTCATGGGGACGGTGAGCATCTCGATCCCGAGCTGTTCGCAGACGGTGAAATGACGGTCGTAGCCGGGGACCGGGCACAGGAAGCGCACCGTGCCGCCTCGCGACCAGGCGCTGTCCGCGCCGGTCAGGCCGAAGCGGTGGGCCACGAGCACGGCCTGGTACATCAGGGTGAGGCTGGAATTGCCGCCGACCAGCACCGAGCCGGGGTCGACGCCCATCAGCGCGGCCCCGAAGCGCTTGGCTTCGGGCAGGCCGTCCAGGCCGCCGTAGTTGCGCGTGTCGGTGCCGTCCTCCGCCAGATAGCGCCCGTCGAGGATGCCGTCCAACGCGTCGGAAAGCGCGAGCTGCTCCGCCGAGGGCTTGCCGCGGGTCAGGTCCAGCGCCAGGCCTTGGGCGACGAAGGTCCGGTGCGCGTCCGCCAGCTGTGCTTCCAGTGCCCTGAGCTGCCCGGGCGCGGCATGTTCGAGTTGCAAGAGAGGGGTCTCCGGAGAATGGGGGGCCGCCGGGCCTGTCGCCGTTGCGGCCGCGCAAGGATGCGGCAATCGCGCGCGGATGCAAGCCATGCCTTCGTCGCACGGCCATGGTCGACGGTCGATGGACGACGGCGACGGGTGCGCTCCACGGGCCGCTGCGGCACACTCGGGTGCCCGGTCGGAACAGGAATCGCCATGAAGGTCGTCGAGGTCGTGCACCCGCTGGTCCAGCACAAGCTGGGCCTGATGCGTCGCGCGGAGAACAGCACCAAGTCCTTCCGCGAGCTGGCCTCGGAGGTCGCCACCCTGTTGACCTATGAAGCCACCGCGGACCTGGAAACCGAGGCGACCACGGTCCAGGGCTGGGCCGGTCCGGTCGCGACCCGCCAGATCAAGGGCGCGAAGATCACCCTGGTGCCGATCCTGCGCGCCGGCCTGGGCATGCTGCCGGGCGTGCTGGAATTGCTGCCGGCGGCCAAGGTCGGCGTGGTCGGCCTGCAGCGCGACGAGGAGACCCTGCAACCCGTGGGCTACTACGAGAAGCTCAGCGGCCGCATGGACGAGCGCACCGCGCTGGTGCTCGACCCGATGCTGGCGACGGGCGGCACCCTCATCGCCACGATCGACATGCTCAAGGCGGCCGGTTGCCGGCGCATCAAGGGCCTGTTCCTGGTCGCCGCCCCCGAAGGCCTCGCCGCCCTGGAAGCGCGCCATCCCGACGTGGAGGTCTACACGGCGTCGATCGACGAGCGCCTCAACGAAGTCGGCTACATCCTGCCCGGGCTGGGCGACGCGGGCGACAAGATCTTCGGTACCCGCGCCTGACGCGTCAGAACAGGCGCATCGCCACCACGTAGAGGCCCAGCACGGCCGAGGCGAGCAAGACCGCCCAGCTGAGCAGGGTCCCGGTGAAGCGACCGAAGGAGTAGCCGCCACTGCCGGACACGCCGATCGCGTGCAGCACGCGCCCGGCCAGCAGCAATGCGCCCAACACCCAGATCGCCACCGGGGCCAGGGCCGAGAGCTCAAGCATCATCATCAGCAACAGGGCCAGGGGCGCCTGTTCGATGAAATTGGCATGGGCGCGGATGCGTTGCTGGAGCAGGGCATCGCCCCCACTGCCCAGGCCGATCCTGCGTTCCCGCCGGCGCAGGGTCACGCGGACCATGAGGACCAGGTTCAGCAGGACCAGCAGGGACGCGAAGAACAGGGTGATCAGGGGCATGGCGTGTCTCCGTGGAAAGCGTCGAGGGCGTGGCCGTTCAGCGCCTGCGGCGCCGGCGCAAGAGCAGCAGGACGACCAGGGCGGCCAGGCCAACGAGCGCCCAGGTCCAGTTCCAGACCGCGGGTTCCGGCGGCGGCGACGGGTTCGCCGCATCGATCGTGGCGGCGGTCGCGCCACCGGGTGGTCGCGTGCCCGGCGCGGCGGAGCGGCGCAGGCGCCAGGCACCGTCGCGGAAGGCGACCCGCCCCTGCAAGGGCGGCAGGACCAGCTCGCGCCAGCGGATCCGCAGGTCGCCGACCTGCGGGTGCAGCGGGTTCTCGGCACTGCCCAGGCCATCGCCGTCGGGCTGGAAGGTGGCGGCCATGTTCAACGGCAGGCGCGAGAAGCCGGGGCGGAAGGTCCGCCACTCCCCCAGCGCGCGCAGCACCTCGACGTCGACCGGATAGCCGGCCAGGGTCGCGTCCTTGGCCCACCAGCGCTGCGTGTCGAGCGGCATCGGCGGGTTGCGGTGCGCGTCGTCGAAACCCGAGGAGTCGATCAGCGCGCTGTTCCACACGGCTTCGTAGCCGTCCCCGGCAGCGCGCCACTGGTACATCTCGACCTGGCGGTCGAGGCCCATCGCGCGAGTGCGGACGCCGAAGTCCCGGTCTTCCAGGGTCGCCTGCGCCGTGGGCGTGGCGCCTTCTTCGAGCACCGGCACCCCGGTCCCGGCGTCCGTCGCCACCACGGGCACGGCCGCGGCTCCGAACGAGGCGAGCATCGCCGCCAGGCACGCCGCCCGACTGGCCTTCAGCGCCAGGCCCAGGTCCGGAAGCCTCGCGCGGGGCGTCATGCAGCCAGCGCCCGTGCCTGCAGGCCGGGCACCTCGTGCGCAGTGCCGTAGCGCCCCTTCTCGTCGCGCACCACCTGGGCGAGCGCGCAACCGGGGTCGTGGGTGAAGAACAGATGCACGTTGCGCGCCATCATGTCGGCGAGGAAGGCCTTTTTCTCGTCGATCAGCAACTCGGCGTTGCGGTCGTAGCCCATCGTGATGGGCACGTGCACCCAGGGCCGGCCGGGGATCAGGTCCGCGCAGAACACCACGCCGCCATGCGGCTGGCCGTCCACGCGCTCGGGCCCGACGATCTCCGCCAGCATCAGGCCCGGCGTGTGGCCATCGCTGTAATGGAAGCGCACGCTCTCGCCCAGCAGTTGGCTGTGCTCGCCGTCGACGAGTTCCAGCCGCCCGGTGTTCTCCAGCAGTTCCGGCAGTTCCGGGATGAAGCTCGCGCGGTCGCGCGGATGCGGCTGGCGCGCACGTTCGAAATGCGCGCGACCGACCACGTAACTCGCGTTGGGGAACACCAGTTGCGGCGGCTCGCCGTCGCGCCAGGCGCGCAGCAGGCCACCGGCATGGTCGAAGTGCAGGTGGGACAGCACGACCACGTCGATGTCCGCGGGCGAGAAGCCGGCCTCGGCCAGCGAATCGAGCAGGACATGCCGCGACTCGACCACGCCGTATCGATCGCGGAACTTCGGTTCGAAGAACGCGCCGATACCGGTTTCGAACAGCACCGTCCTGCCCGCCAGCGGCGTGGCCAGCAGCGCGCGGCAGGCCAGGTCGATGCGGTTGGCGTCGTCGGGCGCCGCCCACCGCTCCCACACGGCGCGGGGCGCGTTGCCGAACATCGCGCCGCCGTCGAGCTTCTGGCTGTTGCCGAGCAGGGACCAGAGCTTCATGGCCCTAGGGTACCTCGCCGGCCGCGTCGCGGATGCCCACCTTGCCGACGGGATTGCGCGGGTCGGTGCCACCCGACAGGGTGTTGGAGCGCTTGTCCCAGGAAACGGTCTGCAGGTTGCCCCACTGGCGCTCGCCGGCGCTGACGGCATGGCCCATGGCTTCCAGGCCCCGTACGGTCGCTTCGTCCAGCGCGCCGGGCTCGGCGGCGATGGTGTCGGGCATCCACTGGTGGTGGATGCGCGGCAGCGCGGCGACCTCCTGGGGACCGAGCCCGGCGTCGTAGGCCAGGATGCCCAGCATCACCTGGGTGATGATGCGGCTGCCGCCGGGCGCGCCCAGTACCGCGACCCTGTCGTCGGATTCGATGAAGCTCGGGGTCATCGAGCTGAGCATGCGCTTGCCGGGCTCGGGCGCATTGGCGTCGTAGCCCATCACGCCGAAGGCGTTGGGGGTGCCCGGGCGCAGGGCGAAGTCGTCCATCTCGTTGTTGAGCAGTACGCCGGTGCCCGGGGCGACCATGCCCGAGCCGTAGAGCAGGTTCACGGTCTGCGTCGCGGACACGCGGTTGCCCTGCGCGTCGATGATCGAGAAATGGGTGGTTTCCTCGTCCTCGAGCGGCGCCAGCTGCCCCGGCAACAGGTCGCTGGGCGTCGCCTTCTCCGGGTGGATGCCGGCGCGCAGGCCCGCCGCGTAGTCCAGGCTGGTCAGGCGGGCGATCGGCATCGCCACGAAGTCGGGGTCGCCCAGGTACAGGGTGCGGTCGCGGTATGCGCGGCGCATCGCCTCGGCGATCACGTGGGTGCGGTGGACGGCATCGAGCTTGTCCAGGTCCCAGCCCTCCAGGACCTGCAGGATCTCGGCCATCGCCACGCCACCCGAAGACGGCGGCGGCGCGGTGGTCACCTTCCAGCCGCGGTAATCGAACTGGATCGGCGCGCGCTCCTTCACCTGGTAGCCGGCCAGTTCGGCGGCCTCCCACTGCCCACCCTCCTCGGCCACGGCGGCGAGCAGCTTGTCGGCCACGTCGCCGCGGTAGAAGCCGTCGTGGCCCTTCTCCGCCAACCGCTCAAGGGTCCGGGCAAGATCGGGCTGCCGGAAGATTTCGCCTTCCTGCGGCGGATCGCCGTCGGCCAGGAACAGCTCGCGGCTGCCGCGGTAGCGCTCCATCACCTCGCGTCGGCGCTCGTAGCCGCTGGCCAGCCGCTCGTAGATCGGGAAACCCTCGCGCGCGATGCGGATCGCAGGCGCCAGCGATTCGGACAGGGGCAACTGGCCGTACTTCTCGGCCAGGTGCACCAGCGCGGCGGGCAGGCCGGGGATGCCGGCCGACCATGGCCCGTTGACGGAGCGGTCGCGATCGAGCTCGCCGTTGGCGTCGAGGTAGGCCTCCGGGGTCGCCGCCGCCGGCGCGGTCTCACGGGCATCGATGAAGACATCGCGGCCGCTGCGGGCGTCGTGCACCAGGAAGAAGCCGCCGCCGCCGATGCCCGAGCTGATCGGCTCGACCACCGACAACGTCGAGGACACGGCCACCGCCGCGTCGAAGGCATTGCCGCCCTTGGCGATGATTTCCATCCCGGCGTCGGTCGAGAGGCCGTGCGCGCTGGCGATCGCGGCCCCCGGGGGGTGCGCGGCCGCGGCGGTGGGCGTGACGCCCGTTTGCGGCTCGGCTTCGGCGCAGGCCTGCAGCGGCAGCATCGAGGCCAGGAGGCCGGCAAGGGCCAGGGTTCGCAGGATCACGCGCATGGATTCGCTCCTGTCGCCACGTCGGGCGGCTGGGTGGATGGCGGCGGGACGCGACCCGCGGTTCATTGTTGCTGCAGCCGGGCCAGTTTCGCCAACAGCTGCGTCTCGGTTTCCGGCATGTCCGGGTCCGGATCGATGCACTCCACCGGACACACGACCACGCACTGCGGTTCGTCGAAGTGACCGACGCACTCGGTGCAACGCGCCGGATCGATCACGTAGATGGTTTCGCCCTGCGAGATCGCCTGGTTGGGGCAGGCCGGCTCGCAGACGTCGCAGTTGACGCAGAGCTCGTTGATCTTCAGGGACATGGGCGTGGAAGCCGGGATTGAGAGGGGTGGGGCATGAATGGGTAATGGTAAGCCCTTCGACCTCCACTGGCTCGTGCGCTGCGCGAGGTGGGCAAGCACGCCGTACAGGATGGCCGATACGATCTACTCGCCGGCTGCCAGAAGGAGCACATGAGTCCGTCATCCCAGCGGACGCTGGGATCCAGCACCTGGAGCCCGAAGCTGCGACGCGGACAGTTCTGCGGGGATGAGGCATCGGCGAGGTCGCTTGCGCCTGGCGCGAGCAAAGGACGAAGAGCCAAAGGCTGGATCCCCGCTTTCGCGGGGATGACGGCTCTTGCGTGCCCCGCGAAGGGAGCGTGCCGGTGCATTTGGAGAGCGGGACGGCGCGATCGACCGACGAGGTCAAGCGACGGGCTTCGCCTGCGCGCCACGCCGAAAGCCCACCGCAGCGGCTCCATCACGTAGCCCGCGAAATCCGCGAGCCGTCATCCCAGCGGACGCTGGGATCCAGCTCCTGGAGCTTGCAGCCGCGACGTGGGCAGGTCCGGAACGACGCGCCGGCAAAGCCGCCCGCGCCGGGGCGCGGGCGAAGGACGAAGAGCCAAAGGCTGGATCCCCGCTTTCTCGGGGATGACGCACTGACAAAGCCCTGCGCGTTGCGCAGGGGTCAGGGCGTCACTTGGCTTCGACGAACTGGAAGACGGCGCCGGAAGGCTCGACGGCGGTCTTGACGCGTGCGAAGTCGGCGTTGTCGCCGATGAACAGGACGCGCACGCCCTTCATCGAACCGCTCTGCGCCATTTCGAACGAGGCCACGGCCAGGTCGGCGGTCTTGGCCGAATCCGGCGAACCGTAGGCCAGCAGCGTGCCCGAGACGCCACCGCGCATGACGTCGGTCTGCGCCTTCTCGAGCTGGCGCTGGTACTCGCCCTCGTAGTCGGCCGAGTCGGCGGCGGGCAGCGTGTACAGGTAGACGCTCGACGCATCGCCGACATTGCGCTTGACGATATCGGTCAGGTACTCGGCCCAGGCGTTCTCGTCGCTGGTGGTCGGCTTGGCAACCGGAGCGGCTTCGACCACTTCCGTCGCCTCTTCCTTCTGGCAGGCCGCCAGGACAGGCAGGGTGAGGCAGGCGGCCAGGATCAGGCGGGTGGACATCTTCATCGGGATTCCCCTTGGTTTGAACGGAATGTGGGGTTGAAAAACTCGATTATGGCGCTTCGCGGGTACGTTGCCACTCGGCCTGCAAGGCGGCGGCCACGGCGGGCGGTACGAAACCGGAGACGTCGCCGCCCAGTCGCGCGACTTCGCGCACCAGCGACGAGGAAATGAAGCCGTACTGCTCGGCCGGCGTCAGGAACAGGGTTTCCACGTCGGGAATGAGGTGGCGGTTCATGCTGGCGAGCTGGAACTCGTACTCGAAGTCCGACACCGCGCGCAGGCCGCGCAGCAGCACGCCGGCGCCGACGTCGGAGACGAAGTGCGCGAGCAGCGAGTCGAAGCCGCGCACCTCCACGTTCGGATGCCGGGCCACGGCCTGCCGTGCCAGCTCCACGCGCTGCGCCAGCGGAAGCGCCGGCCCCTTGCCGGGGCTCTCGGCGACGCCGATCACCAGGCGCTCGAACAACGGCGCGGCCCGGTCCACCAGGTCGACGTGCCCGTTGGTGATGGGGTCGAAGGTCCCGGGGTAGACGGCGATGCGTTGGCGGTTCGCGGTCATGGGGCGTGCGTTTTCCTTGCGAATTCAAGTGGATGGAGGATTCCGCGGCAACACTGCCGCGATCGGCGGCGCGCGTGCGGCGGTGGTTCAGCCACCGGTCCCGGACGCGTCCGCCCCCAGCGGGTCGACCGGCCCGAGTTTAGCAGCGGGCACGGCCTGGCGACGGTACAACGCCTGGCGCGACTCGCGGGTCCGCCCCTCGCGGTGCAGCGACCAGCCGGCCGGCAGCGGTGGCGGGTGATCGGCCGGCGACTCCACGTACAGCCACGCGGCGTCGGACATCAGCGCTGGCAGGCCCGCCAGGGCGGCGTCCCACAGGCCGGCGGCGAACGGCGGGTCGACGAACGCGATGTCGAAGCGCTCCGTCTTGCCTGCCTGGCCCTGCAGCCAGCCCAGCGCCTCGGCCTCGACGATCCGGACGGCCTCGCCGCCGTGAAGCCGGTCCACGGTCTCGCGCAGGGACTGGGCCAGGCCGCGGTCGCGTTCGACCAGCACCGCCGAGGCCGCGCCCCGAGACACCGCCTCAAGGCCCAGGGCGCCGCTGCCGGCGAACAGGTCCAGTACCCGCGCGCCGGGCAGCGCGGGCATCAGCCAGTTGAAGAGGGTCTCGCGGACCCGGTCCGCCGTCGGTCGCAGGCCGGCGACCGCCGGGACCGGCAGCCGTGTACCCCGCCAGCGTCCGCCGATCAGCCTGACCTTGCCCGCTGCGGCGGAGGTCGACGCGGCCGCGGGCAATGGCGCCGGGCGCCGGTGCGTCGAATGCTTTTTCATCGGGGCTTGGCGGGGGGCGGTGATAGCATGGGCCTATTCTCGCGCATATACAGACGCCCCCGCTCGATGGTCAGTTTTTTCCGCCGAAAGAAGCCCGAAAAGCCCCTGGATCCCGAGTCGGAGCGCCGCATCGCGGAGCTCGCCGCGGCTTTCCCGGACGCTGCGCCCCACGACGATGACGCGCCCGCGCCGGCCGCCCCGTCGCCGCAACCGGCGCCGCCGGTCGAAGCGCTGCCCGTTCCCGAGGAAGTCATCGCCGCGGCGATGGAGGCCGCGCCCTTGGCGGCCCAACCCGACACGCCCGAGCCCGAGCCCATTCCTGCGACGGTCGTCGAGTCGCCCGCGGCGGCCGAACCCCGCCCGGCGACGCCCGCCGCCGCCGGCAAGCCCGGCTGGCGCGAGCGCCTGGGCGGCAGCGCCATCGCGCGCAGCCTGGGCGGCCTGTTCTCGCGCAATCCCCGTCTCGACGACGACCTGCTGGACGAGATCGAGACCGCCCTGATCACCGCCGATGTCGGGGTGACCGCCACCACCGACCTGGTCGAAGGCCTGCGCAAGCGCATGAAGGCGCGCGAGTTCGCCGACGCCGACGCCCTGCTCGCCGCGCTGCGCGCCGATCTGGTGGCGCTGCTGCGACCGGTCGCGGTGCCGATGCAGGTCGACCGCGACGCCAAACCCTTCGTCCTGCTCACGATCGGCGTCAACGGCGTCGGCAAGACCACGACCATCGGCAAGCTGGCCAAGCGCTTCAAGGACGAAGGCCGCCCGCTGATGCTCGCCGCCGG
This sequence comes from Marilutibacter spongiae, assembly GCF_014145325.1. Classification (GTDB taxonomy): domain Bacteria; phylum Pseudomonadota; class Gammaproteobacteria; order Xanthomonadales; family Xanthomonadaceae; genus Marilutibacter; species Marilutibacter spongiae. Next base: position 157,784 of record NZ_JACHTF010000010.1, read on the forward strand.
CGACACCTTCCGCGCCGCGGCCGTGGCCCAGTTGCAGGCCTGGGGCGAGCGCAACGGCGTCGCCGTCATCGCCCAGGGCCAGAACGCCGACGCGGCGTCGGTTGCCTTCGATGCCCTGCAGGCGGCGAAGGCGCGCGGCACCGAGGTGCTCATCGCCGACACCGCCGGGCGCCTGCACACCCAGCAGGGGCTGATGGCCGAGCTGGGCAAGATCAAGCGCGTGCTGCAGAAGCTCGACCCCGCCGCCCCGCACGAGGTGCTGATGGTGATCGACGGCACCACCGGCCAGAACGCGCTGTCGCAGCTGCGCCAGTTCCATGCCGCCATCGGCGTCACCGGCCTGGTGGTGACCAAGCTCGACGGCACCGCCAAGGGCGGCGTGGTGTTCGCGCTGGCGCGCGAGTTCGGCATCCCGATCCGATTCGCCGGGATCGGCGAGCGTCCGGAGGACCTGCGCGTGTTCGACGCCGAGGCCTTCGTCGACGCCCTGCTTCCGGAGGCGCTCGGCGCCTGATCGCCGGGTGGCCCGCCGCGTGAGCCGCAAGCGCCTGTTCGTCCTGCTGGCGATCGTCGCGCTGGCCGTGCTTGGCGCGCTGGCCTTCTGGCTGAGTCGCCCGCAGCAGGTCGCCGCCCTCGTGCTCGGCGCCGCCGGCCGGGCCCTGGGCCTGGAGATCACCGCATCGGGCGCGGCCGAATACCGCCTGCGCGGCACGCCGACCCTGGTGCTGCGCGACCTCGACGCTCGTCTGCCCGGCGCGAGCACTCCGCTGCTGCAGGCCGATCGCGCCCGGCTGTCGCTGCCCTGGCACACCCTGCGCAGCCGGGGCGCCGACCTGACCCTGGAACGCATCGAACTCGACGGCCCGCGCCTGCAGTGGCCGGCGCTGATGGCCTGGCTCGATGCCCGCCCCCCGTCCGACGCGCCGCCGCGCCTGCCCGTGCTGACCGACGGCGTGCAGGTCCGCGACGGCCACGTCGATGGCGACGGCTGGGCCCTGCACGGCCTTGCCCTCGACGCGCCGCGCTTCCATCCCACCCGCCCGTTCTCGGCGACGGTCCGCGGCGACTACATCGACCCGCCCTCGCGCGCGCGCTTCGACCTCGCCGTCGAACTGGGCCAGGCCCAGGCGCTGCTGGACGGCGAGCCGAGCGCGCTCCAGCTCCGCGGCACCCTCGCCGCCGACCTGGACGGCAAGCGCGTCCCCGCCACGATCGTCCTGTCCGGCCCCGTGCAGCGCGAAGCAGGCAGGGTGACGATCGCACCGATGCGCTTCGGGACCTCGGCGCGCTATGAGGCCGACGTTACCCGCCTGCCCTTCCTGCTGGGCATGCACGGGCGCCTGCAACTCGAAGACGACGGCCTCCTGATTGCGCCCGATGCCCTCGTACTGGACGGCACCGGCGACGCCAGCCCCATCCCTTCGCTGCAGGCCCATGGCCAGCTCGTGCTGCGGCCCGGCGAGGCACCGCTCGCGTTGGCGCTGGACGGGCGCCTGGCCGGCTGGCCCACCGCGTGGCCGACGCTGCCGCCGCCGCTCGGCCAGTCGCGCGCGCCCCTGCCGTTCTCCCTGCGTTATGCCGGCCCCTTCGACGCCAGCAGTCCGGCGCGCCTGCGGCTGGAGCGGGAGCAAACCCGGTTCGACGCCCGCTTCCGCCTGCCGGCCGTGCTGGCCTGGCTGGACGCCATCGCGACCGGCACGCCGCTGCCGCCGATCGAAGGCCGACTGCAGACACCCGAAGTACAGATTGCCGGAGCGACTCTCCGCGGCGTCGAGCTCAGCTTCGAGTCGGACGAAGCCCAATGAGCCGCGACCGCCCGACACCGCCGGTCGCCGTCGATCGCGACCGCTACGCCACCCCGCTGCTCGCCTGGTTCGACCTGCATGGTCGCCACGACCTGCCGTGGCAGCATCCGCGCTCGCCGTATCGCGTGTGGCTGTCGGAGATCATGCTGCAGCAGACCCAGGTCGCCACGGTGATCGCCTATTTCCAGCGTTTCGTCGACGCCTTGCCCGACCTGCCCGCGCTGGCCGCGGCGCCGCAGGAACGGGTCCTGGCGCTGTGGTCAGGCCTGGGTTACTACGCGCGCGCCCGCAACCTGCACGCCGCCGCGCGCGCCTGCGTCGAGCGGCATGGCGGCGAGCTGCCGCGCGACCTCGAGGCGCTCGTCGCGCTGCCCGGCATCGGTCGCAGCACCGCCGCGGCGATCCTGTCCCAGGCCTGGGGCGACCGCCACGCCATCCTCGACGGCAACGTCAAGCGCGTGCTCGCGCGCTACCACGGCGTCGAAGGCTGGCCGGGCGCGCCCAAGGTCGAGAAACGCCTGTGGGCCTTCGCCGAGGCCCATGTCGAAGACCCCGCCCTGCCCGACGCGCGCATGGCCGACTACACCCAGGCGCAGATGGACCTGGGCGCCACCCTGTGCATGCGCAGCAAGCCCACCTGCCTGCTCTGCCCCTTGCGCGAAACCTGCGTCGCGCACCGGGACGGCCTCACCGACAGCCTGCCCACGCCGCGACCGGGCAAGACCCTGCCCCGGCGCGAAGCCCAACTGCTGTGGCTGGAGGACGCGCAGGGCCGGATCCTGCTGCAGCAACGTCCGCCGACGGGCATCTGGGCCTCGCTATGGACCTTGCCGCAGGCCGACGACGCCACGCTCGCCCGCGAATGGCTGGCCACGCATGCCGATCCGGACTACGACGCGGGCGAGGCACTGCCTTCGATCGCCCACGCATTCAGCCATTTCCGGCTCGACCTGCACCCACGCCGGTGGCGGGCTGTCGCCCTGCGCGAGCGCGTCGGCGACAATGACGACCTGCGTTGGGTCTCGCGGACGCAACTGACGGCACTGGGCATCCCCGCCCCCATCCGCAAACTGCTCGAATCCAGCGACGCGACGCCCGCCGACCACGATTGAGGATCCCGATGCCCCGCACCGTCCACTGCGAATACGAGAAGCGTGAGGCCGAAGGCCTGGACTTCATCCCCTGGCCCGGCGAACTGGGCAAGCGCGTCTACGCCCACATCGGCAAGAACGCCTGGGCCGCATGGCTGGCCCACCAGACCATGCTGATCAACGAGAACCGCCTGTCGCCCATGGACCCCAAGCACCGGGCATTCCTGGCCGCGGAGATGGAGAAGTTCCTGTTCGAGGGCGGCGCCGACAAGCCTGCCGGCTACGTCCCGGCGGACGCGCCCTAGTCATCCCGCGCCGCCCTGGCCATGCCCTGGCCGCGACTTACCCATCCGACGCGTCTGCGGGCTGGGTCCCGTTCTCGCGCCGGTCGGCCTCCGCGGCCTTGATCGCGCGGGTATCGAGCGGCCGGATCTCGCCGATGATGCAGGGGATCGACACCGCACCCGCCCCGGCGCCCAGGACCGTCACCTTGTCGAACTTGGCGTAAACCATTCCGCCCTGGTCGCTCAAGGCGATCGCCGTGGCGAAGTCCAGGTTGTAGCAACTGCCGTCGAACTCGAGCAGGTAGGCCTCCTGCGGGCGTGTCCAGATCGCGAGCGCCTCGTCGCCCAGCGGCGTCCAGCTGTCGAAGCGACCGAAATACCGGAAGCTCTTCACCGGCTCGCCGGCATGCGCGCGATAGATCGCCAGCCGCTCGTCGTCGCTGATCCGGTCGCCGGTCGCACAGGCCGACAAACCCGCTGCCACCAGGACCGCCAACAGCGCACACCCGGGGGCCGAACGCATCATGCTGAATTGCATCGTCTTTTCCTCTCTGGCGAACCGGACGTGCCGCCGCCGCGGCGACACGCATGCATCTCACCATACGCGGCAAGCGGCACAGGCGTCGCACGCCACCCACCGCCGGAAAACGCCCGCCACCGCGCCGCCCTGCCACGATGCTTGCCACATCCTTCCCGCATCCGTATCATGCCGCTCCTCACACGGTCGCACCGTGTCGTGGCCGGGTAGCTCAGTTGGTAGAGCAGGGGATTGAAAATCCCCGTGTCGGGGGTTCGATTCCCTCCCCGGCCACCATCTTTTGGTGGAGACAAATCAAGGCGTTACAGATGGCCCGCACATGCTGCGGGTTTTTCGTTTTCTACGGCTGTGACGCCAGTGTGCCGTCGATCCGGCACGCGGCCCCTCGCAAGTGATCCGCCGCGAGGTGTGCGTACCGCAGGACCATCTCGTAGCTGGCCCAACTGCCCAGCTCCATCAGCTCCTGCAACGGTGTCCCGCTCTGTACGTGCCACGACGCCCATGTGTGTCGCAGATCGTGCCAACGGAACGTCCGTTCGATCCCGGCGCGCTCCAGTGCCTTCTTCCATGCCTTGGTAGAACACCGCGCCACGGGCATACCCTCATAGGTAAACACGTGCTCGGCATCCTGCCCTTGCCTTCGCGCCAGCACTTCCAGCGCTGATGCGTTCAGTGGGACGCCAATGGCTCGGCCAGCCTTGGCTTCGTCTGGATGGATCCACGCAACACGACGGGCCATGTCTACCTGCTCCCACCGCAGGAACGACACGTTGCGCTGCCTCAGACCCGTAGCGAGTGCGAACTGCGCCATATCCCGGAGATGGGCCGGCAGCTCATGGAGCAGTCGCCGGGCCTCGTCCGGGGTCAGGAAGCGGATTCGCCCCTTCGGTTCCCGGTACAGCCGGACTTTGGGGATGGACTCCAGCCACCCCCACTCGTCCCTTGCGCGTCTCAGGATCGCCCGGATCAACGCCAGGTAGCGGTTCGCGTTGCTTGGACTCGATTCCCGGGTCTTCCGCTCGGCGATCTGGTCAATCACATCCCGGGTCACCTGGGAAAGCTGCAGGTGCCCGAGGTAGCGATCCAACCACCGCAACTTGGCGATGTCCTTTCCATGCGTTCGCTTGTCGCGGGTTTCCTTCACCCATCGGACGGCGGCGTCCTGCCAACTGCGCTGGGGTCGGACCCCGAGCCTTTGCTCTTCCCAGAAGCCGACCTTGAGCCGGTCGTGATACTCCTGCGCGAGCGCTCGGTCTTCAATCCCAGTAGAGCGGCGTATTCGCTCGCCATTCGGCGTGGTGAGGTCGACCCACCAGACAGTGCCGCGTTGGTATAGCCCCATATGGATTCCTCCAAGTTGGAGCCACTTAGCGGCGCTTGCCTTCGGGCAGCGTAAAGCTGGCCGAGGTATGCGGCAAGATCCTCTTCAAGAAAGACCCAGCGTTTTCCCGGCTTCGCCGCCTTGACCCGGCCCTGCCTCGCATGGAGCCGGAGAACTGCGGGAGGCATACGCAGGAAAACCGCCGCCTCGTGGAGGTCCATCGTGCGCATGGCTCACCTCCGTTCATGGTCAGGCATCCGGACGTTGTAGCGGCGCGCCTGGGCCTTGGTCTTGCGACGGATGTAAGCCTGCAAGCCTTCGGGGAACTCCTTGTCCGGGCCTTCAAAGTAGGTTTCGAAGGCTTGAAGGAACTCACCCAGCCCGTGCGAGTAGTCCTCGATTCCTTCGCGTGCCATGAACGAAGTGAGGCCCGCGATTCCTGCCCGGAAAAGATAGTCATCAGGGGGAAGGCGAGACTTCTCGACCCGGGTGAGTGGCGGCGCATCCGGATCTAGGTCCCATGACCCGGCCAATGCTTGCCAGAGAGGATGGGTCGGCCAGCGACTGCGAGTGTCGTCGGATTGCGAAGGCACCGCCAGACGCAGCCATTCCTCGCATAGGTATCGCCAGAGATTGCCGTTGAGCGCCAAGACCTCCGACGCGGGCCCCTTCATCTGCTCCGGCAGACCTTCGCGGCGAATCTGGAACTCCATCCGCCACACCTGCGATTCGCCATCCCAACCCTGCGCTGCCCAAAGCGGGCGCATGTAGTCTTTGCCAGACTTCAGAATCTCCCGCGTCTTGTCGTAGAGCCTCGCGCTGACCTCGTTTCCGCTGCCGAACGAGATTCCGGTGATCTGATCGCACTCTTCGTGTATCGACCGCTTCTTGCTCCGCTTGACCCAATGACTCCCTGGCATCGCCGCTACGTCGAGGCCCGTGGAGAAGTCGGCAAACAGGTCCAAGCGGCTGATCACTGGCGGACCTGACACCTTCCCCATCCGAGCGACAAGCCGAGTCAAAGTAGAAACGGCTTCCGCAGGCCCCACGGCGGTCAAGTATTCGCTCCGAATCTGCACGGAAGCCAGAGGCAATACACCAGCAGTCGCATTGGAGAGCTGGATGGAGAACCAGTTGTCCTCAAGCACGAAGGCGAAACGCCCTCGCCCACGAGGGAGCGTCATGAACTGATGATCCCCGAGACTGATGCCTGCCAGAGCAACAATGCCCTCACTCTGGGACCGACGTCCCCCCGGTTTTGAGTAGCGCGGCGATCTGGAGTCCAATTCCCCAGAGTAAGGAGATTGGACGTGAAGAAGCGCTTTTCTGAAGAGCAGATCATCGGCTTCCTGCGTGAGGCCGAGGCCGG
>NZ_JACHTF010000011.1 GCF_014145325.1 Marilutibacter spongiae
CATCAGGCCGCTTGAACGATAGGCCCCTGCGCCGCGGATTCCATGATGGCCCGGACGATCAACGTCCACCCCAAGGCCGAATACACGACTGCAACCGCACCACTTCCCGACGATCGAAGATCAGCTACGGCAGCCCTGCTTGACGGAGGAGTCCATACACGAATTGTTAGGGCTCAACCAGCTTAAAATCACCGGCCGCTGCTGCGAACGGCTGGCCAAGCTGAAAGGCCCCGTGAGAGTCACGAGAATACGGCACAAAGACCTCCACTGCCTCACCAGAGATATGAGCCAGTCTTGTACAGATGGCGTCAGTCTTTTGCTGCTGCCCGGGTGGCACCACGTACATGTCCAGGCAGACACCAGCCGCCCGGATAGCACCAGAAATGGCGGATTGAGCAAACGAGGATTGAAGAAACTCAACCATCTCAGCTGACTTCGGATGCTCTGTGCCAAGGTCACCAGCGACCTGTGCAATTTTTCCGTCGCGGCTCATCTGGACGCCAAATGGAATGAACTCTCCGTGCGTGAGCAACATGTACTCGGCAAAGCCACGGGCTTCGTTGTAAAGCGCGTTGAGATCATCTGAAGCCACAATTGAGCCCTAACACCAAGTAGACCCCAAAAATGGGGTGATAACGGATTGTGGGTCGGCGCCGGCTGTGGCGTCAATCAGACAAATCCTACAGGTATTCAAGGACTTGGATGATTGTAGTCGACTTGCTCCAAGCCGATGCTTCCTGGATATCAGGCGAATTGGAGGCGGTATGGCAAGGACGCTCGAAAATGGGGTGCTAATCGGGAGTGAAAGGCTGCAGGGACGGGCGGAGGCGGTTGCGCCGGGTGGGCGATCCACTGGCTTGGCGCTTGCTCGTGACCCGCTTCCCGGGGCGCCGCGGCTGCTGGACCGGTTGCGTGCGCGTTGCCGGGTGATGCATTACAGCGTCCGCACGGAGCGGGCATACGTGGAGTGGGCGCGGCGCTTCATCCTGGCCAATGGCAAGCGTCATCCCAGGGACATGGGCCGCAAGGAGGTGGAGGCCTTCCTGACGCAGCTGGCGGTGAAGGGACGGGTGGCGGCCAGCACGCAGAACCAGGCGCTTTCCGCCTTGCTCTTCCTGTATCGGCAGGTGCTGGGGATCGAGCTGGAATGGATGGAATCGGTGGTCCGGGCGAAGCGGCCGTCGCGCTTGCCGGTGGTGTTGTCGCGAGAGGAGGTGGGACGCCTGCTGGCGCTCCTCGATGGGCAGTGCTGGCTGGTGGCCGCGCTGATGTACGGCACGGGCATGCGGCTGATGGAATGCCATCGCCTGCGGGTGAAGGACGTGGACTTCGACTGCAATGAGATATGCGTGCGCGACGGAAAAGGCGGCAAGGACCGTCGCGTGCCATTGCCGCAGCGCTTGAAGTTGGACCTGCAGCGGCAACGCGACAAAGTGAAGGTGTTGCATGGGCAGGACCGCCTGGCAGGTGTCGCCGGCGTCCACCTGCCGCATGCGCTGGAGCGGAAGTATCCGAATGCCGGGTTCACCCTGGGCTGGCAATACCTGTTCCCGGCGGCGCGACTGTCCCGCGATCCCCGCACGAACCTCAGGCGCCGGCATCATGTCGACGAGTCGGTGCTGCAACGCGCGTTCCGTGCCGCGCGCGACCGGGCGGGCATCGCGAAGCCGGCCAGCTGCCACACCCTGCGGCACTCGTTCGCGACCCACCTGCTGGACGCCGGACAGGACATCCGCACGGTGCAGGCACTGATGGGACACAAGGACGTGGCCACGACCCAGGTCTACACCCATGTGCTGGGCCGTGGCGCGGGCGGCGTGCTCAGTCCGTTGGACCGAGCCGGCGTGGCCGAGGGGCCGGCACCCTGTGTGGCTGGTGCCCAAGCGCCACCATCCCTGTCGTCACCCGCGGTCGATGCCCTGGCTTGAGGTGCACCCCAACGCCACGGGGCCACGCAAGCGCTCCGGTGGGCGGCGTGCTCAGCCTCAGCCGCCCTTGCCCAGCATCAGCAGCAGGCCCTTGGCCGCGGCGAGGCGCGAGAGCGCATCGGGCAACTCGAGCTTCAGTTTCAGCTTGTCCGGACCGTCCATCTGGTAGTGCCTGGGCTGGCCCTGGATCAGTTTGATGATGGCCATCGGGTCGACGTCGGGCTTCTCGACGAACTGCACGCGGCCGCCGTTCTCGCCCAGGTCGAGCTTGCGGATGCCCAGCCGGGTGGCGTCCAGTTTGAGTTCGGCGATGGCGAACAGGTGCTTGGCGGCATCGGGCAGCAGGCCGAAGCGGTCGATCATCTCCACCTGGAGTTCCCGCAGCGCGTCGGCGTCGCGGGCGCCGCTGATGCGCTTGTACAGGGTCAGGCGGGTATGGACGTCGGGCAGGTAATCGTCCGGGATCAGGGCCGGGATGTGCAGCTCGATCTCGGCGCCGCGCGACTCGGTGCCGTCCACGTCGGGGAGCTTGCCCTGGCGGATGGAGTGCACGGCACGTTCGAGCAGTTCCGTGTAGAGGCTGAAGCCGACCTCGGCCATCTGTCCGCTCTGGTCCTCGCCCAGCAGCTCGCCCGCGCCCCGGATCTCGAGGTCGTGGGTGGCCAGGGTGAAGCCGGCGCCGAGTTCGTCCATCGAGGCGATCGCCTCCAGGCGCTTCTGCGCGTCGGCGGTGATCGAGCGCTGGTCGGGGATCACCAGGTAGGCGTAGGCCCGATGGTGCGAGCGACCGACGCGGCCGCGCAGCTGGTGCAGCTGGGCGAGGCCGAACTTGTCGGCGCGGTTCATGATGATCGTGTTCGCGTTCGGGATGTCGATGCCGGACTCGATGATGGTCGTGCACAACAGCACATTGAAGCGTTGTTTGTGGAAGTCGAGCATGACCTTCTCGAGTTCGCGCTCGGGCATCTGGCCATGGGCGATGCCGATGCGCGCGTCCGGAACGAGCGCCTGCAGCTCGCGCTGCATGCGGCCGATGCTCTCGACGTCGTTGTGCAGGAAGTAGACCTGGCCGCCGCGCGCAAGCTCGCGCTGGAAGGCTTCGCGAAGCTGGGCATCGTCCCAGGGCACGACGAAGGTCTGCACGGCCAGGCGGTGCTCGGGCGGGGTGGCGATGATGCTCAGGTCGCGCAGGCCCGCCATGGCCATGTTGAGCGTGCGCGGGATCGGCGTCGCGGTGAGGGTGAGCAGGTGCACGTTGGCGCGCAGGGCCTTGAGCGCCTCCTTCTGGCGAACGCCGAAACGCTGTTCCTCGTCGACGATGACCAGGCCCAGGTCCTTGAAGCGTACGTCCTTCTGCAGCAGCCGGTGGGTGCCGACGATCACGTCGATCTGACCGTCGGCGAGCTTGTCCAGCTCGGCCTTGATTTCCTTGGTGGTCTTGAAGCGCGACAGGACTTCCACGCGCAGCGGCCAGTCGGCGAAGCGGTCGCGGAAGTTGCGGTAATGCTGTTCGGCGAGCAGGGTGGTCGGCACCAGCAGGGCCACCTGGCGACCCGCGCTGGCGGCGACGAAGGCCGCGCGCACCGCCACTTCGGTCTTGCCGAAGCCGACGTCGCCGCAGACCACGCGGTCCATCGGCTGGCTGGAGCCCAGGTCGCGGATGACCGCTTCGATCGCGGCGTGCTGGTCGGGCGTTTCTTCGAAAGGGAAGGCCGCGGCGAAGGGTTCGTACATCGCGCGGTCGACGTCGATCGCGAGGCCGGCGCGGGCCTGGCGCTTGGCCTGGATCTCTAGCAGTTCGGCGGCGACGTCGCGGACCTTCTCGGCGGCCTTCTTCTTCGCCTTCGTCCACTGCTCGCCGCCAAGCGAGTGCAGCGGCGCGGTCTCGACGGAGGCGCCGGAGTAGCGGTTGATCAGGTGCAGCTGGCCGACCGGCACGTAGAGGCGGTCGCCCTTGGCGTACTCGATCTCCAGGTATTCACCGGGCTCGCCGCCGGCCTCGAGCAGCACCAGGCCGCGATAGCGGCCGACGCCGTGGTCTTCGTGGACGATCGGCGCGCCTTCGGTGAGCTCGCCCAGGTCGCGGATGATCGCGTCGGGCTCGCGCCCCGCGCGCCGGCGCCGCCGCGGCTGGCTGGCGCGCTCGGGGAACAGCTGGCGCTCGGTGAGGACGGCGAGTTGCGGCGTGTCGAGCGCGAAGCCATCGTCCAGCGGGGCGACGGCGATCGCGAAACGCATGTCGCCGGCGAGGAAGGCGGGCCAGTCTGCCACCACGTCGGGCTTCAAGCGGGCGGCATCGAGGACTTCCAGCAGCGCCTCGCGCCGGCCCGGCGAGTCGGCGGCCACCAGCACGCGTCCCGGGTAGCTGGACAGGAACGACACCAGCGCCTCGCCGGGCGCGTGGTCGCGCGCGACCACCGGCAGCGGCGGCGCGGGCTGGTCGCCCAGCGCCATGGCGCGCTCGCGCTGCGGATGCGTCTCGCCGCAGATCTCGATGCGGCGGCCGCCGGTCTGCGGCGCGGTGTTGAGCTGTTCGCGCAGGGCGTCGGGCGACAGGTACAGCTCGGCCGGCGGCAGCACCGGCCGCTCGATGTCGTGGCGCCGTTGTTCGTGGCGCTCCGCGGTCTGCTTCCAGAAAGCGTCGGCGGCCTCGATGACGCCTTCGCCCAGCAACGGCAGCGTGTCGTCGCCGAAGTAGTCCAGCAGGGTCGCGGTCTGGTCGAAGAACAGCGGCAGGTAGTACTCCACGCCCGAGGGCGCGAGGCCGGCCTTGAGGTCCTGGTAGAGCGCGCTGCGCCGCGTGTCGAGGTCGAAGCGTTCGCGCATGGTGTCGAGCACGCGCTTGAGCGACGCCTCGTCGAGCGGCATCTCGCGGCCGGGGAGCAGGTGCACGCCGTCGATCTTCTCCAGCGAGCGCTGGGTTTCCGGGTCGAAGCCGCGGATGGTGTCGATCTCGTCATCCAACAGTTCCACGCGGAAGGGTTGCTCGGCGCCCATCGGGAACACGTCGAGCAGGCCGCCGCGCACCGCGAAATCGCCCGGGTCCAGGACCTGTGGGACATGGCGGTAACCGGCCGACTCCAGGCGTCGTTTTTCCGCGTCCAGGTCCAGGCGCTGGCCCAGGGCGACGTCGAAGCTCCCGCCGACGATGTGGCGCTTCGGTGCCAGGCGCTGCATGAGGGTCTGTACCGGGACCACGACGATGCCGCGGCGCAGGCCGGGCAGGCGGTGCAGGGCCGACAGGCGCTGGCTGACGATGTCCGGATGCGGGCTGAAGACGTCGTAGGGCAGCGTTTCCCAGTCCGGGAACGGCAGGACCGGCAGCGTGCCGCCCGCCGCCGAATCCGCGCCGAGCAGGGTGCGCAGGTCCGCTTCCAACTGGTGGGCGCCGTGGTTGTCGCGCGCCACCGCGAGCACGGGGCCGTCATGGGCCCGCGCCGCCTGCGCGACATGCCAGGCCAGCGCGGACGCAGACGCAGGGGCGCGCCACCAGGCACGTTGCTGGCCGGGGCGGGGCAGGGGCGGGGACGGTACGGCGGTGGGACGGTCGTCGGAGCGGGGCATCGGCAGGGCGGGGGATGGAAACGGCGACGGCGCGGGGCAGCAGGCTGCCCCGCGCGCATGACGGATCGCGCAGTTTACCGCGCCGGTCGCGGCAACCGGGCGGTGCGGCCGTACCGGTTCAAGCGCCGATCAGGGCCCTGCCTGGCGGCCCGGTGATGGGGGCATGCGGTCCCGGTCGCGGGCGAGTCGGTCAGCGCCCCTCAGGAAGCGGCTTGCAGCGGCGTCGGGCTGAGGTCGAGGATGACCCGCACCAGGCCTGGCGCGTCCTGCTGCTGGTGGCGCACGAAGCCCAGCGACTCGGCCAGTTGCAACATCGGCAGGTTGTGCTCGAGCACGTCGCCATAGACGTGCCGGACGTGCTTGCCTCGGGCCCATTTGACGATGCGCGTCATCAGGTAGCGCCCCAGTCCCATGCCGGCGATGTAATGGCTCACCAGGATCGCGAACTCGGCGTTGTGCGCGTCCGGGTCGAGCACGATCCGGGCGACCGCGCCCACCAGGGCCTCGCCGGGCGGCAGCGGTTCGGCGGCCACCAGGGCGAACTCGGTCTTGGGGTTGATCCGGGTGAAGCGCTCGGCAGCGTCCGGCGAGAGTTCCTTCATCGTGTGCAGGAAACGCTGGCGGACTTCTTCGGGCTGCAGCAGGCCGAAGGCGGCGCGGATGGGGCCCGCGTCCTCGGGGCGGATCGGGCGTATGAGCACCTCGCGCCCGTTGGGGAGGCGCTGGAGCTCATGCCATGGCGGCAGGCGGTCACGCGTAGCCATGGCGGGATCTTGGCACATGAGGGGTGGACGACATCTTCATCTGGCGATCACCTTCTCGATGGCGGGGAGCCGGACGCCCACCCTTGTTGCGGGACAACGCGCCGGGCCCGAAAAAGCGGACGCCGCGCCGCTGCCGGGGCCATGGAAACGCCCCCGGCAATGCTAGACTCGCGCAGCCTCAATGCATGGAATGTGATCATGGCCGGTGGTGGTGACTCGACCCGCGCGATCTTCTTCGCCCTGGGCGCCAATTTCGCGATCGCGGTCGCCAAGGGCGTAGCGGCGTTCTTTACCGGTTCCGGCGCGATGCTCGCCGAGACCGTCCACTCCCTGGCCGATTGCGGCAACCAGGGCCTGCTCCTGCTGGGCATGAAACAGGCGCGCAGGCCGGCCTCGCCGGAGTATCCGCTGGGCTACGGCAAGGCGATCTACTTCTGGTCGTTCCTGGTGGCGGTGATGCTGTTCACCGTCGGCGGCATGTTCTCGCTCTACGAGGGCATCCACAAGCTGCAGCACCCCGAAGAGCTCAGGCAGTGGTGGTGGGCCGTGGGCGTCCTGATCTTCGGCATCATCGTCGAGGGGATTTCGATGCGCGCCTGCATGCAGGAGGTCAACAAGTCACGCGCCGGCCGCGGCCTCTGGCAATGGTTCCGCGAAAGCCGGCAGAGCGAGCTGGTGGTGATCTTCGGCGAAGACCTCGCGGCGCTGCTTGGCCTGATGTTCGCGCTGGTCGCGGTGGTGCTGGCGGTGGTGACCGGCAACCCCATCTGGGACGCGATCGGCACCATCGGCATCGGCGTGCTGCTGATCGTGATCGCGGTGCTGGTGGCGGTGGAGGTCAAGGCGATGCTGATCGGCCAGAGCGTCGACCCGGAGCGCCAACGGCAGATCCGTGCCTACCTGGAATCGCGCCCGGAGATCGGCCGCCTGATCAGCCTGATCACGCTGCAGCTGGGCAACGACATGCTGGTCTCGGTGCAGGCGCAGATGCAGGGCGCCGCGGACGCACGCGGCCTGGTCGAGCAGATCAACACGGTCGAACGCGGCATGAAGGAGGCCTTCCCCGACATCCGCTGGAGCTTCTTCGAGCCCGACATCAAGGCCGGGATCTGACCCTGATCCGGGGCCGCCTGCTCAGCCGGCGGCCTTCAGCCAGTCCACCCGCCACGAGGCGCCCGCTTCGCCCAGGGTGCCGGCGAGCGGCTTGAGCGCGGCCCGCAAGGTGTCGTCGAGGTGCCAAGGCGGGTTGAGCACGAGCAGACCGCTGCCGTTCATGCGAAGGGGCGAATCGTCGGGGTGGACCATCAGTTCGGCGACCAGCGAGGCCTTCGCCGGCAGGGTGGAGGCGCGGCGGAAGAACGGCTGCAGGGCGCGCCGGCGCTTGATCGGATACCACAACATGTAGACGCCCTGCGGCCAGCGCTCCAGTGACTGCCGGAGGGCCGCGAGGGCGTGGTCGAACTCTTCCAGCTGTGCCTCGTAAGGTGGATCGATCAGGACCAGGCCTCGCGCGAAGCGGGTCTCGCCGATCCGCGGAGGCAGCAGGGCCTTGAGCGCGCCGTAACCGTCGCGCGCATGCACCGCGACGCGGCGGTCGTCGGCGAATACCGTCTTCAGGGCCTGGGCTTCTTCGGCCTGCAGCTCGCAGGCGGCGATCCGGTCCTGTTCGCGCAGGGCATGGGCGAGCAGCCAGGGCGAGCCGGGGTAGGCATCCGCGCCATGCGCCATGCGGCAGGCCTGCACCGCCTGCAGGTAGCGCTCCACCGGCGCGACCTGGCGCGCGCTCGCAAGCAGGCGACCGATGCCGCCATCGGCTTCGGCGGTACGCCGCGCCGCCTCGGCATCCAGGCGATACAGGCCGCGCCCGGCGTGGGTGTCGACGGCAAACACCGGGGTCGGCTTGGCGCACAAGGCGTCGCAGACGGCGAGCAGCACGACATGCTTGATGACATCGGCGTGGTTGCCGGCGTGGAAGGCGTGGCGGTAGTTCATCGGCGGGTCCGTCGGCAGGATGTCCATCCTACGGGCTCCGGCCACGCAAGTGTCGATGGGCCGGCGAGCGGGGTGCATACCCCATGGGCCGGCGGATATGCTGGCCCCATTCCCCATTCCCCATTCCCCATTCCCCATTCCCCATTCCCCATTCCCCACCTGCGCCATGCCCCGAGTACTCCTGGTCGAAGACGAAACCGACATCGCCGAAACCGTTCGCTACGCCCTGGAGGCGGCCGGTTTCGGGGTCGACCATGCGCCGACCGCGGGACATGCCGAGGCGATGGCCGTGCCGGGGCGCCACCAGCTCGCGATCCTCGACATCGGGCTGCCCGACATGAGCGGCCTGGACCTTTGCCGCCGCCTGCGCCGGCATCGCGACCTCCCGGTGATCTTCCTGACCGCGCAGAACGCGGAGATCGATCGAATACTCGGACTCGAGCTGGGCGCCGACGACTACGTCACCAAGCCGTTCTCGCCCCGCGAACTGGTCGCGCGCGTGCGCGTGGTCCTGCGTCGCGGCCAGCGGCAGGACGGGCCCACTGCGTCCGTGGGCGGTTTCGAGCACGACCTGGAGGGGCGCCGCATCCGCTACCGCGGCCAGTTGCTCGACCTCACCCGCTACGAGTACGGCCTGCTGGCCGCGCTGCTGCAGCGCCCCGGCGCGGTGCTTTCGCGCGCGCAGTTGATGGACCGGGTATGGGGCGATGCACTGGAGAGCGGCGACCGTACCGTCGACACCCACGTCAAGACCCTGCGTGCCAAGTTGCGCGAAGCGCGTGGCGAGGGCGACTTCGATGCCATTCGCACCCATCGCGGGCTGGGCTATTCGCTCGACCTCGACCGCGACGCGGGCTGAGGTGGCCTCGGTGCGGACGCCATGAAGATCGGCCTGCGGATTTTCCTGGGGTATTTCCTGATCGTCGCGGTCGCCGGGCTGCTGCTGGCCCGCGTATTCCTGGCCGAGGTGAAGCCGGGCGTGCGGCAGGCGATGGAGGACACCCTGGTCGACAGCGCCAACGTGCTGGCGGAGTTGGCCACCGACGACTTCCTCGCCGGGCGCATCAACGACGGACGCTTCGCCACGCGCATCCGTGCACTGGGCCGGCGCGACCTGGGCGCGGAGATCTGGGGTTTCGGCAAGCGCGCCGCGCAGTACCGCGTCTACGTCACCGACGCCCGCGGCATCGTCGTGTTCGACAGCCAGGGGCGCGACCTGGGACGCGACTACTCGCGCTGGAACGATGTCTACCTGACCCTGCGTGGACGCTACGGCGCCCGCTCCAGCCCGGAGGATCCGGGCGATCCGGATTCGACCGTCATGCACGTGGCCGCGCCGATCCGCGATGCCGACGGGGCGATCGTCGGCGTGCTGACCGTGGCCAAGCCCAACCGTACGATCGCGCCGTTCATCGCGCGCAGCCAGGGCGTGGTCCTGCGCTGGGGCCTGCTGCTGCTCGGCGTGGCGCTGTTGGTCGGACTGGTCGCGGCGGGCTGGCTGTCGCGGCAGCTGCGCGGCCTGCAGCGATACGCCGACGCGGTGACCGCCGGCGAGCGCGTGCCGCCACCACGCGCCAGCGGCGAGTTCCAGGCCCTGGGCGACGCCCTGGAAACCATGCGCACGCGCCTGGAAGGCAAACAGTACGTCGAGCAGTACGTGCATGCGCTGACCCACGAGATGAAGAGCCCGCTGGCGGCGATCCGCGGCAGCGCCGAGCTGCTCGAGGGCGACGAGGAGGGCGGTACGCCGATGGGCGAGGCCGACCGGCGTCGCTTCGCCGCGCGCATCCGCCGGCAGAGCGAGCGCCTGGCCCTGATGATCGACAAGCTGCTGGCGCTGGCATCGGTCGAGCACCGCCGGCAACTGGACGACCCGCGCCCACTGGAGCTGGGCGATGTGCTGCGCGACGCCCTCGAGCTGGCGCGGCCCGGCCTCGACCAGGCCGGGGTCGAGTGCCATATGGAACTCCCGGAGGCCGCCGTGAGCGTGCGCGGCGATGCGTTCCTGCTGCGCCAGGCCTTGGTGAACCTGCTCGAGAACGCCGCGGATTTCGCGCCGCGGGGCAGCCGGATCGAACTGGTGGCGAGCCGTGCGGGCGACCGGGCCGTGGTTGAGGTCCGCGACCGCGGCCCCGGGATCCCCGGCTATGCGCTGGACCGCGTGTTCGAGCGGTTCTATTCCCTGGCCCGACCCGAAGGCGGCAGCCGCAGCAGCGGGCTGGGCCTGTGCTTCGTCGCCGAGGTCGCCGCCCTGCATGGCGGCGAAGCCAGCCTGGCCAACCGCGACGGCGGCGGCGCGATCGCCCGCTTGAGCCTGCCGACGGCGACGCGCTAGCCGGCTTCACCGCCGCTTCACCGTCGCGCCTCCGCCAGCCCCCATCGACCCGCGATCCTGCGCCGGTCGCGACTATGGGAGGACGACATGCGTTTGTGGATGAAGATTCTGCTGGTGGCGGGCATGACGCTCGCCATCCTGGTGCCGTTGACGATGATCCGGGGGGTGATCCAGGAGCGCCAGGCGTACCGCGTGCAGGCAGTGCAGGAGGTGGCGCGGAGCTATGCCGGCACGCAGGCCTTCTCGGGGCCGGTGCTGGTGGTGCCCTACACCGATACGGTCTGGGTGGAGGAGAAGGACGAGGGCGGCGTGCCGCGGCGCGTGGAGCGCGAGCGGACGGGCCGTTGGCTGTTCTTCCCCGAGACGCTGGAGGTCGGCGGACCGATGCGGCCCGATACCCGTCGCCTGGGCCTGCACGAGGTGCGCGTCTACGAATGGGACGGCGTGGCGAAGGCGCGCTTCCGGGCGACGATCCCCGGCACCGATCCCGATGTCCGGCGCCGGATTGGCCGGCCGTGGCTCGACTACGGCTTCGCCGACGTGCGCGGCCTGCTGGAACCGCCGGTGCTGCAGGTCGACGGACGGACGCTCGAGGTCGAAGACGGCCTGGGCGGTGATGGCGGCAATGGCGTGCACGCGCGCCTGCCGGTGCCCACTGCCGGCAGCACCCTCGCATTGGACACGCGCCTGGCGTTCACGCTGGGCGGTACCGAGTCGCTGTCACTGGTGCCGCTGGGCAAGCAGAACAGCTTCGTGGTCGCGTCGACCTGGCCGCATCCCCGCTTCAGCGGCAGCTTCCTGCCGCGCACCCGCGACATCGGCGCGAGCGGCTTCGACGCCCGCTGGCAGGTCGCCTCGGTGGCCACCAACGCGCAGCGCCAGTATCGCGAAGGCCGGCGCCTGCCGGGCAGCGTCGGCGCCGGCAGCGACGCCGACCTGGACGGGACGCGCGGGCGCGGGCCGCTTGACGCGGTCGAAGTCGCGCTGGTGGAACCGGTGAACGTGTACTCGCAGGCGGACCGGGCGAGCAAGTACGGCCTGCTGTTCGTCCTGCTGACCTTCGTGGGCTTCTTCATCTTCGAACTGGTCAAGCACCTGCGCATCCACCCGATCCAGTACGGCCTGGTCGGCCTTGCCCTGGCCATCTTCTTCCTGCTCCTGGTCAGCCTGAGCGAACACATCGACTTCGCCTGGGCCTACCTCGTCGCCAGCGTGGCCTGCATCGGCCTGATCGGCTTCTACCTGGTCGCGGTGCTGCAGAGCGCGCTGCGTGGCTGGGGATTCGCGGCCATGCTGGCGACCCTGTACGCCGCGCTCTACGGCCTGCTGGTCTCGGAGGACAATGCGCTGGTGCTCGGAGCGGGCCTGTTGTTCGTGATCCTCGCCGGCCTGATGGCGATCACCCGCAAGGTGGACTGGTACCAGCTTGCCGGCGGGAGCGTGCCGCCGCTGCCGCGCGCCTAGCCGGAGCGGCTCCGGTGCCGGCGTGGCGACGCGCCGGCACCGGGCTTGGCGGGACCGCAGGCGCATGACCGGTCGCCCCGGCGGCGCCAACGGTTCCGTGACGGGGCGCACAGCCCCTAGAATTCGCGGATGAACACGGCATCGCGCGACATCCAGACCCGGGTCCTCTCGGGCGCGGCCATACAGGCCCACGTCGTCGACCTCGCGCGCCTGCGCATCGAGGTGTTCCGCCAGTGGCCCTATCTCTACGAAGGCGACGCCCGTTACGAGGCGTCCTACCTCAAGGTCTACCTGCAGTCGGCCCACAGCATCGCGGTGCTCGCGATGGAAGGCGGCAAGGTGGTGGGCGCCTCCACCGGCCTGCCGTTGCAGGACGAGAGCGTGGCGTTCCGCAAGCCGTTCGAGGCCGGCCCGATCGCCCCGTCGGAGGTGTTCTACTTCGGCGAATCGGTGCTGTTGCCGCCGTATCGCGGTCGCGGACTGGGACATCGCTTCTTCGACCTGCGCGAGGCGCATGCGAGGTCGCTGGGCGGCTTCCGCTGGACGGCGTTCTGCGCGGTGCAGCGCGATGCCGGCGATCCGCGCCAGCCGCCGTTCCATCGCGGCCACGAAGCTTTCTGGCGCAAGCGTGGCTACACCCCGCGTCCGGAACTGAGCGTGCGCCTGCCCTGGAACGAAATCGACGTCGGCGAGATGGACCACGTACTGACGTATTGGATGCGACCGCTGGAGCGAAGCTGATGCGGGGCGGTGTCGACGTGCCGGGTCGCTGGCGGGTCGCGGCGGCGAAGTACCGGGTGGTGCCGCGGGCGACCGGCTTCGACTTCGCGGCCTTCGCCCGCAAGCAGGCCGAGTGGCTCGACGAGGCCCGGGAGCAGGGCGCGGGTTGGGTCGTCCTGCCCGAGTACCTCTCGCTCGAACTCGCTGCGATCCATCCCCCCGCGGTGCATGCCGACCTGCTGGCCTCGCTGGACGCCTTGCAGGCGCACCACCAGGCGTGGATGGCGCTCTACGCCGGCCTGGCGAGGGCGACCGGCATGCACGTCACCGCGGGCAGCTTCCTGCTGCGGCTCGGGGACGGGCGCTGGCGCAACCGCAGCTACCATTTCAGTCCCGACGGTGGCCATGGCTGGCAGGACAAGCTGCAGCTGACCGGTTTCGAGAAGCAGGCGGGCGTGATCGCCCCGGGCGACGTGCTGCGGGTGTTCCAGGCGGGGCCGGTGCGGTTCGGCATCGCGGTCTGCTACGACAGCGAGTTCCCGTTGCCGGTACGCGCCCAGTGCGAAGCCGGCGCGCGGGTCATCGCCGTGCCCAGCTGCACCGACACCGAGGCCGGCGCGACGCGGGTACGCGTGGGATGCATGGCGCGCGCGCTGGAAAACCGCTGCTTCGTCGTGCAGTCGGTGACCAGCGGCGAGGCGCCCTGGAGTCCGGCCCTGGATACCAACACCGGCGAAGCAGCGATCTTCGCACCGATGGACGCGGGCCTGCCGGCCGATGGCGTGCTTGCCCGGACGCGGGGCGACGAACGCTGGGCCATCGCCGACCTCGACGTCGCCGCGCTCGAGGCCAGCCGCGCCAGGGCCCAGGTGGCCAACGACCTCGACTGGCCCGGACAGGCGCGCCCGGGCCTGCTGCGTGCCCGGGTGTGCGGGCTGGACGCCTGAGCGCGCTCAGGCCAGCAGCGAGACGCCCGGCACCAGCCACAGCGAAACGCCCGCCAGTCCGATCCCGATGGCGGTCGCGGCCAGGACGTCGCTCGGCCAGTGCAGCCCCAGCACCACCCGCGACAAGGCCACGCTGAGGGTGAAGGGCAGCAGGAGCCACGCCAGGGCCGGATAGTGGGCGGTCGCGACGAGGCTGAAGGCGACCGCGTGCAGGGTGTGGCCGGAGGGGAAGCTGAACTCGTCCAGCGGTGCGACCAGCGCGTGGATGCGGCGATCG
Organism: Marilutibacter spongiae; assembly: GCF_014145325.1. Classification (GTDB taxonomy): domain Bacteria; phylum Pseudomonadota; class Gammaproteobacteria; order Xanthomonadales; family Xanthomonadaceae; genus Marilutibacter; species Marilutibacter spongiae. The sequence goes on from NZ_JACHTF010000011.1 coordinate 13,992, forward strand.
GTCGCGAACGGGCGCGGCCTGCGCGTCCAGCGCTTGAGGCCCTTGTAGAGGGTCAGCGCGATGGCGCCGGTCGCGGCCATGTGCGCGGAGGCCGCCAGACCGTCGATCCCGTCGAACCCGATCAGCGCGCCCATGAGCACGTACCAGAACACGCCGTCGCCCAGGCGGCTGACGGCGGCGAAGAAGCGGCATGGCCAGGAACGGCGCTCGCCCCAGCGGTTGGCGCGCAGGCACCAGCCCGAGTCGCCCAGGGCGGCACCGTCGATGAGCCGTTTGTGCAGGGGCAGGCGTTGCATCGTCATCTCCTCACGGCGCTCCGGCCATGGCGGTGGATACGGTGTCGGGGTCGACAAGCCCTTCCAGGATCGCGTCCAGGTCGGCGGCCACCTGCTCGGGGCGCAGGGCCGCCACCCCGCGACGGCATTCGGCGGCCATGCGCCGGCGCACGGCATCGTCGTTGGCGATCCGGCAGCTCGCGGCGACGAAGGCATCGTCGTCGCCGTCGGCGATGGTGAAGCCGTCCAGGCCGTCGCGCAGGCGCTCGCGCGCGGCGCCGTAGTCGAAGGCCACCGTCGGCACCCCGCTGGCGAGGGCTTCCAGGGTCACGTTCCCGAAAGTTTCGCTGCGGCTCGGGAACGGGAACAGGTCGCCGCTCGCGCAATGTCGCGAGAGGGCCTCGCCACGCTGCATGCCGCAAAAGACGAAGTCGGGATTGTCGCGCTGCAGGCGCGCGCGCTCGGGTCCATCGCCGATCCAGACGAAGCGCGCATCCGGGCGCTGCGCCTGGATCGCTCGGAAGGCGCGCGCCGCCAGGTCGAGGTTCTTCTCGGCCGCGATGCGGCCCAGGTACAGCACGGCGAGGGCGTCGTCGGCCAGGCCCCAGCTGCGACGCAGCGCCATGTCCCGGTGCGCGGGATCGAAGGCCTGGGTGTCCACCGCGCGCGGCAGCTGCAGGACGTCGCGGAAGCCGCGTTCGCGCAGGAAGCCGGCCAGTTCGGCCGTCGGCACCAGCGTTGCGTTGGCGCGGTTGTGGAAGTGGCGCATCCACGCCAGCGCCGGGCCCTCGAGCATGGCCGCGCCGTAGTCGCGCATGTACTCGTCGAAACGGGTGTGCAGGCCGGTCGCGGCCGGGATGCCCAGGCGGCGCGCGGTGCGGACGGCCGACCAGCCCAGCGGCCCCTCGGTGGCGACATAGACGGCGTCGGGCGCCGCGGCCCGCCACAGGCGCTTGAGCGCGCGGCCGGCCGGCAGGCCCAGGCGCAGGCCGGGATAGCGGGGCAGAGGCAGGCCGGTGACCAGGTGCTCGTGCGCCAGTGCGCGGTCGGCGCGCCCCTGGCGGGGGCGTACCACCTCGACGTGGTGGCCACGGGCCCGCAGCCCGCGCTCGAGGCGCTGCACCGTCAGGGCGACGCCGTTGATCTCGGGCGGATACGTCTCGGTGACGATGGTGTAGCGCATGCACGCCTCCCCGGTTTGGGGAAGCATCACCCTGCCAGGTGTAGGCGCCATGGCAGGGGGGTTACGCGGGGATGACGAAGCCGGCTTGGGGTCGCGCCGGGGGCGCGCTCAGCTCTCGTGGTAGCCGAAGGAGATGCCCAGGCCGGCGATGTCGCCCGATTCGCCCTCCAGGTCGGCCTGGAGCAGCGGGCGCGCCTCCAGCCAGCGCCGCGGCAGGGTCAGCTCGAGATGGTTGCCCTCGGCGACCAGGTCCAGCTGCGGGATCGGGTCGGCCTCGTGCGAGCGGTGCAACAGGACGGCCAGCCGCAGCAGCGCCGAACAGTGGCGCGCCGACGCCAGCAGGCGGTCGGGCAGGGCGTCGAAGGCGGATTTCGGGATCCGGCGCCGGTGCGTGCGGATCATCGCGGCGAGGAACTGCTGCTGTTGCCGCGAGAAGCCGGAGATGTCGGTATGTTCGGCCAGGTACGCGCCGTGCACGTGGTACTGGCTGTGCGCGATGGACAGGCCGATCTCGTGCAGGCGCGCGGCGTTGACCAGCATCACCCGGTCGTCCTCGTCCATGCCCCAGGCCCCGGCGACCTGGTCGAACAGCCGCACCGCGGTCGCCTCGACCCGGCGCGCCTGCGCATCGTCGATGCCGTAGCGCTGCATGAGCGCGGCCACCGCGGACTCGCGCGGATCGTGCTCGCCGCCGCGACCCACCATGTCGTAGAGCACGCCCTCGCGCATCGCCGCCTTGCTGACGGCCATGCGCTGCAGGCCCAGTGCATCGAAGGCCGCCTGCATGATCAGGATGCCGCCGGCGATGACCGGCCGGCGCTCGGCCGACAGGCCCGGCAGGTCTATCTGGTCCAGGCTGGAGGCCTCCAGCAGCCGGTCGCGCAGGGGCGGCAGCGCCTCGGCGGTGATCGCGCCCTTGGTCAGCTTCATCGTCCGGCAGATCTCGCCGATCGCCTTGCAGGTACCGGAAGCGCCGATCGCCTCGTCCCAGCCGAGCGAGCGGTAGGCATTGGCGAACTGCTGGAACTCGGCGCTGATCTCGGCCAGGGCCGCGTTCCACTTCTTGCGCGACAGCTTGCCGTTGCCGAAGAAGCGCCGGGTGCTGGCCACGCAGCCGACCTGCAGGCTCTCGCGCTCGATCGCCTCGAAACCGGAGCCGATGATGAATTCCGTGGAGCCGCCGCCGATGTCCATCACCAGGCGCAGCTGGCGCGGCTTGGGCGGCTGGGCGTGGGCCACGCCGAGGTAGATCAGTCGCGCCTCCTCGCGGCCGGACACCACCTCGATCGCGTGGCCCAGGGCGGTCTCGGCCGGCACCAGGAAGGCCTGCGGCGCCGACAGCCGGCGCACGGTGTTGGTCGCGATCGCGCGCACGCGCTGCGGCGGGATGTCGCGCAGGCGTTGCCCGAAGCGCGCCAGGCAGTCGAAGGCGCGGGTACGCACCTCGGGGGTCAACCCACCCTTGCCGTCCAGGCCTTCGGCCAGGCGCACGGTCTCGCGCAGCCGGTCGACCGTGCGCAATTGCCCCAACATGTAGCGGGACACCATCATGTGGAAGCTGTTGGAGCCCAGGTCGACGGCGGCCACCAGGTCGCCGTCCTTGAGGGGCAGTCTCGCCGCATGCAACAAACCGTTCATGCGGAGATGATCGTTCATCCGCAGATCGACGCCAACAGGGAAAGCTGCGCGGCATGCGGGGCTTCGCCCTCGGCGGGCGTGATCGGCACGTAGTGGCCGTCGCTGCGCAGGGCCCAGGCATTGACGTTGTCGCTGAGGTAGTTCACCACGACCTCGGCGTGGATCCGCGCGGCCACCTCCGGGTCGAGGATCGGGAAGCAGGTCTCCACGCGACGCAACAGGTTGCGTTCCAGCCAGTCGGCACTGGAGCACAACAGGTCCGGCTGGCCGTCGTTGGCGAACCAGTACACGCGGTGGTGCTCGAGGAAGCGGCCGACGATCGAGCGCACCCGGATGTTGTCCGACACCCCGGGCACGCCCGGTCGCAGGGTGCAGGCGCTGCGCACGATCAGGTCGATCTGCACGCCCGCCTGGGAGGCACGGTAGAGCGCGCGCACGACCTGGGGCTCGTTGAGCGCGTTCATCTTGGCGACGATGTGCGCCGGACGGCCCGCGCGGGCGTGCTGGGTCTCGCGGTCGATCCGCTTGAGCACGCCGTCGTGCAGGGTGAAGGGCGACTGCAGCAGGCGCTTGAGCTTGATCGACGGGGCCAGGCCGGACAGCTGCTGGAAGATCAGGTGCACGTCGTTGCCGATTTCGGGGTTGGCGGTGAACAGCCCCAGGTCGGTGTAGAGGCGGGCGGTGCCGGAATGGTAGTTGCCGGTGCCCATGTGCACGTAGCGGCGCAGGCGGCCGTCCTCGCGCCGCACGATCAGCAGCATCTTGGCGTGGGTCTTGAAGCCGACCACGCCGTAGACGACCTGCACCCCGGCCTCCTGCAGGCGGTCGGCGAAGCCCAGGTTGGCCTCTTCGTCGAAGCGCGCGCGCAGCTCGACGACCGCGGTCACGTCCTTGCCGTTGCGCGCGGCCTGCACCAGCTGTTCGACGATCGGCGAGTCCTTGCCCGAGCGGTACAGGGTCTGCTTGATCGCCAGGACGTGCGGGTCTTCGGCGGCCTGGCGCAGCAGTTCCAGGACCGGGGTGAAGGCGTCGAACGGGTGGTGCAGCAGCACGTCGCCGCGGCCGATGCGGTCGAACATGGCCTCGCTGCCCGGCAGCTGGCGTTGCTGGAAGGGCGGGAACTTCAGGTCCATCCGGGTGACCAGGTCGTAGACCTGGATGACGCGGTTGAGGTTCACCGGGCCATTGATGCGGTAGACGGCGTTCTCGTTGAGGTCGAAGTTCTCCAGCAGGGTGCGGACGATCCCGTCCGGGCACTGGTCGGCGATCTCCAGGCGCACCGCGCGCAGGTAGCCGCGACCGACCAGTTCGTCGCGCAGCGCCAGGGCGATGTTGTCCACTTCCTCCTCGTCGACCAGCAGTTCCGAGTTGCGGGTGACGCGGAACTGGTAGGCGCCCTTGACCTCCATGCCCGGGAACAGCTCGTCGACGAAGGTCGACAGGACGGCGGAGAGGAACACGAAGTCGTTGGGGCCGCCCGACACGTTCTCGGGCAACTGGATGATGCGCGGCAGCGAACGCGGTGCGCGGACGATGGCGAGGTTGCCGTCGCGGCCGAAGGCATCGCGGCCCTTGAGCACGACGACGATGTTGAGCGACTTGTTGAGGATCTTCGGGAACGGATGCGCCGGGTCCAGGCCCAGCGGCGACAGCACCGGCATGATCTCGTCGCGGAAGTAGGCCAGCAGCCAGCGCTTCTGCCGGCTGTTCCAGCTGTCGCGGCCGAGCACGCGCACGCCGGCCTCGTCCAGGGCGGGGCGCAGGACGTGGTTCCAGCAGTCGTACTGCGCGCTGACCAGTTCCGCGGCGCGATCGTGGATGCGTGCCAGCACGGTCGACGGCGACAGGCCGTCCGGGGCGGGCATCAGGCCCAGGTCGCCGGCGTGGCGCAGGGTGCCGGCGCGGATCTCGAAGAACTCGTCGAGGTTGGTGCAGGAAATGCACAGGTACTTGAGCCGCTCCAGCAGCGGCACGCTCTCGTCGCGCGCCTGGGCGAGCACGCGGAAGTTGAAATCCAGCTGCGACAGCTCGCGGTTGAAGTACAGCGACGGGTCGTAGAGCGAGCCCGCCTCGCCGGTCGCGGCGTCGTGGGGGGGCGTGTCGTGCGCGGCGTTCATGGACATGCCTCAGGAGTGTACGGGGGCGGGCGGATCGATGGGGGCGGGCAGGTCGTTGGGCCGCAGGCGGCCGGTGCCGAAGTGGCAGGAGAAGGTGCTGCCCTGGCCGACCTCGCTGCTGATCTCCAGGCGGGCATCGTGCAGCTGGAGCACGTGCTTGACGATCGCCAGGCCCAGCCCGGTGCCGCCGCTCTCGCGCGAGCGGCTGGTGGAGACCCGGTAGAAACGCTCGGTGATGCGCGGCAGGTGGCTGGCGGGGATGCCGTAGCCGCTGTCGGTGACCTGCAGGGCGACGCCGCCCTGGCCGTCCGGGCGCCAGGCGATCTCGATGCGGCCGCCTGCCGGGGTGTAGCGCACGGCATTGCTGACGAGGTTGGAGAACGCGCTGTGCAACTCCTTGCCCGAGCCCATCAGGTCCACGTGGGCGCTGTCGTCGATGTCGATCTGATGGCGGCCCTGGCTGAGCGCGGCGGCCTCGCGGCGCAGGGTATGCAGCATCGAGGCCATCGAGACGTGCTCCTCGGCCTGCAGGTGGTCCTGGGATTCCAGCCGCGACAGCGTCAGCAGGTCCTCGACGAGCTGGGTCATGCGCTGCGATTGGCGCTGCATCTCGGCCAGCATCGGCGCCCAGTCGGGCTGCTCCTCGGGATCGAGCATGTCCAGGTAGCCGTGGATGACCGTCAGCGGGGTCCGCAATTCGTGGGACACGTTGGCGACGAAATCGCGGCGCATCTGTTCGAGCTGCAGGAGGCGGCTGACGTCGCGCGCCACCAGCAGCCACAGGTTCTCCGAATACGGGATCAGCCGCAGGCTGAGGGTCGCGGCCGGATTGAACGGGGAATAGGTCTCCAGCGGCTCGGCATTGCGGCCCGCGGCCATCCAGTGCGCGAGCGGCATCGGTTGCAGGCGCTGGACGAGCGACGCGCCGATGTCGTCCGGGTAGCGCAGCCCCAGCAGGCGCGTGCCGGCCTCGTTGAACCACTGGATGCGCTGGCTGTTGCGTTCGACCACGATGATCGCGTCGGGCAGTGCGGCGGCGGCGGCGCGGTAGGCGCGCAGCATCTCCATCAGCCGGCGCTTGCGCGCGCGCATCTCGCCCTGGGTGCGATAGAGCAGGCGGTCGAGCTCGTTCCAGACGCCGTCGCTGTTGGACGGCGTCAGGCGCTGGCGCGCGGTCAGGCGGATAAGCACCTTGCGCAGGCGCCAGTAATGCCAGGCCACGATGCCCAGGGCGGTGGCGGTGAGGAACGGGAACAGCTGTCCGCTCAGCAGGCCCAGCACCGTGGCGGCGGCCAGGATGAGCAGGAGCAGGCCGAGGGTGCGGAACCAGGCGGAGCGGGCGCGAGGAGGCATGGCAGTCAGAGTGTAGTCCGGTCGGCCGGGCCGCGGTGCGTGCGACGCGCCCGCGGGACCCGCGCCGGGTCAGGCTTCGGCCGAGGCCGAGAAGCGGTAACCCGACCCGCGCACGGTCTGCACCATGCCGTCGTAGGCGTGCGGCTCCAGGGTCTTGCGCAGGCGGCGGATGTGCACGTCGACGGTGCGCTCCTCGACGTAGACGCTGCCGCCCCAGACATGGTCGAGCAGCTGCGTGCGCGAGTACACGCGCTCGGGATGGGTCATGAAGAAGTGCAGCAGGCGGTACTCGGTGGGGCCGATCTGCACCGGCTGGTCGTCGGCGAAGACGCGGTGCGCGGCGCCATCGATGCGCAGGCCGCCGACCGAGACGCTGCCGTCCTCGTCGTCCTCGCGCGAGCGACGCAGCACCGCGCGGATGCGCGCCAGCAGCTCGCGGGCCGAGAAGGGCTTGACCACGTAGTCGTCGACGCCGGCCTCCAGGCCGCCCACGCGGTCGTTCTCCTCGCCGCGGGCGGTCAGCATGATGATCGGGATCTCGCGGGTCAGCGACTCCTTCCGCCAGCGCCTCGCCAGCTCCAGGCCGCTGGTGCCGGGCAGCATCCAGTCGAGCAGGATCAGGTCGGGCACCCGGTCGGCGATGGCCGACTGCGCTTCGCGCGCGTCCCCGGCATGGATCGGCTCGTACTCGCCCTTGCGCAGGGCAAAGGACACCATGTCACGGATGGCGGGTTCGTCTTCTACGATCAGGATGCGCTTCTGCACGCGGTCACCAGTGGGGGTTGAAGCGAGCCATCCCGGGTGCGGCCGGCCTGGCGGACCCCGGGTCGACGGAGCCGGCACGGGGCCGGGTCCGGCTTCGCTGGTGCGACCGGAGCGGGTCCGGCCGGGGACCGGGGCATGCGTCCTGGCTGCATGCCCGGAGCGCGTCTGGCTCCCCGAAGCGACCCCAGTAGACTACGGTTTTATGACTGCCGCGTGACAGGGTCGCCCGTCGCATCGCGCAGGGCCACGGGCGCTCAGTCGCGCTTGAGATCCTCGTCGCGGATGCCCTGGCGACGCAGTTCCAGCACGGTCGGCGTGATCGCGGCGATCCGCGACTCGATCCGGGCGCGTGCGTAGTAGTCCAGGTCATCGCGCTTCTTGAGCAGGTTCAGGCGGGTCAGCGCCAGCTCCGGCCGCCCGTTGAGGTAGGCCGCCTCGGCGTAGGCCTCGCCGGCGCGGATGGGGTCGCCGGCGATCTCGCAGGCGCGTGCGAAGACCTGCTGGAACTCCGGGTCCTCGCCCGAGCGCGACAACAGGGGGCGGAGCACGGCCTGGGCGCGCTTGCCCGACTCGGCCGTGTTGTATTCGGCCAGTGCGCGGGCATAGGTGAGCGCCACCGCGCGGTCGTTGGGCGAGCGTCGCAGCAGGGCCTCGAAACGTTCATTGGCCTGTTCGCGCTGGCCGCTGCGCGACTCGGCCTCGGCCAGGCCCAGTGTCACCCAGCTGTCATCGGGGCGTTCCTGGTGCAGCGCGGCGAGTTGGGTGGCGGCGTCGCGCGCCTTGCCGTTGCGCAGCAGGGCGATGGCCTGGCCGTACCGCTGGGCGTCGTCCAGGCGGCCGACGCGGGCGATCTGCGCGTATTCGCGGATCGCTTCGGCGGGGGTGTCGGCGCTGAGCACCCGCAGCCGCTCGCGCGCCATCTCGTACAGGCCGGTCCCGCCGCTGGCCAGCGCATCGGTGTCGATCACCAGGCCGCCGGGCAGCAGGGGGTTGGTGCTGGGCGTCGTGCCGCCGCCGTAGCGCGGGCGCCCCGACTCCTGGCGGCAGGCGTCCTCGCCATCGGGCGAGCGCACGCAGACTTCGCCGCCGCCCTGGGAAAGCCGGATCTGGCGGGCCCGTTCCTTGGCTTCGGTGATGCGGGTGGTGGTGACCGGGTGGGTACGCAGGTAGTCCGGGAAGTCGCCGTAGTAATTGGCGGCGTTCGTCCTTGATTTGGCCTGCATCGTCGCGAAAAAGTCGGCCATCGCGACCGGATCGTAATCGCTGCGCGACAAGGTCTGGATGCCCAGGCGGTCGGCTTCGGACTCGTTGGCGCGGGTGTAGTTGATCTGGCGCTGCTGCATCAGGCCCATGGCGCCGACCATCGCCGCCTGCGCGGCGTCGTCGGCGGAGTTGCCGCCCGCGGCCTGCGCCGCGGCGAGGGCGCCGAGCATGGCCAGCAGGATCGGCACCTGGTCGCGCTGGGCCCGTTCGACCCCGCGCAGCACGTGGTACTGGGTGACGTGTGCGATCTCATGCGCCACCACGCCCGCGACCTCGTCCTCGCGCTCGCTCGCCAGGACCAGGCCCGCGTTCACCCCGATGTAGCCGCCCAGCGTCGCGAAGGCGTTGATCTGGCGCTCGCGCATCATGAAGAAGGTGAACGGCTGGGTCGGTCGGTCGCTGTTGGCCGCGAGCTGGCCGCCCATCGCCGAGAGCCAGCTGTCGATGAGCGGGTCCTCGAGCACGTATTCGTAGTGCCGCAACTGCGCGAGCATCATCGCGCCGTACTCTTCCTGCTGCGTCGGGCTCAGCAGTTCGCCGGCCGAGGAGCCGATGTCGGGCAGGCGGTTCTCCTGGGCCGGGGCGCAGACGCTGGCGACGGCCAGGGTGACGGCGATGGCGAGTGGAGCGATCCGGCGCAAGGGAAACCTCGTGGTGGGGCGGGGCGGTCGAGCCCCGAGCATGGGGGTGCCCGGGGAGGGTGGCGTGAATCCCCGGTTAACCGGAGCCGGCGTGCGGCCGGGGGCGCGGCGCTGGAAAAGACGTCGTGCCATGCCCATATTCGACAATATCGCGAATCGCAAAGTTTCCGCAGGAGTGCCGACTTGAACAGCCCGAGCCACCCGGACGACGCCCGGCGTCCCGAGATCACCCTCTACAGTTCCGCCATCTGTCCGTACTGCGTGGCGGCCAAGAACTTCCTCAAGAGCAAGGGGCAGACCTGGCGCGAGGTGCGCATCGACCTCGACCCGGAGGCGCGCGAGCGGATGATCGCCCTGGCCAAGCGCACCAGCGTGCCGCAGATCTTCATCGGCGACACCCACGTGGGCGGCTACGACGACATGATCGCCCTGCATCGCGCCGGCGGCCTGGAACCCCTGCTGGAGGGCGCGGCATGAGCGCGGACGCCAGCGGCCCGCAGGGCGAGCAGGACCGCATCGAGGCCTTCACCTCGTTCCGCAAGCGCATGAACGAACGCATCCTGGCCGAGCCGAACCAGGTGGTGCGGCGTTTCTTCGCGCTCGATACCCAGACCTACCAGGCCGGCGCGCTCGACGTGAAGACCAAGGAGCTGCTGGGCCTGGTGGCGTCGCTGGTGCTGCGTTGCGACGACTGCATCAGCTACCACGTCGCCCAGTGCCGCGAGGCCGGCGTCGGTCGCGAGGAGATGTTCGAAGCGTTCTCCGTCGGCCTGGTCGTCGGCGGCTCGATCGTGATCCCGCACATGCGTCGCGCGGTCGACTTCCTGGACCAGCTCGAGCAGGGGGCCGCGACCGTGCCCGGGTCGTCCCACGCGCACGATTGAGCGCGCCCCGCGCCGCGCCCGGACCCGTGCCGGGCGCGCATGCGCGCCGCATTCCAGCGTGCCGCCACCCCCGCCGCGGGGACCCCGGGCCCTGAAAAACAGCGCCGTCTCAGGCATAATCCTCCGGCTAACCATCCGGCGGCGTACTTCCCCGACGCCCGCCCCCAGCTGGAAGAATTCCCTATGACGCAGACGATTACCGTCATCCGTGGCGATGGCATCGGCCCGGAAATCATGGACGCCACCCTGCACGTGCTCGAGGCGATGGACCTTGGCCTGCAGTACGAGGAAGCCGACGCCGGCCTGGCCGCACTCGAGAAGCACGGCGAGCTGATCCCGCAGTCCACGATGGACTCGATCCGTCGCAACCGCGTCGCCCTCAAGAGCCCGCTGACCACGCCGGTCGGCGAGGGCTTCCGTTCGATCAACGTCGAGCTGCGCAAGCGCTTCGACCTGTACGCCAACGTGCGTCCGGCCAAGTCCTTCCCGAACACGCGCTCGCGCTTCCCCAGCGGCGTCGACGTGATCACGGTCCGCGAGAACACCGAGGGCGCCTACATCGGCGAAGGCCAGGAAGTGTCGGCCGATGGCGAGACCGCCGTCCTCACCCAGAAGGTCACCCGCCGCGGCTCGGAGCGCATCGTGCGCTATGCCTTCGAGCTGGCGCGCAAGGTCGGTCGCCGCAAGGTCACCATCGTGCACAAGGCCAACATCCTGAAGTCGACGTCGGGCCTGTTCCTGAAGACCGCGCGCGCGGTGGCCGCGGAGTATCCGGACATCGAATGCGACGAGATGATCGTCGATGCGTGCTGCATGAAGCTCGTCATGCAGCCGGAGACCTTCGACGTGATCGTGACCACCAACCTGTTCGGCGACATCCTTTCGGACCTGTGCGCGGGCCTGGTCGGTGGCCTGGGCCTCGCCCCGGGCGCGAACATCGGTTCGGACGCGGCGATCTTCGAGGCCGTGCACGGCACCGCGCCGGACATCGCCGGCCAGGGCAAGGCCAACCCGTGCGCCCTGCTGCTGGGTGCGGCGCAGATGCTCGACCACCTGGGCATGCCGGAGAAGGCCGCTTCGCTGCGCGCGGCGATCATCGCCACGCTGGAGGCGCAGGACTCGCTGACCCCGGACCTGGGCGGCAGCGGCAACACCATGTCCTTCGCCAAGGCGATCGCCAGCCGCGTGTGACCTCGGCGGCGCCGCGGTCTGGCGCATGCAGGCGGTACGATCATGGGCGCCCTCCGGGGCGCCTTTTTCGTGCCCGGGATCGCCCGTCGCGCCACCGGCAGGGGTACGGCCCGCCGGGGGCTCGACAGCACGCCCGCGCGGCCCCAGAATTGCGATTCCTTTCATCCGTATGAAGCGATGAACAAGTCTTCGCCGCCCGTCGAGGTCCGACCCAGCGCCCTGGCGCTGCTGCCGCTGTTCCTGTTCCTGCTGCTGTTCTTCGGCGCCGGCCTGTACTTCACCGGCCAGGGCGAGGCCATGGGCTTCTACCAGCTGCACGCGCCGGTGGCGGTGCTGCCTGCGCTGGCGCTGGCGGCCTGGCTGGCGTGGCGGCGACGCATCCCGCCGATGGCGCCGTTGCTGGCCGGGATGGGCCACCCGAACGTCATGCTCATGTGCCTGGTCTTCCTGCTGGCGGGCGCCTTCGCGACCGTCTCCAAGGCGGTCGGCGCGGTCGATGCGGTGGTCGCCCTGGGCCTGGGCGCGCTGCCGGCTTCGCTGATCCTGCCCGGCCTGTTCCTGGTGGCGGGGTTCATCGCCCTGGCCATCGGCACCTCGATGGGCACCATCGCCGCGGTGGTGCCGGTCGCGCTGGGCGTGTCCGACGCGGCCGGCCTGGACGCAGGCCTGGTGCTGGGCGCCGTGGTGGGCGGGGCGATGTTCGGCGACAACCTGTCGATCATCTCCGACACGACCATCGCCGCCACCCGCAGCCAGGGCTGCCGGATGCAGGACAAGTTCCTGGAGAACCTGAAGTTCGCCCTGCCTGCGGCGTTCGTCACCGTGGCCGCGCTGGCCTTCCTCGGCGACAGCGCCCCGGTCGCCGCACCCGACGATCCGGTCAGCCGCTGGCTGGTGCTGCCCTACCTGGCGGTGCTGGGCCTGGCCCTGGCCGGCATGAACGTGGTGGTGGTGCTGGGCATCGGCCTCGTGCTGGCCGGCGCGATGGGCGTCTGGCTGGGCGGCTACGACGCCATGAGTTTTTCCGGCGACATCTATACCGGCTTCGAGGGCATGGTGGAGATCACCCTGCTGGCCCTGCTGATCGGCGGCCTGGCCGAGTTGACCCGGGTCACCGGCGGCCTGGCCTGGCTGGCGGCGACGATCCGCCGCTTCGCGCGTGGGCACCGCGGGCGCCGTGCGGGCGAGCTGAGCATCGCCGCGCTGGCGGCGGGCAGCGATGCGCTGACCGCCAACAACACCGTGGCCATCCTGGTCAGCGGCAGCCTGGCCAAGGACATCGCCGACCACCACGGCATCAGCGGCCGCCGCAGTGCCAGCGTGCTGGATGTGTTCTCCTGCGTGATGCAGGGCCTGCTGCCCTATGGTGCGCAGATCCTGCTGGCCGGTTCGCTGGCGGGGATATCGCCGCTGGCGATCGCCGGGCAGGTGTACTACTGCTGGGTACTGGCGGCGATCGCGGTGGCGTTCATGCTGTGGCCCTCGCGATCGTCGCAGCCGCCGGTCGCCGCGCCAGCGTCGCGGCGCGGCTAGGGCAGGGGCGCCTGCCGGCAAAAGGAAAGGGGCGCCGAGGCGCCCCTTTCGCATGCAGCAGGTTGCGGCGGGATCAGCGCGACTGCAGCTTCGACAACAGGCGCAGGAACTCCACGTACAGCCAGACCAGGGTGACCAGCAGGCCGAAGGCGCCGTACCACTCCATGTACTTGGGCGCGCCGCGCTCGACGCCGGTCTCGATGAAGTCGAAGTCCAGCACCAGGTTCAGCGCCGCGATCACCACCACGAACAGGCTGAAGCCGATGCCGATGATGCCCGACTCGTGGATCAGCGGGATCTGCACGCCGAACATGCCCAGCACCATGCTGGCCAGGTAGACCAGGAAGATGCCGCCGGTGGCGGCGACGATGCCGAGCTTGAAGTTCTCCGTCGCCTTGATCAGGCCCGAGCGATAGGCGAACAACAGCGCGAACAGGGTGCCGAAGGTGAGCAGCACCGCCTGCATGACGATGCCTTGGTAGAAGTGGTTGTACATCGCCGAGATCGCGCCGAGGAAAAAGCCCTCGACGATCGCGTAGAGCGGGGCGGTGACGGGCGCCCACTCCTTCTTGAACACGGTGACCAGGGCCAGTACGAGGCCGCCGATCGCGCCGCCCCACAGGTACGGGCCGGCGCCGACCGGGCCGTCGAGGGTGAACTCGACCTGGCTCCAGGCGAAGGCCGCGGTGATCACGCACAGCAGGAGCAGCACGCCGGTCTTGTGGACCGTGCCGTTCAGGGTCATGACGTCGCCGCTGCCCTGGACGACGCTGCCGCTGGCGAGGTCGAGGAAGGTGGATTCTTTCAGTGCCGGATTGCCGCTGCGCATGCTCGCTCCTGAAGTGGCATGTGGATCGGGGCGGTCGGTGCCGCCGTTCATGTTGGAGCATACACGGCCCCGCGCGCGCTGGCGCACGGTGCACGTGCTCGTTGACAGTTGCCCGCACCAAGCCCAAAATGGCCGGCCTTTCGCGGCGTTGGCGCGCAACGGAAGTCCGGACCTCGGGGCATAGCGCAGTCTGGTAGCGCATCTGCTTTGGGAGCAGAGGGTCGGGGGTTCGAATCCCTCTGCCCCGACCAAGCCCGGCGCAGGCCGGTTAAGATGCTGGGCCTCGCGCCCGTAGCTCAACCGGACAGAGCATCGGCCTTCTAAGCCGACGGTTGCAGGTTCGAGTCCTGCCGGGCGCGCCAGTGAACGTGTACGTTTTTGTGGTGGGTGTAGCTCAGTTGGTTAGAGTACTGGATTGTGATTCCAGTGGTCGGGGGTTCGAATCCCCTCATCCACCCCATTCATTGCGGTAGTTGTTGCAGCAGGTTGTGGTAAAAAGTGTTTGCGAGCCGGGAATGTTCTGCTATCATCCCGCTCCGCGATTTGGGCCGTTAGCTCAGTTGGTAGAGCAGTTGACTCTTAATCAATAGGTCCAAGGTTCGAATCCTTGACGGCCCACCAAATCGAAGAACACCCGGCCCCGCGCCGGGTGTTTTTTTATGCGCGGACCATGGGCAGCGGGCGCGGTCGCGCTCTAGAATGCCCCGGTTGGCGGCCTCATCGCGAAAGTGGCGGAATTGGTAGACGCCCTGGTTTTAGGTACCAGTGCCGCAAGGCGTGGGGGTTCGAGTCCCCCCTTTCGCACCAGGCCCGGTCGCCGGGTGCCCGGGCAGGCGAGGGCACGGGGCGCGTTCGTCGCAGTCCCGCCGGAGACGTGACCGGCACGGCTGGCAACTGGCGGCCATATCGGGGAAAATAGTCCGTTCCGCTGCCGTCCGGCCCCGTGCCGCCGGCCGCATCTGGACAGCTCAGTCAAACATCGTGCCGAGGCAGGCTGCCCGGTAGCAGGAGTGGATATGCAAGTTTCGGTTGAATCCGTCGGTAACCTCGAGCGCCGCATGACCTTCAGCCTCCCGGCCGACCGCCTGGAGAGCCAGGTGGGCGGCCGCCTGCGCGAGATCGCGCGCGGCGCCAGGATCAAGGGCTTCCGCCCGGGCAAGGTCCCGGCCAAGGTCATCGAGCAGCGCTTCGGCCAGCAGGTCCGCGCCGAGATCCTGGACGGCATGCTGCGCGAGGGCTTCAGCAACGCGGTCCGCGAGCAGTCGCTCAAGATCGCCGGCAACCCCAGCATCGAGCCGGTCGAGGGCGGGGAAGAGCTCGCCTACGTGGCGACCTTCGAGGTGGTGCCGGACTTCGGCGACATCGACGTCGCCAAGCTCAACGTCGTGCGCCACACCGCCGAGGTCGCCGACGGCGACATCGACACCATGATCGAGAACCTGCGCCTGCAGCGCCGCAGCTGGAACGCGGTCGACCGGGCCGCCGCCGAGGGCGATGCCGTCGAGATCGAGACCTGGTCGCAGGCGGGCGAGCAGCGCGTGCCGGCCGAGGGCGTCGAGCGCGGCACCACCGTCATCGGCTCGGGCGCGATGTTCCCGGCCATCGAGTCGGCGCTGGTCGGCCTGAAGGCCGGCGAGGAGAAGGAAGCCGAGGTCGAGTTCCCCGCCGACTGGCGCATGCCGGCCTTCGCCGGCAAGAAGGTCGCCGTCCACCTGAAGGCGGTCAAGGTGTCCGAGCCGGTCCTGCCCGAGGTCGACGCCGAGTTCATCAAGAGCTTCGGGGTCAAGAGCGGCGAGCCGGAACAGTTCCGCGCCGACATCCGCAGCAACCTGGCGCGCGAGCTCAAGGGCGCGCTGATGACCCGCCTGCGCCGCGAGGTCGGCGAGCAGCTGATCGCCGCGTACTCCGACGTCGAGATGCCGCCCCGCCTGGTCGAGAACGAAGCCCGCCAGATGGCCGCCCAGGCCGCCGAGCAGGCGCGTCGCCAGGGGCGCAAGATCGACCGCATCCCGGACGATGCCCACCTGGGTTTCACCGACGCCGCGCGCAAGCGCGTGCTGGTCGGGCTGATCGTGGGCGAAGTGGCCCGTCGCAACGAGCTCAAGCTCGAGCCGGCGCGCCTCAACGAGACGCTCAACCTGATCGCCTCGACCTACGAGGAGCCGCAGCAGGTCATCGAGCTGTACCGCAACGATCCGCAGCTGATGAACGGCCTGCAGGCGCGGGTGATGGAGGAGCAGGTGATCGACTGGATCGCCGAGCGCGCCCAGCACACCGAGCAGCCGCTTTCGTTCAGCGAAGCGATCCGCCAGTAAGCCCGCGCGCCGTCCCGCCCGCGGGACGGCAGGCGACCCGAAGGGCCGGCCTCCGGTGCGTGCACCGGGCCGGCCTTGTCGTTCCAGCGGGCCGGGCGCGCCATGGAGGCCGATTGCCCCTTGCGTCGTGCCGCGAATGGCCCCAAGTTGGACGCATCACACCCTTGATCCCGCAGGTGCCCCGTTGATGGACAACCGAACCAAAGCCCTGAACCTCGTGCCGATGGTGGTCGAACAGACCAGCCGGGGCGAGCGTGCCTACGACATCTACTCGCGCCTGCTCAAGGAGCGGGTGATCTTCCTGGTGGGCGGGGTCGATGACCACGTCGCCAACGTGATCGTCGCGCAGATGCTGTTCCTCGAGGCCGAGAACCCCGAGAAGGACATCAGCCTGTACATCAACTCGCCGGGCGGCATCGTCACCGCCGGCATGGCGATCTACGACACGATGCAGTACATCAAGCCGGACGTCAGCACGATCTGCGTGGGCCAGGCGGCGAGCATGGGTGCGCTGCTGCTTGCATCGGGCGCGCAGGGCAAGCGCTACGCGCTGCCGAACTCGCGCGTGATGATCCACCAGCCGCTGGGCGGCTTCCAGGGCCAGGCGACGGACATCGACATCCATGCCCGCGAGATCCTGGGCATGCGCCAGCGCCTGAACGAGATCCTGTCCAAGCACACCGGCCAGTCGCTGGAAACCATTGCCCACGACACCGAGCGCGACAACTTCAAGGGGGCCGAGGCCGCCCGTGAATACGGCCTGGTCGACCAGGTGCTGGAGCGTCGCCCGGAAGAGTCGATCCAGGCAGGCTGACGGATTGCCCGGGTTCGACCACAAGTTGTTGATTGGACAAGTAATTAATTGCAGGTCCCGGTATGGCTGCCATACCGGGACGCTGTGCTATTCTCGACTCGCGCCAGCCCCGCACCTCGCGGTCGGCGAGATTCAAGCCACACGTACGATTTGGGCCAAAGCATGAGCGACGACCGACAGGGGCGCACACCCGCCGACAGCAACAAGATCCTTTACTGCTCGTTCTGCGGGAAAAGCCAGCACGAGGTCCGCAAGCTGATCGCGGGCCCGAGCGTGTTCATCTGCGATGAATGCGTCGAGCTGTGCAACGACATCATCCGCGAGGAGCTCGAGGAGAAGGCGCAGTCGGCGCGCAGCCACCTGCCCAAGCCCAAGGAGATCCTCGAGGTCCTGGACCAGTACGTGATCGGGCAGCAGCGCGCGAAGAAGACCCTCGCCGTCGCCGTCTACAACCACTACAAGCGCATCGAGAGCCGGCAGAAGAACGACGACGTCGAGCTGGCGAAGTCCAATATCCTGCTGGTCGGCCCGACCGGCTCGGGCAAGACCCTGCTGGCCGAGACGCTGGCGCGGATGCTCAACGTCCCCTTCACCATGGCCGATGCCACCACGCTGACCGAGGCCGGCTATGTCGGCGAGGACGTGGAGAACATCATCCAGAAGCTGCTGCAGAAGTGCGATTACGACGTCGACAAGGCGCAGCAGGGCATCGTCTACATCGACGAGATCGACAAGATCTCGCGCAAGAGCGACAACCCGTCCATCACCCGCGACGTATCGGGCGAGGGCGTGCAGCAGGCGCTGCTCAAGCTGATCGAGGGCACCGTCGCCAGCGTGCCGCCGCAGGGCGGGCGCAAGCACCCGCAGCAGGAGTTCCTGCAGGTCGACACCCGCAACATCCTCTTCATCGTCGGCGGCGCGTTCGCCGGCCTGGACAAGATCATCCGCCAGCGCAGCACCGAGGCCGGTGGCATCGGCTTCGGGGCCAAGGTCAAGAGCGCAGAGCGCAAGGTCGAGATCGGCAAGATCCTGGCCGAGGTCGAGCCCGAGGACCTGATCAAGTTCGGCCTGATCCCCGAGTTCGTCGGCCGCCTGCCGGTGGTCGCCACCCTGGAGGAACTCGACGAGGAAGCGCTGGTCAAGATCCTCACCGAGCCCAAGAACGCGATCACCAAGCAGTTCCGCAAGCTGTTCGAGATGGAGGGCGTGGAACTCGAGTTCCGCCCCGACGCACTCACCGCGATCGCGCGCAAGGCGCTCAAGCGCAAGACCGGCGCCCGTGGCCTGCGCACCATCGTCGAATCGGTGCTGCTCGACACCATGTACGACCTGCCGTCGCAGGAGAACGTGAGCAAGGTGGTGGTGGACGAGTCGGTGATCGACCACAAGTCCGAGCCCTATCTCATCTACCAGACCCCGCCGGCGGCCGCGCCGAAGGTGGCCTCCGCGGACTGATCGCCGCGCTTTCCCGACCGCCGAACGCCGCCCCCGGGGCGGCGTTCGCGTTTCCGGGCGCCGCGCGCCATCCGTCTGATTTCCCTGGATATTCGTCCCGGCCGCGGGCGGGCTGTGACGGGACTGCTTGCATCTGTCGGCGCAGGCCCCCATAACCGTGGCATGGGCACCTGGCCCAGCGGCGGCCGTATCTCCCGTGCGGCGGCCCACCCCCCGATTCCGGAGACCCCATGACCGAATCCACCGACCGCGACCTGCTGGACCTGCCGGTGTTGCCCCTGCGCGACGTCGTCGTCTTCCCGCACATGGTCATCCCCCTGTTCGTCGGCCGCGACAAGTCCATCCGCGCGCTCGATGTCGCGATGGAGGCCGACAAGCGCATCCTGCTGGTGGCGCAGAAATCGGCCGACATCGACGATCCTGGTGCCGAGGACCTCTACACCACCGGCACCCTGGCCCAGATCCTGCAGCTGCTGAAGCTGCCCGACGGGACCATCAAGGTGCTGGTCGAGGGCGTGGCCAGGATCGAGGTCGACGCGATCCAGGAGCGCGACGGCCTGCTGTCGGGCCAGGCGCTGGTGATCGACCCGGTCGCCGATCGCGACGAGCGCGAGCTCGAGGCGGTCAGCCGCTCGCTGATGGGCCTGTTCGAGCAGTACGTCAAGACCAACCGCAAGTTGCCGCCCGAGCTGATCCAGACCCTGTCGGGCATCGACGAACCCGGCCGGCTGGCCGACACCATCGCCGCCCACCTGGGTGTGCGCCTGAGCGACAAGCAGAAGCTGCTCGAGACGCACGGCATCGGCGAGCGCCTGGAGCAGCTGGTCGGCCTGGTCGATGGCGAGATCGACGTGCAGCAGCTGGAGAAGCGCATCCGCGGCCGGGTCAAGTCGCAGATGGAGAAGAGCCAGCGCGAGTACTACCTCAACGAGCAGATGAAGGCGATCCAGAAGGAGCTGGGCGAGATCGACGATGCGCCCAACGACATCGAGGAGCTGACCCGCAAGATCGCCGAGGCGGGCATGCCCAAGCCGGTGGAAGCCAAGGCCAAGGGCGAGCTCAACAAGCTCAAGCAGATGTCGCCGATGTCGGCCGAGGCCGCCGTCGTGCGCAATTACCTGGACTGGGTGCTCGGCGTGCCCTGGAAGAAGCGCAGCAAGGTCCGCAAGGACCTCAAGGCCGCGCAGGACGTGCTCGATGCCGACCACTTCGGCCTGGAGAAGGTCAAGGAGCGCATCCTCGAGTACCTGGCCGTGCAGACCCGGGTCAAGCAGATGAAGGGCCCGATCCTGTGCCTGGTCGGCCCCCCGGGCGTGGGCAAGACCTCGCTCGGGCAGAGCATCGCCAAGGCGACCAACCGCAAGTTCGTGCGCATGTCCCTGGGCGGCGTGCGCGACGAGGCGGAGATCCGCGGCCATCGCCGCACCTACGTCGGCTCGATGCCCGGGCGCATCGTGCAGAACCTCAACAAGGCCGGGACGAAGAATCCGCTCTTCATGCTGGACGAGATCGACAAGATGTCGATGGACTTCCGCGGCGACCCGTCATCGGCCCTGCTCGAGGTGCTCGACCCGGAGCAGAACAACGCCTTCAACGACCATTACCTCGAGGTCGACCTCGACCTGTCGGAAGTGATGTTCGTGGCGACCTCCAACTCGCTCAACATCCCCGGGCCGCTGCTCGACCGCATGGAAGTCATCCGCATCCCGGGCTACACCGAGGAAGAGAAGCTCAACATCGCCATGCGTTACCTGCTGCCCAAGCAGATCAAGGCCAATGGCTTGAAGGACGACGAGATCAAGGTCGCCGAGGGCGCCGTGCGCGACATCGTGCGCTACTACACCCGCGAGTCGGGCGTGCGCAGCCTGGAGCGCGAGATCGCCAAGATCTGCCGCAAGGTGGTCAAGGAGATCGCCCTGGCCGGCCCGGTCGCGAAGAAGGCCGCCTCGAAGAAGGGCGCGATCAACGTCACCAGCAAGAACCTCGACAAGTACCTGGGCGTGCAGCGCTTCGACTATGGGCGCGCCGAGGAACAGAACGAGATCGGCCTGGTGACCGGCCTGGCCTGGACCGAGGTCGGCGGCGACCTGCTGCAGATCGAGTCCACCCTGGTGCCGGGCAAGGGGCAGTTGCTGCTCACCGGCCACCTGGGCGACGTCATGAAGGAGTCCGCGTCGGCGGCCCTGTCGGTCGTGCGCGCGCGCACCGAGAGCCTGGGCATCGACCTGGACTTCCTGCAGAAGCACGACGTGCACGTCCACGTGCCCGAAGGCGCGACGCCGAAGGACGGACCGAGCGCGGGCACGGCGATGGCGACGTCGCTGGTGTCGATGCTGACCCGCAATCCGGTCCGCGCCGACGTGGCCATGACCGGCGAGATCACCCTGCGCGGTCGCGTGCTGCCGATCGGCGGACTGAAGGAGAAACTGCTCGCGGCGCTGCGCGGCGGCATCCGCACGGTGATCATCCCGGACGAGAACCGCAAGGACCTGGTCGACCTGCCCAAGAGCGTGACGCAGGGCCTGGAGATCAAGCCGGTGAAGTGGATCGACGAGGTGCTCGAGATCGCCCTGGAGCGACCGGTGTCGCCCGCGCCGGTCTCCGGACCGGGCGAGCTGCCTGTTCCGGACAAAAGCAAGCAGACCCCACAAGCCGACGTCAAGCACTGAGCGTGTCCGTCCGTCAGAAACGCGCGCTGAAGGCTGAAACCCGCATCACAGCTAGCTTTCACGCTTGCGTCGCTTGCGTACGCACTGGTATAACGAGCGCAACCGCGTCGACGTCGTCCCGCATGCCGTCGAGCGTGGTCAAATCGATCGGGGTGATCCTGCCGGGTCGTTGATCCGGGTTCCGGGGCGCTTCGATTTTCAGAACAATGCGGCCATGTCCGCAAAGGGAGTCAAAACGAATGAACAAGGCTGAGCTTATTGAGGCTGTCGCTGAAGCGGCTGATCTGTCCAAGACCGATGCGGCTTCCGCCGTCGATGGGTTCGTCAGCGTGATCACCAAGGCGCTCAAGAAGGGCGACACCGTGACGCTGGTGGGCTTTGGCACCTTCCAGGTCCGCAAGCGCGCCGCGCGCCAGGGCCGCAACCCGAAGACCGGCGAGACCATCAAGATCAAGGCCTCGAAAAATCCTGCATTCAAGGCTGGTAAGGCGCTGAAGGATGCAGTAAACTAACTAGCTCGGCCGGCGGCACTGCAACATGTGTCAAAGGCGACGCACCGGGTGCTTAGCTCAGTGGTAGAGCGTCTCCTTTACACGGAGAGGGTCGGGGGTTCGAAACCCTCAGCACCCACCAGCATCCAGTCGTCAGTGCGAAAGGTTTCAAGCGCGGAGCGGTAGTTCAGTTGGTTAGAATGCTGGCCTGTCACGCCGGAGGTCGCGGGTTCGAGTCCCGTCCGCTCCGCCAGTTTTACCCGAAGGCGCCCTTGTCGGCGCCTTCGCTTTTAAGTGAGAGCCGGTGTTTTCCGGACCCCTGCGCGGGGCGTGGAAAATCCGGGCGCAACGGCCGATGGCCGTTGTCTACAACCAGGTTCAAGGCGCGGAGCGGTAGTTCAGTTGGTTAGAATGCTGGCCTGTCACGCCGGAGGTCGCGGGTTCGAGTCCCGTCCGCTCCGCCAGTCTTGTTTGCGACGGCATCCCGGTTCCCGGGGTGCCGTTTTTCTTTGCATCACCGCGCGCCCGCGCCGGCGCGGGACCGTCGGCGCATGGGGCCGACCGGGCGGTACCGCGGCCGTGACCGCGGGGGCTTCGCCGCGGGCTGAACCACGGTAGACTGTCGGGCTTCCGCATCAACGCGACTCGAACATGCTGCAGACACTTCGCGAAAAATCCTCTGGCCTGCTGGGCACCATCGTGCTCGCCATCCTGATCGTGCCGCTCGGCCTGTTCGGCATCGACCAGTACCTCGTGCAGGGCAGCAACGACACCGTGGCCCGCGTCCAGGCGCCCCCCGCATGGTGGCCGGATGCGCCGTCGTGGTGGCCGGTGTCGATGGCCTGGCAGGAAGAGACGGTCAGCGTCGACGACTTCCGGAGCCGTTTCGACCAGGCCCGGCAGCAGGCGCGTGCGCAGCAGGGCGAGGCCTTCGACCCGCGCGACTTCGAGAGCGTCGACAACAAGCGCAAGGTGCTCGAGACCCTCATCGACCAGCGCGTGCAGCGCCTGGCGGCGCGCAACGGCGGCGTCGTGGTCAGCGACCGCCTGGTCCGCTCGACGATCCAGGAGATCCCGGCGTTCCAGGTCGACGGCAAGTTCAACCCAGAGCGTTACCAGCTCGCGCTCGCCTCGCAGGTGCCGGCGCAGAGCCCGGGCCAGTTCCAGGCGACGGTGCGCGAAAGCCTCGAAGAGACGCTCGTGCCCGCCGGACTGCAGGAAAGCAGCTTCGCCACGAAGTCTGAAATGGATCGCCTGGTGAAGCTGATCGGCGAGCGTCGCGACGTGCACATGCTCATCCTCCCGCCCGACGGCGACGAGGTCGAGGTGCCCCAGGCCGACGCGAAGGCGTGGTACGACAGCCACCCGGCGGACTTCCGCGCGCCGGAGACGGTGACCCTGGAGTACGTGGAAATCGATACCGCCTCGATCCCCGCACCGCCGCCGGCCGACGAAGCGGCCCTGCGTGCGCGCTACAAGGAGGAGATGGCGAAGTTCCAGACCTCCGAAGAGCGCCTGGCCTCGCACATCCTGGTCGAAGTCCCCGCCGATGCCGACGAGGCGACCGCCAAGGCTGCCCGGGAGAAGGCCGAGTCCCTCGCCGCCCAGGCGCGCGAGCCGGGCGCGGATTTCGCTGCCCTGGCCCAGGCCAACAGCGACGACGTGGGCTCCAAGGACGCGGGCGGCGACCTGGGCTGGGTCGGCAAGGGCATGATGGTCGCGCCCTTCGAGGACGCGCTGTTCGGCATGTCCGGGCCGGGCGTCAGCGACGCGGTACAGAGCGAGTTCGGCTGGCACGTCATCCAGTTGCGCGAAATCAAGGCCGGGCAGGTGGAGCCGTTCGAGCAGGTGCGCGAGACGCTGGCGCAGGAGCAGGCAACGGCCGATCGCGAGCGCGCGGTGAACGAGTTGATGACCCAGGTCGTCGACCAGATCTACAAGAACCCCAACGACCTGTCCGGCGTTGCCGCCGCGACCGGCCTGGAGGTGGAGACCATCGGCCCGGTTTCGCGTGACTCCAGCGAGGGCATCATGGCCTCGCCGGGGGTCAAGCGCGCGGCATTCGACGAAGTGCGGATCCAGGACGGCACGATCAGCGATCCGGTGGAGATCGCCCCCGGCCACAACGTGGTGATCCGTGTCTCGGCCCACCAGCCCGAGGCCGCGCGTCCCTTCGACAAGGTGCGCGGGCAGGTCGAGGCCGCGGTGCGCGCCGACCTTCTCGAGAAAACCGCCCGCAAGCAGGGTGCGGCGCTGCTCGCGCGCATGCGTGCCGGTGAGACCCTGGCACAGGTCGCCGAGTCGCGCGGCCTCGCCGAGCCCGATGCCATCCCGGGCGTGCCGCGCGGCGCGCCGGTGCCCAGCGTCGAGGTCAACGAGGCGATGTTCGCCGTCGACGCGCCGGCCGATGCGTCCAAGCCGACTCCGGGCATGTTCCCGCTGCCCGATGGCAGCCTGGTGCTGTTCACGGTGGACAAGGTCGTGCCCGGCGATGCAGGCACCATCGACGATGCCCAGCGCGAAATGCTGAAGGGCCAGGTCGAGCAGGTCGCTGGCTACGAGGATGCGCAGTCCTACATCCGCGGCATGCGCAAGCGCATGACGGTCACGGTGTTCGAGGAAAACCTCTAGGCGAAGGCTTCGCAGCCGGAATGGGACGCTCCCGTTCCGGCCCCGCGGGGCCGGCGACCGCGCCGCGTACGCCATGCATGAAAAAGCCCGGCAGCTGCCGGGCTTTTTCTATTCGGGAGCTGTGGGTCTGGCTCAGTCCGAGCCGTCGCCGATACCGGTCATGCCGAGGATGTTGTAGCCCGCGTCGACGTAGGTGATTTCGCCGGTGATGCCGGCGGACAGGTCCGAGGCGAGGAAGGCGGCGACGTTGCCGACGTCTTCGATGGTCACGGTCCTACGCAGCGGTGCGTTCTCTTCGACGTGGCCGAGGATCTTGCGGAATCCGGCGATGCCGGCCGCCGCCAGGGTCTTGATCGGGCCGGCGGAGATTGCGTTGACGCGGATGCCCTCCGGGCCGAGGTTGTAGGCCAGGTAGCGGACGTTGGCCTCGAGGCTGGCCTTGGCCAGGCCCATCAGGTTGTAGCCGGCCAGGGCGCGATCGGCGCCGAGGTAGGTGAGGGTCATGATGGAGCCGTTGCGTCCCTTCATCAGCGGGCGCGCGGCGTTGGCCAGCGCCGCCAGCGAGTACGACGACACGTCGTGGGCGACGGCGAAGTTCTCGCGCGTCAGGCCGTCCAGGAACTGCCCGGAAATCGCCTCTCGCGGGGCGAACGCGATCGCATGGACGAGGATGTCGAAGCCGTCCTCCCAGCGCTTGCCCAGTTCGGCGAAGCAGGCTTCGATCTGGGCGTCGTCGCTGACGTCGAGGGGCAGCACGATGTCGCTGCCAGCCTCCGCGGCTGCGGCTTCTACGCGCGACTTGAGCTTGTCGGTCTGGTAGGTGAACGCCAGCTCGGCGCCTTCGCGATGCATGGCCTCGGCAATGCCGGTGGCGATCGAACGCTGACTGGCAATGCCGGTGATCAGTGCGCGTTTGCCTTTCAGGAAACCCATGGAAACTCCCTCGGTGGTGGGGCATGGCCGCGATGGCGGCCGAGCAAACCCCTAGTCTAGAGGCTTCGCCGGGTCTGCGGGAGTCGCGACGCTGGATCGCTCGGCGATCCGCAGGCGTTGCCCGACCTGGAGCACGCTGTCGCGCGCGAGGTCGTTGCGCTGCAGCAGTTCCGATACCGACAGGTCGTAGCGCTTGGCGATCGTCCAGGGGTTCTCGCCCCGCGCGACGACATGGCCGGCGGGCAGCGGCGCTGCCTGTGCCATGTACGCCGAGGCATCGGCCATCGTGGCGGGGGCTGCAGGGGTGCCGGTCACTGCCGTCGTGCCCGGGCCCGCGGCGGCGAGCAGGTAGGCGGTGCCGGTGGCCGGCTGGCGGATGCGGCCGTCGGCATGCACCGGGTTCAGGCGCTGCAGGCGGGCGATGCTCTGCCCCGAGCTCGCGGCGAACTGGTCGATGCGCTGGGTGCCGTCGGGTACCGGGACGGCGCGCAAGCGGGCCACGGGCCGGTCGAGCGCCTTGAGCCAGTCTTCGTCGCGCCCGGCGCGGACGATCAGGCATGACAGCGCGTGGATCTTGCGCACGTAGGCCTGGGTGATGCCTGGCATGCCCGGCAACTGCTCCGGGCTGGCCTCGCGCGCGGCCAGGCCGTTGCGCCTGAGCGCGCCGAAGACCCGGTACTCGCCGGCGTTGTAGGCCATGACCGCGAGCCGCCAGTCGCCGGCGAACATCCCGTGCAGGGTCTTGATGTAGCGCACAGCCGCACGGGTGGAATCCACCGGCGACAGGCGTCCGTCGTAGTGGCTTGAGATCGGCACCTTGTGGTTGCGCGCGGTCAGCTTGATCATCTGCCACATGCCGGCGGGGCCGGCCGGACTGCGTGCCCCGGGCTTGTAGCCGCTCTCGACGAAGGGGATGAGTGCGTACTCGGTGGGCAGGTGCGACTCGCGCAGTTTGTCGACCACGTAGCCGAACAGGGGCAGCAGGGTGTCGTCGGGCTGGGCGAGGCGTTGGGGCGCCTGGGCGAAATGGCGGCTCCAGCGGTCGCTGACATCGTCGTCGCACTGGGAATCGGAGAGGCCGTCGCGGAACGCGTCGTAGATCTCGCGCCCGTTGCGCGTCGCCGGTGCGACCGGCGGCGGGGTGGCGGCGACCGGTTCGACCGCGGCGGGGGCGGGTTCGGCGGTGCCCGTCGGGGACGGCTCGGTGGCCAGCGCGGACGCAGCCATGCCCAGGCCGGTCAGGAACCCGGCCGCCCACGCGGTCGCGCGCCTCATGCGACGAACCCGTCCTTCCAGCGCCGCAGGGCGGCCAGGGTGGCGACATCGTCCCCGGCAGGCGTGCCCAGCCAGGCGCCGACCGCGGCCTTCACCGAGGGCGTGCCGCAGCGAAGGAACGGATTGCAGCGGCGTTCGTCGGCGAGCTTGCTGGGCAAGCTGGGTTGTCCGGACTGGCGCATGGCCTGGGCCTCCTCGGTGCGGTCCAGCAGGGCCGCATTGTCGGGTTCCACCGCCCGCGCGAACGCGGCGTTGGAGAGAGTGTACTCGTGGCCGCAGCACACGGCCGTATCGCCGGGCAGGGCGGCCAGGCGCATCAGCGATGCATGCATCTGATCCGGGGTACCTTCGAACAGCCGTCCACAGCCCAGGCTGAACAAGGTGTCGCCGCAGAACAGCCAGCTGTCTCCGTCCTTGGTGAGATGAAAGGCGATGTGGCTGAGGGTATGCCCCGGCACGGCGAGGACCGCCACGTCGATACCCAGCAGTTCCAGACGGTCCCCATCTCCCAGGGCATTGAGCGGAAAGGGAATCCTGTCGTCCAGCGGGCCGTGGACCGGCAGTCCCGGCCAGCGCTCCAGCAGGGCCTGGGTGCCGTCGATGTGGTCGTAGTGGTGGTGGGTCAGCAGGATCGCGGCCGGCTGCAGGCCCTGTTGCGCGGCGGCGAGTACCGGCCCGGATTCGCCCGGGTCGACGACGATGGCGCGCCCGTCCGCGTCCGACAGGGTCCAGATGTAGTTGTCCTGCCGGGACGGCAATGCCTGCAAGTGCATGGTGACGGCCCCCCTGGAATCGCGCAGAATCGGATGGACCCTTGTTCCTTCTGCCCGGGGTATGCCCGGACAGGTGGCCACCCGCCTGCCCACCAGTCGCGACCATGCCCGCGCTCCAGCCCACCCGTCAACCTGGAAACGCCGATCTGGGACATCCGTGGTTCGCGGGCCCGGCGGGGCAAGGCCTGCTCGCGGCCGAGAGCCGGGCGATGGCCCGGATGCTGGCGGCGATCCCCGCGTTGCCCTGGGTCTGGGTCGGCGTGGCCGGCGCGGCACCACCCCACCGGGACATCGGCCGGGGCATCTGCATGCACCGGGCGCCTGGCGGTTTCGCCGGCTCGGTGCGCTGTGGCTTGCCCTTGCCGCTCGCCAACGAGAGTTTCGGCGCGGTCCTGCTGCAGCATGTGCTCGACGACGGCTTCGCCGACACCGGCGCGGTCCTGTCCGAGTGCCGTCGGATCCTCGCCCCGGGCGGCGTGCTGTGGCTTGCGGCACTCAATCCCTGGAGCACCTATCGCGCGCGCTGGTGGCGCAGTGGCATGCGCGCGCGCGGTCCTGGCTATTGGCAGGCCGCGCTGGCGCGTGCCGGTTTCCCGGTCGATGCCGTCAGCCTTCAGTGGCTGGGCCCGCGCTGGCGGCCGGAGGATGCCGAGGCCGGCATCGGGGCCGCCGACCGGCTCCGCGCCGGGCTGGCGCTGACGGTCAGCAAGCGCGTGCATGCCGCGATCCCGCCCAACGCGGTCCGCAAGCTGCGCCTGCAGGCGGGCGTGGGGGCGATGCGCGCGCAACTGCGCGTGGTCGGGGATCCGGGCGGGGAGGGGTCTCAAAAGCCGGGCGGCCGTCCATAATGGCCGGATGACATCCGAAACCAAGAAGTCCGTCGAGATCCATACCGACGGCGCCTGCCTCGGCAATCCCGGCCCCGGTGGCTGGGCGGCCCTGCTGCGTTACCAGGGCCGCGAGCGCGAACTGAGCGGCGGCGAGGCCGATACCACCAACAACCGCATGGAGCTGATGGCGGCGATCGCCGGGCTGGAGTCGCTCAAGGAAGCCTGCGTGGTGTCGCTGACGACCGACTCGCAGTACGTGCGCCAGGGCATCACCCAGTGGATGGCCAACTGGGTCCGCCGCGGCTGGAAGACCGCGGGTGGCGATCCGGTCAAGAATCGCGATCTCTGGGAACGCCTGCATGCCGCCGCGCAGCGCCACCGCGTCGAGTGGCATTGGGTCAAGGGCCATTCCGGCCATCCCGACAACGAGCGCGTGGATGTGCTCGCACGCGACCAGGCGATCCGCTTCAGGCGTTCCTGAGCCCGCGCCTCGCCTGCTGAGACGGACGCTTGTTACCGTGTCCACGCCCCGCCAGAGAGTGATCCACACGACCGATGCGCCAAGTCATCCTTGATACCGAAACGACCGGCCTGAGCTGGGAACGCGGCAACCGGGTGGTCGAGATCGGCTGCGTGGAGTTCATCGAGCGGCGGCCGACCGGGCGAAATTTCCATCGCTACCTCAATCCCCGCTGCGAGTTCGAGGCCGGCGCGCAGGAGGTCACCGGGCTGACGCTGGAGTTCCTCGCCGACAAGCCCCTGTTCGAGGACATCGTCGAGGAGTTCCTCGAGTTCATCGACGGCGCGGAGCTGGTCATCCACAACGCGGCCTTCGACGTCGGCTTCCTGGACAACGAACTGCGCCTGGCGGGCAGCCAGTACGGCAAGTTGGCCGACCGCTGTGCGATCGAGGACTCGCTGCTGCTCGCGCGCCAGCGTTTCCCGGGCCAGCGCAATTCGCTCGATGCGCTGTGCAAGCGCCTGGGCGTGGACAACGCGCATCGCCAGTTGCACGGCGCGCTGCTCGATGCGCAGCTGCTGGCGGAGGTCTACATCGGGCTGACCTCGGGCCAGGAGGAGATCGGTTTCGGCAGCGATACCCGCGCCGCCGAGGCCGCCGCCGATGCGGTGGCCGCCTTCCAGGGCCGTAGCGAGCGCCCGCGCCCGCGCGTCGCGGTCGAAGCGGCCGAACTGGTCGCGCACGAGGCGCGCCTGCAGGTCCTGCGCGCGAAGGCCGGGCGTGCGATCTGGGACCCAGTGCCCGAAGAGGTGGCCAGCGAGTCCTGAGGCAGCCGCCGGTAGGCGTCAGTGGTTGCGGACCAGGACCACGGTGATGTTGTCCGAGCCACCGCCGTCCAGCGCCGCCGCGACCAGCGTATCGACGCATTCCTGGGCACTGCAGTCGTGCTGGGCGAGGACGCGGCCGATGGCGGTGTCCTCGACCTCCTCGGTCAGGCCGTCGCTGCACAGCAGCAGTTGCATGCCCGGTCGCAGTTCGCCGGTCATGGTTTCCACGTTCAGGTTGCGCGGGTCGGTGACGCCAAGCGCCTGGGTGACGACGTTGCGATGCGGGTGGCTGCGCGCCTGCTCGTGGGTGATCGCGCCGTTGGCGATCAGTTCCTGGACGTAGCTGTGGTCCTGGGATAGCTGGGCCAGGTGGCCATCGCGCCAGAGATAGACCCGGCTGTCGCCGACCCAGGCCACTTCGAACCGGTTGCCGGTGACGCGCGCGGCGACCACGGTGGTGCCCATCGGCAGGGCATCGTGGCGGCGGCGCGAGCTGCGGATGATCTCCTCGTCGGCGATGCGGATCGCCTGGGTCAGCGGCGTGCCGTCGCGGACTTCCCGGACGATGGTTTCGCGGGCAAGCGCACTGGCGATCTCGCCGTACTCGTGGCCACCCATGCCGTCGGCGACCAGCCACAGGCCCATCTCGCCATCGCCGTAGTAAGTGTCTTCGTTCAGCTCTCGGCGCAGGCCGGCGTGCGTCAGGTGTCCGAATTCGATCATGGGATGGGCATGCCGGTCGCGATTGTGCCTCTTGGACGGGGTAACGGAATCATCGACGGCAATCGGCCGCGTGGCAAGGAAATGCGTCAACGAAGCCGTTTGGCGGGCGTCGTCGGCCAGTACGGGAAGCCCTGCGCAAAAAAGACCCCGGCGGGGAGTGCGCCGGGGTATCCAAGGCCGGGGGCAGGATCAATGACGATGCCGGGGCAGGGCGCCCCGCGCGATCAGAAGGTCAGGCTCCACTCGTTGATGTAGCCCACGTCGCCGCCGGCGTTGTCGTTCACGCGGAGCTTCCAGGTCCCGTTGAGCGTCTCGCTCGACAGGTCCAGGGTGGCGCTGCCGATGATGTTGTCGGTGCCGCCGCCGGAACGGTTGGCGAGCAGGTAGGCGCTGCCGTCCGGTGCGACCAGGTCGACCCGCAGGTCGCCGCGGTAGGTATGGCGGATGTCCACCCTGATCACCGCGTCTGTCGGGGCCTTGCCGCTGCGACCGGAGACGCTGATAGCGCTTTCGACCTTGCGGTAGTCGCGAATGCCGACGTCGGCGGTGTTGGCGTAGGTCTGCCTGCCGGGATCGACCGGGTCGGTCGGCGGGTCGACGGGGTCGTTGCCGGTGACCGCGGCGACGGCGGCGGCCGCGTCGATCAGGCCCGGGCCGCAGCCACCAGGACACTTGGATGCCGCGATCGGGCGCGCGGTGTCGGCGAGGATCGTGCGGATCTGCGCCGGGGTTTTCGGCGTGGAGGCGGCGGACTGGATCAGCGCGACGATGCCGGCCACGTGCGGCGTTGCCATCGAAGTGCCCTGGAAGAAGGCGTAGCCATTGCCGGCGACCGTGGACAGGACGCCTTCCTCGTCGTGCGAGCGGGTGCAGGAGGGCGCCTGGTTGAGCGGCAGGAACTCGGTGCTGGGCGAGCAGGTCTCGCCACCCGGTGCGGTGATGTCGATCGTCGCGCCCCAGCTCGAGTAGAAGGCGCGGTTGCCCTTGTTGTCGCTGGCGGCCACCGAGATCACGTTGTTGCAGCTGGCCGGCGTCGCGTTGGCGACGTCGATGTTGCTGTTGCCGGCGGCGGCGACGACAACGCTGCCGTTTGCGATCGCGGTGTTGATTGCGTCCTGGTAGGCCGGCGTGTCGCTGCAGGGGCGGTCGCCGCCGAGCGAGAGATTGATGACCTCGGCCGGGTTGGCGTTGGCCGGCAGGCCGGCAACGCTGCCGCCGGAGGCCCAGATGATGCCGTCGGCGATGTCGGCGGTGTCGCCCAGGCCATCCTTGCCGAGGGCGCGGACCGGGACCACCTTGGCCTTGAAGGCGATGCCGGCGACGCCGGTACCGTTGTTGGTGACCGCGGCAATGGTGCCCGCCACGTGGGTGCCGTGGACGCCGGTCGTGCTGGCCGAGGCGTCGGTGGCGTCGGCGTCGCGCCCGTTGCCGTCCTGGCTGCCGCCGCAGCCGGCGGGCAGGCCGTAGCGGCTGCATTCGAAGCTGCTGCCGCCATTGACGCTGGAGACCATGTCGTAGCCGGGCAGGATGTTCGCATTCAGGTCGTTGTGGGCCACGATGCCCGAGTCGACCACCGCGACGACCACGCCGCTGCCGTCGGCCTGGTCCCAGGCGGCCGGCACGCGAGCGCCCGTCGCGCTGTTGGCGTAGTGCCACTGCTCGGCGAAGCGCGGATCGTTGGGCGTGGACAGCGCGCGCTGCTTGTAGTTGGGCTGGATGTACTCGACGTCCGGGTTGGCGGCGATCAGCCGCATCATCGCCTGCGCTTCGACGCGGTCGAGCTTGCGGTCGGTCCGCACCAGGTCGGCGCCGGTCGCCAGGCGACGTCCATGGCTGAAGCCCAGTGCCTTGCCCTTGCCGTTGCCGGCGCCGAGGGCGCCCAGGCTGCGGCCGTTGCCGCCCAGGCTGCGCATCATCGCGGCCGGGTTGCCGCGCTCCGGCGTGCCGGCACGATACTTGACGATGAACGAGTCGTACTCGGGTTCGGCGGCCGAAGCCACTCGGGCCGCGTTGAGGTCCTGTGCGGCAGCCGTGCCGCCAAGGAGGAGGCCTGCAGTCGCCATGGCGAGCAGGGTCCTGCGAAAACCGGGGTTGCTTCCTGAAGTCATCTCTACATCCTTATCGTGATGGAGTCGTCCGGAGTCCGGCGGGCCCTGGGCGGGTGCCGGATCCGGCGTGGCGGCCGGCAGCAGGAGGCTGCCGGGGGTCGTCCCTGGACGCCGGAGCAGCGGGGCCATGCACGTTGCGGTCCGCCCGCGTGCATGTCCCCCCGACCCGTTGCCGGAGGCGTGCGCGGCCAATCGCCTGCACGCCGGTGGACGCCCCGAGGAATAAGTCAGGCGCGACATCACGACCTCTGCGCTTCGGACTTTTGTTGATCTCGTTCTGATCAAAGCGTGCGCGGGATCGTGAAAATCCCGCCCGGGAGACGCCGAGGCTGAACGAGATGGCCGTATTTGCCGATCGGGGTGGGGGGGCGTGCGCGATCCGCGTTTAGGGGTACGTCCCTTCCCGACGCGGAGGTTGTCGATGACATCGAGGTTCAAGCCCGCCTGGCCCGGCAATGGCCACCGATACATCACCATCGGCGAGGTCAGGATGGACCTGTGTTATCGGACGCTTTCGATCGCCGGCGAGGACGTGGGCCTGCCGCAGCGTGCCTTCGACCTGCTGTGGCTGCTGGCCGCCGAACCCCACGCGCTTCACTACCGCGCCGACCTGCTCGACCGCCTTTGGCCGGGCCTGGTGGTGGAGGATGCAAACCTTTCGCAAAGCGCCTGGCTGCTCCGCAAGGCACTGGGCCCGGAGCGCAAGGGCTGGTTGAGGACCGTGGTGCGCGCGGGCTACGTGTTCGAACCGACCGACCCGGTGTGCGTGGTCGCCGTGGATTCGCCGATGGCGCCTGCGCCTGCCGCCGCCGGGGAGGCTGCGGCGAACGCCATGCCGGGCGATGTTCCGGTGGCGGGCGAAGCAGGCGTGGCCGCGACGGTGACGCCCACCCAGGCCAGGCGCGGCGGTCGCGGGTCGGGCAATGCGCTGCTGCGCTGGCTGAGCATCGGCGGTGGATGCCTGGTGTCCCTGATCACGCTGTTGGCGATCGCCCAGGAAGCGGCCACCGGTACGGGCGCGCCGGAGGAGGCCGACGAACGCCCCCGTGTCACCGAAGCCCGGCGCCGGCAGGCACCGCAATGGGAAAGCGTGTTCGCGACATCGACCCGCATCGACGGGCGCGGTGGTTGCGGTCCCGAGTCGCTCATGCGTGCCACGAGCCCCTGCGGCGAACTGGCCTGGGGCCGCTGACAGGGCAACGCCCCGCCCGGAACGGGTGGCGCGACCGGTCAGCGCGAAACGGCGAGCGGCCCTGCGGGCGTGGCCCGCTTCCGATGGGCGATCCGTGCCGCGCGCACCGTGTTGCAGTTCAGGCGCGCGACCTTGGTGGCGTCCTGGTAACCGCCGGCGACGAGGAACAGCACGGGCAGCCGGCGTTCGCGGGCCATCGTGAACACCGCCAGGTCGCGACGGAACATCTCGCCCGTGCGCAGCCTGAGCTGGCTCTTGGGGTCGTGCACGTGGCAGTCCGCCCCGGCCTGGTAGATGAGAAGGTCGGGCGCGACGTCGTCGATGATGCGCCCGACCCCGTCGAGGACACGCGCGTAGCGCGCGAAGCCTTCCTCGCGCGAGACATGGAAGGCCCACGATCGCGTGCCGCCCCGGCATCCGAAGCGCGTGCCGAAGATCGAGACCGCGAACAGGTTGGGCATGCGCGCGGCGAACTCCTCGGTGCCGTTGCCGCCGTGCTCGTCGCAGTCGACGACCAGAACTTTCAACGTGGGGTGGGCATGCGCGACGAGGGCCAGGCCGTTGATCGCGCAGAAGCCGCTGCCCGCCAGCGGGTGCGCATGGTGGAAGCCCCGTGCGATGTTCATCGCGATGCCGGCCGGATGCGCGAGGCACCGGTCGACGGCGGCCAGTTGTCCACCCAGCATCGAGAGCGTGGCGTCGCGAACCCGGGGCGTCCAACGGATGCCCTGACGCGAGGCCAGTGGCTCGCGGCCATCGAGGAACGCCTGCAGGTAGGTGGGGTCGTGAAGGCCGTCCAGCTGCGCCGGCCGGACGGGCGTCGCCGGCTGCAGGTCGACCAGGGCGAGGCGCTGGAGCAGGTCGCGGGTCGCGCGCAGTCGCGCCAGCAAGGGCTCCTCGCCGGGCGCATAGGCGTCGCTATAGAACGCCGGGATGCGCATCGAGCAGGTCCTTGGCGTATCGGTGCAGGTCGTTCCAGCCTGTGGTGCCGGGCGACAGCATGTTGCCGGTGCGTTGCCGCTGGAACTGCATGCCGAACGCACGGGCGCGATGTGCCGGGGAGACCGAAAGGGTGGATATCCGCAGGAAACGCACGCGCGCGAGCGCGGAAAGCGCGAACACCTCTCCATGCGGGTGGCGCGACAGGGGTTGCGCGCCTGGCGCCGGTTCGAGCGCGGCGATGCTGCCAGGAGGGATCGGCACGCGGCAGATCTGCGCCGGGCCGACGAACATCGCCGAGTGCGACTCGCCCAGCGCGACCTTCTCCACC
The DNA here is from genome assembly GCF_014145325.1 of Marilutibacter spongiae. Lineage (GTDB taxonomy): Bacteria > Pseudomonadota > Gammaproteobacteria > Xanthomonadales > Xanthomonadaceae > Marilutibacter > Marilutibacter spongiae. Next base: position 48,430 of record NZ_JACHTF010000011.1, read on the forward strand.
AGCACCGGCCGGCCGTCGCCATCCACGAACAGGTTGACGCGGCCACCGCGGCGGATCTTGCCGTGCGCGATCTCCAGGAAGAATTCCTCGGCCTGCGAGCAACTGCCGATCTCGGGTTTGTCGGGCATGGGCGGCAATGGCGACAGCGGCGAGGCGCGGCGATGCAGGATCGCCTCGACCAGCGCCAGCACGACGCGACTCTCCTCGCGCTCGAGGCGCGCGCCGACGGCACGCACGCGCTCGTCGAGGTCCAGCAGCGACGCGCCGCCCGGCAGCCCGGCAAGCGCGTGCCGGAGCGCGTCCGGCGCCTGCCCCAGGTCGCGCCAACCCCCTGGCCAGCCATGGCGCCGGGCGTGCAGGCCGATGCCATGGGCGCGCCGGGCGTCGATGTCGCGGAAGACGCGCAGGTCGGCGGGATCGCAGGGGTCGACCGGCGTGTTGATCGACTGCGACAGGAAGCGCGTGGCCTGGGTCAGGCCACAGCCTCGCCGGTCGGTGCCATGCGCCGGATGCTCGTCGAGCATCTCGCACAGGGTCCGGCAGAGCGGAAGACCCGCCGCATCGAAGGCCTCGACCAGTTCGTGCGACATGGTCAATGGATCGAGAGCAGGAGCGCGCGCACCAGTTGCGATGCCTGTGCGCGGTCGCGCGCATCGATGGTGAAGGCGGGCACCGGTCGGGGCCACGCCGCGGTCTCGCGCCGAATGGCGTCGAGCCTGAAGCCCGGCGCCAGGTCGGCCTGGGTGATGCCCACGACCACGGCCATGCCGGGGTCCACCGCCGCCACGGCATGCAGCCAGTGGCGGCACTCGGCGGCGATATCGGGACTGGCGGCATTCAACAGCAGGATCACGCCGAGCGCGCCATTGAAGATGATCGGGCGCATGTGGCTGAAGTGCTCCTGGCCCGGCAGGCCGTACAGCTGCAGCGGCGTGCCGTCGTCGAGCAGCACGGTGGCGAAGTCCAGCGCGACCGTGGTGGTGGTCTTCTCGCCCATGGCGCCGTCGCTGAGCGGCATTTCGGTCGAGACCGGCGGGGTGCCGGCGAGCGTGCGCAGGGCGGTGGTCTTGCCGGCGCCGACGGGGCCGGCGAAAACGAACTTGAAACTCTGGTGCTGCAAAATGGCGTCCTCGATGATTCCGTTCGTGGGCTAGCCCAGCTCCGGGGCCAGGCCGAATCGACGTGCGATCGCCCCCCAGATGCCGGTTCGCGAAGGCTTGCGGGATGAGGGGGCGGGGGAAGCGCGGGGCGCCGGCCCGGCCGACTGCAGCAGGTCCGAAGCGGCCAGTGCCCACAGCAGCGCGCCGACCTCCGATGCACTGGTGGTCCTGCCCATGGCGCTTTCCAGTGCCGTCGGCGTGCAGCTGTCGGCGGTGAGGGCGCTGGCCAGGTGCATCAGCCGGGCCATTGAGGGCAGCGATCCGAAATCCGGCCACGTCTCCAGGCGGTATTGACCGGTGGGGAAGGGCGGCAGGAGCTGCCGGCCCCGTTGGGTGGCGGCGATCAGGAAGGGTTCAAGCCCGGCGAATGCACACTGGGCCGGCACCAGGTTGGCCGCGTTGCCGAGGCTGACCGTCCAGCCCGGCTTGCAGAAGTTGTCCTGGGCATGGAGCAGGTCCGAATGGGTCGGGGCATAGGCCCGGCCCGAGTCGGGATCGATGAGGACCGACACGCTGCCCAGCGCGATGGTGACGCGCTTGCCGCGAAGGCGTGGCGAGGCGAGCACGCAGGGCAAACGCTCCTGGGTGTCGGACTCGGTCGCCTCCTCGGCGCCGGCATTGCTTTCCAGCAGTTCCACCAGCAGTTTCACCAGGCGGGCAGCCGGCACGTCGCAGGCGACCGCATGATCGCCGTCCTGTCCGGGCGGCGCCTCGTCGCCAAGCATCGTCACCACGGGGGTGCCGCGCTTTCGCGCCAGGGCCATCGCCTGCGCGCCATAGGCGTCCTCGCCGGCGGCCACCAGCAGGTGGCAGCGGGTGCCATCCCAGGCCTCGACGCGGGCATTGATCTTGTAGGCGGCCAGCAGCTTGGCCGCGAGTCTCACGCGCTTCTCGGAATCGTCGCAGAGCGCGGCTGTACGAATGTCGTAGTGCATCAGCTCGCTTGCCGTTCGGTCGTGCAGGAGGACATCCGGGGCGGCGGCTCGCGCCGCCCCGGACGGGACGCGTTCGATCAGGAGAAGTCGAGCGTCTTCTCGAACGTGCGCAGCTCATGGCGGGCCATGGCCAGGTTGGAGCGCGCGCGGTCCAGCACGACGTAGAGGAACAGCTTCTGGTTGGACTCCAGCGGGCGGATCAGGTGGTACTGCTTGGTCAGGTTGATCAGGATGTCTTCGATCGTATCGTTCAACTTGAGTGCGTTGGCGACCTTGCGCTTGGCGCGGATCACTTCCGAGTTGCCGGCGGCGGCCAGCTCCAGGTTCACGCCGGTGCCATCGCCGGCCAGCATCATGCCGCTGTCGGCGTCGACCAGCGCGGAGGCCACGTAACCGTCGAGCTCGCGCAGGGGTTCCATCGAAATCTTTGCCATGGTTCTTCTCTTCTCTTCTCTTCGGGTGGGTTGAAACGGGGTGGACTCCATCCCTGGAGCGAGAGGCGTTTGCCTGTCAGGCGCGGTCCAGGACCGATGCCAGTTCGCTTGCCGCGTCCAGCGCGAAGCGCAGGGCCATGGCGAAGGTTTCCGACCTGTCGGCGGACAGGCAGAGGGTGTAGGCGCCCTTGGAGGAGGGCACGCGCACGATGACGATGCTTCCCTGTTCCGAGGCGATGCTGGTGTAGCCCGCCGGGCTGTGCAGGGTTTCGCGGGAGAACGACTCGCCCAGGGCCAGCAGCGAGCTGGCGATGGCGGCGATCCGCGCTGGGACCAGTTCCACATTGGCGCGGGCGGCGTGGGCGATCGCGCGGCCATCCGCGGTCGCCATCACGGTATGCATCACGCCTTGCGTGGCCTGCAGGCGCCGCTCGAGCACGGCCGAACAAGCGCTGGACGTGGGGTCGATGGGTGATGCGGTTCGGGTGGACGGGGCGGAGGGTGCGGAAGCGGGGGAAAGCGAAGTCATGGGGGCCTGCATGTGAAGGACGTGCACCCGCGAACGGGTCTGCGGGCAGTTACGCAAACGCCATGCCAATTTGTGACCAAGGTCAAGTTAATTTTGTGAAATCAAGGCGCTCTTGTTGTGCGACGTGGTTTGTCCCCGGGACATCCCGCGCGCGTCGCGATCGCGCGCCCGTTGCGTGCCATCGCGGGGTGGGGTGCCCTCGCAGGGCATAAGCTGACGTAGGGCGGCTTGAAATGACTAGCGCTGTCATTATTTGCCGCATCGGGCGGCGGCGTGCGCGTGGGCGACGGCTGCCTGGCCACCGCAAGACAGCGGGCCGGCGCCGGCTGGAGGGGATGCGTCGGCGGCTGCGCCGGACGTTTCGCCCGCGCACAAAAAAACCCTTGCAAGCAAGGGTTCTTTGCAAAACTGGCGGAGAGGGGGGGATTCGAACCCCCGAGGCGCTATTAACGCCTGCCTGATTTCGAATCAGGTACATTCAACCGCTCTGCCACCTCTCCGGTGCCTGGCCGGCGGTCGATCTCGCCGGGCGCGGGGGCGTCATCATACGGTTGGACGCGGCGGCCGGCAAGCCTCTTCGCAAGGCGTCGCATGGCGCCGGTGGCCGGTGCGCAGGGCAGGCCGTCCGGGGCCCGCGTTACACTGCGCCCTCACTCCATCAGGTGCTTCCCCGATGTCCGAAATCCTCGTCCCCGTCTCCTTTGGCGAACTGCTCGACAAGATCGCGATCCTGCAGATCAAGTCCGAGCGCATGAGCGACGAGGCCAAGCTGGCCAACGTGCGCAAGGAGCTGTCGGCCCTCGAGCAGACCTGGATGGCGCACCCCGCGGCCGGCAACGACATCGTCCGCCTGCGGGCCGATCTCAAGGCGGTCAACGAGCGCCTGTGGGTGATCGAGGACGACATCCGCGTCAAGGAGAAGGCGCAGGCCTTCGATGAGGCGTTCATCAAGCTCGCCCGCAGCGTGTACTTCGAGAACGACGAGCGCGCCCGCATCAAGAAGGACATCAACCTCGCCCTGGGCTCGTCCTATGTCGAGGAAAAGTCCTACCAGGACTATGGCGCCGGCCAGGGCGCGAGCTGACCACGACCCCGGCCGGGCTGTCGGTCAAGCGGTCGCGACGCGGTCCACGCGGCACAGGTAACAGCCGTGGCGCGCGTGGTGCAGGTGCAGGAACTCGATCTCTCCGCGTTCGAGCATCGCCCTGATGCAGGCTTCCAGCGCGTCGCCGGGCACCACGTCCGCGTCGAGCAGGTCGCCGTTCGTGCCATAGCCCCTGACCGAAAGCAGCTTGCTGCGGAAACGCGGCGGCACCTCGTCGATGCCGGGGCTGGCCCTGCGCGCATGCCTGCGCACGAAGATCGCGCCCGACGCGCGGTAGGGCGAGGGGCTGACGTGGTGCGGATGGGCGACCAGCAGCACCTCTTCGCCGACGTCCGCGTCGACCAGGCTGACCCGGCACGGGTAGGTGCGCGGCCGGTCGGCCACGAAGCGTCGTGCGCCACGCGCGGCGAGCGCGGTGTCGTCGAGTTCGAAAAGGGCCGCGAAGGGGTCGGGGGGCAGGGCGGCGATGCGAAAGCGGGGGGGCGTGGCCATGGGGGCGCTCCGTGTGGGGGAGCGTCATCCTCGCGCGATGCCAGCGTGCGTTCTCGCCGTTTCCGGACGTCGAAGTCGACGGTCCGCCAGGCTCATCTCGCCAGCGCGTAGGCCGCGATCGCGAACGCCAGCAGGGCGGCGGTGACCGCGATCACGGCGATGGCGTTGGCCCGGCGCAGGCTTCTCTCCTGCGCCGCGAGCGCGTGGCGCAGGCCGAGCAGGGTGTTCTCCAGCTCCTGCGAGGCGCGCGTCAGCGTCGCCAGGGTCTGCTCCATCTCGGCGGCGACGGTCTTGATGGCCTGGTCGTTTTGCAGGACCGCGTCCTGGAGTTCGGCGATCTGCTTGGGTACCTGCGAGGGCTCGGCGTTGCGGGTGAACATCGGCCGCGCGGCGCGCACCAGTTCCGGCAGCAGCGGGGCCATGACGGTGAACCAGGAGGCCATCAGCTCTGCTCCAGTGTCGAAGGGGTGGGGTGGTCGGCGCGATGGCGTTCGAAGGCGGCGATCGCGTCGTCGACGCCGACCAGGTCCATCACGCCCGGATGTTCGACCTTGGTGCCCCAGCGCAGCGCGGCGGCGGGCTTGCCCAGGTAGCGGCGCGCGGCGTCGTCGTAGCGGTCGACGCAGTAGCGGCGGTCGCTGTAGGGGCCGCTGCGGGCGGGGTCGGTCGCCGCGTGCAGGCCCAGGACGCGGGTGCCCATCGCGTTGGCGATGTGCATCGGTCCCGAGTCGGGGGTGACCAGCAGGTCGGCGCGGGCCAGCAGGGCCGGCAACTGCTTGAGCGTGTCCCGGCCCACCAGGTCCAGCACCGGGTGGCGCATGGTCGCGACGATGGCATCGGCGGTCGCGCGCTCGAGTTCGCTGCGTCCACCGCACAGCACCACCCGCCAGCCTTTCCCGGCGGCATGGTCGGCCAGGGCCGCGTAGCGCTCGGCGCGCCAGTTGCGCAGCGGATGGCTCGAGCAGGGCGAGACCATCAGCGTCGGGCGGCCGTCGGCGGGCCACTGCGCGGCGGCCCATTCGAAGGCCTCGGGCGGTACCGGCAGGTTCCAGCGCACGTCCCCGCGCTGGAGGCCAAGGGGCTCGCAGAAGCTGCCCAGCACGTCGAGCACGTGCGGGCCCGGGCGGTCGGGGATGCGCTCGTTGACGAACAGGCCGTGCAGCTCCTTGGCGCGGCGCCGGTCGTAGCCGACCCGACGGCGCGCCGGGATGAAGGCCGACAGCAGGTTGGCGCGGGCGGCGAGCTGCATCTGCAGCAAGGCGTCGAAGCGCGGCGCATCGCCGAGCCAGCGACGCAGCTCGCGCCTGACCGCGCGCATGCCGGCCAGGCCGCTCTTCTTGTCGTATTCGATGAAGTCCACGCCCGGCAGGCCATCGAGCAGGCGGCGCTCGCCGCGACCGATCACCCAGGCCAGGCGGACGCCCGGCCACGCCGACTGCAGGGTATGGACCAGGGGCAGCACGTGGGTCACGTCGCCCAGCGCGGACAGGCGCAGCAGGCAGATCGAATCCGGGGCGCGGGCGCTAGGTGAATGGGGCGTTGTAATTGTTAGACTCCAAGGCAATGACCGGCTACGACGCCACCGAGGGATTGACGCCATTCCGGGACGATACCGGGTACGGCGCGATTCTGTTCGACCTGGAGCGCGTGCGACAAGTCGCGCCGGAGTGGTTTTCGCCCGCGTTCTGGGGCGACAAGGCCCGCGCCGTCGAGAGCGGCGGCCGCGGCGGGGCCTGGTTCGTCGACACGCCCGTCGGCCCGGCGGTGCTGCGGCGCTACCTGCGCGGCGGCGTGGCGGCCCATTTCAGCCGCGATCGCTACTGGTGGCACGGGTCCAACCGCACCCGCAGCTTCGCAGAGTTCCGCCTGACCCGCAGCGTGATCCGCCGCGGCCTGCAGGTGCCGCGCCCGATCGCGGCCTATTACCGGCGCGAGGGCCTGCGCTACCAGGCCGCGATCCTGCTCGACCGCATCGAGGACGTGCGCTCGCTGGCCGACCGGGCCGCGGTGGCCGCCGACGGCGCACCGTGGGAAGCCGCCGGGCGGCTGGTGGCGCGAAGCCACCGGATCGGCCTCGACCACGCCGATCTCAACGCGCACAATCTGCTGTTCAACTCGGCGGGCACCGGCTGGGTCATCGACCTGGACCGCGGCGAACTGCGGATCCCGGCGACGGGTTGGCGCGAGCGCAACCTGTCGCGGCTGCAGCGTTCGCTGCTCAAGCTGCGCGGCGAGCGCCCCGTCGAGGACGTGCAACGTGATTACGCGCGCCTGCGCTCGGCCTACGATGCGGTCTGGGCGCGCGGATACTGAGGTGACCGTGCAGGAAGACAACGCGGGGCCAGGGGAGGCCGGGATGGAGTGGAACCTGCGGTTGCAGGGCGTGGGCAACGCCGCGGCGGTGGAGCTCGGCTCCGCGATGGCGACCATCGAGCGCGACGGCGCGCCCTGGCTCAGCATCGACTGCGGCGCCGAAGGCCTGACCGCGTTCATGGCCCACTACGGCCATCCGCCGCGCGCTCTGTTCATGACCCACGCGCACATGGACCACGTCGCCGGTTTCGAGCGCCTGTTCATCGACAGCCTGTTCGACGCCCGATGGCGGGGCCGGGTGAGGGTATACGTACCGGCGCCGCTGGTGCCCCTGCTGCACCAGCGCGTGGGCAGCTACCCGAATGCCCTGGCCGAAGGCGGCGTCAACTTCTGGGACGCCTTCCAGATGATCCCGGTCGGCGACCACTTCTGGCACGAGGGCGAGCGACTGGAGGTCTTCGCGACGCGCCACCACTGGCCCGACAGCGCGTTTGGCCTGCGCCTGCGGGGCAGCCTGGTGTGGACCGGCGACACCCGGCCGATCCCCGAGCAGCTGGCGCGTTGGGCCGACGCCGACGAACTGGTCGCGCACGATTGCGCGCTGGTCGGCAACCCGTCGCACAGCGGCATCGACGACCTCGAACGCGAATACCCCGCGGCGCTGCTGGCGCGCTGCGCGCTCTACCACTACGCCAGCCTGGAGGACGCGCGCGCGCTGCGTGCCCGAGGCTATCGCGTGCTCGACCCGGGCGAAGTGGTGCCCTTGCGCCCGCCGGTGGCCCTGCCGGTGGAGCATGCATGAACACCCCCGCGACGCCCGCCGGCCGGCAAGGGGAGGAGGGGCGCCTGCGCGACCGCCTGGATAGACCGCTCCGCGACCTGCGGCTGTCGGTCATCGAAGCCTGCAACTTCCGGTGTCCATATTGCATGCCCGCCGACGAGGTGCCGGCCGACTACGGCTTCGACGCCGCCACGCGCCTGTCCTTCGACCAGATCGAGACCCTGGTGGGGGCCTTCGTCCGCCTGGGCATGCGCAAGCTGCGCCTGACCGGCGGCGAACCCCTGCTGCGCCGCGACCTGCCCACGCTGGTCGCGCGGCTCGCGCGCATCGACGGCATCGAGGACATCGCCCTGACCACCAATGGCGTGCTGCTGCCGCGCCACGCGGCCGCCCTGCGCGCGGCGGGCCTGGACCGGGTGACGATCAGCCTCGACGCGCTGGATCCGGAGCTGTTCCGTACCCTGTCGGGCGGTCGTGGCGACGTCGCCCAGGCGCTCTCCGGCATCGAGGCCGCGCGCGCCGCCGGCTTCCCGGTCATCAAGTTGAACTGCGTGGTCCAGCGCGGCGTGAACGAGCACCAGGTCCTGCCGCTGGTCGAGCGCTTCCGCGACAGCGGCATGGTGCTGCGCTTCATCGAGTACATGGACGTGGGCACCTGCAACCATTGGCGCCGAGAACGCGTGGTGCCCTCGGCCGAGCTGCGCGACGCCATCCACGCGCGCTGGCCGCTGCAGGCACTGGATCCCCACTACCGCGGCGAAGTCGCCGACCGTTACGGCTTCCTGGACGGTCGTGGCGAGATCGGCTTCGTCAGTTCGGTCAGCGCACCGTTCTGCGGCGACTGCCACCGCGCGCGGGTGTCGGCGGACGGTCGTATGTACACCTGCCTGTTCGCCGGCGATGGCCATGACCTGCGCGTGGCGCTGGCCGGAGGCGAGGACGCGCTGGTCGAGCGCCTGGCCACGATCTGGGGCGCACGCGCGGACCGCTACAGCGAGATCCGCGGCGAGGCGGGCGGCTCGCGCCGGCACGTGGAGATGTTCCTGGTGGGCGGTTGAGTCCATCGTCTGCTGGAAGCTGCAGTCTTTCGCCATCGCGGTCACAATGGCGCCATGAAGAAGCCCGCGTCCCCCCGCCCGGCGAGAGCCCGTGCCGCCCTGACCCATCTCGACGCCCAGGGTCGCCCGGCCATGGTCGACGTATCCGGCAAGGCGGTCACGCCGCGCGAAGCCCGCGCCGAATGCCAGGTCCGCTTCCCGGCCGACGTCGCCTCGCAATTGCGCGAAAGCGGCCTGCGCAGCGCCAAGGGCGGCATCGTCGACACCGCGGTCATCGCCGGCACCATGGCGGTCAAGCGGACCCATGAGCTGATTCCGTTCTGCCATCCGCTGCCGATCGACGGCTGCCGGATCGCCGTCGACTGGGACGGCGACAATCGCTTGCGCATCGAATGCAGCGTGCGCACCACGCATCGCACCGGCGTGGAGATGGAGGCGTTGACCGGCGCCACGGTGGCGGCGTTGACCGTCTACGACATGTGCAAGGCACTGTCGCATCGCATCGTGCTCGGCCCGGCGAAGCTGTTGGGCAAGCGGGGCGGCAGGCGCGACGTGGGGACGCTGGCATGAGCGTGCAGTTGAGCGTGCTGTACTTCGCCAGCCTGCGCGATGCCGCCGGTCGCGCCGAAGAGACGGTGCTGTGCGATGCCGTCGACCTGCGTGGCCTGTACGCCGGACTGCAGGCGCGCCATGGCTTCACGTTGCCGGTCGAGCGCCTGCGCGTGGCCGTCGACGGCGAGTTCGCGCGCTGGTCGGACGCGCCGCGCGCGGGCAGCGAGGTCGCCTTAATCCCGCCGGTGTCGGGAGGCTGAGGTAGATGCACGGATTCCGGCTGGCCGCCGCGCCCTTCGACATCGCGCCACTGCGCGAGGCCCTGCTCGATCCGCGCGCGGGGGCCTTCGCCAGCTTCGAGGGCTGGGTCCGCAACCACCACGACGGTCGTGCGGTCGACGGCCTGTATTACGAAGCCTATCCGGCGCTGGCCGAGCGCGAGGGCGATGCCGTGCTGGCCGAGGCCCGCGCGCGCTTCGCGATCGTCGATGCGTGCTGCGTGCATCGGCACGGCGAGCTGGCCATCGGCGAGCTGGCGGTCTGGGTGGGCGTCAGCGCCGCCCACCGCGACGCGGCCTTCGATGCATGCCGTTACATCATCGACGAGGTCAAGGCGCGCGTGCCGATCTGGAAACGCGAGCGGTACACCGACGGCGAAGCCGGCTGGCTGCACCCGGCACCGGGTCGCTGACACTCCATGAACGAACGGCCCTGCCGGCAATGGGCCCCCAAGCGAAGAGGACTGGACATGCGCTTTTCCGCATCAGGGCAATCAATCGGCGTGCTGAGTCGCGCCGGGCTCACGGCCTGCCTGCTGGCCTTGCCGCTGGCTGGGGTGGCGGGCGACCTGCTGGTTGGCAACAAGTCCGCCGACACGGTCTGGCGGCTGTCGACCGAGGACGGGCGTCGCGTGGGCGCCATCGACACCGGGGTTTCGCCGCATGAGATCGCGGTGAGTCCCGACGGTCGCCGCGCGCTGGTCACCAACTACGGCGGCGACGCGGCGGGGAACAGCCTCACCCTGATCGACCTGGAGGGCGGGGAGGCGCCACGCGCGATCGCCCTGGGCGAGAACGGCAGGCCGCATGGCGTGCGTTTCCTGCCCGATGGCAAGCGGGCGGCGGTCACCACCGAGGCCAGCGGCGCCCTGCTGCTGGTCGACGTGGACGCGGGCGAGGTGGTCGCGCGCATCGGTGTCGGCGACGGCACCGGGCACATGGTCGCGATCGACGAGGCGGGCGACACCGCCTACGTGAGCAAGATCGCGGCCGGCACGGTGAGCCGGGTCGATCTCGGCGCCGAAGAGAAGACACTGGAACGGCCGAGCGGCGAGGGCGCCGAAGGCATTGCCGTCCGGCCCGGCAGCGGGGAGGTCTGGGTGAGCAATCGCGCGGCCGGCACGGTCACAGTGCACGACCCGGACAGCCTGGACCTGCTGCACACACTGGAGAGCCCAGGTTTTCCGATCCGCGTGGTGTTCACCGCCGACGGCGACCGCGCGCTGGTCACCAATGCGCGTGCGGCCGAACTGGCCGTGTTCGATGCGGGCGACAAGACGCGCATGGCGACCGTCAAGCTGCTGCGCGAGGGCGCCCGGTACCGGGAGACCCTGCTGGGCCGCGACGCCCTGCCGATCGGCGTGATCGCCGACCCCCAGCGCCCGCGCGTGTACGTGGCGATCAGCGGCGCCGACGAGATCGCCGTGATCGACACCGCCACCTGGCGCGTGATCGACCACTGGCCCACCGGCCGCGAGCCCGACGCCCTGGCCCTCACCCACTGACCCACCGAAACGGCGTCCCGGCAGGGTGGCCCCGCAAGCATCAGCGCCCATGCCCATGTCCTGGGCCCCAGTCGGCAGTCTGCTCCACCCAGCCCCCCTTGGTAAGGGGGGCGCGCCGAAGGCGCAGGGGATTGGAATGGCGAACCGCCGGGGCCCACGATACGCACCGCGTATCGTGGGATGCACATGCGCAGCGTGTGCAATTACGCGGGGGATCGGAAGAGCGGTCGGCCGGGGTCCACGATTCGCGACGCGGATCATCGGCTTTCCACGAGCGGCCTGATACCGATCAGACTTCCTCCGCGCAAAAACATGGAGGAAAGCCCCCTTGGTAAGGGGGCGCGCCGAAGGCGCGGAGATTGGATAAGCGATCCGCCGGGGCCCAAGATACGCGAAGCGGATCTTGGGATGCACATGCGCAGCGTGTGCAACGGCGCGGGGGATCGGATAAGCGAACCGCCGGGGCCCACGATACGCACCGCGTATCGTGGGATGCACATGCGCAGCGTGTGCAATTACCGAGCAAGAAGTGCAAGCGCTCCAGCCCAGCCCCCCTTGGTAAGGGGGGCGCGCCGAAGGCGCGGGGGATCGGATAAGCGAACCGCCGGGGCCCACGATACGCACCGCGTATCGTGGGATGCACATGCGCAGCGTGTGCAACGGCGCGGGGGATTGGAAGAGCGGTCAGCCGGGACCCACGATTCGCGGAGCGGATCGTGGGATGCACATGCACATGCGCAGCGTGTGCAATGACCGAGCAAGAAGTGCAAGCGCTCCAACCCAGCCCCCCTTGGTAAGGGGGGCGCGCCGAAGGCGCGGGGGATCGGATAAGCGAACCGCCGGGGCCCACTATACGCACCGCGTATCGTGGGATTTTCACGCGAAGCGTGAAAAAGGCGGCGGCCCCGCCAACGATCCTCGGCACCCGCGTCGATCGATACCGTTGCTGCCTTCCGGCCCTGGCGGGGTTTTCGACCTAGCGTCGCGAGGGGCCGACGGGGCCACCATGGGACAGGTGCGCGGCACCTGCCTTTCGACTCTGACTACATGCGTCCACGAACCGGCGACCACAAGGGCACCCGGGGGCATGGAGCGGCAAATATGGCGGAGAGAGGGGGATTCGAACCCCCGAAGCGCGGTTTAGACGCTTACACACTTTCCAGGCGTGCTCCTTCAACCACTCGGACACCTCTCCGCTGGACCCCCGCGCCGGCGCAAACCGGCCCGCGGGGGGCGCAAAGTCTAACCCTGGCGGGGTCCTGCCACAAGCGGCGGCGTTCAGTCGCGGCGGGGCTGGACGGGCATGGCACACTATGGAGGTCTGCCCGGGCGGCGGCCGTGCCGGTCGCCCCCTCCCGGCGTAATCCGAGGTTCGTCTCCAGCCCATGTCCTACCTGGTCCTTGCTCGAAAGTGGCGCCCCCGGCGATTCGCCGAACTGGTCGGCCAGGAACACGTGGTCAAGGCGCTCACCAACGCCCTCGATTCGGGCCGCATCCACCATGCCTTCCTGTTCACCGGTACCCGCGGCGTCGGCAAGACCACGATCGCGCGGATCTTCGCCAAGTCGCTGAACTGCGAACAGGGCACCTCCGCCGATCCCTGCGGCGAGTGCGCGTCGTGCAAGGACATCGACGCCGGCCGCTTCATCGACCTGCTGGAGATCGATGCCGCGTCCAACACCGGCGTGGACGACGTCCGCGAGGTCATCGACAACGCGCAGTACATGCCCAGCCGGGGCCGGGTGAAGGTCTACCTGATCGACGAGGTCCACATGCTGTCCAAGAGTGCGTTCAACGCGCTGCTGAAGACGCTCGAGGAACCGCCGGGCCACGTGAAGTTCCTGCTCGCGACCACCGACCCGCAGAAGCTGCCGGTGACGGTGCTGTCGCGATGCCTGCAGTTCAACCTCAAGCGCCTGGACGAGGCGCAGATCACCGGGCAGATCAACAGGATCCTCGAAGCCGAGGGTATCCCCGCCGAGGCGGGTGCCGTGCGCCAGATCGCCCGGGGCGCCGACGGCAGCCTGCGTGACGGCCTGTCGCTGCTCGATCAGGCGATCGCCTACACCGGCGCGGGCAGCGACGGCGCCGTGCTCCAGGACGCCGCGGTGGCGACGATGCTGGGCACGGTCGACCGTACGCGCGTCGGCGAGCTGCTGGCCGCGCTGGCGGATGCCGACGGCGAGCGGATGCTGGCCGAAGTGGCGACCCTGGCGGAGTTCTCGCCGGACTGGGCGGGCGTCCTGGACGCCTTCTCCGAGGCCCTGCACCGCGTCCAGGTGCGGCAGCTGGTGCCTTCGGCCGAGGTCGAGACCGACGGCCTGGACATCGACGGCCTGGCCGAGCGCCTGCGCCCGGAAGTGGTCCAGCTCTGGTACCAGATGGCCCTGGGCGGGCGTCGCGACCTGGGCTATGCGCCGAGTCCGCGGGCCGGGTTCGAGATGAGCCTGCTGCGGATGCTGGCCTTCCGTCCCGCCGGCGACGCCGACAGCCACGCCGCGCCCCAGCCGCGCGACGGGTCGTCGCGCGCGGGCAGGGTCGCGGCCAGTGCCGGGGCCGCCGACCCGGAACCCGAGCCACGACGCGCGGGCTCCGAACCCGATCCCGAGCCCGCTCCCACCCTGGACGCCCCGCCGTCGCGACCGGCGGTGGACGTGGGATCCCACGTCGTCGCCGGGCCGGAACCGGAAGAAGTTCGCGAGCTGCCGGTGGCGTCGCCTCCATTCGCTGCGGAACCCGTGCGCGTGCCCCGACCGGAGCCCGGCGTCGTCACGCATTCGCATGACGCGCCACGGGCCGCGGTCGCCGCGGCGGGGCCGGTGCTTGCCGATGCCGACGACTGGCATGCGCTGGTCGAGAGCCTGTCCGGCTTGAGGGGACCGGCGAAACTGCTCGCCGAACACGCGGTCTTCGTCTCCCATGCCGATGGCGTGCTGGTGCTTGCCCTGGCCGACAACGACGAACACCTGCGCATGCCGATGACCGTCGACCAATTGTCGACCGCGCTGGAAGCGCGACTGGGCGCGGCCCCCCAGGTACGCTTCGAGGCGGCCCGCGCGCTCGACGACTCGCTGCATGCGCGCAAGGCGCGCGCGCGCGACGAGCGGCAGTCGGCCGCCGAGGCGATCTTCATGAACGATCCGGAGGTGCAACGATTGATCCAGCAGCACGGCGCGACCGTGGTGCCCGATTCGATCCGTCCCTTCGATGGCTGAACCTTCCACCTCCCGTCCCGGCGGGCCGTCGCCCACGCGACATTCCATCAACACCGAACAGAAGCGAGCGAACACCATGCGCGGAAACATCGCCCAACTCATGCAGCAAGCGCAGAAGATGCAGGAAAACATCCAGAAGGCACAGGAAGAACTGGCCAATGTCGAGGTCACCGGCAACGCCGGCGGCGGCATGGTCAGCGTGACCCTGACCGGCCGGATGGAATGCCGCAAGGTCCGGATCGACCCCAGCGTCGTGTCGGACCCGGAAATGGCCGAGGACCTGATCGCCGCGGCCATCAACGACGCGGTCAACAAGGTCAACCAGGCGTCGCAGGAAAAAATGGGCTCCGCCACGGCCGGCATGCCGATGCCGCCGGGCATGAAGCTGCCCTTCTGAGCCGGCCCGACGCGGTCACGTCTTCCATGAAGCCTTCCACGCGGCGCCCATGACGTCCCCCCTGCTCGAACAACTGATCGAGGCGTTCCGGGTCCTGCCCGGCGTCGGCCAGAAGTCGGCGCAGCGGATGGCCTACCACGTGCTCGAGCGCGAGCGCGACGGCGGCCGGCGCCTGTCGCAGGCGCTGGCGGAAGCGGTGGAGAAGGTCGGCCACTGCGCGCGCTGCCGCGACTTCAGCGAGACCGAGGTCTGCGCGACCTGCGCCAGCCCCTCGCGCGGCGCCCAGCTGCTGTGCATCGTGGAGTCGCCGGCGGATCGCCTCGCGATCGAGCAGGCGACCGGATACCGGGGCCTGTACTTCGTCCTCCAGGGGCGCCTGTCGCCGCTCGACGGCATCGGGCCGAGCGAGCTCGGGCTCGACCGCCTGGGCGACCGCCTGGGCGAGGGCGAGGTGCAGGAGATGATCATCGCCACCAATCCCACGGTCGAGGGCGAAGCGACGGCGCACTACCTGTCGCAACTCGCGCGCGGGCATGGGGTCAAGCCCAGCCGGCTCGCCCATGGATTGCCGCTGGGCGGCGAGCTCGAGTACGTCGATCGCGGAACGCTGTCGCACGCGTTCGGCAGTCGCAGCGAAATACCCCAATAGGTCCCGCCGGAGCCGCGGGATACCCCATCGGTGGCCGCCGGTCGCCGGGAACCCAGGAGTTGCACATGGCCGACGACACCATCTTCCACAAGATCATCCGGCGCGAGATCCCGGCCGACATCGTCTACGAGGACGACGACCTCATCGCCGTGCGCGACATCGCGCCACAGGCGCCGGTGCACGTGCTGTTCGTGCCCAAGGAAAGCTTCGCGACGCTCAACGACGTGCCACCGTCGCAGGCGGAGGTGGTAGGCCGCCTGGCGTTGGCGGCGGCCCGCTACGCCAAGTCGGAGGGTTTCGCGGAGGACGGCTACCGGATCGTCATGAACTGCAACGCGCATGGCGGCCAGACGGTATTCCAGATCCACCTGCACCTGCTGGCCGGCGCACCGCTGGGCCACTTCGGTACGCCCTGACCCGGCATCAGCCTCAGCGCGAGGAGAACCCGTTGCGTGCCGTGCGGGGGGAGGCCGACGCGACTTCGAAGCCCTCCCAGCGATAGACCCGGTGGTCGGCGAGGGCGAGCATGGCCTCGTCTTCCTCGCTGTCGCCATAGGCATGGATGGCACGGTAGTCGGTGAGGCGGTAGCGCTTGAGGATGCGGCGTGCCTTGTGGTCGCCCCCGCAGTCGACGCCCCGGTAATACCCCGTCAGCCGACCGCGGCGATGCCCCAGTTGCGAGCACAGCACTTCCAGCCCCTCCCGCTGGCACCAATCGCGCAGGTACAGGTCGAGCGAGGCCGAGACCACCACGACGGTGTCTCCGCGGGCCTGGTGCCAGCGGATCCGTTCCAGGGCGACCGGGCGCACGAAACCGGGCAGCACGTCGCGGGACCAGGCCCGGGCGGCCGCGGCGAGCGCATCGCGCGGCAGGCCCTTCAGTCCCACCCGGGCGACGGCGCGGCGCAGGGTCGTCCCGGACACGAGGTGCAGCCGGTAGTAACCCAACAGCAACGGCGCGACGAGCAGGCCGCCCCAGTAACGACGGCGCGCGGGCACGTGCGCCCTCAGGAAGGCCGAGAAGCTGTCGCGGTCGGTGATCGTGTGGTCGAAATCGAAGAGTGCGAGGTCCATGCCAGCCCCGCGCGCGGTCAGCGCTTGATGTGGCCGGGGCCGCAGCCGAACAGCCCGTAGTGGCCCAGCCAGGCGCACATGTAAAGGCCGGCGAACATCGCCACGAGGCTGAAGATGCCGGGCTCCGACAGGCCGGATGCGAGCCGATAGCCGTGGGCGAGTATCGCGCCCGTACCGAGCAGCGTCAGTACCGCCGCGGCTACGCGCATTCCTCGGGGCGTCGAGGCAGGGATCATGCAGTTCTCCTTCCGTGGAGCGATCGGTCGAGGTCGGGGGCTAGCCGGATCGGGGTCGCCCGGCGTGGGTCGGGCGGGTGGAGCTTACCACCAGCCCCACCAGGGCCAGGGGGCCGGGTAATTGTTGACCACGTCGACCTGTTCCCGGATGGGCCAGAGGTAGATAACGTCGGCTTCGACGGTCGGGAAGCGGTAGTCGTAACCGCCGATCTGGCGGTTCTCATAACCGCTGATGCGACCGGTAAAGGTCACTTCACGCCCTTCCTGGAAGATCGCCGGATCGTAGAAGCCCGCGCGGCAGGCGATGAAGCGTCCGCCGGTATCGTCGGTCGCCCAGTAGGGGCGGGCGCTGCCGTTGAGCTGCGTGGAGAGCATCTCGAAGCAGGTACGGTTCTCCTTGGGCTCGACCTGGATCACCCGTCCGCCCCAGCGGACGCTTGCGCCGGTCTGGTCGACTTCGACGGCCTGGCGTGGCGTCACCGCCGAGTAGTCGCCCTGCAGGGGCGCGGGTTGGGTGGCACAGCCGGCCAGCAGTGCGACGGTCGCGGCCATGGCGGCCATCCATCCGCTCGATTTGGTGTTCATCGCTGTTCTCCCGGGTCACGACGGCGTTGGGGGCGGTGCGAGCGCAGCGCACGGACCAGTTGCTTCCGTGCCGCCTTGCGGTCCCGATCGCGCTCCGTTCCGCCGGCAGGACAAGCGTACCGCCAATCGGCGAAACGGTGGCTGAGTTCCTGCAAAGCCGGTCCCAGATCCGGACGCTCGCCGGCCACGCGTTCGGCCCAGGCCTCCGCCGGTTCATGCGCCTCGCGCTCGAGCCCCATGCGCGCATAACGACGTCCGAGGCGGTGCCAGGCGCGCAGGACCGGATCGCGCGGGCGTTCCCCGCGCAGGCTGAGCCAGGTCATCCAGGCCAGGGCCAGGCAGGCGGACAGGGCGAACAGGCCGATCATGTGCCCGGCCTGCAATCGCCGGATGCCCAGGGGGCGCAACAACCGGCTCTGACGGTCGGCATCGAAGCCCAGCACGAGGTCGTTCCAGCCCTGTCGCAGCCAATCGGTCACCTCGAAGGCCGATCCCATGCCAGCCAGGCCCCCGAGGAGGCCATCGGCGCCCGGGATGCGGTCGTCGAGGGTGTCGTAGATGCGCTCGGGCGCGACCGCCGCGGTGGGGTCAACCCGTACCCAGCCGCGACCGGCGAGCCAGACTTCGGCCCAGGCATGGGCGTCGTTGCGGCGCACCAGCCAATAGCCGCCGAGCCTGTTGAAGTAGCCGCCGGTGTAGCCGGTGACGACGCGCGCCGGGATGCCGGCACCGCGCATCAGGACCACGAATGCGCTGCTGAAGTGCTCGCAGAAACCCGCCTTCTGGTCGAACAGGAATTCGTCCACCGAATGCCGGCCGGGCAAGGGCGTGGTGAGGGTGTAGGCGAACTCGCGCCGGATCCATTGCAGGGAGCGGTCGACCAGGGCCGCGTCGTCGCGTCCCGCGTCGCGGCGCCATTGGCGCGCCAGTGCCAGGGTACGGGGATTGAAGCCTTCCGGCAGGGCCAGTGCGCGCGCCCGCAGGGCGGCGGGCAGGTCGGCCTGGTAACGTGCCGGTGGCGCGGACTGCATCCGCCAGCGGCTCACCGAATGCAGGGGGCGCGCACTGAACAGCGAGTGGTCGAGGGCGAGCTGGGTGCCCTCCGGTGCGTCCAGCGGAAGGTCCAGAGATACCATCAAGGTGCGGTCCGTCGGCTCGATCGCCATCTCGTAGTCCCAGCGCCCGCGCCCGGGCGTGAATGGCGCCGGCGGCAGGCGTCGCGCCCAGTCGGGTTGCCGCCATTCGCGGCCGTCGAAGTCCCAAAGGACGGGGCCGCGCCAATACATCTGCGACGTCGGCGGGGTGTCACCGAAGAACGTGACGCGAAGCGCGGCCGAATCGTCCGCCATCAGGTCGACCCATTCGCCCGGCTTCATGCTGTCGGACAAGCCAGGCCGCGACATTGCACGGTCGGGGATGCCCCACAAGGGCGTGCCCAGGCGGGGAAACAGCCAGAATGCGGCCAGTGCCAACGGCAGCCCGAGCAGCAGCAGGCGTCCCACGCCGGCCCATTGGGCACGGGGATCGGCATGGGCGTCGGGTACCCCGGCCTCCAGGTCCGACAAGCGTTGCAGGCACAGCAGCGTCACGCATGCGGCCGCAAGGCCCAGTCCGAGGCTCAGGGGGCCCTGGTCGAGCAGGAAGGTGGCAAAGGGCGCGAACAGGGCGAAGCCCACCAGGCTGCGTCCGTCGCGCAGGGTGAATGTCTCGGAAGGCTTGGACGCGATCATGGCCGCCAGCAGTGCGCAGCCGGTGTCGCGCCCTACGTTGAAACCCGCCAGCAGGAACACCGCGCCGATCACGCCGATGACCACCAGCAGGCGCAGCAGTCCCGGTAGCCGACGTCGCCACGAGGCCAGGGACACGACCAGGCCCGTGGCCGCGACCAGGATGCCGACGCGCAGGGGCATCTGCAGCAGCAGGGGCAGCAGGCACAGGGTCGCGCTCGCCAGCGCCCAGCGACGGGAGGCGGCATCCATCGTCATTGGCGCGCGTCCCTCAGCCATGGGGGAGCAGTGCCAGGGCACGCTGGCAGGCATGCCGGTGCTGGGCCCCATGGTCGGGGCCCAGGGTGGGCTGGCCCGGCAAGGCCAGCCGGTATCGCCGCCCCTCGCGCTCGGCCAGGTCCACCCAGTGGGCCAGTCGCGAGATGCGCGCCTCGTAGGGCAGGCCGGCGGTCGCCTGCCAGTCGAGCACCACGTCGGCGCCAAGCGGCTGTTCGTACTCGCGGACGAGCAGGCTGTCGCGCCGCGCCGACGCCTTCCAGGCGATGGCCCGGCGCGTGTCCCCGGCGCGATAGTTGCGCAAGTGGTGCACGTCTTCGCCCGTGGGCTTCATCCGCGACTGCGCAGTCTCGCCCTGGCCTTGCGGCAGGGACGGTCCTTGCGTTTCGGGCACGGCATGGACGAGCAGCGGTAGCTCGGGCCAGACGTAGGCCCAGGCGCGCGCCAGGCCGAGCGGGCGGGTGGTCGAAAGCCTCAAGCGGGGCACCTCGAACCAGCCGCGGCGATGGGTGGGCAGGGCGATGTCGGCTTCGCCACGGCCCTCGTCGAGGTCGAGGAGGGTCCCGGGGGCCAGGGCGGGGACCGTGTCCACCTGCAGGCCTCGCCTTTGGCGGTCCAGTGCGGCCTGGGCATGGACGCGCACGCGGATCGACTGCCCGGCGGCGACCGGCTCGGCATCGATCGCGACCACCCGCAGGCCACTGAGCTGCAACTGCGCCGCGATCAGGCTGGCCAGCCCCGTCCCCACCATCAGCAGGGCGAGCAGCAATGCCGGATTGTTGTTGTAGTTCAGCCCGCCCAGCACCATGGTGCCCAGCAGCGCGCTGTAGAACAGGCCGAAGCCGGTCGGCAGCACGTAGATGCGCCGGCGGTCGAAGCGCACGGGCAGCGTCTCCGGCGCCCGCGGCCTGGCCAGGAGCGCGAGGCGATCGAGCAGGGCGCGCACCCGCTGGCGGGGCGCGCCGGTGGTGGCCAGGCCCGTCACCGCGCTCAGTCCACCGGCACCGCGTGGAGGATCGACTTGGCCAGGGCTTCGTCGCTGCCCCCGTCCGCGTCGGCGACCAGCCGATGCGCGGCGACCGAACCGAACAGGGCCTGCACGTCCTCCGGTACCACGTGCTGGCGACCGAGCAGCAGTGCATGTGCCCGCGCCGCCCTCAACAGGGCCAGCCCGGCCCGGGGCGACAGGCCGACGCGCACGCCCGGATGCTTCCGGCTGCGGGCAAGCAGCGCCTGCACGTACTGGATGAGCGCGTCGCTCGCATGCACCGAAGCGGCGGATTCGCGCAGCGCCAGCACCTGCGCCTGGTCGAGTTCGGCGCGCGTGCGCGCGATCAGTTCCCGGCGGTCGACGCCGGCCAGCAGGTCGCGCTCGGCGAGGTCGCCCGGATAGCCCAGGCTCAGCCGCAGGAGAAAGCGGTCCAGTTGCGAGTCCGGCAACGGGTAGGTGCCCGACAGGTCGACGGGGTTCTGGGTGGCGATCACGAAGAATGGGGACGGCAGGCGGTGGGTGGTGCCGTCCACCGTCACCTGGTGCTCGGCCATGGCCTCGAGGAGGGCGCTCTGCGTGCGCGGCGGGGCCCGGTTGATCTCGTCGGCCAGCAACACCTGGGTGAAGACCGGGCCCGGGTGGAACTCGAAGTTGCGGGCCTGCGGATCGAACACCGAAACCCCGACCACGTCGGCGGGCAACAGGTCGGAGGTGAACTGCACGCGCTGGAAATCCAGCCCCAGCGTTGCCGCCAGAGCATGCGCCAGGGTCGTCTTGCCCAGTCCGGGGAGGTCCTCGATCAGCAGGTGGCCGTCCGAAAGCAGGGCGACGAAGGCCAGTCGTACTTCGCGGGGCTTGCCCAGGACGAGCGTGTTGACCTGGTTCACCGCGCGGTCAAGAGCGCTGCGCAGGTCTTCGGTTAGCATGACGGCCCGTGCGGGGGATGACGCCATTCCA
This sequence comes from Marilutibacter spongiae, assembly GCF_014145325.1. Taxonomy (GTDB): domain Bacteria; phylum Pseudomonadota; class Gammaproteobacteria; order Xanthomonadales; family Xanthomonadaceae; genus Marilutibacter; species Marilutibacter spongiae. The sequence continues at coordinate 69,679 of NZ_JACHTF010000011.1, forward strand.
GTCTCCTGTGGATTTACTGTCGGAACGCCCGACACCACCCGAGTGTAGCGAGGTCGCGAGTGCATGCGTGATGCAGGTCATGTGCGGTCGATGGCGGAAAGCGAGACGCCATTGCGGGTATCTTCCGCGCGTCGCGCCTTCCTCGTGCTGTTCGCACTGGTGGCACTGGCCAAGCTGCTGGTTGCCTGGCGCCTGCCCCTGTTCGTCGACGAAGCCTTCTACTGGCAGGAAGGCCGTCACCTGGCCCCGGCCTATTCCGATCTCCCCGGCCTGACGGCATGGCTGGCCCGCCTGGGCGTGGAGCTGGGCGGACACAGCAAACTGGCCCTGCGACTGCCGTTCCTGTTGCTCTCGATGTGGGTGCCGTGGCTCGTGGTGCGCATCACCGCGCGCGAGTTCGGCGCACGCGACGGCTGGATCGCGGGCACCCTGGCGCTGTTGTTGCCCCTGGCGGGATCCCTGGGCCTGTTGGCGCTCCCGGATGCGGCGATGGCCGTGGCCACGCTGCTGTGCGTGGATGCGGGCGCGAAGCTGCTGCGCAACGTCGACGCCGCGTCCTCGCTGGAGTTGGCCCTGGGCCTGGCGATGGGCGCACTGAGCCACTATCGCTTCATCGCCGTCATCGGCGTGGGCTTCGTCGCCCTGTTGCTGTTGGCCGACGGGCGCCGGGTCCTGCGGGACGTCCGCGTCTGGACGGCGATCGCCTTCGGCGCGGCCGCATGGGCTCCGCTGGTCGCGTGGAATTTCGACAACGCCGACGCGGGCCTGCGCTTCCAGCTTGTCGACCGCCATCCCTGGTCGTTCCACCTGGACGGCATCCTTTTCATCGCCATCCAGGCGCTGCTGGTGACGCCGGTCCTGTTCGCCGCGATGGTCACCGCCGCGCGACGGGGGCTTGGCGAGAGCGAACCGCCACGACGCTACTTCGCCTGGCTCGGCGCACTCGTCGTGCTGGGCTTCTTCTTCCTGGGCTTCTTCGCCGATACCGAGCGGGTCAGCTTCCACTGGCCGTTGCCCGGCTACCTGGCCCTGTTGCCGCTGGTTCCGATGGTCGTGTCGCGATGGTCGAAGCCGGGGCGGGTCCTGCTTTGGGCCACCAGCGGCGCGGGCCTGGCGCTCGTGCTCGGCTACTACATCGCGGTCTCCATGCCGGCGCTGCGCGCGCACGCCGCGGCGGAGAAGTGGTACCCCTCCAACTTCGCGGGATGGCGCGATCTGTCGATGGCAGTGGACGATGCGCTCGCGGACATGCCCCCGGGCACGCGCGTGGTGGCCGACAACTTCAAGATCGGCGCCGAACTGGGGTTCGCGATGGACGACCCACGCATCCTCGTGCTGGACCATCCGCTGAACCACCGCCACGGCCGCGCGCCGCAGCTTCGCCTGTGGGGGCTGGAGACGGCCGGACGCGCGGACTGGGGCGATGCCCCGGTGCTGCTCGTGGTGGGCGCCAGCGAGGTGCGCTACCGCGAGCTGCTCGCGCACTTCCATGGGCTGTGCGGGAAGGTCGGGCCCTTGCCGCCACCGCGCGTTCTCAACGTCGACCATGGGCGCCAGCGCTTCCTGCTGTTCGCGCTGGAGGGCCGGCCGGACGCCGGGGCGGCCTGCACGGCACCGGCGATGGCCTGGCTCGAGCGGCCGGCGAGCGGCGCGGTGGCCTCCGGCACGCTGGAGGTGTCCGGCTGGGCGTTCAAGGATGGGGTCGGGCTGGAGCGGGTGGAACTGCTGCTGGACGGACGCCCGGTCGGCAAGCTCGACTACGGCCTGCGCAATACCGGCGTGGCCGCCTACTGGGGAATCTCCAACGATCCGCGTCATCCGATGGTCGGCTTCGAAGGGCGGGTCGACCTGTCGGGCGTCCAGGCCGGTCGGCACTGGCTGGGCCTGCGCCTGCATGGCGCCGACGGCAGTGTCGAGGACTGGTCCGAACAGCCGCTGGACGTCGCGCACTGAAGCCCGGCGCCGGCGGCGGGCTCAGGGCAGGGCGTGGCCCGCGGCGCGCAGCAGGCGCGCGGTCGCGATCAATGGCAGGCCGACCAGGGCCGTGGGGTCGCATGTTTCGATCGCGTCGAACAGCGCGATCCCCAGGCCCTCGCACTTGAAGCTGCCCGCGCAATCGTAGGGCGTTTCCGCGTCCACGTAGCGCTCCACTTCGTCGCGCTGCAGGGGTCGGAAGCGCACCGTGGTGATGTCCATAGCCTCGTGCAAGGTCTCGCCGTCCCCATGCCGGCACAGCAGGCTGATCCCGGTCAGGAAGCGCACGTCGCGGCCGGACATGGACATGAGTTGCCCCACGGCGTTGGCGCGGTCCCCGGGCTTGCCCAGCGGGCGACCGTCGAGTTCGGCTGCCTGGTCCGAACCGATCACCCAGTCGCCCGGCCGCTGGCGGGCCACCGCGCGTGCCTTGCCGAGCGAAAGGCGCCGCACCATGGCATCCGGTGCCTCGCCCGCCAGGGGCGTTTCGTCCAGGTCGGGGCGGGCGGTGTCGAAGGGCAGGCGCAGGCGCGCGAGCAGCTCGCGGCGATAGACCGAGGTGGAGGCCAGGACCAGCATGGGGCGCGGGCGGCGGCGGTCATACCGTCGGCGCGCGGGCTTCCTCGATCCGATCAAGCTGGCGATCGATCCGCTGGCGGGCCTGCTCGATGCCGTCGCGGACCTCCTGCAACTGCGCCAGGCTGGCGGCCTCGCCATGGTCGCGGAGCCAGAGTCGCTGGCGCAGCATCTCCTTCAAGGCGTCCTGCACCGGGTCCTCGCCCTGGGTGCCGGCAACCGCCTCGATTTCGTCGCGCGCGGTCCTGAGACGGGCCTCCAGGGCGTCGGCCGCGTCGAGGATGTCGCGCACGGCGCGCTGCCGTCGCCCGCGGCGTGCCAGCAGGGCATAGGCAAGGACGACGGCGGCCGCCAGCAGGCAGGACAGGAGGAGGGCGTTCAAGGTCGGACCGGTCGCGGGCATGCGCCACAGTCTGCCGTGGCGACCGGCGGCGGGCAAATCGCGCCGCGGCGACCCGGGCGCGGGCAAGTGGCCTGAATCCCCTCGTCGAGCAGGTTTGACAGGGGGGCGGGGCATCCTTAATATTCAGCGGCTTATGTCCGCTGATGTGCCACACGCTCAGGTGCCCGAAATGCTGGATGCCTGGCGGATGGTGACCGCGCGGCGCGGCGTCGCTGGTCGATTGCCGTTGTCCTCGCTGGGCCGCCTGGCCGACAGCCTGGTCGATACCGAGGGCGAAGACGTCGTCTATTCGCTCGATTTCGACAGGGACGCATTGCAGGTGCCTTATGTCGAACTTCGCATCGACGCCCAGCTGCCGCTGCTGTGCCAGCGCAGCCTGCAACGCTTCCTGTTCCCGGTGAAGATCGTGCAGCGGCTCGGCCTGATCCGCAACGAAGCGGACGAGGCCGCGCTGCCAGAGGACTACGAACCGCTGCTGGTGCCCGACGACGGCATGCTGCAGGGCGCCGGCCTGGTCGAGGATGAGCTCATCCTGGCCGTTCCGGTCGTGCCGACGATGCCCGGCACGGAGGCAATGGAGCGCGACTGGCCGGCCGAAGAGGCCGAGCTGGAACGCGCCAATCCATTCGCTGCGTTGTCGGCATTGAAGAACAAGTCCGACTGAGGGCTGGAACCCGGCGTTCCAACCCGATGTCTTCCACATTCAACGCGTCATAACCGCTACATCCGGAGCAAGACCATGGCAGTCCAGAAGTCCCGAGTTTCCCCCTCCAAGCGTGGCATGCGCCGTGGTCACGATTCGCTGACCGCCAAGCAGCTGGCCACCGACCCGACCACCGGCGAGACCCACCTGCGCCACCACGTCACCGCCGACGGCTACTACCGCGGCAAGAAGGTGATCGAGCCCAAGGGCCGCGTCGTCGACGAGGAGTAAACCCTCGACCCGCGCCGCGCCGGTGATCCGCGCGCGGCGCAGCCGCCCATGTGGCGGACCCGCTTCCAGCCGGCCACGGCCGGCCGCCGTGCAGGCGTGCTCCGACCGTCGGTTGCGAAGCCTCCCGGGGCCAGACAGACTGGCGGACGATTGCAATCGCCGGACATGACGCCGGCACGGAGTCGCAATGACTGAGCATGCAGGCGCGACGAGCGCCGGGACCGCGGGAGCGGCCGGAACCGTGTTCTCGCGCATCGCGGGAACGGGCAGCTACCTGCCCGAGAAGGTCCTGACCAACGAAGACCTCTCGAAGATCGTCGACACCAGCGACGAATGGATCGCCGCGCGCACGGGCATCCGCGAGCGCCATATCGCCGCCGAGGGCGAAACCACCTGCGACCTGGCCTTCCACGCCGCCAGCCGCGCGATGGAGGCGGCCGGCGTCGACGCCGCCGACCTGGACCTGATCGTCGTCGGCACCACCACGCCCGACCTGATCTTCCCGTCGACCGCCTGCCTGCTGCAACACCGCCTGGGTGCCAACGGCTGCCCCGCCTTCGACGTCAACGCCGCCTGCTCGGGTTTCGTCTACGCGCTGACGGTGGCCGACAAGTTCATTCGTTCCGGCGCCGCCCGCACCGTGCTCGTGGTCGGTGCCGAGACGCTGACGCGCATGCTCGACTGGAGCGACCGCTCCACCTGCGTGCTGTTCGGCGATGGCGCCGGTGCCGTGGTGCTCAAGGCCGATGCCGAGACCGGCATCCTCAGCACCCACATGCACGCCGACGGCGGCAAGAAGGAGCTGCTCTGGAACCCGGTCGGCGTGTCGGCGGGGTTCAAGCCCGAGGAGCACAATGCCGGCGTCAAGGTGCTGATGACCGGCAACGAAGTCTTCAAGCACGCGGTCAAGGCACTGGACTCGGTGGTCGAGGAAACCCTGGAGCACAACGGCCTGGATCGCCACGACATCGACTGGCTGATCCCGCACCAGGCCAACCTGCGGATCATCGAGGCCACGGCCAAGCGCCTGGACATGCCGATGGAGCGCGTGATCGTCACCGTCGATCGCCACGGCAACACCTCCTCGGGTTCGGTGCCGCTGGCCCTGGACGAGGCGGTGCGCTCGGGCCGCGTGCAGCGCGGCCAACTGGTGCTGCTGGAGGCCTTCGGCGGCGGCTTCACCTGGGGCTCGGCGCTGCTGCGCTACTGACGTCCTGGCGAAGGCCGCTCCGCGCATCGCCAGCGAATCCAATGCAACGCCCTGCCATCGTGCGGGGCGTTGTCGCATGGGGCGATCGGAGCGGAGTGTGATGCAGTTCCGTCGGACTGTACGCCCGGGTACAGACGCCACCGGGAAATCGCTCGTATCATGCGCGCTTCGTTTCCGTTGAGTGTTCGCGTGACCCAAGCTGCATCCACCCCACAGGCCGTCGATTCCACCCTCGCATTCGTGTTCCCGGGCCAGGGCTCGCAGTCCGTCGGCATGCTCGCCGAGCTGGCCGCACTCGATCCCCTGGTCCAGGCCTGCTTCGAGGAAGCCGGCGAAGGCGCGGGCGTCGACCTTTGGACGCTGGCCCAGCAGGGACCGGAAGAACGCCTCAACACCACCGAGTTCACCCAGCCGGCCCTGCTCGCCGCCGGCGTGGCGGCCTGGCGGCTATGGCATGCGCGCGGTGGCGCGATGCCGGGCGCCCTGGCCGGACACAGCCTGGGCGAGTACACCGCGCTGGTGGCCGCCGGCGCGCTGTCGCTGGTCGATGCCGCGCGCCTGGTGCGCCTGCGTGGCCAGCTGATGCAGGACGCCGCGCCCGCCGGATCCGGAGGCATGGCCGCGGTCCTGGGCGCCGAGGATGCGCTGGTGGTCGAGACGTGCGAGGCGGTCTCCTCGCCCGGCCAGGTCGTCGTGCCGGCCAATTTCAACTCGCCGGGCCAGATCGTCATCGGCGGCCACGCCGCCGCCGTGGATGCGGCACTGGTCCGCCTGGCGGAACAGGGCGTGCGCAAGGCGGTCAAGCTGGCCGTGAGCGTGCCCTCGCACACCCCGCTGATGCGCGAGGCGGCCGACAGGCTCGCCGTGGCGATGGACGACATCGCGTGGCAGGCGCCGCGCCTGCCGGTCGTGCAGAACGTCGATGCACGCGTGCACGCCGAGGTCGCCGACATCCGCCAGGCGCTGGTCCGCCAGCTGTACCTGCCGGTGCAGTGGACCGGCTGCGTCCAGGCGCTGGCGGGGCAGGGCGTCGGGCGGCTGGTCGAGTGCGGTCCGGGCAAGGTCCTGGCCGGCCTCGCCAAGCGCATCGACAAGGCGCTGGACGCGCGTGCGATCGGCACCGCCGGCGAGTTCGACAAAGCGCTGGCCGACTGGCGCTGACTCCCTTTTCCATGCGGACCCGTACGCGGCGCTCCGCGAACGGTATGATCGTTCCGCGTCCGCAAGCATCTCCAGAGGACTGACATGAGCACTGCCCCGCTTTCCGGCGAGATCGCCCTCGTCACCGGCGCCAGCCGCGGCATCGGTGCCGCCATCGCCGACGAACTGGCCGCGCAGGGCGCGACCGTGATCGGCACCGCCACCAGCGAGTCCGGCGCCGCGGCGATCGGCGAGCGCCTGGCCGCCCACGGAGGCCAGGGCCGCGTGGTCGACGTCGCCGATCCGGCCGCGATCGACGCACTCATCGAGGGCATCGCCAAGGAGGTCGGCGCGATCTCGATCCTGGTCAACAATGCCGGCATCACCCGCGACAACCTCCTCATGCGGATGAAGGACGACGACTGGCAGTCGATCCTCGACACCAACCTGACCAGCGTCTACCGCACGAGCAAGGCGGTGATGCGCGCGATGATGAAGGCGCGCAAGGGCCGCATCATCAACATCGCCTCGGTCGTCGGCGTGACCGGCAATGCCGGACAGGCCAACTACGCCGCGGCCAAGGCCGGGATCATCGCCTTCAGCAAGTCGCTGGCCAAGGAGATCGGTTCGCGCGGCGTGACCGTCAACGTGGTGGCGCCGGGCTTCATCGACACCGACATGACCCGGTCCCTGCCCGAAGACGCGAAGAATGCGATGCTGGCGCAGATCGCGCTGGGCCAGTTCGGCCAGCCCGCCGACATCGCGCGTGCGGTGGCGTTCCTCGCCGGTCCTTCGGCGAGCTACATCACCGGGGAAACCCTGCATGTGAACGGTGGCATGTACATGCCCTGACGCTTGCGGCGCATGGAGGCGTAGCCGATTCATAAGCGGCTGATTCAAAAACCTTTTTTGAGGGGCGCGCCACGGCCCCGATTCCTTTAGACTATTCCGTCGAATATCCCGTCCGGGAGGAGTGAGAACCCATGAGCAGCATCGAAGAGCGCGTCAAGAAAATCGTCGTCGAACAACTCGGCGTCAAGGAAGAGGAAGTCACCAACAACGCTTCGTTTGTCGACGACCTCGGCGCGGACTCCCTCGACACCGTCGAACTGGTGATGGCGCTGGAAGAAGAGTTCGAGTGCGAGATCCCGGACGAAGAAGCCGAGAAGATCACCTCGGTGCAGCAGGCCATCGATTACGTCAAGGCGCACGTCAAGGCCTGATCGACGTCGGGTGCCCGTCCCCGGACCGGCACCCATCGCCAGGCGTCCGGACCGGGCCCCGCCCGGACCGGCCCGGCGACGCGACCGGGGCCGCCGATGGCGCCCCGCGTCCACCCGGGGCCGACGCGGCCCGGGCTTGAACAACGGGCGGCGCCAGGCGCACGGGCGTCCCGTTCGGGCCGGGCATGCAGCCCGCTGCAGGTCGAAGGCGCATCCGCCGCGCCGCAACAGCACCACCCACGAACAGTTTCGCGGTCGCGCCGAGGGTCCGTCGGCCCGTGCGCACCGCTCCTGGAGTCCTCCATGTCGAAACATCGCCGCGTAGTCGTCACCGGGCTTGGCATCGTGTCGCCGCTGGGCAACGACGTCGCCACCAGTTGGGACGGCATCGTCAACGGTCGTTCGGGCATCGGCCCGATCACCCATTTCGATGCATCCGCCTTCACCACCCGCATCGCCGGCGAAGTGCGCGACTTCGATCCCACCCGATGGGTGAGCCCGAAGGATGCCCGCAAGATGGAGCCCTTCATCCAGTACGGCGTCGCGGCTTCGCTGATGGCCCTCGAGGACGCGAGCATCACCATCGACGACTCCAACGCCGAGCGCATCGGCGCGATGATCGGCTCAGGCATCGGCGGCCTGCTCGGCATCGAGGAGCAGACCATCAAGTACCACGAGGGCGGCCCGCGCAAGATCTCGCCGTTCTACGTCCCCAGCACCATCATCAACATGCTGCCCGGCCAGGTGTCGCTGATCACCGGCGCGAAGGGGCCGAACTTCTCGGCCGTGTCCGCCTGCGCGACCTCGAACCACTCCATCGGCATGGCCATGCGCATGATCCAGTACGGCGACGCCGACGTGATGATCGCCGGAGGTGCCGAGCGCGGTTCCTCGCCGACCTCGGTGGGCGGGTTCTGCGCCATGAAGGCCATGTCCACCCGCAACGACGATCCGACCCATGCCTCGCGCCCCTGGGACAAGGATCGCGACGGCTTCGTGCTGGGCGATGGTGCCGGCGTGCTGATCCTGGAGGAGTACGAGCGCGCCAAGGCGCGCGGCGCGCGCATCTACTGCGAGCTCGCCGGCTTCGGCGCCAGTTCGGATGCCTTCCACATGACCGCCCCGAGCGAGGACGGCGAGGGCCCGGCGCGCTGCATGGCCGCCGCGTTCGCCGACGCCGGGATCAACCCCGACCAGGTCGAATACCTAAACGCCCACGGCACCTCGACCCCGCTGGGAGACCTGGCCGAGACGCTCGCGATCAAGCGTGCGCTGGGCGAGCATGCGTACCGCACCATGGTCAGCTCGACCAAGTCGATGACCGGCCACCTGCTGGGCGCGGCCGGTGGTGCCGAGGCGATCTTCTCGGTGCTCGCGCTGCACCACGGGATCATCCCGCCGACCATCAACCTGGAGGTCCCGGGCGAGGGCTGCGACCTGGACTACGTGCCCAAGGTGGCGCGCGAGAAGAAGATCGACGTCGCGGTGTCCAACGGCTTCGGTTTCGGCGGCACCAACGGCACGCTGGTGTTCAAGCGGGCCTGACCGCTTCCAGTCCCCGCGTGCACCGCGATCCCCGCCACGGCGGGGATCGTCGTTTCCGGCGCCCGCAACGGGCGCGCGCAAGCAGGCCCGGATGACGGACAATGGCGGCATGCTGCTGACCCGCCCGCTCGCCGTCCCCCTCGACCTGCTGTCGCTGCACCGCATCGACCCCGATCGTTATCCGATGCTGCTGGAGTCCAGCGCGCACGGTACCGCCCAGGGCCGTTGGGACATGTTGCTGGCGACGCGCGGGGAGGGCATCCGCGTCGATGCGACGGGCCGCGTGCGCGACCACGCCGGACGCGACCTGGGCGGCGACTTCCTGCGCGCGCTGGACCGCGTCTGGTCCCTGCAGCGCACGCCGCGCGACGAACCCCGCTGGCCCTTCCGGGGCGGCTGGGCACTGCTGCTCGCCTACGAGCTGGCGGGCCAGGTCGAACCGGTGCTGGCGTTGCCGGCCGCAGCCGACGCCCTGCCGGTGGCGATGGCGCTGCGCTGTCCGGCGGCGGTGCTGCGCGACCATGTCAGCGGTGAATGCGTGATCGTCGCCGAGCCCGGGCATGAAGACCTGCTGGAAAGCCTGCATGCCGATTGCCAGCAGGCGGCGCGCATGGCCCCGTTGCCGTCCTGGCAGGCGCCGGTCGACATCGAGGAGGAGGCCCCCGGGCGCTACCTGGACGGCGTTGCGCGCGTGCTCGATTACCTGCATGCCGGCGACGTGTTCCAGGTGAACCTGTCCCGCGGCTGGCACGCCCGCTTCGAGGACAGGCTCGACCCGGCGGCCCTGTTCCAGCGCCTTCGCGAGCACAATCCGGCGCCGTTCGCCGGCATCTTCGCCACCGGCCGCGGCGCGGTGGTCAGCGCCTCGCCCGAGCGCCTGGTGTCGGTCCGTGGCGACACGGTCGAGACCCGCCCGATCGCGGGTACGCGGCCACGCATCGACGGCGACGACGATGTCGAGCGCATCCGCGAGCTGGTCGGCCATCCCAAGGAGCGCGCCGAGCACGTGATGCTGATCGACCTGGAACGCAACGACCTGGGCCGTGTCTGCACGCCGGGTTCGGTCGAGGTCGACGAGCTGATGACGGTCGAGAGCTATGCCCACGTCCACCATATCGTCAGCAACGTGCGCGGCCGCCTTCGCGAGTCCGCCACCCCCGGCGAAGTGATCCGCGCCACCTTTCCCGGCGGCACGATCACCGGCTGCCCGAAAGTGCGTTGCATGCAGATCATCGCCGAACTCGAGGGCGTCGGGCGCGGCGCGTACACCGGCGCGATGGGCTGGTTGAACCGCGACGGCGACCTCGACCTCAACATCCTCATCCGCAGCGCGGAAGCGGTGGACACGGGCCTTCGGTTCCGTACCGGGGCCGGCATCGTCGCCGATTCCGACCCCGTGCGCGAGCTCGATGAAACCCGCGCGAAGGCCCGCGGCATGATGCGCGCGCTGGGACTGCGCGCATGAGCGGGGCCATGGCGCGGCGTTGCTTCGTCGGGCATGCGCCGGTCGATGCCTGGCCCGCGGACGATCGCGGGCTGGCCTATGGCGATGGCCTGTTCGAGACCATGCGCGCGCATCGCGGCGACTTGCCCTGGTGGACGGCGCACTGGGCACGGCTGGCGCGCGGTGCCGAGCGGTTGCGGCTCCCCCTGCCCGAGGCCGGGCGCGTGCGCGAGGCTGCACGGGCATTGCTGGACGGCAAAGGCGGCGTGCTCAAGCTGCTGGTCACCCGCGGGCAGGGCGGGCGCGGCTATGCGCCTCCCGCCGAGGCCGTGCCGGCCTGGCAACTGTCCCTGCATGCGCTCCCGCCGCCCGCGCCCCCGGCCGGCCTCGCGTTGCGCTGGTGCCGGACGCGACTGTCGACGCAACCCCTGCTGGCCGGCCTCAAGCACTGCAACCGCCTGGAACAGGTCCTCGCGCGCATGGAGTGGGAGGAGGACGGCATCGATCCGTCGCACGTCCAGGAGGGCCTGATGCAGGGCATCGACGGCGAAGTGGTCTGTGCCACGGCGGCGAACCTGTTCGTCTGCCGCGACGGCCACTGGCTGACGCCCGGGGTAGAACGCAGCGGCGTCGCCGGCACCTGCCGGGCCTGGGCGATGCGGGTCCTGGACGCGCGCGTCGCACGCCTGCAGGTCGCCGACGTCGAAACTGCGGAGTCGGTTTTCCTGTGCAACGCGGTGCGGGGTATCCTGCCCGTTGCACGGCTCGGGGCGCGAGGCTGGGCGCCCGACACGCCATCGCAGCGGCGGGTGGTCGACCTGCGTGCCCGCCTGGCCGCCGAACACCCCGCCTTCGAGATGGAGATGTCGTGAGTCGCAAAGTCCTGCGCCGCCTGGGCGTGTTCGTTTTCCTGCTGGCCCTGCTCGCCGTCGCGGTCGCGTTCTGGGGCTGGCAACGCTATTCGGGTTTCGCCGATGCACCGGTCTCCGGCATCGAGGCCGGCGAACGCCTGGTGGTCGAACGCGGCGACTCGCTGCCGGTGGTGGTGCGCAAGCTGCGCGAGGCCGGCGTACGCGATGGCCACGAGGCCGAGTGGCGGGTGCTGGCGCGCGAGCTCGGGGCCGCCGGACGCCTGCAGGTCGGCGAATACGCGCTGGAACCGGGCATGACGCCGCGCGCGATCCTGCTGGCGATGCGCGACGGCAAGGTGGTGCGTTATGCCTTCACCGTGCTGCCGGGTCGCAACATCCGCGAACTCAGGGCCTCGCTGGCGGCCGCCGAACCCCTGCGCGACGAAACCTCGGACCTGGACGACGCCGCCCTGATGGACGCGCTCGGCCACCCGGGCCAGCATCCCGAGGGCCGCTTCCTGCCCGAGACCTACCACTACACCCTGGGCGACAGCGACCTCGATGTCCTGGGCCGTGCGCATCGTGCGATGGCACGCGCGCTGGACGAGGCCTGGGCCTCGCGCGACCCCGACGGCGTGCTCGCGTCCCCGGAGGAGATGCTGGTGCTGGCGTCGATCGTCGAGAAGGAGACCGGGATCGCCGAAGAGCGCCCGCGGATCGCCGGCGTGTTCGAGCGCCGACTGGCCATCGGCATGAAGCTGCAGACCGACCCCACGGTCATCTATGGCCTGGGCAGCGCCTACGACGGCAACATCCGCCGGCGCGACCTCGAGACCGACACGCCCTACAACACCTATACGCGCGCCGGCCTGCCGCCGACGCCGATCGCGATGCCGGGCGTGGAGGCCCTGCAGGCGGTCGCGCGCCCGGCCGAAGGCGACGCCCTGTATTTCGTCGCCATCGGCGACGGCAGCGGGCGGCATGCGTTCTCGGCGACCCTGGCCGAGCACAACGCCGCCGTGGCGCGTTACCTGAGGCGCTACCGGCAGGCCCGCCAGGCCGAGCGGGGGCCGGTCGTGGCGCCGGACACCGGGACCGGCCCGAGGTCGCCGTGACGCTGCGTCGTTGCCCGCGCTTCATCAGCCTGGAGGGCGGCGAGGGCGCCGGCAAGTCGACCGTGCGCGACGTGCTGGCCGAGCGCCTGCGCGCCACCGGGCGCGAGGTGGTGGCCACCCGCGAGCCCGGGGGCACGCCGCTTGCCGAGCAGATCCGCGCGCTCCTGCTGGACCCGGCGCACGAGGCCCCGGCTCCGGAGACCGAACTGCTGCTCATGTTCGCGGCACGCGCCCAGCACGTGCGCGAAACCGTGTTGCCCGCGCTCGAGCGTGGCGCCTGGGTGCTGAGCGACCGTTTCACCGACGCCAGCCATGCCTACCAGGGCGCGGCACGCGGCGGCGACGCGGCGCTCATCGCCATCCTGGAGCGCGCCGTGGTGGGCATCGAGCCGGGCCTGACCCTGTTGCTCGACGTGCCGGTCGAGGTGGGGCTGGCGCGCGCACGCCGACGGGGCGAGGCCGACCGCATCGAGTCCGAACAGGAGGCATTCTTCGAACGCGTCCGCGAAGGCTACCGGGCGCGCGCGGCCGCGGCACCGGACCGGATCCGCACCGTCGATGCGAGTCGCCCGCAGGCCGACGTCGCCAGCGCCGCGCTGGCGGTGCTCGAGGACTACCTCGCCCGGGTGCCGGCGTGAGCGCCGGCATCGAGGCACGCAACGGGTTCGCGCCCTGGCAGGCGCGCGTATGCGATCGCGTGGCCGCGGCCCTGGATGCCGGTCGCCTCGGCCATGGCCTGCTCTTCTGCGGGCCCGCGCTGCTGGGCAAGCACGACGTGGCCGCCTACCTGGCACGGCGCGTGCTGTGCATGTCGCGGGCGGCGGGCGGAGAACCCTGCGGCCAGTGCCGGAGCTGCCAGCTGATCGCCGCCGGCTCGCACCCGGACTTCCGCGACATCTCCTTCATTCCCAACCGCGACGGTACCCGCCTGCGCACCGAGATCGTGATCGAGCAGATGCGCGAACTGTCCGCGCAGATGGCGCTCACGCCGCAGTACGGGATCGCCCAGGTGGCCATCATCGATCCGGCCGACGCGATCAACACCGCCGCGGCGAATGCGCTGCTCAAGACGCTGGAGGAGCCCGTGCCCGGCCGTTACCTGTGGCTGGTGAGCGCGCAGCCGGGGCGCCTGCCGGCGACGATCCGCAGCCGCTGCCAGCACGTCGAGTTCCGGCTGCCGCCGCACGACGAGGCCGAGACCTGGCTGCAGGCGCGCGGGCACGATGCCGACGACATCGCCGAGGCCCTGGAGGCCGCGCGGGGCCATCCTGGGTTGGCCCACGAATGGCTGGAGGGCGAGGGCCTCGAACTGCGGCGCCAGGTGGCCGGCGATCTCGAGGGACTGGCTGCGGGGCGGGCCTCGCCGGTGGAAGTCGCGAGGCAGTGGACCGCCGACGAAGACGTGGTCCTCAGGCTGCGGCATGCCGCCGACATCGTCGTAATGGAAGCCTCGCACTTGACCGACCCCGCGCGGACGCGCAGTCTGGCGGAGTGGTTCGACAAGGCGAACCGCACCCGCGACCTGATGCGCACCACGGTGCGCGCCGACCTCGCGGTGGTCGAACTTTTGATGGCCTGGCGCGCCGCGCAGCGCGGTCGCTAGGGCCACTGGGCTTTGGACGGGACGTTCACGCCGGGATGCGTGCGAACAGGGGACTGGACATGAGTGGTGGTGGTGCGCGTCAAGGCATTCTGACCCTGGCGATCAAGGACAAGGCCGCGCTGTACAGCGCCTACATGCCGTTCCTGCGGGGCGGCGGCATCTTCGTACAGACCCCCAAGCGCTATTTCATCGGCGACGAGGTCTTCCTCATGCTCACCCTGCCCGAGTCCAGCGAGCGCATGCCGGTGGCCGGCAAGGTGGTCTGGGTGACCCCGGTGGGCGCGCAGGGCAACCGCCCCTCCGGCGTGGGCGTGCAGTTCAACGAGACCGCGGAGAACGAAACCGTCCGCGGCAAGATCGAAGCGCTGCTGGCCGGCCAGCTGCAGTCGGAACGCGCCACCTACACCATGTAGGGCGCCGAGGTGGCGTCCATCAGGGCCGTGCGGCTTGCGCCGGGGGATCCGCGATCTCCACGGATGCCTTCTGGTCGTAAACGAAGCGGCCGGCGTGGATGGACACGTCCCGCGGCATCGTCCCGATCCCGGACACGTCGAAGCGGAGCCGGCTGAAGGCAGGGCACATCATCACCGGCATCCCGGGGTGGGGCTCGGGCTGGTAGCGATAGGCGAGTTCGAGCGAGGGTCCCACCGTCCAGGCCTTGGCCCAGCGGACGTCGACCCGCTGCGAGCCATTGTGTCCGACCCAGCCTTCGACGCGGAGCGTGCCGTCGTCAAGTCGCCAGGCCCTGAACGCCCCGACCTGAGGGGGGGCGGGTCCGGCGTCGCAGTCCGCGACCAGGACCGTCAGGCGGGTAGGCGTCTCGATGTGCTCGAACCACTCCGGTGCCTCGGGCGGCGCCGGCATGGACGTGGGTTGCGCGGCGGCCACCGGGCCTGCCACCAGGCAGGCACCGAGGGCAAGCCACTTCATCCCAGTGCGTCCCAGCCCGGGCGTGGCGCGAAGCGCTCGCCATGGCTCGCCTGCAGCGCCTTCAGGCGCGCGAGCAGGGCCTCGGCGCCGGTCTCGCGCACGTACTGGATCGGACCGCCGCGGAACGGGGCGAAACCGGTGCCGAAGATCACGCCGGCATCGAGCAGGTCGGCGTCCGCGACGACGCCATCGTGCAGGCAGGCGACCGCCTCGTTGAGCAGGGGCAGGACCAGGCGGTCCTCCAGGTCGGCGGGCGCCCGGTAGTCCTTGGGCACCTCGGGCTTGACCGGCTTGCCATCGACCCACTTGTAGAGGCCCTGTCCGTCCTTCTTGCCGCGCTTGCCCGGCTCGACGTTGCCCAGCGCGGCCGGGACCTCGAGGCCGAGGAACGGCGCGAGCTCCGCGCCAACGCCGGCGGCGACGTCCAGTCCCACGGTGTCGATCAGTTCGATCGGGCCCATCGGCATGCCGAACTTCACCGCCGCCTTGTCGATCACCGGGCCCGGGATGCCCTCGGCGAAGGCATGCGCGGCTTCGAGCATGTAGGGGAACAGCACGCGGTTGACGAGGAAGCCCGGCGTGCCCGCGACGGGCACCGGCAGCTTGTCGATCGCCCGGCAGAAGGAGGCGAGTCGAGACTGCGTCGCCCCCGACACGGTGTCGTGGTGGATGATCTCCACCAGCGGCATCAGGGCCACCGGGTTGAAGTAGTGCAGGCCGGCGAACTGCGCCGGGCGCTGGATGTGCTCGCGCAGTTCGGTCAGCGGAATCGACGAGGTGTTGGTGGTCAACAGCGCGTCGGCCTTCATCCGAGGCTCCAGCGTCGCGTACAGGTCGCGCTTGGCCTCGGGGTCCTCGATGATCGCCTCGATCACCAGGTCGGCGTCGGCGACGCCGTCGCCCGCGAGGTCGCCACGCAGGCGGGCGTTGACCTGCTCGCGTCGCGCCTCGTCCTTGACCTTCTTGTCGAACAGCGCGCGGCCGCGCGACAGGGCGCCGTCGATGAAACGCTGCTCGCGGTCCTGCAGGCTTACCTCGAAGCCCTTGTACGCCGACCAGGCGGCGATGTCGCCGCCCATGACGCCGGCCCCGACCACGTGGACGCGGGCGATGCCATGGTCCTTGCCGCCCTGGCTCTTCAACCGCTCCTGCAGGAAGAAGACGCGGATGAGGTTGCGCGCGGTCGGCGTGGCCGACAGCTTGACCACCGAGCGGCGTTCGGCGGCGAGCAGGGACTGAATGTCGCCGCCGCTGCGCTGCCAGGTGCCGATCAGCGCGTAAGGGGCGGGGTAGTGGTCCTTGCGGGCCTTGCGCGCCACCTGCCTGGCCAGCACCGGCGCCAACGCCTGCCGCGCCGGCCAGGTGTTGGTCAGCCAGGCCATGAAGCGTTGCTTGAACGGTCGCGTGGTCCCGCGCAGGGCGAGCTTGGCGGCCTCGTCGACGAGCACCGGTTCATCGGCGAGCTTGTCGACCAGGCCGATCGCGCGCGCCGCCGACGACGACAAGGTGCGTCCGGTCAGCATCATGTCGAACGCGGCGGGCGCGCCGACCAGGCGCGGCAGGCGCACGCTGCCGCCCCAACCGGGATAGATGCCCAGCTTCACTTCCGGCAGGCCGATCCGCGTCGAGGGCGAGCGGCTGGCGACCCGGTAGTCGCAGGCCAGCGCGATCTCCGTGCCGCCGCCCATGCAGAAGCCATGGATGGCGGCGACGGTGGGGCAGGGCAGCTCGGCCAGGCGCTGGAAGACCTGCTGGCCGCGATTGATCGCGTCGCCGACCGTGCCCTTCTCGTCGAAGCTCTGGAACTCCTTGATGTCGGCGCCGGCGATGAAGCCGCTCGTCTTGGCCGAGGCCACCACGACGGCCTTGGGCGGGTCCATCGCGAGGCGTTCAAGCAGGCTGTCGAGCTCGATCAGCACGTCCTGGGCGAAGGTGTTGACCGAGGTGCCCGCCCGGTCGAAAGCGAGTACGAACACACCGTCCTCGCGGAGCGAGGTTTGCCAGTGCTGGAAGCGAAGACCGTCAAGGCCAGCGATCATGCTGCACCATCCGTTAACGTATGGGAGGCCGGTATCATCCCGAGGATGTTTCCCCGCCGTCAAATGCCGGGGGATCCAAGGGTGCCGTGGGTCCCGATTGTGGGGACGCTGGCGTCAATGCCCCGTGCAAGCGGCCGTGCGGCCGGCGCCCGGCCGCTTGAGGTGGATGCCGCCGTCCCCATTAATGTTGTGGATTGAACTTTTCCCCGCAAGGGGTGTCCCAATGTTCGGCTGATGGCCGAGCTGACAGGAGTGCCGGCACGGCATGGCCGATAACGAACTTGCTCAAGACAAGGCCCATGGGCTGGACCACGCGCTGGACCAGGAACTGGTCAGGCGCGTGCAGCAGGGCGACAGCGCGGCCTTCGATGCCCTGGTGCGCAAGTACCAGCATCGGATCGTCGGGCTGGTGGGACGCTATGTATCCGACTGGAGCGAGTGCCAGGACGTGGCCCAGGAGACCTTCATA
This sequence comes from Marilutibacter spongiae, assembly GCF_014145325.1. Taxonomy (GTDB): domain Bacteria; phylum Pseudomonadota; class Gammaproteobacteria; order Xanthomonadales; family Xanthomonadaceae; genus Marilutibacter; species Marilutibacter spongiae. The sequence goes on from NZ_JACHTF010000011.1 coordinate 87,135, forward strand.
CGCGCCTATCGCGCGCTGGGGAATTTCCGGGGCGATGCCCAGTTCTATACCTGGTTGCACCGGATCGCCGTGAATACTGCCAAGAACCACCTTGTAGCGCAGAACCGCAGGCCGCCGACGGACGACGTCGACGCGGCCGACGCCGAGCAGTTCGACGGCGGGATCCGGCTGCGCGACACCGATACCCCCGAACACGAGCTCATGCGCCAGCAGGTCGAGCGCAGCGTGATGGACACCGTCGAATCGCTCCCCGAGGAGTTGCGCGTCGCCATCACCCTGCGCGAGGTCGAGGGGCTGAGCTACGAGGAGATTGCCCGGCAGATGGACTGCCCCATCGGCACCGTGCGGTCGCGGATCTTCCGTGCCCGCGAGGCGATCGATGAACGCCTGCGCCCCTTGCTCGATACCCCCGGAACCCCGGAGCGTGCCCACCGATGACGCCGACCCCGTCCAATCCCAACGTCCCTTCGATCGATGCCGATCGCGAGACCCTGTGCGCGCTGTTCGATGGCGAGCTGCAGGGCGACGCAGCGCGCTTCGCGCACCGGCGCCTGGGCCACGACCCCGAGTGGCGCGCGGCCTTCGGTCGTTGGCAACTGGCCGGCGACGTGATGCGTCGCCAGTCCTGCGGCCTGGCGCCGTCCGGTTTCGCCGCGCGCGTCGCCGCGGAGCTGGAAGCCGACCAGGACCTCGCCGCGCTGCCGCGTGCGGTGGGCAGCGACCTGGGCGATACGCGTTCGCGCTGGCGGCGCGGCTGGATCCCGGGCGCGGCCCTGGCCGCCTCCGTGGCGGTGGCGGCCCTGTTCGTGGCACGCCCGCTGGGCCAGGCGGACGCGCCCGCCGGCTTCGATAGCTCGCCGCAGGTCGCCGATCGGGAGGCCGGACCGGCGCCCGCCGCGGCCCCGTCGCAACCGGCTCCGGCGGCGCCGCCGGGCGCGGATGCCACGGAGGCCGGGCTCGCCACGGCTGCCGCCGCGGTCGCGGTCGCCGATGCGCCCCGGCGCGCGGTCCGCCAGCGACAGGCCCTGCGCGAGGTCGGCGCGGACGCATCCCGCATGGCCGTGTCGTCGGAGGCCGCCGCGCCGCAGGCCCGGGTCGCCAGCGAGGCCGACCCGGTGCCCAATCCCTTCACCCCGCAAGCCGTGCCCGCCGAGGCGCCGGTGCAGTCGCGGCCATGGCCGCGCGCGGTGTTGCCCGGCTACGGCACGCGACAGGGTTACGCGGTCGGTTACGACGCCGGCACCTCGCCATCGCCTTCGTTCTACCCGTTCGAACCCAGTTTGCAGCAGCCCCCGGTCCAGGATGCGCCGTCGGGCGAACCCGTCCCCGAAGAAGCCCTGCCGGACCCTGGCGTCCCCGGGCCCCACTGACCCCAGACCCCCGGCCGGGGAACGGAACCGCCCCGGCCGTCCAACTTCCTTCCACACTCTCGAGGCCGATTCCATGAACCGACCGCTTCGCGCCCTTGCTTTGTCCGGACTCATCGCCGCCGCACTGCCGGTGGCCTGCACCGCGCAGCCGCCCGCCGATGCCGCGCAGGCCACGCCGACGGCGTCCATCGCGCCGCCGCCCTCCAGTACGCCGGCCCCGCCGCTGGTCTCGGGCCTGCCCGACTTCACCCGCCTGGTGGAGCGCGTGGGTCCGGCCGTGGTCAGCATCCGCGCAGAGATCACGCCCCAGCGCAACACCCGGGGGCAGATGCCCGACGATGCCGAGATCCCCGAGTTCTTCCGCCGCTTCTTCGGCGACCAGTTCCCGCCGTCCGGGCCGCGCGGTCCGCGCGGTGGCGGTACCTCGCTGGGCACCGGCTTCCTGATCTCTGACGACGGCTACCTGTTGACCAACCACCACGTGGTCGAAGGCGCGGACACGGTGACGGTCAGCCTGTCCGACCGTCGCGAGTTCGAGGCCAGGGTGATCGGCAGCGACGAACAGTACGACGTCGCCGTCCTCAAGATCGACGCCAAGGGCCTGCCCTTCCTGCGCATGGCCAACGCCGGCAATACCCGGCCGGGGCAGTGGGCGGTCGCGATCGGTTCGCCCTTCGGCCTCGACCACTCGGTCACCGCGGGCATCGTCAGCGCGGTCGGCCGCAGCAACCCGTACTCGGGCCAGCAGTACGTGCCCTTCATCCAGAGCGACGTCGCGATCAACCGTGGCAATTCCGGCGGCCCCCTGCTCAACACCAGTGGCGAGGTGATCGGCATCAACTCGCAGATCTTCTCCAACTCCGGCGGGTACATGGGCGTCAGCTTCGCCATCCCGATCGACCTGGCGATGAACGCGGCCGACCAGCTCAAGGCCACAGGCAAGGTCAGCCGCGGCCTGCTGGGCGTGCAGGTGCAGGCCATCACCGCCGAACAGGCCGACGCGCTCGGCATCGGCAGCGCCAGCGGCGCGCTGGTCTCGGTGGTCAGTCCGGGAAGCGCGGCCGAGAAGGCCGGCATCGAGCCGATGGACGTGATCCAGTCCGTGGACGGCCGTCCGGTGAACACGTCCGCCGACCTGCCGCCCTTGATCGGCGCCAAGGCGCCGGGCACGCGCGTCAAGCTCACGGTGCTGCGCGAGGGCAAGCCGCGTGACGTCACCGTGGTGCTCGACGCCCTGGATGGCGATGCGGTGGCCGCCGCACCGGCCCGCGGCGACCGCGACGACGCGGCCGACGAAGGCAGCTCCCGCAATGCGCTCGGACTGCAGGTCAGGCCCCTGACCGATGCCCAGCGCCAGCGCGCGGGCCTGGAGGACGACGAGGGCGTGGTCGTCACCGGCGTGGACGCGTCGGCCCGGACCAGCGGCATCCAGCCCGGCGACGTCATCCTGGCCGTGGGCCGCGAGTCGGTCGGCAGCCCCCGGGAGCTCGACGCCGAGCTCAAGGGCGTCGGCAAGGGCGATACCGTGATGCTGCTCGTCCGCCGCGGCGGCGCCACCCAGTTCGTCGCGGTCACGCCCGGGAAGGGCTGAGCCAGGCCGGCCCACCGGCACCGCCGGTGGGTCCGGGGATCCGTGAACCCGTCCCGCGCGCCCGCGCGCGGCGACGGCCCGGGGGCGGGGCGGTGTGCGATAATGCCCCGTTAACCCCTGGATTCCCGCAGGGCCGCCTTCCGCGGCCTCGAAACCCCGCATGCAGCAGATCAGAAACTTCTCCATCATCGCCCACGTCGACCACGGCAAGTCGACGCTCGCCGACCGCATCATCCAGTTGTGCGGCGGCCTGACGGCGCGCGAAATGGAAGCCCAGGTGCTCGACAACAATCCGATCGAGCGCGAGCGCGGGATCACGATCAAGTCGCAGTCGGTGTCCCTGCCGTACACCGCCCGCGACGGCCAGACCTACTTCCTGAACTTCATCGACACCCCCGGCCACGTCGACTTCAGCTACGAGGTCAGCCGGTCGCTGGCCGCCTGCGAGGGCGCGCTGCTGGTCGTCGATGCCGCCCAGGGCGTGGAGGCGCAGTCGGTCGCCAACTGCTACACCGCGGTGGAGCAGGGGCTGGAAGTCGTGCCGGTACTGAACAAGATCGACCTGCCCACCGCCGACATCGACAAGGCCAAGGCGGAGATCGAGGCGGTCATCGGCATCGACGCCGAGGATGCGGTCGCGGTCAGCGCCAAGACCGGCCTCAACGTCGAGGACGTGCTGGAGGCGATCGTCACCCGCATCCCGCCGCCGCAGCCGCGCGACACCGACAAGCTGCAGGCGTTGATCATCGATTCGTGGTTCGACAACTACCTGGGCGTGGTGATGCTGGTGCGCATCATGCAGGGCGAGATCAAGCCCGGCGACAAGCTCACGGTGATGTCGACCGGTCGCAGCCACCAGGTCGACAACGTCGGCGTGTTCACGCCCAAGCGCAAGGAACTGGCCCGGCTGGGCGCGGGCGAGGTGGGCTGGGTCAACGCCAGCATCAAGGACGTGCACGGTGCGCCGGTGGGCGATACGCTCACGCTGACCGCGGACCCGGCGCCCAAGCCGCTGCCGGGCTTCCAGGAAATGCAGCCGCGCGTGTTCGCCGGCCTGTTCCCGGTGGACGCGGAGGACTACCCCGACCTGCGCGAGGCGCTCGAGAAGCTGCGCCTGAACGACGCCGCGATGCGCTTCGAGCCCGAGAGCTCCGAGGCGATGGGCTTCGGCTTCCGCTGCGGCTTCCTGGGCATGCTGCACATGGAGATCGTGCAGGAGCGCCTGGAGCGCGAGTACGACCTCAACCTGATCAGCACCGCGCCGACCGTGGTCTACGAGGTCCTCAAGACCGACGGCAGCATCATCCCGATGGACAACCCGGCCAAGTTGCCGCCGGTGAACCAGGTCGAGGAGGTCCGCGAGCCGCTGATCCGCGCCAACATCCTGACCCCGCCGGACTACATCGGCGGCATCATCACCCTGTGCGAGGAAAAGCGCGGCAGCCAGATCGGGATCACCTACATGGCCAGCCAGGTGCAGATCAGCTACGAGCTGCCGATGGCCGAGGTGGTGCTGGACTTCTTCGACCGGCTCAAGTCCGTCAGCCGCGGCTACGCCTCGCTGGATTACCACTTCCTGCGCTTCGAGCCTGGTCCGTTCGTGCGCGTGGACATCCTCATCAACGGCGACAAGGTCGACGCGTTGAGCGTGATCTGCCACCGCAGCCACGCCGACCGCCGTGGCCGCGACCTGTGCGAGCGGATGAAGGAACTGATCCCGCGGCAGATGTTCGACGTCGCCATCCAGGCCGCCATCGGCTCGCAGGTCATCGCCCGCACCACGGTCAAGGCGATGCGCAAGAACGTGCTCGCGAAGTGCTACGGTGGCGACATCAGCCGCAAGAAGAAGCTGCTGGAGAAGCAGAAGGCCGGCAAGAAGCGGATGAAGCAGGTCGGTAGCGTCGAGATTCCGCAGGAAGCCTTCCTGGCGGTCTTGCAGACGGACAATAAATAAGGCGGGGACGAAGGACTCGACAACCGGCAGCGAAAGCAGTCGCTTTCGCCGCTCCCGGGGAACTACCGTGACCAACGGCGGGTCCGTACCGGGGGCAGGGCAGGCAGACTCGCCGGTAGGCGGGGCCTTTCGACCCTGTCCGGCGTCTAGGCCGATATCCCGGCTCTATCCAAGGAGCGCACATGCGTTGGTTTGAAATCGCCCTGGTGGCACTTACTTTCGTCACCGGGCTGGTCTGGCTGCTCGACAAGCTCTATCTCGCCAAGTACCGGGCCGCCCGGGAAACCCTGCTCGACGACGGCAGCGAGCCCTGGTACGTCGACTATTCCAAGGCGTTCTTCCCGGTGCTGCTGGTGGTGCTGATCCTGCGCAGCTTCGTCGCCGAGCCGTTCCGAATCCCCTCCAACTCCATGATGCCGACCCTGTTGACCGGCGATTTCATCCTGGTCAACAAGTTCACCTATGGCCTGCGCCTGCCCATCACCAACAAGAAGGTGGTATCGATCGGCGAGCCAAGGCGCGGCGACGTGGTCGTGTTCCGGCCGCCGCACCACCCCGACCAGGACTGGATCAAGCGCATCGTCGGCCTGCCCGGCGACACCGTGGCCTACCGCAACAACACCGTGTTCATCAATGGAACGCCCATGGCCTACCAGCCGATCGGCATCTACGAGGGCAAGGGCAGCGGCCGCGAGATGACAGGGGCCGAGGAACTGGAGGAGAATCTGGACGGCCGCCGCCACCGGGTGCTCGAACGGATCGCGCTTCCGTTCCCCGACCAGGGCGACGGAGAGTGGGAAGTGCCAACGGGGCACTATTTCGTGATGGGCGACAATCGTGATAATAGCGAGGACAGCCGTTACTGGCAGACGCACTTCCTCCCGGAGGAGAACCTGCGGGGCAAGGCGTTCCTGATCTGGATGAACATCGATGGGGGCATCGATACGTCCAGGATCGGCAGCAGCATCCAGTAGGGGCGGGGTTCGCCGGCCACCTGGGCCACATTCAACTCATATAGGGGAGTTCGAGCATGAAACGCACGCAAGGTGGCATGACGTTGATCGGCTTCATCATCGTGCTCGCGGTGGTGGGTGTGTTCATCTACATGGGCATGAAGCTCATCCCGATGTATTCCGAGTACTACGCGGTCAAGCGCGCGCTGTCGGAGATGAGCACGGACGCGGCCGTGGAGAACGCCGACCCGCAGAAGATCCGCGACCTGTTCTTCCGTCGCCTGTACGTGAGCTACGCCGAGAACGTGACCAAGGACGATTTCAAGATCGCGCGGAAGGACGCGGGCTGGGAGATCACCGTGGACTATGAAGTGCGCAAGCCGCTCATCGGCAACCTCGACGTCGTGGGCCATTTCGTCGCCCAGCAGAAGCTCAATCGCGGTGCCGGGGGCTGATCCGCTCGCGCACGCGTTCCGCTCACCGGAATTGCTCCGCCAGGCGCTGACGCACCGCAGCGCCGGCGCGCCGCACTACGAGCGGCTGGAGTTCCTCGGCGACGCGCTGGTCAACCTGATCATCGCCGAGGCGCTGTTCCAGCGCTGGCCCCAGGTTGACGAAGGCGCCTTGACGCGCGCGCGAGCCGAGCTCGTGCGCGAGTCCTCTCTGGCCACCATCGCGCGGACCCTGGACCTGGGCGCGCGGCTGACCCTGGGGCCGGGCGAGATGAAGTCCGGCGGTCATCGCCGCGACTCGATCCTCGCCGACGTGGTCGAGGCGATCGTGGCCGCGATCTACCTGGATGCCGGCTTCGAAACCTGCCGGGCGACCGTGCTGCCGTGGTTCGAACCGGCGATGGCCGCGATGCCGCCGCCGCACAAGGTCGGCAAGGACGCCAAGACCCGGCTGCAGGAGTGGCTGCAGGGCCGCCAGAAGCCGCTGCCGGCCTACGCGCTGCTGTCGGAAAGCGGCGAAGAGCATGCCAAGACCTTCCACGTGAGTTGCGAGCTCGTCGATCCTCCGGTGCACACCGAGGGCGAGGGGACGTCCCGGCGGGCGGCCGAACAGGCCGCCGCCGAGCTCGCGCTCGAGCGGATCGAGGCGCCGCGCGGCAAGCCCGGCTGAGTCCGCCGCCAGCGCCGGACCGGATCCGGCCTGGCCCGCGGCACGCGGGGTTTGCCCCGATGACGGCACAGGCGGACAATCCCCGCATGAGCACCCCTCCTTTCCGGGCCGGACACGTTGCTGTCATCGGCCGGCCGAACGTCGGCAAATCCACCCTGACCAACGCCCTCGTGGGCGCGAAGGTCAGCATCGTCTCCAACCGTCCACAGACCACCCGCCACCGCTTGCTCGGCATTGCCAGCTTCGACGCCGGCCAGCTGGTCCTGGTCGACACCCCTGGCCTTCACCGGGACCAGGGCAAGTCGACCGCCTCGGCCATGCACCGGATGATGAACCGGGCCGCGCGCGGCGCCCTGGAGGGCGTCGACGTCGCCGCGCTGGTGGTCCAGGCCGGGCGCTGGGACGAAGCCGATGCCTTCGCCTACGAGGCCCTGAGCAATGCCGGCCTGCCGGTGGTGCTGATCGTCAACCAGGTCGACCGGCTGAAGGACAAGACCGCGCTGCTGCCCTACCTGGCGAAGGTGAGCGAGGGGCGCGACTTCGCCGGCGTCCACCCCATTTCCGCGCTCAAGCGCAATGGACTGGAAGCGCTGGTCGACACCCTGCTCAAGCTGGTGCCCGAACAGCCGGCGATCTACGGCGAGGACGAAATCACCGACAAGAGCCAGCGTTTCCTCGCCGGCGAGATGGTCCGCGAACAGTTGATGCGGCAGCTGGGCAACGAGTTGCCCTACGCCACGACGGTGGAGATCGAGAAGTTCGAGGTCGACGGGGCGTTGCTGCGCATCGGTGCGGTGATCTGGGTCGAGCGCGACGGCCAGAAAGCCATCGTGATCGGCAAGGGCGGCGAACGCCTGCGCGAGATCGGCTCCAAGGCGCGCCAGCACATGGAGCGCCTGTTCGGCGCGAAGGTCTTCCTGGAGACCTGGGTGCGGGTACGCCAGGGCTGGTCCGACGACGAGGCCGCGCTGCGTGCGTTCGGCTATCACGACTAGGACCTGCCTGCGGGCGGCGCGACCATGCGCCTGAGCGCGGAACCCGGTTTCGTGCTGCACGCGCGGCCCTGGCGCGAGACCAGCATGCTGGTGGAAGTGCTCAGTGCCGGCCACGGCCGTGTCGGCCTGCTCGCGCGCGGGGTGCAGGGCGCCAGGCGCCATCCCCTCCGTGCGGCGCTGCAACCGCTGCAGTTCATCCGCTTCGATGCCATCTGGCGCGGCGAACTGGCGCGCCTGGTCGCGGCCGAGGCCGTGGACGTGGCGCCGCGCCTGGCGGGCGAGGCCAGCCTGGGTGCGTTCTACCTCAATGAGCTGACCCTGCGCCTGGCGCCACGTCAGGTCCAGCAGTCCGAGCTGTTCGTGGCCTACGCCACCGCCCGCGAACGCCTGCGTGCGGGCGATGCCCTGGCCTGGACCCTGCGCCGCTACGAACGCGACCTGCTCGATGCACTGGGTGTCGGGTTCGAATGGCATTGCGACGGCGACGGGACGCCGATCGATCCGGCCGCACGCTACCGCCTCGATCCCGAGCACGGGCCGCGTCGCCTGCTGATGGACCGCGGCCAGGCCGACCGCAGCGAGGCCGCGACAGGGCGCGCGCTGCTGTCGCTGGCCGGGGACCTCCAGCCCGAGGCCGAGGACATGGCCGCCCTGCGCCGGGCCATGCGTGCGGTGCTGGCGCACCACCTGGGGCCAAGGGGCCTGAAATCCTGGGAAATGCTGGGGTCGCTGGCGCGGCTGATGCCGGGCGCCGAGGGCGGGTCGCCGGGGACGCTTCAGCCGGGCGGCTGAGCCAGGGTGTCGCGCAGGGCGCGCTCGAAGCCCGAGCGCGGTTCGACCTCCCGCGGCGCGGCCTGCCATGCGGACACGGCGGCGGCCAGGCGCGCGGCGCCGACGAAACCGCAGCTGGCACGCAGGCGGTGCAGCCCCGCCTCGAGGGCATCCAGCTCGTCGTCGCGCCAATGCGCCATGAGGCCCGCGCCCGTTTCCCGCAGCTCGGCCATGAACAGGCCACGCAACTGCGCGACATGCTCCTCATTGCCGTTGAGCGCGCGAAGGGCGCCCGCGTCGTCCCAGACCGGCGCATACGTCGCTGCCACGGCCGTCGACATGCGCAGGGGAGGGCGCGGCTCACGCAGGCCCAGCGCGCAATGCACCGCCGCACGCAGTTCGGCGCCCGCCAGCGGCTTGCACAGGACCTTGCGGAAGCCCGCGTCCAACAATGCGTCGTGGTCGAGGCGGTCGAGCGAGGCGGTGTGGGCGAGCGCGCGCGTGGTCAAGCCGCGTGCCCGCAGGGCGTGGAGCAGGGCGATGCCATCGCCATCGGGAAGCCGCGCATCGACCAGCCACAGGTCGTGGCCGGCCGCGAGGGCGAGTTCGATGGCGCCGGCCTGCGAGTCGGCGACGTCGACCCGTGCGGGGAGGGAATGCAGGGCCGCGGCGATGAAGCGCGACGAGGTCGGGTCATCCTCGACGAGGAGGATGCGCAATGGCGTGTCCATGTCGTGATCGTCTCCTGGGATCCCGCGTCCGGCCGTTCACCCCCCTCGCGCGTGCCGGTATGCTGCGTGCCATGTCCACGTGGATAGTAAGCCTGTTTGCCGGTGCCTGTGGACTGGTGGCGCTCGCGCTGCCGGCGCGGGTGGAGGCGCGGGCCGCGGAGTTGCGGGTGGCGCGGGTGGAGACACCGGTGGCCATCCTGGAAGACGTGGAAGTGCGCCTGGCCTGGTCCCCGGGCGCGTCCAGCGGCCGCCTGCGCGTGCGTGCCCGCACGGCCCGGGCCCCCGACCTGGGCTACCGGTTCTCCGGCCTGGACTGGACCTGCCCCCTGCGACGCGATGGCGACGCCTGGTCCTGCGCGGGGGACGTGTCCGCGGCGGGCGCCGGTACGGCGCGCCTGTCGCTTGCGCTGGACACGGCGTCCACGCAGGCCGAGCTCGTCCGTGGCCAGGCGAGGGTCGCGCTCGACCGCGACGCCGCCAGTCCCGACCTGACCCGCATCGACCTGACCCGCGTGCCGGTGCAATGGGCGCAGGCGCTGGCCAGCCAGGCATGGCCGGACGGGCGTTTCGGCGGCGGTCGCATGACCGGGCAGGTGCTCGTCGATGGGGCCGGCGACCGGCCGCTGCAGGTCGATGCCAGGCTCGAGGTGGACGACCTGGCGGTCGATACGCCGGATGGCAGCATCGCCGCCGAAGGCCTGGGGGCGCGCCTGGGCATCGGTGCCAGCCTGGGGGCGATGCCGGTGATCGCGGTCGATGGCGACCTGCTGGGCGGCGAGCTGCTGTTCGGCACGACCTACGTATCGCTGGGATCACGCGCGGTCGCGCTGTCGGGCGAGGCGCGCAAAGCCGGTGACGGCAGTTGGGATTTCTCCCGGCTCGGCTGGCAGGACGGCGACGGGCTCCAGGCCCGTGGCCGGGCGCGGTGGGCGGCGGACGCCGGCCTCGATGCGCTGCAACTCGAGCTGCACAGCACCGACCTGGGTGCGCTGGGTGCGGACTATCTCAGTGGCTGGCTCGGCGTCGCCGGCCTGGCCGAGCTGCAACTGGGGGGGCGCGCGGACCTGGTCCTGGGCATCGAGTCGGGACACCTCGAACAGGCCGGGCTCCGCCTGGAGGGCGTGAGTGTCGTCGATCCGCGCGAAAGGTTCGGATTCCAGGGCCTGCGCGGCGACCTCGTGTTCTCCAGCGCCACCCCGGTGGACAGCGAGTTGCGGTGGGACTCGGGCACGCTCTATGGCCTGCGCTTCGGAGCGGCGCGGCTGCCCTTCGCCAGTGGCGACGGTACCCTGCGCAGCCGCGAGGCTATCCCCCTGGCGATGCTGGGCGGACAGGTCGTCCTCGACGACGTGCGCATCCAGCCGCCCGGTGCGGCGTCGGGACTGGACGTACGCTTCGGCCTCGCACTGGAGGACCTGGACGTCGCCGCGCTCAGCACGGCCCTGGACTGGCCGCCCTTCACCGGCCGGCTGGGCGGACGCATCCCGATGGCGCACTACGCCGCCGATCGCCTCGATTTCGACGGTGGCCTGGTGATGCGACTGTTCGACGGCGAGGTCGAGGTGTCCTCGCTGTCGATGGAGCGACCGTTCGGGGTGGCGCCGACCCTGTCGGCCGACATCGGCATGGACGGCCTGGACCTGGAGGCACTGACGGGCGTGTTCGGCTTCGGCAGCATCAGCGGCCGCCTGCATGGACGCATCGACAGGCTGCGCCTGGTCAACTGGACGCCGGTGGCCTTCGATGCCGAGCTCCACACCGAACGCGGGCGCGGCGTGCGCCAGCGGATCAGCCAGCGCGCCGTGCAGGATCTGTCCAGCGTCGGCGACGCCTCGTTCATGGGCAGCCTGCAGGGGCGGCTCATCGGCCTGTTCGACGACTTCCGCTACTCGCGCATCGGCATCGCCTGCGTGCTCGCCGACGAGGTCTGCACCATGGACGGCCTGGGTTCAGCCGGTCGCGGCTTTATTATCGTCGAGGGCGCCGGGGTCCCGCGGCTGACCGTGGTCGGCTTCAACCGGCGTGTAGACTGGCCCACTCTGGTTGAACGCCTCGCGGCCATCGGCAGCGGCGATGTCGCGCCGGTGGTCGAATGAATATCGTGCAAGAGTCAGGAGAGATGAGAATGCGTCGTTGGATGGGACTGCCCGTGGCCGCGGTGATGCTGACGGCCTGCGTGACGATCAACGTGTATTTCCCCGCCGCCGAGGCGCGGGAGGCCGCGCAGGAGTTCGTCGAGAAGGTGATCGGCGACGAGGCGGCCGTGCCGGCCGACGAGGGCGACGACGGTGCGTCGCTGCAGCCGGGCAACGCCGCGTCGGCGCTTGCGCTGGCCTCGCGCATCGACTGGTGGGCCCTGGCAGGCGTCGGCAGCGCCCATGCGCAGGGCCAGCCGGACATCACCATCAAGACCCCGGCGATCCAGGCGATCCAGGCGCGGATGGCCTCGCGCTTCGAGTCGCAGCTGCGCGCGGGCTTCGACGCGGGTGCGCTGGGCTTCGCCGCCGACGGCACCATCGTCGTGCGCGACGCCGGGCAGCTGCCGCTCAAGGACCGCGTCGCGATCAACCAGGCGGTCGCCGACGACAACCGCGACCGCAAGGCCGTCTACCGCGAAGTGGCGGTCGCCAATGGCCATCCGGAATGGGAATCGCAGATCCGGGACGTGTTTGCACGCCAGTGGATCTCCAGCGCCCGCAAGGGCTGGTGGTACCAGAGCGGCGGCAGCTGGAAGCAGAAGTAAGCGCGAACGGCATGCCGGTGGCGTTCGACGACGGCCCGCTTCCGCGGGCCGTCTGCGTTCCGGCCGCGGCGCGACCGCCTCGCGCTTCGCCGCATCTGCGACAATGGGCGGCTCCGCCCCAGCGAGCCTGAAGCCAGCCCCGTGGCCCGAATCGACCAGACCCCCTTCGAAGCCGTCATCACCGACCTGACCCACGACGGTCGCGGCGTCGCGCGACGCCCCGATCCGCGCCACCCGGAGGGCGGCGGCAAGGCCGTGTTCGTCGCCGGCGCACTGCCCGGCGAGCGCGTGATGGCCGTGCAGACCCGCCGCCACCGCAGCTTCGACGAAGCGCGCACCGAGACGGTACTGGAGGCCGCGCCCGAGCGGGTGGCGCCGCGTTGCCCGCATTTCGGCACCTGCGGCGGCTGCGCGCTGCAGCACTACGCCGAGGACCGGCAGATCCTCGCCAAGCAGCGGGTCCTGGCCGAGAACCTGGAGCGCATCGGCCACGTCGCGCCCGCGCGCTGGTTGCCGCCGCTCACCGATGCGGCCTGGGGCTATCGTCGCAAGGGCCGCCTGTCGGTCCGCCGGGTCGAGAAGAAGGACAAGACCCTGGTGGGGTTTCGAGAGACCGATCCGCGCTTCGTCGCCGACCTGCGCGAGTGCCACACGGTGATCCCTCGGATCGGCGAGCGCCTGGAGGCGCTGTCGGCCCTGGTCGACGGCCTCGAGGCGCGCCGGGACATCCCCCAGATCGAGTTCATCGCCGGCGATGCCGCCGTCGCGCTGACCTTCCGCCACCTCTCGCCGCTGGGCGAAGCCGACCGCGCGGCGCTGGTGGCCTTCGCGAAGGCGCACGATTTCGCCATCTTCCTCCAGCCTGGCGGCGTCGACAGCGTGCACCCGCTGTATCCGGACGAGGTGTCGCTGTCGTTCCACCTCCAGGACTGGGACATCGAGCTGAAGTTCCGTCCGCTGGACTTCATCCAGGTCAACGCCGGCCTCAACCGCAAGATGATCCACCACGCGTTCGAGCTGCTCGAGCCCGGGGCCGACGAGCGCGTGCTCGACCTGTTCGCCGGGCTCGGCAACTTCACCCTGCCGCTGGCGCGCCGCGTGCGCGAAGTGGTGGGCGTTGAAGGCGAGGCCGGGCTGGTCCAGCGCGCCCGCGAGAACGCCGCCCACAACGGCCTGGGGAACGCGCGCTTCTTCGCCGCCGACCTCGCCAGGGACCTGTCGGCCGAGCCGTGGATGCGCGAAGGCTTCGACAAGCTGCTGCTCGACCCGCCGCGCTCGGGCGCCGACTTCGTGTTGTCGGTGCTGCCGCTCAAGCAGTTCAAGCGCATCGTCTACGTCAGTTGCCATCCGGCCTCGCTCGCGCGCGACGCCGGCTTCCTGGTCAACGAGAAGGGCTGGAAGCTGCAGGCGGCCGGGGTGATGGACATGTTCCCGCACACCGCCCACGTCGAATCCATCGCCCTGTTCGAACCGGGCTGAGGGGCGGGCATGGGCATCGAGATCGAACGCAAGTTCCTGGTCCGCGGCGACGCCTGGCGGGCGCAGGCGCACCAGGTGGAGACGATGGCGCAGGGCTACCTCAACGACCTGGCGGCCATGGAACCCGTCGACGGCGGCGACGCGGCGATGAAGGCGTCGGTGCGGGTGCGCATCGCCGGCGACGCCGCGTTCCTCAACCTCAAGTCGCGCGAGCTGGGCCACACCCGGCAGGAGTTCGACTACGCCATTCCCGTGGCCGATGCCCGCGACCTGCTGGTCCTGTGCGTGGGCGGGCGCATCGAAAAGCGCCGCCACCGGATCGCCGCCGGCGCGCACGAGTGGGAAGTCGATGAATTCCTTGGCGACAACGCCGGCCTGGTCGTTGCCGAGATCGAGCTCGGCGATGCCAACGAGGCTTTCGAACGCCCCGAATGGCTGGGCGCGGAGGTGACCCACGCCATCCGTTACTACAACCTGGCCCTGGCCTCGCGCCCGTATTCGCAGTGGACCGCGGACGAGCGCGCGGGGACGGCCCCCTGACGGAGCGCGCGCCATGCTGCTGATCGGCATCGCCGGTACACGACTCGAAGCGCGCGAGCGCGAATGGCTGCAGCACGACGCCTGCGCGGGCGTGGTGCTGTTCGGCCGCAACTTCGCCTCGCGCGACCAGGTCGCCGATCTGTCGGCGGCCATCCGCGAAGCCGCGCCACGCCCGCAACTGGTATGCGTGGACCAGGAAGGCGGGCGCGTGCAGCGCTTCCGCGACGGCTACAGCGCGTTGCCGGCCCTGGAGGGCTTCAGCCGCCGCCATGCGCTCGATCCCGACGACGCGTTGGCATTGGCCGAGGACCACGCCTGGCTCATGGCCAGCGAGATCCGCGCCAGTGGCGTCGACCTGAGCTTCGCGCCGGTGGTCGACCTGGGATGGGGCAACCGCGCGATCGGCAATCGCGCGTTTTCGGACACGCCCGGGATCGTGGCCGCATTCATCCGCGCCTACGTCCGCGGCATGCACAGTGCGGGCATGGCCGCCACGCTCAAGCACTTTCCAGGACACGGCTCCGTCCTCGAGGACACCCACTTCGAGATGGCCACCGACCCACGCGCGCTGGAGGCCTTGCAGGCGCGCGACCTGGTGCCGTTCGCCGCCGGGATCGAGGCGGGCGCCGACGCGGTGATGATGGCGCACGTGACCTATCCGGCGGTGGCGCCCGAGCCGGCGGGGTATTCGCCACGCTGGATCGGCGACATCCTGCGCGGCGACATGGGCTTCCGGGGCGTGGTCTTCAGCGACGACATCGGCATGAAGGCCGCCGACAGCGCCGGCGGCGTCGGTGCGCGGGTGGACGCGCACCTGGACGCCGGTTGCGACGCCGTCCTGGTCTGCCACCCCGAACTGGTCGAGGACGCCCTGGTCGCCGTGCGCGACCGGCGCCTCGACCCGCGCCCGGTCGAGCGCCTGCTCGGCCGGGGCACGCTCGATTGGAGCGGCCTGCTGGCCGACGCGCGTTACCACGAAAGCCGCAGGAAACTGGAGGGTCTGGTTTGATGAGTGGACATGATCTTGGCTGGGCGCTGGACAATGCCGACATCGTCGTCGAGCAGGCGGTGCTCGAACGGGCGATGGCGCGCATGGCGGACGAGATCCGCCGCGACTACGACGAGGCGCCGGTCTACCTGACGGTCATGCACGGCGGGCTGCCGTTCGCCGCGCGCCTGGCGATGGAGGTGGGCGCGCGCGGGCTGGACCTGGAGTTCGACTACCTGCACGCGACGCGCTATCGCGGCGACACCCGCGGCGCCGACCTGGTCTGGAAGCATCGGCCGGCGACGCCGCTGGAAGGTCGCCGGGTGCTGCTGGCCGACGACATCCTCGACGAGGGCCATACCCTGGCCGGCATCATCGAATGGTGCCGCGAGCAGGGCGCCCGCGACGTCCGCGTCGCGGTGTTGGCGGTCAAGCAGCACGACCGTTGCGTGGAAGGCGTGTGCGCCGACTACATCGGCGTCCACGTGCCCGATCGCTACGTGTTCGGCTACGGCATGGACTTCCACGAACAGGGGCGCAACCTGCCCGACATCCATGCCCTGAAGGACGACGCATGAGCGACATCGACCTGGCCGTGATCGGCGGCACCGGCGTCTATGCGCTGGCGCGCCTGGAGGAGGTGGAGACCCACGTCGTGGAGACCCGCTACGGCGCGCCGTCGGGCCCGGTCCGGGTCGGTCGCCTGGGCGCAAGCCGGGTCGCGTTCCTGGCCCGGCACGGCGAAGGCCATTCCGTGCCGCCGCACCTGGTCAACTACCGCGCCAACCTCGCGGCCCTGCAGCACCTGGGCGCGACGCGCGTGCTGGCCCTGAATACCGTCGGGGGCATCACCGAGCGCTTCGGTCCGCGCGTGCTGGCCTGCCCGGACCAGCTCATCGACTACACCTGGGGGCGGGTCTCGACGCTCTGCGAAGGCGAGCCCTGGGCCGTTTCCGGCGGCGAAGTCCTGCACGTGGATTTCGGCGAGCCCTATTCGCGCGGCCTGCGCCAGGCCGTACTCGCGGCAGCCCGTCGTGCCGGCGTCGACCTGGTCGAGGGCGGCTGCTATGGCGCCACGCAGGGTCCGCGCCTGGAGACGCGCGCCGAGATCGCCCGCCTGCGCCGCGACGGCTGCGACCTGGTCGGCATGACCGGCATGCCCGAGGCGGGTCTCGCGCGCGAGCTGGGGCTGGAATACACCTGCCTCGCGGTTGTCGCCAACTGGGCGGCCGGCGCAGGTCCGGATCCGGACGAAGTGATCACCCTGCAGGACGTGCTGGACAACGTCGCGGCGGCATCGGCGGGGCTGGCGGATCTGATAGGGGCCGTTGTGGAAAACTGAGCCGCCAGCAGTTGTCAAGCGTGCGTTCAGTTTGCATACTCGGCCCTGCGTCGGTCGCGCCTGCGCGCCGTCGCGCCCATCGCATCCAGCATGAGGTCATCAAGGACATGCAGTACGGTACCGTCAAGTGGTTCAACGACGCCAAGGGATTTGGCTTCATCTCACCAGAAGATGGCAGCGCGGACGTGTTCGTGCACTTCTCCGCCATCAATGCAAAGGGCTTTCGTAGTCTCCAGGAAGGCCAGCGCGTCAGCTACCAGCTGACCCAGGGACCAAAGGGCGCGCAGGCGTCCGAAGTCGGCGTCGCCAGCGAGGGCTGATCGCGCCCGCACATCGATATTCTTGAAGCCCCGCCTGGCGGGGCTTTTTTGTGGCCGGCCCCCGCGAGGGAGGGGCCGTCGCAGGGTGGGCCCTGCCGCGTGCCCGCCCGATACGGCCGGGCACCAGCGGTCGCGGTGGGACGGCGCCGTGGGGACGTTCGCCGGGTCTAGAATCAGGCATCCACCCGGAAGGAGGCCGCCATGGACGCACTGCCGCCAT
Source organism: Marilutibacter spongiae (assembly GCF_014145325.1). Classification (GTDB taxonomy): domain Bacteria; phylum Pseudomonadota; class Gammaproteobacteria; order Xanthomonadales; family Xanthomonadaceae; genus Marilutibacter; species Marilutibacter spongiae. The sequence continues at coordinate 104,254 of NZ_JACHTF010000011.1, forward strand.
TCGCGACGCATCGCGTCGACAACCAGCCGCCGGCATTCGCGCCGCGCGACCTGTGGCGCGACGACGCCGCGCTTCGCCAGGCCCTCGTGCGCGAAGGCGCGGCGGCCTGGGAGGACGACGTCGGCCGCTACGGTGCATTGGCCGGTGGCGAGCTGCATGCGCTGGGTTTCGACGCCCATCGCGACCGGCCCCGCCTGCGTACCCATGACCGCTTCGGCCATCGCATCGACCGGGTCGAGTTCCACCCCAACTACCACGCCATCATGGGCGCGGCGATCGAGCACGGCGTCGCTGGCCTGTCCTGGCGCGACCCGCGCCCGGGCGCGCACGTGGCGCGCGCGGCGCTGAGCTACCTGCACCACCAGGTCGAGCCGGGCAGCAGTTGCCCGTTGACGATGACCCACGCCGCGGTGCCGGTCCTGCAGGGCGTGCCGGCGCTGCGCGACTGGGCCACGCGGGCGGCGGCCCCGTGCTACGACCCGCGCGACGTGCCGGCCATGGACAAGGCCGGGCTCACGCTGGGCATGGGCATGACCGAGAAGCAGGGCGGCAGCGACGTGCGCGCCAATGCGACCGTCGCCCGTCCGCTCGAGGGCGATGCCTACGCGCTGGTCGGGCACAAATGGTTCTTTTCCGCGCCGATGTCGGACGGCTTCCTGGTCCTGGCGCAGGCGCCCGGGGGCCTGGGCTGCTTCCTGCTGCCGCGCTGGCGGCCCGACGGCACGCGCAACGCGTTCCGCCTGATGCGCCTGAAGGACAAGCTGGGCGATTGGTCGAACGCCTCCTCCGAGGTCGAATTCGACGGCGCCTGGGCCCATCGCGTCGGCGAGGAGGGGCGCGGCGTGCCAACGATCCTGCAGATGGTGATGCTCACGCGACTGGACTGCATGCTGGGCTCCTCGGCGGAAATGCGCATGGCGCTGGCCGAGGCGATCCACCACGCGCGGCATCGCCATGCGTTCGGCAAGCGCCTGGCCGAGCACGCGCTGATGCAGAACGTGCTTGCCGACCTGGCCATCGAGGCCGAGGCGGCCCTGGTCTTCTCGATGCGGGTGGCCCGGGCGGTCGACGCCGCCGGCCGGGATACCGACGAGGCCGCGTTCGCCCGGGTGGCCACGGCGATCGGCAAGTACTGGATCTGCAAGCGCGCGCCGGCCTTCGTCAACGAAGCGCAGGAGTGCCTCGGCGGCGCGGGGTATGTCGAGGAATCGATCCTGCCGCGTCTCTACCGGCAGGCGCCATTGAATTCGATATGGGAAGGCAGCGGCAACATCCAGTGCCTCGACGTGCTCCGGGCCCTGCACCGGGAGCCTGCCTGCCTGGACGTCCTGCGACGGGAACTGGCGCGCGCGCCGGGCTTGCCAGCGGCCTGGCTGGCCGACCTGGACGAACGCCTGGCGCGTGCGGGCGAGGCCTCCGCGCGCAGCCTGGTCGAACGCCTGGCCCTTGCGCTGCAGGCCTCGGCCCTGTGCCAGGCCGACAGTCCGCTGGCCGGTGACTTCATCGCCAGCCGGCTGGCGTCGCCGCATGCGCAGGCGCTGGGCACGCTGGCGGACGGGATCGATTTCGCCCGCGCGATCGAACGGGCACTGCCGGCCGCCTGAGTCGCCGCAGCCGGCGGCTCAGCGGCGGCCCAGGCGGGTCGACTCGTCGGGACGCAGGCTGCGCGCCCCGGTGACGATCATGCGCACCATCGTCGAGAGCTGGTTGACCAGTTCGGTATCTTTTTCCCGAGGCAGGTCCATGGCCGTGCCACCCACCGCGAACACCAGGCGGGTGATCGCCTTGGCCGCCAGCGCGGGCTCGTGCAGGGTGGCATGGTCCAGCCGCGCCAGGCGGATCAGGTCCAGGCGCAGTTCCTCTTCGAAGAATTCCAGTTCGCGGTCGACCGCCTGTTTGAACGCGTCGGAGCCGACCGTGCCCTCGCGCAGGAGGACGTGCAGCAGCTTGTCGTCGGCCCGCAGCTGCTCCATGAACGCCTCCACCGAGCTGCGGATCACGCTGCGGTTGCCGCCGGCGACCCGTTGCCGGGCTTCACCGATGATCTGGCGCAGCGAGCGGCCGGCCAGGTCGATCAGCGCGACCGCCAGCTCGTCCATGTCGCGGAACTGCCGGTAGAAGCTGTTGGGGGCGATGCCGGCCTCCCGGGCCACCTCGCGCAGGCTCAGCGAGGACACGCTGCGATGCGGCCCGACCAGCTTCAACGCAGCGGCCAGGATGTCCTCGCGCGAGATGCTCGGCTTGCGGCCGGGGCCGTGCTCGTCGGCGGCGGCCGCGGGGCTGGCTGGAGTGGGGACGATGGTCACGGTTCGAGTATGACGAGTCTGAATGGTGGCAGGGCAGGGGGCATCATAGTCCTGTAATTAATATACAGGTGTATATACATGCGTCCGCACATTGGTATAGTAGCGCCATGAACGCTCGCGTACGCCCCTCCCGATCCCGCCGCCCGTCCGGCTTCCGTCGCTGGCTGCGTCCTTTCGTAGCGCCGGCCGTCTTCGACTTCTGGGCGTCCCGGGTCAACCGCCTTTGGACCTGGGAGCGCCCGCTGGCCCAGCTGGTGGGGCGTCAGCGCGAGTCCAGCGACGCGGTGACCCTGTTGTTGCGTCCGAACCGGCACTGGCACGGCTTCCGCGCCGGCCAGCACGTCAATCTCGGGATCGAGGTCGATGGCGCGCGCGTCACCCGCAGCTACAGCCTGTCGCAGCCGCCTCGCGCGGACGGCCTGCTGGCGGTCACCGTCAAGGCGATGCCCGGTGGCAAGGTCAGCGCGCGCCTATGCGAGGGTGTCGAGACGGGGGAGATCTTCGAACTCGCGCCGGCCTTCGGCGACATGACGCTGCCCAGGACCCCCGAAGGTGAATGGCTGTTCCTGGCCGGTGGCAGTGGCATCACCCCGCTGATGGCGATGATCCGCGCGCTGGCCGCGGACGGCATGCCGGTCCCGCTGACGTTGGTCTACTGGTCGCGCCGACGCGACGAATTCTGCTTCACCGATGAACTGCGGGCGCTGGCCACGGCCCACGCCGGGTTTACCCTGCACCTGGTGCTGACCGGCGAAGCGGCCGAGGCCGCCGACGAGCATGAGGGACGCATCGACGAGGCCCTGCTGTCGCGCCTGGTCGATGGTCTGCAGACCCGCCGGGTCATGGCCTGCGGGCCGGGCGGCTTCGTAGAAGCCGCGCGTGGCCTGCTCGAAGGCCGCGTGCGCGACTTCCAGGCCGAGGCCTTCACCCTGCCCGAAGCGCCGGTGCTGGACGAGGGCGAGGTGGCGCTGACCCTCAACCGCAGCGGTCGCGTCTTGAAGGTGCCCCGTGGCCAGCCCCTGTTGAACGCGCTCGAAGCGCAGGGCATCAAGCCGGCCTCGGGCTGCCGCATGGGGCTTTGCAACACCTGCGCCTGCGGGCAGGCCTCGGGCAGCGTCCGCCACCTGCCCAGCGGTGCGCTCGTGCACGAACCGTCCCAGGCCCTGAAGCTGTGCATCCACGGCGCGGCCACCGACCTGTCGATCGATCTTTGATGGAGACTTCCCAGCGCATGCGCACCCCGACGCCCCGCAAGAAGAACCGCGCCCTGGCCCCCGCAGAACTGGAGGCCTTCGGCAACGAACTCGACGCGCTGCGCGCGCGTACCGTCGCCAGCCTCGGCGCCCGCGACGCCCGTTACATCCGCAACGTGGTCAAGGCCGTCCGCTACACCGAGGTCGCCGGTCGCGGCCTGCTGTTCCTGGGCGCCTTCGTCCACGGCGTGCTGGTCCCGGCCTGGATCGCCGGCGTGCTGCTGCTGGCGCTGTCGAAGATCCTCGAGAACATGGAGCTGGGCCACAACGTCATCCATGGCCAGTACGACTGGATGGGCGATCCCCAGCTCAACGGCCGCACCTACGAGTGGGACATCGCCGGCACCGCCGAGGCCTGGCGCAAGACCCACAACTTCCGCCACCACACCTACACCAACGTCCGCGGCCTGGACGACGACATCGGCTACGGCCTGCTGCGGATCTTCCCGGAGCAGAAGTGGTCGCCCTTCTTCCTGCTGCAGCCGGTCATCGCGCCGATCTTCGCGCTGCTGTTCGAGTGGGGCGTGGCGATCCAGGACCTGAAGCTGGGCCGCTGGCTGCAGGGCAAGGTGAGCGCGAAGCAGATGTACCGCAAGTTCCGCCCGGTCGGCCGCAAGATGGGTCGGCAGGTGCTCAAGGACTACGTCCTCTTCCCGCTGCTGGCCGGCCCGTTCTTCCTGCCGGTGCTGCTGGGCAACGTGGTGGCGAACCTGCTGCGCAACGTCTGGACCTACGTGATCATCTTCTGCGGGCACTTCACCACCGACGTGGAGACCTTCCCGCGGGACGTGATCAAGAACGAGTCGCGCGGGCACTGGTACCTGCGCCAGCTGCGAGGCTCGTCCAACATTTCCGGCGGTTTCCTGATCGACGTCATGTCGGGCAACCTCAGCCACCAGATCGAGCACCACTTCTACCCGGACATCCCGGCCAACCGGTATTCGGAGATGGCGGTCGAGGTGCGCGAGATCTGTGCCCGCTACGGGCAGCACTACAACACCGGTTCGCTGCCCCGGCAGTTCGGCCAGGTCACGTGGCGGATCCTGCGCCACGCCTTCCCGAGCCGCCCGCGTCGTGCGATGCCGCTGGTCAGGCGCGAAGCCGGCGCCTGACACGGGGACGTCTTCGTCGGCCCGCCATCCCGCGACGGCCCGGCAATCGCCGGGCCGTTTGCGTGGGGGGCGGGGTGGAACGCGTCCCCGCCAGTACGCGGAGCGACCCACGCGCGTCGCCCCGCACCGCTGTCAGTCGAGGAACTGGAGCTTCGCCAGTTCGGCGTAGAGCCCGTCCTGTGCGAGCAGCTCGGCATGGGTGCCTTCGGCGACGATGCGACCCTTGTCCATCACCACGATCCGGTCGGCTTTCAACACGGTCGCCAGGCGGTGGGCGATGACCAGGGTCGTCCGGCCCTCCATCAAGGTCTCCAGCGCCTGCTGGACCGAGCGCTCGCTTTGCGCGTCCAGGGCACTGGTCGCTTCGTCGAGCAGTAGGACCGGGGCATCCTTGAGCAGGGCCCGCGCGATCGCGATGCGTTGCTGCTGTCCGCCCGAGAGCCGGGCACCGCGCTCGCCCAGTGGCGTGTCCAGTCCCTCGGGGAGCGCCTGGATGAACTCGCGCGCATGGGCGGCCTGCATCGCCGCGTCGATCGCATCGTCGTCGGCGTCCAGGCGTCCGTAGCGGATGTTCTCGCGGGCGCTGGCGGCGAAGATGGTCGGTTGCTGCGGCACCAGCGCGATCGCCTCGCGCAGCTGCGCCGGCTCGAGCTCGGCGATGTCGACGCCATCCACCCGGACCACGCCGCGGTCGGGGTCGTGGAAACGCAGCAACAGCGAAAGCACCGTGCTCTTGCCCGCGCCGGACGGCCCCACCAGGGCGACCGTTTCACCCGGGCGCACGCGCAGGTCGAAGCCGTCCAGCGCCGGCAGGTCCGGCCGCGCCGGATAGTGGAAGGTCACCTGGTCGAAAGCGATCGAGCCCTGCACCGGCGCCGGCAGCGGTCGCGGCGTCGCCGGGGCATTGATGCGATTGTCGACATGCAGCAACTCGCTGATCCGACCCATGCCGCCCGCCGCGCGCTGCAACTCGTTCCAGACTTCGGCGAGGGCGCCGACCGAGCCGCCGCCGATCAGGGCGTAGAGCACGAACTGGGCCAGGGTGCCGGCGCTCATGCGGCCGGCGGCGACATCGTGCGCGCCCGACCACAACACCAGGGTGATCGCACCGAAGACCAGCAGGATGGCGATCGCCGTCACCCAGGCCTGGGCCTGGATCCGACGTCGCGCCGTCGCCACCGCCGTGGCGATGGCATCGCCGAAGCGGCCGCGCTCGTAGGGTTCGCGCGCATGTGCCTGGACCGTGCCCACCGCGCCCAGGGTCTCGTTGGCCAGGGCGTTGGCGTCGGCCACGCGGTCCTGCGCCGAACGCGAGATCTTCTGCAGTCGGCGGCCGCCGAACACGATGGGCAGCACCGCCAGCGGGATCCCGACCAGGGCGAACGCGGCCAGGCGCGGGCTGGTCACGAACAGCATCGCGATGCTGCCCAGGAAGGTGACGAGGCTGCGCAGCGCCACCGACATGCTCGTGGCGACCACGCCGCGCAACAGTTCCGCGTCCGCGGTGAGGCGGGAAACCAGCTCCCCGCTGCGATTGGCGTCGTGGAAACTGGCGTCCAACCCGATCAGGTGTGCGTAGAGTTGCTGGCGCAGGTCGGCGACCATGCGCTCGCCCAGGAGCGACACGAAGAAGAAACGTGCCGCGGTGGCGAGCGCCAGCACCACCGCCACGCCGAACAGCAGCAGGAACGCCTGGTCGATCGCGCGCCCGCCGCCTGCCGCGAAGCCCTGGTCGATCATCGTGCGGAAGGCGACCGGCAGGCTCAGGGTGGCCGCCGAGGAGCAGGCCAGGGCCAACAGCCAGGCGACCAGGAGGCCGCGGTGCTTGCGCACGAAAGGCCAGAGGGTGCGCAGCTGCCCGACGGGGGCCTTCCGCGCTGCGGGGGCGGCCGTCGCGGTGGCCGTCGCCGGCGCGGGGTCAGTCATCGGACTCGGGTTCCTTCAGGCGTACCCGGTCACGGGTGGCGTCGCGCAGGCGTGTTTTCAAGGGGGCGAGGCTGTCGGCCGGCACCCGCAGGCGCATGTGCGCGCCGTCGGCGGCGAAGCGCTCGTCGAGTTTCTCGGCCGGATGCTGGGCGAGCAGGGCATGGATCGCACCGGTGTCGTCGAACGGATAGGACAGGTCCAGCAGGGCCATCGCCACCAGCGGCTGGCGGGGCGCGATGCGCAGGCACTCGGCCGCGCAGCCGCCATACGCGCGGACCAGGCCGCCGGCACCGAGCTTGATGCCGCCGTACCAGCGGGTGACGACGACCGCGACGCGATCGAACCCCTGTCCCTCGATCGCCGCGAGGATCGGCCGGCCCGCGGTGCTGGCGGGTTCTCCGTCGTCGTTGAAGCGGTATTGGCCGTCGATGCGATAGGCCCAGCAGTTGTGGGTCGCGGCCGCGTCGCCCACCTCGGCGAAGAACGCCAGGGCCGCCTCCGCGCTCTCCACGGAGGCGGCCTGGGCAAGGAACCGGCTGTGCTTGACCTCGATGGCGTGTTCGGCGCGCGCGGCAAGCGTGTCCACGCTCATGGCGCCGGGTCGGGAGCGGCCCGGAGCAGGCCGATGAGATCGTCGGGCACCTGCAGGTAGGGGCGCTGGGCGCGCAGCAGCGCCAGGCTCGCGCGCGCCGCGTCGAGGTCGCCGGCGGCCTTGCGCGCGCGGATCCGCTCGAGCCAGTCGGTCGGGTCGAGCGTCGCGTCGGCTTCCACCGGGATTGCGGCAAGCGCCTCGGGCGAAGCGGGATCCGGCATCGCGACGGCATCGTCCGCTTCCATCCCGGCGGCGGCCGCAGGCGCTTGCGGTGGCGGCGGCGGGGGCGCATGGGCCACCGCCGCCGGCGCGCGCTCGGGGCGCTCGGGCGTCGCGCGCGCGGCTCGCGTGTAAGTGGCCCGACGCGCGGCCGCGGGGGCCGGATCTTCGGCGAAGCTGTCGTTGCCCTGCTTGGCCTGTGCCGCGGCCTGGCCCTGCAACTCGACTGCGCGCGCCTGCTGCGCCGACTCCTGCTGCGTGCGCTCGACGCGGCTCGCGCGCTCGGCTTCGGCGTCTGCTGCGCGCCGGGCCTCGAGCAGCGCGCTCGCATCGGCGCGATCGGATCCGGCGGGCGCCGCGTCAATGGCGGTGGACCGGTCTGCATGCGGGGACGCCGTCGAAGGGGCCCGGGGCTTCGCCGCGGAAGCGGTGTTCGATGCGGCGGCCGGGGTGGAAGGCGGAGCCACCGCGGCTTCGGCGCTTGCCTCGGCCGCCGAGGCCGCGGGCGCATCCGAGGTGCGCCCGGGCAGTGTCTCGATCATGACGACGTGCTCGGTCGCGTCGCCTTCCTCCGGCGGCATGTACAGGCCCTCCACGGGTCGCATCTGCCAGACCACCCCCAGCACCAGCGTGAGCGAAGCGGCGAGTCCCAGCCCGGTCACCAGGCCGCCGGCGCCGCCGGACAGGCCCAGCCAGCGCCGGCGCGCGTGGCGGCGCGGCGCCTCGGTCAAGGCCTGGCGCGCGGCGGACATGATCGTCGCGTCCAGCTCGGGCGACGGGCCGTCGTGCGGCCCGAGGCGCGCCAGGCGTGCGGCGAGGTCGCGCTCTTCCGCCGACAGGGGTTCGTTGGGATGGCCGTTCATGGGTTCAACCTCGTGCGCAGCTTCTCCATCGCGTAGCGAAGCCGCGATTTGACGGTTTCCCGGCCCGCGCCGGTGATCTCGCCGATTTCCTCCAGGCTCAGTTCACGGGTGAGTCTCAGCAGCACGACCTCGCGCTGCTCCTCGGGCAGTTCTTCGATCGCCCGCTGCAATTGCCGTCGCTGCTCGAACTCGGACAACTGCCGCTCGGGGGTGTCCGGGTCGGGGATGCGCGCCGCGCGCTCGTCGCCATCCTCGGGTGCGGGCGGCCGGTGCTTGAGGCCGCGCCAATGGTCGTTGAGGCGATTGTGCGCGATCCTGAACAGCCATGTGCTGAATGCGGCGTCTGGCGTCCATCCGGCGCGGGCGGCGATGACCCGCTGCCACACGTCCTGGAAGAACTCGTCGGCCAGCGCCCGGTTGCGCGCCTGCTGCACCAGGAAACGGTACAGAGGCCCGCGGTGCCTCGCGTACAGAAGGTCGAAGGCATCGGCATCGCCGGCCACCCAGGCGCGCATCAGCGACGCGTCGTCCGGTTCGGTCATGCTGCGTTCGATCCCCGAGTCCATTGCGGCAAGGGTACGTTCAGACGTTGCCGACGGGAAGAAGCTGGTGCATTGTGTACGCACGCCAGGCAGCGGGGGCTGTCCGGCAATGGGGAAGGTCAGGCTCATGGATGACCGAACGCACGAGGGCGCACTTCGGGGTTGCCCACTGCGTTCGACAGGTCGTCCGCGCAGCAGGCCGCAGCGAGGCCAGGCGGGGGGCTCAATGCGTAGAGGCTCGAGAAACAGGTGACGAACCATTCCGACGGGTCCGACATGACGATGGCCGATGGCTCAGAAATGACCCCGGACGGATTGGCGCGGGCCCTCCGACAGACCCTGTACTGCGACGCAAAGGTCTCGATCTGCTGGACCACGCCCGGCCGCCAGCACGTACGGGCGGCCGGTGCGCCACTGGATGCGGACGAGGTCGAGCGCCTGCTCGACGCGCAGGAGGACCTGGGCGACCCGAGGCGGATCGGCGTGTCCTGGACCGTGGAGGACGGCACCCGCGCGGCGATCGCCGCGACCCTGGGCGAGCCGATGCTGCAGACCGCGCGGGACGTCTGGCAGACCATGGCCAGGCGCCTGGTGGACGCATACCTCGCCGCCGAGCGCGCGCAGGCGCGGGTGGTGTCGCTGGAGAAGTCCGAACGCCTGCAGCAGGCCCTGTACGAGATCGCCGACCTGTCCGGCTCGGACATGGACATGGGCGAGATGCTCCGCCGCATCCATGACGTGGTGCGCGGACTGATGTACGCCGAGAACCTGTACATCGTCCTTTACGACGGCGAGCGCGGGACCATGCGCTTCCTGTACTTCGCCGACAACCACGACGCCTTCCAGGCCGATCCGGAGCTGGAGATCCGGGTCAAGGAAATGCCCAACAGCATGACCATCGCGCTGCTGCACCAGGACGAGGCCCACTACGGCCCTTCCGAGCAGGTGCGGCATCGGCTGGGCGTGCCGCGCGACCCCAACCACGGACCCGACAGCGAGGACTGGCTCGGGGTGCAGATGCGGCGCGAGGGGCAGGTCTGCGGCGCGCTGGTGGTGCAATCCTACGAACGCGCCGACCTGTATGGCGAAGAGGAGCGCGCGCTGCTGCAGTTCGTCGCCCAGCACGTGCTCACCGCGCTCGACCGCCGCCAGGCGCGCGACGAGCTCGAGCGCCGCGTCGAGGAGCGCACGCGGGCCCTGCAGGTGAGCAACCGCGACCTGCAGGCCGAGATCGTCGAGCGCCAGCGCGCCGAGCACCTGCAACGCGCGCTGTTCCGCATCGCCGAGCTGTCGATCACGTCGGAGACGATGGAGCGCTTCTACGCCCAGACCCACGACGTGGTCGGCGAACTCCTCTACGCCCGCAACTTCTACATCGCCATCGTCGACGACGATACCCAGGTGCTGCACTTTCCCTACAGCGTCGACGAACGCGACATGGTCCGCTACAGCCGTCCCTTGGGCGACGGCTTGACCGAGTATGTCATCCGCAAGGGACAGCCCGTGCTGGCCGACGGCGCCCGCCTGGCGCGGCTGGACGCCAGCGGCGAGGCGAAGCTGCATGGCGCGGTGCCGCACTACTGGCTGGGCGTGCCGCTGGTCCACGAAGGCGTGGTCGGCGGCGCGATCGTCGTGCAGAGCTACTCGCCGGCGATCAACTTCACCGAGCGCGACCAGGCCTTGTTGACCTTCGTCGCGCACCACATCAGCAACGGCCTGTCGCGCAAGCGCGCGCAGGATCGCCTGGTGGCCGCGCACGCCGAACTGGAACAGCGCGTTGAGGCCCGCACGCACGAACTTGCGCAAGCCAACGCCGAGCTGCTGGAGCAGATCGGCGAGCGCCTGCGGGCCGAACAGCGCCTGACCTACCAGGCCCGCCACGATGCGCTGACCGGCCTGCCCAACCGCAGCCAGCTGCTCGAGCGACTGGGCATGGCGATCAGCCGGTCGCGGCAATCGCCGGCGTCGCTGTTCGCGGTGCTGTTCCTGGACCTGGACCGGTTCAAGCTGGTCAACGACAGCGCGGGCCACTCGGCCGGCGACGACCTGCTGGTCGAGGCCGGGCGCCGGATCGTTGCCGCGGTGCGCGACGACGACATGGTCGCGCGCCTGGGCGGCGACGAATTCGCCGTGCTGGTGGAGGGTGTCGATTCGCCGGCCGTGGTCGAACAACTGGCCGGGCGCATCCTGGGCGAACTCAGTTCGCCGTGCTGGGTGGCCGGCCGCGAGGTCTTCCCGTCCGCGAGTATCGGCATCGCTTACTGGAACCCGCACTACCGCAACGGCGCCGACCTGCTGCGCGACGCGGACGCGGCCATGTACCGGGCCAAGGCGACCGGTCGCGAGCGCTGGGCGGTATTCGACGAGGCCATGCGCGACCAGGCCGTGCGCATCCTCGACCTGGAGGCCGACCTGCGGCGGGCGATCAACGGCGAGGGCTTCGTGCCGTTCTACCAGCCGATCGTGTCGCTGGACGGCGGCGAGGTGGTCGGCCACGAGGCCCTGCTGCGCTGGCGCCATGAACGGCGAGGCCTGCTGGCGCCCGGCGAGTTCATCGGCCTGGGCGAGGACAGCGGGCTGATCGAAGAGGTCGACTGGATCCTCTACCGGCAGGTGATGAAAGAGCTGGCCGTCGCGCCTGGGGGCAGCTATGTCTCCATCAACGTCTCGCCGCGCCACTTCCGCGGGAACGACTTCGCCGAGCGCCTGTTGCGCCTGATCGACAAGGAGAAGGCCGATCCCGCGCGCCTGCGCATCGAGATCACCGAGGTGGCGCTGCTCGACGACGCCCGCCACGCGATCCAGATGCTCAACCAGCTCCGCGCCCATGGCGTGCTGGCGCAGCTCGACGATTTCGGCACCGGTTTCTCGGCGCTGTCCTACCTGCATCGGTTCCCGATCGAATGCCTGAAGATCGACCGCAGCTTCGTGTCCGGGCTGGACACCGACGAGGAGCACGAGAGCGTCGCCGTGGTCCGCGCGATCCAGGCGCTGGCGGGCACCCTGGGCATCTACACGATCGGCGAGGGCATCGAAACGCCCGAGCAGAGCCGGGTGCTCTACGAGCTGGGCTGCGAACGCGGTCAGGGCTACCTGTACGGCCGGCCGGCCGAGGCGCCGGTCTACCTGCCGCGGATTCCCGGCGGCGAAGCCTGAGCCAGGCGCACCGCGCGTCCCCTGCGGAGCGCGCGGTGCGTTCGGCTTACTCGCTTACTCGTGGCGTGTCGTTCGCTCCGGCCGGGGCCACGACTGTGCGCGCGGTTTCCGCCATCGCGACGAAGTCGCCGCGCTGGCCGGAGCGGTCCTCGCCGCGCGCGCCGCGCGCGGTGGCGAGCATGGCGTCCCAGCCCCAGCCATCGAAGTGCGTGCCGCCGCGCAGCAGATCGGCGAAGGCAGCAACGGAGGCAGCGAAGCGCAGCGAAGGACTCGCGCTGGCGGAGGCGTCCGCGGCGCGGATCGGTGTCTCGATCAGGCGGCTGTCGTCTTCACCCGGCCGCTTGTAGCGCAGGCGCAGGTGGGCGACTTCGTTGCCCAACTGCGGGCTGGGCGCGGCCTTGTCGCCGTAGCGCAACGCCGGCAGGCGCTCGACGCCTGACCCGACGGGGGTGATCTCGTACAGCGCGGTGACCTCGTGCCCGGCGCCGATGTCGCCGGCGTCGACCTGGTCGTTGTCGAAGTCCTCGCGCGCCAGCACGCGGTTCTCGTAGCCCACCAGCCGGTACTCGGCGACGCGCGCGGGGTTGAACTCGACCTGGATCTTGACGTCCCGCGCGATGGTCATCAGGGTCGAGCCCATCTCCTCGACGAGGACCTTGCGCGCTTCGTGCAGGCTGTCGATGTAGGCGTGGTTGCCATCGCCCACGTCGGCCAGGCGCTCGGCCATGGCGTCGTTGTAGTTGCCGCGACCGAAGCCCAGGGTGCTCAGCGCGACGCCGGTGCTGCGCTGGTCGCCGACCAGGGTCTCCAGGGCATCGCGGTCGACGGTGCCGACGTTGAAGTCGCCGTCGGTGGCCAGTATCACCCGGTTCACGCCGTCCTTGACGAAGGCCTGCCGGGCCATCGCATAGGCCAGCTGGATGCCTTCACCGCCATTGGTGCTGCCGCCGGCCGACAGCTGTTCCAGCGCGGCGAGGATCTCGCCCTGGCGATCGCCGGGGGTCGGCGGCAGCACCAGCCCGGCCGAGCCGGCGTAGACCACGATCGAGACGCGATCCTGCGGCCGCAGCTGGCGCGTCAGCATCGAGAAGGCGCGCTTGAGCAGCGGCAGCTTGTCGGGGCTGTTCATCGAACCGGAGGTGTCGATCAGGAAGACCAGGTTCGCGGGCGGCAGCGTCGCCTTCGGCACGTCGTAGCCCTTGATGCCGATCATCAGCAGCTGGCGCTTGGCGTTCCACGGCGCCGGCGCGAGTTCGGTGCTGACCCGGAACGGCACCTCGCGGTTCGCGGGCGCCGGATGGCCGTAGTCGAAGTAGTTCAGGAACTCCTCGGCGCGCACGGCGTTGGCCGGCGGCCGCGTGCCGTCGGCGAGCATGCCGCGCACGTTGGTGTAGCTGCCCGTGTCGACGTCGATCGAGAACGTCGAGACCGGCTCCTCCACCGTGCGGTGGACGGGGTTGTCCTCGAGTCCGGCATAGGTTTCGGTATTGGCCGCCGGCAGTCCATGGGCAGGCTGCGGGGGCATGCTCGCGTACATCGCCGGCGGCGGCGGGGGCGGGGTCATGGGGATGGCCGCGGGCGCGTTGGCCATGCGGCTGCCCGAGACGGCCACGGCGTCGAGTTCGCTCTGCGCGGCCATTGCCGGCGGCGCGCTCTTGCGTTCGGCCACGGCCTGCTCCCTCGCCATGTCGGGTTCGGGGGACTTGGCCTTCTGCGCGCAACCGGCGGCGATACAGAGGGCGGCGATGCCGGCGGCCAGTGCGGTACGGCGGAATGTGCGGTTCATGGAGGTCTCCCGGGCGTCTTGCGTTGAGGTGATGAGTTGAACGCCTGGCGCGGGGGAGTGGGGTTGACCCGGGTGTGATCTCCCTGGACCAGCCCCGCCGAGGCTGGTGCTGGTCCTGCCACGACGCCGGTGCGGGCCGGTGGGGCCCGCGTGGCGTCAGCCGCGGATCACCAACAGGCGCGGCTCGGTCATGTCTTCCATGGCATAGCGGATGCCCTCGCGGCCGAGTCCGGAATCCTTGACCCCGCCATAGGGCATGTTGTCGACGCGGAAGCTGGGGACGTCGCCGACGACCACGCCGCCGACTTCCAGGCGGTCCCAGGCGCGCAGGGCATGGTCGAGGCGGCCAGTGAAGACGCCGGCCTGCAAGCCGAAGTCGCTGTCGTTGACCTCGGCGAGCGCGGCGTCGAAGTCCTCGAAGGGCTCGATGAACGCGACCGGCCCGAACACCTCGCCGCGGTACAGACGGCAATCGTGCGGGACCTTCTCCAGCAGCGCCGCGGGCATCATGTTGCCCGCGCGTTCGCCGCCGGCCAGGCGCTTGGCGCCGCCCTTGCGGGCTTCGGCGATCCAGGCCTCGATGCGCTCGGCCGCCGCTTCGCTGATGACCGGCCCGATGAAGGTGGATTCGTCGCGCGGGTCGCCCATGCGCAGCTTCGATACGGCCGCCTTGAGCTTCTTGCGCAGCTTGTCGTGGATGTCGGCGTGCACGTAGATCCGCTGCACGCTGATGCAGCTCTGCCCGCTCTGGTAGTACGCGCCGAACACCAGGCGCTCGACCACGTGGTCCAGGCTGGCCCCGGGGTCCGCGTCGACGATGCAGGCCGCGTTGCCGCCCAGTTCCAGGGTGACCTTCTTCTTGCCGGCGCGCGCCTTCAGGTCCCAGCCCACCAGGCCACCGGTGAAGCTCAACAGCGCGATGCGCTCGTCCTCGACCAGCTGCGAGGCGTCCTCGTTGGAACAGGGCAGGACCGAGAACGCACCTTTTGGCAGGTCGGTCTCGGCCAGCACCTCGGCGATGATCAGCGCCCCCAGCGGTGTGTCGGCGGCCGGCTTCAGGATGAAGGGGCAGCCGGCGGCGATGGCAGGCGCGACCTTGTGGGCGACGAGGTTGAGCGGGAAGTTGAACGGCGTGATGAAGCTGCACACGCCGACCGGGACCCGCTTGACCATGCCCCGGTAGCCACGCGTGCGCTTCGAGATGCCCAGTTCCAGCACCTCGCCCCCGAGGCGAGTGGATTCATCCGCGGCGATGCGGAAGGTGTCGACCAGGCGCGTGACTTCGCCGCGCGCATCCTTGATCGGCTTGCCGGCTTCGATGCACAGGGTGAGCGCGAGTTCCTCGCTGCGCTCGCTGAAGCGCCGGACGCAATGTTCCAGCACGGCGCGGCGCGTATCGGGCGGGAAGGCCGCCATCGCTTCGCGGGCCTTGTGCGCGGCGACGATCGCCTTGCGCACCGCGTTGGCATCGGCGAAGGCGACGCGCGCCGCACGCTTGCCGCTGTACTTGTCCAGCACCTCCAGTTCGGTGTTGGCGCTGACGGGGCGATTGGCCAGGTAGTAGGGAAAGCGCTTCTTCAAACCAGGACCTCCGAAGCCGGGTAACCGCCGCAGACTATCGCAGCCGCCGTCGCGATGGCGTGGAACTTCTTCCAGCGTGGACGGCACCGGGCATGGCCGCGTCCCGCAGGCGAGCCGCCACGGCATGCGCGCCGTTTTCTCCGAAGTCCGCGTAGCCCGGGTAAGCGAAGCGCACCCGGGGTCGCATGCCAGCCATATGGCGACAGGAGGATGGCTGTAGCGAAGCGATACCCATCGCCTCGCGGTGGCGACGCGGACCTGCGTGTCCTGGATCCAGCCCGGCGGGCACGCCAGGACACTGCGACAGAAGGGGGCCCCGAGTCGGTCGCGCTCGCTAGCGTCCCGGCTCGACGCGCAAGCGCAGTTCGCCGTCGACCAGGCGCGCGTCGAGGGCATCGCCGGGACGCGCGTCCAGGGCGCTGCGCACGACGCGGCCGTCCTCGTGGCGCAGGATGGCGTAGCCGCGCGCCACGGTGGCCAGGGGGCTGACCGCCTCCAGCGAACGGGCCAGCCCGCGCAGTCGCAGGCCTTCCTGGGCCAGGCGGCGGTCGAGCGCGGCGCGCGCGCGCGGAGGGAGCGCATCCAGGCGTTGCTGCAGGCGTTCGATACGGCGCCGAGGGTGACCGCCGCGCAGCGCGATCGAGGCGTGGCGGAGTCGCGCACGCTCACGTTCCAGGCGCTGCGCCCAGGCCGACTGCAGCCGGCGCAGGGCGTCGGCCTGGCGTTGGCGCAGGGCATCCAGTCGTGCCTGCGGGCGCAGCGCGTTGAGCCTCAGCGCCGCACGGTCGCTGCGCTGCATCGCATCACGCAGGCGCTGGGCCTGCTGGCGCTGGATGCGCGTGGCCAGCACGCGCAGGCGCTGGCGCAGGTCGTCCTGGCTGGGCACCAGCAGCTCGGCGGCGACCGAGGGCGTCGGCGCGCGCAGGTCGGCGGCGAAATCCGACAGGCTGAAGTCGACTTCATGGCCGACGGCGCTGACCACCGGCACCTCGCTGTCGGCAACGGCACGGACCAGGGTCTCGTCGTTGAACGCCCACAGGTCTTCCAGCGAGCCGCCGCCCCGGGTCAGCAGGAGCACGTCGTAGCGGCCCGAGGCCGCGGCGCGGCGCAGCATCGCGGTGATCTGCGGGGGCGCTTCGTCGCCCTGCACGGGGACCGGCAAGACCTCGGGTTCGGCGAGCGGGAAGCGCCGCGCCAGGACGCTCAGCACGTCGCGCACCGCCGCGCCGGTCGGCGAGGTGATGATGCCGATGCGTCGCGGGAAGCGGGGCAGGGGGCGCTTGCGGGCGGGGTCGAACAGACCCTCGGCCTCGAGCCGGGCCTTGAGCGCGTCGAAGGCCCGGCGCAGCGCGCCTTCGCCGGCTTCTTCCATGTGGTCGAGCACCATCTGGTACTCGCCGCGGGCTTCGTACAGGGTCAGCCGGCCGCGCACGCGCACGTGCAGGCCCTCGCGCGGCTGGAACTTGAGCCAGCTGGCCTTGGGCCGGAACATCGCGCAGCGCACCTGCGCGCGCGCGTCCTTGAGGGTCAGGTACAGATGCCCCGAGGCCGGCCTGGACACGTTGCCCAGCTCGCCCTCCACCCAGACCAGCGGAAAGCTGTCCTCGATCAGGTTGCGCGCCAGCGCGTTCAGCTGGCTCGGGGTGAGGGTGTCGGGCGTCGTCATGGGAGGGGAACCCTACACCCCGGCGCGGCCCTCGGCCAGCGCGACGACGGCGCCAGCCGGCCGGGCTACCATGCCGGCATCGGATTCGGACGGGGAGCGGCATGCACGACACACCAGCGCGATACGGTCGGGGCGCGAAGACGTTCCCGTGGGTCCTCCTGCTGTTGGCGGGTCTCGCCGCCTGCGGCACGGGCAGCGCCCCCGACGCCGACCGCGCCACCCGCGCGCCGGAGGCGACGGTGGCCTTCGACCGCGTCGAAACACTCGACCTGCCGGCCGGCGCCGTCGCATCGCAGCCGGATCTGGTGGCCACGCCCGACGGCGGCTGGCTGCTCGCCTGGATCGAACCCGGCATGGACGACGCGGGCGAGGGCGCGTCCCGGGGTCACCGGCTCATGTTCAGTCGCGCCGCGGCGGGCGAGGGCGAATGGTCGGTCCCCGGCGCGATCGCGCGGGGCGACAACTGGTTCCTCAACTGGGCCGACACGCCCCACGTACAAGCCCTGCCGGACGGTTCGCTGTGGGCGCACTGGCTGCGCAGCACGGGCTCAAGGCGCATGGATTACGGCATCGACCTGGTGCGCTCCGGCGACGGCGGCGAGACCTGGTCGGCGCCGACCCTGGTCAACCTCGCCGATTCGGCAGGCGACCATGGTTTCGTCAGTTTCTGGCCGCAGGGCCGCGACCGGCTCGGCATCGCGTGGCTGGACAGCCGCCAGAAGGCGGCGGCCATCGCCGCCGGCGAGGCCGAAGCCAGCGACGATCCGCATCACGGCGGGGGTGCGCCGATGATGCTGCGGGCGGCGGTGTTCGACGCGGCCGGCGAGCGCAGCGCGGAATGGCCGTTGGACAGCTCCACCTGCGACTGCTGCACGACCGCCGCGGCCATGACCTCGCGCGGTCCGGTCGTGGTCTACCGTGGCCGCACCGCCGGCGAGATCCGCGACACCCGCCTGGTCCGTTTTGAGAATGGCGCCTGGACCGCGCCCCGCGACGTGCACGCCGACGGCTGGATGATGCCGGGCTGCCCGGTCAACGGCCCGGTCGTGGCCGCGCGCGGCGAGCGCGTCTGGGTCGCCTGGTTCACCCAGGCCGACGGTCCGCCGGAGCTGCGCATCGCACGGTCCGACGACGCCGGCGACAGCTTCGGCGCGCCGCTGACCGTGGCCAGGGGCGAACACGTGCTCGGACGCGCGACGCTGGCGCTGGCCGGCGACGCGCTCCTGGTCGCCTGGCTGGAGGAGACCGACGCGCAGCGGCTGCAATTCGCCCGCTACGGCCTCGACCTCTCGGCCCCACCGACGCGGCGCGAGCTGGCCCGACTGGCGATCCGCGGCCGCGCCAGCGGTCTCCCTCGACTGGCCGTGCAGGGCGACGAGGCCCGGATCGTCTGGACCGACACCGAGGGCGGCAAGCCGGTGCTGCGCGGCTTGCGCCTGCATTGAGTGGCGCAAGCCGCCGGCGGGATGGCGGGCGCTCATCCCCGCCCGGCTACAATGGCGCCATGTCCCGTCCCGCTGCCACGATGAACGCCACGCCGCTGCCCTGCGCCACCCCCGACTTCGGTCCTTCGCCCCGGCGCGATACCCATGGCGTGGCGATTGGACCGGTCCAGGTCGGCGGCGGCGCACCGGTGGTGGTGCAGTCGATGACCAACACCGATACCGCCGACGTCGCCTCCACGGTGAAGCAGGTGGCCGAGCTGTGGCGGGCCGGCTCGGAGATGGTCCGGGTGACGGTGAATACCGTCGAGGCCGCCGCCGCGGTGCCGCGCATCGTCGACAAGCTGGCGATGATGGGGATCGAAGTGCCGATCATCGGCGACTTCCACTACAACGGCCACCAGTTGCTCACCGCCGAACCGGCCTGCGCCGAGGCGCTGGCCAAGTACCGCATCAACCCGGGCAACGTCGGCTTCGGCAAGAAGAAGGACAGCCAGTTCGCGACCTTGATCGAGCTGGCGATCCGGCACGGCAAGCCGGTGCGCATCGGCGCCAACTGGGGTTCGCTCGACCAGGCGCTGGCGACCCGACTGATGGACGAGAACGCCGCGCTCGCGCAACCGCGCGAAGCCGGCGAGGTGCTGCGCGAAGCCCTGATCCGCTCGGCCCTGGATTCCGCCGCGCGCGCCGAGAAGATCGGCCTGGCGGCGGACCGCATCATCCTCAGTGCCAAGGTCAGCGGCGTGCAGGAGCTGATCGCGGTCTACCGCGAACTGGCCCGCCGCGGCCGCTACGCGCTGCACCTGGGCCTGACCGAGGCCGGCATCGGCAGCAAGGGCATCGTCGCCTCCAGCGCCGCGCTGGCGGTGCTGATGCAGGAAGGCATCGGCGACACCATCCGCATCTCGCTGACACCCGAGCCGGGCCAGGCGCGCAGCAACGAGGTCATCGTCGCGCAGGAGCTGCTGCAGACCATGGGCCTGCGCGCGTTCACGCCGATGGTCACCGCCTGCCCGGGCTGCGGCCGCACCACCAGCACCTTCTTCCAGGAGCTTGCGCAGCAGGTCCAGAACCACGTCCGCGCGAAGATGCCCGAATGGAAGGTCACCCACCCGGGCGCGGAGAACCTGACCCTTGCGGTCATGGGCTGCGTGGTCAACGGCCCGGGCGAGTCGCGCCACGCCAACATCGGCATCTCGCTGCCGGGCACCGGCGAAGCGCCCTCGGCGCCGGTGTTCGAGGACGGCGAGAAGACGGTGACCCTGCGCGGCGAGCACATCGCCCGCGAATTCGTCGGGCTCATCGACGACTACGTCGAGCGCAAGTTCGGCGCGCGCGCCTGATCGGCGTGCTCGACGGCGGGCGCTCGGCCGGCGCGCGTCTCGCGATCGCTTCAGGTTCGTCCGGCTAGGCTAGGGCGCATGCCTCCCGAAGACCGGATCCTCCCCAAGACACCGCCGCCCTCCGTCGCCATGCGGATGCTGGCGAGCGCGACCGCGGCCACCGCGCGCTTCATCGGCCGGCATTTCTGGCGACTGACCCTGGTCTTCGTCGGCCTGCTGCTGCCCTTGTGGGGCTTCGCCGAGCTCGCCGACGAGATCCACGAGCGCGAAGCGGTGGCGTTCGACGAGCCGATCCTGCTGGGCCTGCAAACCCTGCATGGCCCGGTGCTCGACCGTTTCTTCGTCTCGGTCAGCCACCTGGGCTACCTCTACGGCGTGGTGCCGTTCGACATCGCGCTGGTGGCCTGGCTGGCGGTGCGCCGGCACCTGCGCGAGGCCATCTTCGCCGGCATCGCGCTCGGCGGTTCGGGCCTGCTCAACCTGGGCACCAAGCTGCTGTTCGCGCGCGAGCGCCCCGACCTGTGGGCCTCGATCGCGCCCGAGCACAACTACAGTTTCCCCAGCGGCCACGCGATGGGCTCGATGACCCTGGCGTGGGTGCTGGTGCTGCTGGCCTGGCACACGCGTGCCCGGTGGTGGGTGGTCGCCGCCAGCTTGGCTTTCGCCTTCCTCGTCGGCCTCTCGCGGCTGTACCTAGGGGTCCATTACCCCACCGACATCCTCGCCGGCTGGGCCGCGGCCAGCCTCTGGGTCGTGTCGACCTACCTGGTGGCCTTCCGGTTCCGCAGGCCCTGGGAGCGGCTTGAGGGGTGAGCGGACGTCGTCGCGGGCCACGTGGCAGGTTCACTCGATTGCACTAGCGCGTGTCCCACCGTGCGAATCCTTCGTGTCGGTCGCGCGGACACGTCGGCTGAAAGCGCCTGGCGCCCGGGAGGAGGAGCGGTCGTGGTGGGCCCGCGCGGGCCGCGCGCGAGGCCACGTCGGCTCAGTCAGGCACCACCGTAGACGGGGGCGGGTTCCTGCACGCGATCGGCGTCTGTCCTGACCCGCGCGCGCAACCATTCGGCGAAACCCGCCTCATCGAGGCTGCCGTCGGCGAGGGCGATCATGCGGAGATATTTCTCTTCGTCGCTGGCGACCAGTTCCGCGCCGTTGAGCTTCAGGAACACGCGATAGCAGACGTGCGCGGTGCGCTTGTTGCCATCGACGAAGGGATGGTTGCGTGCCAACCCATGTGCGAGCGCCGCGGCAAGGGCGGCCAGGTCAGGCGGCGGGTCACCGTAGCTATACGCCTGTATGGGTCGCGCCAGGGCGGATTGCAGCAGGCCCGCATCCCGAACACCGGTGCTGCCGCCGTGCTCGGCGAGTTGCCGCTCATGGATGGCCAGCGCAAGGGCTTCACTGATCCAGACGATCATCCTTGATCCCTCCGTTTACTGGGCGAGCTTGTGAAGGACGGTGCGGTCTTCACGCATGACCTGCTCCGCGACCTCGAGTTGCGCCGCCAACTCCGGGTCGTAGGTCGTCAGACGAACCCCGTCTGGCGTCTCCAGGGCATACAGAGCGTCGCCCTTGTCCAGGCGCAGCCGGGCCAGCAGTTCCTTGGGCAGGATGACGCCGGCGGAATTGCCGATGGTGGTGATCTTGAGCTTCATGGCGGGGCCTCCTTGTTATAACCAATGTTATACCTTGTTCGTCGCCCCGCCAAGCCCGGTCGGCGCCCGTCAGCGGCCGCCACGCCTGAAGTGCGCCACCAACGCGTTCGCATGCCCGTGGCCCAGCCCGTGTTCGGCCTTCAGGAACGCCACCTGCTCCCCGTGCTTGAGCCCCTCGCGGCTGCCCAGCACCTCGAACCAGTGCCCCACCGGCTTCCCGTAGGTCTTCTCGATGGACGGGAAGTACGAAGCCGGATCCTTGACCTTCTCGACGGTGCTCATGGTGTTTTCCTCGATCGACGCGGCGGGTCGCCGCCCATGCCCCAGCGACGGTCCAGGCCTTTCGGATTCGACATCGGGCTGCTCCACGCGTCGGGACGACAAGCAAACCACTGCGTTCGAGAGGGCCGCTCGAGCCCGGGTGCACGATGGTTCAATCGCGCACGGCACGCTTTCACGGCCTGTAGTCCACCAGGCCGGGTGGTACCGGATCGGCGTTGGACAGTTCCTTGATGGCGTAGCCAAGCGCTTCAAGGCGGGCAGCCATGCCCTGGTGCATAAGGATGTCGCGGGCAGGGAGGGTGGTGAAGACGGTGTCGTATCGGGAGAGTGCATCGTCCAGCGCTTTCAACCACGCGGTGTCCCTCATTTGATAGGGGGCGGGTACGCCGGTGGCCGTGGCGATCGCCTCATTGGTCAGTTCTGCCCAGCACTGATGGATCGGCGTATAGAGCGCTTCCGCGTTGCGGTAGCGCTCCAGATCGCCGGCGGCCCATGCATCAGCCGCCCCGGGTGAGAACTCCAGGTAAGCCTCGAGATGCTCGAGTGTCTGCTCCAGGCATTCCACGTCGCGCGCCGGGTTGACCTCGAAGGCCTTGGCGGCGAGCCTGCGGTTTCCAACTGGAATCGCATAGCGGGCATCGACCCGCTTGCGACCCGTTGCTTCCAGGGCATCAGCCAGCAGCTTGCCGACGACGGGTTCATCGCTGAGCCCATGCTGCGCCATGGCAGCGCGGTACAGTTCGAACGCGGCGTACATGGGACGAAGCTTCTCGACGCCGCTGTCGTTCCCGATGTACTTCTGCTTGAGGGACTGCCAGTGTGCGTAGCTCTGCGAGGGCAATACCTGGTCGAGCGTTCGACCGTCAGGATTTCGCCTTGCTTTTCGTATTGCGGACCATAGGGTGATCCCTTGCATGATTCCGCCGCTATCGCCGGCCAGGATGCCGGGAGCGGTCAGGGCGATGTCGGATTCGGCGATGTAGCGCTGGATCGTATCGCTGACGAGGACGGCATCTCGTGGCAAAGGCGCCTGAGTGCCCAGGACGATGATCCGCCGGGCGCCGCGAGTGAAAAGCCACAGCGGCGGCGACTGGCTTGGCGTTACGGTGACGGCGTCCAGCAGGGGGGGAGCCGCGGCGGAAGAAGAGGGAGCGGCCAGGGCATCCTCGGACCTTGCCCGCGGATTGGTGACTCCAGGGAAGACCATCGCTGCCAGGCAGCAGGCAAACCACGCTTTGCGCAGGAGCATTTCAAACATTCCTTGTTTGGCTTGTTCCGGGTTCCACGTACTTTCCCGGACTGGCAAATTTACCCGAAGACGCTGGTGGTATGCGGTGATGCTGGCTCTGGCGGGTATGGCCGCCAGTCTCATCAGTCATTTCTTCCGCGCGCTAGCGGTGAGTGTTGGGACGATCCGGTGTTAGCGGTGTAGGGATCAGGCCAGAAGCGCCCGCTGGCGCAGCTAGCAGGGGCATGCTACGGTATGCATCGCAAATGCAATGCATGAGGATGCCGCCGTGAAAACCGCCACCCTGCCGCCGCTGCGCGTTTCCCCCGAACTGCGTCAGGCCGCGGAGGCTGCGCTGCGCGAAGGCGAGAGTCTGTCCAGCCTGATGGAGCAATCCCTGCGCGATGAGGTCAATCGCCGCCGCATGCAGGCCGAGTTCATTGCCCGCGGCCTCGCCGCGCGCGATGAGTCCAAACGCACCGGCGTTTATTTCAGCAAGGAGGAATCGCTTGCGGCACTCGATGCCGTCCTTGCCCATCACAAACCCGGCACCCGGTGAGTTTCAACGTCCGGATCAGCAAGGCGGCGCAGGACGATCTGCAACGTCTGCTGGATTTTCTGGCTCAGGTGGACTATCCCGCAGCGTTGCTGGCGCGCGCAGCGATCGAGCGTGGCTACGAATTTCTTGAGGAAATGCCGTTTGCCTGCCGCAAGGCGGACCGCGCGGATGCCTTTCTGCGCGAACTGGTCATCCCCTTCGGCGAGGCTGGCTACGTCGCTCTGTTCGAAGTCGAAGATTCCCGGACGGTCACGGTGCTGGCGGTTCGGCACCAGCGGGAAGATGACTACCACTGAGTTGGCGCGGGTGAGGAAGGCGTGCCTTCTTTTGCTCATTTCGTTAACGGCACCGCCTCCCAACCTGTCAGGCTTCGCCATCCAGGACCGGCCCTCAAGCGCGGCTTTCGGGCGTTGAGCTGCGCATGAGCCAGTGGCTCATGGACGCGCCGCTCCACCCCCTTTCGCTTCGCGAAAGGGGAGGAGACAAGCTGGCGCTTCCTTACTTGCCTCTCGCTTCGCGCAAGCGGGAGGGCGGGAAGACGCCTCAATACCCCGGCTTCGCCCCCTCCACCGGGGCCTGCGTAGCGGCGCGTCTTGCGAGGACGGCTTCGCGGTGGGCGATGTAAGCGTTGGCGGCGAAGATGACGATGGCGCCGGCGAGGGTCCAGTGGTCGACGCCCTGGTCGAACAGCACCCAGCCCAGGATGGCGACGATGGGCAGCTGCATGAAGCTGATCGGGGTGAGGGCGGAGACGTCGCCGAGCTTGAGGGCGCGGGTCCAGAGCATGTGGCCGGCGGTGCCGAAGATGCCGGCGCAGATCGCCCACAGCCAGGTGATGCCCTGCGGCCACTCCCAGACGAAGAGGGCGGGGACGAGGGACATCGGCACCCACAGCAGGGTGGTGTAGATGACGATGCGGTCGGCCGGTTCGCTCTTGGACAGCTGCTTGATCTGGATGGCGACCAGGCCGCTGAGCACGGCCGCGGCGAGGGCGATCAGGGTGCCGGTGGTGAAGCCGTCGGTGCCAGGGCGGACGATCAGCAGCACGCCCAGGAAGCCGACCGCGACCGCGGCCCAGCGCCGCATGCGCACCTGCTCGCCCAGCCAGAACACCGCGAAAATGGTGACGAACAGCGGCGAGGAATACGACAGCGACACCGCCTGCGCGAGCGGCAGGTGACCGATCGCCCAGAAGCCGCAGAACATCGAGACCACGCCGACCAGGCAGCGGAACAGGTAGCGCGGCAGCTGGTTGGTCCTGAGGATGCCGGCGCCGTGGCGGATCAGCAGCGGCGCGGTGGCGAGCATGCCGAAGAAGTTGCGGAAAAACGCGACTTCGAAGGTGTGCAGGGTCTCCGAGGCCAGGCGGATCATGATGACCATGAACGCGAACATGACGGTGCTGCCCAGCATCAGCAGTGCGGCGCGGCCGTGGGTGGTCATCGGGTCGGGTTACCTGTCTTGGAAAAGAATGGATGCGGGGACGCGATGCCGGCGCCGCCCATGGGGATGCGGGACATCGCGTCCTGGGGGCATGCGGCGTGAGGCGGTGGCCGTCGGCCTTGGAGGCCGCGAGGGGACGTGGTGCGGGCGGCGCGCGCGATTACCACGATGCGCCGACAATGCGGGGTTCGGGTTCGAGGGCGACGCCGAAGCGCGCGTGGACGGAATCGGCGACGCGGCGGGCGAGGTCGAAAAGCTCCTGGCCGCTGGCCTGGCCGTGGTTCACCAGCACCAGTGCGTGGCTGGCGGCGATGCCGGCGTCGCCGGAGCCGTGGCTGTCGCGGTGTCCCTTCCAGCCACAGGCATCGATCAGCCATGCGGCCGAGAGCTTGCGGCGGTCGCTTGCATCCCCAGGGAACATGGGCAGGCCCGGGTGCGCCTGGCCCAGTGCCTCGGCCTGGGCCGCCGGGACGATGGGGTTCTTGAAGAAACTGCCGGCATTGCCGAGCACGGCGGGGTCGGGCAGCTTGCGGCGACGGATCGCGATGACGGCCGCGGCGACATCGCGCGCGTCGGGCGCGGTGATGCCCATGGCGGCCAGTTCCTCGCTGATGCCCGCGTAGCCCATGCGCGGCGCGGCGCGGCGGGGCAGGGCGAACTCGACGGCGGTGACGATGTAGCGGTCGCGCTCGCGCTTGAACACGCTGTCGCGGTAGGCAAACGCGCAGTCGGCCGCGGACAGGCGCAGGAAACGGCCGGTGGCCGGTTCCCAGGCTTCGACCGCGTGCACGAACTCGCGCACCTCGACCCCGTACGCGCCGATGTTCTGGATCGGCGCGGCGCCGACCGTGCCGGGGATCAGGGCCAGGTTCTCCAGTCCGTCGAGGCCGCGCGCCAGGGTCTCCATGACGAAGTCGTGCCAGCCGGCGCCGGCGTCCACGCGCAGGAAGGCGCGTTCGTCGTCTTCGCCGATCGTCTCGATGCGGGTCCCGGTGAGGGCAAGCAGCGGCACCTGCGGGTCGGCGACGAACAGCAGGTTGCTGCCGCCGCCGAGCACGATCGGCGGGCCGCTGTCGGGCAGTCCGGCGAGGGCATCGGGCAGGGCGCGGGCGTCGTCGACCTCGACCAGCCAGGCGGCACGCGCGGGCACGCCGAAGGTGTTGCGGGCGCGCAGCGGCGCATCGCGCAGGACGGTGGGCGGGGACGGCGGGCTCACGACGCGGCGGTCACGGCTTGGGACGCAGCGGATCGCTGCTCGGGGCTTCCTTGCGGCGGCGCATGGCCTCGACGCAATCGTGCACCAGCGACGGCCCGCGATAGACCAGGCCGCTGTAGAGCTGCACCAGGGTGGCGCCGGCCGAGGTCTTGGTGACCGCGTCGGCGCCGCTGAGGATGCCGCCCACGCCGATCAGCGGGATCGACTCGGGCAGGCGGGTGCGCATCATGCGCAACACGGTGGTGGCCTGGCCCATCAGCGGCCGGCCGGACAGGCCGCCGGTCTCGTTGGCGTGCTTCTGGCCCTCGACCGCGGTCCGCGAGACGGTGGTGTTGGTGGCGATGACGCCGTCGACCTCCAGCTCGGTCAGCACGCGCGCGCAGGCGTCGATGTCGGCGTCGGTGAGGTCCGGGGCGATCTTGACCAGCATCGGCACGCGGCGGCCGTGCTTGGCGCCCAGGCGCTCCTGTTCCTCGCGCAGGATGCTGACCAGCCGCCGCAGCTGCTGTTCTTCCTGCAGCTCGCGCAGGCCGGCGGTGTTGGGCGAGGAGATGTTGACCGTCACGTAGTCGGCCAGCGGGTAGACCCGCGACAGGCCGTACATGTAGTCGCCCTCGGCGATCTCGTTGGGCGTGGCTTTGTTCTTGCCGATGTTGATGCCCAGCAGGCCCTTGCCGCGGTTGCGCGACTGCTCGACGTTGCGCACCAGCACGTCCACGCCCAGGTTGTTGAAGCCCAGGCGGTTGATGATGCCGCGCTGGCGGGGCAGGCGGAACATGCGCGGTTTGGGGTTGCCCTCCTGGGCGCGCGGGGTGACGGTACCGATCTCGACGAAGCCGAAGCCCAGGTCGAACAGGGCGTCGATGTGCTCGCCGTTCTTGTCCAGGCCGGCGGCGAGGCCGACCGGGTTGGGGAATTCCAGGCCGAAGGCGCGGGTGGGCAGGGGCGCCGGCCGCCGGGCGACCAGGCGGGTCATGCCGGCCCGGTGCAGCGAGTCCAGTGATCGCAGGGTCAGGTCATGCGCCCGTTCGGGATCGAGTCTGAACAGCAGCGGACGTGCGAGCGCGTACATCGACGGGGGAGTCTCCTGGGCGATGCGGCCGGGAGGGGTCGCAGGTCCGGTGCGGATGCCGCCGACACGACCCCTTCGGGCGGCCCGCCGGTGTCGCTGGCGGCCATTCCGGTGGGGATCGGGTCGACGTACCCATTGTGCCTGAGCGCCACCGATATGGGGACGCCCGGAAGGCGGCCGCCGTCGAAGCGGCCGACCGGGCAAGGCGGTCGGGGCCGGACGGGCCGGCCCCGGGTCGATCATGGGTAGATCATGGGTCGATCAGAGGTCGAACTTGATGCCCTGGGCCAGCGGCAGCGCGTCGGAGTAGTTGATCGTGTTGGTCTGGCGGCGCATGTAGGCCTTCCAGGCGTCGGAGCCGGACTCGCGGCCGCCGCCGGTTTCCTTCTCGCCGCCGAAGGCGCCGCCGATCTCCGCGCCCGAGGTGCCGATGTTGACATTGGCGATGCCGCAGTCCGAACCGGCCGCCGACAGGAAGGCCTCGGCGGCCTTCAGGCTCTCGGTGAAGATCGCCGACGACAGGCCCTGCGGCACCGCGTTCTGCAGGGCGAGGGCTTCGTCGAGCTTGCTGAACTTCATCACGTACAGGATCGGCGCGAAGGTCTCGTGCTGGACGATCTCCGCGTCGTTGTCCAGGCCGGTGACGATGGTCGGCAGGACGAAGTTGCCGGCGCGGTCGATCTTTGCGCCGCCGGTCTCGATGGTGCCGCCGGCGGCCTTGGCCGCTTCGATGGCGTCGAGGTAGGCATCGACGGCATCGCTACTGTTGAGCGGACCCATCAGGTTGGCCGGGTCGGTCGGGTCGCCGATCTTGCCTTCGACCTGCTTGTAGGCGCCGACCAGCTTGGCCAGCACGTCGTCGTAGATGGCCTCGTGGATGAAGGCGCGGCGGGTGCTGGTGCAGCGCTGGCCGGCGGTGCCGACCGCGCCGAACACGATCGCCGGGATCGCCAGCTTCAGGTCGGCGCTCTGGTCGACGATCATCGCGTTGTTGCCGCCCAGCTCCAGCAGCGAGCGGCCCATGCGGCGCGCGACGCGCTCGCCGACGGTGCGGCCGACGCGGGTGCTGCCGGTGAAGCTGACCAGGGCAATGCGCTTGTCGTCGACGAAGTGCTGCGCCAGCTCGGTGCCGCCGTCGTTGAACAGGAAGAAGATGTCCGGGAAGCCGGCCTTCTTCAGCGCCTCGTTGCAGATCTTCATCGAGGCGATCGCCGACAGCGGGGTCTTGGGCGAGGGCTTCCAGATGCAGATGTCGCCGCAGACGCCGGCCACGAAGGCGTTCCAGGCCCAGACCGCGACCGGGAAGTTGAAGGCCGAGATGATGCCGACCAGGCCCAGCGGGTGCCACTGCTCGTACATGCGGTGGCCGGGGCGCTCGGAATGCATGGTCAGGCCGTAGAGCTGGCGCGACAGGCCGACGGCGAACTCGCCGATGTCGATCATCTCCTGCACTTCGCCGTCGCCCTCGGGCTTGGACTTGCCCATCTCGAGCGCGACCAGCGAGCCCAGCGCGTCCTTGTTCTCGCGCAGCGCCTCGGCGCACAGGCGGATGGCTTCGCCGCGGCGCGGGGCGGGAGTGGTGCGCCAGACCTTGAAGGCGGCCTCGGCGCGCTCGACGATGGTGTCGTAGTCGGCCTTCGAGGACGCCTGCACCTTCGCCAGCACCGTGCCATCGGTCGGGTTGATCGGCTCGAGCACGCCGGCATCGGCGGTCTTCGACCACTCGCCGTTGCCCAGGTAGGTGCCGGATTCGTTGCCGCTCAGGCCAAGTGCGGAAAGGACGGGATGGGTCATGGAAACTCCTGTGGTTCGAATGGCCGGCCGCGGGGCGACGGTGGGGCTGTCGCCGCAAGCGGGCGCGGAGAAGGCGCGGCTGCGCCTGGAACATGGCGACCCCGGCACGATTCGAACGTGCGACCTTCCCCTTAGGAGGGGGACGCTCTATCCAGCTGAGCTACGGGGCCGAAGCCGCCTATTTTCGCATGAACCGGGCGGGCGACGGAAATCGGCCGCCGCGGGCCTCATTTGCCAAGGATCTCCAGGATGCCCAGGGCCATCCGGCGCCGGCTGGGCGACAGGCGCCGGAACTGGGTCAGGGCCTGGCTCTCGTCGGCATCGCGGGCGAAATCGTCGACGATCACGGCCGGATCGGCCTCGACCTCGTCGCAGCGCGACGGGCCACGGCCGCTCGCCAGCCATTCGAAATTGACACCGGTCTCCAGCGCGAGTTTGATCAGGTGCTCGACGCTGGGCGTGGTGCCGGCGGCCTGTTCCCACTGGGTCACCGCGCTGCGCTTGACGCCGATGCGTCGCGCCAGTTCGGCCTGCGACAGCGTGGCCATGACCCGTGCCTTGCGTACCCTCAGCGACAATGCACTCACGTGGTGTCCTTTCGTCATCCCTGCAAGGCGGCGCGCAGATGGCGCACCGTGCTTACCGGTAAGCGATTCTTGCGTGATCTTGCCCGCTATCGCTGACCGTCCGGCGGATATCCCTGTCGAGCTTGCCCTGAAAGCGAACGGACAGTGCTACTTGCGCAGGCCAATCCGTGACCGCCCTTCCAAGTCGCGCGCGAATATGCGAAACAGGTCGCCCGCTCGAACGCGCTTGCCGCGGACCGGCGGTCCAGGCTACCCGGCATGATGCCGAACGCGTCCAGCAGGAGCGATGCGTTGCGCGCGACCGGGCAGGCCATCGGGTTCCGGCCGGGGGGCGGACGCGCTACGCGCCTTGTGGGAGCAAATACGGAATGCTCAGGATCTGCCTGTTCGGTTCGTTGTCCGTCGCCCACGGCGAGGGCGGGTCCGGGGCGCGCAGCCTGGCGGGGCGTTGCGGCAGCCTGCTGGCCTACCTCGCGCTGGGACATGGACGCTACTTCAGTCGCTCGGAACTGCAATCGAGCCTGTGGTCGGAGCGCTCGGCGTCGTCCAGCCCGGGCTCGTTCAACACCGCGCTCTGGCGGTTGCGGCGCCTGGTGGAAACGCCACCGCTGAAGCCGGGCGACCTGATCGTCTGCGATCGCCGCGGGGCCATCGGCCTGAATGGTCCGGCCGGCGTCTGGCTCGATGTCGAAGAGTTCGAGCGGCTGGTCGCGCCCGGCCTGGAAAAACCGCCCGAACGCCTCACCGACGCGGACATCGACGGCCTGCGCCGGGGCGTGGAGCTCTACACCTCGGACATCCTGCTCGACCTGTCCGACGACTGGGCACTGCGCGAGCGCGAGAAGCACCGTCGCAACCACCTCAACGCGCTGGGCCGGCTTATGCAGCTGGCCACCATCCGGCGCGACCATGCCGAGGCGATCCGCCACGGCCAGGCCATCCTCGACCACGACGCCCTGCGCGAGGACGTGCATCGCGAGCTGATGCAGCTGTTCGTGCTCAGCGGCCAGCGTGCCCAGGCGCTGCAGCAGTTCGAAGCCTGCCGGGAACTGCTCCGGCGGGAGCTCGCGATCCAGCCGATGCGCGAGACGATGGCGGTCTACCAGCAGATCGCCGAAAGCGCGATCGGACCGTCCAGGGCGCTGCCGCCGTCGATGCCGCCGCCTTCTCCATCGATGCCGCCGGTTCCGACGCAGGACCCGTCGCCACGGGCCATGGCCGGTGAAGCGCCGCCGCGCCCGCTTGTCGGCCCGCCGCATGCGTGCGAGCTGATCGACGCGGCGCGCAAGCAACTCGCCGCCGCCGACGCGCAGCTGCAACTGAGCCTGCGCCTGATGCGCCAGTAGCCAACGCGCTTCGCCGCGCTTGCCATGCATGCTCGACGGGCGGTGCCTGGGGCGGGACCGCTTTGACGCGCGCACTCGACGGGCGGTCACCGTCGCATCACCGCTGCATCACGGGACGGCAGGAAGGGGTGGCGATGCGGTGACCCGACGGTGATGCGGCGGTGACGCGGGGGTGACGCGGGGGTGAGCGGACAGGCGCAGTCTCGATCCCGGCCTCACTGCTTGGACGACCCGTCATGGCATTGCTCGAGGATCGAAGCGCCGCCTTCATCGTACGCGTCTGGAACGAACGCCGGGACGCCGATGCCGTGGCGGCCGAATGGCGGGGCTCCGTCGAGCACGTGCAGTCCGGCCAGCGCACCTTCTTCCGCCACCTGGAGACGGTGGTGGACTTCATGAAACCGCATCTGGAAGGCATCGGCATCGATGCCCAGCAGCGCTTCTGGGAGCGCATCTCCAACGTCATCCAGGACGCAGGCGACGCCCCTGTCGCGCTGTCGCTGGAGGGCGGCGCGCGCACCCCGCCAGCGAGTCAGGGCGGCGAGCGGCCGCGCCGCCATCCCGCCACGCCCCCCAAGTGAGCCGTCCAAGGAGTTCAGTCATGGCACTCATTCGAGCCAACCGCGAATCGATCGACGATCGTTTCAGCGTGCTGGGCTTCACCGTCCGCACCGACCTGCCCCTGTTCGAGATCGGCCTGGCGACCGATCCGGAACTGCTGAAGGCCGAGAACCGTTCGCACCGGACCACGCGGAACTTCTTCTCCACCCGCCTGCTGGCCGCCGGCGGCGACGGGCGCACCGCGCCGGGCGGCCGCGAGGCCGTCTACCTGGTGCCCCCGGCGGTGGTCGCGCGCTTCGTCGGCCAGCCGCGCCTGTACTTCGGCGTGGCGACCTACCAGGACAAGGACCGCAACCGGCCGATCTCGGTCAAGGCCCCCGATGCCGGGCACATGTACGTGAGCCTGTCCGGACTCACCGAGCGCGGCCTGCGCCGTACCCTGGGCGCCAACGGGCAGGGCGGCAACGGCCATGCGCTGGTCTGGGGCGGCGACGCGCTCGCGCCCGCGACGAACGGGGCCGGGGGCCGCAACGGCGCGACGAACGGCAACGGCCATTCGAACGGCAACGCCGACACGCACGCGGCGGCACCCTACAGCGATGGCTACTCAGACGATCTGTGGGAGCAGGGCGCCGGCGGCGCGGCGCCGGCACCGGAGGCGGGCGCTGCCCGACCCAACGGGCATGCGAGCCCGGCGACCGACGGCGCCAGCCCCGCGACCGGGCCCGATGCGGGCGCCGGCGCCCCGCCGGCGACGGCACAGGCCTGGCGC
>NZ_JACHTF010000012.1 GCF_014145325.1 Marilutibacter spongiae
CTCCAGCTCCTTCAAGCGCTTTGCGTCGGGCACGCTCATGCCCCCGAACTTGCTCCGCCACAGGTAGTACGACGCCTCGCTGAAGCCGTGCTTGCGGCACAGCTCCTTGACCGGCAGCCCGGCCTCGACCTCACGCAGGAAGCCGATGATCTGCTCTTCGGAAAAGCGCTTCTTCACGTCCAATCTCCTTACTCTGGGGAATTGGACTCCAGATCGCCGCGCTACTCAAAACCGGGGGGACGTCGCGATTTCCTTGCCGAGCCTAATCGATCCTGCCACGACCAATCCAACTGGTACTTGCAAAGGGACGGCGCCCACGTTGTGATCCGAAGGGCTCACTGAGACTTCCACAATTGCGCTCCCGGGATTTGGAAGGGCTCGGCGCAAGGAAGGAGGGGCATGAGCCGCGTAAAGCCCTGCCGCCACGCATGCACACCCAACTGACGCTCGACTTATCGTCTCGTGCGTTCCTTAACACCTGCACTCGCATGCACGTGGGTTGACAACTTCTCCGCAAGACGGGCGCGGGCACGCAACTTCGGCCCATCCGCCCAGCATATGAACCTGTAATCGACGACGTACATGATGATCGCAAGCGGGATGCACAGCAGGAAGTACAAATAGCCTTTTCCAGCCCATGCCATGTCCCGGAAGTAGGGGAGAACTGGCTTCAGTACGAGCGGCGTAAGCATGAACGAGACAAGGTAATAGAAGCAGAACAGGAGATACCTGTAGAAGTAGCGTCTCGCTATCCTCGGGCTCCGGATGGATTCGCTCGACAGCAGGAATCCCGCGACACGGAGTCTTGCTGGGATTCCGCACGCGCCCGCAATCAATGTGTGGGCAACCAAGAGGGTTTTCATGTCCATTTGATTGCTTCCTGCGTCCTTCGCCTTGCCTGTGTACCGGCTGGAATTTTCTTCGGTCTTCAACTAGCAGGTGGATTTTCCGCTGTCCTTCCCAGCGAGGCGGGCAGTTCGAAACGACGGCAAGCATTATCGGCGGCATACGTCCCCTACTCAATCGCCTGCCACGGTCTGAGCTGTCGACCGTGGCACGGAGATTCCTGCTTCGGTCTGCAGTACGGGCTTCATGCTGCCATCGGGGTTGTACTGCAGGTGCTCGACGGTGACGGCGCGCCTGCCGATGGCGCCGTTCTGGTCGCCGATGGTGAGCGCGGCGTTGTGCAGGAACAGGTACCAGTGGCCCTTGAACTCGACGATGCCGGGGTGGATGGTGAAGCTGTACTTGCCCGAGCCGGTGAGTTCGCCGCGGTAGGTCCAGGGGCCCTGGAGCGATGGCGCGGTGGCATAGGACACCTTTTCGTCGCGATGCGTGCTGCGGTCGAGCGAAGCGTAGGTCAGGTAGTAGAGCGTACCGCGCTTGTGCAGCCACGGACCTTCCTCGAAGTGCGGCGGCGTGATCTCGGTGATGTCGCCGTCGATCTCGATCATGTTGGGCTTGAGCCGCGCGATGTAGCACTGGCGGTTGCCCCAGGCGATCCAGGTGGTGCCGTCCTCATCGGTGAACACGGTCGGGTCGATGTCTTCCCAGCTGTGCGTGCCCCGCGGCGTCATCGCGTTGGTGACGAGCGCCGAACCCTTGGCGTCGACGAAGGGGCCGGTGGGGCTGTCCGACACCGCGACGGCGATGGCCTTGCCCGGCTGGGTGTCGTCGTGCTCGACGGCGGCGTAGAACCAGAACCGGCCGTCTTTCGCGATCGCCTGCGATGCCCAGGCATCGCCCTTGGCCCAGGCGAAGTCGGTGGCCTTCATGATCGGCCCGTGGTCCACCCAGGTCGCCATGTCCGTGGTCGAGTAGACCAGCCACTCGCGCATGTTGAACATCTCGTCGCGCTGGGCCTCGTCGTGGCCGACATACAGGTAGAGGCGATCGCCGACGACCAGGGGCGCGGGGTCCGCGGTGAAGCGGTCGCGGAACAGCGGGTTGGAGCGCGGCGCCACGCTGTCCCGTGCCACGGCCGACAGCACGATCATGCTGGCCGCGATGGCGACCGTGGCGCGGAGGACCGGTAGCGCGGATCGGCGATTCAACTGCATGGTGACGCTCCTTGTGAAGGCTGCAGGCGGGCGGGCCTGTCACCCGCTGTGTTCAAGGCGCCACGACAGTTCGAAGGCCAGGTCCACCCGCTGGCCGGGCGACAGGACGCGGGGCGCCAGGTTGAAGGCGTCGGGCGGTCCGGTCTGCGGTTCCACGCAGGTGGCGGACGGGTCGCCGTCGTAGACGACCCAGTGATCGGTGTCGGCGCGCAGGGCCAGGCGCTGGCCCTCGCGTTCGAGGACGATGGTGTCGTGGGCGATGAAGCAGTCGTCCCATGGGCCGGGCCCGGGCGCCACCGGGGGCGCGGTCGTGATGCCGGACGCGTCGCGCGGGTACATCGCCTCCGGTGCGAACACCAGCCGCTCCGGTTTGCGGAACCACGGATGCCAGCCCAGGGCGGCCGGCATTGCATGGTCCCCGGCCTGCACCGACAGCGCCAGTTGCAGCGAGGCATCGCCCAGCGTCACCGACTGCGTGGCGATGCCGCCGAAGGGCCAGTAGTCGTCGCGCGGCAGGGACAGGGACAGCCGTGCCTGCCGCGGATCATGCGCGTCGACCTGCCAGGGGCGCGAGTAGCCGATCCCGTGGATGGCGTGCGCGCCGAAGTTGCGCCGCAACTGGTGGCTGCGGCCCCCGTGTTCGAAGCGCCCTCCCCTCAGGCGGCCCGCCCAGGGCAGCATCGGATAGCAGCCCCATGCGATCGTCGCGGGCGCCTCTTCCGGGCCCAGCAGCCAGTCCACGCCGGCGAACCTGATCTGCGCGAGGCGGCCCCCGGCCTCCGGTGCCAGGGCGACCTCCAACGGGCCGTGCCGCAACCAGTGCAACCGCCCCGGCGCCATCGGGGCCATCGCATCGTCCCAGGCGGCGCGGGACGCGTCAGCCGCCATAGGGATCGATCGTGCGGATGCGACCGTCCGACTCGTGGTGCAGGACCGTGCACTTGGCCGAGCGCAGATGCGTCACGCCGCCCGAGTGCAGGGCGTCGTGGTAGAAGAGATACCACTGCCCGTCGAAGGCGCAGATCGAATGGTGGGTGGTCCAGCCGACCACCGGCTTCAGGATCACGCCGCCATAGGTGAAGGGCCCATAGGGACTGTCGCCAACGGCGTAGCACAGCAGGTGGGTGTTGCCGGTGGAGTACGACAGGTAATAGCGGCCGTCGTGCTTGTGCACCCAGGGGCCTTCGAAGAAGCGCCGGGCATGATCGTCCGCCCGCAGGGGATGGCCTGCCTCGTCGAGGATCACCACCTCGCGTGTCGGCTCGGCCAGGGTCGTCATGCCGGGATCCAGGCGCGCGACCCGGGGCCCGAGCGCGGGAGCGGCGCCGACGGGCTCCTCGTGCGAGGCGTCAAGGCGGTTGTCGCGGTACTTCTGCAACTGCCCGCCCCAGATGCCGCCGAAGTACAGGTAGTGCGCCCCGTCCTCGTCCTCGAACACCGCCGGGTCGATCGAATAGGCGCCCGGGATCGGCTCGGGCTCCGCGCGGAACGGCCCTTCCGGACGTTCGGCGATGGCGACGCCGATGCGGAACATGCCCCCGGGGTCCTTGGCGGGGAAGTACAGGTAGTACCGCCCATCGCGCGTGGCCGCGTCCGGCGCCCACATCTGGCGGTCCGCCCAGGGCACGTCGCGCACGTGCAGGGCCAGCCCGCAATCGACGGCGTCGCCGTCCGGCGCGTCCATCCTCAGCACGTGGTAGTCCTGCATGCCGAAATGCCCGCCCTCGTCGTCGAAGGGCGCGCCGCCGTCGATGTCGTGGGAGGGGTAGATGTACAGCCGGCCCTCGAACACGTGGGCGGAGGGATCGGCGGTATAGATGTGGGTCACCAGCGGCCGGGAGATCGCGCGGGCGGCCAGCGCCTCCAGGCAGGGGGTCGATTCAAGGGCGGCGTCGTGGTCGAGCGTGTCGGTCATCGGTAGGGCTCCTCGTGTCACGACGCCGTCCCGGCGGCGCGCCGGCGCTCGCCCAGTTCGCGTTCGATGCGCGCCTCCATGCGCTTGTCGATCTCATAGGTGAAAAGCAGCGCCACGGCGACCAGGAAGGGGATCGCGCTGTAGACGCTCACGGTCATGCGGATGCCATCGACGACCGCCGTCGACTGCTGGTCCGCGTCGGGCACGTAGCCGTAGTGCGCGAGGATGCCCGCGACCAGGGCGCCGCCCACGCTGAGCCCGATCTTCAGGCCGCAGAGCATGGCCGAGAAGACGATCGCAGTGGCGCGGCGACCGTTCTTGAGCTCGGAGTAGTCGGCGACGTCGGCGATCATCGCCCACAGCAGCGGGATCGTGATGCCGTAGCAGAAGCCATGCAGCATGAACGCGCCGAACACCATCGGGACCGCGGTCGGCGGGAACGCGTAGAACGCCAGCAGGAACAGCGTGGACGCGAACAGCGCCCCGCCGAACACGTCGCGCTTGCCGAAGCGATCGGCCAGCCGGCGCGACACGCCGATGCCCAGGATCATGCAGATGATGCCGCTGCCGTTGAACAGGCTGAAGGCCGAGGTCGCCGGGTCCTCCGGCCACTGGAAACCCGCCAGGCCCATGCCGGTGAGCGCGGCGTTGAGCGCGTCGATCATGCCGTTGAAGCCGGTGTCCTGCAGGAAGCCGGCCAGGGCCGCCTCGCTCATGTAGTACTGGAAGTAGTAGATGTACGTGCCGCCCTTCAGCGCCAGGTTGGCGAAGACCAGGATCGTCAGCGCCAGCATGACCTGCCACGGCCGGTTGGCGACCAGGTCCGAGAGGTCCTGCAGCACGCCGCCGGACTGCGCCTTCGTCGGCACGATGCGCTCGCGGGTGGTGGCGAAGGTGATCAGGAAGAACACCGTGCCCACCACGGCAAACACGGTCATCACCCGCTCGAAGCCCTGCACGCGGTCGCCGTCGCCGAGGATCAGCACCAGGGGCATCAGCAGTACCTGGATGATGAACTGCGCGATCATCACCGCGACGAAGCGGTAGGCCGACAGGCTGTTGCGCTGGCTCATGCTGCCGGTCAGCACGCCGCTGAGCGCGGAGTACGGGAGGTTGTTGGCCGCGTAGACCAGGACCAGCAGGGCGTAGGTGACCAGCGCGTACGCCACCTTGCCGCCCTCGCCCAGGTCCGGCGTGGTGAAGGCCAGCAGCGACAGCACGCCGAACGGGACCGCGGTGAACAGGATCCAGGGGCGGAAGCGACCCCAGCGCGTCGCCGTGCGGTCGGCCAGGATGCCGATCATCGGCGTGAACAGGAACGCGCCGAGCATGCCGACCACGAAGATGATGGTCGCCGCGGTCGATGCCGGCAGGCGGTAGACATCGGTGTAGAAGAACGCGAGGTAGGTCACCAGCGTCTGGAAGATCAGGTTCGCCGCCAGGTCGCCGAGGCTGTAGCCCAGCTTTTCCCGGATCGACAAGGTGTGGTCGGTGCTGGCCATGCGAGCGAGGTCCGGGCTGTCGTCGGTGGAAGGGCGCGTGGCGGTGGCGGTGGCGGTCGGGTTCATTCCTGCGCCGCCTCCACCTTGAAGGTCGCATGGACCCGTGCATCGGCACTGGAGCCGCCCAGGCGGACCTCGTAGGCACCGGGCGCGACCGCGTAGTCGTCGCGCGACGCGTCGTAGCGGCGCAAGGCCTGCCGCGGCTCCAGCTCGAACTCGACGGTCCGCTGCTCGCCGGGGGCCAGGTGGATGCGCTGGAACCCGCGCAGCTCCTGCAGTGAATCGCCGGGGGCCGGACGCACGGGTCGCACGTAGAGCTGGACCACCTCGTCGCCGGCGCGCTGGCCGGCGTTGGCCACGTCCACCTGCACGCGCAGGCGCCCGTCGGCCGCGACCTCCTGCGCGCTTGTGCGCAGGTTGCGGTAGTCGAAGCGCGTGTACGAGAGGCCATGGCCGAAGGGATAAAGCGGCGTGCCGCGGAAGTAGCGGTAGGTGCGGCCCTCCATCGCGTAATCGTCGAACGCCGGCATCGCCTCGTCGGCCTTGTAGAACGTGACCGGGAGGCGCCCGCCGGGATTGGTGTCGCCGAACAGCACCTCGCCCACGGCGGTGCCGCCGCGCTGGCCGGGGTACCAGCTCATCAGGATGGCCGGAAGGGTCGCGTCCGCCCAGTCGACCGCGAGCGCGGAGCCACCGGTCAGCACCAGCACCACGGGCTTGCCCGTGGCCTGCAGGGCTTCCAGCAGCGTGCGCTGCGTCGCGGGCAGGCGCAGGTCGGTGCGATCGCCGCCGGCGAAGCCCGGATAGCTGACCGTCATTTCCTCGCCTTCGACGTCGCCGGTGAGGCCGCCGACGAACACCACCGCGTCCGCGTCGCGGGCGAGTTCCAGGGCTTCCTCGAACGGCGGCTTCGCGCCGGGCATGCGCCACGCCAGGCGCACTGCGGCGTCACGCTGGTCATCGTAGTACTCCAGGCGCAGGTCGTAGGCGCGCCCGGCTTCCAGCTCGACGTCCACGCCGTCGCCACTCAGGCGATCGGCCTGGGTCCACCGTTCGAGCACCCGCTTGCCGTCCAGGTACAGCCGGTAGCCGTCGTCGGCCGCGACTTCGAGCCGGTAGCGGCCCGAGACCGGCGGCAGCAGCTGGCCGCTCCAGCGGATGCCGAAGCCATCGTCCGGGACATCCTGCCCCGGCGCGGCTTCGCCACGCGCCAGCAGGTTGTCGGTCGGCGACCCGCGGTCCCAGCGGAAGCCGATGCGCGCGTCGGTACGCACGAGGGCCGGGGTGCCCGTCAGCTCGCGGTTCCTGAAGTATTCGCCACGCAGGCCGCGCTCGCTGGAGCCGGCCGA
Source organism: Marilutibacter spongiae (assembly GCF_014145325.1). Lineage (GTDB taxonomy): Bacteria > Pseudomonadota > Gammaproteobacteria > Xanthomonadales > Xanthomonadaceae > Marilutibacter > Marilutibacter spongiae. The sequence continues at coordinate 6,827 of NZ_JACHTF010000012.1, forward strand.
CGGACGCAGGTAGGCGGTGTCGATCAGCGGCGTGGCCGCCGGGCCGTCGCGCCCTTCCACCAGGTCGACGCCGCGCGCATAGCTGACGTCGACGGAGCCCGCGGCGTCGCGGATGCCCTGCAGGATCGTCACCGGGGCGGCCGGCGTGCCGTAGTAGTTGCCGAGCAGCGCCATCGTGTCGTCCGCGGTGGGCCCGATCACGGCGATGCGCTTGAGCTCGCGCGAGAGCGGCAGCACGCCGTCGTTCTTCAGCAGCACGAGGGAATCCCGCGCGGCCTCCAGTGCCAGCGCGTCGTGCGCGGGAGCCTGGTTCACCGAGTACGGGATCCTCGCCCAGCGCACGCGCTCGGGCGGATCGAACATGCCCAGCCGCATCCGCGCGGCGAACAGCCGCGTCACCGACGCGTCGATCTCGGCTTCGCTGACGAGGCCCTTGCGCACCGCCTCGGGGAGGGTGGCGTATTCTTCGCCACATTCGAGCTCGGTACCGCTTTTCACCGCCAGCGCTGCCGCTTCTTCGCGCGTTTCCACGATGCGGTGGTGCTTCCACACGTCGACGATGGCCCAGCAGTCGGAGACCACGTAGCCCTCGAACCCCCAGTCGCGGCGCAGCACGTCCTGCAGCAGGTACTGGCTGGCGCTCGCGGATTCACCGTACACCCGGTTGTACGCGCCCATCACCGCGTCCACGTCGCCCTCCTTCACCAGGGCCTCGAAGGCCGGGAAGTAGGTGTCGTAGAGGTCGCGCCTGCTGGGCCGCGCATCGAAATGGTGGCGGTCGGCCTCCGGCCCGCTATGGACGGCGAAGTGCTTGGCGGTCGCGTCCAGCTTGCGATAGACCGGATCGTCGCCCTGCAGGCCCTGGACGAAGGCCACGCCCATGCGCGCGGTGAGGTAGGGATCCTCGCCGTAGGTCTCCTGTCCCCGGCCCCAGCGCGGATCCCGGAAGATGTTGATGTTCGGCGACCAGAAGGTCAGGCCCTCGTAGCGCCCGTGCGAACCGTCGCGGATGAACTGGTGGTGCTTGGCGCGGGCCTCGTCGCTGATGGTCGTGGCGACCCGCCCCATCAGCGGTACGTCGAAGGTCGCCGCCAGGCCGATGGCCTGCGGGAACACCGTGGCCTGTCCGGCCCGGGCCACGCCGTGCAGGGCCTCGTTCCACCAGTCGTACGCCGGCACGCCCAGGCGTTCGATCGCCGGCGCGGCGTTCTGCATCTGCGCGACCTTCTCCTCCAGCGTCATCTCGGCGACCAGCGAGGCGGCGCGGTCCTCGAAGCTTCGCGAGGGGTCGAGCCAGGCCTCTTCTCCGCCAGCCTGCGCGGAGGTGGCGAACAGCAGCGCGATGCCCAGCGCAGTGGCGCGCAGGCCGGAAGCCGCACGCGGCGCCGCTGGAATGCATGGGTTCGTGTCCATCATCAGTCGTTCCCCAGGTTGCGCTCATCGCGCGCGAATGGTCCCAGCAGGGCGCCGACGAAGCCGCCGGCGCGATCGGTGCTCAGTACGGTGCCGTCGACCTGGCCGGCCAGCGTCTGCCAGCCCGTGCCGTCTCCAGTGTCGAACGAGAAGGCATAGTCGCCTTCGTCGGCCCCGATCTTCAGGCGAAGCTCGTCAGCGGCGTCCACCACGCGCGTGGCCAGGGTACGCGTGGTGCCCGTGCCATCGCGGCCCTCCAGGAACACGCTCACGCGATCGCCGGGGGCGCTCCGGACGCCAAGGAAGTACCAGTAGGCCTCGCTCTGGAAGGCGGCCAGGCCGGCGGCAACGCCCGGAGCCGGTCGCGACATCGAGGTGCTCGCTTCGAAGCGGAGGTGCTGCTGGCGGCGCCCGAGGAACGCGGGATTGCGCAGGGTGTCCAGGTCCTCGGTCAACGGATGCACCGCCAGGGCACCCGGCCGCGTCGCCAGGTCGGCCCAGGCCTGTTTGGGTACGCGTACGCGCATCCACTCCATCGACAGCGCGTCGCCATCGAATTCATCGCGTCGCACGAAGTTGCCGGTCGAAGGCGCCTGCGAGGCCTTGCCGCGCATCCACGACGGGGCGCCGACGACATAGGGAATCGCCTCGCCCGGCGGCAGGATCTCCGGCCAACCCTCGCGCCAGTGCACCGGCAGCAGGTAGGTTTCGCGCCCGGTGTTGTAGTGGCGCGTCTGGTAATTGCGGCTTGCGAGGAACACCGCCCACCAGCTGCCGTCGGGCCCCTCCACCAGGTCGGCATGCCCGGCGTTGGTGATGGGCAGCGGGCGATCGGCCGGCAGGTCGCGCTGGGTCAGGATCGGATTCTTCGCGTAGGGCACGTAGGGCCCCCATACCTCGCGGCTGCGCAGCACCACCTGCGAATGCTGCGGGCCGGTGCCGCCTTCGGCGTCGGACAGGTAGTACCAGCCCTCGCGCTTGTAGATGTGCGGCCCCTCGATCCAGATCGGATTCTTGTCGGGTTCCACGCCACCGTCGATCAGCACCTGGCGCGGACCGATGGGCTCGAAACGCTGCAGGTCGATCTGCTGCATCCAGATGGCGCGGTGGCCGTCGTAGCGCGCCGGGCCGGGCGGCGCGTCGTTGTTGAGCAGGTAGACCTTGCCGTCGTCGTCGAAAAACAGCGACGGGTCGATGCCACCGATGCCGGGCAGCCAGTGGGGATCGGACCACGGACCGGCCGGATCGCTCGCGGTGGCGATGAAGTTGCCGCCGCTGTCGATCGCCGTGGTGACCACGTAGAACGTGCCGGCGTTGAACTCGATGGTGGGCGCGAAGATGCCCCGCGACACGCTGAGGCCGTCGAAGTCCAGCTGCGTGGGACGGTCGATGACGTTGCCGATCTGTTTCCAGTGCACCAGGTCCTTGCTCTCGAACACCGGGATGCCGGGGAAGTAGGTGAAGCTGGAGTTGACCAGGTAGAAGCGGCCGTTGGCGGCGACGATGCCGGGATCGGCATGGAAGCCGGCCAGGACCGGATTGCGGTAGTGGCCGGCGGGCAGCGGCGGCTCGAACGCGGCGTCGTGGCCGGCGTATTCGAACCAGTCGAAGAACACCGGGGGCGGCGAAGACGATGGCGTGGGCTGCGCGGCGGACGCCGGCAGCAGCGCGGTCGCCAGGGCGCAGCCGGCGACGCCCCTGCAGGCGGCGCGGCGAAGCCCGGCCAGCAGGCGATGCGGGGATGCCTTCATCGGGACACCTCGTGGGCCATGAGGGGCATTTCGAAAGGGCCGACCGGATGCCCGGCCTCGTCGCGCAGCGTGCAGACCGGGCCGTCCGCCCAGCAGTAGCGCACGCGTTCGGGCGCGAGTCGCCGGCGGGCCTGGAGCAGGACCTGCTGCCCATCGATCGAGGCCTCTGCATACTCGCAATGCGCGGGACCGCAGAGCTCGAAGCCGATGGGGCCGTCGGCACCGGTGGTCGCCAGGGTGCCGGCGACATCGTCGAAAGCGACCCGGATGCCGTCCTCCGCCTGCCAGGCCGAGCGCACCGCCGGACCCGAGGCCGCGATCGCTTGCTCGCCGTAGACGACATGGCGCGCGGCGCGCGCCAGGCGGCGCCCCAGTTCCTGCTTGTTCGGCGGATGGATGTCGAAGGCGTCGCCGATGTCGATGCTCACGACGAGGCCGGAATGCGGGTCTTCCGCGACGACCTGGCGCTGCGCCTCGCGTACCTGCGCCCAGCCGCTTTCGGTCGGTGCGCGCGGCGGCATGCCGTATCCGGCCAACTGCACCACCAGCATCGGCAGCACGTCGCCGAACCGACGGCGCCAGTCGCGACGCAAGGCGCGAAGTCGCGTGGCGTAGTCAGCGCCCTCGCCCGTGTTGGATTCGCCCTGGTACCAGAGCATGCCGCGCATGCCGTAGCGGCCCAGCGGCGCGATCATGCCGTTGTACAAGGTGCCCAGGCCCGTCGCCGCCTGCCAGGGTGCGCGCGGCGGTTCGCCGGCGTCGGGCGACGACAGGTACGTCCAGGGCGTGTCCAGGACCACGCGCGTGCCGTCGTCGAAGCGCAGGGCTTGCGCGTCCGCCGGGCCCGCAAGCCCACCGTCGCGCCAGGTGTCCATCACGTTGACCACCACGGTGTTGCGGCCGGCCTTCAACAGCCCGGGCGGAACGGCGTACGCACGTGTGTCGCCGGGACCATAGAGGCTGCCGACGACGGTGCCGTTGACCCAGGTGATGTCGGTCTCGTCGGCCGCGCCCAACTCGAGCGTGGCCACGCGCGCGGCCTGGCCGGCCGTCAGGTCCACGTGGGTCCGGTACCACAGCATGCCGTTGTAGTCGGCCAGCGCGGGGATGCCCCAGCGCTCCCAGGCACCGAGGTCCATCGGCGCATCGCGCCAGCGCGCGTCATTCGCCTCGGGTCGCCAGGGCGCTTCATCGTTTGCCGTGCCGGCGCGGGTGGTCCACCAGTGCTGCCAGTAGTCGCCCCACTGCGCGAGCGCGGCGGATGTGTCTTCTTCGTAGAGCGCCAGCGCATCGAGTGCCTCGTCCATGCCGCCCTGCGCGCGCAATGACGCGGCGCTGGTCCAGGCCTCGATGCGCGAGCCGCCCCACGCCGCCTGGATCAGTCCCATCGGCACGTCGACGGTCTTGCGCAGTTCCCGCGCGAAGTAGAAGCAGGCGGCGGAGAAGTCGCGGGCGCTATCGGGCGATGCCGGCATCCAGCGCACGGGCGCTGCGAAGCGCGGCTGAGGCTCCACCGCGGCCGCACGCGGGACCACCAGCAGCCTGATATCCGGATCCGCTGCCGAGGCGATTTCGTTTTCCGCGTCCAGCGACCGCCACACCGGCAGCTCCATGTTCGACTGTCCCGAACACAGCCAGACGTCGCCGACCTGGACGTCATGCACGACCTGGACCGTTTCCCCGACCCTCGCCTCCAGCTCATGGGGACCGCCGGCGGGGCGGGCGGTGAAGCGGGCCTCCCAGCGACCATCAGTGCCCGCGCGGGCAGCGACGTCCTCGTCGTCGAACCTCACCGTGACCGCGGCGCCCGGCGTGGCCTGGCCCCACAGCAGGATCGGCGCGCCCCGCTGCAACACGGCGTGGTCCTGGAAAAGCGGATGCAGCAACGGGGCTTGCGGCGGTGCCTGCGCGTGGGCACCGAGGGCGCAGGCGAGCCCAATCAGCGTCGCGGCCACAAGCGGAAGATGCGTTCGCCTCATCGTCCGTCTCCCGGCGCATGCGGGAACCGCAACGCCTCGTAGTACGCCAGCGGGTGCGGTGGCGGCATCTCCCCCGCGGGCAGCGGCAGGCCATTGATCGACTGGAAGTACGCGATGCTGGCATCGCGCCACCATTGCGCTTCGGCCCGCTGGATGGCCAGGAACGCGGCCACGTGCGCGTGGCGCGGTCCATCGATCCGGCCGCGAAGCGTTTCCCACGTGGCCTGCATGTCCTCGACGTACTGCACCCCGCGCGTGTAGCGATGCACCATCTCGTCCCACAGCGAACGCCCGGAATGCATGCGGTGATCCCAGGGGACATGGTGGAACCAGAGCAGCAGCGCTTCGGGCACCTGTTCGACGTCGTCGAAGGTCCTTGCCAGCGGCGGCGCGTACTGCGACACCGCGTTGCTGCCCGTACTGGAGCGGTCGAAACCTATACCGCGGGCATCGGCCCGGTGGTAGTACACCGACGTCCAGTCCGCGCGCGGCCCCCCGTCGACCCACGGCCCCGGTCCATAGTGATGGCCGCGCGCCATCAGGTGGTGCAGGCCGAGCGGGGTCATGTAGTCGACGGCGGCTTCGCGCGAGCCCATCATCATGTCGACGACGGGCGCCACGACACCGGGGTCGCGCGAGAAGGTCATGGCCACCCAGTCGGCCGCGATGTCGCGCGCCGACTGGTCGGGGTTCCACGCCAGCCGGCCGAAGGCATACCAGTTCGCCTGGTCGAAGTGCGAGCCGCTCCAGGTCCGGTCGTCGCCGACGTTCGCCACGCCGGCGATGCCCGACAGCGCATGGCCATCCAGCGAGCCGTCCACCACCTTCGCGACGGTGGACCCCGCGCCCTGAGCTTGCGTGTCCGAACGCAGGGTCTCTTCGTACAGCGACCCGAGGTACACCAGGTGGGTGGCGAAACCCAGGTATTCCTTGGTGACCTGGAACTCCATCATCAGCGGCGTTCGCGGCATCGCGCCGAACAGCGGATGGAAGGGCTCCCGCGGCTGGAAGTCGATGGGGCCGTTCTTGACCTGCACGAGCACGTTGTCGCGGAATGCGCCGTCCAGGCCGGCGAACTCGCTGTACGCCTGCCGGGCGCGATCCTCCGGAGCGTCGGGCGCGTAGACGAATGCACGCCACATGACCACGCCGCCGTGCGGTGCCAGCGCATCGGCGAGCAGGTTGGCGCCTTCGGCGTGCGTGCGCGCATAGTCCTGGGGGCCCGGCTGGCCTTCCGAGTTCGCCTTGACCAGGAATCCGCCGAAGTCCGGGATGAGCGCGTAGATCTCGTCGGCCTTGTCGCGCCACCAGCGCTGCACGCGCGGATCGATCGGATCGGCGGTGTCCAGCCCGCCCAGCTCGATCGGCGCGCTGAAGCGGGCACTGAGGTAGACACGGATGCCATAGGGCCGGAACACGTCCGCCAGCGCGGCCGCCTTGCGCAGGTACTCGTGCGACAGGCTCAATGCCTCGGCGTTGACGTTGTTGAGGACGCTGCCGTTGATGCCCACCGACGCATTCGCGCGGGCATAGTCGGTATAGCGCGGATCGCGCCAGCCCGGCAGGGTGTGCCAGTCCCACAGCGAGCGGCCGGCATAACCGCGCTCCACGTAGCCGTCCAGGTTGTCCCAGTGGTCGAGGACGCGCAGTTTGACGTGCGGCACCTCGCGGACGTCCAGCCCGTCCAGTTCGACGCCGGTCTGCAGCAGCCGCAACAGGTGGAACACCCCATACAGCACGCCGATGTCGCGACGCGCCGCGACCACCAGTGTTTTCCGCCCGCCCACGCGCGTCTCGCGAAGCAGGTAGCCCTCCTCGCCGAGCCCGTCCAGTTCCGCTCGCATCGGCGCGATCCACGGCGAGGCATCCGGCGTCCCCACGACCAGCCCACCAGGTCTCCCATCCCCCTCGCGGAACCGGGGCGCGCTGCCCAGGAGACCTGCCAATCCCCGGCGAAGCTCGTCGCGGGTGGCACGTTGGATGGGCGTGGAATCGGGTGCGCTGACATCGCCCAGACCGATCCCCGAGGCTTCCAGACTGACGGGGCCGGCCTCTGCGTATCGCAACCACAGGGCATGGCCATCCTCGGCCCGCGCGGCGGCTCCGAAGGCCAGCCACGCCAGCACACCGGCCAGCACGACCCGCCAACGTTCACCGGAACGCGAAGTTAGCGGTAACATTGCTCGATCCGACGGACCGTGGGCGACGATATGCATCATCATCCGTTCCTGAGCGAGGTCCGGATCGGTCGGCCGCTGCGCGGCACCGTCATGGTCGCAGAAGGGAACGCGTGTTGAACAAGCCGAAGAAATCGATCCGCCGGAAAAGCAGTGGCGTGACGATCGACGAAGTGGCCGCGCTGGCCGGCGTGTCGCCGATGACCGTATCGCGGGTCATCAACAACCAGGGCAAGGTCCGCGACGCCACCCGCGAGCGCGTCATGCACGCGGTGCGCGAGCTCGACTACACGCCCAACCTCGCGGCGAGCTCGCTGGCGGCCGCGCAGCACACGCGCATCGCACTCATCTACACCAACCCCAGCGGCGCCTACCTCCGCGAACTCCTGCTGGGCGTGCTGCGCGCCGCTTCGCGCACGGCGGTCCAGCTGGTCGTCGATTACTGGGACGAGCTCGATGCCGAGGCCGAACGCAAGGCCGCCCGCGGCCTGTGCAAGCGCGTCGATGGGGTGATCCTGCCGCCGCCGTTGTGCGAGTCGCGCGCGGCGGTGGCCGAATTCGTCAAGGGCGGCGTGCCGGTCGTCGCGATCGCATCCGGCCGGCTCAGCGACGAGATTTCCTGCGTCCGCATCGACGATTTCCGCGCGGGCAAGGAGCTGGCCGAGCACCTGATCCAGCGGGGCCACGCCCGTATCGGCTTCATCCGCGGCCGCACCGATCTCAATGCCAGTGCGCGCCGCTACGATGGCTTCCTGGCCGCCCTGCACGAGGCGGGCCTCGAGGTCGCCGACGAGCTCGTCCAGGACGGGGACTACACGTACCGCGCCGGACTCGCCGCCGCCGAGAAGCTGCTCGAGCACGGGGATCCGCCCACCGCCATCATCGCGAGCAACGACGACATGGCGGCGGCCGCCATCTCGGTCGCGCATCGCCGCGGCCTCGACGTGCCGCGCGACCTGTCGGTGGTGGGCTTCGACGACACCTCGGCGGCGACCACGGTATGGCCCGAGCTCACCACCATCCACCAGCCGATCGCCTCGATGGCCGACACGGCGATCGACATCCTCCTGCGCAGCATCAAGCGCAGGAGCGACAGCGCGCGCGTGCTGATGGACCATGTCGTGCCTCACGGCCTGGTCACCCGCGATTCGGTGGCGGCGCCACTCAAGCGAAAGTAGCGCGCGGGCGCCCCCGTGACCGGCGGCCACGACAGCGCGGACAGGCGCCGCGACGGGCTCATGCGTCGGGACACGCCACGCTCGCCTGGGCTTCATTGAGTGCCCCCAGGGCCACGCGCGACACCGACAGGGTCATCGCCCCGTCGGTACCGATGGACCAGGGCCGGTCCAGCCGGCCCACGTCCGCGCCGGCCTTGGCCAGGCACTTGAGCGGCACGCCGACCCGTGTCCATTCGCCGGCGGGCAGCTTCGCCAGGGTCGGTCCCAGTGCAACGCGCCCCGTGCATCCCGGTCCGCAGCCCACCGACAGCCAGGCCTCGCCACGCGGCGGCGCGTCAACGCGCAGCGTGGTCAGCAGCATCACATCGCCGTTGCTTTCGCGCTGCACGTCGAGCGACACATGCGATTGCAGGGCCACGACCGCTTCGCCCGCGCCGGACCAGGCCAGCCGGCGTGCGTCTTCCTGCGCCATGTGGTCGACGCCGGTCACGCGCACGAGGTCGCCGTCCAACGCCTCCGGCACCTGGGTGACGGTGACGCTCTGGCCGCCCGTGCCTTCGAGGCGCAACGCCATGCCCGACGCCGCTTCGCCGCGCGCGAAGTAGACGCCCCTCGCACCGGCGTCGCCCACCGGGCCGGGGTCCTCCGGCAACGCGGGCAGCTCGCCGTCGTCGGCGTAGCCGAGGCCGAAACCGAAGGCGAAGAGCGGGTCGTAGCCCTCCTGTCCGGTGTTGTTGACGTATTGCGTCGCGGTGCGCGGCCAGCTGAAGGACAGCTTGCCGCTGAAGTCGTACTGGACGCTGCCATCGGCCTTGCGCAGCAGCACGTCCGCGACGCCCTCGCCCTCGGAGCCCGGCAGCCAGGCCGCGACGAACGCGTCGGCCGCATTGATCTCGCGGTTGACCCACAGCGGCCGGCCGCTGAGGAACACCGCCACCACCGGGATACCGTCGGCCTTCAAGCGCTTGATCAGGGCGAGGTCGGTGTCGTCGCCGGGCTTGTACAGCAGGGTCTGGAGGTCGCCTTGGAACTCCGCGTACGGGTCCTCCCCGAACACCACCACCGCGACGTCGGGCTTGTCGGTGTACGTCCCGTCCTCGGACAGGAGCGCTTCGCCGCCCGCGGCGCTCGCCTGCCGTGCGATCCCCTCGTAGATCGAGTCGGCATTGGGGAAGTCCTTGCGCACGGTGCCGGTGCCCTGCCAGTTGAGCGTCCAGCCGCCGGCCTGCTTGCCGACGTCGTGGGCGCCGTCGCCTGCGACGAGGATGCGCTGGCCAGGAGCGAGGGGCAGGACGCCACCTGCGTTCTTCAGCAACACCAGCGACTCCCGCACCGCCTGGCGCGCCACGGCACGGTGCTCGGGCGAGCCGAGCAGGGCGAAGTCGCCGCCGATCTCGCGCGAGGACGGCTTGCCCGCCTCGAACAGGCCCAGGCGGAACTTCACCCGCAGGATCCGTCGCACCGCGTCGTCCAGCCGCTCCTGGCTGATCGCGCCCGACTTCGCGGCCGCCAGCGCGGTCTCGTAGAAGCCCTTCCAGCTGTCGGACGCCATCGCCATGTCCAGGCCGGCGGTGATCGTCGCCGGGCAGTCGCTGTTCGTGCAGCCCTTCACCTGGCCGTGGCCGTTCCAGTCGCCGACGACGAAACCGCCGAAGCGCATGCGGCCCTTCAGCACATCGGTCAGGTACGGCGCGTTGCCGTGCATCTTCTCGCCGTTGACGCTGTTGAACGAGGCCATCACCGTCTGCGCGCCGGCGGCGATCGCCGGCGGGTAGCCGGCGCCATGGATACGCGCCAGGTCGGCCTCGCTGATGCGGGTGTCGCCCTGGTCCTTGCCGTCCGCGGTGCCGCCGTCGCCCACGAAGTGCTTCACCGAGGCGATGACGTGGCGTCCGTCGAGGAAGGCCGGCGTGCCCACCTTGCCCTGCAGGCCCTCGACCATCGCGCTGGCATAGCGGGCGACGATCTCCGGCGATTCCGAGTAGCCCTCGTAGGTACGCCCCCAGCGATCGTCCTGTGGCACGGCCACGGTCGGCGCGAACGCCCACTCCATGCCGGTGACGCGCGTCTCCAGCGCGGTGATCTCGCCGATCCGGCGCAAGAGTTCCGGATTGCGCGTGGCGCCCAGGCCGATGTTGTGGGGGAACAGGGTCGCGCCGACGATGTTGCTCTGCCCGTGCACCGCGTCGATGCCGAAGAGCACCGGGATCGCCTTGCCCCCCTGCGAGGTGTCCATCGACGCTTCATGGAAGGCATCCGCCAGCGCCAGCCATTCGGCGGGCGAGGCGTCGTAACGGCCGCCGGGATCGGAGTTGCCGCCCGCGAGGATCGATCCCAGGCGGTACTTGCGAACGTCCTCCGGCGTGAGGCTGGCGATGTCGCCCTGGACCAGCTGCCCGACCTTCTCTTCCACGGTCATCGTGGCCATCAGTTCGCTGATGCGCTGCTCGAGCGCGGGGTCCCCGGCGAGGGGCCAGTCCACCCGCGGCCATGGATTGGCATCGGCCGTGGCGGGTGCCGCCGCCGGCTCGCCGCCTTGGCAGGCGCCCAGTGCCAGCACGACGGCGGCCACCAGCGCGGCCGTGGGCCGCCGCATCGCAGTCCGGTTCGTCATGGTGCTCATCCCTCCATCTGTTCCAGCTCCTTGCCCCGGGTCTCGTGCACGTACTTCAGGACGAAGACCACCGACAGCGCCGCGGCCAGCGTGTAGATGCCGTACGCGCCGGCCAGTCCGATGCCGGCCAGCAGCATCGGGAAGGTCCAGGTGACCAGGAAGTTGGCCGACCATTGCGCCAGTCCGGCGATGGCCAGGCCCGAACCGCGGATCTGGTTCGGGAACATCTCGCCCAGCATGATCCACATCACCGGCCCCCAGGACATGTTGAAGAACGCCACGTAGAGATTGGCGGCCACCAGGGCCAGCACGCCCATGCCGTCCGACAGCCGCAGCGTGCCGGCGCCGTCCAGCTCGCCGCTCGCGAACGCGAATGCGACCAGGCCCAGGGTCACGGCCATGCCCGCCGAACCCGTCCACAGCAGCGGCTTGCGCCCCACCTTGTCCACCAGGAACATCGACACGACGCACGCGCCGATGCTGAGCGCGCCGGAGATCACGTTGATCAGCAAGGCGTCGTTTTCGGAGAAGCCCACCGCCTGCCACAGCACCGCGCCGTAGTAGAAGACGACGTTGATGCCCACCAGTTGCTGGAACGTGGCCAGGCCGATGCCCACCCAGACGATGGGGCGGATGCGGCCCGTGGTCCTGTTCACCACGTCCGACAAGCGCGGCATGTGGTGGTCGGACGCCAGCGAGGCATCGATCTCCGCCAGCTTGCGGTTGCCTTCCGTTTCTCCGTAGAGGCGATGCAGCACGGCCGATGCCTGCACCTTCCTGCCCCGCGCCACCAGGTAGCGCGGGCTCTCGGGAATGAACAGCAGGGCGAGCAGGAACAGGGCTGCCGGCAGCATCTCCACCCAGAACATCCAGCGCCAGGCTTCGTGCCCGCCCCACAGCGGCGTCACCGACCCCCCGGCCATGCGGGCCAGCAGGTAGTTGCTGAGGAAGGCCGCGAACAGGCCGCCGATGATCGCGATCTGCTGCACCGTCGCCAACCGGCCCCGGTACTGCGCGGCGGAGACCTCGCTGATGTAGGCCGGCGACATCACGCTGGCCGCGCCCACCGCAAGACCACCCAGCACACGGTACAGCACGAATTCCAGCGATCCGCTGGCGATGCCCGAGCCCCAGGCCGAAACCAGGAAGAACACCGCCGCCACGATCAGCACGTTGCGGCGCCCGTAGTGGTCGGCCAGCCAACCGGCGAAGAAGGCACCCACCGCGCACCCCAGCAGCATCGAGGCGACGTTGAACCCGGTCCCCACCGAGTCCGAGTCGAACGCCCGCTGCAGGCCATCCACCGTGCCGTTGATGACCCCGCTGTCGAACCCGAACAGGAACCCGCCGATCGTCGCCACCACGCTGATCATGATGATCAGCCGGGTGTTCTCGCCTCCCCTCGTCGCCTGGCCCGTCATCGCCCCCCTCCTCGATCGTCGTGGTGTTGCGCCGTGGCGCTCAACGCAGCAGGTACTGGTTGAGCAGGTTCTCGTAGCGTTCCTGCTTGCCGCTGGCCTGGACCGGCTCGCCCTGGCCGGCGGCCAGTGCCGCCAGGCCGGCGAGGTCCAGCGCGCCGCCTTCGAACGCCTTGCCCTGTCCCGCGTCGAAGCTGGCGTAGCGTTCCCGGCGCCACTGTTCCCACGGCGAGTCGGTCAGCAGTGCATGCGCGACCTCCAGGCCGCGCGCGAACGCATCCATGCCACCGATGTGGCCCAGGAACAGGTCTTCCATGTCGGTCGACTCGCGGCGTGGCTTGGCGTCGAAGTTCAGGCCACCTTCCAACCCGCCCTGGCGCAGCACCACCAGCATCGCGCCCACGGTGTCGTACAGGTCGGTGGGGAACTGGTCGGTGTCCCAGCCGTTCTGCGCGTTGCCGCGGTTGGCGTCGATGCTGCCGAGCAGGCCGTGGTCGGCGGCCACCTGCAGGTCGTGCTCGAAGGTATGGCCCGAGAGCGTGGCGTGGTTGGCTTCGATGTTGAGCTTGAAGTCCTTCTCCAGCCCGTGCGCCTTCAGGAAGCCGGCGACCGTGGCGCTGTCGAAGTCGTACTGGTGCTTCATCGGCTCCATCGGCTTGGGCTCGATCAGGAAGTTGCCCTTCAGGCCGATGCTCCTTCCATAGTCGCGCGCCATGGCCAGGAAGCGGGCGAAATGCGCGAGCTCGCGCTTCATGTCGGTGTTGACCAGCGAGGCATAGCCCTCGCGGCCGCCCCAGAACACGTAGTGCTCGCCGCCCAGTTCGACGGTCGCCTCCAGGGCCGCCTTCACCTGCACCGCGGCGCGCGCGACGACGGCGAAATCGGGATTGGTCGCCGCGCCGTTCATGTAGCGCGGATGCGAGAACAGGTTGGCCGTGCCCCACAGCAGTTTCATGCCGGTGGCGTCCTGGCGCGCCTTGGCCAACCCGACCATGTGCTTGAGGTTCTTCTCGTACTGGCCGATGTCGTCGGCATCGGGCGCGAGGTCGACGTCGTGGAAGCACCAGTACGGCACGCCGAGCTTGGTGAAGAATTCGAAGGCCGCGTCGACCTTGGCCTCGGCCGTGGCCATCGGCGCGCCGGCCTCCCAGGGGAAATGGCGCGTGCCCGGGCCGAACGGATCGTGGCCGGCATTGCCGAAGGTGTGCCAGTAGCAGACCGCGAAGCGCAGGTGCTCCTGCATGGTCTTGCCACCGATCTTCTTGCCGGCGTCGTAGACCTTGAACGCCAGCGGGTTGTCCGAACCGCGGCCTTCGAACGGGATGCGGCCGATGCCGGGAAAGTACTCCTTGGCGCCGATGAAGGGCTGCGTGCTCATGGTGGGGGTCCTGTGGTTGAACGGGAAATGATGTTTGGGGCGTCAGCCGCGCTGCAGCGGGCTGACCGCGTCGAGGTACTGGAGGAACCGGCGGTACGCCGTCGTGTAGGCGGCGGCGCGGGACGCGTCCGGCGTGGCGGAGAGGGTGGGATCGACCGCCACGTGCACCCGCGCGAGCTCGGCGATGGACGCACCGTCGCCACGTGCACGGCCCCACGCCCACATCGCCTGGAGTGCGGCGCCGAACGCAGCGCCCTCGGCCTGCGCGGGCACGTCGACCGGCAGGCCGAACACGTCGGCGACCATCTGCCGCCACGCCGTGCTGTGGCTGCCGCCGCCGGTCAGCACGATGCGATCGAAGCGCATGCCCGCGCGAACGAAGGCGTCGTAGCCGTATTTCAGGCTGTAGGTCGCGCCTTCCATCGCCGCGCGGAAGACATGCGCCGGCGACAGGTTCGTCGTGTCCATTCCGGCCAGCACGCCCTTTCCGAGCGGCAGGTCGGGCGTGCGCTCGCCATTGAGGAACGGCAGCATGACCAGGCCATCGGCACCGGGCGGCGTGGCTTGCAGGTGGGTGTCGGCGTCGCGCACGCCCAGGCCGAACGCCCGGGCGACCTGCTCGGTCGCCAGGGTGCAGTTCATCGTGCAGACCAGCGGCAACCAGCCGCCGGTCGACGAGCAGAACGCCGCCCAGGCGCCCGCCGGATCGACCACGGGCGTATCCGAGTGCGCGAACAGGGTGCCGGAGGTGCCCAGGCTCATCGCCAGCCGCCCCTCCTCCACGCAGCCGGTGCCGATCGCGGCCATCATGTTGTCGCCGCCGCCGACGGCGACCTTCACCGTCGCGGGCAATCCGAGTCGGGCGGCGGTTGCCGGGGCGATGTCGAAAAGGGCATCCGGTGCGGCGATCGGGGGCAGGCAGGACGCCAGGTCGCGCTCCGGGTCCGTCGCTTCCAACAGGTCGGCCGACCAGGTCCGGGTGCGGACATCGAGCCAGCCGGTGCCGGAGGCGTCCCCATGTTCGCAGAAGCGCTCGCCGGTCAACACGAAGTTGAGGTAGTCGTGCGGCAACAGGATCGTGGCCAGGCGCGCATAGGCCTCGGGACGATGGGTCTTCGTCCAGGGAAGCTTGGACGCCGTGTAGCCGGCGAGGATGGGATTGCCGGCGCGCTCGATGGTGGATGCGACGCCGCCCACGGCGTCCATGATCCGCGCGCATTCGGCCGAGGTGCTGGTATCGCACCAGAGCTTGGCGGGCGCCAGCACCTCGCCCGCGGCATCCACCGGCACGAAGCCATGCTGCTGTCCGGACACCGCCAGCGCGACGATGCGCGCGCGCACGGACGGGTCGATGCGGTCGAAACAGGCCTGCATGGCCGCGACCCAGTCGGCGGGATGCTGTTCGCGGCGGCCGTCCTGGCCACTGATCAGGTCGAGCGGCTCGCTGGCTGTCGCCACGAGCGCACGGTCGGCGGGGTCGTAGACCACCACCTTCAGGCTCTGCGTGCCCGCATCGATCCCCGCGGCAAAAGCCATCCCACCCACCTCCAGAACAAAAAAGTTAGCGCTACCATTCCGTTCCCCAGAAAAAGGGGAATCGGTCGATTGCCCCTTCCACGGCATGCCGGGTGCGCCCCCACCGGTCCTGGGGACACTCTACCCAGCGTCGCCCGAAAAAGCGTGCTGCACCGCGGAATTTCATTTGGGACAATCACTTGCAGGCGTATCGCCGTCCCCGCCAGGCCGGTTCGCGAGCTCACGCCGTCACATCGATGAAGCTGTTGATCGACAGCCGACCGGTGGCGGGATCGGACGGCAGGGCGCGATCGTTCCCGATCCGGCCCGAGTGCAGCGAGTTCCGCCGGTACACGATCAGCCGGTTGAACACGCCTTCCACGCCGTCGATCCGCTCGAAGAACGGGGTGTCGCCATCGATGTAGCCCCCCTCGGCCACCCCTGCCTCGCGACGGCGTTCTTCCTCCAGGCGCGCGAAGTAGGCCGCATGGCGCCCCTCGTCGACATACTCGAACCCGGTGGCACGGTGCCGGTAGAAGTCCGTGCCGCCCCAGTCGCCTCGAAACAGGTAGTGCACGGTCGCCAGGCCGTTCCGGTGCACTGAGTCGATATGGGGGATGCGTTGCAGGTAGTGCAGGCTGGAGGGGGCCTGGGTGACCAGGGAGAAATGGCACATGGGAAACACGAAGCGCCCCGGCGCCAGGTCGAAGCACTCGGCCAGCAACGGATTGAGCACCGACTCCAGGAATCGCCCGTACGACAGGGGTGCGGCGGCGCGCAGGCCCGGGAACATCGAAGCCATTTTCCCGTAGTGGCGGGTGATGGCCTTGCCCACCATGCGTTCGGGGTCGGCGAGCAGCTGGTCGATGACCAATAGCGGCGCCCGCTCGCGACCGATCAGCCGCCGGCTGATGCGCAACCCGGGATGCGTGTCGAGCAGCATCGGTCCGCCCCGTTCCCGCGTGCGTCAGCGGGGCGCGGGGCGGCCGCCCCATACATCGGCGCCGGTCCTGCAATAGCCATCGATGAACGCCTGCTGCGACGGCATCGTGGCCACCGCCCGGTCGATGGGCCGGCGGATGGAATCCAGCAGCGAGCGGAGGCCCTCGTCCCCCAGCGCGCGCGCCAGCGGATGGGCCGGGCCGGGTTCGATCCCCTGCCCCAGCAACACATGGGTCCAGGAGTCGATGCGGAAGAGCTCGTCGGGATCCTGCCAGGCATGCGCGCGCTCGCGCCAGGCGCGCAAACGGATCTCCAGCGAATCGGGAAGCGCCATCTCGCGACAGGCCTTCCACATCGGCTCGTCGCGCCGGGTGGCGTGGTAATGGAGGATGATGAAGTCGCGCACGTGCTCCATCTCCGCGCGACTGACGTCGTTGTACAGGTCCACCAGCGACGACGCCATGCCATCGAAGGGGAACAACTGGACCAGGCGCACCACCGCGCTGATGGCCAGGTGGATGCTGGTCGACTCCAGCGGTTCGATGAAGCCGCTCGCCAGGCCCAGGGCCACCACGTTCCTGTTCCAGGCCTTCAGCCGCCGGCCGGTGCGGAACGGCACCAGCCAGGGCTCGCGGATGGCCGGCGCGCCGACGTCGCGCAGCAGCTTGGCGCGGGCCTCGTCGTCGGACATGTGGCGGCTGGAGAACACCAGCCCGCATCCCACGCGGTGCTGGAGCGGGATATGCCAACGCCACCCGGCCTCGTGCGCGATCGCGCGCGTGTAGGGGACCGGCGGGCCGACGGACTCGGTCTGCACCGCCACGGCGCGGTCGCTGGGCAGCCATTCGTTCCAGTCCTCGTAGCCGGTCTGCAGGGTCTGCTCGATCAGCAGGCCACGGAAGCCGGTGCAGTCGATGAAGAGGTCGCCCTCGACCACGGTGCCGTCCTCGAGGACCAGGGCGCTCACCGAACCGTCCTGCGCGTGCTGCCTGACCTCGCGGATCCTGCCCTCCAGTCGCCGCAGGCCATGGCCCTCGGCGATGCGGCGCAGGAACCGCGCGTACAGGCTCGCATCGAAGTGGTAGGCATAGTTGACCTGGGGCTGCGTCTGCAGCGAGAACCGGTCGCCGCGCGAGGCGACGGTCTCCAGGCAGAAGTCGCCGAGCTCCGACGGCATCCCGCGTCGAACGCTGTCCAGCCAGAAATGATGGAACGCCGCCGCCCAGGTGCCCTGCCCGGTGATCCCGAACGGATGAATGTAGCGCTCGCCCGGGCGGCGCCAGTTCTCGAACGAGATCGAGAGCTTGAACGTGCCGGCCACCGCGCGCAGGAACTCCTGTTCGTCGATCTGCAGGAAACGGTGGAAGGTCCGGATGGGAGGCACGGTGGATTCGCCCACGCCCACCGTCCCGATCTGTTCGGACTCCACGAGGGTGATCTCGAGCCGCTCACGGAACTGGTGCGACAGCGCGCAGGCGGCCAGCCAGCCCGCGGTACCGCCGCCTGCGATCACCACCTTGCGGACCGGGCCTTTCGGGGCGTCTGTGGCATCCAAGGGCGTGGCTCCGTGCGTCAGCGGTTGAGGCGGTTCAGAAGCATGGCGCGCATGCGCCTGGCCCGGGTATCGTCCATCGGTCCCAGCATGTCGCGGGCCTCTTCGGGCAGGTGCGCCCCTGCCCGTCCGGCCGGGCCGAACACGTAGTACTCAAAGACATGGGCCCAGGCCTGCTTCTCGCGCTCGGGCAGGTCCCGGATGGTCCACAGCGCATGGTGGAGCGCCGGCAAGGGCGAGGACAGATGCTCGGGCGAGCGGCGCCACCAGTAGTTGACCAGGACGTTGAAGGGTTCCAGGCTGCGTACGTGGTGCCACCACATGCTGGGGATGAAGATCGCGTCGCCCGGTGCCAGCGTCGCACTCTGCGCATGGGCGAGCGCCTCGCGGAAGCGCGGATGGCGCTCGAAGTCCGGCGCGTCGAAATCGACCACGCTGACGACCTGCCCGCCGGGCGTGGGTTCGAGCGGCCCCGGGTAGAGGTTCCCGACCTGGTCCGGGGAAAACAGGGTGAACCGGCGGCGTCCCACGGCACAGCAGGCCAGGTTCTCCGGCGCATCGAAATGGCAGGACGCGACCACCCGGTTGCCGATCCAGATGCTGGCGGGCGCGTGGATACCATGGGCCTCCAGCCCGAGTCCGTTGGCTCGCGAGAAGCCGGGCAATGCCCAGTCGACGAGGAGCGACGCCACGTAGTAGGTCGGCGGCCGTGGATCGCCGAGGTGGTCCTGGATCGCGTCGAGCACGTCGCCCAGGCGGCCTCGCTTCACCTCGAAGTTCAGGCGGGTGAAGTCGTCGCTGTAGAACGGCCGCCCGCCGATCTCCGGCCCGCCCCGGGAATACTGGATCGGGAGGCCCGCATCCAGGTCGCGCAGACAGGCCATCGCGCCCTGCGTGGAGCGCAGGCCCGCCTGCACCAGCGGCCAGTCCCGGGCGATGCCCTCCAGCACGACCGGCTGGCCATCGGCCACCAGCGCATCGAGCGGCAGCGCATCGGCCGCGATCCCGCGCAGCGTCCTGATCGCCGTGCCGTCCATCCGGGCGTCAGCCCTTGCCGTCCTGCTCGCGCAGGCGGCGCTGCTTTTCCGCCATCAGCCGGCGCACGTTGTGCAGCGATGCCAGCATCAGGTACGCCCCCTCCAGGTAACCCGCCCGGTTGAGCTCGAACAGCGCCGGCGCGTCCAGCGAAGCGAGTCGTTCGCGGGCGATGCCATGCAGTCCGCCGACGGCGACCCGGTGCTGGGCGTCCAGCTGCACGTCCAGTCCGACCGGCTCCAACAGGCCAGCGGCGTCCAGCGCGGCGAACATCCGCTGGCCGAAGCGGTTGCCGTCGTGGATGCCCCGCAGGATGCCGGCCACGTGCTCCAGGTAGGGGGTGTTGCCGCCCTGCGGCAGGAACAGGGGCTCGCCTTCGTCCCGGCCCACCCGCGGATGCTCCACGTCGACGTGCACCACCGGTTCCATGATCGCCTCGCCGTCGACGCGTTGCTCCTGGAAGCCGATCAGGAACGGCCCCTTGGCCGCGGCGCCCGGCAGGTAAGAGGCATTCCAGCGCCCGTCGCGCAGGAACAGGTTCTCGCGCTGCTCGAAGCCGAGCAGGGCCACCGACTGCCACTCGCCCTCCCCCGGTCCCTTCTTCAGGAAGATCGGGTATTCGCGCTGCAGCTCCGCGAACTCGCTGGGGAACGCCGGCACCATGCCCACGTCGTCGCCGAACTCGGGACCAAACCCCGTGGCGACGCGCAGGTCCTTGTGGGTCACGTTGTTGAGCAGCTCGTAGCGGGCCATCGTCAGCCTTGTGGAAAGCCGTTCCCCATACTAGCGCCCGCCGGTCGCGCCGGCGCCGCTACCCCGGGGCATCCTCAAAAAGGGACCGCTGTTTGCGCAGCGGTCCCGTCCGGCGACACGCGGAGAGGGTATCAGTCGCCAAACTCAGAACTTGTAGCGGACGCCCAGCATGTAGCGGGGGTCCTGGTCGGCCAGCTTGACGATCATCTCCTCGGTACGCGCGCGCCAGCGCACGTCCTCGCCGGTCAGGTTGATGGCCTCCAGGCCGAACGACCAGTGGTCGTTGAGCGTGTAGTTCACGCTCAGGTCCCATTGGTCGTACTCCTCCACGTAGTACGGATTGCGACTGGAGCCCTGGTTGGCGAGGATCAGGTACTCGTCGCGCCAGTTCCAGGCCAGGCGGACCGACCAGCCGTACTTCTCGTACATCAGCATGGCGTTGGCCGTGTCGCTCAGGCCGGTGAGCGCGAACTGGTCCAGTCCGGGGTCGCCGCCGTCGTCGTAGCCCACGTCGCCGTCGACGACGGTGTAGTTGGCGAGGATGCCGAAACCGCTGTCGCCGAAGAAGTACTGCCCACCGATTTCCCAGCCGTGCAGCTTGGCCTTGTTCTGGTTGATCGGCCGGTTGACGTTGAACATGTACAACGGATCGTCCGCTTCTCCGTACAGGTCGTAGGCCGCCTCGGTGGTGAGCACCTGGGCATCGGTGCCGTTGTACGCCGCCAGCCCCGCGGGGTCGTTGCGCAGCAGCGCCAGCGCGGTGAACAGCGAGGTGTCGTTGGCCGAACACGCGGACGCGTTGGCCGGACCGACCTGCGCCAGGCAGGCCGCACTGGTCAGGAAGTCCAGCGCCGCCTGGGCATCGGGACCCGACGTGGGGTCGCGCAGGCCGTACAGCGACTCCTGGCCGACCGTGTTGCCGATGAAGTTGTCGACCGACTTGTTCCAATAGGTCACCGACACGTAGCTCGAATCGGCGAAGTACCACTCCAGGGCCAGGTCGAGGTTGTCCGACTCGAGCGGCTCCAGGCTCGGGTTCTGCGCGTTGCCGCTCGCCCGGGTCGAGGGATCGATCAGCACCGAGCCGAACGGCTGTTGCGCACCCGGACCGGCGTACAGGTTGCCGTAGGGCGCGCGGGCGATGCTCTTGCCGAACGAAGCGCGGCCCTTGAGGTCTTCGGTGAAATCGATGCTGAAGTCGAGGTTGGGCAGGATGTAGCTGTAGCTCGCCCGCTCGCTGAAGGGCTGCTGCTCATCGGACAGCACGATGCGGAAATCGTTGTTGGCCTGCCACTCGATCGCCTCCGGGATCGCGATCACCGAGGTCGACACGACATCCGTGGTCTCGTAGCGCACGCCCAGGCGGGTGTTGGTGCGCATGTCGCCCAGCGAGCCGTCCAGCTCAACCTGCATGTAGGCCGAGTGGGTCTTCTCCTCCACGCGGTTGTCGGCGGCACGCTGCGGGCTGACGCCCAGGCCCACCCCGTACACGCCGGACGCCCATTGCGCGAGCTCGCCCGCGTCGCCGCGCCAGCCCGGCCAGCTGGACACGCTGAAGTCGCTGAACAGGCCGCCGATGTTGACCGGACGGAGCAGGTCCATCAGCCCCGCCGCCGTGTCCGAGTCCACGTTGGCCACGCCCCAGTCGCCCAGGGTCGAGTAGGCCTCCGCGGCCTGGATGCGATGTGTGCTGGACTTGTTGGTGTCCACGCCGAACTGGAAGCGCCCCTGGTCGAACAGCCATTCGCCGTCGATGCGGGCCTGCTTGATCTCGCTGATCTGGGTCTGCGCGTTGATGCGCAACACCTGCGATCCGACCTCGCCTTCCACGAATCCGGGATTGACCACGCCGTTGGTGCCTGCCACCGCGTCCGTGGTGGACGGATACCAGGTCTGGATCCCGACGGGCAGGCCGTCGTTGAAGATCAGCTCCTGCACCCACGAGCCGCCGCAATGGGGTCCGGTGGTGCAGTTGTTGGTGCCGGCGATGCTCATGAAAATCGAGCCGCCGCCGGTCAGCGGATCGTTCGGCAGGCTCTCGTTCTTCGAATCGTGCGCGTCGAAGCTGAGGCGGAAGTTGTCGCTGACGAACCACTCGGCATTGAAGCCCAGCGATCCGAGCTTGTACTTCTGCGCGCTGCGCTGCTGCTCGAGGCCGAAGTCCTTGGTGCCCGCGATCTCGCGGATGTAGATGGGCGTGGCGACGGCGCCGCTGGTGTCGAACTCGACGTCGGTGTAGTTGCTGTTCTGCAGCCACATCGCCTGCTCACCTCGGTTCTCGGTGATCTCGTTGGTCGAGTAGGTGTAGTCCAGGGTGAACGTCAGCGCGTCGGTCGGTGCGAACTGGACGACCGCCTGGCCATTCACGCGCTCGCGTTCGAACTCGGAAAAGGCATAGCGCAGGTCGTTCGGCCGAGCATAGAGTTCGCCGATCCCCGGTGCGTTGACCACCGTCGGGTTGCCGGGCATGGTCCCCGTCCACGGCTGCACGTTCCAGTAGTTCTCGGTCGCCTGGACCGAGCCGCCCTCGCGCTTCTGGTAGCTGCCGCTGAGGCTGACGCCGAAGGTCTTGTCCGGGTTCGCGTAGCTGAAGATGCCCGACAGCTCCGGGGTGATGTCGTTGTCGAAGGGCTGGCTCTCGTCCGAAACCAGCTTGCCTCCGGCGCTCGCGACCATGCCGTCGTAGTTGAACGGCTTCGCGGTGAGGATGTTGATCGTCGCACCGATGCCGCCACTGGGCACCTGGGCCTGGCTGGTCTTGTAGACCTCGATCCCGTTGATCGCTTCGGCGGCGAGCTGCGCGAAGTTGAACGCGCGCGTGCCCCCGTCCACGCCACCGATGGCGACCTGCCCCGACGCGCCGAAGGCGTCGGCGCCCGGCATCTGGCGACCATTGAGGGTCACCATGTTGAACTGCGGGCCGAAGCCGCGTGCGGTGACCTGGGCGCCTTCGCCGTCGCGGCGCTCGATCGAGATGCCGGTGATGCGCTGCAACGACTCCGCGAGGTTGGTGTCGGGGAACTTGCCGATGTCCTCCGCGCTGATCGCATCGACGACGCCGGTGGCATCGCGCTTGACGTCCATGGCCTGGCTGAGGCTGTTGCGGATGCCGGTGACCACCACCGCGTCCAGGTCGGTCGCCTCGGGCTGCGCCTGGGCCTGCTCGGTCGGCGCGGCCGGGGTCGGTGCTTCCTGGCCGAAAGCGGGATTGATGACCAGCACGCCCCCGACAAAGGTGAACATGGCCTTCGATCTGAGTGTCGCCAACTTACGGCTCATTGACGTGCCCTCGGGTCTGGAGTTGCACGGAAACTGCACGCGTTCATGGACTTCCCCTTTCGCTGCATCGATGGATGTTTCGCCCCCGAAGGGGCACCCGCGGGCTGGGCCCGTCTTCCTGGCCGGGTATGGGTACGGAAACATCCGGCAGGCTTCCGTAGCGCGAGTTCCGGCTTCCAACGTGACGAACGACGACGCGGTGGCGGCGCTCCCGCCGGCCCCTCCGGCCGGACTTGGTGGTAGCGCTACCATCACGATGGACGCAGACTAATCACGGGCCTCCGCACTTGTCACCGTGCAGCGCAACAAAGTCCCGCGGATCGCCGGCCGGTGCCGTCGCCGGCAGCGGGCTGCAACGGATGACAGCGATGTCGTTCCCATTGCACCGGGCGCGCAGGCGCCCCGACCGCAGCGGGCGCGGACCACGGCTGGGGCATCGCCGTCCGGGTTCGGCATCCCATGGGCATGCCTGCAGCAGGCCCGTTGGCCGGGGCGACGCGCGCCTCGTGTGGCCGTTGCCAGGGTGCAGACGTCGGGGCGCTCGCACGCCCATCGGGAAGCGTCAATGCCGCCTTAACCCCGACGGCCTTACGCTCGGTCCGTGTTCGCCCCTGTGCGAGGGGGTGCGCGCGTGGCCAGTCCACTCCCCTTTCAAACGGAGACATCCGATGAGAGTCGCTTACCTGCTGTTGCCGCTGTGCCTGGTCGCCACTGCCTGCAGTGGTCCGTCCGAAACGCCGGAGGCCGCGGCGCCGGCCACCGACGCAACGCCCGACGCCACGACCCCGGCACCGGATGCGCCCGAGACGATGCCGGCGCCCGAAACCAGTGAGATGCCGGACGAGACGATGCCCGCTCCCGAAGAAGCGACCGCGCCGCTCGACGCCCCCGCGCCCGCGGACGAAGCGCCGAAGGCGAAGATCTCGCTGTTCAACGCGACCTGCCCGGGCGGTATCGAAGTGCACGCCGACGACGGCGGCCCGGTCTTCGTCAACGGCAACGAAGCCTCGTACAAGTCCTTCAGCGAGGCCTATTACGAAGCCCGCGACGACGCCAGTGGCGTGACGATCTCGGTATCGACCAATACCGACGGCAGCCTGTCGGTGTCGTATACCGGCAAGGGCGGCGCGAACGGCGTCTGCACGCTCGCCAACTGAACGGCACCGACGCACCGCGGGGCCCCTCCCGCGGTGCGTTTCCGATACGCCGTCTTGAAGGGGCTCGCGCCGCGACGCCTGCGCTTTCCCGCAGCGGGCCCAGGGGACTCAGTTGCCGGACTTCGCCTCTTCGCCGACATCGTTCCCGGCAGGTGCGGGCATGCGCTCGCGACCGGGGAATTCGCGCGCGAGGGCATCGTCGACGCGGATCGGCCGACCCCAGCGGTCGTAGCTGGGCACGAAGCCCTTCTTCAGTCGCATGAAGGCGGCCGAGCCGGGCTCCACGCCGAGTTCAACCGCGATCGCGCCCCAGCCGCCTGCCGCGTCGCGCTGCCAGCGGTCGGCGACGTGGCGGCAGGGCCGGCCACTCACCGCGGCCAGGCCGCAGGCGTAATAGACGTCGCCCGGTCGCCATCCGCGATCGAGCAGCAACTCGCGCACCAGCGCGCGCGGCGCCTCCTGGTAACGCACGATCTCGTCGATGAAGGCGTCGGGATAGCTGGCGCCGTAACGGTTCATGTCGCCCAGCCAGGCATCGACCCAGGCATCGCCGGTGCGCGGACTCCAGTCGTCCTGGCCCCAGGCCGGCGCGAAGGCGCAGGCGACGAGCAGCAGGACGACCGGGAGGATCCGGCGCGACGTGGCCCGGGTGGAGCGCCGCGCCGTCATGGACGCGCTCAGCGGGAGATCACGAACTTGCCGAAGGCCACGCCGATGTCCCAGCCTTCGCCGGTACCGGCCAGGGCCAGGGACACTTCGCCCTTGGTGACCACCTGGGCCTTGCTCGACTTGACCGCGCCGGCATGCGCCTCGGCGCTGGCATAGGTGCCCAGCAGTTCGCTGATGCCGTTGACGCCGGAGAACTCGCCGACGCCGTTCTCGATCTTCGACTTGCCGAAGCTCAGGCCACCGCCGCGGGTCTCGATCTTGACGGCCATGCTCTGGCCATTGTCGCAGGTGATCGTGCCGTTGCCGGAGGCGGTCTTGTAGAACACCGACCAGCCGGACAGGTTGAAATGCAGCTTGCAATCCACTTCGCCGGCCTGGGCCGGGACGGTGGCGAACGCACCCACGGCGGCGAGGCTGCCGATCAGGACGAGACGATGCAGGGACATGGGCTTCTCCGGTACGGCGAGGGACGGCGTGGCGCGCGCCGGGCGGTGCCCGGCGCACGTCGACCAGAAGGCTAGGCTAGCACCGGCCGGGGTCGATCCGGCGTGAGGGACACGCCGGCGGCTCAGTCGCCGCGACGGCGATGGCGGCGATGGCCCTGATCGTCGTCGTCGCCGTATCGATAGCCGACGTCGTAGCGGCCGTCGTAGCGGCGATCGTGGCGGTCGCGGTAGCGGCGGTCGTCGTGGCGCGGGTCGTAGTAATGGACCTTGCACTTTCCATGCGGGTTGCACTTGCGGTCGTAGCGCACGGCCGGGTAGCGGTACACCACGCGCTGCGGCGGGCCCGGGCGGTACATGTAGCGGGGCACGTCGCGGTAGTAGCGGCGATAGCCACGCGGATCGCGCACGACGATGACGCGGTCGTAGCGGCCGTAGTTGCCATGGCGGTAGTACGGCTGGCCGCTGTGGTAGACCACGTCGGCGATATCGACCAGCACGCGGACCAGGTCGTCGCTCGCACGTGCGGGCGCCGGGAGGAGCGAAGCGATGCCCAGGCCTGCGGCCAGGGCGGTGGGGATGAGCCAGCGGGGCAGAATCGTCATGTGTCGCGCTCCATGGTCGGGGTGGAGGCCAGGCCGGCCCCGGGAGGGGGGACGGGTCGGGCTGGCGCGACTCCACCCTGCGATGCGCTCGGTGAACCTTTTTTTAACCGCGGCGTGATGCGCCCTTCATGCGCACCCTCGCCGTTCAGGTTCAGGCGAGGGCGGCGGCCTCGCGCGCCGCGGCGGCCACGGCGGCGGGGATGCCACGCGCGTCCTCGACGACGCGCAGGCGCGGGGCATCGGCGGCGACCTCGGCCTCGGTCTCATGCGCCCAGGTCAGGTGATAGGGCACGTGGACGCCCCAGCCGCCCAACGCCAGGACCGGCGCGATGTCCGAACGCAGCGAATTGCCGATCATCAGGAACTCGCGGGCCTGGCAGTCGAACTCCTCCAGCAGGCGGCCATACGTGCCAGTGTCCTTCTCGCTCACGATCTCGATGCGGCGGAACAGGCCCGCAAGGCCGCAGTCGCGGACCTTTTTTTCCTGGTGGAACAGGTCGCCCTTGGTGATCAGCACGATATCGAAGTCGCGCGCGACCGCCTCCACCGCTTCGCGCACGCCCGGCAGCAGCTCGACCGGGTGCTGCAGCAGCTCCTTGGCCAGGCCGACGATGCGGTGCAGGTCGCGGGCGTGGATGCGCGCATCGGTAATCTGCACCGCGGCCTCGACCATCGACAGCGCCATGCCCTTCACGCCGTAGCCGAACAGTTCGATGTTGGCCTTCTCGATCGCGTACAACCGCGCGCCGACGTCGTCGAGGTCGACGTAGGTGCCGACGATGCGTTCGAATTCCGCCTGCGCGGCGTGGAAGTAGTCCTCGCTGCGCCACAGGGTGTCGTCGGCGTCGAAGCCGACCATGCGTATGCGTGTCATGCGCCCAGTATGCCGGGCGTTCGCGGATCCGGACAGGAGGAAGGGCGGCACGGGGCCGCCCTTCCGGTCGCGTCCTGTCAGGGGAGAACAGGGGGAATGGACGCGACTACAGGCAATGGAGTGCCTGCATGCTGCCGGCCTGCTCGTCCCAGGCCGTCGTTGCGGGGTTTACTGGCCCGAAGAGGCCTCGCCGCCCTGGGCCTTGGCCACGTAGGCCTTGTACTCGTCGGCGGTCAGGTTGCCGTCGGCATCGGCGTCGGCTTCGTCGAACACCTGGCTCAGCGCCGGCACGGAGGCGGCCTCGTCCTTGCTCACCGAACCGTCCTGGTTGACGTCGATGTCGGCCCAGCTCTTACGCGGCGCCTCGGCATCGTTCATGGTGGCGGTCTCGGCCTGCTGGGCACCCTCGGTGGCGGTCGCGTCCTGTTCCTGTGCGAAAGCCATCGAGCTGGACATGGCGGCCGTCAGGGCCAGGGCAACGATCAGCGGCTTGCGGTTGGACTTGTTCATGGTGTTCCTCCTGGGGGATATGAAATGAACCGCACGGTCCTTGTTGTTTTCGTGAGTCGACCGTACGGGACACACACTGCCAATCCCCGCATGAACGCAAAGACCTGCGCGAAACACTGCAAAACAAGTGTTTAACCCCTTCCCCGCGCGAGCGCGCTAGCCATGCGGCACAACGTGACCCCGGCCCTGCGCAAGCTGTGATTGCGCGCCAGCTTCGCGCGTCGCGCGCGGATGAACGAAACACAACATTAACGCGCAGCGGCCTCAGGCCTCGTCCTCGGCCGCGACCTCGACATGCAGCGCGCCGTCCTCGTCGAGGCTGGCGGTGACGGTGATCGGGCGGCAGCAGACCTGGCAGTCCTCGATGTAGCGCTGCGTGCCCGGCGCCACGTCGAGCAGCAGCTCCAGGGCTTCCCCGCAATAGGGGCAGTGGACTTCGGCGCTGGGCAGCATGGCGGAACTCCATCGGCGGTGTGCCGACTGTGGCATGGGTGGGCGCCCGGGCGCGAGGCGCGTTGCATCCGCGGGCACGGATGCGAGAATCGGGGCATGCCATCGCATGGCACCCGCCTGCCACCGGAGCCCTCAATGACCGTACGTCCGCTTTGCCTCGCCTGCATCGCCGTGCTGCTCGTCGCATGCGGCTCCCGCAATGGCGACGTCACGGCGGCGACCACCGCGCCGCCGCCGGCCGAGGCCGCCAGCGGCCCGTTCGCCAGCCACGAAGTCGCGCGCTTCGACGAGCCCTGGGCGATGAGCTTCCTGCCCGACGGCCGCCTGTTGGTGACCGAAAAGAAGGGCCACCTGAAGCTGCTGGCGCTGGAGGCCCTGCCCGACGGCACCCACGCGGCCGGTGCGGTCGGCGAGATCACCGGGCTGCCGGAGGTGGACTACGGCGGCCAGGGCGGACTGGGCGACGTGATCGTGCATCCTAAGTTCAAGAACAACGGCCTGGTTTACCTCAGCTATGCCGAACCGGGCGACGGCGACACCCGCGGCGCGGCGGTGGCGCGCGCGCGCCTGGTGCTGGACAACCAGGGTGGCGGCCGGCTGGAGGGCCTGAAGGTGATCTGGCGCCAGGTGCCGAAGGTGACGGGCCAGGGCCACTACAGCCACCGCCTGGCCTTCGGTCCGGACGGCCACCTGTGGATCAGCTCGGGCGAGCGGCAGAAGTTCGATCCGGCCCAGGACATGGCCAGCAACCTGGGCAAGATCCTGCGCCTCAACGACGACGGCAGCGTGCCGGCGGACAACCCCTTCCCCGACCAGGGCGAGGTCGCCGCTCAAGTCTGGTCGCTGGGCCACCGCAATGTCCTGGGCATCGCTTTCGACGCCGACGGCCAGCTGTGGAACCACGAGATGGGCCCCAAGGGCGGCGACGAGCTCAACCGCGTCGAACGCGGCGGGAACTATGGGTACCCGATCGTCTCCAACGGCGACCATTACGACGGCCGTCCCATCCCGGACCACGACACCCAGCCGCAGTACAACGCGCCCGTGATCACCTGGACGCCGGTGATCTCGCCGTCGAGCCTGGTGATCTACAGCGGCGACGCCTTCCCCGACTGGACGGGCAATGCCCTCATCACCGGGTTGTCTTCGGAATCGCTGGTCCGGGTGGCGTTCGACGGCGAGGGCGGCGCGCGCGAGGCCGAGCGCTTCGACATGGGCCACCGGATGCGCGAGATCGAGCAGGGCCCGCAGGGCCACCTGTGGCTGCTCGAGGACGGCGACGGCGCGCGCCTGCTGGAACTGGTCGCGCCGCCGGCGCCGGTGGCCCCTGCCGAGCCCTGAGCCCTCCGCACGCCCCTGTTCACCTTCACATCACGCTGCCATCGCCTGCGGCAGGCTGGGGTCGGGCGTCGGAGACGCCGGCGGGAGCCTGGCTCCCGCCGGGCGATTTGATCCATGTCAAACGCGACTCGCGACCCGGGGACTAAGCTGCGCGGCGACCACGGGCCCGAGTTGCAGGCACCGACCCCCGCGGGTCGGTCCGACGCACCCGACCGATCGGTCTGAGTTGCCTGAACTCGCCTGGACTGGGGAACGTGCGGATGCAAACGTCGGTGGAAACCTACAACGACAAGGTGGTGCGCCAGTTCGTGGCCGCGACCGTCATCTGGGGCATCGTCGGCATGGCGGTCGGCGTGTTCATCGCCGCCCAGCTGTACTGGCCGGCGCTGAATTTCGACCTGCCCTGGCTCAGCTACGGCCGCCTGCGGCCGCTGCACACCAACGCGGTGATCTTCGCCTTCGGCGGCAGCGCGCTGATGGCCACCAGCTTCCACGTGGTCCAGCGGACCTGCCACGTGCGCCTGTTCTCCGACAGGCTGGCGGCCTTCGTCATGTGGGGCTGGCAGGCGGTGATCGTGCTGGCCGCGATCACCCTGCCCATGGGCCTGACCCAGGGCAAGGAATACGCCGAACTGGAATGGCCGATCGACCTGCTGATCACCGCGGTCTGGGTGGCCTACGCGGTGGTCTTCTTCGGCACCATCGCCAAGCGCCGGGTCAAGCACATCTACGTCGCCAACTGGTTCTACGGCGCCTTCATCCTGACCATCGCGCTGCTGCACATCGTCAACAACATGGCCATCCCGGTGACCATGGGCAAGTCCTACTCGCTCTACACCGGCGCGGTCGACGCGATGGCGCAGTGGTGGTACGGCCACAACGCGGTGGGCTTCTTCCTGACCGCCGGCTTCCTGGGGATGATGTACTACTTCGTGCCCAAGCAGGCGCAGCGACCGGTGTATTCCTACCGTTTGTCGATCGTGCACTTCTGGGCGCTGATCGCGATCTACATGTGGGCCGGTCCGCACCACCTGCAGTACACCGCGTTGCCGGACTGGGTGCAGTCGGTGGGCATGGTGTTCTCGCTGGTCCTGCTGGCGCCGAGCTGGGGCGGCGCGATCAACGGCCTGATGACCCTGTCGGGCGCCTGGCACAAGCTGCGCACCGACCCGATCCTGAAGTTCCTCATCGTCGCGATCTCGTTCTACATGATCGCCACCTTCGAGGGGCCGATGATGTCGATCAAGACGGTCAACTCGCTCTCGCACTACACCGACTGGACCATCGGCCACGTCCATGCCGGCGCGCTGGGCTGGGTGGCGATGATCACCCTGGGTTCGATCTACTCGATGCTGCCGCGCCTGCTGGGGCAGAAGGAAATGCATTCGGTCAAGGCGATCGACGTGCACTTCTGGATCCACACCATCGGCGTGGTGTTCTACATCGCCTCGATGTGGATCGCCGGCGTCATGCAGGGCCTCATGTGGCGCGCCACCAACGACGACGGCACGCTCACCTACAGCTTCGTCGAGGCGCTCAACGCGACCTACCCGTACTACCTCGGGCGCCTGGCCGGTGGCTTGCTGATCGTGGCGGGCATGCTGCTGATGGGCTGGAACGTGGTGCGGACCTGGCAGCGCGCCCCCGCGCTCGAACCCACGCCGGTGCTGCCGCCGGACCGTGCCGAAGCGACCGCCTGAGGACCGACGGATGAGCCATTCCCACGAGAAAGTCGAGACCAACGTCGGCCTGATGGCCGTGCTGATCGCGGTGGCGGTTTCGTTCGGCGGCCTGGCCGAGATCGTGCCGCTGATGTACCAGGCCGAGACGATCAAACCGCTGCCGGGCGTGACGCCCTACCCGCCGCTGGAACTGGCCGGGCGCGACATCTACGTCCGCGAGGGCTGCTACAACTGCCATTCCCAGATGGTGCGCACGCTGCGCTTCGAGACCGAACGCTATGGCCACTACTCGCTCGCCGGCGAGTCGGTCTACGACCGCCCGTTCCAGTGGGGCAGCAAGCGCACCGGGCCCGACCTGGCCCGCGTCGGCGGCCGTTACTCCGACGACTGGCACCGCGTGCACCTGATCAACCCGCGCGACCTGGTGCCGGAGTCCAACATGCCCGGCTTCCCGTGGCTGGCCGGCGCCCGGGTCGACGGCGCGCTGGTCGAGAAGAAGATGAAGGCCCTGCAGTCGATCGGCGACCCCTACAGCGACGAGGAGATCGCCGGCGCGCGCGAGGCGGTGTCGGGCAAGAGCGAACTCGACGCCGTGGTCGCCTACCTGCAGGGACTGGGGCGGCACGCGCCACGGGGAGGCGAGTGACATGGTCTCGGGCATCGTCACCCTGATCCTGCTGGTGCTGTTCGTCGGCGGCTGGATCCGCCTGTGGAACCCGCGCCTGAAACCCGAGCTCGACGCGGCCGCGCGCCTGCCGCTCGAAGAAGACGCCCCCCTCCCGACGCCTGAGGAGACGCAGCGATGAGCGCTGGCTGGTCGTGGTATGTGATCGCACTGATCGCGCTGAACATCTTCGGCTGCGTCTGGCTGCTGTGGTGGACGGGCAAGCGCCGCCCGGGCGACCCGGCGCCGACCGACACCAGCCACTACTGGGACGGCGACCTGACCGAATACAACAAGCCGATGCCGAAGTGGTGGATCAACCTCTTCTACATCACCATCGTCTTCGCGATCGGCTACCTGGTCTACTACCCCGGACTGGGCAACCTGCCCGGCATCGGCAACTGGACCTCGGCCGGCAAGCACCAGCTGGACAAGGAGCGCTTCGACGCCACCCTCGAAGAGACCTTCCGGCCCTACGTCGGCCAGCGCATCGACGTGATCGCGCGCGACCCCAACGCGGTGGCACTGGGCCGCTCGATCTTCAGCAACACCTGCGCGACCTGCCACGGCTCGTCCGCCCAGGGCGCGATCGGCTATCCGAACCTGACCGACGACATCTGGCACTGGGGCGGCAGCCCCGAGCGGATCCTGGAGACGGTGATGCACGGCCGCGAGGGCGTGATGCCCGAGTGGGGCAAGGTCCTGACCGGCATGAAGGGCGACAACGCGGTCGACTACGTGATCGCCTACGTGCGCACCCTGTCGGACCCGGCCTCGATGCAGAACAACTTCATGGCCGCCCAGGGCAAGCCGCTCTACGACGGCGTCTGCGTGGCCTGCCATGGCCCCGACGGCAAGGGCAACCAGGAGCTGGGCGCGCCCGACCTGACCGACGGCTACTGGATGTACGGCACCAGCAAGGCCAGTCTGTACCAGACCATCGCCCACGGCCGCCATGGCGTGATGCCGGCGCATGGGGCGCTGCTCGGCGAGACGCGTTCGCGCCTGGTCGCCGCCTATGTCTGGTCGCTGTCGCAC
This sequence comes from Marilutibacter spongiae, assembly GCF_014145325.1. Classification (GTDB taxonomy): domain Bacteria; phylum Pseudomonadota; class Gammaproteobacteria; order Xanthomonadales; family Xanthomonadaceae; genus Marilutibacter; species Marilutibacter spongiae. The sequence continues at coordinate 39,247 of NZ_JACHTF010000012.1, forward strand.
GGCGGCGCCGACAAGGACACCGACGCGTCCGCCGCCGGGGCCCGCTGACGCCATGCCCGACTTCACCGCCCCGCGCTTCGACCATCCGCCGCGCCCGCTCGCCCAGCGGGTCGGCGCCATCGTCTGGCCCAGCTTCTTCACCGCCTGCGTGTGCACGATGGTCTTCTTCGCCCACGTCGACCCGCTGGAACTGCGCGACCTGACCTTTCCCGGGCTCCCGCTGACGCGGGCGGTGGGCTACAGCATCGGCTTCTTCATGTTCTGGCTGGCGACGGCCTCGTCGAGCCTGTTCACCTGGATCCTGCTGCGTCCCTCGAGCCGCTACAACAAGCCCCTGCCGCCGGAATGACGGCAGCGGGATGAGCGTCGCCCATGACTGACAAAATCCCCATCGACCTGCTCGACGACGGCGGCAGCGCGCTGTATGTCAGCGAGCGCAAGGTCTACCCGCGCGACGTCGACGGCCGCCTGCAGCGCCTGCGCAAGATCGCCGTGTTCGTGTTGCTGGGCATGTTCTACGTCTTCCCCTGGCTGTCCTGGGACGGGCGCCAGGCGGTGCTGTTCGACCTGCCCGCGCGCAAGTTCTACGTCTTCGGGCTCAACTTCTGGCCGCAGGACTTCATCTTCCTGGCCATGCTGCTGGTGATCGCCGGCATGGCGCTGTTCTTCTTCACCACCCTCGCCGGGCGCCTGTGGTGCGGCTACGCCTGCCCGCAGACGGTGTGGACGGAGGTGTTCCTCTGGATCGAGCAGTGGACCGAGGGCGACCGCGCCCGCCGCATGAAGCTCGACGCCGGCCCCTGGAACCGCGACAAGTGGCTGCGCAAGGGCGGCAAGCACGTGCTCTGGCTGCTGTTCGCGCTGTGGACGGGCTTCACCTTCACCGGCTTCTTCACCCCCATCCACGACCTCGCCGCGCGCGCGCCCCTGGGCTGGGGCGCCTGGGAGGTGTTCTGGGTCCTGTTCTATGCATTGGCGACATGGGGCAACGCCGGCTTCCTGCGCGAACAGGTCTGCAAGTACATGTGCCCGTACGCGCGTTTCCAGAGCGCGATGTTCGATCGCAACACCCTGCTGATCGCCTACGATCCCATGCGGGGCGAGCCGCGTGGTCCGCGCCGGCGCGGCCTGGCCAGCGTCCTCGAGCGCGGTCGCGGCCTGCTCGGGCTCGACGCCGCGACCGATTATGTGTTCCGCTTCGCGCATGCCACGCAGAAGGTGGCCAGCGCCGGGACCACGTCCTTCGTCGACGCGGGACTCAAGGCCGAACCCCTGCCGAAGTTCGAGCCCGAAGCGCTGGGCGACTGCATCGACTGCACCCTCTGCGTGCAGGTCTGCCCGACCGGGATCGACATCCGCAATGGCCTGCAGATCGAATGCATCGCCTGCGGCGCGTGCATCGACGCCTGCGACCAGGTGATGGACAAGATGAACTATCCGCGGGGCCTGATCCGCTATTCGACCCAGAACGCGATCGACGGCAAGCCCTCGCGCGTGCTCAGGCCTCGCGTGTTCGTCTACGGGTTGCTGCTCGCCGGGCTCTGCGCGGCCTGGGCCTGGGGCGTCACCCATCGCAGCCCGCTGATCGCCGAGGTCCTGCGCGACCGCAACGCCCTCTATCGGGAGGTCGCCGGCGGCCGCATCGAGAACGGCTACACGCTCAAGCTGGTCAACAAGACCGTCGCGCCGCAACGCTACACCCTGACCCTGCAGGCGCCGGCGGGGATCGAGCTGGTCGGCGGCGAGCGCCATATCGAGGCCGCTGCCGAGCAGGTGATGGAGATCCCGCTGGCGCTGTCGGCCGATGCCTCGGTCCGCGGCCGCCAGCCGATCACCTTCAACATCGCGTCCGTCGACGGCCAGGCCCGCGAAGACGTCGAATCCAGTTTCTTCGGACCCGTCGAATGAGCCCGCGCCCGCCGCTTCGCGAACCCATGGTCTGGCTGGTGATCGGACTGCCCGTCGTCGCCGTCGTCGCCGGCATCGCGCTGCTGGTGATCGCCACCCGCAGCGGCAGCAGCGACGCGGTCATCGATACCGTCGCGCGCACCGCCCAGATCCAGACCGCCGAACTCGGCCCCGACGCGCGCGCGCAGGCGCTGAAGCTCTCGGCGGTGTTGCAGGTCGACGGCCCGCGACTGAGGCTGCTGCCGGCCAGCGGCGACTGGGTGCGCGACACCACCGGCTCGACGCCTGGGGAAGACGCCGCGGGCGACGCCGACGAAGCCGGAGGCGACGCCGCGCGACGCACGCAGGACGCCACCGCGCACGACCAGCCGCTGGAACTGGTGCTCTCGCACCCCACCGATGCGGCGCGCGACCTGCGCCTGCAGATGCAGCCCGAGGCGCTGGGCTGGCGCGTCGAGTTGCCCGCGCCGCTCGACACGGACCATGACTGGCTGGTGCAGCTGACGCCGCCCGACACCCAGTGGCGCCTGCACGGACGCCTGGTCGCCGGCCAGCAGGCCACCCGCCTGGGACCGTCGCTGGCGACGGAATAGACCGGCGTGTCCACCGCCCCGCCCGCTCCCGAGGCCTGCTACCACTGCGGCGAAACGCTGTCGGCGACGGCGCCGCGCGGCGGGGTCGAGGCCGATGTCGCCGGCATCCTTCGGCGCTTCTGCTGCGAAGGGTGCGCGGCCGCCGCGCAATGGATCGACAGCGCCGACCTGGACGACTACTACCGCCTGCGCGAAGCACCGGCAGGTCGGGTGGGCAGCGAGCTGCCCGACTACGCCGCCTTCGACCGCGACGCGGTGCTCGCCGAGCACAGCCGGACGGTCGCCGGCGGCCGCGAGATCACGGTGCTCACCGACGCCATGCGCTGCGCGGCATGCGCCTGGCTGATCGACCGCGCCCTGCGTCGGGTCCCCGGCGTGATCGACATCACCGCCAACGCCGTGACCGGGCGCATACGGCTGGCCTGGGATCCCGACGTGACCCGGCTGTCGCCGTTGATGGCGCGCCTGGCCGCGCTGGGCTACCGCCCCTGGCTGGCCACCGGCGAGGCTCGCGAGGAAGCGCGCCGCCGCGAGCGTCGCCGCTGGTTGCTGCGCCTGGGCGTGGCCGGGCTGGGCGCGATGCAGGCGATGATGCTGGCCGAGGCGCTGTACCTGGACACCGAGCAGGCGATGTCGCTGGCCACGCGCGACTTCTTCCGCTGGCTGGCGTTCCTGGTGTCCACGCCGGTCGTGTTCTATTCCGGATGGCCCTTCCTGGAAGGCATGTGGCACGAACTGCGCGGCCGGCAGCCGGGCATGGACACGCTGATCGCCGGCTCGACCCTGCTCGCCTATTTCGCCAGCCTGCTGGAGACCGTGCGCGGCGGCGTCCACGTCTGGTACGACGCGGCGGTGATGTTCGTCCTCCTGCTGCTGGTCGCGCGGATGCTCGAGCAGCGTGCCCGGGGGATCGCCAGCGCCCAGGTCGACGCGCTGGCCCGGGCGCGGCCGGCGCTGGCCGCGCGCGAGCGCATGGACGCATGCGACGGCGCGATGCACGTGGAGCAGGTCCCGCTCGGCGACCTGCAGCCGGGCGACATCGTCCGCATCGTACCCGGCGAGGCGGTGCCGGCCGACGGCATCCTGCTGGACACCGCCTCGGCCTTCGACGAAGCCCTGCTCACCGGCGAGTCCGAGCCGGTGCCGCGCCGTCCGGGCGAGGCCGTGCTCGCCGGCAGCCATTGCCGCGAGCTGCCGGCGCGCGTGCGCCTGACCCGCACCGGCAGCGACACCCGGCTCTCGCAGCTCACCCGGCTGGTCGACCGCGCCCAGGCCGACCGCCCGCGCCTCGCCCGTGCCACGGCGCGCATCGCCAGCCATTTCGTGAGCGCCCTGCTGCTGGTCGCGGTCGCGGTCTACCTGGGCTGGCGCCTGTACGATCCCTCGCGCGCGCTCGAAGTCACCCTCGCCGTGCTCGTGGTCAGCTGCCCCTGCGCGTTGGCGCTGGCCGTGCCGACCGCCTTGACCACCGCCCATGGCGCACTGGCCCGGATGGGCGTGCTGGGCCTGCACGGCGACGCGCTGGAGGCACTGGCGCGGGCCGACTGCATCGTGTTCGACAAGACCGGCACCCTCGGCGATGGCCGGCCGGTGCTGGACGGCGTGGCGGTCTTCGACCCTGCCGGGATCGATGCCGGCGACGCGCTCCGCATCGCGGCGGCACTGGAACGCGACAGCCGCCACCCGCTGGCGCGCGCCTTCGCCCATGTCGGCGAGGTGCCGCCGGCCGAGGCGACCCGGCTGCACCCGGGCGATGGCCTGCAGGGATGCGTCGACGGGCGCGACTGGTACCTGGGTCGCGCCGGCTTCGCCTGCCAGGACCGCGACGACGACGGCGGCCTGTGGCTGGGCGACGGCACGGTCGCGGCCGCGCGCTTCGAGGTGCGCGAGACCCCGCGCGCCGATGCAGCGGCGGCGCTCGCCTCGCTGCGACGGCTGGGCCTGGCGGTCGGCATCTGCAGCGGCGACGCCGCCGCGCCGGTGGCGCGCTTCGCCGCGGCGCTCGGCGTGGACGCCCCGCTGGCGCGCCAGTCGCCCGAACACAAGCTCGCGCACGTGCGCGCCCTGCAGGCCGACGGCCATGTCGTGGCGATGGTCGGCGACGGGCTCAACGATGCCCCGGTGCTGGCCGGCGCCGACGTCTCGCTGGCGATGGCCGACGGCGCCGCGCTGGCGCAGCGCGCCGCCGACTTCGTGGTCACCAGTCCGTCGCTGTCGCGGATCCCCGAAGCGGTCGCCCTGGCCCGCCGCACCCGCGCCATCGTGCGCCAGAACCTGGCCTGGGCGCTGGCCTACAACGTCCTCGCGCTGCCCCTGGCCGCGAGCGGCCACGTCACGCCCTGGATGGCCGCGCTGGGGATGGCGGTATCCTCCCTGCTGGTGACCCTCAATGCCCTGCGGCTCGCCCGCGCGCCGCGCGCGGCCCCGGACGCGTCGGCGCACCCCGCCACCGCCCTGCCCTGAGCCGCCGGAACCGCCCCGACCATGACCGTCCTGCTGCTGCTCATCCCCCTCAGCCTCGGCCTGCTCGTCGCCGCGATCTGGGCGTTCGCCTGGGCGGTGCGCAAGGGCCAGTTCGACGACCTGGACACACCGGCCCTCGACATCCTGCGCGACGACCCGCTGCCCCGGCCCCGGGATGCGTCCAAGTCCGACGCGAAGCCCGAGGGCGACGGGAACGACGGAGCGGCCTGAACATGCCGATCGACTGGCTGACCCTGGGCGCGGCCCTGCTCAGCGGCCTGCTGGGCGGCCTGCACTGCGCCGCGATGTGCGGCGGCATCGCCACCGGCTTCCCGGCGCTGCAGGGGGTTAGTCCCGCCGCCGTGCCGGCGCGCGCACGCTGGGCGCCGGCGCTGGACGCCAACCTCGGTCGCGTCGCTGGCTACGTGGTGGCCGGCGCCATCGCCGGCGGGGTCGGCCAGGGAATCCTGCGCGTCGCCCAGGTCGAAAGCCTGGCGACCGGCTTGCGCATGCTGGTCGGCGCCGTGCTGGTGCTGGTCGCACTGCGCCTGCTCGACCGCGGCGGGCGCCTCGCCTTCCTCGCCCGGCTGGGACAGGGTTTCTGGCAACGCATCCGCCCGCTGCAGGCACGCCTGCTGCCGGCCAACACCCGTCCACGCCGGCTGGCGCTGGGCATGTTGTGGGGCTGGTTGCCCTGCGGGCTGAGCACGACCCTGCTGCTGGCGGCCTGGCTGCAGGCCGACGCACTGAACGGTGCACTGACGATGGCCGCGTTCGGCCTGGGCACGCTGCCGGTGATGCTGCCCCTGACCTGGTCGGGTGCGCACGTGGGCCGTCACCTGAAGGACCCGCGTTGGCGCGTCCCGGCGGCCCTGCTGGTGCTGGCGGCGGGCCTGTTGACCCTGTCGGCGCCCTGGCTGATGCGGGTTCCGGCCCTGCACGGGCTGCTGGCGGCGCTGGGTTGCGGCAGCTTGCCCGCGCCCTAGCCGGCGCAGGCCACGGCGACGGGTCTCAAGCCTGCCGGCGCTTGCCGGGCTCGGTCTCGGCGCAGCCGCTGCGTGCGTGCGCGAGGGCGCTGAGCGCCTCGCCGTCGAGCACCTCCACGCGCCGCCCGTGCACCGCCAGCACGCCGTCTTCCTGCATGCGGGTAAGCCCGCGGCTGACGGTCTCGAGCGCGAGGCCGAGGTAGCGCGCGACCTCCTCTCGGCTCATCGGCAGGCGGAACTCGCGCGCGGACTGGCCGATCTGGGCGTAACGTTCGGACAGGCCCAGCAGGAACAACGCCAGGCGCTCGTGGGCCTGGCGCCGGACCAGCAGGTCGGTGTGCATGTGGTCGCGGTCCATGCTGCGGCCGATGACGCGCAACAGCTGCTCGTGCAGGCCGGGCAGCTGCAGGGCCACCGCCGTCAAGCGGTCCAGCGGCACCTCGCAGACGTTGGAGTCGACCAGGGCGACCGCTTCGCAGCGATGCGCGCCCTCGCCCAGTCCGTCCAGGCCGATCAGTTCGCCGGGCAGGTGGAAGCCGGTGATCTGCTCCTCGCCCGACTCGCTGAGGCTGGCGGTCTTGAAGGCACCGCCGCTGGCGACGAAGACCGCCCCCAGGGGATCGCCGATCCGGTACAGGCGCTCGCCGCGGCGCAGTGTGCGCGGGCGACGGACGATCGCTTCCAGCCGTGCCAGCGCATCGACGCCGATGCCGGCGGGCAGGCACAATTGCTGCAAGGAACAGTGCGCGCAGCTGCGACGCAGGTGCGCCAGGTCGACGGAGACGGCTTCGTTCATCGGCGCCTATTGTCGCACGCCGCCGCCGCGGGTCGCCCTTGCCGATGCGGCCGCCTCGTCGTCCGGCGCCGGCGCGAGGCCGGGCAGGGCCCGGTCGCCGCGCCCGAGGCGCTGGCGTTCGAGGTCGTGGAGGATGTCGAAGTCGCCGGGCCGCCACGCGCCCCGGGCCATGTGGCCGTCTTCTTCGAGCGTGCATTCATGGGCGCGGAAGTGCCGCTGGAACGCGCAGCGCGCGGCCTCCGGGTCGGCAAGGTCGTAGCCGACCAGGCGCAGGGCCCGCCAGGGGTCGAAGTCGTCCGGCGCGGGCGCGGGCGCAGCGCGCGGCCACAGGCCGAAGCCGGCTTCGGCCAGTCGCGCCCACGGGAACACGGCACTGGGATCGCGCTTGCGCGCCGGTGCCAGGTCGGCATGGCCGATGACCTGCGCGCGCGGGATGCCGGTACGCGCGACGATGTCCTCCAGCAGGCGCAGCAGGGCCTCGAGCTGCGCGTCCGGGAACGGCGAATGGCCGTCGTTGTCGATCTCGATGCCGATCGAGGCGGAGTTCAGGTCGTCCTGGCCCTGCCACCGGCCGGCGCCGGCGTGCCAGGCACGCAACTGCTCGGGCACCAGCTGGTACAGGCGGCCGTCGCGGCCGACCAGGTAGTGCGCGCTCACCGGGCCGCCGGCATTCCCGGTCTGCAGGGTGTGCAGGGCGGCCTCGGCGCTTTCCATGTCGGTGTGGTGCAGTACCACCAGGCGCGCGCGGCGGACGTCGTGGTTGGGCGAGCCACGCCATTCGGCCAGGGGATTGCGCGGCGGCGCGCTGGCGCAGGCCGCCAGCAGGGCGCAGGCCAGGGCCGCGACAAGCAGCCCTCGAGGGAAAACGGGACGGATCAGGCGCATGGCGGGGTCGATGCGGGTGGGCCGGATGCCCACCCTACTTCATCGCGCGTCGCGCGGGCGCGGCACGCGCGCGGCTCAGCGCTCGATGTCGGCGCCCATGTAGTCCAGCTTGCCCAGCCTGACGCCCGACTTGCGCAGCACGGCGTAGGCGATGCTGGCATGGAAGTAGAAGTTCGGATAGACGAAGCCCACCAGGTAGTCCTGCCCCTTGAACTCGAGCGTGCGCGGGCCGAACTTGAGCTGGATGTCGCGCGCTTCGCTGCCGTCGACCTGCTCGGGCGACAGGCTGCGCAGGAACGCGATGGCGCGGTCCAGGCGCGCATACAACTGCGCGAAATCCGTTTCGTCGTCGGCGAACGCCGGCGGTTCGATCCCGGCCAGGCGGGCGGCGCCGTTCTTGACCATGTCGGTGGCGATCTGCACCTGCCTCACCAGCGGCAGCATGTCCGGGGCGAGCCTGGCCTGCAGCAGCGCCTCGGGCGCGTACTCGTGCGCCTGCGCGTGGGCCTCGCCCTTGCGCAGTACATGCGCCAGGTTCTGCAGGCCCTGGATGAAGCCGGGCACCGATGCGGTGTACATGGAGATCGTGGTCATGCGCCTTCCTGTTCGCGGTGGGGGAGCGGCAAGGCTACGCCGCGCCCACGGACGCGAACAGGCGGCAGGCCGGGAATCAGCGTCCCGCGGCGCGGACAATCCCACGCGCGCCGGTCACTCCGGCGGCGAGCCGTACTTGGCCTGCATGAAGTTGTGGTAGATCCAGCCGTAGCGCTGGTACCAGTCGTCTTCGCCGTAGTGCTCGGCCTCGCACTGGCCCAGCTCCTTCAGCGCGCCCTGCAGGCCGTCGAGGTACTGGCCGGCCTTGTGCGTGTAGGTCTGCTTGAGCTTGCCGACGGCCTGCTCGATCTGCGGCTTGCCCTGCAGCTGCCAGGACAGTCCGGAGACGGCGTGGATGCCCGACGCGCTGTCGCCGAAGGCCATCGCCGAGTTGGCCATCTTCACGTTGGCCGCGGTGATGCAGCGCGCGCGCTCGATGTAGAAGCGGTTGAAGTCGATCTTGCGCACCGCTTCCTCGTAGCACTGCCGGCACGCATCGCCCTCGGCGCAATGCGAGGGCACGGTGGGGCCCGAGCTGTCGGTATACGCCGAGCCGCAGCCGGCCTCGGTCGCGTCGAGCGCGTCGAGGTCGTTCAGCAAGGTGTTGGCGTCGCGCGCCACGCCGATCGCATCGCTGTCGACCAGCACGTCGATGATGTCCAGCGCGCGATCGCCGTCCATGCCATCGAAGAAGCTCTCCCAGTCGCCCTCCGTCGCCGGCGGGCCGTCGCCCGACTGTGCGGAGGCGGCCACCGCGACCAGTGCCGCCATCGCAAGCACGCCGAGCCGAAGCCCGGCCAGAATCCCGCCCCGTGCACGCTTCATGTCCGCTTCCTCCGCATCATCAGGACCGCCATCACCGCGACCGCCAGCACCAGCAGGCCGATCACCGCCCAGGTCCAGGGGAATCCGCCGCCGCCGTCGAAGGCGCTGGCATCCACCACCACCGGGGCGAAGTCGGGCTTGGTCTCCTCGCCCACCCAGACCAGCAGCCGGTACGGCGTGTCGGCTTCGTCGGCACTGACCGACACCTGGAATTCGCCCTCGGTGCGGAACAGGAAGCGCAGGGGGGCTTCGTCCGTGCTGCCCTCGCGCAGGGGCTGGTTCCAGGCGTACTTGGTGATCGACAGGGCGACCTCGTCGCCCGCCTCCACCGGTCGCAGCACCACCCCGACGGGGTTCATGTAGGAAATGCCCTCGAGCAGGAAACGCTGCGGCGTGCGGCCGGCGCGGCCTTTCACGACCACGGCCTTGCCGGTGTCCACGCCCGCCAGCGCCTTGGGTTCGAGCCGGATGGTCATCGGCTTGCCGGCCTCCTGCGCCACCGCCAGCCCGGCCAGCATCGCCAGTAGCGACGCCGCCACGCAGGCCCCGAGGTACCGCCTGATCCGTTCCTTCGTCATGCATGCCTCCCCGGCGTCAACGCCCTGCCTGCAATCACGAACGCAATCGGTACGGAAATCCCGCCATCCGCCGCGCGCGCTCCCCGGCCCAGTATCGCCACAGGAGGACCGCGACGACGACGCCAGCGCGGCACGAACGGGCGTAGCGGGCCGCCGAACGGTCGGATATGCCCCTCCGGGCCCTGGGCCTCAGTCGACCTGCGACATCATCACCAGCTCGTCGACGGGATATCCGCGCTGCGCGGCGCGCTCGCGTAGGGCCTCGAAGCGCTCGCGGTCCATCGTCGGCGTGCGCGAGAGGATCCACAGGTAGTCCTTGCCCGGCGAACCGACCACCGCCCACTCGTAGTCCGGCCCGGTCTCGAGCACCCAGTAGTCGCCCCAGACCATCGGCAGCCAGGACAGCCAGTCAGGGGCGAAGCGGACCTCGAGCTGGCCCTGGGCATCGCCCGCCGGCCGCGCGGTGCCTTCGGCGACATCCATGCTGCCGTCGTCCGTGCGGCACGCGTTGCGCACGCCGATCAGGCCGTCCTCGCGCGGCGTGTAGGTCGCGGTGACGTCGCCGACGCACTGATTCTGGAAGAACATCGGCAGATGGGCGATCTCGTGCCACTGGCCACTGTAGCGTTGCAGGTCGAGCGTTTCGACCGGCACGTTGGGGAGCGGGTCGGCGGCGCGCACGGGCGCCACGAGCAGGGCCGGGACCAGGCCCAGGGCAAGCAGGGATGTGCGCATCGGAGACTCCGGGTCGTCGAAACCCCGGACCTTCGTCGCTGCCGCGTCGTCGCGGCGTGATGCGCGCGACCGCGATTCAGCCAAGCCAGCCGCGCGCGGTGCAGCGTCGCGCATACAGCCACAGCGCGACGCACACGACGACGATCACGATGGGCATCACCACGCTGCTCGGCCCCAGCACGCGGTAGGCGTCGGTGAGCGCGAACACGCCGCCGAACTGCAACGCAGCGCCGATCGCCGACAGCAGGAACAGGGCCATGGCGATGCGCTTGCGCAACAGCAGCGCCAGTGCACCCAGCGTGCCGCCGAAGACCGCGGCGGCATAGCTGGCCTCGATCCAGACCGGCATCTGCGCGTAGAGCGCCTGCTGGCCGGGCGGCAACGCCGCCAGCGTCGCAGGCGACATGGTCACCTGACCGATGAACGTCGCCACGCCCACCAGGTTCCAGGCGAGCGCGATGGCGCCCACGATCCAGAACCCCTTCGACGGTTTGTTGGAAGTTGCCATGTCCCGCTCCCGATCCGGTCTGGGCGCCAGCATACGCCCGCGGGCCGCGGCGGGCTCAGTGCGCGAGCGGCGGCGCCCCGCCGGCGGGACCGGCGCCCGGCGCGGACTCGGACAGGCGTTCCACCCGCTCGGCCTCGAGCATGTCCAGGTAACGGGGCAACGAATGCCCCGCCGCGGTGGCCTCGTGCGTGGCCGCGGTGTCCAGGGCCGCCGACACGTGCAGCTCCAGGTTGCGGCCCGTGCGCTCCTGCACCGCGACGGCGTGCTTGAGCATGGCCAGCATCATCGCCGGGCTTTCGGTGGCGGTCACGGACTTGCCACCCAGGACGAGCACCCATTCCCCGTCGCGGAACCCGGCGCCGCCGACCACGCCGCCATCGTCTCCGACCAGTTGCGCATGCGGTTGCAGGGTCCCGCCCAGGCGACGGATGGGACGCGCGGGAGCCTGCTTGCGGCGGATGTCGCGGCGCGCCTTGGACTGTCTGGACATGGGGCCCCCTGCCGGCTCTGGATGGTCTGGGCGGTCGCTCGCGCCGCCCGGGCCAGCTTACCCGAGCCACGGCCGATGGCGGAGTCCACGCGCGGCGTGCGTTCAGCTGCCGCGCGCCACGCCCTCGCGCCTAGTCGGCGTCCGTCGCGTCGACGGGGGCGTCGGGGTCGGCATCGCAGGACGCATGGCCGTCCGGCGAGGCCCCCTCGGCCGGTGCATAGGCGTAGTGCCAGGGTTCGCGCGGGCTGCGCAGCGGGCCTTCGAAGGCTGGGGATTCGGCCATGACCTCGGCCAGCCTGCGCGCCCAGCCGCCCTCGATCCAGTCCGCATCGATGCGCCGCGAATCGGTACCCGCGACCAGCACCTCGCCCTGCAAGACCTGGAAATCGAAGGCGCGCGCCTGGCCATGCGCGGACAGGCCCGGCGCGGCCAGGTTGGCGGGCGGATCGGGCCGCCAGCCCCGTACCCATTCGGCGAACGTCGAAGGCGCCGCCACGCACGCCTCCGCGGCGGCACGCGCCATGGCCTCGGCCGCGACGCCGACCGAGGCGTTCGTGTTCCATCGCTCGAGCTGGGTATCCAGGCTGCGCGCGCGGGTGTTCACGTACAGGCTGTAGCCGGGATTGCGCTCGGCGAAGCGCGCCTGCGCCCAGGCCAGGGCCGCGAGCGCCTCCTCGTGCGCCGGGGACTGCTCGTATGCGCCGACCTCGGCGTCGGTCCAGCTCCAGCGCGCGCCGACATCCCCGGCCCGCAGGTACGAACGCAGGGCCAACAGCTGGCGCGGCAGGCCGTCGATCCCGCGCAGGGCCGACGCGGGTTTCGACGGCAGCGCCGCGGCCGCGCGTGCGACGCAGGCCTGCAGTTCGTCGGTGGCGGATTGCGCGACCGCCAGCGCCGGCAACAGCCAGGTTGCGGCGATCACGCCACGCATGGACCGGAACGTCATCGCGACCTCCATCGCCGGGGAATGCGGACACGCTACCGGCTTGCGCGCGACGGTGCATCCCGCCGCGAAGGCCACGCGCTCCGGCTCGCCATCACCTGCCGTCAATGCCGCGCGTGATACCCCATGGACACGACGCGGCATGGACCGCATACGACGGAGGCACCCATGGCAACACCCACACGCAAGGCGGCGGCCACCAAGAAGGCCATCAAGAAGACCGCAAGCAAGGCCGTGAGCACGGCGCGCGCGTCGCTGCGCAACGCCAGTGCAAGCGCGAAGAAGGAAGCCAAGGCCCTGAAGGCGAGCAAGCGTGCGCGCACCGCCCGGGCCGGCACGCCCACCCCCGCGACGAAGAAAACCACGAAGAAGGCCGCCGCCCCGGCACGCAGCGCGGGCGCGAAGGCCACGAAGAAAACCCCGGCAGCCAAGGCCTCCGCGAAGAAGACGACGACCAGGAAGCCGGCAGCCCGGAAGACGGTGGCGAAGAAGGCCGCGACCAGCAAGCCAGCGACGAAGAAGACCGTGAAGAAGGCCGCGCCGAAGAAGGCCGCCGCCAAATCCACTGCGCGCACGTCCGCCGGCACGAAGAAGGCGGCAACGAAGAAAGTCGCCACGGCCAAGCCGACCCCTGTCCGCAAAACCCCCACGAAGAAGACCGCGAAGAAGGCGGCCAAGCGCCGGATCACGCCGCGGCAGGCCTTGGCCAACACCCGCAAGCTGCTCGCCGCCAAGCAGGAACACGACCGCCAGCCGGCGCCGTGGCAGGAGATCGGCGAGCACCATGGCCATGTCGACCATGCGGGCTACCAGTCCGATGCCGCCCGCAGCAAGGCGGTCGACCTGCACGCCGCCGAGAGCCGCGTCCAGGCGATCCAGGGCAGCATCAGCACCCATGACCGCCACGCCCAGGGCAAGCGCGACAACCGTTGAGGGGAGGTGCCGCCGCCCCGGCCGCCGGGGCGGCGGCGCATCGACGGCGCGTTGACGGCGAGCCGACACCGGGCACCCGCGTGGTCTCGCGTGCCGCCAGGATGCAACCGCGCCGCGGCGCGCCGCCCTCGTCGGCGCTGCTAGACTTCCGGCAGCACCGGAACACCACGCGAGCGCCTCGCGTCGCGGTCCCGGCGCCTCCGGCCATGCCAGCCCCGGGAGTCCCGATGACGCGTCGCTTCGCCCTCCTCGCCTGCCTGCTCCTGCCCTGGGCACTTGCATCGACACCGGCCGTGGCGGCCCAGGACATCGCCAGCGTACTGACCGGCGAGGAGAATGAAGCGCCGAAGGCGATCGAATTCGCCGACATCCCCGACCAGGCCAATGCCGATGAGCGCTTCGCCGAGGGGGTGGTGCTGCAGTCCAGGCGGCGCGACTCCGTGGCGTCGCTGCAGAAACGCCTGGCGGCGATCGAGAGCTCGACCCGACAGAAGGCGCGACTGGCCGAAGGCGAAGACCTGCAGACGCTGCCCGTCCTGCGGCTGGAGAGCCTGGACCGGCACTGGGGCTTCGATGCCCGCCTGTTCGAGCGCTGGCGCGCCGACCTCAAGCAGGCGAGCGCGCCCTACGTGGAGTCCGCGGCCGAGATCGCCACCCGGCGCGCGGCCTGGGAGGCCACGCGCGCGGCCAATGCCGACGGCAGCATGCCCAAGGCGCTGTCGGACCGCATCGACGAGGTCCTGGGCTATCTGGGCCGGGCGGAGAGCGCACTGTCCGCGCCGCTGGCGCAGTACATCGAGCTGGGGCGCCAGGCCAACACGCTGGAGGCGCGGATCGACGCCGGGCGCCAGGAAGTGGCGGCGGCCATCGCCGACATCGACCGTCGCCTGGTGCACATGGACGCGCCGCCGATCTGGGCCCTGGGCGGCAGCGGTCACGAGTCCGACGCCTCGCTGGCGGCCTTGAAGACCGGCCTGACGATCGAGGCCGACTTCCTCAAGCAGTACAGCGCCTCGAACGTCGACCACCAACGGCTGCTCAACATCGTGCAGCTGCTCCTGCTGCCGCTGCTGGTCTGGCTGAGTTTCTACTATCGACGCCACCAGGCACGGCTCCCACATGGGTCCGGGGCGGACGCCGCGACCGCGGGGCGGGCCTCGCTGCTGGAAGCTTCCGAGAACGTCCTCCACCGGCCCATCTCGGCGTGGCTGCTGCTGTCGATGATGGCGGTGCTGGCGCTGGAACCCGACGCCCCGCTGCTGCTGCACCAGATGGTCATGCTGATCGCCCTGGTGCCCACGCTGCGCCTGCTGCCCGCCCGCGTGTTCGAGCTGTTCGGGCCCTGGCCCTACGTCGCCACCGGCCTGTACCTGTTGCAGCGCCTGGGCTTCCTGTTCATGGGCAACGTCCTGATGTACCGGACGTACTCGCTGTCCATCACCCTGCTGGCCCTGGCCCTGACCCTGTGGCTGCTGTGGCGCTCGCGGCGCAAGGCACCCACGAAAGGCCTGCAGGGCCGGGCGCGCACCGCGATCCACGTCGTCGGCTGGACCGGCGTCGGGATGCTGGCGGTGTCGGCGCTGTCCAACGTGCTGGGCAATGTCTCGCTGGCGGAGATGCTCACCGGCGGACTGCTCGACAGCGGCTACATGGCCTTGATGCTCTACGCCGCGGTCGCGGTGTTCCTGGCGCTGCTGCGACTGACCTTCGCCCAGCCCGGCCTGTCGAAACTGCGCATGGCACGCTTGCGCGACGGCTCGATGATGCGCGGCTTCAGCCGCCTGCTCGGCGTCGTCGCGGTGATCGCCTGGCTGGGCTTCACCGCCAACCGCTTCCGCCTGTTCCGGCCGATCTATTCGACGGCCAGCGGCATCCTGTCGCACGAGTTCACCATCGGCGCGCTCAGCATCACCCTGGGGCACGTGCTGGTGTTCATCGTGTCGGTCGTGGTGGCGTTCTGGGCGGCCAAGCTGGTGCGCTTCGTGCTGCACGAAGAAGTGCTGCCGAAGATGTCGCTGCCGCGCGGCGTCGACAACAGCGTCGCCTCGCTGTCCTACTACGCGGTGCTACTGCTGGGCTTCATGCTCGCCCTCACCGCGACCGGCTTCGAGGTCAGCCAGCTGGCCTTCGTGTTCGGTGCGCTCGGCGTGGGCATCGGCTTCGGCCTGCAGAACGTGGTCAACAACTTCGTCTCCGGCCTGATCCTGATGTTCGAACGCCCGATCCAGCCCGGCGACGTGGTCGACATCACCGGCACCTCGGGCAGCGTGCGCGAGATCGGCATGCGCGCGACCGTCATCAAGACCTTCGACGGCGCCGACGTAGTGGTGCCCAACGGCACCCTGCTCTCGGAGAACCTGGTCAACTGGACCCTGCGCGACATGTTCCGACGCATCGAGATCAACTTGGGCGTGGCCTACGGCGCCGACCCCAACCAGGTGATCGAATTGATGACCGAAGTGATCACGACCGACGAGTCGATTTCCCGCCACCCCGAACCCACGGTGTTCTTCATGGCCTTCGGCGCGAGTTCACTGGACTTCTCGATCCGGGCCTGGACGCGCGACTACAACAACTGGGTCGGCATCCGCAGCCGCCTGTTGACCCGGATCTATGCCGTGCTCAACGAGAACGGGATCGAGATCCCCTTCCCGCAGCAGGACCTCCACCTGCGCAGCGTATCGGAGGCGGCACGCGCCGCGCTGGGCCCGCCGCCGCCCGAATCGAAGTCCGACGCCGGTCCCGAACCGGCCACCTGAACCGTTGTAGCGTATTCAGCCAATTCTGGCCGAACATTCACGCCACCCCGCCTAGGGTGGTCCCATGTCCACCGAACGCCTCTGCAAGGAGGAATGCCATGAACAATCGACGCACCCACATCGCCACCGTCATCGCCGTGCTGGCCCTGGCCACCACGCCGGCCCTGGCTGGGAATGGCAACGGCCAGGGCAAGAACAAGGGTCACGGCGGTCCGCCGGCCCATGTCGAGCACGGCCCGCCGGGCAATGCCCCGCACGACAATGGCCGACACGACAACGGCCAGCACCTGGGCTGGTACAAGCAGCAGTGGAAGCGCGGCGACCGCGTCCCGCTGGCCTACATCGAGCCGCGTTACTACCTCGATGACTATCGCGACTACCACCTGCATGCGCCGCCGCGCGGCTACCGCTGGGTCCGCCCGATGGACGGCCGCTACCTGCTGGTCGAGATCGCCACCGGCGTGATCAGCGAGGTGCTGGGCTACTGATCCCGGCGATGTCGCACGCATCGTGCCACACGAGGCCCCGCCGACGCGGGGCCTTTTTTCTGCTCGTAACCCGGGAGCGGGTGGCGCATGCCGTCATCCCAGCTTTCGCTGGGATGACGGTGGGTGGTGTCGTAGCAAGGTAGGATGGGTAGCGCGAAGCAAAACCCATCGCGCGTCGTGCGTGCGGCTCCGCGAAGGTGGGTTTCGCCTTCGGCTCTACCCACCCTACGGCCCTGAGCCCGGCGATGTCGCAACAGCCACGGCACGGCCGAACCCCGTCCTGCGGCCCAAGTACTGCCCCCCCACATCAGGGCCCCGGGGCGCTTCGCTTACCCGGCCTACGCAGCGAGTCGCCTTTGCGGTTGCCTTGCGATCCCACGCCGCTCGTAGGATGGGTAGCGCGAAGCAAAACCCATCTCACGTCGTGCGTGCGGCTTCGCGAAGGTGGGTTTCGCCTTCGGCTCTACCCACCCTACGGCCCTGCCCCCCACATCAGGGCCCCGGGGCGCTTCGCTTACCCGGCCTACGCAGCGAGTCGCCTTTGCGGTTGCCTCGCGATCTCACGCCCCTCGTAGGATGGGTAGCGCGAAGCAAAACCCATCGCGCTTCGTGCGTGCGGCTTCGCGAAGGTGGGTTTCGCCTTCGGCTCTACCCACCCTACGGCCCTGCCCCCCACATCAGGGCCCCGGGAGCGCTTTGCTTACCCGGCCTACGCAGCGAGTCGCCTTTGCGGTTGCCTCGCGATCCCACGCCCCTCGTAGGATGGGTAGCGCGAAGCAAAACCCATCGCGCGTCGTGCGTGCGGCTTCGCGAAGGTGGGTTTCGCCTTCGGCTCTACCCACCCTACGGCCCTGCCCCCCACATCAGGGCCACGGGAGCGCTTCGCTTTCCCGGCCTACGCAGCGAGTCGCCTTTGCGGTTGCCTTGCGATCCCACGCCCCTCGTAGGATGGGTAGCGCGAAGCAAAACCCATCTCACGTCGTGCGTGCGGCTTCGCGAAGGTGGGTTTCGCCTTCGGCTCTACCCACCCTACGGCCCTGAGCCCCACATCAGGGCCCCGGGGCGCTTCGCTTACCCGGCCTACGCAGCGAGTCGCCTTTGCGGTTGCCTCGCGATCCCACGCCCCTCGTAGGATGGGTAGCGCGAAGCAAAACCCATCTCACGTCGTGCGTGCGGCTTCGCGAAGGTGGGTTTCGCCTTCGGCTCTACCCACCCTACGGCCCTGCCCCCCACATCAGGGCCACGGGAGCGCTTTGCTTACCCGGCCTACGCAGCGAGTCGCCTTTGCGGTTGCCTCGCGATCCCACGCCCCTCGTAGGATGGGTAGCGCGAAGCAAAACCCATCGCGCGTCGTGCGTGCGGCTCCGCGAAGGTGGGTTTCGCCTTCGGCTCTACCCACCCTACGGCCCTGAGCCCCACATCAGGGCCCCGGGGCGCTTCGCTTACCCGGCCTACGCAGCGAGTCGCCTTTGCGGTTGCCTTGCGATCCCACGCCCCTCGTAGGATGGGTAGCGCGAAGCAAAACCCATCTCACGTCGTGCGTGCGGCTTCGCGAAGGTGGGTTTCGCCTTCGGCTCTACCCACCCTACGGCCCTGCCCCCCACATCAGGGCCACGGGAGCGCTTTGCTTACCCGGCCTACGCAGCGAGTCGCCTTTGCGGTTGCCTCGCGATCCCACGCCCCTCGTAGGATGGGTAGCGCGAAGCAAAACCCATCGCGCGTCGTGCGTGCGGCTCCGCGAAGGTGGGTTTCGCCTTCGGCTCTACCCACCCTACGGCCCTGACCCCGGCCACGTCGCGCGCATCGTGCCACACCAGGCCCCGCCGGCGCGGGGCCTTTTCCTTCCTGCGCCCGTGTTTCAGGCGCCTGCGGAATCCATCGTGGTCCGTGCCACGGCGTCGACGCCGGCTGCGCTATGGTCGTCGCTCCCCACCGGAGACCGACGCCATGACCACTGCCCACTGGCACGGCACCGAACTGGCCCGCAGCGACGCGACCGTGGAGGTCGAGGGCAACGCCTATTTCCCGCCCGGCTCGCTGCACATCGAGCACCTGCGTCCCAGCGAGCACACCACGGTCTGCCCGTGGAAAGGCACGGCCCATTACTATGACGTGGTGGTCGGCGACGCCGTCAACGCAAACGCCGCCTGGTACTACCCCGACCCCAAACCGGCGGCCGCGCAGATCAAGGATCGCGTGGCGTTCTGGAAGGGCGTCGTCGTCGACGGGACCTGACGCCATGAACGACCCGGTGCCTCCGTGGAAGAAGCCATCGCCGCGACGCCAGCGCGCGCCGGTGCCGCTGAGCGAGTCGCAGAAGGCCGCGGCGCGCGAACGGGCCGAGGCAGCGGGCCGCCGCTATCCGAACCTGGTCGACAACATGTGGGCGCGCAAGCTGCCACGCGAATAGGCGCTCGGGCGCCAGCCGATGCTTGCGCTCAGGCGGCAGCCTCGCAGGCTGCGGTCGCGCGGCGGCCGGCGGCCGCCCACAGGTAGACCCCCAGGCCCGCCAGCGCGGTGGCGGCGCCGACATAACCGGTCGAGGTCCAGCCATACCCGGCGGTGATGGCCATGCCGCCGAGCCAGGGCCCCAGCGCGTTGGCGGTGTTGAACGCCGAATGGTTGGAGGCCGCGGCGAGGGTCTGCGCGTTGCCGGCGACATCCATCAGGTGCGCCTGCAGGACCGGCGCCAGGGCGCCCATGGTGCCCACGGCGACCACGGCCGGCAGCAGCGTCCACATCGAACCCGCCGCCAGCGGGAAGGCCAGCAGCAGGACCACCGACCAGGCGAGCACGACCGCGATCGCGCGGAACTGCAGGCGGTCGAACAGCCAGCCACCGGCGAGGTTGCCGAGGATGCCGCCGACACCGAAGGCGAGCATGCCCAGCGGCGTCCAGGCCTCGGGCACCCCGGTCACGTGGATCATCGTCGGCGCGAGGTAGCTGAAGACGCAGAACATGCCGGCGAACCCGATCGCACCGATGCCCATCGCCTGCCAGACAGGCTTGCGGTTGAAGTCGCGCAACTCGCGCACGGGGTCGGCGCGCGGCTCGTCCGGATCCGGCGGCAGGGTCCGCGCGACCATCACCACGGTGGCCGTGGCGATCAGCGCGACCAGGCCGAAGGCATGGCGCCATTCGAACTGCTGGCCCAGCCAGGTGGCGAGTGGATTGCCGACCAGCAGCGCCACCGCCAGGCCCAGCAGCACCCGGCTGACGGCAACGCCGCGCTGCGCCGGTGGACTGATCGAAGCGGCGACCAGGGCGGCGACACCGAAGTAGGCGCCGTGCGGCAGGCCCGCAACGAAGCGGAACACCAGCATGGTCGGGTAGTCGGGCGCCAGCGCACTGGCCAGGTTGCCCAGCGCGTAGAAGCCCATCAGCACCAGCAGCATCGGCCGCCGCGGCAGCCGCGCGCCCAGGATCGACAGCAGCGGCGCGCCGACCACGACGCCGATCGCGTAGGCGCTGATCACGTGGCCGACCTGGGTTTCGCCGACGCCCAGGCCCCGCGCGATGTCGGGCATCAGGCCCATCACCACGAATTCGCTGGTGCCGATCGCGAATCCCCCCATCGCCAGGGCGAACAGGATCGCCCGCACCGTGGCCGGAGGCAGGATGCGAGTGGCGGGGGTACCGGCGGCGGTCATGGCGCGTTCAGGGAAGGCGGGAGCCCTCATTATTGTGCATTGCAGCATGCGCTGCCACGCGGTTGCGTGGATCGCTGTGTGCCAGATCCGTCGATTCGACCCGGAATACGTTTGCAACGCGCGCCCACGCACACGTCCGGCTGACATGGGGAACGCGATACTCGGCGCGTTCCCGCCGGAGAATGTCCATGGAGCAGCTCGCGGCCCTGCTGGTCGGAAAGCCGATCAACATCCTGGTCATCGCCTTTCCGTTCCTCCTGGCCGCCTGGTGGCCGACGGCCGCGGTCGCCACGCCGCCGCCATCGCGACGCGCGGTCCGGATCGCGGCGCTGGCCTGGCTGGCCTACGCGGCCTGGGAGATGGTGGTGGCCTGGCGCACGCCGGAGGCCAATATCCGGATCGACCTGCTGGTGATCTGGCCGGTGCTCGCACTGCTGAGCCTGTGGGCGATCTGGCGCTGGATCGCCTTCCTGCGCGCCGTCAGGCGCTGACGGCGCCGGCTGCCTGCGCGCAGCCCCGATGTCCCGGCCTGGCGCCCGCGCGGCGCGGGCCATCCCCGAGGAATACCGCCATGAACCCGCTTCGCCTTCGCTGCCTGCTGGTCCTTGCCCTTGCCCTTGCCCTGCTGCCCCTCGCATCGGCGTCGGCCGCCGACCCCGGGGCCAACCGCCACACCGTGCATTTCGCCCGCGGCACCAGCGAGAGCACCGTCAGCGGCAGCCTGACGGGCTACGACACGGTGAACTACCTGCTCGGCGCGCGCGCCGGCCAGACGATGCACGTCACCCTGTCGGACTCGAACGATGCCTACTTCAACGTGATCGCCCCCGGCGAGGACCATGCGATGGCGGGCGCCCTCGAACTGCAGTCGTGGAGCGGCCCGCTGCCGGCCACGGGCGAGTATCGGATCGAGGTCTTCCAGCCGCGCGCGCAGGCGCGCCGGGGCGGGACGGCGACCTATACGATCCGCTTCGCGATCGAGTAAGCGCAGGCGAGCAGGCTGCATGCCCGTCCGGGAACGCGCATGGGCCGTCCGAAGTGCCATGGCCGATAGTGGCGAGCATCGGCCGGCCCCCTTGACCAGACTGCGCGCTCTTATCGACGCATGGGAGCGCAGGACATGGCGACACGGGCATTGGCGGGCAAGGCCGCCCTCATCACGGGCGCGAGTTCGGGCATCGGCCGCGCGGCCGCGTTGCGCTTCGCGCGGGAAGGCGCGCGGCTGGTCCTAGGCGCGCGCCGGGGCGATGCGTTGGCGGCGCTTGTCGACGAGATCGCGGCCGCGGGCGGCACCGCCGTCGCCTGTACCGGCGACGTGCGCGACGAGGCCCATGCCGATGCACTGGTCGACATCGCGCTCGAGCGTTACGGCCGGCTCGACATCGCCTTCAACAATGCCGGCGGGACCGGCCCGATGGGACCTGTCACCGGCATGTCGCTGGCCGCATGGCGCGAGACGCTCGACACCAACCTCACCGGCACGTTCCTGGGGACCCGCCGCCAGCTGGCGACCATGCTCGATGCAGGGGCGGGGTCGATCATCTGCACCTCCACCTTCGTCGGCCATACCGTCGGCATGCCGGGCATGGCCGCCTACGCCGCGGCCAAGGCCGGCGTGATCGGACTGGTCCAGGTGCTCGCCGCCGAGGCCGGCCCCCGCGGCGTGCGCGTCAACGCGCTGCTGCCGGGGGGTACCGACACGCCCGGCGCCCGCGATTTCCTCGATACACCCGATTCGCGCGCATTCGTCGAAGGCCTGCACGCGCTCAAGCGCGTCGCCGATCCGGCCGAGATCGCCGAGGCGGCCCTGTTCCTGGCCTCGGACGCCTCCAGTTTCGTCACCGGCAGCGCGATGCGCGTCGACGGCGGCGTCTCGATCAACCGCACCTGAGCAGCGGACCTAGACCGGCAGGGCAGTGGTCTTCTTGACCGTGCGCAGCGCCAGCGTCGACTGCACGCGGACCACGCCGGGCAACTGGGTGAGGATCTCGGTGTGGATGCGCTCGAAATCGGCCGCGTCCGCGTAGGCCACGCGCACCATGTAGTCGGCGACGCCGGCGAGCAGGCAGCACTCGGTGACTTCCGGATGGCGCTGGATCGCGTCCTCGAAGGTGTCCAGGGCGGCGCGACCCTGCTGGTCCAGGGTCACCAGCACGAAGGCCGTGCCCGGCAGGCCGGCCATCTCCTCGTCGAGCAGCATCACGTAGCGGGAGATCAGGCCGCGCTCCTCCAGCAGCTTGACCCGGCGCAGGCAGGCCGAGGGCGACAGGTTGATGCGTTGCGCGAGCTCCATGTTGGTCAGGCGGCCGTCCTCCTGCAGCAGCCTGAGGATGGCGCGATCACGGGAATCGAGGGTTGGCTCCGGCATTGGAATAATCTTCTACTGGATGACGGGACATTAGTGATTGATGCGACTTATGAAGCTTAACAGCGATCAGATTGGTCAAAAAGTGCGCGTTCCTTCGATCATAATTTGCCACCTCCCACGCCGACCGCGTCGGCGCCCTTCCCGCCATCGAGAGCCTCCGCCATGCGCATCGGCGTTCCCACCGAAATCAAGAACCACGAGTACCGCGTCGGCCTGGTGCCGGCCTCCGTCCAGGAACTGGTCAACAACGGCCACGAGGTCGTGGTCCAGAGCGGTGCCGGCCTCGGCGTCGACCTGACCGACGAGAACTACGTCGCCGCCGGCGCCAGCATCGCCGCGACCGCCGACGAGGTGTTCGCCCGGGCCGACATGATCGTCAAGGTCAAGGAGCCGCTGGCCGAGGAGCGCAAGAAGCTGCGCAAGGGCCAGATCCTCTTCACCTACCTGCACCTGGCGCCGGACCCGGCGCAGACGAAGGACCTGGTCGACTCCGGCGCGATCTGCATCGCCTACGAGACCGTGACCGCTGCCAACGGTTCGCTGCCGCTGCTGACCCCGATGTCGGAAGTCGCCGGCCGCCTGGCCCCGCAGGTGGGCGCGCATGCGCTCGAGAAGGCCCAGGGCGGCCGCGGCGTGCTGCTCGGCGGCGTCCCCGGCGTCTCGGCGGCGGAAGTCGTCGTGCTCGGCGGCGGCGTGTCGGGCACCCATGCCACCACCATCGCGGTGGGCATGGGCGCCAAGGTCACCGTCGTCGACCGCTCGGCCGACGCGCTCAAGCGCCTGGCCAGCCAGTTCGGCACCTCGATCTCGACGGTGTTCTCCACCCAGGCCGCGATCGAGGAACTGGTGCGCCGCGCCGACCTCCTCATCGGCACCGTGCTGATCCCCGGCGCCGCCGCGCCGAAGCTGGTCACCCGCGAGATGGTCAAGAGCATGAAGCCGGGCTCGGTCATCGTCGACGTCGCCATCGACCAGGGCGGTTGCGTGGAAACCTCGCGCGCCACCACCCATGCCGAGCCGACCTACGTCGTCGACGACGTGGTCCATTACTGCGTGGCCAACATGCCCGGCGCGGTCGCGCGCACGTCGACCTTCGCACTCAACAACGTCACCCTGCCCTTCACCCTGGCGCTGGCCAACAAGGGCTGGAAGAAGGCCCTGGCCGACGATGCGCACCTGCGCAACGGCCTCAACGTCTGCGAAGGCCAGGTGACCTGCGAGCCGGTGGCCCAGGCCCAGGGCCTGTCCTTCGTGAGCGCGGAGTCGGTGATCGGCCTGTAAGCGCGCCATCGCGACACACGACACGATCCAGGCGGCGCCTTCATGGCGCCGCCTTTTTGTTGCGTTGCGACACGCCGGCACGGGCTGGCGCACGGCGCGACGCGCTGCGACACTCGGTCGGACTCCATTGCCCGAAGGTGACGTCGACCCATGGATGGCAACCGCCACGCATTCCCGCGCCCCCGCCTGCACACCCTCCTCGCTTTGCTGTTGGTCGCCTGCCTGCCGGCCGCGGCCGGAACCAAGGTCGACAAGGCGTCCACCGATCTCGCCGTGCAATCGCTCTCGCCCGGATCGGCGCTGGAGCAACGCATCGAGCAGGCACGCGCGCTTGCGGGCGCGGACGATGGCGAAGCCGCCGACCTGGCACTGACCGGGATACTCGCCGACCCGGGTTTCGAGGCCCTGCCGGCGGAAACGCGGGGCGCGACGCTGTCGCTCGCATGCTGGACCGCCGCGCGCGAGCAGCGCCTGGAAGACGCGCGTGCGCTGTGCGGGCGCGCGGTCGCCTTCGAGCCCGGCGATCGGTGGGACTGGTACCGGCTCGCCATGCTCGAGTCCCACCTCGAGCAACCCGAAGCCGCCGCACGCCACTTCATCGAACTGGTGCAACGCTGGCCGGAGACGCTGGACGAGATCGAGGAGAGCGACATCCACCGCCTCCGCCTCGCCTTGCCCGCCGATGCGCCCGAACGCCTGGCCCTGGCCCAGGCCCTGTTCGACGCCAACTGGCGAAGCCCCTACGGGGGCGACAGTGCGGTGTGGTACGACCTGGCCCTCGCGCGGGTCGAGCGCGGCGAGCGCGAGCGCGCGCGCCAAGCCCTGCGCCGGGTCAGCAGCCCGAGCGACCTGGTCCGGATACGCAGCGACCGCCGCTTCGATGGCCTGTTCGACCGCAATGCGACCTCGCTCGACGTCGACAACGCCGTCCGGCTGCAGGTCGAGCGCCTGCAGCGCGCGGCCGATGTCGCCCCGGACTCGATCCAGGCGCAGGTCCAGCTCACCTACGGACTGCTGATGACCGGTCGCTACGACGAGACCAACGCGGTCGCCACCCGGGTACTCGATCGCGTGGCGCAGGCGCCCGACGACCGGTTCGACGATGCCGACGAGGCGATCTGGCTGCTCAACAACCGGGCCATGGCCCTGAGCCACCTCGGCCGCGCCGCCGAAGCCGAGGCGGACATGCAACGGGCCAGCGGCATGGACGAAGCAGGCCAGGCGAACGTCAGCCAGCGCCTCAACCTGGGCGACTACTACTGCAGCCTGCAGCGGCCCGACGACGCCGAGCGCGCGATCGACGCGGTGGGCGCAATGAGCGGCTACGGCGAGATGGTCCTTCGCAAGATCCGGCATTGCATCGCCACGCAGCGAGGCGACGCCACGGCCGCGGGCGAGGCCCTGGACTACCTCCGCGAGCACGACGCGGACGCGGTCCAACAGCTGCTGGAAGCGCTGCTGCGGGATGCACGCATCGACGAGGCCGCGGCGCTCGTGCGCCGCCATCTGGCCGACCCGGCCCTGCGCAGCGACATGCTCTGGTGGCTGCAGGGCTACGCC
The DNA here is from genome assembly GCF_014145325.1 of Marilutibacter spongiae. GTDB lineage: Bacteria > Pseudomonadota > Gammaproteobacteria > Xanthomonadales > Xanthomonadaceae > Marilutibacter > Marilutibacter spongiae. Next base: position 64,590 of record NZ_JACHTF010000012.1, read on the forward strand.
GACGCGCCGGTGCTGCCGGGCAACACCGGTCGCGAGGCAGCGCGCGCGACCCTGCTCGACCGCGACGACGTGCGCGCCGCGGTCGAGGCCGTGGGCCGCATCGAGCGTTACGCGTTCACGCCCTCGCCCGACTTCGGCTGACGCGGGCGTCGCGCTTCAGCGGACGCCGCCTCCGGCATAGAGGTGTTCGCCGGTCAGCCACTTCGCATCGTCGGAGGCCAGGAACACCGCGATCGACGCGATGTCGTCGGGCTGGCCCAGGCGCCCCAGCGGCGTCTGCGCGACCACCTCGGCGGCCATGTCCGAACCGATGATCCCGCCGGCGTGGGTGCCTTCGGTCTCGACCATGCCCGGGTTCAGGGCATTGACGCGGATCCCGCGCGGCCCCAGTTCCCGCGACAGCACGCCGGTGATGGCGTCCACCGCGCCCTTGGTGGCGGTGTAGACGGCACTGCCGGGTGGCACGATCCGGGTGACGACCGAGCCGATGTTGATGATGCTCGCGCCCTCGCCCAGGTGCTTGCCCGCGGCCTGGGTGGTCCACAGCAGGCCGAGCACGTTGACGTCGAACTGGCGGCGGAAATGCGCCTCGTCGATTTCATCGAGCGCGGCGAATTCGTACACGCCGGAGTTGTTGACGAGGATGTCCAGCCGCCCGAAATGCTCGATGGCCGCCGCGACCAGCGCTTCCGCGTCCTCGCGCCTGGAGACGTCGCCGCGCACCGCCACCGCCTGGCCACCGGCCTCGGCGATGCGCGCGACGACGGCGTCAGCGCCGGCCTGGCTGGATGCGTAGTTGACGACGACCGAGGCACCCGCGGCCGCGAGTGCGGACGCGATGCCGGCGCCAATGCCCTTGGAAGCGCCCGTGACGAGGGCGACCTTGCCTTTCAGCTTGCTCATGGAAAATGTCCTGTTCGTGGGGAAGAACGGAGGCCAGGGCCTCCCGGCGGCCACGCCAACGCGCGCCGCTTCCCACGACATGCGAACGCCGCCGCAGGCGCGAAAGTGTCGAAACCGGGAATGAGCATCCCGCCGATGGGCGGGTAGCGCCGCAGGCCGGCAGGCGCCGCAGGGTCGATGGAGCCCAGGTCGACACCCATCCATACACGCCGCGCACGTCGCACCCGCGAGGGGCTTTGCTTCGCGCCCTCCTGCGAGCCTGCGCTGGGTCGGCGACGAAATGGACGCGCCCAGGGATTGCGAAGGCAGGCGGGGTTCCAAGGCAAAGGCAAAGGCAAAGGCTGGATCCCAGCGTTCGCTGGGATGACGCCTTGGGCGTTCCGTCCCTTGCGCATCACCCTCCATCCTCCACGCACCAAGAATCACCCATCACGAACTACGAATCGCCAATCACCCATCACGTCCCGCTAGCGGCTGTACATGTCGATCACCACCTCGATCGCGCCCTGGCAGACCTGGCAGAACGCATCGGTGCGCGTGAACATCAGGCAGTTCAGCTGGGGGCGGTAGTAACCGGTCGCCGAATAGTTGCCACCCTGGAACGCACCCACGGCGTCGCGATGCGCGGCCTGGGCGAACAGCGTCTCGATGTGGCGCTGCTCTTCGTGGAACAGGGCGCTCATCTCCGCCTCGGGCCGGCGCTCCTCGCGCAAGCGCTTGCGGCGCGCCTGGATGCCGCGCTCGTAGTCTTCGTAGGCCTCCTTCGGCCAGGGTGTCGGCACCGGCGTCGCCGGCGTGACCTGCGAGAGCCATTTGACCCGCTCGGGATCGAGCAGCGCGGTCACGTTCGGCTCCCACGGCTCCACGCGCGGGTGGTCGGCCGCACCGTAGGCGACGGGCGAGGTGTAGTACTCGTCGGCGAGCGCGGCGAAGTGGTGGCCGAACTCATGCACGAAGACGTAGTCGCGCCAGTCGTTGCCGGCGGCCACCGTGCTGAACTGGCCGAAGATGCCACCGCCGCCGTAGGTGTCGCCATTGACCATGATCTCGACGAAATCGTATGGCGCGTACTGGGCGAGGTCGCGGAAGGCGCGATTGTCGAGCGTGAGGATGTAGCGCTCGCTGCCGAAGATGTCGTAACGCGCGCCCGTCGCCGACGCGCGGTGGATGCCGGTCGAAGGACGGCTCACGCCGGACTCGGGCACCGGCACGGCCAGCGCCCAGACGTTGAAGTCGGCGGCACGTTCCTTGAACGGGGAGACGCTGAAGAGCGTGTCGGCCAGCTCGCGGGCCCGCGCCTCGAAGGCGTCCATCTCGTCCGCGGTGTAGCCGTCGCCCAACAGCAACAGGTCGACCTTGTCGGCCGGCGCGCCGTTGCGGCGGATCGCGATCGGCATGCCCACCGGCCAGCGGTCGGCCATGGCGGTCGGACCGCGCTCGACGTCGAGCGCGGCGGGATCGATGGTGACCGACCACGACGGCACGAAGCGGTTGTCGCCATCGCGGCCGAAGACGGTCAGCTCCACCGGGGCGTCGGGCATCGGGAAGCGCAGCGATTCCTGGAAACTGCGCTGCATCGCCTTCGCTTCGCCGGTCGTCCGCCATTCGCCGAACACCGTGCTGTAGCCGCGCGAGTACAGGAGCTCACCGGTCGCCGCGTCGGCGACCTCGAACTTCTGGCTGCCGAGGTTGCTGCCGTCGATCGGGTGCGCGGGATTGCCCGGCCAGGGCAACGGCTCCCCGACCACGCGCTCGAGGGCGTAGCGCTCGACGTGCGCATCCCCGGCATGCTGGATGTCGACGCGCAGCGTCGGCGGCGTGGCCCGGACAGGTCCGGCCGCGGATGCGAGGGCAAGGGCGAGAAGCAGGGCGCGAGCGAACATCGGGGTCTCCCGGCAACGTGCGCGGCCATCATCGGCGATGGCCGCGCGCTTGCAAACCCGGGCTCAGGCGACTTCCGCCGCCGCGTCCGCGGCCAGCCGCGCCTGGATGGCGCCGCGCAGGGCCGCGTCGTCGGGCACGCGAAGGCCGAACACTTCGCGCAACGCAGCCACGACCGCATCCGCGTCGGCAAGCAGGCAGCTCGTGCTCGGCTGGCCAAGGCGGTGGTGGGTGAGGCGACCCCCTTGCAGGGTCCTGCGCTCGCCCGGTCCGGTGCGCGCGACGCGCAGCTGGCCGGCGAAGCCTGAGGCCGGATGGGTGGACACGTACCAGTTGGCGACGTCCAGGTCGACCGGCGCCTGCGCCTGGCGGTCGAACACGTAGAGCGGTCGCCATGCCTCGAGCACGCAGGCATCCACGGCCAGGCAGCCGTCGCGTTCGACGACGCGGTAGTCCTCGTGCGGGGTCTGCTGCGGCCTCGGGTCGCCCAGGCGCAGCGGTGCGGTCGGCACCATGCCGCCGAAGCCGACGTCGACCATGTAGTCCACGTCGTCCAGGCGCACTTCGAGCAGCATGTGGCTGCGCGGCGGGGCCGCGTCGTCGCTGCGCCCCATCACCACCCGGGCGGTCAGCGCGCGCGCCTGGAAGCCCAGTCGCTGCAACAAGGCCAGGAACAGGCTGTTGAGTTCGAAGCAGTAGCCGCCGCGCCCCCCGTGCAGCAGCTTGCGCTGAAGCGCGGGCAGGTCGATGGGCACCGGCGCGTGCAGCAGGGTCGCGATCGTCTCGAAGGGAAAGGCCTGGGTATGCCGCAGCTGCAGCGTGCGCAGGGCGTCCAGGGTGGGCGGCGGCGGGGCGGCGAAGCCCAGCCGGGACAGGTAGGCGTCGAGGTCGAGCGGGGCGTCGGGCATGGCGACAGGGCTTCGGGGAGGGCGCCCTAGCCTGCGCCCTCAAGCACGCTTGAGGTCAAGGGCCATTCGCACCGCATCGCCCCGGGCCACGCGCCCTACTCCACCGTGCGCCACCACGCCGTCGTCGGCTGCGGCGCGGCCAGGTCCAGGCGCTCGCCCATGCCCGGGGTGGCCAGGGCGATGCCGCGCGCGGCGCCCAGCGCCGAGATCTGCTCGAAGGGATCCTGCCAGGCATGCATCGCCAGGTCGAAGGTGCCGTTGTGCACCGGCATCAGCCAGCGGCCGCGCAGGTCTTCGTGGGCCTGCACGGTCTGCGCCGGCTGCATGTGCACGTAGGGCCACTGCGGGTCGTACGCGCCGGTCTCGAGCAGGGTCACGTCGAAGGGACCGAAGCGCCGGCCAATCTCGCGGATGCCGTCGAAGTAGCCGGTGTCGCCGCTGAAGAACAGGCGCAGGCCGGGCGCGCCCTCGGGTTCGTCGATGATCGTCCACGAGGCCCAGAGCGTCTTGTTGCCGTCGAACAGGCCGCGGCCGGAGAAGTGCTGGGCGGGCGTGGCGATGATGTGCAGCCCATCCACGCGGGTGCCCTGCCACCAGTCGAACTGGTGCACTTTCGCGGCCGGCACGCCCCAGGCCACGAGCCGGTCGCCGACGCCCAGCGGCGTGAGGAACATGTCGGCGCGCTCGGCCAGGGCCACCACGGTGTCGCGGTCGAGGTGGTCGTAATGGTCGTGGGAGAGGATCACGCCACGCAGCGGCGGCAGGTCCTCCAGTGCGATGGGCGGGGCATGGAAGCGCTTGGGGCCCATCCACTGCACCGGCGAGGCGCGCTCGGCGAACACCGGGTCGGTGATCCAGAACCCGTCGCGCAGCTTCAGCAGCACGGTCGAGTGCCCCAGCCGGAACAGGCTGCGATCGGGCGCGGCGAGCAGCTGCGCGCGCGTCAGCGTCGCCACCGGCACCGGCGCGCGGGGCACGGTGGTGTCGGGCTTGTTGAAGAAGAAGTTCCACATGATGCCCAGCGTCTTGCCCAGTCCCTCGGCCGGGCGCGGCGCCGGATTGCGGAAGCGGCCCTCGGCCGACTGCGGGGAGGCCGGATAGTCGGCGACGGGACGGTTGGTGCGGGCGGCGGACAACAGGCAGGCACTCACGATGAGGACTCCAAGGGTCAGGACGGTCGCGCCGAGGCGACGCAAACGCCGGCGGGCTCGACGGGGGACGGGGGCGGACGGCATGGGGGACGGCGGGCTCGAATGGAAACTACACAGGGCAGTGTAGTTCCGGTATTCGAGAAAGTAAACCGATCGGTGTAAACTAGCCCCATGTCCGCCAAGCCCGCCCCCACGCCCCGCCTGACCGAGCGCAAGCACGCGGCGATCCTGGCCGCGGCGATCGCCGAGTTCCGCGAGTCGGGCTACGAAGCGACCAGCATGGACCGCATCGCGGCCAGCGCCGGCGTCTCCAAGCGCACGGTCTACAACCACTTCGCCAGCAAGGAAGAGCTCTTCGCGCGCATCCTGGAGCAGCTCTGGGCACGGGGTACCGAGGGCGTGGACCTCGCCTACCGGCGCGACCGGCCCCTGCGCGGGCAGTTGCTCGAGCTGGTGAGCCAGAAGCTGCGCCTGCTCGATGATCCCAACTTCACCGACCTGGCGCGCGTCGCCATCGCCGCGGGCGTGCATTCGCCCGAGCGCGCGCGAGAGATGCTGGCGCGGCTGGGCGACCGCGAGGAAGGCCTGACCACCTGGATCCGCGCCGCCGCCGCCGACGGCGCACTGAAGACCGACGACCCCCTCTTCGCGTCGATGCAGTTGCAGGGCCTGGTGAAGGGCTTCGCCTTCTGGCCGCAGATCTCCATGGGCCAGCCGCCGCTCAGCCCCGGCCAGCAGAAGCAGGTCGGCGAGGCCGCGGTGGACATGTTCCTGGCGTACTACGCCCCGCGCTGACCCCGTCCCACGACCGATCCGGGCGAACCGGACGTCCGATCCGGCCGGTCCGGACGACCCCAGGCCCGTCGCACGGGACCCTGCAGGCCCCACCAGGCCAGGACAGGCGCCATGCGACGTTTCATCGGGACAGGTCTCCGCGGTATCGGTTTCACCTTCTTCGCCCTCACCAGCGTGATGGTCGCGGCCTATGCGTTCGCGTTCCTGAAGGTGCTGCCCTACGAACCACAGAACCCCTTCATGGCCAGCTTCGCTGTCCAGGGCCTGGTGGTGCCGATGCATTTCTTCGGGGCCGGGCTGGCGCTGCTGCTGGCCCCCGTCCAGGCCAGCGCCTGGGTCCGTCGCCGCTGGCCGGCCCTGCATCGCACCAGTGGCTGGCTGTATGCCGGCGGCGTCCTGGCCGGTGGCGTGGCCGGGCTGGGCATGGCCTTCCACGCCCAGGGCGGCTGGGCCTCGGGCGCGGGCTTCCTGCTGCTCGCGGTGACCTGGCTGCTGGTGACCGGCAACGGGATCCGCTTCGCCGTGCTGGGCGACATCGCCCGCCATCGGCACTGGATGGTGCACAGCCTGGCGATGACCTTCGGTGCGGTGACCCTGCGGGTGATCCTGTTCGGCGGCACGCTGGTCTTCAAGCTGCCATTGGAGCCGGTCTACATCTTCGCCGCCTGGACCAGTTGGACCTTCAACATGGCCGTGTGCGAACTGTGGCTGCGCTGGCGCCGTCGCGCGATGCCGCTGCAGGCATCCCGGCGCGCGCAGCCGGCCTGAAGCGCCTCCGTGTCAGGCCGCCGCCTGGCGCGCACGCCAGGCGCTTGGCGTGTGGCCGGTCTCGCGCTTGAACGCCGAATTGAACGTCGATTTGGACGTGAAACCGCAGGCGTAGGCGATGTCGAGGATGGTGCGCGTGTCCGACGCGTCCGCCAGGCAGCGGCAGGCCGCGGCGATCCGCTGGCGGTTGATGTAGTCCCAGAACGTGCAGCCGAAACCGCGATTGATCGCCGCCGAGACCAGGTATTCGGGATAGCCGCTTCGCCGGGCGACCTGGGCGATCGTCAGCGCCGGTGCCAGGTACATCGCCTCGTCCTCCATCAGGCCGGCCAGCCGCGCTTGCACCTCGGGCAGGCGCGCGTCCTCGTCCTGGGCCGGCGGGGCCGCCGGTGGATCGGGCGGGACCTCGCGCGGCGCGCCCGGCTCGGCGGTGTCGTCCCCGGCGACCGTCGCCTGCATCAGGCCCAGGTAGCCGAGCACGCAGGCCCAGACGGCCACGGCGCCGTAGATCGTGAAGTATCCGATGCCGGCGGGACGCACGTAGTCGTGGACGACGGCAATGCCCCAGATCAGCACCTGCCCCATCGCCATCGCCATCACCCAGTGCAGCGACACGCGGTCGGCGTCCGAGCGCCGCTCGCGCACCTCGCGGCGGAAGCGGAGCACGCGCCAGACCGCCGCGGCGACATAGCTCAGGCTCCAGGCATAAAGGAACGGGCTGTACCACGGTACCGGCGGCGGAAACGCGCCGGCCAGCCAGGCCTGCATGTTGGCCAGGTTCGTGTCCGGCGCGGCCAACAGCGCCGGCAGGCCCACCGCGAACGCGACGGCGAAGCCGGACAGGTGGACGCCATCGAGCCACGCCAGCCGCCGCGCCGTGGTCAACGTGCGCACGTAGAGATAGAAGAAGCTGCCGTAGAGGAACGGGAAGACCCCGACGAACAACAACACGCGGAACAGGCCCGGCGCCGGCGCGGCAAGGAACGCCGCCTTGACGCCCAGGTCCAACCCCACCAGCCCGAGCCACGCCGCCAGCACGCGGTTCGCCGCCCGGTTCACCGGCCGCCGCCACAAGGCCAGCGCCAGGAGTACCGCCTGCGCACCGCCGATGGCGAAGATCACGACCCAGTGGCCGACCCCTCCCATGTTCGCCCCTCCCGTTCCCATCGCGCCGGATTATGTCAGGCCGCGGCCGCACGCCCCAAGGTGGATCGCGGCGAAGTCGATAGCCACGATCGCTCAAGCCCGCGTCTGACGATGGCTTGGGTGCGCGCAACACACCGCACGGATCACGACTCCCCAATCACGACCCCACCCACCGCCATCGCTCAGGTACACGACCCGCGTTGGCCGCGTTCGGCAAGCCGGCGCGTTGGACCGAATGAGCCCGGTATCCCCCGGAGCTTCTTCGCAGCCGACACGAGGCGCCCATGAACCTGATCTACGCGCGCAGCGCCGCCACGGCCAGCGCCTTCGCCCGCGACGAGGCATTGATGCCCGGCGACTGGAAATGGATCCAGGACGCCGACACCATCCGCCAATACCCGCGCGCGCACATATTCAAGCTGCCCCGCTGGCAGGAGAACCCGCATCGCGAATGGATCGACGCCGCCATGCAGCGCGCGGCCGATGCGCACCGCCTGGGCATGCTGACCGACCTCGAGAAGGGCAACGACACCCTGGGCATATCGGGCGCCTGAGCGCCGCCCCCTCGCCTGACCACTCGTCCCTGGACGGGCATTCCATCTTCCATCGACCCGGCCAGTCGGATACCGGGCACCTTCGTCCCACGTGCCACGCTCCCGCGCGGAACGCTCGCTCGTCGCCGCCGGCCTGAACGGATGCACGGGGCATTCACCCCCGGCCTGCACATCGCCATGCAATGCTGCAGGCATGCTGTCGATCATCATTCCCGCCCACGACGAAGCGGCCCTGATCGGCGCCACGCTGGATGCGCTGGCCGAAGCGACGCGCGCGTTGTCCGTGCAACACGAGGTGATCGTGGTCGACGATGCCTCCAGCGACGCAACCGGCGAGATCGCCGCCGCGCGTGGCGTCCGCGTCCTGCGCGTCGAGCACCGCCAGATCGCCGCCACCCGCAATGCCGGCGCGACGGCCGCGTGCCACGCACGCCTGCTGTTCCTCGATGCCGACACCCTCGTCGACGCCACGGTGCTCGGCGCCGCCATGCAGGCGATGGACCACGGCGCCATCGGCGGTGGTTGCCGCGTGCGCCTCGCCGGCCCGGCGCGCTGGCACGAACGTGCCCTGGCCGGCATCGCCGCCTTCGGCTTCCGCTGGACGGGTATCGCGCCGGGCTGCTTCCTGTTCTGCACCCGCGAGGCCTTCGAAGCCGTCGGCGGCTTCGACCCGCGCTGGTACGCCGGCGAGGACGTGGCGATGAGCCGCGCGCTCGCCACGCAGGGCCGCTTCGTGATCCTTCGCGAATCGGTCCGCACCTCGGACCGCAAGCTGCGCACCTTCTCGCCCGGCGAGCACCTGCGCCTGCTCGGGCGGCTGCTCTTTCGCGGCCGCGGCATCCTGCAGACGCGCGAAGGCCTGGACCTGTGGTACGACAAGCGGCGGGACGGTCGCTGAAGCGCCCCGTGGGCCAGCCGTCGTTCAGCACCCTTGCACCCGCTCGCCGCTAGACTCGCGATTCCGCCCACACCCCCTGCCTATCGCATGCAACGCGCACGCCTGCCTTTCCGCGCCCTGGCCGTCCTGGGACTGGCCACGACGCTGGCCGCCTGCGGGTTCAACCGCAAATCGGAACCGCCGCCGCTGGGCGAGACCTTCGGCGCCGGGGACACGTATTCGCGCACCTACGCCGTGCCCCCGGCCAGTGCCTGCGAGGCCACGCGCCGCGCCCTGCTCGGCCAGGGCTACGTGATTGGCAAGGCCAGCGACGACGCGCTGCAGGCGACCAAGAGCTTCCAGCCCGAATCCGACGTGCACACCCAGCTGAACGTGCGCGCGACCTGCCTGCAGCAACCGGGCGGCGGCGCCATCGTGTTCGTCAATGCCGTCCAGGACCGCTACGTGCTCAACACCTCGGTCAAGTCCGCCAGCGTCGGCGTCAGCATGCTGGGCTCGGTGTCGCTGCCGATCGGCACCAGCGGCGGCGACCTCGTCCGCGTCGCCACCAACACCGTGCAGAACGAAGACTTCTACCGCCGCTTCTTCGAGCGCGTCGCCGCCTTCATTCCCAGCACCGAAGGCCTCGGCCCGGAACCGCCACCGGCCATGTTCGAAACCCTCCCCGACCCGGAGCCGCCGGCGCCCTTGGACCCGCTCGTCGATCCCGACACGCCCGAGCCGCACTGAAGCCACGCCACCTGTAGCCCGTAGCCCGTAGCCCGGACAAGCGCAGCGCATCCGGGGCATCGTGCAGCCGCAAGCGACCCGCTAACGCGCGGTCGCGCGACCGCTGGCATCGACACACGCGGCATCGGTGCGCTGGCGCAGCTCGGTGCACAGTCGCTCGGCCTGCGGGGCATCGCCCGAGGCGCGGAGCACGTCGGCAAGCCCCGACGTCGCGGCAGGATCGAGCGGCGCCTGGCGCAGCACCCGGCGGTACCAGGCCTCGGCGCCGACGCTGTCGCCCCGCGCCTGCAGGCGCGACGCGACCAGCACGCCAAGGGCGGCCTGCCACGGGCGCACCTGTGCGGGATTGTCCGGATAGGCGCGCTCCATCGCCGCATACGCCCGTTCGAACCAGGCATCGGCGCCTGCGCGGCCGGTGATGTCGAGCACGTCGCCGGTGTTGATCATCGCGCCCCAGTTGTCGGGGTCGAGCTCGACCGTGCGCGCGTAGGCGGCCAGCGCGTCGTCGAAGCGGCCCTGTGCACTGGCGACGAAGCCCGCGGCCTTGTGTGCCGCCGCCGAGTCCGGCGCCTGCGCGACCGCACGCTGGGCCAACAACCGCGCACGCTCGACCTGGCCACGCTGCGGCTCGCGGGCAAGATGGCCGTTGGCCAGCGCATCGCCCAGCCGCCTGAATTCGTGTACGTCCGATCCGCTCGCCTGCGGCCAGCGCAGCGCGCGTTGCACGAGCGCGTTCGCCAGGCCGGCCAGTGCGGCGGGATCGTCCGGATGCACGCCGAGCACGCGCTGGTACAACTCGATGGCGGCCTCGTTGTCCGCGCGGGAGAACTGGAAGTAGGCATCGTCGGCACGCGCCAGCAGGGCGTCGCGCTCGCGGCTTTCGACCGGGGTCACCGGGCCGGCGTCCGGGCGCGGGCCCGCTTGCCAGGTCACGGCCACCACGGCGACCGCGCCGAGCACGCCCAGCGCGACGGCCACACTGCGACGACGCGCGCCGTTCCGGGGCAACGCCGCTGCCCCAGCGGGCGCATGCGTTCGATCATGCGGGGCCGAAGACGCCGCCGGCCCGCACCAGCGATAACCACGCTTGGCGATCGTCTCCACGTAGCGCGGCATGCGGGCGTCGTCGCCCAGCGCCTGCCGCAGCTTGGACACCGTGCGGGCCAGGCTGTCGTCGCCCACCACCATGTCGGGCCACAGCGCCTCCATCAGCGCCTCGCGCGGGACCACGTCGCCCGGCCGCCCGGCCAGCAGGAACAGCAGGTCCATGACCTTCGGCTCCAGGCGCTGGGTGCCGGAGGGGCCCGTCAGTTCACCGGACGCGTGCTCCGCGCGCCAGTCGCCGAACTGCATCACCCCGTTGCAAGTCCTTGATTCCAAAGCCGTCACCACCGTGGGAGAAAGAGATCAGGAAAGCAGGAGCCTTCCATCATGGTCGGATAGGATGGGCCGGCGTTCCATCGGACGGCAAGCCGCGGACCGTCCGCGGCACCGCTTCCGGAGCCTCCATGCCCCTGCCACGTACCGTCTTGCGCGCCTGTTCCGCCGCCCTGCTGCTCGCCTCGCTCAGCGGCGTCGCCGCCTGCGCGCCGCCGCTCGAACCGTCTCACAAAAGCCCCGACCCCTCCCCGTCCCTGATCGCCCCCGAGGCGCTGCGCGACGACTTCGACGCCCTCTACGCAGGCCTGCAGGCCGCCCACTTCGACCTCTACGCTCACCGCGACAAGGCGGCGTACGAAGCGCTTTACCGCGACATGCGCGCCGGCTTCGACGCGCCGTTGACCCCCGACCAGGCGCGCATCGCCTTCCAGCGCTTCGTCGCGTTCGGCAACGTCGCGCATGCGCGGATCGAGCCGCCGATGGACGCCTGGGAGCGCTTCCGTGTCGCCGGGGGCCGGGCCTTCCCGCTGTACGTCCGCGTACGCGGCGACGAGGCCTTCGTCGTCGATGGTACGGGCGGATTGGCGGGCCTCGAGCCGGGGGACCGCCTGGTGTCGGTCGACGGCGTGCCGGCGATGGACTGGCTGGGCCGCCTGCGCGCGCATGTCTCCGCCGACAACGCCTACATGGCCTGGGCGCAGATGGAGAACCGCCTGCCCGTGCTTGCATGGCTGGAACTGGGCGAGGTCGAGCGCTTCGCCGTCACGGTCGAGAAGCCCGGCGGCCGACGCGCCGAACTCGACGTGCCCGCACGCGACCGCGCGGCCTTCACCGCCGCGAGCGATTCGGAACCCGCGAGATTCGAGCTCGACTGGAATGCCCGCCAGGCCCGCATGCTCGACGGCGGCATCGCCTACCTGCGGCCCGGCCCGTTCTACGACAACCGGCCCGAAGCCCCGCACCCCTGGGACCCGGGCGCTTTCGTCGCCTTCATCGACGATGCCTTCCGGGGCTTCATCGACGCCGGCGCCAAACGCCTCCTGATCGACCTGCGGGACAACCCCGGTGGCGACAACAGTTTCAGCGACCCGATGATCGCCTGGTTCGCCGACACGCCGTTCCGCTTCAGCGAGGCCTTCGAGATCCGCGTCAGCGCGGCCACCGTCGGCTCCAACCGCGCACGGCTCGACGCCCAGGACGGCGACCCCGACAGCACCTCCGCCAAGCTCGCCGCGGCCTATGCCGGGCAGCCGGAGGGGGCCGTCGTGCGATTCCCGATCGACACGGTCGACCCCCGCCCCGCGCCGCGTTTCGACGGCCGGGTCTACCTGCTGGTCAACCGCCACACCTACTCCAACGCGGTGAACGTCGCCGCCCTCGCCCAGGACTTCGGCTTCGCCACGATCGTCGGCGAGGAGACCGCCGACCTGGCCAGCACCTATGGCGCCATGGAGCACTTCACCCTGCCGCGCACGGGTATCGAGGTCGGCTACCCCAAGGCCCGCATCCTCCGCCCGAACGGCGACCCCTCCCCGCGCGGCGTGGTGCCCGACATCGCCATCGACACGCCGATAGTGCCGGGCGAGACGGATGTCGTGCTGGCCCGGGCCGTCGAAGCGATCGAAGCGGCGAACGCGACGCGTTGAGGCACCGCGACCGTAGCCCGGATAAGCGAAGCGCATCCGGGGCATCGCGCCATCCCGGATGCTCAGCGCCTATCCGGCTGCCGCGCGTCCCCATTCACCTCCCAACACCCACCCGGTGCTACCGTCGACGCATCGTAGGAGGACATGGGGGGTGTCCAATGATGACGATCCAACGCCGCGGGGCGATGCTGATGATGTTGGCGATTCCACTCGTCTGGCCGCTCGCGGCCGCCGCGCACAGCGGGGGGCTCAACGCCGAGGGCTGTCACAACGACCGCAAGAACGGTGGCTACCACTGCCACCGCAGTCCTGCGCCCCGTCCACCGCCGCGCGATGATTCGTACATGCTGCAGGCGAACCGGCCAAGCCAGGGGCAAGGACGCCAGGTCATCGGCGGGCAGGCTTACTACGCCAACTGCAGTGCCGCCCGCGCCGCGGCGGCCGCACCGGTGCGCGTCGGCGAGCCGGGATATGGTCGACACCTCGACCGCGACGGCGACGGCATCGGCTGCGAGTAGCGACGGCACCCGTAGCCCGGATAAGCGAAGCGCATCCGGGGCATCGCACCCGGCCCACGCACTGGAAGCGATCGAAGCCATGGACGCGTCGCGCTGAGGCGCCTCTACCGCGCCACGCCGGGTCGAGCAGTCCGTAGCCCGGATAAGCGAAGCGCATCCGGGATTGCGCGATGCCCCGGATGCGCTTCGCTTATCCGGGCTACCCAGGGCGGACGACCCGCGCGCGGCTGGCCCTTCCCCCCGTCGCGGCCCATCATGTGGACCCTCGCCGCATTGCCCGCGCCCATGCACAGCCTCAAGTACCTCGCCGGCTATCCCCCTCACCTGCAGGACCAGGTGCGCGAGCTGATCGCACGGGACCGGCTGGGCGCGATGCTGGCCGACAAGTACCCCGAGCCCCACGCCGTGCGCAACGACGGCCAGCTGTACGACTACGTGCAGGCGCTCAAGAACCGCCACCTGCGCAAGGCGGTGCCGCTGGGCAAGGTCCTCTACGACGGCAAGCTGCAGGTGCTCAAGCACGCCCTGGGCACCCACACCGCGGTGTCGCGCGTCCACGGCGGCCGCCTCAAGGCCAGCCGCGAGATTCGCATCGCCAGCGTGTTCCGCGATGCGCCCGCCGAGTTCCTGAAGATGATCGTGGTGCACGAACTGGCGCACCTGAAGGAAGCCGATCACAACAAGGCCTTCTACCAGCTGTGCGTGCACATGGCGCCGGACTACCACCAGCTGGAGTTCGACCTGCGGCTGTACCTGACGCAGCTGGAGCTCCGGCAGGCCTGACGCCCGGACGCGTCCCGGCTGGATGGCGGGAATGCCCGTTTCCCCGTGTAGCATCGAGCCATGACGACGACCGCCGCCTCCCCCCAAGCCCCCATCGACGAACAGACGCTACGTGCGCGCAATCGGCACTTCTACGACGGCCTCTGGGGCGGCGCCCGGCTGTGCGACCCCGCCGGCTTCAACACCTGGCCGCTGGTCCGGGCCCTGACCGAGCGCGCCACACGACGCCTGGAAGTGGCCCCCGGCCTGCGCCCGCGCTTCCCGGTCGACGGCGGCCATTTCGTCGACATCAGCACGCCGGCGCTCGCCGCGCTGCGCGCCGCTGGGGGACAGGCCCTGCAAGGCAGTGCCGCCGCCCTGCCGTTCCCGGACGCCAGCTTCGACGCCGTCTGCGCCATGGACATCGTCGAGCACCTCGTGGACGACGACGCCGTGCTCGCCGAACTCGCCCGCGTCGCCCGCCCCGGCGCCCACGTCCTGCTCTCCGCCCCCCTGCACCCCGACAGCTGGACCGCCTTCGACGACTTCGTCGGCCACTGCCGCCGCTACGAGCCCGACGCCCTGCTGGCCAAACTCGCCGCCCACGGCCTCACGCTGGAGCGCAGCGCCATCTACGGCATGCAGCCCAAGGCCTCCTGGCTACTCAAACTGGGCATGTGGTTCCTCACCCACCACCGCGCCTTGGCGATGCGCTGGTACAACCGCACCCTCCCCCTCCTCGCCCGTGCCCAGAAGCCACTGGCCCTGGTGAACGGCATGGTGCCCACCGCAGGCGTGGATGAGGTGCTGCTGGTGTGCAGGAAGCGCGCAACGCAGGAGTGAACGGGCAGAGCTGATGCGCACGCCCACCCCTATCCCGTAGCCCGGATAAGCGAAGCGCATCCGGGGATCCCGCAACCCGGGTGCGCTGCGCTTACCCGGGCTACACCGAGAGGTCGTCACTGTCCAACTCTTGGAGGCGATCTCTACGTCCAAACGATATCCTGGACGCAGGCACAGAGGGGACGGCGATGGCGATGGCGATTGACGACGGTGAAACCGGCCAACCGTGGAGCGAAGCGGAAGTGGAGGCGACCGTCGCCGTCTACTTGCAGATGCTCCGAATGCAGGAGATGGGGCAAGTCCCGAACAAGCGAGAACACAATCGCCGCCTTCAGGCTTTGCTGCCCGCTCGGAACGCATCGTCCATCGAGTACAAGCATCGAAACATCAGCGCCGTGCTCAACCTCTTCGGCGTGCAGGCCCTGAACGGCTACAAGGCACTGCCGAACTTCCAGCACATGCTGGTCGACGTCGTAGCTCGCGCCATTGAGCAAGACCGCATGTTGGATGAAGTCAGTCTACGAAGCGTGGAGACACCCGCCGAGCCACCCCTGGTGGAAGACTTCTCCAACTTCGTCGTGCAGATCCCGATCCCCAAGATTGCCGTCGCCGAGCAACGTGCAGACTGGGTTCGCAGAGCGCCGGTCAAGCGCGATTATCTTGAACGTGAGGCACGTAACCGCTCGCTCGGGTTGGCGGGCGAATTGCTGGTCCTGGAGTACGAGCAGCGTCGCTTGCATACCGGAGGTGCTAAGACGCTCGCCAATAAAATTGAACACGTGTCCAAGGACAAGGGCGATGGCACCGGCTACGACATCCTGTCGTTCGATGCAGATGGCCGCGAACGCTTCATTGAGGTCAAGACCACAGCTTACGCCGCGGAAACGCCCTTCTTCATCAGTCCAAATGAGGTCGCATTCTCTGATCAGGAAGCGGACAGGTTCCACCTCTACCGCCTGTTTGGCTTCCGTCGAAAGCCGCAGATGTTCACAGTCCCCGGTGCCGTAGATGCGAACTTCCTGCTCGATCCTGTGAGCTTCCGCGCGACCCTTCTGCGTGCGAGGACATGACTGACGATAGAAGAGCGGACGGGAACTGGCCGCCTCTCTATGTGGCTACGCCGGACCTCGTGTTTACCATGTCGACAGAAGAAGCGAGAATGCTCATCAAGGTTCTCGGCTGCGGCGTTTCCGAAGCCACCGAACTGGATCGGGAGCATGTCGATGCCCTCGTCCTGCGGAACAAGATGATGTATCCCCGCCAGTCCAACAATGTCCCGCACGCGGCCAATTGCCCGCTATCGTCAAGCCCGCTCAACTGTTCGCGCCGGCCGAACGCCTGGCGGGAGGTACGTCTTCGAGAAATCGCCAGGCGCTTGAGGCCTGCCCGCACTTGAGCCAGAGGAGGTCTCGTCGGTTCGAACCGAAACCGCAGCCGGTATCACCCAACCACGCTCGGCAAACCAAAAGAGTCCTCTTCTTCGCACCAGGGTAGTTCGCTGCCATATTGCATTCGACCGAACTACTTTCGGCGCAATGCCCTCCGGTTATTGCGCCCTACGGCCCTACAAGACCGTGATAGCGAGGATCATCACAACTGGTCACCACCAAAAGTCGACTCTGACCCCTGTTTTCGCACGCACTGACCTAGCGGAACAGCTAGGCGCGTACGCGGATATCTTTGGTTGCACTACGGTAATTGCAGCGGCCTACCAGCTCTGGTTCGACCCGGTCGCTGAAAAGCCCCGTCGAGGCTCAGGCGGAAAAGGCCTTGGTTCGCCTCGTCGGCTCGTCGCGGTTGTTCGTCAACTTCAGCTCACCTACGACCTTTCCGATTGCCCTTTGCCAGAATTTCTTGGACTGCTGCCAAGCGAGTTCAAGAAGTGGCTGCAGGCCTCAGCCGCAGAATTCACCACAGCAACTCGCGCCTAGGTTTAGGAAAGCCGGCTGAGCGATCCATATGAAGTCAAGGCGTCCTTCCGGCCGCCCTGACTCTTGATGAAAACAAAAACATCAAACCCCAATCGGATTCGGCTTGTCCACGTCGATCTTGTACTGCTTGATCGCCCTTGCAACGTCCTTGGCGCTCATCTTGCCGTCGGCGGCGAGGGCCTCGATCGCGGCCAGGGCGATGTAGTGGCGGTCGACTTCGAAGTGGCGGCGGAGGTTGGCGCGGGTGTCGCTGCGGCCGAAGCCGTCGGTGCCGAGGACGGTGTAGCGCATCGGCACGTATTCGCGGATCTGGTCGGCGTAGGTGCGGATGTAGTCGGTGGCGGCGATGGCGGGGCCCTGGCGGCCTTCCAGCAGCTCGGTGACGTAGGGCTTGCGCGGCTTCTTGGCTTCGGGGTTGTAGCGGTTGTGGCGGGTGGCGTCGATGCCATCGCGGCCGAGCTCGTTGAAGCTGGGGCAGGACCAGATGTCGGCGGTGACGCCGAAGTCCTTGTCCAGCAGTTCGGCCGCGGCGATGGCTTCGCGCAGGATGGTGCCGCTGCCGAGCAGCTGCACGCGCAGTTCCCCCTTCTTGGGCTTGCCGGCGTCCTGGAGCAGGTACATGCCCTTGATGATCCCCTCGGCGCTGCCCTCGGGCATGTCCGGGTGGGGGTAGTTCTCGTTCATCAGGGTGACGTAGAAGTACTCGTCGCGCTGCTCGGCTACCATGCGCTGCATGCCGTGCTGCATGATGGTGACGACTTCATAGCTGAAGGTCGGGTCGTAGCTGCGGCAGTTGGGGATCAGGCCGGCCTGGACCATGCCGTGGCCGTCCTCGTGCTGCAGGCCTTCGCCGTTGAGCGTGGTGCGGCCGGCGGTGGCGCCGAGCAGGAAACCGCGCGCGCGCATGTCGGCGGCCTGCCAGGCGGAGTCGCCGATGCGCTGGAAGCCGAACATCGAGTAGTAGATGTAGAACGGCAGCATCTGCAGGTCGTTGGTGCTGTAGCTGGTGGCGCAGGCCATCCAGCTGGCGAAGGCGCCCGCCTCGGTGATGCCCTCCTCGAGCACCTGGCCGGCGGCGTCCTCGCGGTAGTACATGAGCTGGTCGCGGTCGACGGGCTTGTACTTCTGCCCCTTCGGCGCGTAGATGCCGAGCTGGCGGAACAGGCCTTCCATGCCGAAGGTGCGCGCTTCGTCGGCGACGATCGGCACGCAGCGCGGGCCGACCTGCTTGTCGCGCAGGGTGATGTTGAGCATCTGCACGAAGGCCATCGTCGTGCTGATCTCGCGGTCGCCGGTGGACTTGAGCAGGCGCTCGTAGGTCGCAAGTGCGGGCACTTCGAGCGCGGTGCTGGCCTTGCGGCGGCGCTGCGGCAGGAAGCCGCCGAGGGCCTGGCGGCGCTCGAGCATGTACTGCACTTCCTCGGAGTCCTTGCCAGGGTGGTAGAACGGCACCTGGCCGTCGGCGAGCTGGGCGTCGGTGACCGGCACGTTGAAGCGGTCGCGGAACAGGCGCACGGCCTCGTCGTCCATCTTCTTGGTGCCGTGGGTCGGGTTGAGCGACTCGCCCGAGGCGCCCATGCCGTAGCCCTTGACGGTCTTGGCGAGGATGACCGTGGGCATGCCCTGCATCTTCGTCGCCGCGTCGTAGGCGGCGTAGACCTTGTGCGGGTCGTGGCCGCCGCGGTTGAGGCGCCAGACGTCCTCGTCGCTCATGTTGGCGACCAGGCGCGCGGTCTCGGGATACTTGCCGAAGAAATGCTCGCGGGTGTACGCGCCGCCGAAGGCCTTGCAGTTCTGGTATTCGCCGTCGACGGTTTCCATCATCAGCTGGCGCAGCTTGCCGGTGGTGTCGCGGGCCAGGAGCGGGTCCCAGTAGCTGCCCCAGATGGTCTTGATGACGTTCCAGCCGGCGCCGCGGAACTGGCCTTCCAGTTCCTGGATGATCTTGCCGTTGCCGCGCACCGGGCCGTCGAGGCGCTGCAGGTTGCAGTTGATGACGAAGACCAGGTTGTCCAGGCCTTCGCGGCCGGCGACCGAGATCGCGCCCAGGCTCTCGGGCTCGTCGCACTCGCCGTCGCCCATGAAGCACCAGACCTTGCGGTCGGTCTTGGGGATCAGCCCGCGGCCTTCGAGGTACTTCCAGTTGCGCGCCTGGTAGATGGCGGCGATCGGGCCCAGGCCCATCGACACGGTGGGCACCTGCCAGTAGTCGGGCATCAGCCACGGGTGCGGGTAGGAGCTGACGCCGCGGCCGTCGACTTCCATGCGGAAATGGTCGAGCTGGGATTCGCTCAGGCGGCCTTCGAGGAAGGAGCGCGCGTAGATGCCGGGCGAGCTGTGGCCCTGCACGCAGATCAGGTCGCCGGGGTGGTCGCCCTCGGGACCGCGCCAGAAATGGTTGAAGCCGACGTCATACAGCGTCGCCGCCGAGGCGAAGCTGGCGATGTGGCCGCCCAGGTCGCCGGGCTTGCGGTTGGCGCGCACCACCATCGCCATCGCGTTCCAGCGGATCAGCGAGCGGATGCGCCACTCCATGGTCTGGTCGCCCGGGGTCTTGGGCTCCAGGTGCGGCGGGATCGTGTTGATGTATTCGGTGGTCGGCGCGAACGGCAGGTGCGCACCGGCGCGACGCGTGACCTCGACCATGCCTTCGAGCAGCTGGTGGGCGCGTTCGGCGCCGTCGTTGGCGATGACGGCCTGGACCGACTCGACCCATTCCTGGGTCTCGGTGGGATCGGGATCGTTGTGCAGCAGGTCTGCGAAGGGGCTTTCGTAGGTCGGGCTCATTGAATTCGCGGCCCCGTGGCCACGCCTCGGTCGTAGGGGTATAGAAAGAGTCAGACCCGGGATTCTAGCAGGGCCGATGACAGCGCCAGACGGTGCTTTGGTCGCGTCCACGGCCTGTCCACCGGACATTCGCAGGCGTATTGAAGGGCGCCCGCCCGGGCTGCACGCGACCACCGCGACGGCGTCCACATCTTCAAGACAATCGGCGTGCTTATGATCGAGGCCGGGGTGCCCGTGCGGGGCGTCCGGGGGCGGACAATCGGATGAACGCGGGCGAGCATTCTCCTCGAGCCGGCGCCGCGAACGGCGCGGATGCCAGCGGCGTGCACTGGCGCGACAGCCTGCGCACCCGCATCGCGCTCTGGTCGGGCCTGATGGCGGTGGCGGTGGTGGTGGTGCTGACCCTGGCGATGGCGGCCTACCTGCGCCGCGACATCGCCGAGGATGCGCGGCTGGACACGCTCGCCAACGCGCGCCAGGCGGCCGAGCACCTCGACACCATGATGCACACCCTCGCGGTGACCACCGACGGCATGTCGTTGCTGGCGGCCGACACCGCGCTGGAGCCGTCGGTGCTGTCCGACACCCTGCGTGCGTTGATCGAGGCCACCCCGGGCTGCGTGGGCGGGCTGCTGGCGCTGGAGCCGCGCGGGCCCGGTGGCGCGCCGCATGCGGGCTACGTGGGCCTGGACGTGCCCGACAGGGACTTCATCGCGATGGGCTACGACTACCGCGCGCAGGCCTGGTTCCAGAAGACCCTGGAATCGCGCGAGGGCTGGTGGTCGGAGCCCTACCTCAACGAGACCGCCGGCGACGTGTGGATGGTCACCTACAACGCCGCCCTGTGGCCCGACGGCGCGGACGAGGCGCGCGGCATGGTCAGCCTGGACCTGCCACTGACCACGCTCACCGACGACCTGCAGACCCTGGCCCACCTGCCCGGCTGGCGGGTGACGCTGGTCGCGCCCGACGGCACCCTCGCCCTGCACCCGGAGATCGACGTCACCCGCGAGACGCGCACGGTCGGCGAGCTGGCCGAGGCCTTCGGCCGCGACGACCTGGCGCCGGCGATCGAGGCCATCCGCCAGCACCGCAGCTTCCAGATGGCGCATGCCGATGCCAACACCGGTGAGCAGCGCTTCACCGTGGTCGAGCCGGTCGGCGACAGCGGCTGGTCCCTGCTGGTCTCGCAATCGCACGCGCTGATGGCGGCCAAGCTCAACGAGGCCCTGCTCTGGCTGGCGGCGGGCGGGATCGTGCTCAGCCTGCTGTGCACGCTGCTGGTGCGCCGGCTGGCACGCAGGATCGCGCAGCCGGTGAGGCGCCTGTCGGCCTCGGCCGCGCAGCTGGCCAATGGCGACTATGAAACGCCGGTCGCCGACACCCGCCGGCGCGACGAGGTCGGGGTGATGGCGCGCACGCTGGAACATGCGCGCACGTCCATCCAGCGGCAGCTCACCGAGATCGAGGAAATGGGCGCGGCGCGGCAGAAGCTGGAGAGCGAACTGTCGATCGCGCGCGACATCCAGCTGGCGATGCTGCCGCCGGGACGCGTGATCGACCGCGCCGACCACCACCTGGAGGCCTACGCCCAGCTGGAGCCGGCCAAGGCCGTGGGCGGCGATTTCTACAGCTTCGTCGAACTCGCCGACGGCGACCTGTGGTTCGCGATCGGCGACGTCTCCGACAAGGGCGTGCCGGCGGCCTTGTTCATGGCCCGCAGCACCACCGTGCTCGAGGTCGCCGCGCGCGCCAGCGGCGACCCGCCCGACGTGCTCGCGCGCGCCTCGCGGCGCCTGGTGGAAGGCAACGACACCTGCATGTTCGCGACCGTGCTGTGCGGCCGCATCAACGTGCGCACCGGCGACTGCGTGCTCGCCAGCGCCGGCCACGACCCGCCGGTCCTGCTGCACCCGGACGGGCGCATCGAAACGCTGGAAGTGGAGACGGGACCGCCGCTGGGCTTCGAGGTCAGCGCCGATTTCCCACGCTGGGAAGGCCGGCTGGAGCCGGGCATGACCTTGCTTGCGTATACCGACGGGGTGACCGAAGCCTTCGATGCCGGTAACGTCGCCTTTGGCATGGAGGGCATGATCGCCAGCATCGGCGCCGGTCGCGACGCGCGCGACCAGTGCGAGCACCTGATCGCCGACGTCCATGCCTATGCGCACCCGGCGGCGCAGGACGACATCACCGTGCTGGCGATCCGCCTGCGCCAGGACGCGCCCCACCTGCAAGAGGAGGCCCCATGCTGATCCGCCTGATCGTCCCCGGAGAACTGGCACGCGTCGAGGACATGAACGCATCGCTGGAAGCGGTGCTCATGCGCCATGGCATCGACCAGGCGCTGCGCGACGACGTGCGGCTGATCGTCGAGGAGCTGGCCAGCAACGTGATCAAGTACGGCGGCGACCCGAAGGGCATCCCCCGGCACGAGCTGTCGGTGCACATCGGCATCGACGACAGGCGCCTGCAACTGGAGTTCCGCGACACCGGCGCGCCGTTCGACCCCACCGCCGAGCCCGAACCCGACCTGGATGGGGATATCCTCGAACGCGACATCGGCGGCCTGGGCCTGCACCTCATCCGCAGCCTCGCCGAGTCGGTCGACTACCGCCGCGAAGAGCCCTACAACCTGCTGGACCTCAGCCTGCGCCTGAACGCCACGGAGAACGCGTCATGAGCCTCGACATCACCATCCATCCGCCCGCCGACACCCAGCGGGTGGTCATCGCCGGCCGCCTCGACACCCATACCTATGCCGAGCTCGACGAGGCCCTGGTGCCGGTCCTCGCCGACCCCGGGGTCGGCACCCTGCTGCTGGACCTGGGCAGCCTCGAGTACATCAGCTCGGCCGGCATCCGCTCGCTGTTCAAGGCGCGCAAGGCCCTGGCCACGCGCGGCGGCAAGGTGCTGATCGCGAACCCGCAACCTCAGATCCGCAAGGTCTTCGACATGGTCAAGGCCGTGCCGATGAACGAGATCTTCGCCTCGGTGGAGGAAGCCGACGCCTACCTCGACGCCATGCAGCGCAAGGTGCTGCAGGGCGACGACGAGGTCTGACCGACCCATCGCGCAGGGACCGCCCGCCATGCCCCTGGACATCGACGTCTATCCGGCCGTCAACGGCAACCAATACCTGAAGGTCTCGGGTCGCCTGGACTCGCACACCTACGAAGCGCTGGCCGAGCGCCTGGCCCCGCTGCTCGCCGAGCAGCCGCGTGCGCTGGTGCTCGACCTCGCCCACCTGGACTACATCAGCAGCGCCGGCATCCGTTGCATCCTGCAGGCGCGGCAGGCGCTGGCGCCGAGCCATGGCCACGTGCTGGTCCTGCACCCGCAGGCGCAGATCCGCAAGGTCCTCGACCTCGCCCGCGCCGTCCCGCTGGACGCCATCTTCAACACCACCGAGGCGCTCGACGCCTACCTCGACCAGGTGCAGAGGCAGGTGCTCGACGGCGAGATATGGGGCGAAAGCGAACCTGCGCGCGAGGATTGAATGACTTCGCGGTCGCGACGCGGGGCGGGGCGGGGGCCGCGTCGTATCGGATACCTTCGCCGGGTAGCCATCCCACGCGGGGTGCAATGAGCGTTGCTTATTGCGCCCTACAAGATCCGCAGACGACGTCGCATGGCCTGTCGTAGGGTGTAATAAGCGCAGCGCATTGCACCGGATGGGGGCGATCGACTCGAACATGGCGCGCGGCGATGGGGGTCGCTTCGCTCGACCCATCCTACGGGGCCTATCTCGTCGAGATGAGACGAAGAAGCCGGAAATCCAAAGGCTGGATCCCAGCGTTCGCTGGGATGACGGTGTGCGGATTCACTGCTCTGGGGAAAATGTGCGATCACGACCTCCCGAGGCAATGAGGCAAAGCTTGTCGTGCCCTTCGTTACTCCATGTCACGTCATCCCAGCGGACGCTGGGATCCAGCTCTTACTCGTTGCGGCCACCGTAGAAACAGCCACCGGCAACGGAGATCCCCACACGCAAGCGGGTACAACGCTTGGCCGCATGGCGTGTCGTAGGGTGCAACAAACGCAGCGCATTGCACCGCATGGGAATGCGCGGGCCCGGCCGGGTCGGCGGGCCCGCGCGTGGGGTCAGCCGCGCGGGTTGGCCAGGCGGGCGGCGCGGATCTGGGCGTCGACGGCGGCGATCGCGGTCATGTTGACGACGCGGCGCGAGGTCGAGTTCGGCGTGAGGATGTGCGCCGGCTTGTCCAGGCCCATCAGGATCGGGCCGATGGCGACGCCCTCGGTCATCATCCGGATCATGTTGTAGGTGATGTTGGCCGCGTCCAGGTTGGGCATCACGAACAGGTTGGCGCGCCCCTTGAGCCGGGTGTTGGGGAAGATGCGGTGGCGCAGCTCCTCGTCCCAGGCGGTGTCGGCCATCATCTCGCCGTCGACCTCGAGCTTGGGCGCGCGCTGGGCGATGATCTCGCGGACCTTGCGCATCTTCGCCGCGGAGGCGTTGTCGTGGCTGCCGAAGTTGGAGTGCGACAGCAGCGCCACCTTCGGCTCCACGCCGAACAGCTTCAGGCGGTAGGTCGCCTGCAGGGTGGCTTCGGCGATCTGCTCGGCGGGCGGGTCGACCTGCACGTGGGTGTCGAGGAAGAACCACACGCCCTTGTCGTTGATCACGCCGGTCATCGCGGCGGTGCCGGTGACGCCCTTCTCGAAGTCGAAGACGCTGCGCAGGTAGCCGAGCTTCTTGTGGAAGCGCCCCACCAGGCCGCAGATCATCGCGTCGGCCTCGCCACGCTCGACCATCAGCGCCGAGATCAGGGTGGGCCGCGAGCGCAGCAGGTTCTTGGCCGCCGCCGGGGTGACACCGCGGCGCTCGGTCATGGCGTGGTACTGCTGCCAATAGTCGTTGAAGCGCGGATCGTCGTTGATGTTGGTCAATTCGAAATCGGTGCCCTCGCGCATGCGCAGGCCGAGGCGCTCGATGCGCGCGTGGATCACGTCGGGACGACCGATCAGGATCGGGAACGCCAGGCGTTCGTCGACCACGGTCTGCACGGCGCGCAGGACGGTCTCTTCCTCGCCCTCGGCATAGACAACGCGCTTGCGGTCGGCACGGGCGCGGTCGTAGACCGGCTTCATCACCAGGCCGGTGCGGTGGATGAACTGGCCGAGCTGCTCGACGTAGGCCTCCACGTCCTCGATGGGGCGGGTGGCGACGCCGGACTTCATCGCCGCCAACGCCACCGCGGGGGCCAGCATCACCAGCAGGCGCGGGTCGAACGGGCGCGGGATCAGGTAGTCGGCGCCGAAGGTCGGGATGTCGCCGCCGTAGGCATTGCCCAGGTCGCCGGCTTCCATGCGCGCCAGGCGGGCGATCGCGCGCACGCAGGCCAGCTTCATGTCCTCGTTGATCACCGTGGCGCCGACGTCGAGCGCACCGCGGAAGATGTAGGGGAAGCACAGTGCGTTGTTGACCTGGTTCGGGTAGTCCGAGCGGCCGGTCGCGATGATGCAGTCCGGGCGCACCTGCTTGGCGTCCTCGGGCAGGATCTCCGGGTACGGGTTGGCCAGCGCCAGGATGATCGGCTTCTCGGCCATGGTCGCGACCATCTCGGGCTTGAGCACGCCACCGGCGGAGAGGCCGAGGAACACGTCCGCGCCCTGGACGATGTCGGCCAGGGTGCGCTTGTCGGTGTCGCGGGCGTAGCGCGCCTTGTCGGCGTCCATGTGCTCGCGTCCGGTGTAGAGCACGCCGTCGCGATCGACCGCGAGGATGTTCTCGGGCTTCATGCCCAGCGCGACCAGCATGTCCAGGCAGGCGATGCCCGCGGCGCCGGCGCCGGAGGTGGCGAGCTTGACGTCCTCGATTTCCTTGCCGGCCACTTCCAGGGCGTTGAGCACGGCGGCGCCGACGATGATCGCGGTGCCGTGCTGGTCGTCGTGGAACACCGGGATCTTCATGCGCTCGCGCAGTTTGCGCTCGACGATGAAGCACTCCGGCGCCTTGATGTCCTCGAGGTTGATGCCGCCGAAGGTCGGCTCCAGGCTGGCGATGATGTCGACCAGCTTGTCCGGGTCGCGTTCGTCGACTTCGATGTCGAACACGTCGATGCCGGCGAACTTCTGGAACAGCACGCCCTTGCCTTCCATGACCGGCTTGCCGGCCAGTGCACCGATGTCGCCCAGGCCGAGCACCGCGGTGCCGTTGCTGACCACCGCCACCAGGTTGCCGCGCGCGGTGTAGTCGCGGGCAGTGTTGGGGTCGGCCGCGATCGCCTCGCAGGCATAGGCCACGCCCGGCGAGTACGCCAAGGCAAGGTCGCGCTGGGTCACCATCGGCTTGGTGGCGGTGACCTTGATCTTGCCGGGGGGGCTGAGACGGTGGTAGTCGAGCGCGGCTTGCTTGAAGGCGTCGTTTTCGGACATCACGGGGGAAATCAGGGACGGGAGCCCGATTCTACCGGGGATGGCCGGGAGGGACAGGGGCGAACAGCCGCACGGCGGCCAGCGGGCGCGGCATCGACGGCCCCTGTTCACATTCGTGGCAAGCGGCCGGCATTGGCACAGTACGGTTACGTATTGGCGCGCACGCGGGAATGCACGGCGCCCAAACCGGCGAAGGCCGAAATCAAGGGCCCATGCAAAGGCAGCCTAGCCGTGGGGTGGATCGAGCCGAAGGCGATACCCACCGTCGCCACCATCGGCTACGACGCACGATGGGTTTTGCTTCGCGCTACCCATCCTACGGTGCTGCCCGAAAGGCTGGATCCCAGCGTGCGCTGGGGTGAGGCGGACCGCTTGCGCGGCACAGCCGCGCGGTCTGGCCGAACGCCCAGCGCGCTGCGCTGGGCCGGGGTCGAATTGCCCGCCCTTGGTCGCGCCAATACCAGGTGGATCGAGCCGAACGCGATACCCACTGTCGCCGCTGCCGGCCATGACGCACGATGGGTTTTGCTTCGCGCTACCCATCCTACGAGAGCAGGCGTTGCGACCGGGACGCGGGGTGCCTCACATTCCCCACTCCCCACTCCCCAATCACCAATCACCAATCACCAATCACCAATCACCAATCACCAATCACCAATCACCAATCACTAGAAAGCCAACGGCTCGTCGCCGCCGGCAATGGCGTCCAGGCGGATGCGGTTGGCGAACAGGGAGAAGGCCAGCATGCCGGCCAGGCCGTTGGCGCGGGTGATCCAGTGCGGCATCCAGCGCGCGGGCTCGAGCACGCCCTCGACGAACAAGGGCTCGAAGCGCTGGACGTCGTCGAGCGTCATCTTGCCGGCGAACAGCCAGCGGCACAGCTGCAGCTTCTGCTCGCGCAGCGCCCAGCGGAAGAAGGTGTGCACCGACACCAGGCCCCGCAGGTACACCGCATCCTTGGTGAAGGCCGCCCCGCCGGTGACCGGGCAGCCGCGAAACACCCGCTGGGCCGAGGCGAAGCTCTCCTCGTCGGTCTGGCCGGCGGCCAGGAAGTAGCGGAAGACCTCGATGAAGTCGGCGCCGCGCAGGGCCATGTCGACGGCCTCGATGCGCAGGCTGATGCGCTTCATGCGACCGATATCGATGCTGCCGGTGATCTGTTCGGCGAAGGTGGCCAGGCCTTCCTGGGTTTCCGTGCTGCGCGGCGAGGCCAGGCCCAGGCTGGCGAGCACCGGCTGCGCGCGACCGTTGATCGCGGTCAGCGAATGGACGAAGGCCTCGTGCTGGAGCAGCTGGTCGCGATCGTAGTCGCTGAAGGCGGCGTTGGAGCGCAGGCGGATGCGGGTGGCGCCGGCGGCGGCCTTGGCGATCATGTCCGGGTCGAGTTCGACCTCGATCACCCGTTCGCCGAAGAAGTTGTCGAGGTCGCGCTGCAGTTGCAGCTGCAAGGCGGTCGCCGACACGGTGATGTGCTCGGCCGGGGCCAGCAACTCGCGGTCGAGCTCGTCGGCGATCGAGATGAAATGCAGCGCCGCCTCGACCGCACTGGGTCCCTTGCCCGGCAAGGCTTCGTCGGGCCGTCCATAGAGCTGGATGGAATAGCGACTGACCTCGGCGGTGCCCAGCGATTCGAGCAGGCGGGTGGCGGTGCTCCAGCTGTGCGCGGACTCGCGCAGGTACTGGCCCAGCGGGTGGTCGGGATCGGCGTCGGCGGCCACCGCGTCCAGTTCGGCGCGGACCTCGCTGAAGTCGTGGCGCGGATACTCGATGCGCGGCAGGATCGCCGCGCCGCGCGCGTGGTCGGCCAGGAAGCGCGCCTCGACCTCGGCGGGCCAGCTGGTCAGCGAAAGAAGGTGGATGCCCCGCGCGGCCTTGACCATCCGCTCGTCGAGCGCGGCATGGTGGGCGATGTCTGGCGGGAAATCCGGCATGGCGTGGACGGGGCCCGGGAAGCTGCTTCGCCCCGAGCATAGCCCCTGCGGGCCGTCGCGGGCGGGATCGCCGTCGCGAAGGGCTCAGTCCTCGCCGTATTTTTCGTCGCGACGGGCTTTCTGGATGCGCGCGTACTGCCGGGTGGTGGACTTCTGCTCGCTGCGACGATCGGCCAGGGTGGCGGCGGCGCCGGCGACCTCGTCGCGCAGCTTGTGGTAGTTGGCCACGCGCTGGGCGTCGAGCGTCCCGGCCTCGATCGCCGCGCGCACCGCGCAGCCGGGTTCGCGCCCGTGCGCGCAATCGCGGAAGCGGCACTGTTCGGCCAGGGCGTCGATGTCGCTGAAGTTCTCGGTGACGTCTTCCTCGCCGGTCGGCTTGAGCTCGCGCATGCCGGGCGTGTCGATCAGGCAGGCCCCCGAGGGCAACGGCACCAGCGCGCGGTGGGTGGTGGTGTGACGGCCGCGGGAGTCGCTGCCCCGTACCTCGCCGGTCTTCATGCGGTCGCGGCCGAGCAGGCTGTTGGTCAGGGTCGACTTGCCCGCGCCGGAACTGCCCACCAGCACCACGGTGCGCCCCGGATGCAGCCAGTCGGCCAGGGCGTCGACGCTGCCGGCGTCGCGCGCATTGATCGGTACCACCGCCAGGCCTTCCAGGCCCAGGCTGGCGAGGTCGTCGATGGCGGCGGCGACCGCGCCGGCGCGTTCGGCCTCGGCCAGGTCGGCCTTGGTCAGTACCACGACCGGTTCCGCGCCACCGCTGCGCACCAGCAGCAGGTAGCGCTCGATGCGGCGCGGGTTGAAATCGTCGTCCAGGCCGCAGACCACGAACACCGTATCGACGTTGGCGGCGATCAGCTGCTGCTTGTAGTGTTCGCCGGCGGCGGCGCGCTTGATCGCGCTGTAACGCGGCAGCAGGGCGACGATGCGCGCGGTCGCGCCCTCGCCCTCGACCAGCACCCAGTCGCCGACCGCCGGCCGCGACTCGGGCGCGGTGCCGCCCTTGCGGTAGGTGCTGGCGCGCTGCCATTCGGGCAGGGACTCGGCCGGATAGCCGTCTTCAAGCGACTCGGCGACCAGGTACCCACTGCGGTGCTGCTCGACGATCCGGGCCGGCCGCGCGGCCGGATGGGCTATAAACAGAACTGCCCAGCCGCCGGGAACGCTTTCGCCTGCAATGGGCCGCGACCCGGCAAAGGGCCAACCGATTACCTGTAGCGCAGAGGTCATACGAATAGATCACCATCGCGGTTAGCGGGATTCTACCGGACGGAAGAAGAGGAGTGCTGCTTAGGCAACAAGTTCTACAACATTCGGAGTTGTTTGACGTGATGCTTCTTTTGCAGGAGTCTCATCACGCACAGACAAGGAACAAGGAGGTCAACGTGTCTACTATGTGCTCCTCGTCTCGCTCGCCAAACCCCTCAAGGGCAAAGCCACTCATGAGGACTGGACTACGTCGCGCTCTGTTGGCACTCGCCCTGGCATTGGGCGCTCCGGCAGTCACCGCTCAGACTGAAGGTAAGGAACGACCGCTATCGCCCTTCCAGATGAAGCAGACAGAACGTGCTCAGCTGGAGAGCATGCTTAAAGCAGAGTTGCAGCGGACTGTCGACAGCCAGAAGCGCATTGAAGGGCAGGGGAAACATCCTCTTGTCCTGTCCGCCCGATTCGAACGTCGCGACGAGTTTGGCAGGGGCGCCAACACGCCTTGGTTGATCGTAGACATCAGCAAAGGATATCTACCGCGCAACCCAGACTACAACCGAGGCGTACGCCATATGGGCGCCGACTTCGAAGACATACTATCCGAACTCCACAATACTGCCTACGAACTACTTCTTGACGTAGTTCATATCAAGGGAGTCGAATTCCTATTTGATGGCAGAGACATCTACCACTATTACCCTGAAGATTCACCTCCAGAATATTTTGACCCTTCTCACAAAGATGCAGTCTCATCAGCAGCCACTAGTACTGTAGTCGTAGCAGCTGGGCATGGCATCTATCGGAACTATGGATCTGTGTGCGGCCTGGCCTGGTGTCCGCAGCGCGATGAGCACAATGGTATCACCGAAGATTTCGTCACACCGGGGTACGCTGCAGAGTTGAAAAAATGGCTGATTGAACGCAGCCACGAGACAGTCACCATGATCGGCAATCCCCGTTCCAAATCAACCGATACGCACCAACCCAGTGGCCAACCATGGTGGAAGCTAGGGGCACGCTATTCCTTGGAGGCGAGCTATCCAGACAGTCCTGAGATCTGGCACTCGCTTCCGAATAATACCGGCCACCTGCGCGAACGCAATGAGGACATACGCAGCCGGCCGCTGTTTGCTAACCACATAGGCGCTGGAACCATACTTCACCTACATACCAATGCCGCAAACCCATCAGCTACAGGGGTGCGGGTATTGTTTCACACAGGCCGAGCTATCGACGAGAAACTTGGGAATAGCATTTTATGCTACATGAAAGAGCTTATTCATGCTCAAGAGCCTTATGAAGATTACACTGTTCCAAATATGGCGATTCCGCGCAATGACTTGGGTGAGAATAGCTTAGCCCACATGCCCCCATTATTATAGAATCAGGCTTTCACACAAATACGAGCGACGCAACCGCGCTAAAGGACCCTGTTTTTCGAACAGCCGCAATGAAAGGAGTTGAAAAGGGTTATCGCTTGCATGCTGCGGGAGAACCATGCAGAGAGTTCAAGATCACTGACATACCCTTGATCGGAGCTGGCTCCAATCCGCCTGCTCAATACGCACCCTTGGTGGCGTATTATGAAGGATACCCGCAGCATCCCGCCACGGTCGAAGTGGAGATACTACATTGCCCCAACGGTGTGGAATGCGAAGGCGGCACCTATCCAGCGATCGGAGCTGAGTCTCCATTGGTGTTCCCCTTCAGGTGTGGAGGGGATCCGCCGGAAGATCAAGTCATCGAGTTTCGCGCTCGCCTCACTGACGCAGACGGCGTGACGACCGAGTGGCACGAGGGCAGCTTTACCTGCATGGGCATGGTATTTACTGACATGAGCTGACAGCCCTCACCGGGCCAGGGAGTCACCCGCACCCACATTTAATTCGCAGGACGTTTGGGCGTCAGCGTTATCCGCGCCCAAGACAATGTGTGGTCTAGCCATCGATAACTGGAATCCGGACCGTGCAAATTCCGGCGGTCAGCGGTGCCATAAATCGGGCTCGGGACAACGCGTGCATATCGGCATTGTCCTGATTGGACACGACCGCGCAATCGGATAGTCTGGCGGAAATTTGGCCCATCCCTACACACCGCCCCTTCCCGCCGATGCCCCCCGCCAGCCTCAAGACCCGCGAACGCCTGTCCGAAGTCCGCTACGAGATCCGCGGCGAACTCGCCCGCCGCGCCCGCGAGCTCGAGGCCCAGGGCCGGACCCTGATCAAGCTCAACATCGGCAACCCGGGTGCGTTCGGCTTCCGGGCGCCCGCGCACCTGCAGCGCGCGATCGTCGACGGCATCGACCAGACCGACCCCTACACCCACCAGCAGGGCCTGCCCGCCGCGCGCGAG
The DNA here is from genome assembly GCF_014145325.1 of Marilutibacter spongiae. Classification (GTDB taxonomy): domain Bacteria; phylum Pseudomonadota; class Gammaproteobacteria; order Xanthomonadales; family Xanthomonadaceae; genus Marilutibacter; species Marilutibacter spongiae. The sequence continues at coordinate 96,078 of NZ_JACHTF010000012.1, forward strand.
GCGCTGGCCGCGCACTACCGCGGGCGCGGCATCCCCGACGCGCACGCCGAACGGGTGTTCATCGGCAATGGCGTCAGCGAGCTGATCGACCTGTCGCTGCGGGCCCTGTTGAACCCGGGCGACGAGGTGCTGCTGCCGTCCCCGGACTATCCGCTGTGGTCCGCGGCGACGATCCTCAACGATGGTCGACCGGTCTACTACCGTTGCCTGCCGGCGAACGGCTTCCTGCCCGACCCGGACGAAATCGAGGCGCTGGTGTCGAGCCGCACCCGCGCGATCGTGCTGATCAACCCCAACAACCCCACCGGCGCCAATTACCCGCGCGAGCTGATCGAGCGGATCGTCGCCATCGCCGCGCGCCACGGGCTGTTGCTGCTGTGCGACGAGATCTACGACTCGATCCTCTACGACACGGCGCGTTTCCAGCCGGTCGCGCCGATCGCCGGCGACGTGCCCTGCCTGTCCTTCAGCGGCCTGAGCAAGGTCCACCGCGCCTGTGGCTGGCGGGTCGGCTGGGCCGTGTTGTCGGGCGATGCCCTGGCGGTCCGCGAGTTCCACCACGCGATGGACCTGCTGGGCGCGCTGCGCCTGTGCGCGAACGTGCCGGGCCAGTTCGCGGTCGAGGCGGCGCTGCAGGGGCCCAACACCATCGACCCGCTGTGCGCGCCGGAAGGCCGGCTCTACGAGGCCCGCCGCGCCGTGGTCGAGAGCGTCGCCGCCAGCCGCCATCTGGACCTGGTCGAACCGGCCGGCGCGCTGTACGCGTTCCCCTCGGTGACCGGTGCCGCTGCCGAGGGCTTCGACGACCACCGTTTCGCGCTCGAGCTGCTGGAAACCGAGAACGTGCTGGTCGTCCCCGGCAGCAGCTTCAACGTGCCCTACCGCAACCACTTCCGGGTGACCCTGCTGCCGCAGCCCGACGAACTGCGTGAGGTGTTCCGCCGGATCGAGCGCGTGCTCGACCGCATGGCGGGCGACGCGGCCACCCCGGTGCAGGCCCGTGCGGCGCTGGCTTGAGCGCGGCCCGGCAGGCCTGGCCGGCCTCGTGCTGGCCGGGCTGCTCGCCGCCTGCGCCGCGCCCCCACACAAGGACACCCGCATGACGAGCTACCTGGCCCTGGGCGACAGCTACACCATCGGCGAGGCCGTGCCCGTGGAAGGCCGCTGGCCGGTGCAACTGGCCACCGCGCTACGCGCCGACGGCATCGCCCTGGACGACCCACGCATCATCGCCACCACCGGCTGGACCACCGACGAGCTGTCGGATGCGCTCGATGCCGCCGAGCCGCTGGGCGAATGGGGCTTCGTGAGCCTGCTGATCGGCGTCAACAACCAGTACCGCGGCCGCGACCTGGACAACTACCGTGAAGAGTTCGACGCGCTGCTGCAGCGCGCGATCGGCTACGCCGGCGGCGACGCCGACCGGGTCATGGTGCTCTCGATACCGGACTGGGGCGTGACCCCCTTCGGCCGCGAGGACACCCGTGGCGCCGCTACCATCGGCGCCCAGATCGACGCCTTCAACGCCGCCGCGCGCGCGCTGAGCCAGGCGCGCGGCGTGCGCTTCGTCGACATCACCCCGGTGTCGCGCGCCCGTGGTGCGGAGCCGGCGATGGTCGCCGAGGACGGCCTGCATCCTTCCGCGGCGATGTACGCGGAGTGGGCCCGCGTCGCCGAGCCGGTCGCGCAAAGCCTGCTGCGCCCCTGAGGCCGCCCGCCATGCAGGACGATGCCCGCCCGCTGCCGCCGGCCTCGGCCCGCGCGATCGCGCTTGCGTTCGGCCCCGACAGTTGGATGGGCAATCGCTGGGACTACTTTTACAGCCGGGGCAAGCTCGGCAGCGACCCGGTCTACCCCGGCGTCATCGAAGCCCTGCGCGACACGCCGGCCCCGCTCCTCGACCTCGGCTGCGGGCTGGGACTGCTCGCCCATGCGCTGCGCGACGCTGGCCTGGCGATGCCGTATCGCGGGGTCGACATCGACGCCGGCAAGATCGCGCGGGCACGGCGCGCGGCGGTTCGCGCCGGCCTTGGCGGGGTCGTGTTCGACGCGGTCGACCTGGCCCGTGGCCTGCCCGCGCACCGCGGCAACGTCGCCCTGCTCGACGTGCTGCAGTTCATCCCGCGCGAGGCGCATGCCGGTATCCTCGATGCCGTGGTCGCGATGTTGCAGCCCGGCGGCCGACTGGTGATGCGCACCGGCTTCGACGACGGCGGCGGCCGGGCACGGTTCACGCGCGCGGTGGATGTGTTCTCCCGCCACCTGGGCTGGATGAATGCCGCGCCCCAGCACTACCCCGACCGCGAGGCGCTGCAGGCGCGACTGGTCGGGGCGGGGCTGGAGGTGGCGATCACGCCGCTGTCGGGCAACACGCCCTTCAACAATTGGCGGGTGGTGGCGACGCGACCGGCCTGAGTGCGCGTCCGCGGAACGGGACTCAGGCGCAGGCGTCCGCCGCGTCGGGCAGCACGGCGCGGTAGTCCAGCGCATCGAGCCGTTGCAGCAGGCGCGCGAGGGTCTCGGGATTGCGGCCGTGGCGGGCGCCTTCGTGCAGCAGGACGATGGCCCCCGGTCGGAGGTCGCGCTCGATCCGCGCCAGGACCCGGTCCGGGTCGGACTCGACGGCATCGAAGCCGCGCGCGCTCCAGGCCACGCGGGTGAGGCCATGGCGGGCCAGCGCCGGCCCGACGAAGGGGTTGGCCATGCCCACCACCGCGCGGAACCAGCGCGGTGGCGCGCCCGCGGTGGTGGCCAGCGCGGCCTGCGCGCGATCCACCTGCGCGCGCATCGCCGCCGGCGGCAGGGCCCAGAACCAGGCCGAGGGGTGGTCGAAGCTGTGGTTGCCGATGCCGTGCCCGCGGCGGACGATCTCGCGCACGGCCTCGGGTCGCGCCAGCGCGCGTTCGCCGACGAGGAAGAAGGTCGCCTTCGCGCCATGGGCGTCGAGCAGGTCGAGGATCGCCCCGGTCTCGGCCGAGGGGCCGTCGTCGATCGTCAGCCAGACCGTGCGCGCCCCGCCCGGCAGTCGCGACAGGACCGGGCTGAACAGGCGCGAGCCGGGCCTGAGGGTCCCCCACACGACCGCCAGGTGGCTGGCCAGCAGCAGCGGCAGGCCCCAGCGCCACCCCAACGTCCACCACGCCGCGAGCACCAGGACCTGCGAGGCGGCGAACACCCACAGCCAGGCCCAGGGCCGGCGAGGCGGTCGATGCAGGGAGGCTTCAGAGCGCATGCGGCATGCTAACCCGGGGATGGGCCGATGCGGCTTGTGTCGCCGCCCCCGCGCCCCCACCTCCACAGCGAACCACCCCAATACACAGGTACCCGTCATGTCCCTCGATCCCGCCGTGCGTTCGCGCATCGAATCCCTGCTGCAGTCGAACCACGTCGTGCTGTTCATGAAAGGCGAGCCGAACGCGCCGCAGTGCGGCTTCTCGGCCAAGGCCTCGGGTGCGCTGAGCGCACTGCTGCCGGACGGCTACGCGCACGTGGACGTGCTCTCGGACCCGGAAATCCGCGAGGGCATCAAGGCCTATGGGCAGTGGCCGACGATTCCGCAGCTCTATATCGGCGGCGAGCTGGTCGGCGGCAGCGACATCGTCGAGCAGATGCTCAACTCCGGCGAACTGCACGGTGCCCTGGGCCTGCCGGCCCCGGACCGCAGCCCGCCGACGGTCACCGTCACCCCGGCCGCGATCGCCATGCTGCGCGATGCCGCCGCCAACGCCGGCACCGGTTATGCGGTGCAGGTCGAGGTCGACGCGCGCTTCCAGACCCGCCTGCAGCTGGCGCCGGCCGACCCGAACGCCATCGCGGTGGAGGTCGACGGCCTGCGCCTGCAGTTCGACCTGGCCGGCGTGCGCCGCGCCGACGGCCTGTCGATCGACTGGGTCGACGACGAGCGCGGTCGTGGCCTGGTGATCGACAACCCGAACGCTCCCCCGAAGGTCAAGGGGATGTCGCCGGCCGATGCCGCCGCCCGCGTGGCCGCCGGCACCTTGACCCTGGTCGACGTCCGCCCCGCCGACGAGCGTGCGCAGGCGTCGGTCGGCGTCGCGTTCGCCACCCTGGACGGTGGCAACGCCGCGTCGCTGGAGGCGCTGGACAAGGCCACGCCGCTGGCCTTCCTGTGTCACCACGGCGGACGCAGCGCACAGGCGGCGGAGCACTTCCGCGCCCTCGGTTTCCGCGAGGTCTACAACGTCGAGGGCGGCATCGAGGCCTGGGCCGAGGTGGACGGCGCGATCCCACGCTACTGAGCTGCGCCGCTAAGCGACGCACGAGGCCCGCATGTCACGGCATGCGGGCCTTTTTTTTGCCTGCGACAGGGCGAGTGACGCGTGGGGCCGGCATCCCCGATGGCGGAGGGCCCACCGACCGGAGCGGTACCCATCACCCGCGCGCGCGACCACCACGCCAAAGGCTGGATCCCAGCGTTCGCTGGGATGACGGGCGTCGGGAGTGCCGTGCAATGGACGTGCGAAGATGGGTTGCGCTTCGCTTTACCCATCCTACGTGCTGCGCTTATTGCACCCTACGAGTCTGCACCCATGTCGAGGCCCCGGGTGCGCTTCGCTTACCCGGGCTACGTGAACTGTGCAATGGACGTACGAAGATGGGTTGCGCTTCGCTTTACCCATCCTAGGTGCTTGTTACCTTGCGTGGTGCAATGCGCTGCGCTTGTTGCACCCTACGAGTCTGCACCCATGCCAAGGCCCCGGGTGCGCTTCGCTTACCCGGGCCACGTGAACGGCGTTATCACCGTAGGAGGGGTCGCGCGAAGCGATACCCATCGACTTCGCCCGCCCGACACTCAGCCCTTGAAGCCGCCGGCGTCCAGCCAGGCCTGCTCTTCCGGCGTGGTCTCGCGGCCGAGCACGGCGTTGCGGTGCGGGAAGCGGCCGAACTTCTCGATGATCTCCTTGTGCAGCACCGCCCATTTGTCGGCGTCTTCGCCGTCCAGGTTCTGGTGCAGCTCCACCGAGCGTTCCTGGTCGGCCAGGTCCTCGGAGTGCTCGAAGGGCATGTAGAAGAACACGCGCAGGGCGGAATCGACCTCGGCGTCGTAGCCACGGTCCACGGCCTGCTCGGCGTAGGCGCGGGCCTGGGCGTCGTGCGCGTAGGCGCGGGCGCTGTCGCGGTGGATGTTGCGCGGCATCTGGTCGAGTAGCAGGACCAGGGCCAGCGCGCCTTCCGCGCTGTCCATCCAGGCCTCGCCCTTGCCGGCGGCGGCATCGTCCATCGCGTCCTCGAACGCCATCTCGCACATGTCGTCAAAGGTCTCGTCCTTGGCGAACCAGCGTTGCGGGCCGGCATCTCGCCAGAAATCGACGACTTCCTTCGCGGTTACGTTCACGCACTTACCTCTCGTGTATCTGGAAAATTCAGGGGCATACCCTAGCAAGTCGCGACCGAACATCGCGCGAACACGGGTTCAGCCGGTGGGACCGGCATCGGCTTCGAGCAACGCGTCGCCCTCGGCTTCGGCGTCCATGTCGGTGTCCTCGTCGCCCAGTTGCATCTCCAGCTCGCTGATCCAGGCCTGGGTGACGCTCTCCAGGGTCACCGCGTGGATCAGCGGGCGCAGCGCGCCGCCGGAATACGAGGCGGCGATGAAGCGCGCGTAGCGGCCGCGGTAGTCCAGCCAGCGCGCGTGGGCCTCTTCGAAGGTCTGCAGCGATTCGCCGTCGAGCTGCTGGCGCAGGTGCGCGACCAGCCGCGCCAGTTCGCCGTCGGCCTGCTTGAACGCCTGCAGCGCCTCGTGGTCGATGCCATGGACCGCGCCCTCGACCTCGCGCGCCTGCCGCGCGACCTCCTCGGCCTTGGTGAAGTAGCTGTCGGCGATGCGCGCGGCGGTCTCCGCGCGGCCGAGCAGGCGGTGCTCGAAGCGGCGCAGGTCCTCCAGGCTGGTGTCGGCCGTCTCCAGCCCCTGCATGAGCGCCAGCAGGCGCTGGTGGCGGTCGATCGCGTCCACGCTGCGACGGCGCTCGACCCGGCGCTGGACGAAGTAGAAGGTCCAGGTCAGGGCCGCGCCCACGATGAGATAGATGATCTGTTCCACGCTCGATGCCTCCGTTGACCGCTCCCTGGTTCAGGCGCCTAGTGTGCCCTGTCGGGGTCTCCCCCGCTGCGACCCGGGCCGGGGCGCATGACCTTTGTCAGGGTTGGCAGCGCCCGCGGGGCCGTCTACGGTCGAAGGGCTGTCAACACGACACCCGGGGAAACCGACATGTTCCGACCCACCAACGCCGCGCTCGCCGTGGCGCTTGCCACGACGCTTGCGTCGACCGCGGCGCTCGCCGCCGAAAAGGCGAAGCCGCGCTTCGTCGACGATCCCTACCCCAGCACCTACGAGCGGATCGCGTCGCCGCCGGTGCTTATCCGCGGCGCCACCGTCCTGACCGGCACCGGCGAGCGCCTGGAGGGCGCGGACGTGCTGATGCGCGACGGCCGCATCGAAGCCGTCGGCACGGCGCTGGCCGCGGACGGCGCCACCGTCGTCGACGGCACGGGCAAGTGGGTCACGCCGGGCCTGATCGACGTGCACTCGCACCTGGGCGTCTACGCCAGTCCCAACGTGGGCGCGCACAGCGACGGCAACGAGATGACCTCGCCGGTGACCCCCAACGTCTGGGCCGAGCACTCGGTCTGGCCCCAGGACCCGGGCTTCGCCGCGGCGCTGGCCGGCGGCATCACTTCGCTGCAGATCCTGCCCGGCTCGGCCAACCTGGTCGGCGGGCGCGGCGTCACCCTGAAGAACGTCCCCGCCACCAGCTACCAGGCGATGAAGTTCCCCGGCGCGCCCTGGGGCCTGAAAATGGCCTGCGGCGAGAACCCCAAGCGTGTCTATGGCGGCCGCGGCACCGCGCCGTCCACGCGCATGGGCAACGTCGCCGGCTACCGCGCGGCCTTCATCGATGCCGCCGAGTACCTGGCCAAGAACACGCCCAAGTCCGACGAGGGCGGCAAGCGCCACTGGTGGCAGGGCAGCGACGACGGCGCCGACAGCGACCAGGCCACCGGCGGCAAGCGCGACCTCAAGCTCGACACGCTGGCCGGCGCGATCAACGGCGACATCCAGGTGCACATCCACTGCTACCGCGCCGACGAAATGACCACCATGCTCGACCTGGCCAGGGAATTCGGCTTCAAGGTCGCCGCGTTCCACCACGGCGTGGAGGCCTACAAGATCGCCGACCGGCTGGCCGAGGAAGGCGTCTGCGGCGCGCTCTGGGCCGACTGGTGGGGCTTCAAGATGGAAGCCTTCGACGGCATCCAGGAGAACATCGCCCTGGTCGACCGCCCGGCGAACAGCTGCGCGATCGTGCACTCAGATTCCGAGGAAGGCATCCAGCGCCTGAACCAGGAAGCCGCGAAGGTGATCGCCCACGCCGGCCTGGCGGGCATGGACATCCCGCCCGAGCGCGCGATCCGCTGGCTCACCCAGAACGCGGCCAAGTCGCTCGGCGTGCTCGATCGCACCGGCACCCTGGAGACCGGCAAGATGGCCGACGTGGTGGTCTGGAACGGCACGCCCTTCAGCGTCTACGCCAAGGCCGAACAGGTCTACATCGACGGCGCGCGGGTCTACGACATCGCCGACCCCGGCCGCCGCCCCACTTCGGACTTCCTGCTCGGCCAGGGCGCCGATGCCCGCCACGGCATGACCGGAGGTGTCGAATGAGCCGCGCCCGCATGAAGACCTTCGCCGCCGCCGCGCTCGCCGCCGGCCTGGCGCTCGCCGCCACCGCCGCAGCGGCGCAGGAGGTGCTGATCCGCAACGCCAGGGTGCACACCGCCGGCCCGCAGGGCACGCTCGAGGGCGCAGACGTCCTGGTGTCGGGCGGGGTGGTGCGCGCGGTCGGGCCCGGCCTCGCCGCGCCGGCCGGCGCGCAGGTGATCGACGCCCAGGGCCGCTCGCTGACGCCGACGCTGTTCGGCGGCATCACCGAGATCGGCCTGGAGGAAGTGTCCGCCGAGGAAAGCACGGTCGACGCCAGTCTCGCGCTGGGCGTGGAGACCAAGGAAATGACGGTGCGGCCGGAGTTCGACGTGACCCTGGCCTACAACCCCGCCTCGGTGCTGGTGCCGGTCGCCCGCGTGGAGGGCATCGGCTGGACCCTGCTCGGCGCCGGCAGCACCCTGGGCGGTTCGATCATAGGCGGCCAGGGCGGCGTCGTGCGACTGGACGGCAGCGCCGATCCGGTCGGCCCGCGCGTACTGTTCGTGCGCCTGGGCAGCAATGCCTCGGGCCTGACCGGCAAGTCGCGCGCGGCGCAGTGGATGCTGCTCGACCAGCTGATCGACGAAGCCCGGGGCCGCATCGGTGCGGACTCGAACATGGCGCTGCTGACGCCGGCCGGACGCCGCACGCTGCTGCGCTATCTCGACAATGGCGGCCGTGTCGTGGTCGGCGTCGATCGCGCCGCCGACATCCGCCAGCTGCTGCGCTGGTCGAAGCGGCAGGACGTCAGGATCGCGATCGCCGGCGGCGCCGAGGCCTGGATGCTCGCCGCCGACCTCGCCGCGGCGCAGGTGCCGGTGTTCGTCAACCCGCTGGACGACCTGCCGTCGAGCTTCGACGCCATCCACGCCAGTTTCGGCAATGCCGCCCGGCTCGCGGCCGCCGGCGTGCCGGTCGGCTTCACCCTGGGCGACTCGCACAACGCGCGCAAGGTGCGCCAGCTCGCCGGCAACGCGGTCGCCCATGGCCTGCCCTGGGAACAGGGCCTGGCGGGCCTGACCTCGGTCCCGGCGCAGGCGTTCGGCGTCGCCGACCGCATGGGCCGGATCGCGCCCGGCCAGCGTGCCGACCTGGTGCTGTGGAGCGGGGATCCGCTGGAAGTGAGCACCGTCGCCCTGCAGGTATGGATGGACGGCCGCGCGATCGAGATGCGCAGCCGGCAGACCGAACTGCGCGACCGCTACCTGCACCCGCAGCGCCCGCGCGAGCAGGGCGGGCTGCCGCGCGCCTACCCGCTGCCGGGCCAGGGCTGAGCGACCTGAAACGCCCCTGGCGCCGGCCCGCTCAGCGCGCCGGTGCCAGCGCCTCCTCGCCCAGGACCACGACGCGGTTGCGCCCGGCCCGCTTGGCCCGGTACATGGCGTCGTCGGCCCGGCGGATCAGCGACTCGACGTTGTCGAACGGCAGGCACTCGACCACGCCGATGCTCAGGGTCAGGTTGACCGGTGCGCCCATGACGCGCCGGCAGCGCGACTCCACCTCCTGCAGCAGGCGGTCGGCGGTGCCGCTGGCGGCCGCCAGCGTCGCCCCCGGCAGGTAAAGCAGGAACTCCTCGCCGCCGACGCGCCCCAGCAGGTCGCCCAGCCGCGCCTGTTCGCGGATCACCTCCACCACCGCCCGCAGGCAGGCATCGCCGACCGGGTGGCCGTGGGTGTCGTTGATCGACTTGAAGTGGTCCAGGTCCAGGAACAGCACCGACACCGGCTGGTGGCTGGCCCGCGCCTCGGCCAGCGCGCGCTGCAGGCGCGAGGTGATGCCGTCGCGGTTGAACGCGCCGGTCAGGCCATCGTGCTCGGCGTGCAGCTTGGCCTCGTCGCGTTCGCGCCGGAACGCGACCATGCGGTCGGCCAGGCCCAGCACAAGCACCACCGCGGCGAAGGCCAGCATGATCGGCAGGCCGTACTCCAGCCATGTCGAGAGCGACGCCCCCATGCCCAACTGGACGGCGCGCGCGGTCGACACCGCCACCAGCGGCACCCAGGCGATCAGGACGAAGCCGGCATGCCGGCCGCCCTTCAGCCAGACGTGCAGCAGCGTGGCGATCGCCAGCACGTTCGCCAGCAGCAGCAGGCCGTTGCCCAGCGGCGGGAACCAGCGGTTGCCCGAGGGCCAGGGCGACACCAGGGCCAGCAGCAGCAGGCCGGGCAGGAAAAAGCCGACCAGCAGCAGCAGGCGGCTCAGGCGGGGCGCGCGCGGCCGCAGTTCGGCGAAGTCGAGCAGGAACCACACCGTCACCATCGTCGACAGGGTCGCGATGAACCAGATGCCCTCCACGCCGAAGGCGGCCAGCCACGACAGGCCGGGCACGCCATAGGCATCGCCGTAGGCGCACAGCACGTACAGCACCTGGGCGAACATGCTGCCGGCGAACAGCAGGTAGACGCGTTCGCGCAGCCGCAGCCAGAACAGCAGCGCCACCAGCGAGACCCCGGTCAGGATCCCAAGGCTGGCCCAGAGCACGCGGACGTGGCCGTAGTCCTCGACGGTGTAGGCGCCTTCGCTGCTGACCGCCACCTGCAGGGGGTAGCGGGCATCCTCGACCCCGACGTACACCGGGCCCGGCGCGTCCAGGTCGAAGGCCAGCGCACGCCGCGAATGCCCACGCCCGGCATCGGCCTGGAAGATGTCCATCGTCCGGGGGCGATAGTCCGGTGGCGCACGCACGGTGATCCGCGCGCTGTAGGGGTGATAGACGAGCAGGTGCCGCCGGCCTTCGAACGGCGTGGGGGTCAGGCGCCACCAGCCATCGTCGATGCCGCTGCCGGTCGGCTGCATGACGCCCTCGACCGCGGCATCCGAAAGCGCGCCGGCCGCCAACGCCTGCTGCATGTCGACGCGTTCGATGCGATCGATGCCGCGGGCCCCGCAAGGCCCGCAGGCCAACCACAGGATGAGCACGCTGGCCCAGAGTCGAGGCATGGGATTCCCCTGAAGACCGGCCCAGTGTCCTCCCTGCCCCGCCGCGCCACAAGCCGTGTCCGGCAGGCCACGGGGGCGCTAGACTCGGCCGATGCGCCCGCCGGGCCGCCCCGGCGGGCATCCGGCCGACCAGGAGACCCCGATGGCGCCCCCCGCCCCGCCCCCGATGCGCTGGTATTTCGACTTCATCTCACCCTTCTCCTATCTGCAGTGGCAGAAGGTGAAGCGCATGCTCGACGCCGGTCACGCGGTCGAGCCGGTGCCGATCGTGTTCGCCGCCGTACTTGATGCCCTGGGCCAGAAGGGCCCGGCGGAGATCCCCGGCAAGCGCGAGTTCACCTATCGCCACGTGCTCTGGCAGGCCGGACGCGAGGGCGTGCCGCTGGTGTTCCCGCCCAGCCATCCGTTCAACCCGCTGCCGGCGTTGCGCCTGTGCATCGCCGCCAGCTGCGGGGCCGACGCGGTGGACGCGATCTTCGACTGGATCTGGAAGTCCGGACGCGCCGCCGACACCTCCGAAGCCCTGGCACCGCTGGCCGACGCGCTGGGGGTGCCGCCCGATGCCATCGCCAGCGACGCAGCCAAGTCCGGACTGCGCACGCGCACCGACTCGGCGATCGCCGCCCACGTCCATGGCGTCCCCACGCTGGCCATCGGCGAGGCCCTGTTCTGGGGCAACGATGCCCACGAATTCGCCCTCGCCTGCCTCAAGGATCCGGGCCTGCTCGGCCGCGGCGAGATGGCGCGCGTCGCCCAGCTGCCGGTCGGGATCCGTCGCAAGGCCTGAACGCCCGCGCGTTCGGTTGCGCAATGCAGCATGAGTAGCGACGGCCGTCACGCTATTCTGGCGGCCACTGACATCCAGAGACGGGAGTGACCTCCCCATGCGCATCGGCCTCGTCGTGGACTCCGCCTGCGATCTGCCCTTGGACTATCTGCAACGACACGATGTCACCATCCTGCCGATCACCGTCCGAATCGGCGAAGCCGTCCTCGCCGACCATCGCGACGAAGAAGCCACGCTCGAGTTCCTGCACGCCCACGTCGCCGAGCGCGGCGCCGAGGCGGAGACCATGCCATTCACGGTCCAGCAGATCCACGATCTGTTCCTGGAGCGGCTGGTCATCGAATACGACTACGTGTTCTGCATGACGATCACCCGCTCGCGCAGTCCGATCTTCGACAACGCGCAGCAGGCCAGCTTCTCGATCCTCAACGACTACAAGCCGGTGCGCGCGGCGGCCGGCAACGCCACGCCCTTCGCGCTGCGCGTTATCGACACCCAGAACCTGTTCGCCGCCCAGGGCATCACCGCGGTGGAGGCGATCCGCCTGCGCGACGCCGGCGAGGGCCCGCCGAAGATCCGCGCGCGCCTGGAGAACCTCGCCCTGCACACGCACGGCTACATGATCCCGCGCGATTTGTACTACCTGCGCGCCCGCGCCCGCAAGAAGAACGACCGCAGCGTGAGCCTGCTCAGTGCCGCGCTGGGCAGCGCCCTGGACATCAAGCCGGTGCTGCGCGGCTATCGCGGGGAGACCTCGGCGACGGCCAAGATCAAGGGCTTCGAGCCGGCCGTGCAGAAGCTCTTCGACTTCACGGTCGAGCGCATCCGCGCCGGCCTGATGACGCCGACCGTCTGCCTGAGCTATGGCGGCGAACTCGAGGAGATGCGCGCGCTGCCTGGCTACGCCGGGCTCCGCCAGGCCTGCCTGGACAACAACATCGAACTGTTCGAGAGCGTCATGAGCCTCACCGGCATGGTCAATGTCGGCAAGGGCGCGGTGGTGGTGGCCTTCGCCGCCGAGAACGCCCCCACCCTGTCCTGAGGCCGCGGCGCGCCCCCCCGACTTTCGGCCCGGGGACGGGAGCGCCGGCGCGGGTTAGGCTGCGGGGTCTTTTGCCCGTGGAACCTTGCCGATGATGTCCCGCCGCCTGCTTGCCGTGGCGCTCGCCAGCGCCCTTTCCGTGCCCGCTCCGTCCGCCTGGGCGCAGGACCCGCCCGCGCCCGCGCAGGACGAGGAAGCGCAACTCGAACAGGACGCCCTCGACCCGGTCGGCAACACCCCGGCGCAGGCCTCGCCCGCCGACGCCCGCGGTCGCGCCGCCCCCGGCGACCACGCCGACGAGGCGGCCTGGGACATCAGCGCGCCGCACGGACCGGTCAAGACCGTGCGCTTCGACACCGACGAAGGCACTTGGATGGACGTCGACGTCTCGCCCGACGGCCGCGAACTGGCGTTCTCGCTGCTGGGCGACCTGTACCGCCTGCCGATCGGCGGCGGCACCGCGCGCCGCATCACCTCGGGCCCGGCCTGGGACGTGCAGCCGCGCTGGTCGCCCGACGGCCGCGAGCTGGCCTTCACCTCCGACCGCGGCGGCGGCAACAACCTGTGGCGCATCGGCGCCGACGGCCAGGGCGCCGTGCAGGTGTCGATGGAAGACTTCCGCCTGCTCAACAACCCGGCCTGGACGCCCGACGGGCGCTTCATCATCGGCCGCAAGCACTTCACTTCCGAACGCTCGCTCGGCGCCGGCGAACTGTGGCAGTACCACGCCAGCGGCGGTGTCGCGAAGGGCGGCGGCCTGCAGCTGACCGAGAAGAAGAACGACCAGCAGGACCTGGGCGAGCCGGCGGTGTCGCCGGACGGTCGCTACGTCTATTTCTCCGAGGACGTCAGCCAGGGGCCGACCTTCCAGTACAACAAGAACCCCCACGACGTCATCTACGCGATCAAGCGCCTGGACCGCGAGACCGGCAAGGTCGAGACGGTCGTCGCCACCCCCGGCGGCGCGGTGCGGCCGCAGCCTTCGCCCGACGGCAAGTCGCTGGCCTTCGTCAAGCGCGTGCGCGACAAGTCGGTGCTGCACGTGCTCGACCTGGCCAGCGGCGAAGTCCGCCCCGTCTGGGACGGCCTGTCGCACGACCAGCAGGAGGCCTGGGCGATCTTCGGCCCGTACTCCAACTTCGACTGGACGCCGGATTCGAAGTCGGTGGTGCTGTGGGCGCAGGGCAAGCTGTGGCGCGTCGACATGTCGGCGGGCCGGGCCGTGCAGATTCCGTTCACCGCCAGCGTCGAGCAGACGGTGACCGCGCCGCTGCGCTTCGAGCAGCGCATCGACGAGGGCACGTTCACCCCGAAGATGATCCGCGACGTCGCCACCAGCGCCGACGGCCGCGACCTGGTCTTCCATGCCGTCGGCCAGCTTTGGCGCAAGCGCCTGCCCGGCGGCCGCCCGGAGCGGCTGACCGGTAACGACGGCGTCTACGAATACCAGCCCAGCTTCAGCCCGGACGGCAGCAAGCTGCTGTACACCACCTGGTCGGACGCCGGCATGGGCGCGATCTACGTGCGCAGCGCCAACGGAGGCGGCACCGGCACGCGGCTGACCCAGGAAAAGGGCTTCTACTACGGTCCGCGCTTCTCGCCCGACGGCCGCCGCATCGTCTACAGCAAGTCCGGCGGCGGTGGCCTGACCGGCTCGCTGTGGTCGGGCGACCGCGGCGTCTACGTCATGCCGGCGGGCGGGGGCACGCCGGTGCGGGTCGCCGAGTCCGGCGAAACGCCGCAGTTCAGCGCCGACGGCAGCCGCGTGTACTACCTCACCGGCGGCGGACTGGAGAAGAAGCTCATGTCGGTGGGCCTCAACGGCGAGGACCCGCGCGAGGTGTTCAACCTCAAGTACGTCGACTCGGTGAGCCTGTCGCCCGACGGCCAGTGGGTCGCCTTCACCGAGCTGTTCAACGCCTACGTCGCCCCGCTCGCCACCGCCGGCAAGGCGGTCGAGCTGAGCAAGGACACCCAGGCGGTGCCGGTGAAGCAGGTGACGGAGAACGTCGGCAGCTACCTGCACTGGGCCGCGGATTCGAAGTCGCTGCACTGGATGGTGGGCGACCGCTATCACTCGCGCAACCTCAAGGACAGCTTCGCGTTCCTGCCCGGCGCCCCGGCGACGTTGCCGGAGCCCAGCAACGACGGCGGCATCGCGGTCGGCCTGCAGGTACCGGTCGACACCCCCCGCGACCTGGTGGCCTTCACCCACGCGCGCATCGTCACCATGCGCGACGCCGAGAACCGCGAGGACGTGATCGAGGACGGCACCGTGGTGGTGCGCGGCGACGTGATCGAGGCCGTCGGTCGCGACGTCGCGGTCCCCGCCGGCGCACGCGTCATCGACGCCAGCGGCAAGACCATCGTGCCGGGCTACGTCGACGTGCACGCGCACGCCGCGCATTTCGGCCAGGGCGTGGTGCCGCAGCAGAACTGGGCGTACTACACCAACCTCGCCTTCGGCGTGACCACCATGCACGACCCCTCGGCGACCACCGAGTTCGTGTTCTCCGAGAGCGAGCTGCAGAAGGCCGGTCGCATGGTCGGCCCGCGCGTGTTCTCGACCGGCACCATCCTCTACGGCGCCGACGGCGACTTCAAGGCGGTGGTCAATTCGCTCGACGACGCCCGCGGCCACCTGTCGCGCATGAAGGCCAATGGGGCGTTCTCGGTGAAGAGCTACAACCAGCCGCGCCGCGACCAGCGCCAGCAGATCGACCAGGCCGCGCGCGAGCTGGGCATGCTGGTGGTCGAGGAAGGCGGCAGCACCTTCCACCACAACATGACGATGGTGCTCGACGGCGTGACCAGCATCGAGCACAACATCCCGGTGGCGCCGCTCTACAAGGATGTCGTCGAGCTCTGGTCGCAGACCGACGTGCGCAACACGCCGACCCTGGTGGTCAGCTACGGCGGCCTGTCGGGCGAATACTGGTGGTACGCACGCGACAACGTATGGGAAGACCCCAAGCTCAACCGCTTCTTCCCGCGCGAGACGCTCGATGCCCGCAGCATCCGACGCGAGACCGCGCCCGACTGGGACTACTGGCACATCGAGGTGGCGAAGTCGGCGAAGAAGCTGCGCGACGCCGGGGTCAAGATCCAGGTCGGCGGCCATGGCCAGCTGCAGGGGCTGTCGCCGAACTGGGAGATCTGGATGCTGACCCAGGGCGGCTTCAGCAACTTCGAGGCCCTGCGCGCGGCGACCTTCGACGGCGCCGACCTGCTGGGCCTGTCCTCGCAGATCGGCTCGCTGGAGGCCGGCAAGCAGGCCGACCTGGTGGTGCTGAATTCCAACCCGCTGGAGAACATCCGCAGCACCATCGACACGCGCTTCGTGATGGTCGATGGCCGCCTGTTCGACGTCGACGCCGACATGGCCGAGATCGGCAACCATGGCGAAGCGCCGCCGGAGTTCTACTGGCAGCGGCATCGCGATGGCCAGACGTTCGGCCTGGAGTTCGGGCCCACGTCGATCTGCCACTGCCCGAAGGGGCACGCGCCGGGCGGCCACGTCCACCTGGACTGAGCCCCGCCGCGGGGGCGTGCCGACGCGGCCGCCCCCCGCGTTCACCGGGCCACGATGGCGAGCGGGCTAGGCTGGGCCATCGAACACGGGAACATGATGATGCCCACCCGCTACTACCTGTCCCTGCCCGACGGCCGACTGGCCCGCGGCGACGAACCCTCGCTGTCGTTCAGCGCCAATGGCGGCGAGGCCTTCGCCGCGCAACTGCAGGACGCGCTGCGCACCGACGCCCTGTTCGAACGTTGGCGCGCGCTGCAGGACGAGCCCGACGAGGTCGACATGTCGCTGGGCGTGGTCGACCCGGCGGCCACCGTCGAAGGCGAGCAGGACGACCTCCACATCGACCTGGTGGCCACGACCTCCCTGCCCGGCACGATCGTCCGCCACCGCATGCGCCTGCTCGCCGGCAGCCACTGGCAGCTGCGCGACGTCACCCGCGCCTGAGCGGGCAACCCTTCGCTAGCGGTCGGACCAGACGCCCAGTTCGTTGCCGACCGGATCGGCGAACTGGAAGCGGCGCCCCCCGGGGAAGTCGAAGATCGGCTTGAGCACCGTGCCGCCGGCGGCCGTCACCGCCTCGAGCGTGGCCTCCAGGTCCTCGGCGAACATCACCACCAGGGCCGCGCCGTTGCGGGTTTCCGAGCGCAAGGGGGCACGGAAGAAGCCCCCGTCCACGCGGCCGTCGTTGAAGGCGGTGTAGTCGGGCCCGTAGTCGGCGAACGCCCAGCCGAACACCGTCGTGTAGAAGGTCTTGGCCGCTTCGATGTCATGGGCGGGCAACTCGATGTAGTCGATGGTGCGGTCGGTGGGCATGGGCCTATTCCTTCAAGGCCGAGGCGTGGTGGGCCACGTGGTCGCCGATGAAGCTGGCGATGAAGTAGTAGGTGTGATCGTAGCCCGGCTGCAGCCGCAGTTCGAGCGGGTGGCCCGCCGCCTCGCAGGCTGCCTGCAGGCGGGAGGGCTGCAGCTGGCCATCGAGGAACTCGTCGGCCTCGCCCTGGTCGACCAGCAGGGCCAGGCGCTCCTTCGCCCCGGCCACCAGGCGGGTGGCATCCCATTCCGACCAGGCCTCCGCATCCTCGCCCAGGTAGGCCGTGAAGGCCTTCTGGCCCCAGGGCACCAGCGCCGGCGCGACGATCGGCGAGAACGCCGACACGCTGCGATAGCGCCCGGGATTGCGCAGGGCCACGACCAGGGCGCCATGCCCGCCCATGGAATGCCCGCTGATGCCGCGCGCGGTCGTGGTCGGGAAGTGCGCATCGACGAGCGCCGGCAGTTCGTCGACCACGTAGTCGTACATCCGGTAGTGCGCGGCCCACGGCGCCTGTGTCGCGTTGACGTAGAAGCCCGCCCCCTGGCCAAGGTCGTAGGCCGGGTCGTCGGCCACGCCTTCACCGCGCGGACTGGTGTCCGGCGCGACGAGTATCAGCCCATGCTCGGCGGCATGGCGCTGCGCGCCGGCCTTGGTGATGAAGTTCTGCTCGGTGCAGGTCAGCCCCGACAGCCAGTACAGCACCGGGCACTCGCCGTGCGCGGCCTGCGGCGGCAGGTAGACCGCGAAGCGCATGTCGCAGCCCAGCACGCCCGAGCGATGCCGCCAGACCTCCTGGACACCGCCGGCGCAGGCGTGGCGTTCGATACGTTCCATGGTGCGCGCTCCGCGTCAGTACCGGATCACGGTACGGATGGACTTGCCTTCGTGCATCAGGTCGAAGGCCTCGTTGATTCCGTCCAGCGGCAGGGTGTGGGTGACGAAGGGCGCCAGCTGGATGTCGCCACGCATCGCGTCCTCGACCATCCCCGGCAGCTGGCTGCGCCCCTTCACGCCGCCGAAGGCGGTTCCCATCCACTTGCGCCCGGTGACCAGCTGGAACGGCCGCGTGCTGATTTCCTGGCCCGCGCCGGCCACGCCGATGACGACCGACTGGCCCCAGCCGCGGTGCGCGCATTCAAGGGCGGCGCGCATGACGTTGACGTTGCCGATGCACTCGAAGGAATGGTCCACGCCCCAGCCGGTCATCTCGACCACGACCTCCTGGATCGGCTTGTCGTGGTCCTTCGGGTTCACCACGTCGGTCGCGCCCATCTGCTTCGCCATCGCGAACTTGTCGGGGTTGGTGTCGATCGCGATGATGCGGCCGGCCTTCGCCTGGCGCGCGCCCTGGATCACCGCCAGGCCGATGCCGCCGAGCCCGAACACCGCCACCGAATCGCCTGCCTGCACCTTCGCCGTGTTGTGGACCGCGCCGATGCCGGTGGTCACGCCGCACCCGAGCAGGCAGACGTGTTCGGGATTGGCCTCGGGGTTGACCTTGGCCAACGAGACCTCGGCCACCACCGTGTACTCGCTGAAGGTGGAACAGCCCATGTAGTGGTACAGCGGTTGGCCGTTGTAGCTGAAACGCGACGTGCCGTCGGGCATCACGCCCTTGCCCTGCGTGGCGCGAACCGACGTGCACAGGTTGGTCTTGCCCGACTTGCAGAACAGGCACTCCCCGCACTCGGCGGTATACAGCGGGATCACGTGGTCGCCCGGCTTGACGCTGGTCACGCCCTCGCCGACCTCCACCACCACGCCGGCGCCTTCATGCCCCAGCACCACCGGGAACAGGCCCTCCGGATCGTCGCCCGACAGGGTGAAGGCATCGGTGTGGCAGACACCGGTGTGGCTGATCTTCACCAACACCTCGCCCTTGCGCGGCGGGGCGACGTCGATCTCGACGATCTGCAGGGGCTTTCCAGCTTCGAAAGCGACGGCGGCACGGCTCTTCATGGCGACTCCTGTTGCATGGGTATGGCGCCGGCGCGCTGGGAACCGGCAGGGGAAGGGGTGGGGCTCAGGCGAACCCGCGACTCATTTCAGGTAGGCCCGGATCAGGCCGGCGACCTCGGCCACGCGCGCGCCCCGCTGCTGCTCCGAGGCGGCCGCATGGCTGAACTCCTCGCGGATGTGCGACTCCAGCACCTCCGACATCAGGCCGTTGACCGCACCGCGGATCGCGGCGATTTGCTGCAGCACGGCCGCACACTCCGCGCCGCCCTCGAGCGCCCGCTCCAGGGCCTCGGTCTGCCCGCGGATCCGCCGGATCCGGGTCAACACCTTCTTCTTCTCTTCGGGCGAATGCGGCATGCGTGCTCCGGTCGGCCGGGTCGACCTGTGACCATACTGGGGTATAGTATAGCAAGCGCGGCAGCGCCGCGCGCAGCACCCCACCCCGACCACCTTCGCGCAGCCAGACGCCCGCCCCCCGGCGCCTGGCAGCGCTCGATCGTGCCCCGCTGGCACCCCAAATACGAGCGCAGAACTGATATCACCCCTTGAATGCCTGATATCCAGGACGCCCTTTCGCCAGTGGATCGCAGCCCTCTCGGCCAAGCCATTGAATGCGCGCGGGAATTGTCCGTTTGACGGCGATGCCGCCCCCGACCCAGAATCCGTTATCACCCCATCTTTGGGGTCTACTTGGTGTTAGCCGGACAAAGCAAGCCGCTCATCGGATCAGGAAATATCCGACATGAGAAAGCGAGATTGCCTGATTGATCGGGCCGTTGCAGATCAGCATTCTCAGCAAGGCCCTGGGGGACGGCGGATAACGAAGTTATTCGCCGTCCCCCAGGGCCTTGCTGGCTTCTGAGCATCCATCCGCTCGCTGCGGCCGCTTTCCGGGAGGCCGAAAGATGGACCCAGGCAACGCGTAGCGGCCTACTTTGTACGTCTAACTAATCGTCGGAGCTGACGCCGCTCCGTAGCTCGCTGCACCCGGGATGCTTCGCGTTATGATCGGCTTCGGGTGACCGCATCGGGCGGCGCACCTCAACTCAGGGTGTTAGCGCTCATGGTCGCCGCAATCCGCACCTTGATTGTCCTATCTCTGGTTTTGCTGACAGTGGCAATTCTGCTGCCACTCGAGCAGCCTTTGAGCGTGGACATTCCGCTAGATCAACCACCTCCGACCTGGCTGCTTGGCTCCGCGTTGCTCCTCGCGAGCTTAGTAGCAGGTGCCGCGGCATCCATTGGTTTGCTACGGTTCCGCCGGTGGGGCCGGCTCCTTGCCACTGTTGCTTCAGTCCTAGCCCTAATGGCGTTATGGATCCTGGTGCAGTCGCCACTCGCGGACGCGACAAGTGCAATCGGAACCTGGCTGTTCGCCATAGGGGCTTTGTCTTGGCTGTGCGGGGTCGGACTGTCTTACCATCGGCTCGTCGCGCCACGCTTCCGGGCATGAGCGCCAACAAATCATTCAAGCCGAAGCCGCTTCGCGGCTCGGCTTAATTCTGGTGTTAGGGGGCAGTTGGTGATTTCGGCAACTCGCAAATCTGGCCTCAGAGCCTTCGCGGTCGGCGCAATCGTCAGCGTCATCGGTGGCT
This sequence comes from Marilutibacter spongiae, assembly GCF_014145325.1. Taxonomy (GTDB): domain Bacteria; phylum Pseudomonadota; class Gammaproteobacteria; order Xanthomonadales; family Xanthomonadaceae; genus Marilutibacter; species Marilutibacter spongiae. The sequence goes on from NZ_JACHTF010000012.1 coordinate 116,470, forward strand.
GGCTCGGCGTCACCTACGATCTTTGGCGCTTCAAACCGTTTGGCTGGCTATATGCGCTCCCCATCGCACTCGCCATGATCGGTTTGGGTCAAGCCGGTACGGGTGTGCCTTTCCGCGATCTTGCGGCGCAGTGGGACAGCCTCAAAGGCTGGCAGCGCGGTGTCCTGGGCGTAACAATCCTTGCCGTGTTCTCCGCCCTGCTATTCGGCGTCTTGGCGGCAGCAATCATGTCGGGCGTGGTGTAGCTGCGCCCCTAACAATTCGTGTATGGACTCCTCCGTCAAGCAGGGCTGCCTTAGCTGATCTTCGATCGTCGGGAAGTGGTGCGGTTGCAGTCGTGTATTCGGCCTTGGGTTGGACGTTGATCGTCCGGGCCATCATGGAATCCGCGGTGCAGGGTGGACCGGCCAGGCTTTTGTAGACACCTAGAGGCCATACTTTATGGCAACGACTGAGGTGTCCATGAGCAACAACAGGCAGTACACGAATGAGTTTCGCAGCGAAGCGGTGAAGCAGGTGCTCGAGCGCGGCTTCACGGTGGTGGAGGTGGCCGGGCGGATCGGGATCCCTAAGCCCCCCTGTATGGCTGGGTGCAGGCGGCGAAGAAGGCGGCCCCCACGGCCAGCCCGGCGGCGGCGAGCGATTCGGCCGAGATCCGCCGCCTCAAGGCCGAGCTCAAGCGGGTGACCGAGGAGCGCGACATCCTAAAAAAAGCCGCCGCGTACTTTGCCAAGGGGTAAAGGCGAAGTACGCGTTCATGCGCGCGCATACCCGTGAGTTCCGGCTGGTGGCGATGTGTCGGGTGCTGGGGGTGCAGCGCAGCGGCTACTACGCCTGGCTGCGCAACGGTGCCAGCACCCGCGAGCGCGAGGACCAGCGCCTGCAGGGCCTGATCAAGCACCATTGGCTGGCCAGCGGTGGCATCTATGGCTACCGCAAGATCACCCTGGACCTGAGGGAAGCCGGCGAGACATGCAGCCGGCACCGGGTGCGACGCCTGATGCAGGCCGAGGGCCTGCGTGCCCAGGTCGGCTATGGCCGCAAGCCGCGCCATCGCGGCGGCCCGGTGGGCGTGGTGGCCAACGTGCTCAACCGGGAGTTCGCGCCGGAGGCGCCAAACAAGGTCTGGGTCACGGACATCACCTACATCCGCACCTACGAAGGCTGGCTGTTCCTGGCGGCGGTGATGGATCTGTATTCGCGGCAGATCGTCGGCTGGGCCACGGCTCCGACCATAACCAGCGACCTGGTGTTGCAGGCGCTGGTCGCGGCGGCGTGGCGGCGCAAACCGGGGCCGGGCGTGATGGTCCACTCCGACCAGGGCTGCCAGTTCACCAGCAGCGACTGGCAGTCGTTCCTGAAGGCGCACCGGATGGTGCCGAGCATGAGCCGTCGCGGCAACTGCCACGACAACGCCGTGGCCGAGAGCTTCTTCAGCGTGTTGAAGAAGGAGCGGATCAAGCGGCGGATATACCCGAACCGGGCCACCGCGGCCTCGGACGTGTTCGATTACATCGAGATGTTCTACAACCCGATCCGCTGGCGGGGTGTCACCGGTAGAGTTCGAACGACGCAACGCGCAACGCGGCAACTGAGTGTCTACGGAACCCTGGCCGGTCCAATTCCGGTGTTGGGCTTCACAAACAGGGCGTATAGTCGGTGACTCTCAACCAGAGGAGACGTGCCATGGTCAAAGTCGCACTGTTCGTTCGCTTGGAAGCAAAGCCTGGAAAAGAGAAAGAAGTAGAGCAGTTTCTGCTGGACGGGCTTCCGCTAGTCCAAGCGGAGCCTGCCACTACTGCATGGTTTGGCATTCGTTTGGGGCCATCCACGTTCGGCATTTTTGACGCCTTTCCCGATGAGGCGGGCCGTGAGGCGCATCTTGCCGGCAAGGTTGCCGCGGCCCTCATGGCCCAGGCAGGCGACCTTTTTTCTGCACCGCCGTCCATCGAGAAGGTTGACGTTCTCGCGGCCAAGCTGCCTGGTTAGTGAAGCCCAACAAGGCACTCCAGCCGACCGTTTTGCCTTCGCTTCGCTACGGCAAAACGGCGGCTGAGTTTGAGCGTTAGGCGCGCTACTATGGGTTCTACCCCGAAATCACGGACGGTTGTAAAAGGGCTGAGAACTTCTGGTCTTGCCTGGCGACCCTCCGCCGCATCCTCGGATTGTGGAACCGCTCGATGTATTCGAACACATCCGCCCTTGCAG
>NZ_JACHTF010000013.1 GCF_014145325.1 Marilutibacter spongiae
GCCCGGCGAGCGCCGTCCGCGCCGCAAGCCCGAAGGCGAGGCGACGGCTGCCGCGCGTCCGGCCGATGCGACCGAGACGCCCGCCGCCACGCCGCCGTCGCCCGCGGCCGCCGCGGTGGCCAACGCGATGCCGGCCGAAGGCGACGCCGCCAAGCCGCGCAAGCGCCGCCGTCGCCGTCGCGGCCGCAAGGTCGAGGGGGCCGGCGAGAACGGCGCCAGCGCCACCCCATCCGCCCCGTCGACGCCATCGCCCGCTTCGACGGCGCCCGCCGCCGGCGGTGCCCGACAGGTGCAGGCGAACAAGCCGCGCCAGGCCGCGCCGGCCAAGCCGGCCGCCGATGCCGGCGAATCCCGGCCGGGCCTGTTCAGCCGCATTGGCCGTGGTCTGAAGTCCCTGGTCACGCGCGCGCCCAACTCGCAGCACTGAGCACGCCGGGCGGGCCGCGAAACGCGGCCTGCCCCGGACCCCGCCGCCGCCGCCCGCGCGGCGGCCCCGGTGGCCGCGCATGCCCCGGAACCGCGACCGCGCACCTAGCCATCGCGCTCCGCGCCGTCGATACTGGGCGGCAGTGCGTGGACCCTTCCATGCGACCGGGTGATCGATGAGCGTCCTGCGCTTCGACAACGTCAGCAAGCGGTATGCCAGTGGGCGCGAGGCGCTCAGCGAAGTCAGCTTCGAGGTCGGGGCGGGCGAGATGCTGTTCGTCACCGGCCACTCCGGCGCCGGCAAGAGCACCCTGCTGAAGCTGATCCACCTGTCCGAGCGGCCCAGCCGCGGCGCGGTGCTGTTCGGCGATCGCAACCTGCTCAAGGTGCGCGGACGGCGCGTGGCCCTTCACCGGCGCGAGGTCGGCGTGGTCTTCCAGGACCATCGCCTGCTGACCGACCGCAGCGTCGCCGACAACGTGGGCCTGCCGCTGGTGCTGCGCGGCGAGCGTCGCGCCGACACCGGCAAGCGGGTGCGCAGCGTGCTCGACCGGGTCGGCCTGGGCGACCGCGCCGGCGCCCTGCCGGGCCAGCTGTCCGCGGGCGAGCAGCAACGCGTGGGCATCGCCCGGGCAATCATCGCCGAGCCGCGCCTGCTGGTTGCCGACGAGCCCACCGGCAACCTCGACCCGACGCTGTCGGCCGAGATCATGGCCCTGTTCGAGTCGCTGCCCGAGCGCGGCACCAGCGTCATGATCGCCAGCCACGACCTGGCCCTGGTCAAGCGCATGCGCAAGCGCGTGCTGGTGCTCAACCAGGGCCGCCTGGTGGACGACATCCGGCCGGAGGACCTTGCCGAATGAACGTGCGCAGGCAGGCTCCCGCCAACACCCCGGTCACGCGCCGGCCCTCGCGGCTGGCGGCGTGGCTGGACCACCATGTCTTCAGCCTGGTCGCCAGCCTCGGCCGGCTGGCCGCCAAGCCCTGGGCCGCGGCGCTGACCATCGGCGTGATGGCGGTGGCCCTGGCCCTGCCGCTCGGCCTGTGGGTCATGCTCGGCAACGCCGAGCGCTTCGTGGGCGATGTCCAGGAGGCACGGCGCATCGACCTCTTCCTCAAGCCCGGGGTCGACGTCGACCGGGCCCGCGCGCTGGCCGGCGAGCTGGAGGCGCGCGCGGACGTGGCCGGCGTCGAGGTGCGTACGCCCGAACAGGGCCTGGCCTCGCTGCGGGGCGCCAGCGGCCTGGACGAGGCCCTGCAGGTGATCGGCGAGAACCCGTTGCCCAGCCTGCTCGTGGTGTCCCCCGCCGGCGACGAGCTGGCCCTGGCCGAGTCGCTGCGCGGCCTGGACGAGGCCGACGTGGTCCAGCACGACGCCGCCTGGCGCGAGCGCCTGGACGGCTGGCTGCGTTTTGGCACCCGCTTCGCCTGGGCCCTGGCGGTCCTGCTCGGTGTGGGCGCCCTGCTGGTGGTCGGCAACACGGTGCGGCTGGACATCCAGCAGCGCCGCGAGGAGATCAGCGTGCTGCAGCAGCTCGGCGCGACCGACGGATTCATCCGCCGGCCGTTCCTGTACCTCGGCGCCTGTTACGGTGTGCTGGCCGGTGCCGTTGCGCTGGCGGTGCTGACGGCCGTGGACTGGTCGCTGCGGCCGCCGCTGCTGGCGCTGGCGCGAAGCTATGGCAGCGACTTCACGCTGCAGGGCTTCAGCCTGTCGCATGCGGGCCTGGTGGTCGTGGCGGCGGGCGCGCTGGGTTGGCTGGGGGCCGGCCTGGTGACCGGACAGACCCTGCGGCAGACCCGCGCCACCGATACCTGATGCAGACAATGAGTGCCACGTCGTGACCGAATCACAGGACAAGCTCCGCCACGTCAGCCAGGACGCGCCCAGGATCATGGTGGTGGACGGCTCGAAGCTGGTGCGCAAGCTGATCGGCGACACGCTGCGGCGCTCGGTCGAGCGCGTGGAGGTCGTGTCCTGCGGCAGCATCGCCGAAGCGCGCGAAGCGCTGGCCGAGGCGCCGGTGAACCTGGTCACCACCGCGCTGGTGCTGCCCGATGGCGACGGCGTCGCGCTCGCCCGCAGCGTCCGCGACGCCGCCGGCCAGGCCTACGTGCCGGTGATCGTGGTGTCGGGTTCGGCGCAGAGCCATCTCGAGTCGCGCCAGTTCACCGAGGACGTGACCGACTATTTCGACAAGGCGCTGGGCCATGAAGCGCTGGCGGCCTTCATCCTGGGCTATGTCCAGCCCGAGGCCATCCCCGACGCGCGCGTGCTCTACGTCGAGGACAGCAAGGTGGTGGCGCTGGCGACCAAGCGCATGCTCGAGCGCCACGGCGTCAAGGTCATGCACTTCATCGGCGTGGAAGAGGCGCTCGAGTACCTTGAGACGCAGCGCGGCGAGGACGACCCCGGCGCCGACCTGGTCCTGACCGACGTCTACCTGAAGGGCGAGCTCAGCGGCATGGACCTGCTGCAGCGCCTGCGCGAGGACTTCCGCTACGGCAAGCGCCGCCTGCCGGTGCTGGTGATGACCGGCGACGACAACAAGGACAACCAGAGCAAGCTGCTGCGGCAGGGCGCCAACGACCTGGTGCTCAAGCCGATCGAGGAGCGCCTGCTGATCACCAAGACCCTGTTCCAGCTGCGCCTGGCGCGGCTGCCCGAGCAGGTGGCGATGGACGCGTCCTGAGTCCGGTGGGCGAGGCGCACGTCCGCCTGGAGGCCAGCTGGAAGGCGCGGGTCGGCGACTACCTGCTGCGCGAGGACATGCAGGCACTGTCGGCCTTCCTGCGCGAGCGCAAGGCCGCCGGTGCCACGATCCATCCGCCCGGGCCGCAGATCTTCGCCGCCTTCGACGCGACCCCGTTCGACGCGGTGAAGGTGGTCGTCCTCGGCCAGGATCCCTACCACGGCCCCGGCCAGGCCCACGGCCTGTGCTTCTCGGTGCAGCCCGGCGTGGCGGTCCCGCCCTCGCTGGCGAACATCTACAAGGAGCAGCAGCGCGACCTGGGCATCGCGCCGCCGCGCCATGGCTACCTGATGCCCTGGGCGGAGCGCGGCGTGCTGCTGCTCAATGCCGTGCTGACGGTGGAGTCCGGCCGCGCCGGCAGCCACCAGGGCAAGGGCTGGGAAGGCTTCACCGACCACGTGGTCGACACCCTCAACCGCGAGCGCGAGGGCCTGGTGTTCCTGCTCTGGGGCAGCTACGCGCAGGCCAAGGGCAAGGTCATCGATCCGCGCCGCCACCGCGTGCTGAAGGCGCCGCACCCCTCGCCGCTGTCGGCCCACCGCGGCTTCATCGGCTGCGGGCACTTCTCCGCGGCCAACGACTACCTGGCCCGCCAGGGCCGCGGCGCCATCGACTGGACCCTGCCGCCCGTCGCCTGAGGCCGCCCTTTGCGCCGGCGCCCCGGCGCGGGGATGATGGGGCTGGATCGTCTCGCTCGAAACCGGGTCTGGCCAGCATGGGGTGGAAGATGAAAGTGACGTTGGCCGGCGTGGGCACCCTGGTGCTCGCCGCGCTGCTGTTCGTCGTGCTCGGCTGTTCGACCCTGCCCCCGCGTCCGGAGGGACCGGCGACGAGCGTCCTGCCGGTCGCCGGCGACACCCGGCTCGACCGCGTCGTAGGCCCGGCGCTCGAGGCCCGGCCCGGACAGTCGGGCTTCCACCTGGTCGCCGACGGCGTGGAGGCCTTCGCGCTGCGCGGCCTGTCCGGGCGCGCGGCCGAGCGCAGCCTCGACGTGCAGTACTACATCTGGCACGACGACCTGACCGGGCGCCTGCTCGCGCTCGAGCTCATCGAGGCCGCCGACCGCGGCGTGCGCGTGCGCCTGCTGCTCGACGACATGGACGCGCGGTCCAAGAACTTCGCGATCGCCGCACTGGCCGCGCACCCCAACATCAGCGTGCGCCTGTTCAATCCCTTCGCCTCCCGCCAGGGCTTCTTCGGCAAGGCGATGGAAGGCCTCACCAGCTTCTCGCGGATCAACCACCGCATGCACAACAAGAGCTGGATCGTCGACAACCGCTTCGCCATCGCCGGCGGGCGCAATGTCGGCGACGAATACTTCTCCGCCAGCGAACACGTCAATTTCAACGATCTCGACCTGGCCTTCGTCGGTCCGGCGGTGGAGCAGCTGAGCGCATCGTTCGACCGCTACTGGAATTCGGACCAGGTCTGGCCGATCGAATCGCTCAGTCCCGACGCGGTGTCCACCGAGGCGCTCGACGACCTGCGCCGGCGCGCCCAGGCCTATGCCGTTGAGGCCCGCCAGACCCCGTACATCCGGGCCATGGAAGGGCACGACGCGGTGGCCGCGGCCAAGGCCATGGCCCTGCCGATGCAGTGGACGCCCCGCTGGCAGGTGCTCAGCGACGCGCCGGACAAGGCCACCCGCAAGGCGCCGGCGCTGGAAACCTCGGCGGTGCTGGACGGCCTGACCCGGGCGGTCGGCGAGGCGCGCGACGACGTGGTGTTGATCTCGCCGTACTTCGTGCCCGGCGACAGCGGGACCGCGCAACTCGTCGGCCTGGTCGAACAGGGTCGCAAGGTCCGCATCCTGACCAATTCGCTGGCGGCCAATGACGTCGCCGCGGTGCACGGCGGCTACTCGGCCTATCGCAAGGACCTGCTGGAGGGAGGCGTCGCCCTGTGGGAGCTCAAGCCCGAGCGGAGCAGCGAGGGCAAGGACGGGATCAGCATGTTCGGTTCGTCCGGGGCCAGCCTGCACAGCAAGGCCGCGGTGATCGACGACGAGGTCGCCTTCGTCGGTTCGTTCAACCTGGATCCGCGTTCGGTCTCGCTCAACTGCGAGCAGGGCATCCTGGTGGACGACCCGGTCATCGCCGCCCAGGTCGCGGCGCTGTTCCAGGCCATGACCGCGCCCGCGTCCGCCTGGGAAGTCACCCTCGAGGACGGCGACCTGCGCTGGAGCGACGGCAGCGAGCGCTTCGACAGGGAGCCCGAGGCCAGCTTCGGGCGTCGTTTCCAGGCCCGCATGGCGCGCTGGCTGCCGGTCGAGACCCTGCTTTGAGGCTCGGCGGCGTGAAAAGAAACTGAACAGGTGGTTTGTCCCATGCCTGAAACACTGTGAACTTATTGCCGACTTAGCAGTCATATAACGTGACTGCTAAGATGACTGCCATGACCCAGACTGCCTCCACCGCCCTGATCCCCAACAACCTGCCGGTCCCCAACGCGCTGGGGTCGCTCGACGCCTACATTGGCGCCGTGTACCAGATCCCGGTGTTGACCCAGGAAGAGGAGCAATCGTTGGCCCGTCGCTTCCACGCGGACGAGGACCTCGATGCCGCCCGCGAGCTGGTGCATTCGCACCTTCGCTTCGTCGTGCACGTGGCGCGCGGCTACAACGGCTACGGCCTGCCCCTGGGCGACCTCATCCAGGAAGGCAACATCGGCCTGATGAAGGCGGTCAAGCGCTTCGATCCCGACCAGGGCGTGCGCCTGGTGAGCTTCGCGGTGCACTGGATCCGTGCCGAGATGCACGAGTTCATCCTCAAGAACTGGCGCATCGTCAAGGTCGCGACGACCAAGGCGCAGCGCAAGCTCTTCTTCAACCTGCGCAAGAGCAAGAAGCGCCTGGGCTGGCTCAATGCCGCCGAGGTCAGCGCGGTGGCGAAGGACCTCAACGTCTCCGAGCGCGAAGTGCTGGAGATGGAGTCGCGCCTGTCCGGCCGCGACATCGGTTTCGATGCGCCGGCGAACGAGGACGAGGAGCGCGCGCCGCCGTCGCCCGCCGCCTACCTGCGCGCCTCGGAAGAGGACCCCTCGCAGCTGTACGAGCGCGAGGACGAGGAAGACAACCAGCTGGCCCTCCTGCGCGAAGGCCTGTCGAACCTCGACGAGCGCTCGCGCGACATCGTCAAGCGCCGCTGGCTCGATGGCGAAGGCAAGATCACTCTGCAGGAGCTGGCCGACGAGTACGGCGTCTCCGCCGAGCGCATCCGCCAGATCGAAGCCAATGCCCTGAAGAAGATGCGGGCGCTGTTTGCTGCGTGATGGGTCATTGGTGAGTGGTGATTGGCGATTTGAAGAAAAGGCCCGCGCAGCGGGCCTTTTTCGTGGGGGCGCGTGGTACGCCAGTTCCCGCGTTCCGCCCAGGATGATCCGGGCGTGGCGCTGGCAGCCCTAGGGTGGATGGAGCCGAAGGCGATACCCACCGTCGCGGGATCGCACGCACGACGCACGATGGGTTTTGCTTCGCGCTACCCATCCTACGGTGCTGCCTCTCGCCCCGCCTCGTAGGGTGGGTAGAGCCGAAGGCGAAACCCACCGTGGCGTGTTCGCATGGACGATGAATGATGGGTTTTGCTTCGCGCAGCCCATCCTACGAAGGGGTGGCATCCCCACGCAAAGTCAAAGGCTTCCGCCCATTGGGCGGGTCCCTTCTGTCTTGTCAAAAGGAACCAAAACCGCCGGCTCCATCGGCCGCCGGTCCGGCTTCGCCGCACCGGTCCCCTGCGCTACTCGGCCCTGGCGGCACGGCGCCCAAACTCGCTTAGCTCAGACAAGGGCGCCTCTACGGCCGCCACGGCCTGCGGTGCTCGGCGGCCTCAAAGTCGCGAAGATCAACGGCAACGGCAACGGCAACGGCAACGGCAACGGCAACACGCCGCGTAGCCCGGGTAAGCGAAGCGCACCCGGGGCCCGGTCGAGGATAGCTCGTAGGGCGCAATAAGCGCAGCGCATGGCGCCACGCCCCGTGCCGGCCAACTGTCCCGGGCGATGATGGGCGGCGCGGTAGAAAGCAAAGGCTGGATCCCAGCATTCGCTGGGTGACGGCTTATGGGGTCGCCGGATGGGGTTCGGTCGCGACGTAGCCGTAGGGGGGGGGCGAGCCGAAGGCGATACCCACCATGGATTCCGGCCACGACGTGAGATGGGTTTTGCTTCGCGCTACCCATCCTACGAGGGGGGTGGAACTGCCGACCGCCCGCCACTCCCCCTCGTTTGGGAGACGAACAGAAATGCCCGCTCAGACGGCATTTTTTCGTCGAGGCGTGCTGTACTCCTATTCCCTATTCCCTATTCCCTGCTCCCGCTTGCCCCCCAGGATGATCCGGGCGTGGCGCTGGTAGCTCCAGTAGGCCCAGGCCCAGTTGATGAGCACGATGAGCCGGTTGCGGAAACCGATCAGGAACATCACGTGCACACACAGCCAGAACCACCAGGCCAGCAGGCCCGATAGCCGCAGGCCATGGACGTCGACCACCGCGGCCATGCGCCCGATGGTGGCAAGGTTGCCCATGTCGGCATAGCGGAAGGCGGGCGCCTGCCGGCCCGCGAGGCGTGCGCGGATCGCGCGGGCGACATGCGTGCCCATCTGCTTGGCGGCGGGCGCGACGCCGGGCACGGGCGTGCCGTCGTCCTGCCGGACGCTGGCGAGGTCGCCGGCGACGAACACCTCGGGGTGGCCGGGTACCGACAGGTCGGACTCGACCTGGACCCGGCCGGCGCGGTCGCGGGGCGCGTCCAGCAGCGCGCCGAGCGGCGAGGCGGCCACGCCGGCGGCCCACAGCACGGTACGCGCGGCCACGCGTTCGCCACCGAGCACGTACCCTTCGGCATCGATCGCTTCGACCGCGCGTCCGGTCGCCACGTCCACGCCGAGTTTCTCCAGCTGCCGCTGCGCCCGCGCCGACAGCGACTCGGGAAAGCCGGCGAGCACCCGCGGGCCGGCTTCGATCAGGCGCACCCGGGCACCGGCGGGGTCGATGTGGCGGAACTCGTCCCTCAGCGTGTGCCGCGCGATCTCGGCCAGGGTGCCGGCCAGTTCGACGCCGGTCGGGCCGCCGCCGACGACGGCGAAGTCGAGCCAGGCCGCGCGCTCGGCCGGATCGTTCGCGGCCTCGGCGCGCTCGAAGGCCAGCAGCACCCGCCGGCGGATCGCGAGAGCGTCGTCCAGCGATTTCAGACCGGGGGCATGCGGCGACCAGTCGTCGTGACCGAAGTAGGCGTGGGTCGCGCCGCTGGCCACCACCAGGACGTCGTAGGCGATGCCGTCGCCGTCGGCCAGGGCAATCCGGCGCGCGGCGGTATCGATGCCGGTGACCTCGCCCAGGCGGACTTCGACGTTGCGCTGGCGCCGCAGGATGTGGCGCAGCGGCGCGGCGATGTCCGGCGCCGAGAGGCCGGCGGTCGCGACCTGGTAGAGCAGCGGCTGGAACAGGTGGTGGTTGCGGCGGTCGACCAGGGTGACGTGCACCTTGTCGCGGGCGAGCGCGCGTGTCGCCCACAGGCCGGCAAAGCCGCCGCCGACGACCACGACGTGGGGCCGAGCCGGCGCGTTCATGCGTGCCCCCGCACGGCCTGCCGGGGCGTCGGCGCGACCGCGCGCCCTTCCGGCAGCGGTCGGCCCACGATGCGCGGAGGGCGGCCGAGCAGGGCCGGAAGACGATTGACCCGGGGGCAGTTGTCCTGCCGCAGCAGCTCCCAGTGGCCATAGGAAAACGGCGTCAGGTGCAGCAGGTCGCAGGCGTGGCTGGCGAGGCGGGCCAGCCAGCCCGGGACCGTCAGTGCCATTGCCGGGTGCGCGTGGTGCAGGCGGCGCATGGCCGCCACGTGCCCGGCGAGCGTGCAGGCATGCAGGCCGCCGAGCTCGTGCTCGCGCACCATGCCCGCGCTCGCCGGCGCCTGCACCAGGTTCGCGATCGCCTCGCCCAGATCGCGCACGTCCAGCACCGCGATGCGCCCGACGGCATCGGCCGGCAGGACCAGCAGGGGCCAGCGCGCGACCCGCCGTACCCAGCGCGCGCCGAAGCCGCCCTCGCCGTCGAGCAGCGAGGGGCGGACGATGTGCCAGTCGGCCCCGCTCGCGCGCAGCGCCGCCTCGCCGTCGCGCTTGGAGCGCAGGAAGCCGCTGCGGACCGGGCCGTCGAGGCCGAGCGCCGATACGTGGACCAGGCGCAGCCCGCGTGCGGCGCACGCGGCGGCCAGCGCGGCCGGCGCGCGGTGATGCACGCGATCGTAGGTTTCGCGCCCGCGTGGCCGCAGGATGCCCACGCAGTTGACCACGGTGTCCACGTCGGCGAGCACGTCCCGCCAGGCATCCGGGTGCGTCATGCGTTCCATGCGCAGGCCGCGGAAGGCGGCTGACGTGCCGCTGGCGCGCTGCCGCCGCCGCGGATGCCGGCTGCCGACGCTGACCCCCAGGCCCTTCCCGAGAAGGGCCTCGACCACGTGACGGCCGATGAAGCCGGCGCCGCCCAGGACCAGCACGTGGCGCGGCGGGGCGGGACCCGCGTCGGGGAGGGGGGCGATCGGAGCCTGCATGCCTGCGCTTCCTTGTCTTTTATTTCTGTATTGACAGAAATATATGACGAAACTAACCTCCAGCCAAGCCCCCATGGGTCATGAGCCCAAACCCGATGAGCGAATCCGAGCCCCTGTCCCCGATCGCCCGACGCTTCGTCCTGCACTGGGGCGAGATGGGCTCGCGCTGGGGCGTCAATCGCAGTGTCGCGCAGATCCATGCGCTGCTGTTCCTGTCCGCGCGGCCCCTGCATGCCGAGGAGATCACCCAGGCGTTGGGCGTGGCCCGTTCCAACGTCAGCACCAGCCTGCGCGAACTGCTCAACTACAACCTGGTGCGCACGGTGCACCGGCTCGGCGACCGTCGCGACCATTTCGAGACGTCCAAGGACGTATGGGCGCTGTTCCGCACCGTGGTCGGCGAGCGCAAGGCGCGCGAGTTCGACCCCACCGTCGCCATGCTGGGCGAATGCATGGCCTCGCCGGAAATCGACGACGAACCGCCCGAGGTGCGCGAGCGCATCCGCGACACCCTGGCGATGATGGGCGCGCTGTCGGCCTGGGGCGACGAGATGCTGCGGCTGGAACCGGCGACCCTGATGAAGGTGATGAAGCTCGGCAGCCGCATCCAGAAACTGCTGCGCGACGGCTGATTGCGTCGAGGCTCAGGCGGAGTCGGTGTCTACGCGTGAGGTGCGGCGCGTGTCCGATATCCACACGCACACCGTCAGCGACACACCGATGCAGGCGGGCGCGCACCAGTAGAGCCCCTGTTCGATGCCTGCCTGCTCGAACTACAGCGCGACTTACTCGGCGGTGTCTGCTCGCATCCGGCAGTCTTGCCAAGGGTGGTGGCTTGCACGAGGGAGGTGATAGCGTGGCTCTCCAGATCAGGGGCCGACGATTCAAATGCAACCATATGTTGCCGGTGAGGTGGTGCAGGGTGTGGCTGTCTGATCCGTCGCATTCAATGAGGATGTGTTCCTCGATTAATTCATCGAGACCCTTCGGTAGCCAAGGAGCAAGGATCATGATCGGAATCAGATTGTTTTTTGTTGGTGTCTTGATGTTGTTTTCAATAAATGCAGTTGCAGCTGGGCGGCTTGAAGTGAATTTATATTATCCGGCTGACGCGCATGGATCTCGTCTGGATGCGGGGGCTGGCAAGGTTGAAGTTGTACTGTTGAATACGGGAGACCAATCTATTGATGTGGTCTTGCCGACGATCCCCAGTGTTACCGGCAATGGCTTCTTGACGAACAATCTTTTCGAAGTGATTGCAGATGACGGTGTTCGGGCAAGCTATATTGGCATCGACCTTGTCTCGGCGAGTTTGGAGGGGCCTTACGTAACGATTGCTCCCGGGGAAAGCCGGGTATATTTGGTGAGCATAAGAGACAATTATCGGGTCCGGGCCGGCGGCAAGTATGATGTCAAGTTGCGTCCAGTACGTTACTTGAGGCGGCCTCGAGCAAGCTATATGCAAACGTCAGCACAGGATATTCGCGCCTTGCTGTCGGAGTCTCAGCCCCAGCAAGTGTTGACGTTGTGGATCGATCCGCGTCTTGCTTCACCTTCGGGCATCAGCAGGCAATTATTGTTTGATGAGTCAGCTGAATGCGAAGATTGGCAGCTGAATGAGTTCGAGCATATTAAGGCCGCAGCAGCCTCACTGGCCAATGAAGCATTCTGGCATTACAATGATTTGTTCGTGACGGAATGGCTGGGGATGCCGCCTTGGTTTACTTGGGAGTTCACTGCATCCCAGCGGTATACGAAATGGTTTGGAGTCGATCCAGTTGCAGACATGAATCAATGGGCTGAAGATGACTTGCTGCTTTATTCCACGTTGCAGGCCATTCCCGAGCGCATGGGTAGCGAGTTGGTGGCCGTAACCTGCCATTGCGAGGCTGGCAAGGATCGTCCGGATGCAATGGCATATATTCAACGTCCATATCACTACATAATAAATTCATGCCCTGCTTTCTGGCAGTCGCCAAGGGTGCCGACATTCAAAGACCAGCCGTCTCAAGTTGGCACTTTGATACATGAAGCAAGTCATTTTGAAGATTCATTGTCGTCGCCTGGCACGGAGCATCATGCCGAGTTCTACGATAATGCATCAACATTGGCAGGGGTCAATCGCTCTTTGGCGATCCGAAATTCGAACACTTACAAGTTCTATGTGTTGAACCAGAGCTGGTAGTCGGACGTGGCTGCACAGCCGGCGCGCAGATGTGAGCGACGATGCAGGTGCGTGGCGAGTGCAGGCGCCGCCCGCCGCCCTCATGCGACGCTGGCAATGTCCATGCGGTCGGCCAGCAGCACTTCCAGCTTGGCCTGATCCGCGGCGAAGCGGCGAATGCCGTCGGCCAGCTTGTCGGTGGCCATCGCGTCCTCGTTGTGCGCCCAGCGGAAGCGCGCCTCGTCCAGCGGCGCCGGCGGGGCCTTGCGCTCGCCATCGTCGACCAGGGCGCGGGCCACGTCGCCGCCGTCGGCGTCCAGCTCGCCCAGCAGGTCGGGCGAGATCGTCAGGCGGTCGCAACCGGCCAGGGCCAGCACCTGTCCGGTGTTGCGGAAGCTCGCGCCCATCACCACGGTGTCGTAGCCATGGCGCTTGTAGTACTGCCAGATGCGCGTCACCGACTGCACGCCCGGGTCGTCGGCCGGGTCCGCGGGCGGCGCCATGCCGTTGCCCAGGTGCCAGTCCAGGATGCGGCCGACGAAGGGCGAGATCAGGAACACGCCGGCCTCGGCGCACGCGACGGCCTGGGCGAAGGAGAACAGCAGGGTGAGGTTGCAGTGGATGCCCTCGCGCTCGAGCCGCTCGGCGGCGCGGATACCTTCCCAGCTCGCCGCGATCTTGATCAGCAGGCGCTCGCGGCCGATGCCGGCGTCGGCGTACAGGGCGACCAGCTTGCGCGCCTGCGCGAGCGTGGCCTCGGTGTCGAAACTCAGCCGCGCATCGACCTCGGTCGACACCCGTCCCGGGACCAGCTTCAGGATCTCGCCGCCGATCGCCACCGCCAGGCGGTCGCCGGCGTCGGCGATGCGCGTGGCCGCGTCGTCGCCGCGCGCGGACTCGAGCGCCTGGTCGAGCAGGGGCGCATAGGCCGGCAGCGCTGCGGCCTTGAGCAGCAGCGAGGGGTTGGTGGTGGCGTCGAGCGGCCTGAAGCGCGCGATCGCGTCGATGTCGCCGGTATCGGCGACCACGGCGGACAGGTCGCGCAGGTGCTGGAGCTTTGAGGTCATCGTCAGGAGTCCGGAACCGGTGGAGGGGCGTCTGGACATGGAGGATGACACGTCCTGCACCCGCCCCGCACGGGGCTGCGGTAGTCTCGGGGCCAATCCCCGTCCACGGAGGCCGCATGGCCGAGCCCGAGAAGCGCATCGCCCTGTTGATCGACGCCGACAATGCCCCCGCGTCCAAGATCGACGTGGTGCTCGCCGAGGTCGCGCGCCACGGCGCGGCCAACGTCCGCCGCGCCTACGGCAACTGGAAGAGCCCGGCGATGAAGGGCTGGGAAGCGGTGCTGCACGAGTACGCGATCCGGCCCATCCAGCAGTTCGCCTACAGCAAGGGCAAGAACGCCTCGGACATGGCGATGGTGATCGACGCGATGGACCTGCTGTACGCCGGTCGCCTGGACGCGTTCGCGATCGTCTCTTCCGATGCCGACTTCACCCCGCTGGTGATGCGCATCCTCACCGAAGGCGTGAAGGTCTACGGCTTCGGCGCGCGGCAGACGCCCGAGCCCTTCGTCAATGCGTGCTCGAAGTTCACCTATGTCGAGGCCCTGGGGCAGGCCAGTGGTGCCGACGACAACGGCGGCCCCGCCAGCCGCGCCATGTCGGCCAAGGCCCTGCGCGGCGACACCCGCCTGCTGCAGATGCTCCGCAGCGCGGTCGACGCCGCCGCCGAGGACGACGGCTGGGCGCACCTGGGCGCCGTCGGCAGCCAGGTCGGCAACCAGGCCTCGTTCGACCCGCGCAACTACGGCTACCGCAAGCTCAGCGACCTCATCGAGGCGATCGGCCTGTTCGAGGTCAAGCGCCAGAACCAGGTCGTGCTGGTGCGCGACATGCCCAAGGGCGGGAAGGGCGGCAAGGGCGGCGCCCGGCGCGGCTGATCCCCTCGACGCCGCCCGGGCCGGCGGCTAGTCTGGCGACGCCCGGTGCAGGAGCACCGGCGGGGACGTGGCGACGGCAACTGCAACAGGGGAAAGGAATGCGTTTGAAGGCGATTGCACTGTGCGTGCTGGCGTGCGCGTGGACGGTATCGACCGCGCGTGCAGGGGGGGACCTGGACGCGTTCCTGCAGCGGGACGCGTTCGGCACGATCAAGGTCTCGCCCGACGGGCGGCATTACGCCGCCACCATGCCCATGGGCGATCGCACCGGCATGGTCATCATCGATCGCAAGGAACGGAGCTTCGTCTCCAAGGCCACGGGCGGCGTGGGCTCGGCAGTGGCCGATTTCTGGTGGATCGACGATGCGCGCGTTGTCATCGCCATGGCCGAGACCGAAGGCAGCGAGGCCATGCCGTACGTGACCGGCGACCTGTTCGTGTTCGATGTAGATGGCAACAAGGCCAGGAACATCTTCGGCCGCCAGGTCGACCCCGGCATGACCGACCGCTACGGGCCCGCCACGCAACGACGCGACATGGCCACCCTGATCGATCCCCTGGTCGATGCGCCCGGCGAGGTCCTGGTCGCGGTGGCGCCGTTGAACAGTACGCCGCACACGCGCGTCGAACGTTTGCACATGCAATCCCGGCAGACCCGCGTCATTGCGACGGCGCCGGTGTCGCGCGCGCACTTCACCGTCGACGCCGGCGCACACGTGCGTTTTGCGGAGGGTGCCGACGAGCGCAACTACCGCAAGCTCTTCTACCGGGTCGACGACGATGCCGACTGGCAACTGGTCAACGACGAAACATCGAGCGGGCAGGTGGTCTCGGCGATCGGCCTGTCCGCCGCGGGCGACGTCGCCTACCTGCGGGTGCAGCAGGGCTCCGGCCCCGATGCGATCGAAGTGCTGGACGTGGCGACGCTCGAGCGCAAGCCGTTGCTGCGCGATGCCCATGTCGATCCGTACGCCGTGCTCTATGATCGCGATGGCCGCACGCCAATCGGTGTGCAGTACATGGACGAAGGCGTCCGCAACCGCTTCTTCGACGAAGCCTCGCCGATGGCGCGTACCTATCGCGCGCTGGAGAAGTCGATGCCCGGCTCGGCGATCGACTTCACCTCCTTCAGCCGCGACGGCAACCTCGGCGTGCTGCGCGTGCGCAGCGACCGCGTGCGTGGCGACTATGCGCTGTTCGACATGGCGGCGCGCCGCGCCGACGGCATCTTCCGGTCGCACGAGTGGCTGTCGCCCGACGACCTGCCGCGGACCGCACGCATCGAACTCCGCGCGCGCGATGGCGTGGCGCTGCAGGGCTACCTCACGCGTCCGCCCGCCTGGACGTCGGGCGCCATGCCGATGGTGATCGTTCCACACGGCGGCCCCTTCGGCGTCTTCGACGAATGGACGTACGATGCCGAGACCCAGCTCCTGGCCGCGGCGGGATACGCTGTGCTCCGGGTGAATTTCCGCGGTTCGGGCAACTTCGGGCGGGCCTTCCGGCAACTGGGCGCGCGCGAGTGGGGCGGGACCATGCAGGACGACCTGACCGATGCCACCCGATGGGCGATCGACGAAGGCGTCGCCGATCCGGCGCGCGTGTGCATCTACGGCGCCAGCTACGGCGGATATGCTGCCCTGATGGGCGTGGCCCGGGACCCCGGCCTGTACCGATGCGCGGCCGGCTATGTCGGCGTCTACGACCTGGAGGCCAAGCATGCGAGCAACTCGCGTTACGCCGATTGGGCCCGCCACTGGTCGAACGACTGGATGGGCTCGCGTTCGAGCCTGGAGGCGCGCTCGCCGGTGACGCTGGCCGGCTCGATCAAGGTGCCCGTCTTCCTTGCCGCGGGCGGGGCCGACCCGGTCGCTCCGCTTTCGCACAGCAGGCAGATGGAGCGCGCGCTCCGCCGTGCCGACGTGCCCGTGCAGACCCTCTACTACGACAGCGAGGGGCATGGCTTCGTCGACGATGCGCACCGGCGCGAGTTCTACGCCCGCCTGCTCGACTTCCTCGCCGATCACATCGGCGGCGAAAGGGCCGATCCGGCGGACGTGGCGCAGGCTCAGTCGCGGTCGGGTGCGCCCAGCGGGAACAGCGGCCGGTAGGGCCGGGCCTCGTCGACCGCCCGGGCGAACGAGGGGCGGGCCAGCAGTCGCCGGCGATAGGCGTGCACGCGCTCGAAGGCCGGGTCGATCGGGTGCGACCAGTCGGCGTAGAACAGCGCGGGCGCCGCGGCGCAGTCGGCCAGGGTGAAGCGGTCGCCGATCGCCCATTCGCGGCCCTCCAGCTCGTGGTCCAGCCAGCGGTAGGCGGTCTCCAGCATGCGGCGCGCGTCGGCGACGCCCACCGGGTCGCGGTCGGGTTCGGCGCGCATGCGATCGAACACGAGCTTCTGCTGCGGCGTCGAGACGTAGTTGTCGAAGAAGCGGTCCAGCCGTCGCGCCTCCAGCGCGAGCCCGGGGTCGTCGGGCAGCAGCATGATCGGGCCGGGATGGTGCAGTTGCAGGTACTCGATGATGATCGTCGCCTCGGGCACCACGCGCGCGCCATCGCGCAGCAGCGGGAAGCGCTTGATCGGCCAGAACGCCTCGAACTCGCGCACATGCGACGGATGTTCCGGCGACAGCATGCGGAACTCGAACGGGGTGGCGTTCTCGTACAGGGCGACCAGCGCCTTCTGGCAGTACGACGAGAACGGGTGGGCGTAGAGCTGCAGGGTCATGGGCGTGCCTCCGGGTTTATCTTGACGACGGATGGAGGGTGGCCATCTAGACACCCGGGCCGACGAACCTCATCGTCCGACACCATGATCGTGCCGCCTGCGAGGACGTGGCTCTTCATCGTGCACTGATACACTGGCGTCCCCGCGGGGGCAGGGGGCAGGGGGCAAGGGGCAGGGGACGTCATGCAAGCGCAGTCGATCGAGTTCAATCCGGTACTGATCGTGGAGGACGATGCGGCGACGCGCACTCGCCTGCTCCGGCTGATGCGCGATCTGGCCGGGGCGGCGGCACGCATCGATGCTGTGGCCGGGATGGTCGAGGCGCGCGAACACCTGCAGCGCCAACCATGTGCGCTGGCGCTGGTCGACGTGAACCTGCCCGACGGGAATGGCATCGACCTGGTCGCGTGGATTACCCGTCGTCTGGACGGCCCCTCGTCGGTGATCGTCTCGGCGTTCGCCGCGGAGGACACGATCCTGGCGGCGGTGCGGGCGGGAGCGATCGGCTACCTGCTCAAGGATCGCGACGACGAAGAGCTGAAGTCATCGCTCGAGAGTCTGCGGCGCGGCGGCGCGCCGATCGATCCACTGATCGCGCGGCGCATACTCGCGCTGGTGCCGCCGGCGCCCATGGACGCGACGCCGTCGCCCGAATCCGCGCCGCCGCTGTCTGGACGCGAACACGAGATCCTGCGCCTCGTGGCCCGGGGCTTCAGCAACCGCGAGATCGCCGACCTGCTGGCTTTGTCCCGACTCACCATCGAATGCCATACCAAGAACATCTACCGCAAGCTTTCCGTGGGCTCGCGCACCTCGGCGGTGTTCGAGGCGCGCGCGCTGGGTCTACTCGACTGAACCCGGCACGCGCCGTCGCTGCGCGACGCCAGTGTCGCCGATGGTGCCGGCTCGTGATCGCATTGCTGGTTCTTGCCACGGCCGGCGTCGCGGCGGGAGCGGAGCCAGGGGTGACCGTGCTCGATCGTGGCGAGGCTGCGCGCTCGACCTGGCACGCCGAGGTGCCGCCGGCCTCCGGGTGGGTCCAGGTGACGTTGATGGACCTGTGGCAGGAGCGCTGGCCCCGCCATGACGGGGTGGTCTGGTATCGCCTGCACTGGCACCAGGACGATCCGCTCCGGCCGACCGCGCTGCTTGCCGACTACATGAGCATGAGTGGCGCGGTCTACGTCAACGGGCAGGCGGTGGCGCGCGATCCCAGCCTCGTGGAACCACTGTCGCGCACCTGGCATTCCCCGCACTATGCGCTGCTCCCGCCGGCGCTGCTGCGCGCGGGCGAGAACACCGTGTGGCTGCGGGTTTCCGGCATGGCCGCCTACCAACCCGGTGCGGGCGCGGTACGCGTAGGCGATCCGCACGCGCTGCAGCAGCGCTACCTCGGCGAACGGTTCCAGCGCTACGACATCAAGCTCATCAACCTGGCGATGGCGGTGGTCCTGGGGGGCGTATTCCTGCTGGTGTGGTTGTTGCGCACCAAGGACAGCGTCTATGGCTGGTTCGCGTTGACCGAACTGGCAGGCGCCCTGTATGGCTACAACCACATCGCCATCACGACCTGGCCCTTGCCGGGCACCGACGCCTGGCAGGCATTCAATGCCGCGTTCTACGTGGTCGCGGCGGCCTCGTATGCCCTGTTCCTGCTCCGGTACTGCGAGCGCCACCATCGGCGAACCGAGCGTGCGCTGGGCGTGCTCGCGGCGGCGGCACTGCTCTCGGCGGCATTGGCGCCCGCCTGGATGGGGCACCATCGCAACCTGTGGTTCGCCGCCGGTGGCCTGTGCTACTACGCCGCCATTGCCTGGTTCCTGCTGCAGGCCTGGCGCAGCAAGCGACCCGACGCCCTTGTACTGGCCGCTTGCCTGTTGCTGCCGGTGCTGGTGTCGTTCCACGATTTCGCGCTCTTCTTTGGCTGGGTGGAGGGCACCACCTATTGGCTCAGCCTGACCTCGGTGTTGACCCTGGTGGGCATCGGATTCGTGCTTTCCTACCGTTTCGTGACCGCGATGCGGCGCGTGGAAGGCTTCAACCGGGAGCTCAGGCGCGAGGTCGATGCGGCCACCGGCGAGCTGGCCGCGACGCTGTCGCGGCAGCATGCGCTGGAGCTCGCGCACGGTCGGGCGGGAGAACGCCTGCAATTGGTGCGCGACCTGCACGATGGCTTTGGCGGCACCCTGGTCGCGACGATCGCGCAACTGGAGGCGGCGCCCGAGGAGACTCCGAAGCACCGGCTCGTCGCGATACTGCGTGACCTGCGCGACGACCTCCGCCTGGTGATCGACAGTACCGCGCGCGAACATGCGGACCTGCTCGCGCAGGTGGCCCCCTTGCGACATCGCCTCGCCCGCCTGACGGAGAACGCCGGCGTCGACCTTCGCTGGCACTTGCTGGACCTGGAGGGAGTCGAGCTGGACAGTGCCCGTACCCTCGACCTGCTGCGGCTCTTGCAGGAGGCCCTGGCCAATGCCCTCAGGCACAGTGGCGCGCGCCGGGTCGACGTCAGGTTGAGACGGGTCGGCGCGATGTTGCAGGTCAGCATCGAGGACGATGGCCGCGGCCTCGGCGGGACCGCCCTCCCCGGCAGCGGCGCTGGCATGGCCAGCATGCGCCTGCGCGCGCAGCGCCTCGGTGGCGCGCTGCACATCGTGTCGGGGCAGGCAGGCACGGCGCTGCACGTGCGCGTGCCCGTCCCGGCCTGAGCCGCGCGCGTCGCTACCCGGTTTCGGGGATGTCGCGGCCATCGGTGCCGACGCATCGTGGGTGGGTGATCACGCGCGCGCACGGCACGCGTTGGGTCTTGTGTCCCCATGCAGGAAGGAGCTTGCAATGTCTGCCAACAAGGTGCCGCCCCCCTCCAGCGCGAACCAGGACCTCTCAAGCGACCTGGAGGAGCTCAAGTCGTTCCTCGCCTCGCGTCTGGTCGGCCCTTTCTTCGGCCTGCTGATATCGCAGCAGGTGGATTCACTGGACGCATTCGCCGCGTTGATCAAGGTGTCCGACCTGAAGGCTTCCTTGCGAGAGGCCTTCAAGCGGACCGTCGTGGACCCTACCCCCGACCCGTCACCCGGCAAGGACGACGCATCGGGATCGCAGATCCCCAGCGAGGGAAAGGCGCGCCCGGCGCCTTCCAGGAAGACGGCGCGGGCCGAGGCGGTCGTGGAGGACGCCGCACTGCCGGCCGGCTACCGGGCCGCGCTTGCTGCGTTCGACGCACTTGACGGCGACGCTATCGATGGAGACGTCAAGGCGTTCCGCAAGGCGCGCGAGCCGGCTTCGGCGCCTCTGCAGCGGCAGCGCTACGAGGCCACGACGGAACTCAAGGAGTATCTGTCCCAAGAGGGCTTGCCCTCGGCCAGCGTGCCCATGTTCGAGGAGCATGGCGTCTACTCGGTCCAGTCCCTGCAGGATCTGTGCGGCGATCCCGGGCGCCGGGATGCCCTGGAGGCCGACCTGCGCAAGGGCGCCGTGATCGACGGACGCAGCTTTCCCGGTTCCGATAGCGCCGCCAACCTGCTCAAGAAGCTTTCCGCCGACGACGTGGCGGCGCGCTCGAAGCCGTCGATCCAGGCCGACAGCGTCATGTCCGAGCAGGCGCAGGCGCGCCGCAAGCGGGTAGAAGAGGCGATCGCCAAGGTCGAGGAGCTTCGCGCTGCCTGTGCCGCCGATGCCAGCGCCGACATGGCGACGCTGAAGAAGCGCGCCGAAGCAGAGCTGGGCGCGATGCTCGAGCGTGCCGGGGTGGACGGTGCATTGGCGCGATTGGAAAAGGGTGCCTTCGCCACCCGGGGGACGTTGACCGACACGCTGGCCGACATCGGCAGGGACCTCGGCGAGGCCGTGGGCAAGGACGTGCTGGCCGCGCAGCGCAAGGAGGCGTCGCTGTCGAACGACGCGCTCGTCGAGTACAACGATCTGCGTCGCGGCGTCTTGCTCAGCGTGGCCGGCGTGCGCGATGCCTGCGGCCCGGAGCTGGTGGACGTGGCCGCGAGCGTGAGCTACAGCAACGAAGGCTATCGCGAGAGTATCGCGCAGTTCGAGAGCGAATCCGCCTACCAGTACGCGGAGAAGACGGTCGAACGGTCGTCCTCGGCATTCTCCACCTCCGAACGCGCCAGTGGAGGCGGTATCGGCCAGGCCGGGCTGTTCGCGCTGAGCATGGCCGGCTCCCATGCGCGCGCCCGGTACGCACAGAAGGAGTCCACCACGGCTGGGCGGCGTAGCCAGGCCAACAAATTCGCGGTGCGGAAGATCGAACTCACCTGCGCGCGCGTGCGCTTGCCGTCCGTTGGGGCTCGGCTGACGCGCGCCGCCACCGTCGCGGTGGCACGCATCGCCGCCGAAGCCGACGAGCAACGGGCGCAGGCGCTCGCCCGGGGGTTCATCGAGGAATTCGGCAGCCACCTGTTCCGGGAAACCAGGCTGGGAGGCTGTTACAAGACCGTGGTAAAGGCCGAGGCGCTCGCCGAAGACGGTATCGGGGTGTTGTCCCGGGCGGCGAGCCTGGCGACGGGCTGGAAAGCATCCGGCGCGGCCACCTACGTGGGCCTCAACTTCATGGGCAGTGCTGCGACGGCCAACGAGGGCGAGAAGGCGGAGGCCGAGGGCTTCAGCAAGGACGAGCGGAAGCAGCTCAAGTCAGTGCGCGTCGACATAAGCTCGCACGCCGTGGGCGGCCTGCCGGGGCTCCCTGCGGACCTGTGGAAGCACAGCCTGGGCAAGAACCATGGGTGGAGGGTCGTCGACCGGCTGCGCCCCGTCGGCGTGTGGACGCTGCTGGCCGATGCGATCGTCGACGGCTTGAGCGATGCGCAGAAGGACCGTGTGGCCCGGCTGCTGGAACGCAGTTGGGTACGCGACTTCTTCCTGCCCGAACTGTTGGCGCTGGATCCGGAACTCGCGCAGCACGATGCGTTGGCGCATGCCGATTCCGTGGAGGGACTGGTGGCGGCGGTCGAGCTGTTGATGCGTCCACCGCCGCTGCACGTGTGCTGTTTCCGCAAGACCTTCGACGCCAGCAGGACCCGGCGTGCCGCGCTGGAGCTTCCCGAACATTACAAGATCCTCTCCGGCGGCGTACGCACGCTGCAGACGGTGGAAGGGAATTTCGTCGTCTCCAGCTACCCAAGCTACGACCCGACGCTGGCACGCTGGGCCTGGCACGCGGAGATGCGCGACATCAAGTTCGCCTCGAGCGAGGAGCACGAAATCACGGTCGTCGCAGTGTACGACCCCGAAGACGAGTGGGACGTCCGCCTGTTCGGTCGTCGGACCCAGGGCACGGCCACGTCCCAATCGCTGCATGTGGACGTGGAGACCGGGTACCTGGTGACCGGCGGCGGCGGCCAGATCGACCGCTTTGGTTGGGCCGTGCTGACGCAGTGCGGGTTCGACCTTGCGTCCGATGTCCAGGCCAGGGCCATGCCCGGCCCTGGCTTTCGCGTGGCCTCGCGCAGTTGCCTGAAGGAATCCGAGCACGTGCTGACGGGGATTGCCATTGGCCTGCGACCGCGCAACGGTACCCGCCTGGCGCCCCTCTACCTCCACCAGACGGCGAAGGCCTGCGCGCATCCGGACGTGCACCTGGCGCGGCCCGATCGCCACGAGCGATTCCTCGGCGGTGGCGTCCGATTGCATCCGGACGTCGACAACTTCCTGCTGGGTTCATCTCCGGTCTTCGACGACGCGTCCGGTGTGTCCGGCTGGCGGGCCGCGTCCAAGGACCACGAGCACGGCGCTCCCGCCAGCATGACGGTGACCCTGGTCGGCGTGGCCAACGCCGACGTCCTCCTCCACGTACCCAAGGGCGCAGCCGTGGTGCGCGAGGACCCGGCCCAGGTGTGCCTGGCGTGTGGTCATGTGGGGCCTTGGACCGAAGTGCCGGTTGGCGTGACGATCCCGATCTCCATCGGCAAGGCCCAGGCCGAATATCTTTTCTGTTGCGCCGCTTGCCGGACGGTCATGCGGAAAGGCGCGTAGCGGCAAGCGAGCAGGCGGTACCCCGGCGGCGATGCGTGTCCCGGAGCGGAGTCCGGCCGCGACTGGCCATGCGCGCCCTCGTCCCCGGGCGTCCAGCCACTTCGCGAGAACGCGGTCGGATGCGGCATGCCGCGGGCGATGGCTGCATCGGCGTAGCGGTGCAGGGGCCTGGCGCTACCTGATTTCGGCGATGCGGGCCGCCCCGCTGGCGCGTAACGTCCCGGCATTCCGCTTGGGGGGATCAACCTTTGGAACCTCTCGGCGTCGGTCACGAGCGAGGGATCTCCATGTCGAAACCATCTGCCCGGGCGCTGTGCCCACTTGCGCTTGCCATCGTCCTGTCGGTGGGCAGCATGATCACGCCGGTGGTCGCCGGCACCACCTGCGACTTGCTCGATGCCTCCGGTACCCCGGCGGGCGACGGAGGCGCCGACGCGGGCGACGATACTGACCAGGCGAACGCATTGGCCTGCGGCCCGGGTGCGGTCGCGACCGGAGCGGGGTCCGCGGCGCTGGGCGACGCCAGCCGGGCGTCGGGCGCGCGTAGCGTGGCGGTGGGCAGTGATTCGGTGGCCGGTGCCGACGACACGGTCTCGCTGGGTCACGGCGCACGTGACCTCGACGCGCTGGGCGACCCGTTCGGGAGCGATCTCGATCGCCGTCCGACCCACCTGGCCGACGGCGTCGACGCCACCGATGCGGTCAACCTGCGCCAGCTCAACGCGGCGATGGCCGCAAGCGGATCGCCCTACTTCGCCATCGGCGCGGCCGCCAGCGACATCGGCACCGCCGACGCGCAAGCCCCTCGCCTGGGATCGATCGCGATCGGCAGTAACGCCATGGCCAATACCAGCGGGAACAACTACGGCATCGCCATCGGCGCGGCCAGCCAGGCCCAGGGCTACAGCTCGATTGCCATCGGGCCGGTGGCGACCACGACGTCTTCCGCGTTCGGATCGGTGGCCATTGGCCTGTATGCCGTGGCTGGGGAGAGTGGGGTCGTGTCCTTCGGGCACGCGGCCGGCGATTCGGTCTTTCTGCCCGGGAGTGGCACCACCATCACGTTCGACACCGAGCAGACGCGCCGGCTCCTCCACGTGGCGGCTGCCGAAGGCGATACCGACGCGGTCAACCTGTCGCAGCTGCATCCGCTGGCCGCGGCGCTGGGCGGCGGCGCGAGCTACGCGAGTGGCATTCTCACACCGCCATCCTACGCCATCCAGGGGGCCCGCTACTCCAACGTCGGTGACGCCTTGGCCGCCGTGGACACCCGCCTTGGCCAGCTGCAGGCGAGTATTGACGACATCGCGACCGCCCCCGGTCCGCAGGGGCCCGAAGGACCGGCAGGACCGGCAGGACCAGCAGGACCGGCAGGACCCGCCGGCCCGGGCAGCGAGCTCGCGGTCGAATACGACGGCAGCGACGCCGGATCGATCACCTTGGAGGGCGTCGGAGGCACGGTGATCTCCAATGTCGCAGACGGCACCGCGGCACGCGATGCCGTGAACAAGGGACAGATGGATGCCGCCGATGCCGGAGTGCTGGCCTCCGCGGGCAACTATACGAACGCGCGGGAAGCCGCGATACGCGACGACATGGCCGCCGGCGATGCGGCCACGTTGCAGGTGGCGCAGACCTATGCCCGGTCGGCGGCCGACGGTGCGCTGCAAGCGGCCAATACCTATACCGACAGCCAGATGGCCGTGCTCAATGATCGTTTCGAAGCGCTGTCCAGCGACGTGGATGCGCGCTTGCGCGGCCAGGACCGCCGCCTGGACCGGATAGGCGCGATGGGGGGCGCGATGGCGGCAGCCGCGCTGAATACCGCTGGACTGTCGGGCCGCAATCGCATCGGTGTCGGCGTGGGCTCGCAGGGCGGCGAGAGTGCGTTCGCCATGGGCTACCAGCGCGTGTTCGGTGAGCGTGTGAGCCTCTCGCTTTCGGCCGGCTTTTCCGGCGACGAAAGCAATGTGTCAGCGGGTGCCGGCTTCAGCTGGTAGTGCACGCGATCGGTCCGGCTGATTGAGCGCCGCGGCGTCAGTACAGGTCGATCGGGTCGACGTCGAGCGACCAGCGCACCTTGCGCGCCTCCGGCGCGGCGTGGATGGCGGGCAATGCGCCATCGAGCACGGCATGCAGGTCGCGGCGGCTGGCGGCCGACAGCAGCAATTGCACGCGCTGGTAACCGGCCCGTCGCGGCATGGGGGCGGGGATCGGCCCCTGGACTTCGAACGGCGCATCGCGCGCCGTCGGCATGCACGCCTCGAACGCGGAACGCGCCATGCGCAGGAAGGCTTCGGCGACCTCGACCTGGCGCGCCTCCGCGCGCAGCATCGCCATGTGCGAGAAGGGGGGGAACGCGGCCGCTTCGCGCTGCGGCAACTCCGCATCGGCGAAGGCGGCATAGCCGCCGCCCAGCAGGGTTTCCAGCAGGGGATGGCCGGGGTGGTGGGTCTGTAGCAGCACTTCGCCGGGCCGCTCGGCGCGCCCGGCGCGGCCGGCGACCTGGATCAGCAACTGCGCGAGCTTCTCCGGCGCACGGAAATCGGCACTGAACAAGCCCTCGTCGATGCCGACCACGGCGACCAGGGTCAGCCCGGCGATGTCGTGGCCCTTGGCCAGCATCTGCGTGCCGACCAGGATGCCGGGCGCATCGCCGAACTCGGCCAGCAGGCGTTCCATGGCATCGCGGCGCTGGGTGCTGCCGCGGTCGATGCGCAGTACCGGGGTATCGGGGAAGCGCGCCTTGAGTGCGTCCTCGATGCGCTCGGTGCCGGCCCCCTGCGGTTGCAACGCCAGTCCGCCACAGTCCGGGCAGGCGTCGGGCACGCGCTGGCGCGCGCCGCAGTGGTGGCACTGCAGGCGCCGGCCGCCGCCGTGCACGGTCATCGGCGTGCCATGCAAGGGCGTGCTGCAGCGCGGGCACTGCGCGCTCCAGCCGCAGTCGTGGCACAACAGCACCGGGGCATAGCCGCGCCGGTTCTTGAACACCAGCACCTGGCCGCCGGCCTCGAGCGCCTGGTCGATGGCGGCCAGCATTTCCGGCGACAGGCCGGCCTCGAGCGGGCGCTTGCGCACGTCGACGACCCGCACCCGCGGTGGGCGGGCGTTGCCGGCGCGCTCGCGCAGGCGCAGGTGCGCATAGCGGTCGGCGCGCGCGTTGCGCAGGGATTCCAGCGAGGGCGTGGCACTGCCGAGCACGACCGGCACGTCCAGCGCCTTGCCGCGTACCAGGGCGAAGTCGCGGGCGTGGTAGCGGATGCCGTCGAGCTGCTTGAAGCTGCCGTCGTGCTCCTCGTCGACGACGATCAGGCCGGCATCCGGCAGGGGCAGGAAGATCGCCGAGCGCGTGCCGACCACCACGCGGGCTTCGCCGCGCGCCGCCGCCGCCCAGACCCGCGCCCGCTCGCCGTCGGCGAGGCCGGAATGCAGCGCATGCACCGATACGCCCAGGCGGCTGCGGAAGCGCGCCAGGGTCTGCGGGGTGAGGCCGATCTCGGGGACCAGGACCAGCGCCTGCCGGCCGCGCGCCAGGCAGTCGGCGATCGCATGCAGGTAGACCTCGGTCTTGCCGCTGCCGGTTACCCCGTCCAGCAGGAAGGGGTGGAAGCGGCCGGCGCTCGCGAGGATCGCGTCCACCGCGGCCTGTTGCCCGTCATTGAGCACGGGCCCCGGCGTGGGCTCGGGGACGCGCAAGGACGGGGCGATCGCCACGCGCTCGGCGTACCCGCGCTGGGCCAGGCTGCGCGCGGCGGCGCGCCAGCCGTCGAGGTGGCCCGGTGCGCCGGCATCCTCCAGTCGGTCTTCGCCGACGCCGATGCCCGGATCCGGCGCGTCCAGGAGGCGGGCGGCCAGTCGCGCCGGCTTGCCCTGGCGCAGGCCGGGCAGGGCGGTGGCCCCGGCCTCGGTCAACCGCCAGGCCCAGGTGCGGGTGTCGGGCAGTGTTTCGCCGTGCCGCAACGGGCCGGGTAGCGCGGTGGCGAGGACTTCGCCCAGCGGCGCATGGGTGTAGCGGGCCAGCCAGCGCAGGGAGGCGAGCAGCTCGTCGCGAAACAAGGGGGCGTCGTCGATTCGTGCCAGCACCCGCTTGGGCTCGGCGACCGCGGCCTCCAGCGGCCCGGTCGCCACGACCACCCCGACCTTCTCGCCCGAACGCCCGAACGGGACCAGCACCCGGCAGCCCACCGGGTCGCCCGGGACCGCCCCGTCGGCGGGCGGCAGGTAGTCGAACAGGCGGGGCAGGGGGACCGGCAGGGCGACCCGCCAGGCCAGGGCGTCCGGTCCGGGGGGCGCGTCGGCGCGGGCGTCGGCAGGGGGCTGGGGCATCGCGGCAGTCTAGGGGAAGTGCCGCACGCGCGGTTTCGTTTCAGTTGCGGGTCATTGTTGCCTGTCATGTGATGAAAATCACGCAAGTCACCGGATGCAAAGAAGAAATTTCCTTATCCACATCGACTGTGGATAACTCTGTGCATGTCATGTCGGCAGAGGGGCGTAACCCCGGCGCAATAAGCCTTCACGCCAGCTTGGCGAAAAAATAGCCACCGCGTGAATAAGTATTTGAATCAATAACTTACCCGTGAAACATCGGTGACATGAGGCGGGGTTGCGATGGCGGGCACCGGCGGGTGACGGTTTTCTTACTGCTGTGCACAACCGATTTCGGGCCAGAACCTCCGTCACACTTGGCGGAGCACGGAATGCGCGCTTGTCAAGCCTGAATCGGTGGCGCCGCTCCGACGCCAACGCAGTCACGGAACCGCGCCGTCGGCGGATTTTTTCGAGGGCGCGGCGGACGGTTCCCGGCGGGGCGTGGCTATCATGCGCAGATGCCCGCGTGCCCGCCATGACCGACGCTTCCGAGTCGCCCCCTTCGGCCGCCCTGGCCGCGTTCATGCGCGGGGTGGAGCGGCGTGCCGCGGTACTGGCCGAACTGCAGGCGGGCGACGCCGCCGCCGGCGATGCGGCGGTCGAAGCCGCACTGTATGCCTTCCGCGCCGAAGCCGACCGGCGGCCCATGAGCCAGTGGCCCCTGTGCTTCTGGTCCGGCCTGCTGGCCGATCCGGCACTGCAAAGGCGCGTGGCGGTGGCGATCCCGCTCGCGGCCAGCGACCGCCTGGCGGAACTGGGCAACGGGCCCCGCGCGGCGGTCCTGTTGCGCCTCGCCGCCGGACTGACCGAAGACGAGGCATCGCAGGTGCTCGGCGTCACCATCGCCGGCTACCGCCTGGCCCTGGCCCGCGCCGTGGCCGAGGATGGCACCGGGGTCGGCCAGCAGGAGGCCTGGCAGCGCCTGCGCGACGAAGTGCAGATGCGCATCCGCCTGTTGCCCCCGCCGCGGATGTCGCACCTGGCGCGCGTACGCGAATCGGCCCTGCACGGCGAGCGCCCCGCGGGGACGCCCGCGGCTCCCCAGGCCGCGTCCGGCGCCGCTGGAGGCCCATTGCGCGCCCGGCGGGGCGCGGAGCCCTCGCGGCCCCACGTCGGTCTCAGGCGGCTGCTGTGGGCCCTGCTGGTCCTGTGCATCCTGGCCTTCGGCGCGACGTTCTGGTGGCCGTTCCCGGGTTTCGACCCCCTGGGCCTGTCGAAGGGCTCCTGGGCGCGTTCGGCGCCCGGCATCGGCGAGGTCCGGGTCGAGCCGCTCGGGGCGCCCGAAGCGGCCGCCTCGAACTACGACGCGGCGACGGCGCTGCTGCTGCATCCGGATTTCGACCTGCTCGCCGATCCCCAGGGCGCGGAAGTGGCGACCGGCATGGACTTCTACAGTTGGCTGGTCGCCGACGGCGCGGACGCGCCCGACGCGATGTTGCCTCCGCTCGAGTCCGGGTCAGGGTCCGGGGCGGACGACCCGCCGGCCGACACCCCGCCAGGCCCGATCGACGATACGGTGCACGACGATGCGACGCTGTAGCCCATCCAGCGCCCGCCGTGGCGTCCTGACCGTCGCCGGGCTTGGGCTCCTGCTCGCGAGCGCGGCGGTCGCGGCGGCGTTGCCGGCGCCCCCGGTCGCGCAGGTCGCGGGTGCCGGGGCGGCCTTGCCCGAAGGCGTGGACACCCTGCTGGAGACGCTGCCGCCGGCACAACGGGCCGTCCTGCGGCAGCGGGTTGAGCGCTGGCAGTCCTGGACGCCCGAGGCGCGTGCGGCCTTCGCCGAGCGCGCCGCGAGCTGGGACGCCCTGCCCCCGCTCGAGCGCGGCCGTCGGCGCGAGGCCTGGCAGGCCTGGCGCGCCCTGCCGCCGATGCAGCGCGAGCAGGTGGGCGGCATGTCGCGCGAATTCGCGGCCCGGCCGGTCGACGAGCGCGAGGCCCTGCGCGCGCGCTTCCAGGCCCTGGACACGAGCGTGCAACGGGGCTGGCTGCTCGGCCCGGTGCTGGGGGCGGACTACTGGCGCCTGCACGGCCTGTTGGCGCAGGTCCCCGGCGACCAGCGCGCGCCGTTGCTCGAGGTCCTGGCGGCGATGACCGCCGCCCAGCGCGCGCAGTTGTACGTGCTGGTCCAGCGCACCCCGCCGCAGGACCGCGACGCGCTGCGACGCGAACTGGTGGCCACGCCCGCCGGACGGCGCCAGCAGTGGCTGTGGGAGCAGCTCGACCGCTGAGGCCGCGCTCGCCTCAGCGGCCGCAATCCTCCTTCGCCAGATGTACCAGCACGCGGCGACGAGCCGCGTAGCGGCCGCCGAAGCGCGTCTCGCCCTCTTCGCGCATGCGTGGCGCATGGTCGGCCAGGTAGCTCTGGAACGCCGCCGCGTCGCGCATGCGGTACTGCACGCACAACGCCACGCGGCCCGGCTCGCTGGCCGGGTCGATGACCTCGTAGAGGTCGGCGTCGATGAAGCCCGGCAGCTGGCAGACATCCTCGACGTGCGCGTCCAGCCACGCCCGGTAGTCCTCGATGATCGCCGCGTCGACGTCCAGGTTGACTTCGTAGACCACGTTGCCGTTCATACCGTCTTCGCCATGGTTGCCAGGAACATGAAGGTCGCCGTCAGCGTCAGCATCCAGAAGTAGATCGAGCCGATCACCAGGTACTTGAGCAGCGTCATCGGCCAGCCCTGGCCGTAGACGCGCTTCTGCATCAGCAGCAGGTAGACCGGCATCCACAGCAGGATCAGGACCCAGGCGATCCCGGTGAGCGTGGACAGCCACGGCAGCGAGGTCGCGACGGCGTCGCCCAGGCCGATCAGCAGGAACATCACCGTCAGGCTGACCAGCAGGAAGCAATGGCTGTAGAGCGCGATCGCCAGGTGCTCCAGGTAAAGGCGGCGCTTGAACAGGTAGGCGACCTTCAGCAGCAGCGCGAACAGCGGTACCAGCACGAACAGCGCGGACGGCACCGAGCCCAGGAACGCCTGCAGGTACAGGTCGGGGCGTCCTTCGAGGCGCTCGAAGTTCGCGACCATGTGCGCGAACTTGCGGTTCAGCCAGGCATTGGCCGGCGCCGGCAGGCTCTTGATGTTCACCGTGTTCTCGTCGACCTTCCAGGCTTCGGAGTCGGCGGCGAACAGCGGGCCATCGAACTCGCCGTCTTCGCCCGCATCGGCGTCTTCCGTCGCGCCGGCATCGGCGGTCGCCGTGGCGGCTGCAGCGTCCGCCGGGGTCGCCGGATCGGCGGCAGGCGTCGTCGCGGCTTCCGCCCCATTCGGCGCGCCTGCCTCCGCGGGCGGCGCGTCGCCGGCCGCGCCCGCCTTTGCCCGCGCGCGACGTTCCGCGCGCTGCAACTGCCCGATGCGATTGGCCGCCTCGCCGCGGATGCGGGTCTCGGCGGTGATGAGCACGACGTCCACCCCGGGCAATGCGGCGCCGTCGGCAGCCGCCTCTTCGCGCGCCTTGCGGATTTCCGCGAGCATCTCGTCGCGGCGCTTTTCCACCGCCTCCACGGTGTCCAGCTTCGCCAGCGCCACCGACTCCTTGCCGGCGTCGACGACCACCGGCTCGTCCTCGATGTGGATCATGATCCGGCCGATGAAGAAGGTCAGCACGCTGAGGATCACGAACATCCGCAGCGGCGGTATGTAGCGCGCGCGATGGCCGGCCAGGTACTCGAGCGCGGCGCGCCCGGGCACCATCAGGTCGCGCAGGGTGCGGAACACGCGGCCGTCGAGGTGCCAGAAGGACTCGAACACTTCCTCGATGGCATGGCCGACGTGGCGTACCGGGCTGTGCGTGGACTGTCCGCAGTCATGGCAGTAGTGCCCGTGCAGGACGGCGTCGCAGTTCTCGCAGTGGCCGTGCGGGGAGGTCTCGGGCGCCTCGGTAGCGGGGCTGGCCACGGGAATGTCGGTCATGTCGGTCGGGAAGCGTCAACGCGCGTGTTCAGGAAGCTGCCGCTAAGATAACGGGCTGCCGTGACCCGGCGCCAGCGCGCGACACCTGATCGCTGCCGGCCGAAGTCGCCCGACGGTGTCCTGCATGTCTTCCCCGGTCTCTCCGCGCCCGCGCTTCCGCCGCGAAGTGCGCGCCTCCGCCATTCTCGCCGCGCCGCTGGTGCTCGGCCATCTCGCCACCGGCCTGATCGGCTTCGTCGACAGCGTCATCGCGGGCCACCACGGCACCGACACCCTGGCCTCCGTCTCGGTGGGCACCGCCCTGTTCTGGCTGCCGGTCATGATCCCGATGGGCACCCTGATGGCCCTGCCGGCGGCGGTCTCGCAACTCGATGGCCGCGGTCGCCGAGAGGACATCGGCGCCCTGTTCCGGCAGGCCTTGTGGTTGTCGGCCGGGCTGGGCCTGCTGCTGTTCGCCTTCATGAGCCTGGCCACTCTTGCGCTCGGCCCGATGGGCATCGCACCGGAGATCCGGCCCGGCGCCCAGGCCTTCCTGGATGGGATCCGGTGGGGCGTGCCGGCACTGACGATGTACCTGTGCATGCGCTACCTGTGCGATGGCCTGCACTGGACGCTGCCGACCATGCTGTTCGGTTTCGGCGGCCTGCTGCTGCTGGTACCCATGGGCTACGCCTTCACCTATGGCGCGTTCGGCCTGCCCGAACTGGGCGCCGGCGGCCTGGGCCTGGCGTCGGCGACGATGATGTGGGCGCAGGCAATCGGCTTCGCCGTATACCTGCGCCGTTCGCCGCGTTTCGCCGGCCTGCGCCTGTTCGAGCGCTTCGACCGGCCGCATTGGCCCGCCATCCGTGGCCTGCTCGCGACCGGGCTGCCGATCGGCGTGACCGTGGCGATGGAGGGCGGACTGTTCATCGCCACCGCGCTGCTGATCGGGCGCCTGGGCGAACTGCCGGCGGCCGCGCACCAGATCGCGATCAATGTCGCCGCGCTGTGCTTCATGATCCCCATGGGCCTGGCCGAGGCCACCACCGTCCGTGTCGGGCATGCGCTCGGCCGCGGCGATGCCTACGGCGTGCGGCGCGCCGCCTTCGCCGGCTACGCGATCATGCTGGGCACCCAGTTGCTCTCGGCCGTCGTGCTGCTGGCCGGGCACGACGTGGTGGTCGGCTTCTACACCGCCGATGCCGCGGTGGCCTCGCTGGCGGCCAGCCTGTTGCTGTACGCCGCGGCGTTCCAGTTCCCCGATGGCATCCAGGTGCTCTCGGCGGGGGCGCTGCGCGGCCTGAAGGACACGCGCGTGCCGATGATCCTCGCCGCCATCGCGTACTGGGGCATCGGCATGCCCCTGGGCGCGGGACTGGGGCTGGGCCTGGGCTGGGGCCCGAAGGGCATGTGGATCGGCCTGATCGGGGGGCTGTCGGTGGCCTCGGTGCTGCTGGCGGTGCGCTTCATGCGCGCCAGCCAACCGCATCGCCTGCTGCCGCATGCCGCCTGAAGGCGCGCCCGGCCGCCCGTCCGGGTGACGTTCGGCGGATGCCGTCGACCGTGGCCTCGGGTAGTCTGGGTGCCTGACTCAGACACCGTGATGCCATGAATTCCACCGTCCAACGCAATCCCGTCGCCCGCATCCTCGTGGGCCTCTGGGACGCCATGAACTTCACCCGTCGGTTGATCTTCAACCTCCTGTTCTTCGGCCTCCTGCTGATCCTCCTGGTGGCCCTGGGCAGCGGCGAGCGGGCGGTGCCGCTGCTCGAGCGCAGCACGCTGGTGATCGCGCCCGAGGGCAACCTGGTCGAGCAGTTCAGCTCCGACCCGGTCACGCGCGCCATCGGCAAGTCGATGGGCCAGCACGGGGGTGAAGTGCAGTTGCGCGACCTGCTGCGCGCGCTGGATGCGGCGGCCGACGACGCGCACATCGAGCGCGTCGTGCTGCGGCTGGACGGGCTGCAGGGGGGTGGCATGGCCTCGCGCCGCGAACTCGCCCGCGCCGTCGCCCGGCTGCGCGAGAGCGGCAAGCCGGTGCTGGCCTTCAGCGAATCCATGGGCCAGGGCCAGTACCAGGTCGCGGCGGAAGCCAATGCCCTCTACCTCGATCCGATGGGCGGCATGATGCTCGAGGGCCTGGGCCGCTACCGCACCTATTACCGCGAGCTGCTGCAGGACAAGCTTGGCGTCGACGTGCACCTGTTCAAGGTCGGCGAGTACAAGTCCGCCGCCGAGCCCTACGTGCTGGACGCGGCCTCGCCGGAAGCGAAGGAGGCCGACCTGTTCTGGATGAACGACCTCTGGCAGCGTTACCTGGCCGACGTCGCCAAGGCACGCAAGCTCGATGCCGCGCAGCTGGCAGGCACGGTCGAGCAGATGGACGTGGGCATCCAGGCCGCGGACGGCGACCTTGCCCGCTACGCGCTGGAGCAGAAGCTGGTCGACGGCCTCAAGACCCGCGAGCAGTTCGACGACATGCTGCTCGAGGATGGCGTTGCCGACGAGGATGCCGACGGCGGCTTCCGCCAGATCGACCTGGACACCTACGTGGCCCACCTCGACAAGGCCGCGCTGAAGGCCGTCGACCCGCGCCCGCAGGTGGCGGTGGTGGTCGCCGAGGGGGAGATCAGCGGCGGCGAGCAGCCGCCGGGCACCGTCGGCGGTGCGTCGACCTCGGCCCTGCTGCGCGAGGCCCGCGACGACGAAAAGGTCAAGGCCGTGGTGCTGCGCGTCGACTCGCCCGGTGGCGAGGTGTTCGCCTCCGAGCAGATCCGCCGCGAGGTCGTCGCGCTGAAGGAAGCCGGCAAGCCGGTCGTGGTCTCGATGGGCGACCTGGCGGCGTCGGGCGGCTACTGGATCTCGATGAACGCCGATCGCATCTACGCCGACCCCTCCACGATCACCGGTTCGATCGGCATCTTCGGCCTCATCCCGACCGTGCCCCGCGCCCTGGAGAAGATCGGCGTGCACAGCGATGGCGTCGGCACGACGCGTTTCGCGGGGGCCTTCGACATCACCCGCGAACTGGCGCCGGAAGTCGGCCAGGTCATCCAGTCGGTCATCGAGAAGGGCTATCGCGACTTCACCGGGCGCGTCGCCGCCGCCCGCGGCAAGTCCGTCGACCAGGTCGACCAGGTCGCGCGCGGCCGTGTCTGGAGCGGCGCGCAGGCCCGCGAACGCGGCCTGGTGGACGACTTCGGTGGCCTGGACACCGCCATCGCCGACGTCGCCAAGCGCGCCGAACTGGGCGAAGAGGGCGACTACGCCGTGCGCTATGTCGAAAAGCAGGCCACGCCGTTCGAGCGCTTCTTCACCGGCCTGGCCGAGGGTCGCGCCGGCAGCGCCCTGCTGCGCCACAGTGGCCTGGGCGAGCACATGCTGGCGCGCGCCTTCCCGCAGATCGACCAGGACCTGCGCTTCATCGAGGCCTCGGCCCGACCGACCGCGGGCGTGCCGGTGAAATCCCTGGCGTACTGCTTCTGCAAGCTCTGATCCAACGCTCGCAAGCGAGCGCAGGTTGAAAGACGCCCCGGCCATGCCGGGGCGTTCTTCTTTTGCGTGGCATCACCACTGCGCAGATGGGGGCTGACGCTGTCCGGGTCGGCGCCGTGCCGATCGCGCGCCCGGCGCGTTCCCACCCAGGCCATCAGGCGCTGGATCCCAGCGTACGCTGGGATCCAGCTTTCGTCCTGGCCCTGACCCGGGCCTTCGCTCTCGAGCGTGCATGCGTCCAGGCGCGCGATAACGGGTATCGCTGCGCTCGACCCACCTACGGCTCGCGGCGGCGGGCTTCTGGTGCTTTCAAGCGCGTTCCCCTGGCGGGGTCGTGGCTGGCGCGCGCGCGTCGCCAGCCGAGCCTCAGCCGCCCGCGGCCTCGATCGCGTCGTCCTGGGCCTGGGCGGCATCCTGGACGGCTTGTCCGGCGGCCTTGGCCTCGTCGATCGGCGCCTGGATCGCATCGCGCATCCCGGTCGCGTCGCTGGCGGGGGTGGCCTGCGGCTCCGGCGGCTGTTCCTTGTCGGGCGCTTCGGGCTTGCTGCAGGCGCCCAGCGAGAGGGCGGCCAGCATTGCGGTGGCGAGGGTCATCCGGTGCAGACGGGACATGGGCGTCTCCTGGCGGTCGGGTCGCGACGATCAGGCGCTATGCTACGACGACACGCACGCCCTTGAAGGCGCGCTGCGAGGAGGAGCAGGCATGGACCCCAACCGTTGGCGACTGGACGGACAACTGGCGCTGGTGACCGGCGGCAGCGCCGGGATCGGACAGGCCATCGCCCGCGAGCTGCTGGGCTTCGGCGCCGACGTCCTGCTGGCCGCGCGCGACGCCGATGCCCTGGATGCGGTGCGCGATGAACTGCGCGAGGAATTCCCCGAAAGCGACATCGAGTGGTTCGCCGCCGACGTCGCCGACGACGAACAGCGCCGCGAGCTGCTGGACTGGGTGGAAGACTTCGGCGAAGGCCTGCACGTCCTGGTCAACAACGCCGGGGGCAACCTGAGCAAGCCCGCGACCGAGTACGCCGACGACGAGTGGCGCGCGATCTTCGAGGTCAACACCTTCGCCGCCTTCGAGCTCTCGCGTTACCTGCATCCGCTGCTCACCCGGCACGCGGCCTCGAGCATCGTCAACGTCGGCAGCGTGTCGGGCAGCACCGCGGTGCGCACCGGCGTGCCCTACGGCATGAGCAAGGCGGCGATGCACCAGATGACCCGCAACCTGGCGGTGGAATGGGCCGAGGACGGTGTGCGGGTCAACGCCGTCGCGCCGTGGTACATCCGCACGCGGCGCACGTCCGGCAAGCTGGCCGATCCCGACTATCTCGACGAGGTCCTGCTGCGCACGCCGCTCGGTCGCGTCGGCGAGCCCGAGGAAGTCGCCGCCGCCGTGGCATTCCTCTGCCTGCCGGCCGCGGCCTACATCACCGGCGAGTGCATTGCCGTGGACGGGGGCTTCCTGCGCTACGGGTTCTGATCCGGGGCGGCCACGGTCGCGGCCGCTTGCCCGCCCAGTTCCTCGTCCAGCAGGGCCGCCATCGGCGCGAGGCCGCGCGACGGGGCTTCGATTTCCGGACTGATCCGGGCGACCAGGTGGTAGCGACCGTCGAGGTAGGCCTCCACCAGTACCTGGCTGCCATCCTTGACCCGCGGCGCGGTTGTTTCCGGTTCGATGGACGGCATCGACCAGAAGCCCGTGTCCGCCAGCAGCCGCACCATGTCGGACCTCGCCTCGACTGGCAATCCGGCCTGCCTGACCAGCACCACCTCGCGTGCGTTGCCGGTGCCGGGCTGGCGCACCGCGTGGCGGCGCAGGCCGTTCGCGTCCACGAAGGCGTAGCGCACGCTGCTGGCGCCTTCGAACGCCGGCATGCGCAGCATGCGCAGCTGGAAACCGGCGTCTGGCCCGCGCGGCAAGGGGGGTTCGCCCAGCGCTTCCAGCTGCTTTCCGTAACGCTCGGCGAGCCCGTGCGGCAGGCTGTCGGCAGGAAAGTACGGTACGGACGGCACATGCCGTAGACGGGCCAGGACGACCAGGACGACGACCAGCACGCCGACGAGCAGCAGCGCCACGAGGTTGAACAGCGTATTGCGGATGGGGCGACCGGCGGCGTCGGGCGCCGTCGGGCCCGCAGGTGTCCAGCGCGCCTGCGCCGGTCGGCGGGAACGCTCGTCCGCCGTCATCGGCAACGGCTCGCGCGGATCAGGCCCTCGATGCGCCCGACCTCCGCGCGCGTGGCCGCGGGATCGTCGCTGCGGGCGAACACCAGCTTGGCCTGCTCATCGCGCAGCCGGTGCAGCCAGGCATCGCACAGGCCGTCATCGGGCACGGCGCTGCAGCTGTCGTCACGCATCTCGCAGGCACTGCCCGCGCCGATGCCGGGATTGCCGCCGATGCCGACCGTCTGCAAGGGCGCGCAGCGCGGTGGCGGTTCCGCGAGGTCGCCGAAATAGCGGTCGTTGTCCCAGGTGCGACAGTCGTACAGCGGCGGCAAGGGCGTGGCTTCATCGCCATCCGCCTCGTGCGCGTCCGCGTCCGCGTCTGGTGCGCGTTCGGCGAGCGGCGTGCCCGAGTCGAGCAACTGGAAGTCGGAGATGCTCTCGCCGCCCACGCCGATACCGTCCGAGCGGGTTTCCAGGGGGATCGCGCGCACGATCGGTTGGCCCGGCGTTGGCATCGCGGCCGGGTCGGGCGCGGGCGCCTCCTTCGGCGCGAGCACCGCGGACGGGGCCGGCGGCGCTGCGGCGGGTTCCGGCGCGATCTGCCACTCGGGTTCGGGCAGCGTCGAGGCCGGGCGCGGCGCCACCGGCGGCGCGCTGGGCAGGTCGTTGACCACCTGCTTGCGTTCGTCGGTGCCGGCCGGGCAGGGCGCGCTCTGGATGGTCAGGTTGCCCCCGGCATCGGTGCACCGGTACAGCGTGGTCTGGGCCTGCGTGGGCCCGGTGGCGAACATGGCGACGCCGACCGCGCTGGCAAGGCCGGCCAGGATCAGCGGGCGCGTCGCGCGCTGGAACAGGCTGTGGCGTGCGCCGCCCGGCGCGTCGAGGCTGGGGCAACGGGGCATCAGGGATTCCGGCAGTCGTTGGCGAGGCGTGCGTCGATGCCACGCTGCTCTTCGTCGATGGCGTGGCGCTCGCTTTGCAGCGCGCTGTTGTAACGGCGATCCAGCGCATAGCGGCGATCACGCAGGCGATCGCAGACCTCGCGCTGGGGCAGGGCATTGCAGGTGTCGCGTATCCAGGTACCCGCCGGATAGCCGACCGTCGCCAGCGGTGGGCTGCCGCCGTGCCGGTAGCCGCCGCCGACGTCGATGCGGCCCCTCACGTTGCCACCGCCGATGTCCACGCGCCCCCGGTAGCCGCCACCGTGCACGGGTCCCGTCGCGACGGGGTAGCCGAGCGTCCACAACGGCACCCAGCGCGGATTGCCTTCCGGCGTATCGCTCGTGTAGGTCTCGCCATCGGGCGTGGTGCATTCGTACATCGGGCGGGGGGCTTGCAGATAGACGACCTGCGGCGCGGCCGGGGCGGGCACCGCTGCCGGTGTCGCGGGCGCCGGTGCCGGGGCCGCCGCGGGCGGCGGATCCACCGGCCGGCGCATGGTCTGGACCTGTTCGCGCTCGCCGGGCTTGCATGGGGTGTCGCGCAGGCTCAGGCGGCCCTGGCCATCCGTGCAGCGGTAGATGGTGACCGTCTCGGCCACGCCGTTCCCGCATGCGAGCGCGCCGGCCAGGCACAGGGCCGGGAGCACGCGGGGCGCGGGGCGGGCGGCGGTAAGCGTCGTGCGCATGCCGCCATCTTGCGCCCTGCGGCCGCGCCGGGAAAGCGCGGGGATGAACGCCCGCCTATTCGGCCCGGCTGAATTCGATCCGCATGGTGTGGCGTTCCTCGCCGGCATGCGTTTCGTACATGTCCATCACGTGATGGTCGGCATCGACGATGCGCAGGGTCTCGCGCACCTGCAGCATCGATCCAGCGTCCATCGGGTCGGGCCACTGGCCCCTGAACGTGTAGGTCCGGCTCGCGGCGTCGTACCGGCCGCTCATCGTGGACGTACTGGTGGACATGTTGTCCATCCACACGGCGGTGTACTCGCCACGGACGTTGTCGTAGCCGGTGTGGCCCACGCCCTCCAGTTGCGCCCCCATGATCTCGCCGCTGTAGGCCATGCGCACCTGGCGGCCGCCGAACTCGGCGGTGGTGGTGGCCCGTGCGGTCGCGGTCGCCGGCGGGGCGTCGGGGGTCATCCAGACCGTCTGGCGCGCATTCCAGCGGCCGACGAACTGCTCGGCGAGCCGCGCGTGCTCGGGGCCGGGCGTGGATGCCTTTTCCCAGGCGACCATCATGGCCTGCTGTTCGGGACTCATCGCGGCCATGGGATCGCCGGGTGCATCCTGCGCGTACAACGGTGACGCGAGCGCCAGCGTGCATGCCAGCACGAACGCGCGGTGGACGGGGCTCGTCATGTGCCTGCTCCAGGGGTGCCGGTGGGCGGTACCCCGATCCTACGCCCGCGCGCGGCGGGGCGCATGCGGCGATGCGGTGGCGCTCAGGCCCGGATCAGCTGGCCGTCGCGGGCGTCCCGGATCACGGTGGGGGCGGCCATGCCGCCGGTCTCGCCGGGGGCGACCGCGTCCAGCGCCGACAGCAGGTCCGGGTCGAGCTGGTCGTGCAGG
This sequence comes from Marilutibacter spongiae, assembly GCF_014145325.1. GTDB lineage: Bacteria > Pseudomonadota > Gammaproteobacteria > Xanthomonadales > Xanthomonadaceae > Marilutibacter > Marilutibacter spongiae. The sequence goes on from NZ_JACHTF010000013.1 coordinate 38,986, forward strand.
AACGCCGGCGGCGCGCCGGCCAGGTTGGCGCTGGTCGACACCAGGGGCGCGCCGAAGGCATGGCACAGCGCGACCACGTGCAGGTGGGCGCTTACCCGGACCGCGACGCTGTCATGCGCGCCGGTGACCCAGCGGGGCACCCGGGCGGTGGCCGGGACCACCCAGGTGTTGGGACCCGGCCAGCTGGCCAGGACGTCGTCGCGGCGGCCCTCCGGCAGGGCGTCCCAGTCGACCAGGCCGTCGAGTTGCGAGGGGCGTGCGGCGATCAGGATCAGGCCCTTGTCCACCGGACGCTGCTTGATCCGCAGCAGGCGGGTGACCGCGTCTTCGTCGAACGGGTCGCAGCCCAGGCCCCACACGGCTTCGGTGGGGTAGGCGATGACGCCGCCGCCGCGCAGGGCGGCGACGGCGTTGTCGAGGGCGGGTGAGTCGCTCATGGCCGCAGTCTGTCAGCTGTGACGCGCGCGCGCGAGCCCGTCGTCGCGTCGAGGGTCAGAATTCGACCCAGGCATCGCGCCAGTTCGAGCCCGTGCCGGGCGCGTAGTGTGCGGTGCTGTTGATGTTGCACCAGCCTCCCTCGGGGAACGGGCGACAGGCATAGAGCTTGCCGTCGCTGCCCTTGACCACGGTCTCGCCCGGCTTGTACTGGCCGATCCCGTCCGGATAGACATAGTCGTACTCGCCCGGCGGCGGCGGGTCCTGGGGCAGGGTGATGTCGATCTGGTGGCGACGCCTGGTCCCCGACAGGTAGACGTGGTTGCCGCTGGCGGAGGCGACCGGGGTGATGCTGCCGTTGGCGAGCACGCCGATCCGGGCGAAGCTGGCGCGGGCATTGACCTGCTCGCCGACGTGCTTCGGCCAGGCGGTCGTCGATCCCTGGGCGGTGGTGGCGATATCGACGTCGATCCGCTCGGCGTCGCTGCCGTCGGCATTGAACACGCGCAGCGAGACCTGGGTGCCGACGGGCAGGGCATTCTGCGCGACCAGCGCGCCGGCATCCTGCCACTGCGGCGGCGGTGGCGGGTTGGTGCCGCCGGCGAACTTGACGTCCATGCAGGTATAGAAGGCTTCCGTGGAGTCAGAGCGCTGCCAGGTGTTGTAGATCACGTGGCGCCCGCTGCGCTGCGGGAGCTGGCAGCTCAGGTGGTAGTTGCCGTCGGCCGACAGCGGCGTGTTGCCGATGCGGCAGAACTCCTGCAGGTCCGACCACTTCAGCGCGGTGTTCGGGTTCCAGCCTTCCGGTGTCACGTAGAACACCCATTCCCGGGTCGAGTGCGGCGCCGTGCCCTTGAACAGGAACTCGTAGCGACCGTTGGCTTCCGGGGCGATGTCGGTGGCCTGCCAGTCGCTGCGCACCAGGTCGAGGCCGCGGAAGGTCGGGTTGTTGCCGCTGCACAGCTTGCCGTCGGGTACCACCGCCTGGTGGTTGCCGTTCGCATTGGCCTGGTTGATGCCCATCCAGTCGTAGAACAGCTGCGGCCCGGCGACTTCCCAGGCCGCGCGGCAGGCTGGATCGGCGGGATTCTCGCGGTTGCCCTGGGCGCAGGCATAGATGCGGCTGACGGGTTTGACCATGGTGCCGTGGGCTTCGGCGCGGCCGAGGGGCAGGGCGCCCAGGAGCAGGCAGGTGGCGATCGCGCCCCACTGCAGGTGCGGGTGTGTCTTCATGACGGTGTGCCTCTGAATGGATGTCCGGTCCGGATCCCCCGGCGGGCAGAGTAGACAACGATGTCATGAAGAGCTGTGATCGCGCCGGCGGAACAAGGCCTCGCCAGGTGTGGCTTTGGAGCCTTCTTCGCGCTCTTATGCATTCGGTCGATATGTCCTGTGCTGTCCTGCATAAAAAAAGCGGACAAAGTGGACATGGTCGGACATCGAGGGTGCCAACGAAAGCGGCCACCCGGAGGTGGCCGTTTCCCGGGCGGGGAGGGCGGCGGTCAGCCTGCGGTCTTGCCCGCGGCCTTCTTGGTGGGTGCCTTCTTGGCGGCTTTCTTGGCGGTCTTTTTCGCCGTCTTCTTCGTCGCCTTCCTGGCGGCCTTCTTCGCCGGTGCCTTGGTGGCCGCTGCCTTCTTGGCCACTTTCTTGGCCGGTGCCTTCTTGGCGGCCTTCTTGGCGAAGCGGCTGCGCACCGGCTTGCCGGTCTCCTCGAGCAGCTTCAGGGCCTCTTCCAGGCTGAGCGAGGCCGGTTCCCGGTCCTTGGGGATCTTGCCGTTCATCTTGCCGTCGCTGATGTACGGTCCGAAGCGCCCGTTGAGCACCTGGATGTCATGGCCCTCCCACTCGCGGATGATCCGGTTGCGCGCGATTTCCTCCTTCTCTTCGATCAGCTCGACGGCACGGGCGAAATCGATGCTGAAGGGATCGTCCTCCTTCTTCAGCGAGGCATAGGTACTGCCGCGCTTGGCGAAGGGCCCGAAGCGGCCAATGCCGACACTGACGGCCTCGCCATTGGATTCGCCCAGGGCGCGCGGCATCTGGAACAGCACCAGCGCTTCCTCCAGGCTGATGGCATAGATGCTCTGCCCGGGCTGGAGGGAGGCGAACCTGGGCTTCTCCTCGTCCTCGACGGTGCCCATCTGCACCAGCGGGCCGTACTTGCCGATGCGCGCGCTGACCTGGCGGCCGCTGGCGGGGTCGTCGCCCAGCACGCGCACGCTGCCCGAGTCTATCTTGTCCAGCGATTCCTTCTTCTCGTCGACCAGCTGCTTGAAGGGCCCCCAGAAGCGCTCCATCAGCGGCACCCACTCCTCCTCGCCGCGGCTGATCGCGTCCAGCTCGTCTTCCATGCGCGCGGTGAAGTCGTAGTCGACGTAGCGCGGGAAATGGTTGGACAGGAACTTGCTCACCGCACGGCCAACGTCGGTGGGGCGGAAGCGCCGGCTTTCGAGCTCGACGTACTTGCGGAAGATCAGGGTGGCGATGATCGAGGCGTAGGTCGAGGGGCGGCCGATGCCGTACTCCTCGAGCGCCTTGACCAGCGAGGCTTCCGAGTAGCGCGGCGGCGGCTCGGTGAAATGCTGGTCGGCGTGGATGCGGTCGAGCGGGATGCGGTCGCCGGGGACCATCGCCGGCAGCTTGCGGCCCTCGTCGTCGTCGTTCGCGCCCTTGCTGTCCTTGCCTTCCTCGTAGACGGCCAGGAAGCCCGGGTCGACCACCGTGGTGCCCGACACGCGGAAGCTGTGCTCGCTGCCGGCGGCCATGTCGACCGAGACGGTATTGAGCCTGGCCGGGATCATCTGGCAGGCGACGGCGCGCTTCCAGATGAGCTCGTACAGGCGGCGCTGGTCGTCGTCGAGGTAGCGCGACACCTGGGCCGGCGTGCGCAGCGCGGAGGTCGGGCGGATCGCCTCGTGCGCCTCCTGCGCGTTCTTGGACTTGGTCTGGTAGGTGTTGGGCTTGTCGGGCAGGGCACCGGTGCCGAAGTCTCGCGCGATCACGTCGCGCAGCTCCGCCAGCGCGTCCATCGACAGGTTGACCGAGTCGGTACGCATGTAGCTGATCAGGCCGACGGTGCCCTCGTCGCCGATGGCCACGCCCTCGTAGAGCTTCTGCGCGACCTGCATGGTGCGCTTGGTGGTGAAGCCCAGCTTGCGCGAGGCTTCCTGCTGCAGGGTGGAGGTCGTGAAGGGCGGCGCCGGACGGCGCTTGCGCTCCTTGGAGTTGACGTCGGTGACCTGCAGCGCGCCACCGGCGGCCGCGACGATCCGCTGGCGGGCGGATTCGGCGGACGCCCCGTCGGTGAGGGTGAACTGCTCGAACTTCTTGCCGTCCAGCTTGACCAGGCGGGCGGTGAAGTCCTGCTTGGGATGCTTGCACTCGGCCTCGACCGACCAGTACTCGCGGGCCTTGAACGCCTCGATCTCCTCCTCGCGCTCGACGATCATCCGCAGCGCCGGCGACTGCACGCGCCCGGCCGACAGGCCGGCCTGGATCTTGCGCCACAATACCGGCGAGAGGTTGAAGCCGACCAGGTAGTCCAGCGCCCGGCGCGCCTGCTGGGCGTCGACCATCGGGGTGGAGATGTCGCGCGGCTCGTTCATCGCCTCCTTGATCGCGCGCGGCGTGATCTCGGTGAAGACCACCCGCTGCAGCGACTTGTCCTTGAGCAGGCCGCGTTCTTCCAGGATCTCCGCGATGTGCCAGCTGATCGCCTCGCCCTCGCGATCCGGGTCGGTCGCCAGGTAGAGCGCGTCGGCGGACTTGGCGGCCTTGGCGATCGCGGCGACGTGCTTTTCGTTCTTCTCGATCAGGTCGTAGCGCATCGCGAAGTCGTGGTCGGGGTCGACGGCGCCCTCCTTGGGCACCAGGTCGCGGACATGGCCATAGGAGGCGAGGACCGTGAAGTCCTTGCCCAGGTACTTGTTGATCGTCTTGGCCTTGGCGGGCGACTCGACGATGAGGAGGTTCTTGGCCATGCGGTGACTCCACGGGGCGGCGATTGCCCCGCACGTATATACAGCAAAGAAGGCGACGCCCGCGGCAAGACCGCGGGCGCTTGGGAGGTATTCCTTATTATTAGTGGAATCACGCGGACCGGGGTGCTGTCAAGCACGACCGGTCAGGGAAGGGCGATGGCACGCCGGCCGGGCGGGTCGGGAAGGCGCCCGGCCCGCCGTTGCCGTGCTCAGCTGTTGCCCATGGCCGCCATGAACCCGATGAGGACCAACAGGGCGACGTAGGCGAGCACCAGCAGCCCGCCGATCACCAGGATCACCGTGGCCACCGTGCCCAGTTCATGTCGCTGACGCTCGGGATGGTCGGTGAAGGCCCACTGGTCCACCACCAGCGTGCTGCACATGATGTCGTGCAGCGCGCGCTTGCGATCGGTGAATGCCGCCATGATCAGGCCGACGTAGAGCAGCAGCGAGCCGAGCACGACGCCGAAGTAGCGCCCGACGCCGCGCGCGAACGAGATCCGGTGGCCATCGTCGTCGGTGACCTTGATACCGACCGCCATCTTGCCCAGCGTCGCCTGCCTGGAGGACGCGTGGAAGGCGGCGAAGTACACCGCCTGCAGCGCCAGGGGCACGATGACCATGCCGATCAGGATGCCCATCATGCCGCCCGCCAGGAGACCGGCCGAGCCGCCCGTCATGGCGCTTGCGCTGACGCCGAAGAACATCGCCATGACCACCATCTGCACGATCCAGCTGACCACGCCGACCGCGAAGCTGTCGATCATGTACGCCGCGACGCGCTTCCAGAATCCGGCGTAGACCACCTCTCCGCCGCCCTGGTAGCCGCCCAGGTCGGTCAGCGTGGATGCGGGCGGGGCGTACGGCGACGCGAGCGGTGCCGGGGCGCTGTTGTAGGGGTCCATGCCGTCCGACACCGTGGGCGTTGCCGTCGCTGCCGTCGCTGCCGTCGCCGTCGCCGTCGCCGTCTCCGTCTCCGTCGCCGCAGCCGTCGCGCCGGGCCCGAGGATCTCGTCGGCCATCGTGCGCCACGGCTGCCATTGCGACATGCCTTCGCGCCAGACCAGCGCATCCGCCGCCAACCGGCCGCTCGCGTGCAGTCCGGCGAGTGTCGATGCATCGATCGGGCCTTGGCGGTTGCGTTCCTCGTCGCTGTAGTACCACTGTGTCATCGCATGTTCCTTGTTCGTCGATCGTGTGTTCCGGGAAGCGTGGGCCCGTCAGCGCGCCCGCTCAGCGCGGCGGCCGTGCCCGGGGGTGCGTCAGGGGCCGTCCAGCGGGGCCCGGCAGTGTCTCGGCCGGAAGCGGGCGTCGAGGCTGCCTTCGGTGCACGTCCATTCGAACCCGCCACCCTCGTCGGGCATGCCTTCGAAGCGCAGCGTCTGGCCATCGATGCGCGCCGCGTCCGACGCGAACCGGATTTCGTACTCGCAGGGCAGCTTGCGCACCGAGCCGATGCGGACCTCGGCCACCTGGTCGCCGGCATAGGCCCCGGGCGCCTCGAAGCCCTCGTCGCCGTTCTCCGGGCAGCGGCCCGTGGCGGCATGGAAGTCAGCGATCCGGACTTGCAGCAGCTGGCTGGCGGCGACGCCCTGGGCCACCTTCGCGCGCAGCGTGTAGTCCTGGTACGCGGGAATGGCGACGGCGGCCAGGATGCCCAGCACAGGGATCGCCAGCGCGACCGCCACGAGCAGGGCGATCACGCAGCCGGACATGCCCTTGCGCGGCGCGGGGGCGGCATGGGCAGCCGGTCGCGCATGGACCGGAGGTACGCCGGGCGGAAGGGGGGGCGGCAGGTGGGGGGCGGGCGCGATCGCGTCCAGCCCCAGTTCGGCCGCCATTCGCGATAGCGGTTGCCATTCCGCCATGCCCGCTCGCCAGGCCAGCGTGTCGGCCTGGACTTCGCGCTTGCGCCAGGCATCGCGCAGCTGGTCGGCATCGATCGGACCGACCCGCCCGCGGGCGGCATCATGGAAGTACCACTGGTTCATCGCGCACTGTCCCCCTGTCGTGCCATTGCCTGCTCGCCTGGCGCCTCCCCGCGCCATGCGGCCGATCGTCCTGGATTCATGGCCGCCGCATATGCAAGCGCCGGCCAGCCTTTATACCGGCTGCCGGCGCTGTTTTGAATGCAGGAGGTGGACGGCGCCCCGCCCCGGGACACGGGATCAGTGCACCGGTTCGGGCTCGTCGGCGAAGATCTGCGTTTCCATCCAGGCGTAGGCGGCTTCCGCGCCCGGCTGGTTGAACAGCACCATCAGCACGACCCACTTGAGGTCGTCGAGGTCCAGTTCGTCCTGGTCCAGGGCCATGGCGCGGTCCAGCACCAGCTCGCGTTGGCCGGCGTCGAGGATGCCGTGCTGCTCCAGGAACATCAGGAAGCCGCGGCAGTCGGTGTCCAGGCGGTCGAGTTCGGGCGCGGCGAAGACGCGGGTCGGGCCGTTGGGCCGGGCCACGCTGGCGGCGGGGCGCTGGCGGGCCAGCGCATCGAGCCATTCGAAGGCCTTGTTGATCTCGGCGGGACTGAAACCGGCCTGGCCGAGTTCCTCGATCAGGGGGCCGCCGGTCAGGGATTCCTGGTCGCGGACCAGGTCCGATTCTTCGGTGAAGTAGTGCTCGAACAGGTACAGCAGGACGTCCAGGATGCTCTCTTTCATTTCCCTCGGCCTGCGCCGCATGCGGCGCGGTGGTTCAGGAGGAATCGCCGGTCGATGGACTGGCCCGGCGGCGGTTCCGACTGTGTCCGTTCAGTGGCGACGGAAGTACCGGCCATGCTGCGACGTCACGCGTCCTTCAAGCTCCATGACCAGCAGCATGGAGGACACTTGGGCAGCCGTCAATCCGCTGCGTTCGACCAGTTGATCCATATCCGTGGGGTCATGGCCAAGCGATTCCCACAATGTGTTGTGGTCCGGGCCGTCGCATGATTCCTTGAGACTATTCCCGGGCGCACCTCCACCGGAGACGGCGGGTGGGCCTTCCCCGATGACGTGATCCCCGGATGTGGGGGCGCCGAGGCGGCGACGCAAGTCGTCCGCAAGGCGGAAGGCGAGCGGTGCCAGGGCGTCGGTCAGGTCGTCGATGTCCTGCACCAGGGTGGCGCCTTCGCCGATCAGCCGATGGCAGCCACGGGCCATCGGGTTGTGGACCGAACCGGGCACCGCGAAGACCTCCCGCCCGGCCTCCGCAGCCAGTCGTGCGGTGATGAGCGCCCCGGAACGCGCCGCGGCCTCGATCACCAGGGTGCCCAGGGTCAACCCCGCGATGATCCGGTTGCGACGGGGGAAGTGTTCCGGCCGGGGACCGGTGCCCGGCGGGAACTCGCTGACCACCACGCCCCGCGCGAGCAGGTCGGCATGCAGGTCGAGGTTCCCGGGCGGGTAGGCGACGTCCGGCCCGGTGCCCAGGACGGCGATCGTGCTGCCGCCCTGGGCGAGGCAGGCCTGGTGCGCGACGGTATCGATGCCGGCGGCCATGCCGCTGGTGACCGTCAGGCCCGAGCGCGCGAGCGCGCGGGCGAAGCCGCGCGCATTGTCGAGACCGCCCGGGCTGGGGCGACGCGAACCCACGACGGCGACCGCCGGTTGCCAGAGCGCGTCCGGATCGCCCGCCACGAACAGCGCCAGCGGCGGGCTGTCGACCTGGCGGAGCAGGGAGGGGTAGTCGGCTTCGTGCCAGCCCAGCAAGTGGTGGCCAGGGGCGGCGAGCCAGTCGAGGATGCGTCCCGGGGGCGAGGCGGAGCTGCGCAGGGTCGCGAGTTGGGCGGGCTCCAGGCCGCAGGCGCGCCAGGTGGCGGGACCGGCCTCCAGCGCCGCCACAGGCGTGCGCGTGTGCCCGAGCAGGCGGCGGCGGGGCGCGCTGGCGCCGCCGCAGGCAAGCAGGCGCAACAGCGCCAGATGGTCGTCCGTGATCATCGGCAGGCAGGTCTTGGGCAGGCGTCCAGCCTAGCCCGGAAACGACGACGGCGCCCTCGGGCGCCGTCGCAAATGCATGTAGGACTTTTCTGATCCCGAGCTTGGGCGGGTATCAGTAGGCGGCGTCCGGATGCTTGAGCTCCTGGCCGACCTGGACCGGTCGGATGCCATCCATGACCAGCGCATAGCTGACCTTGTCGAAGGTACGGAACACCATCAGGTGGCTCGTGTACTCGTCGGGCAGGCGGACCTTGGAGCCGGCGCCGACGGCGTCGGGGCTGCGGTCATTGCCCACGGCCACGCGATCCACCGCGGTGCTGCCGACGCGCCAGGTGGAGAACACCGTGCCGTTGTCGACGCCGTCGAGCGAGCCGACCGACAGCGCGACCACGTCGCGCGGGCCGCCGGTGATGACCGCGTCGGCCACGCCCAGCACCTTGGCCTGGCCATAGGCAAGGTTCTGTGCCGGCGGGTGCGGGATGAACTGCAGGTCGTAGGGCTGCGCCTCGACCGGGATCAGGCGGTCGCCGGCGCGGACCTCGCGGCCCTTGTCGTCGACCAGCAGCGTGGTGACGTCGGATTGGCCGGCCGGGCCGCGGGTCACGGTGGCGACGGTCTGCTGCATCAGCTCATGGCCGAGGAAGTCCCCACCGCCCGGCGGGGTCATGTGGTTCCACATCTTCTCGGTGCCGGCGATGTCGTGGCCGCGGTAATCCAGGTCGATCGGCCGGCGGTTGCTGATCCCGCAGCAGCGCTCCGGGTCCAGCGTGGTGTAGGTGACGGTCGGGCGGACGACGGCGTAGCGCTGGCCCGGCTGGGCGGCCACCAGGCCCTTGGCGTACACCACCTGGCCTTCGGCGCCGCGCAGGCGGTCTTCCTCGAGACCGACCACGTAGGGCATTTCCTCGAAGCTGTCGACGACGCGCAGGTTCTTGAGGAACGGCTCGATCTCGGCCAGCGGAATGGCGTTGATCGGCGCTTCCTCGCGCGGGCCCGGGTCGACCGCGACGCGGTTGAGGTAGGCCAGCGAGATCACGTCGCCCGGGTAGATCAGGTGCGGGTTGGCGATCTGCGGGTTGGCCTGCCAGATTTCCGGCCACAGCCACGGCTTCTGCAGGAACTTGCCGGCGATGTCCCAGAGGGTATCGCCGCGCTTGACCACGTAGGTATCGGGATGGTCACCGCGCATCTCGGCCGCGAGGCCGTACGTGGCAACGGTGAACAACGCAGCGGCAACTACCGCACGGATCGGTTTAAACATGGCAGCCATCTACCTGATTCCCCTTACAGAATGCCCGCGGGCGCCATTGACGGCGGGGGCACGGGCACTATAGCCCAGATGGCGCGCGCCGTTGCAAGCCTTGAGGCCCCAATATCGGCGTTACAATGGCCGTCCTGCTTGCGTCCTGTGACCGGCGCCCCCATTTTCCAAGCCATGGCCCTGCTTCCGATCCTAGAATTCCCCGATTCCCGCCTGCGCACGGTGGCGACGCCGGTCGATCCGGCGGAAATCGCCGATCCGGCCTTCCAGACCCTGCTCGACGACATGTTCGAGACCATGTACGAAGCCCCCGGCATCGGCCTGGCCGCCAGCCAGGTCGACGTGCACAAGCGCTTCATGGTGATCGACGTCAGCGAGGAGCGCGACCAGCCGCTCGTGTTCATCAACCCGGAGATCAGCGCCCGCGACGGCGAGCAGGTCTACCAGGAGGGCTGCCTGTCGGTGCCGGGGATCTTCGCCGACGTGACCCGCGCCGACCGCATCACCGTGGAATACCTCGACCGCGAAGGCCAGGCCCGGCGCCTGGACGCCGACGGCGTGCTGGCGGTGTGCATCCAGCACGAGATGGACCACCTGCTGGGCAAGCTCTTCGTCGACTACCTGTCGCCGCTCAAGCGCGAGATGGTGCGCAAGAAGCTCGCCAAGGCCCGGCGCCAGGCCGCCGCGTAGCCCGCGAATCGAGCATGGGGAGTCGGGAACGGGTCGCTTCGTGATCCGTCCCGTCGATTGATTTTTCCGCTGGGCGCACGCCTTCGCGCGCCGATGACGCATCCTGGAGAAGCGGGACGGCACCCTGCGCCATGTCCCTTCTATTCCCCAATCCCCAATCCCCATTCCCTCCTCGCTGCCCATGAGAATCGTTTTCGCCGGAACCCCCGACTTCGCCGTGCCCTGCCTGCGCAAGGCGGCCGCGCACAACGAGGTGGTGGCGGTCTACACCCAGCCCGACCGGCCGGCCGGGCGCGGCCGCGGGCTGGCGCCCTCGCCGGTCAAGCAGGCGGCGCAGGAACTGGGCATCCCCGTCCTGCAGCCGGAAAACTTCCGCAGCGCGCAGGCGAAAGCCGAGCTGCGGGCGCTCGCGCCCGACCTGATGGTGGTGGTGGCCTACGGCCTGATCCTGCCGCAGTCGGTGCTCGACATTCCCGTCGAAGGCTGCTGGAACGTGCACGCGTCGTTGCTGCCGCGCTGGCGCGGTGCCGCCCCCATCCAGCGTGCCATCCAGGCCGGCGACGGCGAGACCGGCGTGTGCCTGATGAAGATGGAGAAGGGCCTCGATACCGGTCCGGTCCTGCTGTCGCAGTCGATCGCGATCGGTGCCGCCGAGACCGGCGGGCAACTCCACGATCGCCTGTCCCAGCTCGGCGCGCAGGTGCTCGGCGACGGCCTGGGCCTGCTGCGCGCGGGCATCCGGCCGGTGCCCACGCCGCAGCCGGAGGCGGGCGTGACCTATGCGCACAAGCTCGACAAGGCCGAGGCGAAGCTGGACTGGTCGCGTCCGGCCGCGGTGCTCGCCGACACGGTGCGCGCGTTCAATCCGTGGCCGGTGGCTGAAGCGCGGCTGGCTGGCGAACGCCTGCGCCTGCATGGCGTGGTGGCGCTCGACGAGGTGCACGAAGCGCGCCCGGGCGAGCTGCTGCGTGCCGGCCGCGAGGGCCTGGACGTGGCCTGTGGCGAGGGCGTGCTGCGCATCCGCGTGCTGCAACGCGAAGGCGGCAAGGCGATCACTGCCGCTGACTTCCTCAATGCGCGTCAGGACCTGAAGGCCGGCGCCTGACGTTCATCCGGCGAGCAGGCGCCCGCCGTCGAGGTGGATGATTTGACCGGTGCTGTAGGTCGCGTCCACCAGCAGCCAGCGCACGGCCTCGGCGACTTCATCCGCCGTCCCCGTCCGCGCCATCGGCGTGCGCGCCAGCATCGCGGCCTGCTTGTCGGTGCAGCTGTCGCCGCCCTCGCCCTCGGGCCAGAGGATCGCGCCCGGCGAGACGGCATTGACGCGCACTCCGGGCCCCAGCTCGAGCGCCAGCGACCGCGTCATCGCCAGGAGCGCGGCCTTGGCCATGCAGTACACCGTGTGTTCGTGCAGGGGGCGTTCGGCGTATATATCGGCCAGGTTGACGATCGCACCGCCCGCCTGCCGCAGGTGGGGGGCCGCGGCCTGGGACAGGAAGAAAGGCGCGCGCGCGTTGCTGGCGAACAACAGGTCCCACTGGGCCGGCGTGGTCGTGCCGATGGGCGAGGGCGCGAACGCCGAGGCGTTGTTGACCAGCGCATCGAGACGGCCGAAGTGGCCCACCGTTTGCGCCACCAGCTCCGGCAGGCGGTCGAAATCGGCCAGGTCGGCCTGCAGCGCCAGCACGCTGCCGGGCCGGGTCGCATCGAGCTCGGCGCGCAACGCCAGCGCCTCGGTCTCCGAGCCCCGGTAGTGCAGGGCGATGTCGTGCCCGGCGGCATGCAGGCAGCGGACGATGGCCGCGCCGATGCGGCGGGCGGCGCCGGTGACGAGGGCGACGGGGCGTTCGTGGCGGCTCATGCGGTCCATGTTCAGCGGCGCGCAATGCGGCGTGGGCCAGTCAGGCTATCCTGAACGCCGACGTTTTTACACCGCGCCGCCCCGCGCCCAGGCCTGCCCGTGACCCGATCCACCCTCCCCGAACCCGATGCCGGCGCGCTGGCCCACAGCGCCCGCCTGGCCGCCCACCTGCGTGCCGAGATCCAGGCCGCCGAAGGCGCCGCCATCCCCTTCTCGCGTTTCATGGAACTGGCGCTGTACGCACCGGGACTGGGGTACTACAGCGCCGGCGCCGACAAGTTCGGCGAGGGCGGCGACTTCGTCACCGCTCCGGAGCTGGGGCCGGTGTTCGCGGCCTGCGTGGCCGAGGCGTTGGCCCCGGTGCTGCAGCAGATCGGGCCGGAGGCCTTGTTCCTGGAGTTGGGAGGCGGCACCGGGGCCTTCGCCGAGGTCGCGCTCAAGCGCCTGACCGAACTCGACGCCCTGCCGGACCGCTACGCCATCCTCGAGCCCAGTGCGGACCTGCGTGCACGCCAGCGCGATCGCCTGCGCCAGCGGCTGCCGCCGCCGCTGTTCGACCTGGTCGAGTGGCTCGACGGCCCCTTCCCGCACGACTGGCAGGGCGTGCTGTTCGCCAACGAGGTGATCGACGCGCTGCCGACGCCGCGTTTCGGCATCGTCGACGGCGAAGTCCACGAAGAGCACGTCGTGATCGACGGCGAAGGCTTCGCGCGGATCAGCCGGCCGGCCGACGGCTTCCTCGCCAATGCCGTGCGCCACCTGGAGCAACGCCTGGAGCGCCGCTTCGCCGATGGCTACCGGTCCGAGCTGTTGCCGCAGCTGCCGTACTGGATCCAGGCGGTCTCCGGCGGCATGAAGCGCGGCGCGATGCTTTTCGTCGACTATGGCTATCCGCGTGCGGAGTACTACCTGCCCGAGCGCGACGACGGCACCCTGCGCGCCTTCTACCGGCAGCACGTGCACGCCGACCCGCTGCGCTGGCCGGGCCTGCAGGACATCACCGCCTCGGTCGACTTCACCGCCCTGGCCGAGGCCGGGGTGGGCGCCGGCTTCGACTTCACCGGCTACTGCTCGCAGGCCAGCTTCCTGATGGGCAATGGCATGGCCGGCGTGCTGGAGCGAATCGAACGCATCGCCGACGAGGGCGAGCGCCTGCGCCGCACCGAAGAGGTGAAGAAGCTCACCTTGCCCAGCGCGATGGGCGAGCGTTTCCAGGTGATGGGCTTCGAGAAGGAGGTCGAGTTCGGCGCTGCCTTCCTTGCCGGCGACCTGAGCTTCCGTCTGTGAGCCGCCGCCGATGAGGCCGGTCCTGCGCCCGCTGCGCTGGCCCCGGACCTGGTTCTGCGCCTGGCTGTTTTTCGTCGCCGGGGTGGCGGTGGCCTCGCTGCTGCCGGCGCGCGACCTGCCGCCGTTGCCGTTCGAAGGGGTCGACAAGCTCGAACACCTGCTCGCCTACGCGGCGATGGCGACCGGCGCGGTCATGCTGTTCGCCTCGCGCCGCACCCATGCCGCGGTGGCGCTCGCCCTGGTCGCGATGGGCATCGCCCTTGAGTTCGCGCAGGGTGCGCTGACCGACTCGCGCATGGCCGATGGCGCCGATGCCCTGGCCAATGCGCTCGGGGTGGCCGTGGGCTGGGGACTGGGCCGCACGCCGGTTGCCCGCGGACTGCGGGTCCTGGAGCGCTGGCTGCCCGGCGGTACGGGCACGCAAGGACGCAGCGCGTCCTGAGCTTCGACCCGGGCCGTGACCGCGATCACTCCGCGCGGCTGCGGGCACTTGCGGCGACGTTAAAAAATGGTGAATCTACGGCCGCCTGACAGGGGGGTCGGGCGTCACCATCACAACGAAAGGAATCGCCCATGATTGCCCGTCCTTCCCGGCTCGCGCTCGCCGTCGCCGCATCGCTGGCCGCCATCCTCGCGCCGGCCCATGCCCAGCAGGCCGAAGACGCCGCCACCACCCTCGACCGGATCGAAGTGACCGGCTCGCGCGTCCTCGGGCGTACCGCCGAGGAGACCGCGGCCCCGGTCGACATCATCGGACGCGAGGAAATCGAATCCACCGGCGCGATGGAAGTGGGCCAGATCCTGCAGATGCTGGAGCCCTCGTTCAATTTCTCGCGCACCTTCGTGTCCGACGGCACCGACATCCTGCGCCCGGCCACGCTGCGCGCGCTGGGCCCGGACCAGGTGCTCGTGCTCGTCAACGGCAAGCGCCGCCACCAGCAGGCCCTGGTCAACGTGCAGCAGACCATCGGGCGCGGCTCGGCCGGCACCGACATCAACGCGATCCCGGTGTCCTCGATCGAGCGCATCGAAGTGCTGCGAGACGGCGCCGCCGCGCAGTACGGCTCGGACGCGATCTCCGGCGTGATCAACATCATCCTGAAGAAGCAGACCGACCACACCGACGTCGTCGTCGAGGGATCGCAGTACTACGCCGGCGACGGCGAGATGCTGCACGGCTCGGTCAACACCGGCTTCAAGCTCGGCGCGGACGGCGGCTTCCTCAACCTCTCGGCCGAGGCCCGCAACCGCAACGAGACCAATCGCGCCGGTCCCGACAGCCTGCGCGTCGATCCCCCGCGCGTGACCCAGCGGCTGGGCGACGCCGACGCCAAGGACCAGTACCTGTGGTTCAACGGCGGGCTGCCGGTCGGTGGCGGCGAGCTGTATGCCTTCGGCGGCCTGTCCCGGCGCGAGGGCGACTCGTCGGGCTTCTTCCGCAGCGCCGGCGACAACCGCACCGTGCCGGACCTGTATCCCGACGGCTTCCTGCCCAACATCCTGACCACGGTCGACGACGGTTCGATCGCGGTGGGCTACCGCGCGCCGCTGGGCAACACCTGGGACTGGGACATCTCGGTCAACCACGGTCGCAGCCGCTTCGGTTTCGAGGAAGGCAACTCGGTCAACGTATCGTGGTGGTACGAGCCGATCGATCCGGCCGATCCCTCCGCCGGCATCTACGCCGACTCCCCGACCCAGGCCGACACCGGCAAGCTCGAGTACGACCAGACCACCTTCAACCTCGACTTCCGCGGCAGCGTGGGGGGCTTCAACGGCGAGCCGCTGTACCTGGGCACGGGCCTGGAGTACCGCCGCGAGAACTATGCGATCCGCGCCGGCGACCCGGTGTCCTACAGCTATGGGCGCACCAACGATCGCGGCATCGACATCGTCGGCCAGACCGGCGATATCGCGCAGCCGGGCATGCAGGGCTTCCCCGGCTTCTCGCCGACCGAGGCCGTCGACGAGGGGCGCCACAACGTGGCGGCGTACCTGGACGCGGAGACCAACCTCAGCGAACGCTTCCTGCTCGGCGCCGCCGTGCGCTTCGAGGACTACTCCGACTTCGGCAACACCACGACCGGGAAGCTGTCGGCGCGCTTCGACGCGACCGAGGCCTTCGCCGTGCGCGGCACGGTCTCCACCGGGTTCCGCGCACCCGGCGTGCAGCAGCTGTTCTACGGCCAGCGCTCGACCAACCTCAACGCCGCCGGCGTGCTGACCGACACCCTCACCGCGCGCCAGGACAGCGACGTCACCCGAGCCTTCGGCATCGAGCCCCTGCAGGAAGAAACCTCGACGAGTGGCTCGCTGGGCTTCGTCATCACCCCGAACGATCGCTTCTCGCTGACCGTCGACCTGTTCCGCATCGACATCGACGACCGCATCATCTTCTCGAGCAACATCCAGCCCGAGTCGGTCGGCACCGATGGCAACCCCTGCGCGGTCGACAACGCCAACTGCCCGATCAGCGCGATCCTCGACCCGATCGGTGTCGGCCAGGTGTTGTTCTTCACCAACGCCATCGACACCCGCACCACCGGCCTGGACATCGTCGCCAACCACAACACCGAGTTCCAGGGCGGTTCGACGCTCAACCTCACCGCATTGCTGCATTTCAACGAGACCGAAGTGACCGCGCGCCGCTCGCAGTCGCCGATCCTCTCGCCCGAGGCGCTGTTCGACGACACCCAGGTGACCCTGCTCGAGGAAGGCCAGCCGGGCGAGCACCACGTGCTGCAGGCCATCTGGGGCAAGGATGCGTGGCAGCTCACCGGCCGCGCGAACTACTACGGGTCGGTTGCCGGCGAAGGCTTCACCCCGGGTATCAAGCAGACCTGGGGCGGCAAGACCCTGTTCGACCTGGCGGTGCGCTATTCGTTCTCCGACGCCCTGGCCCTGACCGTGGGCGGCAACAACATCTTCGACACCTATCCCGACAAGTGGGACGCGGTCGACGGCGCTCCGTTCCCGCAACTGGGCTTCAAGTACGGCTGGGAGACCTTGCCGTTCGGCATGAATGGCGGTAGTTATTACATGCGGCTGAACTACAGGTTCTGACCCGACGACAGCAGGGGGAGGGATGCCGGGCGGTGGGGAGACTGCCCGGCATCACTTTTTCGGACAGGCGCCGGGCCCTTTCGTGCCGCCCGACGCCGCCCAATCCGCCGGCCGAATCTCATCGGGGTCGCATTGCCGTAGCAACTGTGTTCGTCAGATGGCGATGTAGGGTGGGTAGAGCCGAAGGCGAAACCCACCGTCGCGACGCTGCACGCACGACGCGCGATGGGTTTTGCTTCGCGCTACCCATCCTACGAGGCGCGTGGGATCGCGAGGCAACCGCAAAGGCGACTCGCCTCGCAGCCCGGGTAATCGAAGCGCACCCACCGAAAGTTGGAAAGGCCTCGTGCAATAAGCGAAGCGCATTGCACCATGGGCCGCCGAAGGCACGCCAAGCCCTCGCATCCATAGGATGGATCGAGCGAAGCGATAGCCACCACCGGCGCGCGCATGACCGCCGCGCCAAAGGCTGGATTCCAGCGTTCGCTGGAATGACCGTCAGGGGGCCGCCGTAGGGTGCAAGAAAGCAAAGCGCATTGCACCGCACCTCGGCCCCGTGGGTCGGGCGCAAGGCGGTGACCCGCGGCTCGACCCCGTCATCGCGTGTTGCGATGCCGGTGGCTGTGCGCGCCGGGCGCGAGAGGCGAAGGTCGACTCACCAAAGGCTGGATCCCAGCGTTCGCTGGGATGACGAGATGAGGGTGCAAGGCGTGGCGCGACGACGTAGCGCCGTAGGGTGCAATCGAGCAAGGGGATAAGGGTTCTCCGTCTTATCCGGACGTGACCTTGCCCGTCAACGCGGCGATGCCGGTTGGATCTCAATCACCCCGGGGGGCGGCTGCGATCGCGGCGATGCGCGCGCGGCGCAGGGCTTCGCCGACCTCGGGGCCGGAACGGCCTTCCGCGACATCGCGGGCGCGCACGGCACAGGCGGCGGCGAATGCCGCGCGCAGGCCGGCTGCCTGCGGGTAGGGGGATTGCTCAAGGCCGGTCCGGCCGCGTTTGTCGGCCTCGCACACCGTGGCCAGGCCTTCGATGCGGCCGGGGTTTCGGAAGCCGTCGCAGCGGGCGATGAGGTCGTGCACGGTGGCGGCGCGCAACTCCATGAACCGGTGCACGTTGAGATGCTCCCGGCAGGCGACGGTGGCGAGCTGGCGGTGCTCGGCGGGCATCTTCAGGCGCTCGCACAGCGCGGTCAGAGGCGCCAGGCCGGCATGTTCGTGGCCGACGTGCGCGGGAAGACGGTCGGTTGGGGTCAAGGCCTTGCCGAGGTCGTGGACCAGCGCCGCGAAACCGATAACGTCGTCGCCGGGCGCCAGTCGCGCGGCCATGTCGCAGACCAGTTCGACGTGGATGCCGGTGTCCACTTCGGGGTGGTACTCGGCCCGTTGAGGGACGCCGTACAGGGCGTCGACCTCGGGCAGCACCACCGCGAGCGCACCGCAGTCGCGCAGGGTGCGCAGGAAGGCCGAGGGCGCGGCGGTGCGCAGGGCGCCGCGCAGCTCCTGCCAGACGCGCTCGGGGACCAGTGACGACAGCTCGCCGGAGGCGACCATGCGCTGCATCATCGCGCGCGTCTCGTCGGCGACGGTGAACCCCAGCGGCGCGAACCGCGCCATGAAGCGCGCCGCGCGCAGCACGCGCAGCGGGTCTTCCTCGAAGGCGGGGCCGACATGGCGCAGCACGCGCGCGCGAATGTCCGCCGCGCCGCCGAAGGGGTCTACGAGCATGCCGTCGGCGGCTTCGGCGATGGCGTTGATGGTGAAATCGCGACGGACCAGGTCGTCTTCCAGCGTCACCGTCGGGTCGGCGTGGACGACGAAGCCGCCATGGCCGCGGCCGCTCTTGCGCTCGGTGCGCGCCAGCGCGTGTTCCTCGCCGGTGTCCGGGTGCAGGAACACCGGGAAGTCGCGGCCGACCTGGCGGAAGCCGCGCGCGCGCATCGCGTCGGGCGTGCTGCCGACCACCACCCAGTCGCGGTCGCCGGGCGACAGCCCCAGCAGGCGGTCGCGCACGGCGCCTCCGACGAGGTAGGTCGTGCTCATCGCGCCGCGCTCATCCGGCTTCGTCCAGGCCGAGGATCGCGGGCACGCGCTCCACCACCGGCGTCGCGGTGATGCCCAGCCGCGCCAGTCCGTCCTCGATGCTGACCGAATCCAGTTGCAGCGAGCGCCAGTTGTCGCGGCTGATGGGCTTGCCGGGCAGGAACTCGCCGACGTTGGCCTGCAGGCGCCCGAGCGCGTCCGGCAGGGGCAGGACCAGGCGATGGCGCCCGCGCGCCCGCGCGGTGAGGCGGATGATGTCGGCCAGGTCGAGCACGTCGGGCCCGACCAGCGGATAGGTCTGGTGGATGCTGGCCGGATTGCCGAGCGCGCGCGCGAAGGCTTCGACGACGTCGCCGATCCACACCGGCTGGAACTTCGCGTCGGCGCGCCCGACCGGCAGCACGGGGGCGAAGCGCAGCAGGCCATCGAAGCGGCAGAACAGGCCATCGCCCGGACCGGCGATCACCGAGGGCTGGAACAGGGTCCAGTCCAGCCGCGATGCGCGCACCTCGCGCTCGGCGTGGCCGCGCGCCTGCAGGTAGTGGCTCTCGCCCTTGCCGGCGTGCAGCGCGCTCATCTGCAGCAGGCGACGCACGCCGTTGTCGTGCATCGCGGTGAGCAGCGAACGCGTCAAGGCGGTGAACACGCGCTCGAAGCCTTCGCCGCTGTCGCCCTTTTCGTTGAGGATGCCGACGAGGTTGACGACGGCGTCGGCATCGTCGAGCACCGCACGCAGGAAGCCGACGTCGTGCACGTCGCCTTCCAGCAGGCTGGCGTCGCGTGTGAGGCGTGCGCGGCGGGCCTGGTACTCGGCGGGTGCCTTGCCGGGACCGCGGCTGAGCACGGTCACGCGCGCGCCATCGTCGAGCAGGCGCTGGACCAGCGGGCGGCCGACGAAGCCGGTGCCGCCGAGGACGACGACATGGGTGGCGGGCGTGGTGGCCATCAACCTGCCTCCGCCGGGGCATGCGTGCCGGCGTCGCACACGAAGTGCTTGCGCGGCCCGTCGACGCGGCCGCGCATGCGATCGCCCAGGGTGAGCGCGTCGCCGTCCAGCTTCCAGTCGTAGATCACGCTGAAGGCCAGCACGCGGGCGACGTACTCGCGCGTTTCCCGGTAGCTCACCGTCTCGATCCAGAAGTCCGGGTCCATCCCCGGGCGCTGGGTGCGCCAGCGCAGCAGCGGCGTGGGGCCGGCGTTGTAGCCGGCGATGGCGAAATAGGGCTGGCCGCCGTTCTCGTCCATCATCTGCCGCAGGTAGGCGCTGCCGAGGATGATGTTGGTGTCCGCGTCGTACAGGCTCTGCGCGCCGCCCCAGGGCAAGCCCAGGCGCGCGGCGACGCTCGCCCCCGTACCCGGCAGGATCTGCATGAGGCCCAGGGCGTTGGCGGGGGAGCGCGCGCGCGGATTGAACGTGCTCTCGGCGCGGATCTCGGCGGCGATCCAGGCCGGGTCCAGGCGGTTCTTCGCCGCCTCGCGGCGCAGGGTGGCGTCGTGGTGCAACGGGAAGCGCAGGTCGTACAGGCGGCGCTCGTCCTCGTTCTTGAGGTCGAGGCCGAACACCGCGCGGTCGAACCAGCCATTGGCCAGTGCGTAGTCCACCGCCACCAGGCGCTCGGCGTCGCTGAAGCGCGAACGCGCGTCCTTCCATTCGGCCGCGGCCCAGCCCGGCTGCTCGAGCCGCGCCAACAGGACCGCGCGCCGGAGGGCGTCGTCGCCGGTCACCCGGGCGACGGTCGCGGCCGGTGCGTCCGGCTGCCACGGGCACAGCGTGTAGGGCTGCTGGAGGCGGTCGGCGGCGAGGAAGCCATGGAAGTCGCTGTTGCCCGCGGCGAGGCCGTACAGGCGTTTCGCGGCCGCGGCGTCCCCGGCCTTCTCGGCCAGCCGCGCCTCGAAGTACTGCCAGCGCGATTCGTTGCGTTGCGCGTCGCCCATCTTGCGTACCGCCGCCAGCGCGGCAGGCCAGTCCGAGCGCGACATCGCCTCGCGCACGCGCCATTCGTGCAGGCGCGGGTCGTAGCTGGCGGCAGGCACGGCGGCCAGGCGCCGCGCCGAGTCGGGCAGGTAGGAGGCCACCGTCCACAGCGCGACCTGGTACAGCACGCGGCCACGATCGGCCTCGCTGAAATCCAGGGCGCGGGCGTACTGCGGCAATTGCGCCTCGGCGGCGTCGGGGTCGGCCTTGCCCAGGCGCGCCAGGCCCTGGGAGGCGACCAGCCGGCTGCGCGCGGTCTTCGGCCAGGACAGCGCGCGCGGATGCGGCGCGTCGAGGAAGGCGGCGTAATCGTTGGCCAGCGCCTGCTGCTCGGCGGGCAGGCCACGGGCGATGCTGCGCATGACGCCCGGTTGCCACGCCTCGGCGGCCAGGTCGAAGCGTTGCCAGCGCAGCTCCGGCGTCAGGCCACCGCGCGCGGCCAGGGCCGCGAACGGCGGATCGCAGGCATCGGGCAGCGACTCGCCGCTGCGGGTCCAGATGGCCTGCGCGCGCGCATTCCAGTCGCCCGACGCCTGTCCGGTGGCCTGTTCCGCCTGCAGCCGCTGGCAGGCCAGTGCGGTGCCGTCGACGCCGTCGCGCCAGGCGGCATTGAAGGCCGGCCAGTCCTCGCGGCGGGCGAGCTGGGCCAGCCAGGCCTTGCGGAAGGTCTCGGCGACCGGGCGGCCCTCGTGGCGCGCCAGGAAGGCTTCGGCGCGATCGCGTGGGACGGTGTCCAGGTCCCGTGCGAGGCTGGCGTACTCGATCCACGGGTACAGGGGATGGTCGGCGAGATCGCCGTAGGCGCTCGCGTCGAAACGGCCGGCCCGCGCGGCGTCGATCGCTTCGCCGACGCGCGGCAGGCGCGGGTCGGCGAGCGGCTGCATCGACGAGGCGCGCGCGGCCGGGCTGGCCGATGCGGCGATCACGGCCGGTGCGGGGGAAGACTGTGCGCAGCCGGCCGCCGCGAGGGCGGCAAGGGCAAGCGCGACGATGGCATGTCGGGGGAGGGGGGCGCTCATCCGCCGACTATAGCCGAGCGCATATGAAGCCTTTGACGATGCGCGTGCCCCCATGCGCCATGCAGGTCACGCCGCACGCGGGCACGCATCACGCCGCGGCATCGTGGGCTCGGCGGCGGTGCGCGCAGCGTCGCCTTCCCGTACCCTTCACGCGACTCGACGCCGGTGCCGACCATGCTGCTTTCCCTGCCCGTCTCCATGTTGCTGTTCCTGCTGCTGGGCGCGATTGCCGGCGTGCTCGCCGGCCTGCTCGGCGTCGGTGGCGGACTGGTGCTGGTCGCCGCGCTCGCCTGGCTGCTGCCCTTGATGGGAATTCCGCAGGAGGCGGCCATGCATGCGGCCCTGGCCAGCTCGCTGGCGAGCATCGTGCTCACCGCGGCCGCATCGGCGCGCGCGCACCACCGCCGCGGCAGCGTGATGTGGACGACGGTGGCCTGGATGGTCCCGGGGCTGCTGCTGGGCGGATGGATCGGCAGTGGCCTGGCGGTGAGGATCGACGATGCGGTCCTGCGCTACCTGGTGGCCGGCTACTGCCTGGTCGCCGCGGCGCAGATGCTGCTCGGGCGTCGTCGCGCGACCGGTGGCGACGCAGCACCCCCCCGCGGCGTCGGCATGAGCCTGGCCGGCAGCGGCATCGGCGCCCTGTCGGCGGTCATCGGGATCGGCGGGGGCAGCATGACGGTGCCCCTGCTGGTCGCACTGGGTTCGGCGCCGGTGCGCGCGGTGGGCACCTCCTCGGCCTGCGGCGTCGCCATCGGGCTTGCCAGCGCCCTGGGCTACGCCCTGCATGCGCCCGCGGGCGCGCTGCCTGCCCATGCGCTGGGCTATGTCTACCTGCCGGCCGCGGCGGGGGTGGCAGCGGCCTCGGTCTTCGCCGCGCCGTACGGCACGCGCCTGGCCCACCACCTGTCGGGGGAAGCCCTCAAGCGCGTGTTCGCCGCGTTCCTGGTCCTCGTGGGCGGCAGCCTGCTACTGGGCGCCTGACTCAGGCCCAGACGTCGTTGGGCGCGGTGTAGCCGCCGCCGGCGTCCCCCGTGTTGACCACGCCGCGCGGCTCGACGAGCAGGATGCGGCATTCGTGCTCGGCGACCGGCCGGTGCTCGACACCGCGCGGTACCACGTACATCTCGCCTGCCGCCAGCTCCACGCGGCCATCGCGGAATTCGATCGACATCGCGCCATCGAGCACGATGAACGCTTCGTCGGTGTCCTCGTGCCGGTGCCAGACGAAATCGCCCTGGATGCGCGCGATCTTGAACTGGTAGTCGTTCAGTTCGGCGACCACGCGCGGTGACCACTGCTCGCTGAAGCCGGCGAAGCGGGCGTCGAAATTGATCGGGACATGCGGCATGTTGTCTGCGTTTCCTGCGTGGGGTCGAGCGGCGCGACAGGCGCGATGTCGGCCTGCCAGAGGTTCCAGTAATACAGTGTCAGGGCCAGGCCGCCGGGGCAGTCGACGGTGTCGCGGGTGACCGGCATGGCCTCCAGCCAGCGCTCGTGCGCGTCGGCCTGCGCGATGCTGCGCGGCGTCTCGCAGAACGCCATCGTCCAGTCCGAGAACTGCCGCTGCGCGATGGTCTCGCGCGAAAGTTCACGGAGTCCGCCATGGCTTCGCGCCGCGCGGATCCGGCAGTACGCCGACTCCACGCCCTCGGCCGGACCCTCGACATACTGGAAGAACGCGCCGCGGTGGTGGAAGAGCACGCCCGAGACACCGGCATCGCGGTTGTAGCGCCGTGCATCGAGCAGCAGCGCGTCCATCCGCCAGGGCGGCAGGCCACGACGGGCCACGCTGGTCCAGGTGATCGCCAACAGGTCGTTCATGCGGGCTCCCCACGGTCGGTACCGAAGGTGCGCCTCCCCCCAGGCGTACGGGGCACGGGTCTCCCGGCCCCGTGCCTGGTTTCGATCATCCCCCCGGGCGCGGGGGCCGTCAAACGCCCAGGGGGGCGGCCCGACCGGTGGGCCGGTGCTGCCGCTCGCCTGAACATCTGTTCAGCTTCTCGTCGGGAAGCGGCGGCCCGGCGTGCAGACGCTCGCCGGGAAGCCCATGGCATTCAAGGGTTTAGCGCGGTGGGGCCGGCGGATGGCCCGGTCCGGCTCCCGCCTCCCGGCAGTTGTGGTGGATTCACAAAAAGTTTACAAACCCTCAGCACCCCAAGGACATGGACAGGGGATAGGGGTGTGTTGGTTCGTCATTTTTTGTCAGCCATTGATTAGGGAGAGAGAGCAACATGAACGTGCAACGCAAGACCCTTACGCGCGCGATACGCGCGTCCTTGATGGCCTCACTGGTCGCGATGCCGCTGATGGCCGCCGCCCAGGACGCGGCCCCCGATACCACCGACACGACCCGGACCCTCGATGCGGTCACCGTCACCGGTACCCGCATCAAGCAGACCAACGCCGTCACCGCCCAGCCGGTATTCGTGCTCGACCGGCAGAAGCTGGACGAGACCGGCGTGCAGACCGTGGGCGAAGTACTGCAACAGCTGACCTCGAGCGGCCAGGCGCTCAACGCGAAGTTCAATTCGTCGGGCAACTTCGGCTATCCGCCCGATGGCGGCGGCATCGGCGCCGGCTCGGCCCAGGTCGACCTGCGCCACCTGGGCTCCAAGCGCGTGCTGGTCCTCGTCGACGGCATCCGCTGGGTCAACGAGTCGTCCGCGTCCGGCGTGTCCGGCAGCGCCGACGTCAACACCATCCCGCTCGCCATCGTCGAGCGCATCGAAGTGCTGGAGGACGGCGCGTCCTCGATCTACGGTTCGGACGCGATCGCCGGCGTGGTCAACGTGATCACCCGCCGCAACTTCGACGGCGTGCAGCTCAACGGCTACTACGGCGAATATTCGCGCGGCGGCGAGACCACCGAGGCCTCGGTGACGATCGGCGGCGGCGGCGAGAAGTTCAATGCCGTGTTCGCGGCCAGCTACTACGAGCAGAAGTCGATCGGCTCGGGCGAATGGGAGCAGTCCTCCTACCCGACGCCGGGCACCGGCGTGCGCGGCGGCAGCTCGGGCACCCCGCAGGGCCGCTACACCTTCTGCGATCCCTCGCGACCGGCGGGCACCCTGGGCTTCTGCGACCCGGCCGGCGACTTCTGGTACGACGTCACCCTGGACGACGGCACCACCAGCCCGGTCTGGAACCCGGCCGATCCCGATGCCGGGACCTACCATGGCTTCGGCGGCGCCGACCGCTTCAACTTCGCGCCGTACAACCTGTTGCTGACGCCCAGCAAGCGCAAGTCGATCTTCGCCAGCGTCAACTACGACCTGAGCGAGAACGTCCGCCTGCACGCCAAGGCGCTGTACAACAACCGCACCTCGACCAACCAGGCCGCGCCCGAGCCGATCTTCGTGGGCCCGTTCGCCGGCACCGGCGGCATCGCCGATACGATCGTCGTGCACGAAGACAACCCGTACAACCCGTTCGGGATCACCCTCGATCCGGCCAGCAACTTCGGCTGGGTCACGCGACGCCCGGTGGAAGTCGGTCCGCGCATCTTCTCCCAGGACGTCGACACCAGCTACATCAACGTCGGCCTGGACGGCATCTGGAACGTGGGCAACGGCTACAGCTGGGACGTGAACGCGGTGCACTCGGAGAACAAGGCCGAGCAGCGCTTCACCAACGGCTACAACGTCGCCAAGCTCAAGCTCGCGCTCGGCGACCCGGCCGTCTGTGCGCAGGTGCCCGGCTGCGTGCCGCTCGACTTGTTCGGCGGCCAGGGTCGTCCGATGACGCAGGAGATGATCGACTACATCCGCACCACCCAGATCGACTCCAGCAAGCAGACCCTGGACATCCTGTCGGCCAACATCACCGGCGACCTGTTCGCCATCGGCGACCGTTACGCCGGCTTCGCCGCGGGCGTCGAGCACCGTAAGTACCAGGGCGACTTCAACCCCGATCCGCTGCGGCAGACCGGTGAGTCGCAGGACTCCTTCGCGGCCGCCGTGTCGGAGGACTACGACGTGAGCGAGGTCTACGCCGAGGGCAACTTCCCGCTGCTGTCGACCCTCGACGTCAGTGCCGCGCTGCGCTACTCCGACTACTCGACCTTCGGTGGCGCGACCACCGGCAAGCTGGGCTTCCGCTGGCAGCCGGTCGAGGACCTGGTGCTGCGCGGCACCTACTCCGAGGGCTTCCGCGCCCCGAACCTGGGCGAGCTCTACGGCCTGACCCAGTTCGGCGCCACCCTGGTCGATCCCTGCGGCTCCACCGGCAGCCCCGGCCCGGCATCGCCGGACTTCGCCGCCGGCTGCCTGGCGCAGGGCGCGGGTCCGAACTTCGAGCAGGCCAACACGCAGATCACCACTTTCACCGGCGGCAACCCGAACCTGCAGCCCGAGGAGTCCGACAGCTACACCTTCGGCGTGGTGTACGCGCCGTCCTGGGCCGAGGGCCTGAGCTGGTCGGAGCGGATGGATTTCGAGTTGAGCTACTACAACCACGAAATCGACGGCGCCATCCAGGCGCGTGACCTGCAGGCCCTGCTGGAAGCCTGCCTGCGCGCGGGCGGCACCACCGCCGCGTCGCCGAGCTGCGCGCCGTTCACGCGCCAGGCCAGCGGCAACCTCAACCCGCCGGAGAACTTCCTCGACAACCTCGGCACCATCGAGACCGACGGCCTCGACATCAAGGTCAACTGGGCCAGCCCGGAGTGGGGCTGGGGCCGCCTGACCGCGGCGCTGCAGGCCACCACCGTGTTCGACTACCGCGCCGTGGACATCGACGGCAACGAGTCGCAGCGCGAGGTGGGCATCGAGGTCAGCGACAGCGCCATCCCGGACTGGCAGACCAACCTGACCCTGGGCTGGAGCCTGGGCGACTGGTCGGTCAACTGGACCAGCCGCTACATCAGCGCGGTGGACGAGTACTGCTCCAACGTGCCGGTGCCGGAGGCTCCGGGTTGCATGGGCGGCGTCGAGAAGAACACCCTCGGCTCGACCACGTTCCACGACATGCAGGTCAACTGGAGCGATGCGTTCGCGCTGGAAGGCCTGAAGTTCTCGCTGGGCGTCAACAACGTGTTCGACAAGGAGCCGCCGGTCTGCTTGACCTGCTCGTTGAACGGTTATGACGCCGGTACCTACGACCTGCCCGGGTCGTTCTGGTACCTGAGGGCGGACTACCGCTTCTAGTCGCGCGCGGCTGGATCGCAATGAAGAACGGCCGGGGCTCGCCCCGGCCGTTCTTTTTTGCGGCCGCCGCAATGATGGCGCAGGCGGCGGGTCAGGGCGCGGCGGCGCGCTTGCGGTACACGATGAAGATCACCAGGTCCTCGTCGCCGCGCTGGTAGAGGGCATGCGTGCTGCCATCGCGCGTCAGCACCGCGTCGCCCGGGCCTACGTCTCGGTTTGCGCCGTCGAGCATCAGCTCGCCGCGCCCGGAGAGGACGTAGTAGATCTCGTCCTTGTCGTTGCGGTGCTCGCCGATGCTCGCGCCGGGATGCAGCGCGCGTTTGCGGAAGATCGTCTCGAAGCCCTCGGCATCGTCGAAGAACGGATACGCCGTGGTGGTGCCGGTGCCCTCGTGGGGGCCCGGCTGCTCGACGGCGATGTCGCGCTCTGACTGGACGTAGGAATCGCGGCGCGGTTCGCCCGCGTCCGCGCCACCGGCCGCGACCAGGGCGGCGACGGCGAGGCAGGCGGGCATGCGCATGGCGGCCGTGCTCCCCGTCCCGGACTCAGCGCGCCAGCCAGCCGCCATCGACGGGGATCACCGCGCCGTTGACGTAGTCCGAGGCCGACGACGCCAGGAACACCGCGGTGCCGCCCAGGTCGGCGGGCACGCCCCAGCGCCCGGCCGGGATACGGCCCAGGATCTCGGCGCTGCGGGCCGCGTCGGCGCGCAGCTGGGCGGTGTTGTCGGTGGCCATGTAGCCCGGCGCGATCGCGTTGGTGGTCACGCCCTTGGACGCCCACTCGTTGGCGAGCAGCCGGGTGATGCCGGCGATGCCGCTCTTGCTGGCGGTGTAGGAAGGCACGCGGATGCCGCCCTGGAAGGACAGCATGGACGCGATGTTGATGATCTTGCCGCGGCCCTGGGCGATGAAGTGGCGCCCGGCCGCCTGCGACATGAAGAACGCGGACTTGATGTTGACGTTCATGACGTCGTCCCAGTCCTTCTCCGTGAAGTCCACCGCGTCGGCGCGGCGGATCAGCCCGGCGTTGTTGACCAGGATGTCCAGGCCGCCCAGGCCCTGGAGCGTCTCGGCGATCACGCGGTCGATCGGCTCCACGCTCATCAGGTTGGCTTCGATCGCGACGAAGCGCCGGCCCATGGCCTTGACCTTGGCCTCGGTTTCGGTCGGCGGCGCGATGCCGGCAGCGGCGATGTCCGCGCCGGCCTCGGCGAGCGCCAGCGCGATGCCCTGGCCCAGGCCGGTGTTGGCGCCGGTGACCAGCGCGACCTTGCCTTCCAGGCTGAACGGGTTGTGTGCCATCGATATCCCCTTGCGTGTGGGTGCCGGACCTGCGCGCTTACTTCAGCTGGCAGATGTCGAGCTGGTTCATGTCGGTGTAGTCGAGGTTCTCGCCGCCCATCGCCCAGATGAAGCAGTAGTTCTGCGTGCCCGAGCCCATGTGGATGGACCACGGCGGCGAGATCACCGCCTCGTTGTTGGCGATGACCAGGTGGCGCATGTCGGCCGGGTCGCCCATGAAGTGCATGACCCGCTCTTCGCCGAGGTCGAAGTAGAAGTAGATCTCCGAGCGGCGGTCGTGCAGGTGCGGCGGCATGGTGTTCCAGACGCTGCCCGGCTTGAGGATCGTCAGGCCCAGCAGCAACTGGCACGAGGTGCAGGTCGCCGGGACGATGTACTGGTAGATCGTGCGCTCGTTGCTGGTTTCCAGCGCGCCGCGCTCGAGCGGCACCGCGTTGGCGATCGAGATGTGCTTGACCTCGTGGCGGGTGTGCGCCGGCGTGGAGGCCAGGTAGAACAGCGCCGGCCTGGCCGCGTCCGCGGAAGCGAAGCTGACCTCGCTGCCCATCGGCACGTACAGGCCGTCCTTGGGCTCCAGCGCGTGCTCGGTGCCGTCGACGGTCACCGTGCCGGCGCCGCCGCCGACGTTGACCACGCCCAGCTCGCGCCGCTCCAGGAAGGGTTTGCCGGCCGCCGAGGCGGGTTCGGTCTGCGCGGGCAGGGCGATGGGCGCATCGGTCGGGGCGGCGCCGCCGATGACGAAGCGCTCGTTGTGCGAGTAGTTCAGCGTGACCTGGCCGGGCTTGAACAGGTCCGTGACCAGGTAGCGATCGCGGAGCTGCTGGTTGCTGGCGCCTTCCATCATGTCCGGGTGGGTGGCGTGGTAGGTCTTCTGGAACATCGTGTCGAGCCTCCGTGGTTGCGGTCGCGCGGGCCATGGGCCGGGCGGTGTTTCGGTATACGGCTGCCGATTCTACGGATTTCGGTAACCGGTGTCATTTTGCGCTGCGCCATCGTCGCCCGGGCGCATGGCGGGGCGAGCCGGGATTCAGGCCCGGCGGACGAGGGCGGGGCTCAGGTTTCCGGCGGCTGGCAGGAGTCGCGCACGATCAGGTGCGGGCGCACGCTCGCGATGGGTCGTCCACGGACGTCGTCGTCGGCCTGGATGAGCATCGCCGCGGCGACCCGGCCGGTATCGCGGGTGTTGCGCCTGACCGAGCTGAGCGGCGGCCACAGGCGCGAGGCCAGCGGGCTGTCGTCGTAGCCGATCACCGACAGCTGGCGGGGAATGTCGATGCCCATGCGCAGGGCGACGCGGTACACGCCGGCGGCCATTTCGTCGTTCGCGCAGAAGATCGCGGTCGGGCGGCGCTTGCCGGCAAGCAGCTTCTCGGCCGCGGCCACGCCCGACTCGAAGGTGTAGCCGGCTTCCAGGATGCGCGACTTCGGCAGCTCGATCCCGCGCCGGGCCAGCGCGTCGACGAAGCCGCCGGTGCGCTCGATCGCCGAGCGGTAACTCGACGGGCCGGTGATCACCGCCATGTCGCGGTGGCCCAGGGTCTGCAGGTAGTCGGCGGCCTCCGCGGCGCCGTCGCGGTCGTGGGTGATGACCATCCGCGAGTGGTCGTCGAGCGCGAGCGCGGCGATGCGGGTGTAGCGGCAGCCGATGCCATCGAGCATGTCGGCCAGGGCCTGGTCCTCGGACACGCGCGGCACCAGCATCACGCCGTGCAGCTTCTGCTGCTGGACGAAGCGCCGCACGCCGTCGATGTAGCCCGGGCTGCGGCTGTCGCACGGGTGCACGACCAGTTCGAAACCCGAGTCGCGCAGGGCATCGAGCGCGCCGTACTGCATGTTGACGATGAACTGCGCGGTCGGGTTGTCGTAGACCATCCCGATCAGGAACGAGCGCCGGAACGCGAGCCCGCGCGCAAGTGGGTCGGGCACGTAGCCGACGTCGCGCATGAGCTTCTCGACCCGCTCCCGGGTTTCCTCGCGCACCAGAGGCGAACGGTTGATGATCCGCGAGACGGTCTTCTTCGATACCCCCGCCAGGCGGGCGATGTCGTTGATGGTCGCGCTCTTCCCCGGGGGCAGGGGCGTGTCGCTGGCGGTCTTCCGGGGTTTTCGGGGTGCGGGCATCCGATCGGGTCCGGCTCGGGGAGTCGTGCTGGGATGATAGCCGTTCGACTCAGTCGAAGGCCCGGTAGCGATAATCGAGGAAGCGCACCTTGCCCTCGCCGGCGGCGTACAGGCCCGGGCGCAGGGACAGGAAGCGGCCGGCGACGTTGTGGTGGTACCCCGAAAGCTCCATCTGCACGCCGTACTTGGTCCACTCGCGGCCGTCCGTGCTGTGGTGGATGGTGAGGATCTGGTCGCGGTAGGTCATCCGCAGCCACAGGTCGCCGCCCGGGCCAGGGGCGAGGCGCGCGGGGCGCTCCTTGCCATAGCGGTGCATGATGAAGTCCTCGCCGTTGCTGCCGATGCCGGCGTACAGGCGATCGCTGTAGAACATCAGCGCGCCGCCCACGGCGCCGGGGTCGATCCGCATGTGGACCTCGAAGCGGTAGTCGCGGTCGCCGGCGATCTGGGTCAGCGGCGAGGCATCGGCCGGCACCGTGCCCTTGCCGCCCAGCACCAGGGCGCCGTCCTCGAAGCCGATCCGCGACATCTCGCCCGGGGCGGGATCGTAGAAGGCCCACTGCGGCCCCAGGTCCGGCCCGTCGAAGCTGTCCGACAGCGCCATGCCGTGCGCGACCGCGGTGCCGGCCGGCTTGGGCAACGGTGCGCCCAGGTCGCCGCCCTTCGCCACGAACCAGCCGTCGTCGGTCCATTCGATCGGGTCCAGCAGGGCCTGTCGGCCCAGCGTCCACAGGCCGTGTTCGTAACCGTGGTAGACCATCCACCATTGCCCCGCGGTGTCCTCCACCAGGGTGGCGTGGCCGCGCGACCACCAGTCCTCGCTGCGCGCGCGGGTGCGCACGACCGGGTTGTCGGGCGCGTTCTCCCAGGGGCCGTGGATCGACTTCGAGCGCGCAACGATCACCATGTGCCCGGTGGGCGGGCCGGCGGTGCCGCCGACGGCGGTGATCATGTAGTACCAGTCCCCGCGACGGGTGATCTTCGGGCCCTCCTGGGCATAGCCCTCGACCACCCAGTCCTCGGGATATTTCCAGCCGTCGTAGACGTGCTTGACCTCGCCGACGGTGGAAAGCCCGTCGTCGGCGAGGCCGACGTAGTCGCCGCCGCTGAGGAAGAGGTAGCGCTTGCCGTCCTCGCCGACCGCGTGGCCCGGATCGATGTGGCCGGGAAGTCCGATGTTGACCGGCGCGCTCCATGGGCCCTCGATGCTGTCGGCCCAGACCACGTAATTGCTGCGCCGGGTGCCCTCGGTGCCGCCGACGCGGGCGGGGAAGTAGATGTAGTAGCGGCCCTCGTGGCGGACCAGGTCGGGTGCCCAGATCGAGCCCACGTTCTCGCTGATCGCGTGGCCGACCGGCGCCCAGTTGACCAGGTCGCGCGAATGCCAGATCGGCAGGCCCGGGTAGGCGTCGAAGGACGAGAGGGTCATGTAGTAGTCGTCGCCCACGCGCAGCACCGACGGATCCGGGTGGTCGCCGCCGAGGATCGGGTTGAGGAAGGTCCCGTCGCCGAGGTCCGCCTTGCGCTGGTTCTCGATGCCGCGTGCCCATCGCGCCTCCGGCGACTCGACCGTCGCCGTCCCGCCAGGCGCGTTCCCGGTCGTCGCCGGCGGGTCCTGGGCTGCGCCGGTGCAGGCCGCGAGGGCGAGGCTGGCGCAGGTCGTGAGCAGCAGGGCGAGGGCGCGCGGGGCCGGTCCGGTCATCAGGTGTCTCGTCTGGGAGGGAAAGGCCATCGATGGATGACACCGATGGTCATTCCGAAGCTACCAAAGGCGCCGCGCCGAGGCATCGTGCGCTGCAGCAAGGGTCGCGCAGGCATTGCGGTTACAGTGCGGTCATCAGGATCAGGCGCGCCGAAGCACGAATATGACACCGATGGCCAAACTTTGATCGCATTCCCGGCCCACGGTCGACGCCCGGCACGCCGGAGGATGCCGGTGAGCCGGTATCGCGGCCTGGATGCCGTCAAGCCTTGCGCCAAGCGGCGGAGGGACGGCGAACCGGGGCTGTGTCGCGAGACCCGGGTCAACCAGCACTGGATGCACTGAGCATCATCACCTTGCGGGTCGCATGCGCCCGCACCTTCGAACAACGATGGGGATCGACCATGGCGCACAACGACACCGCGACCGGCACGCCGGCCGGGGATACCGGGAACACCCGCTTCATCCTGCTCATCAGTCTGGTCGCGACGATCGGCGGCTTCCTGTTCGGCTTCGACAGCGGCGTCATCAACGGCACCGTCGATGGCCTGCAGGCGGCGTTCCGTTCCGACTCGGTGGGCACCGGCTTCAACGTCGCCTCGATGCTGCTGGGCTGCGCGTTCGGCGCGTTCTTCGCCGGTCGCCTCGCCGACCTGTACGGACGGCGCGCGCTGCTGATCGTCGCCGCCGCCTTCTTCATCGTCTCGGCGTGGGGCTCGGGCGTGGCGACTTCCTCGCTGGAGTTCGTGGTCTACCGCGTGCTGGGCGGGCTCGCGGTCGGCGCGGCGAGCGTCATGTCGCCGGCTTACATCAGCGAGGTATCGGCCGCGCACTACCGCGGTCGCCTGGCCACGGTGCAGCAGATCGCGATCATCGGCGGCCTGTTCGCCGCCTTCCTCAGCAACTACCTGCTGGCGAAGTTCGCCGGCGCCTCCACCCAGCCGCTCTGGGGCGGGCACGAAGCCTGGCGCTGGATGTTCTGGATGGAAATGGCCCCGGCCGCCCTGTTCCTGGTCGCGCTGCTGTTCATCCCCGAGAGCCCGCGCTTCCTGGTGGTCAAGGCGCGCAACGCACAGGCGCTCGGCGTGCTGGTCCGGCTCTACGGTCCGACCGCCGGCGCGGCCAAGCTGGGGGAGATCGAAGCCTCGCTGGCCCGCGACCACCACCGCCCGAGGCTGTCGGACCTGGTGTCGCGCGCCACGGGCCGGCTGCGGCCGATCGTCTGGGTCGGCATCGGCCTGGCGACCTTCCAGCAACTGGTGGGCATCAACGTGGTCTTCTACTACGGCGCCGTGCTCTGGCAGGCGGTCGGCTTCTCGGAAAGCGACGCGCTGCTGATCAACGTGTTGTCGGGCGCGCTCAGCATCGGTGCCTGCCTGCTGACGGTCGTGCTGATCGACCGGATCGGGCGCAAGCCGCTGTTGTGGGTCGGCTCGCTGGGCATGGCGGTCACCCTGGGGCTGGTGACGGTGGCCTTCGCGACCGGCTCGCTGGATGCCCGGGGCACGCTGCAGCTGTCGGATTCGATGGGCGTGCTGGCGCTGGTGGCGGCCAACGTCTACGTGGTCTTCTTCAACCTGTCCTGGGGACCGGTCATGTGGGTCATGCTCGGGGAAATGTTCCCCAACCAGATTCGCGGCTCCGGTCTGGCGGTCGCCGGCCTGTTCCAGTGGGGCGCGAACTTCGCCATCACCATCACCTTCCCGGTGATGCTGGCCGGCGTCGGCCTGGCGGCGACCTATGGCTTCTACGCCGCATCCGCGTTCGTGTCGATCTTCTTCGTCCTGCGCTACGTGCACGAGACCAAGGGCCGCGAGCTGGAGCAGATGGAAGGATAGGGAGTTGGACGTGATTGGGGATTGGTGATTGGGCGTGCGCACGGAGCTGGCGACTGGCCGGCGCGTCCGCCGGCCCGGTCGGGTACGGCGCCATCACCCGCGGTGACGCCCGTGCGCCTGGGCGCACGGGCGGAGATGCATGAGGCTTCAGGCCTTGAGCAGCGCCGGGAGCCAGAGCGACAGCTGCGGGAACACGGCCACCACGATCAGCACGGCGATCGCCGCCAGCCAGAATGGCCAGATCGAGCGCATGCTTTCGCCGATGCCGATCTTGCCGATCGCCGTGCCGACGAACAGCACCGAGCCTACCGGCGGCGTGACCAGGCCGATGCCGCCGGCCAGGACGAGCACGGTGCCGAACTGCAGGGGATCCACGCCGAAGGCCTTGGCCACCGGCAGGAAGATCGGCGTGCAGATCAGGATCATGGGCGCCAGGTCCATGAACGTGCCCAGCAGCAACAGGATCACCACGATCAGCAGCAGCACCGTGTAGCGGTCGTCGGCGATGCGGCCCAGCAGTTCCACCGCGGCCGCCGGCACCTGCAGGTAGGCCAGCAGCCAGCCGAACAGCGCCGCGGTGGCGATCACGAACAGGATCACGCCGGTGGTGCGGGCCGCATGCGCCACTGCGCCCCGGAACGCCTGCCAGTCGAGCATGCGATAGATCGCCAGCGTGACCAGCAGCGCGTACACCACCGCCACCGCCGCGCTCTCGACCGCGGTGAAGATGCCGGCGCGGATGCCGACGAAGATCAACGCCACCAGGCCCAGCCCGGGCAGCGCCGCGACCAGGCGCAGCATCACCGCGCGCATGCCCGGGAAGGCTTCGACCCCATAGCCCCGGCGACGCGCGATCATGTAGCCGGTGAACATCAGCGTGACCGTCATCAGCAGCGCGGGCAGGATGCCGGCGGCGAACAGGTCGGCGATCGAGATGCCCCCGCCCACCGCGGCCGAATACAGGATCAGGTTGTGCGACGGGGGCACGAGCAGCGCGACCAGCGCGGCGGTGATGCTGACGTTGACGGCGAAGTCGCGGTCGTAGCCGCGGTTGACCATCTGCGGGATCATCGTGCCGCCCACCGCGGAGACGTCGGCGATAGCCGAACCCGAGACGCCGCCGAAGAACAGCGAGGACAGCACGCTGACCTGGCCCAGGCCGCCGCGGATGCGTCCGACGAGGGCGGCGGCGAGGCTGATCAGGCGCTCGGAGATGCCGCCGCGCATCATGATCTCGCCGGCGAAGATGAAGAGCGGGATCGCGATCAGCGAAGCGGTGCCGATGCCGGCGCCGACCTGCTGCACCAGCACGATCGACGGCAGGCCGAGGCTCAGCAGGACCACCAGGGAGGCCGCGGCCAGCGAATAGGCCACCGGCACGCCCAGCAGGAGCAGCACGAGGAAGGTGCCGAACAGCAATGCGATGTCCATGGTCAGGCCTCCCCGTCGTCGATCGTGGCCGCGGCGCCGCGCCACAGCCGGGGGAGGGCGAACAGCACCATCAGCGCGCCGCCGAGCGAAAGCGGCCCGAACGCGATGCTCTGGGGCAGGGGGGCGCCGGCCATGCGGATGTCGATGCCGTCGAGCAGCAGTCGTGCACCCCAGGTGGCGAGCACCGCGCCGATCGCGATGGTCACCACGGCGGTCAGCCGCTCGGTCGCGCGACGGGCCGGGCCGGGCAGCGCCTGCGCGAGCAGGTGGAAGCGGAAGTGCCGGTCCTCGTGCACCGCCGCCGCCGCGCCCAGGCTCATGGCCGTCGCCAGCAACAGCAGGGTGACCGGCTCGGTCCAACTTGGCGAATCGTTGAGCACGTAGCGGGCGAAGACCTGCCAGCCCTGGACGACGACCAGCCCGAGCAGGGCGATGCCGGCCACGCCGATGGACAGCGAGGCCAGGCGATCGAGCAGGCGCAGGGCCGCCGCGCGCGGCGCGGCGGGAGGTGCGGTACGGGTAGTGGCGGGCGTCATTGCGCTCCTCATGCGAGATCGCGGATGGCGCGGTAGAGCGGCGCGATCCGTTCACGGTTCAGGTAGTCGTCGAGCAGTGGCTGGGCTGCCTGGCGGAAGGCGCCGACGTCGACCTCGTTGATCGCGACGCCGGCCTCGATCACCGCCTTGCGCGCGGCCGCTTCGGACTCGTCCCACAGCCGGCGCATGACCTGGACGGACGCGCGGGCCACGTCGGTCACCAGCGCGCGGTCGCCCGGCGCCAGCGACTCGAGGCTGCGGCGCGACATCAGCAGCAGGTCCGGCGCATAGGAATGCTCGCTCTGCGACCAGAAGCGCGCGGCCTCGAACTGTCGGCTGGAATGGAAGCTGCGCATGTTGTTCTCGGCGCCGTCGATCAGGCGCGTCTCCAGCGCCGAGAACACCGCGCCGTACGACAGCGGCGTCGGATTGGCGCCGAACAGCCGCAGCAACTGGATGAAGATGTCCGAACCGGGTACGCGGAACTTGAGTCCATGCAGGTCGGCCGGCTCATGCAGCGGGCGCTGGGTGTTGTAGAAGCAGCGCGCGCCGCTGTCGTAGATCGCCAGGCCCACCAGGTCGCGCGCCTCGAAGCTCTTCAGGACCGCGGCGCCGACCGGTCCGTCCAGCGCGCGGCGCAGGTGCGGCACCGAGTCGAAGACATAGGGCAGGCAGAGCGCCTGGGTCAGCGGGAACGCGTTGTTGAGCGCGCCGCTGTAGACGCGGGTGATGTCGATCGCGCCGAAGCGGGCCATGTCGATCGCCTCGGCCTCGCGGCCGAGCTGGCCGGAGTGGTAGAGGCGGATGCGCAGGCGGCCGTCGGTCTCGCGGGCCAGGGTCTCGCCGATCCACTTCACGGCCTCGACCGTGGGGTAGCCATCGACGTGGACATCGGTGGCGGTCAGCGCCCCGTCGGGGGTCTTGCCGATCGCCGGTAACAGGGGCGTGGACAGGGCGGCGCCGATGCCGGCCGCCAGGAAGCGACGCCGGTCCATCATGCCGCGTGGCCCTCGCCGCCACTGCGGTTCGTGGCGGCGGCCGCGACGGCCCGTCCCTCGAGGTCTTCGTGTCCCACGAAACTCACCCGCGCATTCTGTCCGGCCACGATATCGTGGATGCCGGTCGCGTTGCCGGTCGCGATCAGGGTGCCGGCCCTGAGCGGGCGCCCACGCCGGGCCGAGCGCGAGAGCGCGAACGCATACGCGGCCCGCAGCCCGCCCGGCAACGTGGTGGCGCCACCGGTGCCGACGCACTGGCCCTCGATCCAGGTCTCCGCACGCAGCTGCGCTTCCGGAATCGCGCGCCAGTCGGGGATCTCACGGCCGAGCACGAGTCCATTGTTGTTGCCGAAGTCGGACACCACCACGCGCGGTCCCAGCACGTTGATCGTGGCCAGGGGACTGCTGGCGACCTCGATGCCGGTGAACAGGCGGGCAGGCAGTGCCTCGGCGTCTTCGGCGGTCCAGTCGAGCTTGTCGGCGGGGGCGTCGGCCTCCAGCCGCAGCACGTACTCGGCTTCGATCGCGCCAAACCCGCCGCCGAACACCGGTACCTCGTTGCAGCCGTCGGCGGCCCACACCTGGCGCGCGAAGATCGGGCCCAGCAGGCGCTCGTCGCCGGAGGCATCGCGCCGGTCGGGATGGATGTAGCCGACCTTCCAGCCGACGACCTCGTCGTCCCATGCGGCGATCGCCAGGTCCTGCACGGCATAGGCGGCCACCAGGTCCGCGGGGATCGTGCCGGGGAAGTCCGGCAGCGACGTGCCTGCGCGCCTGGCCCGGACGAAGGCGCCGGCGATCGCGGTCGCGTCCCCGCCCTGCTGCGTCGCATCCGTCGCGTTGTCGTTGCCCTTGCTCAAGTCGCTCCCTCCCGAATCGATGTTGCGGTGCACATGGCGTGCCCTTGGCTTACTCGTATATGGTAAACCGGTGTCATTTTCAATGTGCAGTGCGGCAAAACACTTCGCGCTAACGTGGAGCGGCCGCGAACCCGGAGGAAGTCCATGCAGTCGATCAGTTCTTCGCCCGTCCGTTGGACCGGTGCCCTTGCCCTGCTGTTGTCGATGGCGATGCTGGGCGCGCCGCCGGCCGTGGCCGCGGCCGACCCGCAAGCACTGGCGTTCCCCGGAGCGCAAGGCTGGGCGGCGCATACGCCCGGTGGACGCGGCGGCCGGATCATCAAGGTGACCACCCTGGAGGCCGAAGGCCCGGGCTCGTTCAGCGAGGCGGTGAAGGCCAAGGGACCGCGCACCGTGGTGTTCGAGGTCGGCGGCGTGATCGACCTGGGCATGAAGACGGTGCGGATCGACGAGCCCTTTTTGACCATCGCTGGACAAACCGCGCCGCAACCGGGCGTGACCTTCATCAAGGGGGGGCTCGTGGTGGCCGCCCACGACGTGGTCATCCGCCACATCCGCGTGCGCCCGGGCGACGGCGGCCTGCCCAAGATGGCCGGCGTGGACTTCGATGCCATCACCACCATGCGGGGCGCGCACGACGTGATCGTCGACCACTGCTCGTTGACCTGGGCGACCGACGAGAACCTGTCGGCGTCGAGCACGCGCTTCGCCGGCGAGTCCGAGGCCGAGTGGATGCAGAACGCTTCGCGACGGATCACCTTCAGCAACAACATCATCGCCGAGGGCCTGGCCCACGCGACCCACGGCAAGGGCGAGCACTCCAAGGGCAGCCTGATCCACGACCATGTCAACGACGTGCTGATCGTCGGCAACCTCTACGCGCACAACTACGAGCGCAACCCGCTGTTCAAGGGCGGTGCGCGCGGCCAGGTGATCAACAACCTGGTCTACGACCCGGGCCAGCGCGCGATGCATTACAACCTGATCGCCGAGGAATGGATCGGGCATCCCTATTCGCGGGGCCAGATGGTTTCGCGCGGCAACGTGATGCGCGCGGGTATCTCGACCGAGGAGCTGGCGTTCTTCACCATCGGCGGCTCGGGCGACGTCGACGTGTTCTTCGAGGACAACCTCGCCCTGGACCGCATCGGACGGCCGCTGCCGATGGAGGGGCGCTACACCACCGCGCCGGTCGAAGTGAAGCCGATGGCGCGCGCGCCGGCGTTGCCGTTCGGGGTCGAACTGCTGCCGTCGGCGCAGGTGCAGGATGCCGTGATCGCCACGGCCGGTGCCCGGCCCTGGGACCGCGACGACACCGATCGCCGCATCCTCGCCGACACCATCGAAGGCCGCGGCACGATCATCGACAGCCAGGACCAGGTGGGCGGCTACCCCGCGCACGCGCCCACGCGGCAGGCCTTCGTTGCCGCCGACTGGAACCTCGACACCATGGAGCCGCTCAAGCCGCTGGATCGGCGTGAGCCGCTGAAGTAATGCGCGCGGGTGGTGGATGCCGGGCGCCGCGGGTGACCCGCGGCGTCGGTCCCGGGCTCCGGGGGCGTTGGCACGGGTGGGGCGGACTGCTCCTGACCGCACTGCTGGCGACGCAACCCGCGTGCGCGGAGACCCTGTCGTCGGAAACCGTGGACGACCTCGCCTCGCGGGTCTTCCTGTGGCCCGGCGAAACCGGGCCGGGATCGGCGGCGCTCGAGCTGGAACAGCGAATCGTCGAACGCAGCGACGACCCGGCCCTGCCGGACCGCATCGTCACCGGCGTCAGCCGGCCCTACCTGGTCGTCCATCGACCGGCGCGTGCGAACGGGCGTGCCCTGCTGGTGATACCGGGGGGCGCGTACCGCCGCATCGTCCTCGACAAGGAAGGGTCGGCACTGGTGCCGGTGTTCGCAGACGCCCTCGGTTACACCCTGTTCGTGCTGCGCTATCGATTGCCGGGTGAAGGCCACGAGGGCGCCCGCGACGTGTCCGTGGCCGACGCACAGCGGGCGATGCGCGTCATCCGCGACCAGGCCGATCGCTGGGGCATCGACCCTCGACGCATCGCCGCGATGGGCTTTTCGGCCGGCGGCCACGTCGCCGCGAGCCTGGCGATGCGCCACGACGAAGTCCTCCACCCGCCCATGGACGCGATCGACCGGCTCGACGCACGTCCGCAGGGCGTACTGCTGATGTACCCGGTGATCGACATGGGCGTGCACGCGCATGCCGTGTCGCGCGAGCACCTCCTGGGCGCCGATCCCTCGCCCGGGGCGATCGCGTCCTACTCGATGCAGAACCGCGTCCGCGTTGGCATGCCGCCGGTGTTCCTGCTGCATGCGGCCGACGATGCCAGCGTCGACCTGGCCAACAGCCTGCAGTTGTACGCCGCCCTGCGCGAGGCCGGCGTGCCGACCGAAATGCATCTCTACGCGAGGGGCGGGCACGGCTTCGGCGTGCGCGACATCGGCGACAGCAGCCTGTCGCTGTGGCCGCGCGTGGCCGATGCGTGGCTGCGCCAACTGGACCCCGAGGAACCCGATGAGCCCTGAACGCCGCACCGCCCGCCCCGAGGATCCGATGCGTCGCCGCCTGTTGACGGCGGCCGCCGGCGCGACCGGCGTGTTCGCCGCCACCGCCTTCATGCCCGGCGTGCACGCGGGCAGCGGCGCCGCGCATCCGCTGGCCATGACCCGCAGTGGCCAGGTGCGGGGCTTCCGCGACCGCGGCATGCAGGTGTTCCGGGGCATTCCCTACGGCGCCGATACCGGACCCCGGCGCTTCCGGCCCGCCTTGCGCGAACAGCCCTGGGACGGCGTGCGCGACGCCCTGGCATTCGGTGCCGCGAGCCCGCAGCGCGACGAGGGCGAAGCCACCAGCGAGGACTGCCTGTTCCTCAATGTCACCACGCCCGCCCTGCGCGACGGCGGCCGTCGTCCGGTGCTGGTCTACATCCATGGCGGCGGCTTCAACAACGGCTCCGGCAGCGACCCGCTTTACGATGGCGTGAACCTGTGCACTCGCGGCGACGTCGTCGTGGTCACCGTCAACCACCGGCTCAATGCGCTCGGCTACCTGTACCTGGGCAACCTCGGTGGCCCCGCCTACACCGATTCCGGCAACGTCGGCCAGCTCGACCTGGTGCAGGCCCTGCACTGGGTGCGCGAGCACGCCACGGAGTTCGGCGGCGACCCCGGCAACGTCACCGTCTTCGGCCAGTCCGGCGGCGGCGCCAAGATCGCCACCCTGATGGCGATGCCGGCCGCGCGCGGCCTGTTCCATCGCGCGTGGACCATGAGCGGCCAGCAGGTGACCGCGGCGGGGCCACGGGCGGCCACCCAGCGCGCGGCGCTGCTGATCGAGGCTGCGGGCCTGCCCGCGGGCGACATCGACGGCCTCCTGCGCCTGTCGCCGGCGCGCCTGCTCGACGCTGCGCGCGTGCGCGATTCCTCCCGCGTGGAAGACAGCAGCCTGTACTTCGGGCCGGTGATGGACAGCGGCAGCTTGCCGGTGCATCCGTTCTGGCCGGAGGCGCCGTCCCAGTCCGCGACCATCCCCATGGTGATCGGCAACACCCGCGACGAAACCCGCGCCTTCCTGGGCAACGATCCCGACAACTTCACGCTGGACTGGGAGCGCCTGCCGCAACGGCTGGAGAAGCAGCAGTTCGTCGACATCCGGCCGCAGGCGGTGATCGACGAGTACCGCCGCCTGTATCCGGACTACACGCCCAGCGAGGTGTTCTTCGCCGCGACCACCGCCGGGCGTTCCTGGCGCGGCGCCGTCGAGGAGGCCGAAGCGCGCGCGCGCCAGGCGGCCGATGGAGGCGCGCCCACCTGGGCCTACCAGCTCGACTGGCATCCGGACACTGACGACGGTCGCAGGTTCCGTGCTTTCCATACGCTCGACATCCCGTTGGTCTTCGACAACACCGCCCAGCCCGGCTCGCGGACCGGCGATGGCGCGCCGGCGCGCGCGATGGCCGCACGCATGAGCGCTGCGCTGCTGGCCTTCGCCCGCAGCGG
The DNA here is from genome assembly GCF_014145325.1 of Marilutibacter spongiae. Classification (GTDB taxonomy): domain Bacteria; phylum Pseudomonadota; class Gammaproteobacteria; order Xanthomonadales; family Xanthomonadaceae; genus Marilutibacter; species Marilutibacter spongiae. The sequence continues at coordinate 80,472 of NZ_JACHTF010000013.1, forward strand.
CGATCCCAACCACGCCGAGCTGCCGCACTGGGCGCCGTACACGCTGCCGGGGCGCCAGACCCTGGTTTTCGATGCCCGCAGCCGGCTGCAGGACGATCCCCGCGGCGGCGAACGCCGGCTCTACCAGCGCGTGCCCTTCGTCCAGCGCGGAACGATGTGAGCCGGGCGCCCCGAACACCACCCTGGAGATGTCCATGAAGACCTGCCTCCCCCTCGTTGCCGCCTCGCTGCTGGCCGCGGCTGGCGCCACCAGCGCCCAGGCCTTGGCGACGCAGCCCCGTCCCGCGCCGGTCCCCATCCGCGCCGACAAGATCATCCTCGTGGGCGACTCGACCACCCAGGTGCTGAGCGGCTGGGGCGGTGCGTTCTGCGCCAGGCACGTCAGCGCCTTCGTCGCCTGCGTCAACCTGGGCCGCGGTGGCCGCAGCAGCTACAGCTACCGTGCCGAAGGGTCCTGGGACATCGCCCTGGCGGAGATGAAGACCGGTGCCTACGACAACACCTGGGTCCTGGTGCAGTTCGGCCACAACGACCAGCCCGGCAAGCCCGGCCGCTCGACCGACCTGGACCGTGAGTTCCCCGCGAACATGCGCCGCTACGTCGAGGAGATCCGCGCCGCCGGCGCGCGACCGGTCCTGGTCACGCCGCTCACCCGGCGCATGTTCACGGACGGCCGCCTCGACGACGACCTGCAGCCCTGGGCCGACGCGGTGCGTCGCATCGCCCGCGAGATGGACGTGCCGCTGGTCGACCTGCACGCGCGCAGCATGGCCGCCGTGCAGGGCATGGGCCCGGTGCAGGCGATGACGCTGGCGGAGATCCCGCCGCCGTCCTGGATGTCGGCCGCCGCGCAGACCGGCACCACGGTCGACCACGACGTGCCGCCGCCCCCGGAGGTGCCGGCCGACCCGACGGGCCGCGCACCCCTGGGCCAGCCGAAGTGGCAGTTCGACTACACCCACCTCGGCGACACCGGCGCCGCGTTCTTCGCCGCGATCGTCGCCGACGAACTCACGCGGGTCGTGCCGGACCTGCGCGAGCGCATGTATCCCTGAGGGGTCGGAGCCCACGCATGTTCGATCCCTATCGCCGACGCCTGCTCCAGGCCGCCCTGGTCGCCGCGGTGTTGCGCCCGGGCAGCGGCCGGGCGGGCGGCACCGACGCTGCCGGCGCCTGGATGGGCGCCGACGATCTCTCGCTGCACTACCGCGTGCCCGCCCGCCAGTGGGAAGACGCACTGCCGCTCGGCAACGGCCGCCTGGGGGCGATGGCCTGGGGCGGGACCACGCGCGAGCGCTTGCAGCTCAACGACGACACCCTGTTCGCCGGGGGTCCCTACGAGGCGATCAATCCCGATGCGCGGGACGCCCTGCCGAAGGTGCGGGCGCTGGTGTTCGAGGGGCGCTATGCCGAAGCCGAGCGACTCGCCAACGAGACGATGATGTCGCGGCCCTTGCGGATGATGCCCTACCAGTCCCCGGGCGAGGCCTGGATCGACTTCGATGGCATGGGCGGCATCCACGGGTACGAACGCCGACTGGACCTCGACACGGCGATCGCCTCCTGCCGGTTCAACGCGGGCGACGCGCGCCACGAGCGCGAGTCTTTCGTGTCGCCGGTCGACGACTGCCTCGTGGTCCGGCACCTTTGCGACGCCGCGCAAGGCCTCTCGGGCTTCGTGTCGCTGGCCGCGGACCTGGGCCACGAAACGACTGCATCGGGGGCGGAGCTGTTGCTGGTCGGTCACAACGATGGTCGCCATGGCATCGACGGCGCATTGCGCTACGCCATCCGCCTGCGACTGGAAGCGAGCGGCGGCACGCTGCGCGCGGCGGACGGGCGGCTGCGTTTCGAAGGCGCCAGCGGCCTGCTGCTCAGGGTGGCGGTGGCGACCAGTTTCCGTGGCCCCCGGGACGTGGGCGGCGACCCGGTCGCGATTACGCGCGACACCCTCGATGCCTCGCAACGACGTGGCTTCGACGCGATGCGCGAGGCCCATCTCGACGCCCATCGCGCGTTGTTCCGGCGCGTCAGCCTCGACCTGGGCCGCACCGCGGCCGCCGAGCGCAGCACCGACCAGCGCATCACGCGCTTCGCCACCGAGGACGATCCCGCGCTCGCGGCGCTCTACTACCAGTACGGCCGGTACCTGCTGATCAGCAGTTCCAGGCCCGGTACCCAGCCGGCCAACCTGCAGGGTATCTGGAACGACCTCCAGGACCCGCCCTGGGGCAGCAAGTGGACGCTCAACATCAACGCCGAGATGAACTACTGGCCGGCCGAGGCAGGTGCGTTGCCCGAGTGCGTCGAGCCGCTGGAGCGGATGATCGCCGAGCTGGCGCGCAGCGGCGCCCGCACCGCGCGCGAGATGTACGGGGCGCCCGGCTGGGTCGTCCACCACAACACCGACCTGTGGCGCCAGACCGGGCCCATCGACGGTGCCCGCTTCGGCTTGTGGCCGATGGGAGGCGCCTGGCTGTTGCGCCACCTGTGGGATCGTTGGGACTACTCGCGCGATCCGGAGGTGCTGCGGCGCATCTATCCCCTGTTCAAGGGTGCGATCGACTTCTATCGGGCGTTCCTCGTCGAGGATCCCGCAACGGGCGAGCTCGTTACCAGCCCCTCGCTGTCGCCCGAGAACGCGCATCCGCACGGCAGCTCGATATGCGCCGGGCCGGCCATGGACGCACAGTTGCTGCGCGACCTGTTCGGCCAGTGCGCTCGTGCCAGCCGCCTGCTCGACGTCGACCCCGGCCTGGCAGGCGAGCTCGAAGCCCTGGCCGCGCGCCTGCCACGCGACCGCATCGGCGCGGCGGGGCAACTGCAGGAATGGCGCGAGGACTGGGACCTTCAGGCGCCCGAGCCGCATCACCGCCATGTCTCGCATCTGTACGCGGTGTACCCGGGCGACGCGATCAATCGGCGCGACACCCCGCGACTGGCGGCCGCGGCGCGGCGCTCGCTCGAGTTGCGCGGCGACGACGCCACCGGCTGGGGCGTGGGCTGGCGCATCAACCTGTGGGCGCGACTGGGCGATGGCGAACGCGCCCATCGCGTACTGGCGATGCTCCTCAGCCACGCGCGCAGCTACCCGAACCTGTTCGACGCGCACCCCCCGTTCCAGATCGACGGCAACTTCGGCGGTGCAGCGGGGATCCTGGAGATGATCGTGCAGGACTGGGGAGGCACGGTATTCCTGTTGCCGGCCCTGCCGTCGCAATGGACACGCGGTCGCCTGCGCGGCATGCGGCTGCGGGGTGCGGCCGGTCTCGACATCGAGTGGGCCGACGGCAGGTTGGCCTGGGTGGAGCTGGGCAGCGAACGCGGCGGCGAGTGGCGCCTGGACCATCGTGGCCGGACCCGGCGCGTCGTGTTGCCGGCGGGCGGCCGCATCCGGCTTCGCCCTGCGGGCGACGGCGCCCTCGTGGAGGCCTGACCGCGGCCCGGGAAGAAGGGTCTTTCGCCCCACCGAGGAGCGAGTGGCGGAAGGTGATGGCCTACCACGGTAGGATGGGTTGCGCGAAGCAAAACCCATCGTGCGTAGCGGCCGGGAGTCATGGTGGGTATCGACTTCGGTTCGACCCGCCCTACAACCCGCATGCCTCTCCCATGGTCCTCATGCCGGCATTTCCGGTCGCGGTGAGGTTCATCCCCCATCCAGACGGTGCGATGCCTCGACGCACCGATCAATCGTCCGCTGGCCAACACGGGCGCAACGGAACCCCGAGGCCTGGCGCGTACGCTCTGGACCTGGGTACGACACCAAAAAAAGAGCGGTGGGCGAATCCGGCATCGGCGTGACTTCGGGGCTCGCGCGCTGCCGGCCGGACCGCGGCGGACGGGAGAGAGTCGACCGCTCGCGCCCCCTGGATCCGGACGCCCACCACCTGCGACGCCAAGGGGCATCGCGACACGCAGCTGCGGCGCTATTTCATGGGGCCGGCCCCGAGCAGGACGCGGACGGGCACCGAAACCGTCGGGTCGATGCGCGGGTAGAGGGACGGGGTCCAGCCAACATCGTCGCCCAGGGAAGTGCCGTTGGCCGCATTGAACGCGGCGACCACGTCGACCTCGTGCCGGCGCGAGAATCCGTTGACCCAGGTGCCCTCGACGTGGGCCGCGGTGCCCTTGTAGGTCTCCAGGAACAGGTCCGGGGTCACCGCCGACGGCACCAGGAAATGGTTGTTCTGGGCGAACAGCGACGATTCGATGCCGATGCCCCAGCTGTAGCCGTAGCGCGCCGCGCCCGCGGGCGAGAGGCTGTACTGGTTGTTGTAGACGTGGGCCTGGCCGAAGCGGAGCCGCGGGACGCGCTGGCCGAGGTCGTGGAACAGGTTGTGGTGGAGCGTGATGCGCAGGCGGTCGCGGTCGGCGCTCGCGCTGTCGGAGGAGCCCACCAGCATCGCCTTGTCGTGGTTTGCGAGGATGTTCCAGGACACCGTTACCAGGTCGGACGCGTTGGTGATGTCGATCAGGCCGTCGTGCACCTGGTAGAGCCGTCCGAAATGGTTGGGCTGCCCTTCGTCGGCGGTGGCATCGTCGAAGAATGCGTTGTGGTCGATCCACACGTGCGTGGCGTTGCGGATCGAGATGGCGTCGTAGAGCGAGTTCCAGTTGCCCGCCGCGCCATCGGTCGGATCCCAGGCCGGGAAGCAGTCGAAGGTGTCGACGAAGCTCAGGTTGCGGACGATCACGTTGGCCGGGGCATTGCTGCTGCCGCTGCCGGGGCGGATGTCGAGCCAGCCCCCGCGCAGGCCGGCGCCGCGCGTCACGCCGACGAGGGTGGTGTTGGGGGGCACCCGGATGCGGATGCGCGCCGCCTGCGCGTCGGCGGATGCATCGCGCGCGCGCTCCTGCGGTCCCGACGGCTCGTCGTCCCAGCCCCAGGTGGCCGGGTCGTAGTCGGCCAGGTATTGCGCGAGCGAATACATCTGGCCGGTCTCGGGATCGGGGCGGGCATAGTCCGCGCAGTCGAGCGGCGCGTTGGCGTCGTCCACGTTGGCGTCGATCATCGCCGCGATCCGCACGATCTTGGGCGTCGCGTCGGGATGGGCCAGCGCCGCCACCAGCTCGTTGCGCGTGGTCACGGTGAAGACGTGGGCGGCGTCGGCACTGGCGCCGCCGGTGGTGCCATGGGGCTGTTGCGCGGTGGCGAGCGCGGCCCAGCCGTCGTTCGCGCCGAGGGTCTCGCGGCCGACATCGGGAGGGGCATGGCGGTCGCCGGCGGCGACCGGCAGCGGCGCGGCAATCAGCAGCGCCAGGGCGCTGGCCAGGCAGGACAGGGGGCGTGCGTTCATCGAGCGGCTCCTTCTTGCGGGACGGGAAAGGAGGCGAGCGGGGTGGGGCGTGGGGGCGTTCGCCAACAGGCACTTCGATGCCACGGCGCGTGCATCGGGCGGCGGGGCCGCCGATGGAAAAGGCCCGGCATGGGAGCGCCATGCCGGGCCTCCGGGTGCTGCGTCAGAAGCGGTAGCGGAAGCCGAGCTTGTAGGTACGACCGGTGTGGTCGTACTCGTAGCGGCGGTAGGTGTTGATGTCGGTCCAGCGGTCCTGGTAATCGTCGGTCAGGTTCAGGGCCTCCAGGGTCACCTCGAAACTGTCGTTGATCTTGTAGTTGGCCGAGGCGTCGACGTTGAAGGTGCCGTCGTAGCCTTCGAACACGTTGCCGGTGCCGCTGGTGCCGGTCAGGTAGTCGCTGCGGTAGGCGGCGGAGGCGCGGGCGCTGAACTTCTCGTTCTCGTAGTACAGGGTGAAGTTGTACGAGTGGTTGGAGAGGCCGAACAGGCGCTCGGTGATCGTCTCGCTGCCGAAGGTGTAGTCGCGGTCGGAGTCGACGTAGGTGTAGTTGCCGATCATGCCCATGTTGCGGATGACGGGCACGCTCTCGGTCATCACCGCGAACGGCATCTGGAAGCCGATCTCGTAGCCCTGCACCTTGCCGCCCGGCCCGTTGTCGACGCTGCGGATCTCCCACGGACGCCCTTCCGGATCCTGCGCCGCAGGCGAGGTCGGGACCAGCAGGTCGAGCGGGAGGCCGGTCGAGGCATAGGTACCGGTGCGCTCGGAAGAGATCGGGCTGGACTCGATGTCCTTGTAGAACACCGCCAGCGACAGGATCGACTCCGGCGCGAAGTACCACTCCAGCGACATGTCGTAGGCCTCGGCGCGGGTCGGGTCGAGGTAGGGGTTCTGGTAGGTCACGCGGTAGTTGAAGCTGTCCACGCTGCCGCCGGGCGACAGGCTGCCCAGGCCGGGCCGCGTCATCACCTTGGCCGCGGAAACGCGCCAGATCAGGTCGTCGGTGATCGAGTAGGCGGCATTGAACGAGGGCAGGGTGTCGGTGTAGGTCGGACGATCGATGGTGACGTAGGCGCCGGAGTTGTAGCCGCTCGAGGTCTGCTCGGTCTCGACGTAGCGCACGCCCGCGTTGAAGGCCAGCGTGCGGTCGAAGACCAGGGTGTTGCCGTTGAGCTGAACGAACACGCCGGTGTCGTTCTCGCTGACCGTGCGGATGTTGCCCTGGTCCAGGCGGATCGGGCGCCCGTTGAGGTCGATGAAGTCGACCCAGGCATCGAGGTCCGGGATCAGCCAGCGCGTGGTCGAACCGGTGCCGGTGTCGCCGTCGAAGTGATAGAGCTCGGAGAGGTCGTCGGTGGCGGGGATGCCGTACTCGCCCGGTGCGCAGGTGTAGATGCCCGAGGCGCAGACGCCGGTGTCGCGCAGGCCGCCCCAGGTGCTGAAGGAGAATTGTCGATAGTTGACGCCGGCCTGCAGGGCGTAGTCGGTGCTGAAGGCCCATTCGACGTCGGCGGTGACGGTGTCGAAGTCGTGCTGGGTCTTCGTCGGGCGGTCGCGGAACTCGGCCATCTGGAAGTTGGCCGGGTCGGTGACGTCGCCGCCGTTGAACCCGATCACCGGGAACTCGTCGTCGCTGTAGTCGTAGTAGAAGCCGTTGTAGTCGCGGTCGTCGTAGACGAACGTGCGCTCGTAGGGGAACTCAAGCGAGGAGCGCGCGCTGCCGATCAGCGCATGGCCGGTCACGGTGTCGCCGAAGGCCTGCTCGACGTTGACGGTCCACTGCTTGAACTCGCTGTCCCAGGCCTTCTCGAACGCCTCGTTGCGGACCCAGGCGTTGTTGACCTCCATCATCGTGAGGTTGTTGGTCGTCGGATCGATCGTGTAGTCGAGGACGTCCATCCCGCCTTCGTTGCCGCGGAAGAGCACCTCGCCCCACTTCTCGCCGCGCGAGGCGTCGAGCTTGGAGTACAGCAGGTCGAGGTTGATGCGGGTGCCTTCGGCGGGGCGCAGCTCGAGCGACCCGGTGAGGCCCAGGCGCTCGCGCTTCACGTCGATCTCGCCGTAGCGCGGGATGCGCGGGTGGAAGGCGTTGCCCACTTCCAGGCAGCCGGCGTCGTTGGGATTGGAGGCGCAGTCGACGCCGCGGACCGAACGGAAGTCGGCCTGCTGCCAGCGGACGGTGTTCTGGCCAAGCTCGAGCGTCTCGTCGTCGGAGTAGGCCGCGGAGAACGACACCGCCCAGGTATCGGAGGGCGAACGGAAGGCATACAGCGCGGCCACGCGCGGGTCCACGCCATCGGTGAGGTCGTTGACCTGTCCCTGCACGTTGGTGACGAAGGTGCTGCCGACCTTGTAGCCGAAGGGACCGCCGGTGTTGAGGTCGACGATCGCGCCCAGCGAGCCTTCGTCCAGCGAGGCCTCGGCGGTCTTGTGCACGACCACCGAATTGAACAGCTCGGAGGCGAACACGTTGTAATCGAAGTCGCGGCCGCGGTTGGGGCCGCCTTCGCCGCCGGACGAGGCGATCGCCTCCATGCCGTTGATGCGAACGCGGGTGTACTCGCCCGAGAGGCCGCGCACGGAGATGTTGCGGCCCTCGCCCGAGTCGCGGGTGATGGTGATGCCCGGGATGCGCTGCAGCGACTCGGCGATGTTCTGGTCGGGGAAGTCCGCGATGTCCTCGGCGACGATCGCGTCGACCGCGCCCACCGCGGCGCGTTTCATCTCCAGGCCTTCGGCGAGGCTGGCGCGGAAGCCGGTGACAACGACGGCGTCGAGGTCGGTCGCGGTGGCATCCTGCGCCTGCTCGATGGCGGGGGACGCATCGGCCTCCTGTGCGCGGACGGCCTGGGGCGACACCTGCAGGGCCAGGGCGATGGCGCTGGCGAGCAGGGTAACCGGTGTCTTTCCTGAGAAACGTTGGAGCTGCATGGATCCCCTCCCAAAAGGACGAAGTTGGCTCTGTGTGCCACTTTTATGTGATTGACGGTGCCGGATATGTCGCCTGGAAATGCAATGACACCGCTGGCCAAAACCCTAACAAAAGCCTGCGGGAACATCATGCTGCGCTGCGGTAGGCCGATATTTGTATCCCAAGTGACGGAAAAATAACGATTTTTGCACGCGACGTTTTTGCCGCAAAGCACAAATTTCCGGCCCGGCGGAAACGCCTGCCGGACACGAGCGCCACCGCGCGCAATCAATCCGTGACCCAGGCCGGATTCGAGGCGTGACGCGTCGACGACGCGATGCAGATGACGCGACCCGTGCACGAGCGTGTGGCCATCAAGGTCGGCGAGAGGGTGCCAGAGCACCGTGGGACGTCGTTTCGCGCCGCCCAGCCAGGCCGGGGTGGCCACGCGCGGAGAACGATGAGCCCTGCCTGCGTGCGCAGCGGACGTCGACAGGTGCGCGATCTTGACTCGCGGTGGCGGATTGATATGGTGGCCACGCCCGCGGAATGACACCGATAGTCAGGCGGTCCGTCGGCCACCTGTTACGTCGCATCCCGACCGCCGCCACGCTGGCATCCGCGCCGGGATGCTTCACTGATGCAAACCCGACTGGAGGCGGCCATGCCGCGAAGCACACTGATCTGCTACGGCGAACTGCTCTTGCGCCTGGGCGCGCCCGGGCGCCAGACCCTGCTGCAGACGCCCGCCCTCGAGGTGCACGTCGGCGGGGCCGAGGCCAACGTCGCGGTGTCCCTGGCACGCATGGGCCATCGCGTCGGAATGGCCAGCACGGTCGCCGACAATGCCCTCGGCGCACACGCCGTCGGCGAGCTGCGCCGGCACGGCGTCGATACTCGCCACGTTCACGCGGCCCCCGGTCGCATGGGACTGTATTTCCTGGAAACCGGGGCCGGCCATCGTCCGAGCGACGTGCTGTACGACCGCGCGGATTCGGCCTTCACCCGTGCCGCCGCCCTGGATTGGGCGACCTGCCTGGATGGCGCGCGATGGCTGCACCTGTCCGGCGTGACCCCTGCATTGGGCGCCGCGTGCGCGCAGGCGGCCATCGATGCCGCCGAGGCGGCGGTCGTCGCGGGCGTGCAGGTGAGCTTCGACGGCAACTTCCGCGCCAAGCTCTGGCAGGCCTGGGACAGCGACCCGCCGGCGATCCTGCGGCGCCTGATGGCCACCGCGACGGTGCTGTTCGCCGACCACCGCGACATGGCGGTCGTGCTGGGCGCGGACTGCGATGCCGCGGAGGTCGCCGGCAAGGTCGTGCAGGCCGCGGGCCACGCCTTCGAGGCCTTCCCACGGCTGCGCTACTTCGCCTGCACCCAGCGCGTGCAGCACGACGTCGATCACCACGAGCTCTCCGCGATGCTGGTCGAGCGCGGCGGACGCGTGCATGCCACGCCGGTCCACGCGCTGCGCAACGTGGTCGACAGGATCGGGGGTGGCGATGCGTTCGCCGCGGGCGTGCTGCACGGCTTCCTGGAGGGCGCGCCCGCTGGCGAGGCCCTGCAGTCCGGTCTCGCGGCCGCCTGCCTCAAGCATTCGATTCCCGGTGATTTCAACCTGGCCGGGCGCGGCGACGTCGAGCACTTCCTGTCGGCGGAGGGCTTCCATGTCCGGCGTTGACGCGCTCGCGGATCCGGCCGCCTGGGCCCGACTGCTGGGCGGCGACCGGGTGGTGCCCGTCTATACGCCCTCGAGCGTCGATGAAGCGCTGGCGGTGGGCGCGGCGCTGCAGCGCGGCGGCCTGCACTCGATCGAGGTCACCCTGCGCACGCCGGTCGCGCTCGAGGCGGTGCGCGCGCTGGCGCAGTCCTGTCCCGGCCTCGCGGTGGGTGCCGGCACCGTGCTCGACGCGGGCCAGCTCGAACAGGCGCAGCGCGCGGGCGCCGCGTTCGCGGTGTCGCCCGGCGGAACGAGCGCGCTCATGCGGCTCGCGGTCGACATGGGCCTGCCCTACCTGCCGGGCGTGGCGACGGCCAGCGAACTGATGGCCGGACTCGGCGAGGGCTACCGGATGTTCAAGATGTTCCCCGCCGAGCCGATCGATGCGCTGGCCCTGCTCAAGGCCTGGGCCGCGCCGTTCGCGGGCGTGGGCTTCTGCCCCACCGGGGGCATCGACAGCGGGCGCGCGCCGAGCTACCTGGCGCAAGCCAATGTGGTCTGCGTCGGCGGTTCCTGGCTGACCCCCGGCGATGCACTCGCGGCAGGCGACTGGAGCGGGGTCGAGCGTCGCGCCGCGGCGGCGGCGCGGTTGTCATCCGCGCATGCCAACTAGCGCTGCAGCGCTTCGGCGGGGATATCGAGGTCCATCGACAGGGCCAGGTGGTCCGACCAGGCCGCCGGCAATGCCAGTGCCTCGGCGCAGACCAGTCCGTCGCTGGCGAGGATGTGGTCGATCGCGCGCGTCGGCCGCCAGGCGGGGAAGGTCAGGACCTCGCAGGCCGGCGGCTGCAGGCGTGTCTGGCGGAACAGCTGCTGCATTTCGGGCCGGTCGATCGGCGCGTTGAAGTCGCCCATCAGCACCGCGTGCGGATGGTCGTGCAGCAACTCGGCGATGAAGGCCAATTGGGAAGCCCGCGACTGCTTGCCCAGCGACAGGTGGGCGATGGCGACCAGCAGGCCCAGGTCGCCATCGCCGAAGCGCGCCAGCAGCACCCCGCGCCCGGCGATGCGGCCCGGCAGGGCGTGGTCGGTGACCTCGATCGGTTCCAGCTTGCTGAGCAGGCCATTGGCGCTGGACGCGACCCCGCCGACGCTGCGGTTGGGCTGGTGGCTCCAGTAATCGAAGCCGCCGCGCTGGGCGAGGTAATGGGTCTGGTTGGTGAAGCCCGAGCGCAGGCTGCCCGGGTCGCTCTCGTTCAGGCCGACGATGTCGTGTTCGCCGGCCACGCGCGCGATCACGTCGAGCGCGCCGCGCTTGTTGCCGGCCGGCAGCACGTGCGACCAGCTGCGGGTCGCGTAGTCGCTGTAGCGGCGCGTGCTGGAGCCGGCCTGGATGTTGGCGCTGAGCAGCTTGAGGCGACGCCGGTCGCTGGGAGTCTGGATCATGGCGACGGGCGTCGCTTCGGCGCGCGAGGCAAAGGCTTACTCGGCACCTTCGGCGCTGGGCGCCGCCGCAGGCGCCATCGCCGCGCGCTCCATCGCGACCAGGTGGTCGGTGATGCGCAGGCGGTCTTCGAAGCTCTGGCCGCCGATCACGCGGTACTTGCCGTTGACGACCAGGTCCGGGGTCGATTCCACGCCGCTACGGGCGAGGAACTGGCCGACGCGCTTGAGCTTGGCGTTCACCGCGAAGCTGTTCATCGTCGAGGCGAACTTCTTCGGATCCGCGCCGTACTTGGTGTAGAACGCGGCGATCTGCTCGTTGCTGGCCACGGTCGGGGGGGCCGGCATGGAGCGGTCGACATGGATCGCGTTGAACATGGCCGCATGGCTCGGCTCCAGCACGCCCAGGGCCTCGGCGGCGTAGAAGGCGCGCGCGTACGGTTCCCAGTAGCCGCCGAACGGCGCGGCGAGCGGCACGACCTTCACGTCGGCGGGCTGCTTGGCCGTCCAGCTTTCGAACAGCGGCTCGAAGTGCGCGCAGTGGGGGCAGGTGTAGCCGAAGATCTCCACGACCTCGATCTTGCCCATCGACGGCGCATAGGGCTGGCCACCGGCGATCTCGACATAGTCGGTGCCCGCGACCGGCGCGGGACCGGCAGGCGGCACGACCGGGTTGGTGTTCGGGCCGGCCTCGGCCCGGGCGTCTCCGGCTGCGTCCGCGCTGTCGGCGTCGACGGCGCTCGTGGCGCTCGTGGCCCCCGTGGGCGCTGCATCGTCGCCGGCAGGCGCCGGTGCTGCGGCTTCACCGGTCGCGGGCGCGGCACCCGGATCGGGGGCGTCGGTCTGGGACGAGCAGGCACCCAGCAGCATCGAGGCGGCCAGGAGCAGGGGAAGCAGGCGGGAAGTCATCGGGCGTTCTCCGGGTAGGAAGGAGCGGTCGAGGCGCCATCCGGCAAGGGCACGGCGCGACCGGCGTGGGGCAAGGATACCGGCACTGGCCGCGCGCCGCGTGGACGGCGGTCAGGTTCGGGCGGCAGGGTTCAGCGACCGGCGGCGCGCTCGCGTTCCACCAGCGCGCTGGCGATCCGGAGGTTGTCCTCCAGGGTGCGACCGAGCACGCGATAGCGGCCGTTGACGATCAGGGTCGGCGTGCCTTCCACGCCCATCGCCAGGGCGAAGTCGCGCGCCGGCTCGATCCTGGCCAGGGTGGCCGGGGCGCTGGCGGCGGCGCGAAAGCGGTTCTTGTCCACGCCCAGGCCGGCATAGAAGGCGGTCAGTTCATCCAGGGTGGGATTGGCCGGCAGTTCGCGGCTGTCGTGGATGCCCTTGAAGGTCGCCGCGTGCGTGCGGGCGAGGGCGTGGATCGAATCGGCGGCAAAATAGGCCACCGCGAGCATGTCGTCGGGATTGCGCGGCAGCGGCAGGAACGACACCCGCACGTCCTTGCCCTGCTGCTGTTTCCAGCGCTCCATCATCGGTTCGAAATCGGCGCAGTGGTGGCACCAGTAGCCGAACACCTCCACGACCTCGATCTTGCCGTCGGCCGGCCCCAGGCGCTTGCCATCGGCGATCTCGACGTAGTCGATGCCAGCGACGGGTTCCGCCGCGCGCGACACGCCGGGGAGGGCCGCGACCAGGGTCGCCAGCAGCAGCACGAGCCAGGGCGCCGAAGGGGTCCGGGAAAGGGGCGTTGCGGTCATCGGGTCAGCCTTGTCGTTCGGGGCGCGGGGGCGCCATGGGCGGGAAGGCGGGCGGAGACCGCCCTGGAACAAAAAACGCCGGTCGCGCGATGCGGCCGGCGTTGTCGGGTCCGGCGTCCCCGGCGGGGCCGGGGAGCCGCTTGAGACCGTCGAGGCGCTCCGGAAGTTCCGGCGTCGCCCCGCGGGCCCTGGGTCAGGCGCCTTCGGCCGGCTCCGCCATGGCCTCGCCGGCCTCGGCGGGCGCCGCGGCTTCGGGGGCCGGCGCCGCCACGGGGGCGGGGGCAGTCGGGGCGTCGGCCGCGGCGAAGTCCTGGGCGCGCGGATGCAGGCCCTGGAGATAGCTTGCCAGCGCGCCGATCTCTTCGTCGGTGAGCTTTTCGGCCACGGTCGCCATCACGTTGAACAGGTGCGGATCGGCCTGGGTGGTCGTGCCGGCCCGGTATTCCTCCAGGCGGCGCTGGCTGTAGGCGGACTGCTGGCCGGCGATGTGCGGGTAGGCCGGGCCCGGGTTGCCGGCGCCGTCGGGGCCGTGGCAGGCCATGCAGGCCGGGATGCCGCGCGAGGCGTCGCCGCTGCGGAACAGCTTCTCGCCGACCTCGTAGAACTTGAGGTCCTTGTAGGGGCCGCTGGCGACGACGCTGTCGTCGGCCACGCCGGCACCGGCGGTCTGGGTCGCGAAGTAGGCGCCGATGTCGCGCGCGTCCTGGGCCGACAGGGCGTCGGCGAAGGGCTTCATGACCGCGGCCATGCCGCTGTTGCGCTCGCCGCTCTTGAACAGGGCGATCTGGTGGGCCAGGTAGCGCTCGCTCTGGCCCGCCAGGCGCGGGTACTGCGGGTCGGTCGGGTTGCCGTCCAGGCCGTGGCAGGCCGCGCAGGTGCCGGCCTTGGTCGCGCCGGCGTCGGCATCGCCCCAGGTGACCGTGCCGGTTTCCTCGGCGGCGGTGGTCAGCGGCGCGGTCTGGACCGGCTCGCTTTCCGGTATCGGGGTGACCGTGGTCTGGGCATAGGCAACAGTGGCGACCGCCAGGGCGGCGAGGCCGATCATGCCGAGGACGCGGGCTTGGCTCATCAGGCTGGGCTCCGAAACTTCTTGGGCAGCGGGCAAAACGCACCGCCGGAACCGTGGAATTATCGTCTGCGGCCGCGGGCGGGTCAACGCGGGCCCTGGCGGCCCTCGCGGGCGGCGTGCATGCATCGTCCGCACCGGCGGCGCCGGCGCGCTCGTGCGATGCTACGCACATGGCCAATCCCCTTGCCCGCGCCCAGTACCTGCTGGCGGCGCACACGCCCTCCCAACTGCCCCCCGACGGCGGCTTCGAAGTCGCCTTCGCCGGCCGCTCCAATGCCGGCAAGTCGACCGCGCTCAACGCGCTGTGCCAGCAGAACGCGCTGGCGCGGGTCTCCAAGACCCCCGGACGCACCCAGCAGCTGGTGTTCTTCGACATCCCCCCCACCACCGACCGCTACCTGGTCGACCTGCCCGGTTACGGCTATGCGAAGGTCCCAAAGGACCTCCAGGCGCACTGGCAGGCCTTCCTGGAACGCTATTTCCAGAATCGCAACGCCCTCAAGGGCCTGGTCGTGGTGATGGACATCCGCCACCCGTTGAAGGAGTACGACCGGCAGATGCTCGGCTATGCGGTCAATCGCGGCCTGCCGGCGCATGCCTTGCTGACCAAGGCCGACAAACTGGGCCGGGGCCAGCAGGGCAACGCCCTGCAGGCCGTCCGCAAGGAGCTCAAATCGGCCTTCGGCGACATCGTCAGCGTGCAGACCTTCTCCGGCGCCGCCAAGCTGGGCGTGGACGAGGCCCGCGAGGTCGTGGGGCGCTGGCTGGAGATTTGAGGCTGGGCCGCTACAACGGCCGCAGGTAGACCTGGAACGCGAGGTCGCGCACGCCGCCGGCGTCGAACAGTTCGATCCAGCCCGGTCCATTGCCGTCGGCGATGAACCAGCCCTTGCCGCCACCATGGGTGCTGCCGTTGGGGCCGGCGTACAGGCCGCAGTCCCCGGGTTTCGCGGTGAGTGTGAAGGCGTACTGGCCCGGCGCAAGCGTGGCGGGGGCCTCGAACTCGACCAGGCGCATCCCCACCGCGGGCGTCGGCAGCGAGGTGAACACATGGCCGGGTACCTTCTGGTAGGCCAGCACGCTGCCGTTGGGGGCCCCTGCCGTCGTCTTCTCGATCGTCACGTGCACGGTCGCCTTGGGCTGGCAGCTCATCGGCACCATCAGGTGGCTGAGCACGCCCTTGCGGTACAGGGTGAACGACTGGGCCAGGCGCTGGGAGACCGAGCCGCCCAGCGCCAGCGTGGATGCCGTGTCGATGTTGACCTGTTCGGCCTCCAGCTCCGGGTGCGGCGGCGCCGCCATCGCGGTGGGCATGGCCAGCAGCAGGCCGGCGGCCAGCGCCAGTGGTTTGCATGGATCGGGTGTCATGGAAATCCTCCCTGGATGAAGTCCCCTGCACATGGACTTACGCATTGCGCTTCCGGAAGCTGCCAAACACGCCGAACCGCTGCATCGGTGCGGCCCCAGTGTTCCGCTGGTGGCGTTGTCCGGCGGGCGCGCGCCGCTACACTGCCCGGACTGCCGCGGCCGCGCGGCGGCCCCTTTCCAGCGAGGTAGGCGTGTCCGGTCCCAGCAGTGCCAAGGATGTCGAGATCAGCGGTCGTGACGACCTGCTGGAGTTCCTGACCGCGGGCGTGCGGCCGGAGTCCGACTGGAAGATCGGCACCGAGCACGAGAAGTTCGGTTTCCGCACCCACGACCTGCGGCCGCCGGGCTTCGATGGCGAGCGCGGCATCGAGGCCCTGCTCAAGGGGCTGGTGCAATTCGGCTGGGAGCCGGTCAGCGAGAATGGCCGCGTGATCGCGCTGTCGCGCGATGGCGCCTCGGTGTCGCTGGAGCCGGCCGGCCAGCTCGAACTGTCGGGCGCGCCGCTCGACAACCTGCACCAGACCTGCCACGAGGCCGCGACGCACCTGCGCGAAGTGCGCAGCGTCGCCGAGCCGATGGGCCTGGGTTTCTTGGGCATGGGTTTCCAGCCCAAGTGGCGCCGCGACGAGATGCCGTGGATGCCCAAGGGCCGCTACCGGATCATGCGCGAATACATGCCCAAGGTCGGTGGCCTGGGCCTGGACATGATGACCCGCACCAGCACCGTGCAGGTCAACCTGGACGTGGCGTCCGAGGCGGACATGGTGAAGAAGTTCCGCGTCTCGCTGGCCCTGCAGTCCATCGCCACCGCGCTGTTCGCCGACTCGCCCTTCACCGAGGGCCGGCCCAACGGCTTCCTCAGCTACCGCTCGCACATCTGGACCGACACCGACGCCGACCGCACCGGCCTGCTCGACTTCGTGTTCGAAGACGGCTTCGGCTACGAGCGCTACGTCGACTACCTGCTCGACGTGCCCATGTACTTCGTCTATCGCGACGGCGAATACCTGGATGCCAGCGGGCAGTCCTTCCGCGACTTCATGGAAGGCCGCCTGCCGGTCTACCCGGGGCACCGGCCGCTGTTGCGCGACTGGGCCGACCACAGCACCACGGCCTTCCCCGAGGTGCGCCTGAAGAAATACCTGGAAATGCGCGGCGCCGACTCCGGCCCCTGGAACCGGATCTGCGCCCTGCCGGCGTTCTGGGTCGGCCTGCTCTACGACGCGACCGCGCTGGACGCGGCCTGGGACCTGGTCAAGGACTTCAGCCTGGAGGAACTGCACGCGCTGCGCGACGGCGTGCCACGCCACGCCTTCAAGCTGCCGTTCCGCGACGGCACCGTGCTCGATGTCGCCCGTCGTGCGCTGGCCATCGCCGCCCATGGCCTGTCCCGGCGCGCACGGCGCAATGCCGACGGCGCCGACGAGACCCGCTACCTGGAAGCGCTGATGGAGTTCGTCGAGGCCGGGATCACCCCGGCCGAGCGCAAGCTCGAACTGTTCCACGGCCCCTGGCAGGGCAGCGTGGACCCGGTGTTCACGGAGTTCGCGTACTGACCGTGGCCCCGCGCGGCCGCCCGGCCGTGCAGCGTTCGATCCGCCGCAGCCACTCGCGGTTCAATTGCCTTGCGTGCGCCGGCATGCGGCGGGCATGGGCGAGCGCCGCATCGCGCTCGCGGTCGGCGGCCCTGTCGTCGCCCCAGTCGCGCAGCACTTCCACGTACCAGGCCCGTGCTTCCAGTCCGCTGGCGTAGTCGACCAGGGTGTCGAACTCATGCCGGGCCTTGTCGCGATCGCCTTCGGCCGCGACGGCGCGCGCATAGGCGAGGTGGCCGGCGGGCGAGCGGAAATCCGGGTGGCGGGCGATGAGCGCGTCCAGTAATTGCCGCGCCTCCGCCGGGCGTCCGGCCTGCAGCAGGGCCCGGGCGAGCCGGGTCTGCACATCCGGGTCGTCGGCATGGATGCCGCGCAGGCTGTCGCGGTAATGGTCGACCGCCTCTCCGGCGTGCCCCGCTTCGACCAGGGCGTCCGCCAGCAGGACCTGGTTGCGGGTGGTTGGCGCGGCATCGAACGCCTCGCGCGCGCCGCGCAGCCCGCGCTCGGGGTCGAGCGCCTGCCTCAGGCCCGTGGCCAGGCGCCGGCCCTGCCGGCTGTCGGCCATGCCGGGCAACCAGATCGCGAGCGCGTAGACCACGCTCCCCAGCAGGGGGAAGGCGAACAGGACGAACAACCAATAGCGCTCCTGTCCATTGCGAACGGCATGGACCGCGAAGAAAAGCGCGATGGCGACGTGCAATCCCAGTCCGATGGGCATGGCGGGCGGGTCCTCGAGCAGGAGGGCGTGGTGTCGTGCGCGGTCGTGACCGCGGCGTCTATCGGCGACGCTGCAGGCTGCCGCCTTCCGGCGAGCCCAGCAACATCGAGATGCGCACAGTGGCGGGACGGGTGCCCACGAACGGTGCGAACTCGTATCGGGCCAGGCAGGCCTCCATGCGCGCGGCCGCGGCGGGATTGGGCACGAAGTTCTCCAGCACCATGCGGCCGCGCTCGCCCGTGGGCAACACCTCGACGATCCACGATGCGGATGCCGAACCCACGCCGCGGATCGCATTGACATAGCAGTCGTCCGGCACGTGCGTCACCCGCGCCGGGCCGCCGTCCTGGGCCGAGGCGCGGCGCAGGGCGCCTTCCTGTCGCATGCGCATGCGCGGCGCGATGGCGGCCTCGTGCGCGGCCAGGTAGGCGGACAGGTCCGCGGCGATCAGCTTCCGCGACAGGACGGGGCGCGTCAGGCGCCGCCACAGGAAGTCGGTGCGCGCCAGCAGGTGGCGGTTGTATGCCGAGCGCTGGAAGCGCAACGCGTCGACATCCTCCACGTAGTCGGCCTGCACGGTCTGCACGAAGTGCAGGTACACCTGCGTCCACTGCATCGCGGCACGCGCGTTGGCATGACGCATCTCCATCTCGGCCAGGTCGGCGAATGCCGGCAGGTAGCCGTCTTCGGCCATCGGCAGGATCAGCTCCCGGGCGCGCTCGATGTCCTGCGGCACCAGGTTGCCGGGCAGGTAGGAGCCGTGCCGGTAAAGCTGGCCCAGTGTGTAGGCGAACTCGGGGCAGGCCTCGATACCGGCCAGGCGCTCATACGCGGCCAGGGCGGCCGCCCGCCGATCGCCGGGGGCGTGCGGGTCCAGCAGGTCCAGCACGCTGCCCACGGGAAGCGACGCGTAGGCCGCTTCGCAAGGCTCCGTTGGCGTCGGAGAGACGGCCTGCGCATGACTGCGCAGCGGCAGTGCGCAGGTTGCGATCACTGCGAGTACAACGGCGAAATGCGACTTCATGGGCGCTCCCCGTGTCCATGCCCCTGTCCAGCCGCGCCGCGTGCAACGCGGCGCGTGGCGGCGACTATCGCACGTTCGTCCCGCCCGGCAAACCGCGAGACCCGCACGCGCGCCCCGGCGCGCCCGCTCGCACTGTCAGGCGCGTGGCGGACGCAGGTGGCGGGAGCGCCGCCGCGATCCGTGCCCAAGGCTCAGAAGCGCGAGGCGACCAGGTCGACGTCGGCCCACTGCCAGGCGGTGTCGAAGCGGCGTTGCGCCGCCGCAGCGGCCGCGGCATCGCCGCGCGCCTGTTCCGCCAGCGCCAGGCCGCGCAGCGACCAGCCGTTCTCGGGATAGGCCACCAGGTCCTCGCGATAGACCGCGGCGGCGTCGGTCGCGCGGCCGGCATCCAGAAGCGCCGCGCCCAGGTACGGGCGCACGGGCAGGGGCCAGTCGGCGGGCTCGTTGTAGTTCAGGCCGTCCTCCACGGCCGCGGCCTCGCGCAAGGCGGCGATGCCTACATCGCGGTCCCCGGCGGCCAGCGCAAGCTCGCCGCGCAGCATGGCCTCGGCCACCGCCAGCACGCGGTCGGCGCCGTTGATGTCCCACAGCACCAGCGCCGCCATCGCCGGGTCGGCGGCGATCGCGCGCAACGCCTCCAGTTCGATGCGGGCCTCTTCGAGCGCACCGGTGCGAACCCGCGCCATGCCCCGCGCGAAATGCCAGATCGCGGTCGGGTAGGGGGCCTCGGCAGGCGCGGCCGAAGTGGCGAGGATGTCGTCCCAGCGTCCGAAGCGGACCTGAGTCATCAGCGGCGCCACCACGAACTGCTGCATGAAGTTCATGGCGTCGAGCTGGCTGGGGTCGGCGCGGCGCGCGGTCTGTGCGGCCGCCTGCAGTGCCAGCGTGCTCGAGCCATGCAGGCCCGCGGTGAGCGTGGCGAAGTGCCAGTTGTGCGGCACGTAGCCAAGCGGATAGACGCCGTTGCTGCCCCGGCAGACCGACAGGAAGGCCTCGTCGGCACTGGTGGCGGCGAAGTTGCTGAGGGTCGCGTCGTGGTAGCGGCCGACCCGGATGTACACATGCGCCGGCATGTGGACCAGATGGCCCGAGCCTGGTGCCAGCGTGGCCAGCCGGTCGGCATGGCGCTCGGCCCGCGCCGGGTCCGGCGAGGCCTCCACGGCGTGGATGTAGTAGTGCGCCGCGCCGATATGCGCCGGGTTGCGCGCCAGGACGGCTTCGAATGCGTCCAGGATCGCCGTCGTATTGGCGCCGGGCGCGCCGCCCGCTTCCCAGTACGCCCACGGCGAGAGGTCCATCAGCGCTTCGCCATAGAGGGTCGCGATGTCGTCGTCCGCCGGGAAGCGCCGGTAGGCATCGGCCATCGCGTCGGCATAGGCGCGGTCCAGCGACGCGCGATCCTCCGGGGCGGGATCGGCGTAACGGGTCGCCAGCGCGTCGATCAGGGCGCGGTCCGCGTCGGTGGCGTGGGGCTTGAGCGCCAGTGCGGCATCGGCCAGCCGCTTGGCCTCGGCGGCCTGCGCCGGATCCATGGGCATGTTGATGTTGGGGCCCAGCACCAGGGCCTGGCCCCAGGCGCACATGGCGCACGCCGGGTCCAGGCGCGCGGCCTCGGCGAAGGCGCGTCCGGCGGCCTCGTGGTTGAAGCCGTAGGTCATGCGCAGTCCCTGGTCGAAATAGCGTTGCGCGGCATCGACGTCCGTGCCGATGTCGCGATGCAGCGAGCCGAAGTCCTCGAACAGCGGCGGTGCGTCGGTGGCCTCGCGGGTTGCCGGCGCGTCGCAGCCGGCGGCGGCGACGAGGACGGCGAGGAGGGTCAGGGTCGACAGGGACTGGCGCATGGTGGGTTCGCCCATGGGATGACACCTAGAGCGTGACGCGGTCCGGCGCCGATCGCGGCCACCTTTCGTCGGGAACTCCGGGCCCGTCCGCCGACGGTTGCCGCCGCAACTGACGCGCGCTTGATGGTGCAGTGCGGTACGCTCGCGGGATGACCGAATCCAGTGCATCCTCCATCGAGCCCTCGGAAGAATCCCTGCGCACCGTCGAGTTCGCCGCCACCGACGCCCTGTTGCGCGAGGACGTGAAGACCCTGGGCGCCCTTGTCGGCGAGATCCTCTCCGAACAGCGCGGCGCCGGCTTCCTGTCCGAGGTCGAACACCTGCGGCGCGCGGCGATCCGTCGCCGCGAGTCCGGCGCCCCCGTCGACGAACTGGCCGACGCGCTCGCCGGCATCGAGCTTTCGCAGGCCAGCGATCTGGTGCGTGCGTTCGCCACCTATTTCCAGGCCGTCAACCTGGCCGAGCGGGTGCATCGCATCCGCCGCCGCCGCGACTACGAGCGCAGCACCGCGCGCGCGCAGCCGGGTAGCCTGCGCGACGTGCTCACGCAGCTTGCACGCCAGGGCGTCAGCGCCGAGGAAGTGGCCGAGCTGCTGCCGCGCCTGCGCATCGAGCCGGTGTTCACCGCGCACCCGACCGAGGCCGTGCGCCGCGCCCTGCTGGAGAAGGAGCGCCAGATCGTCGGCTGCCTGGTCGACGACATCGACCGCAGCCTCACCCCGGCCGAGCGGCGCGCCGACCGCGAACGCATCCGCCTGGCGCTCACCGCCAGCTGGCAGACGGCGGAGGCGCCGAGCGCCAAGCCCAGCGTCGCGGACGAGTTCGAACACGTGGGCTTCTACCTGTCGGAAGTGCTCTACAAGGTATTGCCGGTGTTCTACGAAGCCTTCGACGAGGCCCTGCGCGAAGGCTACGGTCTCCACGACGTGCTGCCGCCCCTGCTCGGCTTCGGCACCTGGGTCGGTGGCGACATGGACGGCAATCCCAACGTCGGTGCCGAGACCATCGTCGCCTCGCTGGTGGGCCAGCGCGGACTCGTCCTGGCCGCTTACCGGCGCGACCTGGCCTCGCTCGGCGAGCTGCTCAGCCAGTCCCTGCACCGTGTCCAGGTCGATCCGGCGGTGCTTGAGCGGCTGGACGGGTACAAGGCCGCGATGCCGCTGGCCGCCGAGCGCCTGCGGCCGCGCCATGCCGACATGCCGTACCGCAACCTGCTGGCGCTGATGATCGAACGCCTCGACCTGACCACGCGCGAGGCGCCCGGCGGCTACGAAGACGCCGCCGCCTTCCTCGGCGACGTCCAGCTGATCGAGGCCAGCTTGGCCGCGAACGGCGGCGAGCACGCGGGCCTGTTCGCGGTGCGGCGCCTGCGCCGGCGCGCCCAGTGCTTCGGCTTCCACTTGGCCAGCCTCGACCTGCGCCAGGACTCCTCGGTCCACGATGCGGCGCTGGCCGCGGTGCTCGACGACCCCGAGTGGCCGACGCGATCGGCCCAGGCGCGCGCGCAGCGCCTGCACGGCATCGTCTCCAGCGAGGACGAGGTGCCGGCGGTGGAGCCCGACTCGGCCGCCTCGGTGCTGGCCGTGTTCCGCGCCGTCGCCGAACTGCGCCCGCGCTTCGGCGAGCGCGCGTTCGGTCCGTACATCATCAGCATGAGCCGCAGCGCCGCCGACGCGCTCGCGGTGCTCGCGCTGGCCCGCGTCGCGCGCTGCATCGACACCGACGGCCACGTGCCGCTGGACGTGGCGCCGCTGTTCGAGACCGTCGACGACCTGGCCGCCGCGCCCGACACCCTCAAGGCGCTCTTCGCCGACAAGCACTATCGCGAGCACCTCGCCGCCCGCGGCAATCGCCAGGTGGTGATGCTTGGCTACTCCGACAGTGCCAAGGACGGCGGTATCGTCGCCTCGCGCTGGGCCTTGCAGCAGACCCAGATCGCATTGACGCAACTGGCGCAGGACAGCGGCATCCGCATCGCTTTCTTCCATGGCCGCGGCGGCTCGATCAGCCGCGGCGGCGGCAAGACCGAGCGCGCGGTGATCGCCGCGCCGCGCGGATCGGTGGACGGCTACCTGCGCCTGACCGAGCAGGGCGAGGTGATCCACCGCAAGTACGGCATCCGCGCGCTGGCGCTGCGCAACCTCGAGCAGACCACCGGCGCCGTGCTGCGCGCGACCCTGCGTCCGCGTCCGCCCGAGCCGCGCGAGGCCGGCTGGCGGGCGATCGCGGCCGAGCTCGCCGGCAACGCACGCGCGCACTACCGCGCGCTGGTCCACGAGCACCCCGACTTCCCGGCCTACTTCCGCGCCGCCACCCCGATCGACGTGATCGAACGCCTGCGCATCGGCTCGCGCCCGGCCAAGCGCGCCGGCGACGGCGGTATCGGCAGCCTGCGCGCGATCCCGTGGGTGTTCGCCTGGGCGCAGAACCGCTGCGGCCTGACCGCCTGGTACGGCGTCGGCACCGCGCTCCAGCAGGCGCTGGACGCGCACGGCCGCGACACGCTGGCGGAGATGGCCCGCGACTGGCCCTTCTTCGGCACCCTGATCGACGACGTGGAAATGGTCCTGGCCAAGTCGGACCCGGCGATCTTCGAGCGGTATTCGCGGCTGGCCGGCGACCTCCACGCGCGCATGCACCCGGGCATCGCCGGCGAGTTCGAGCGCACCCGCGACGCGGTGCTGGCGATCAAGGGCGAGGACGACCTGCTCGCCCACGACCGGCGCCTGCGCCAGTCGATCCGGCTGCGCAATCCCTACGTCGATCCGATCAGCCTGCTCCAGGTCGACCTGCTGGCACGCTGGCGCGAGGCCGACCGTCCCGAGGACGAACGCCTGCGCGCGCTGGTGGCGACCGTCAACGGCATCGCGGCGGGCATCCAGAACACCGGCTGAGCGTCTGGGCGCGTCGTGCCCGCTACCCGCTCACTCGGTGGGCGGGTAGGCGTACCGGCAGAACACGAGGCTGGCCGGCACCGCCAGGGCCAGCGCGGCCAGGCCCATCCGGGGCTGGTCCGCCATCATCGCCAGGCTGGCCAGTACGGCAACTGCGTGCACGAAGAACGGACCGCCCAGCCCGAAGCGACGCAGCAACCACAGGCTGGGCGCCACCAGCACCAGGCCGGCGAGGAAGGTCACCGCCGCGCACATGAGCGCGCCGCCGCCGACCTCGCGCAACCATACCGGCAGCGGCGTGCGCGCCCACGCCTGCATGCCCGCCCAGAGCGAGAACATCAGGCCCACCGGCAGCCCCGCGAGCAGGCTCGCCAGGGCGATGTTGCCGATGATGCGTTCGGGGCGGGCGGTGAACCCTTCCATGGACGATGACTCCAGGCAGTCGAGGGGGCAGGGCGCGCGCTAAGGCCCGGTCCAGCCGAGGACGTGACGCCCCCAGAGCGCAATTGCCAGGCAAGCGGAAAGATACGCGGCGTGGACGGCCGCGCGCATGGCCCAGGGCCGGCCCGACAGGTCCATGCCCGCTGCCTCGCCCAGCAGCACGCCCGTGCCCAGGCACAGGAACCAGGGCGTGAACAGGAGGGCCGGCGCGCCGCGCGCCGCCATCGTCACCAGGTCGTGCAGGGCGCCGCAGGCCACGAAGGTCGCCAGCAGCGCGATCGGCGCCGGGACCCGGCGCAGCAGCGGGCGGTGCACGAAGCGCCCCAGTCCGTAGCCGAACACGGGGTTCCAGTGCCGCCAGAAGCCGGCGAAGCTGGACGCCCCGAACGCGCGATGCAGCATGTTGCGCAGGCTGCCGCGGGCGCCCGCCGGCAGGCCATTGCGGCGGCGGATGTAGGCCGAAAGCGTCAGGCGTCGCGGCGTCGTGTCGCGTGCCGCGTGCGCCAGGGCGGGCGGCTCCCCTTGCCGGGCAGCTTGCCCGCGCCCGTGGCCTTTTTCGTCGTCAGGAGGTGGGGTCATCGATCTCCATGATCGCATGGCGTTCGCGCGCGGCGCGCGCGACGCGACAGTTCACGGTCACGTCGTCGCCGTGCACGCGCAACCTGCCTTCCACATAGAGCACGTTGCTGCGGTCGTGGTAGCGCGCCGTCCACTGGAAGGGCGTGATGCCCTGGCCGATGTAATGCGCTTCCGCCTCCGCCTTGCACCAGGGCACCAGCTCGCTGGCCTGGTTGAAGACGATCTCAGTACGGTCCTGCGCCGCGGCCGGGGCCGCCAGGCACGCGATCAATGCCAATCCATGCAGCTGTCGCATCTTGCACTCCTTGGGTATCGGGGCGTCCGGTACGGACTTCCATCATGGGCTGCCGGTCGATGGTTTTCCATCGTCGCCGGCTGCCTGCGTCATGCCGACGGAAGCATCGTGGGGTGCCTGCCCGCCGACGCGCCGTGAACGCGGCTCAGGTCAGCCCCTCTGGATGCTGTTGGCCCTCATCGCCAATGACATGCCAGGTCGCCTTGGACGATACCCAGACATGGTGGCGCACGACCAGCCGGTCCTGCACGGCGTCGAGCAGGCCGGCCGGCACATAGGTCGTCGAGGCGTCGTTGCGTCCCGGCAACTGGGTGCCGCAATTCGCGCAGAAGCTGCATTCCCAGTCATGGCCGGGCATCTGCCAGCGTCGTACAAGGTGCTCGCCCCTGAGCCACGCGAATGTCCCGTCGGGTACCACCGCCACGGTCACGCCCATGGTTCCGGTCGCCCGGCGGCAGAGGGAGCAGTGGCAGGCGTAGAGATCCGTGATCCGGCAGGTGACGCGGAACGCGACCCTGCCGCAGTTGCACTGGACTTCGATGCAGTCGGCTTGGCTCATCGGACAAGTCTCGGTCGGTGCGGGCGATTGTGCGCCTGCGCGAGGCGTGGGGGCGTGTCTGAGCGGGGAGTGGAATCTCCGCAGCGCGGTTGGGCACGCGGCCCGCTCGAAGCAGGTCAGCCCAGAGCGTTGGAGCAGCCAATCGCGACCACCGGGCCATGCATTCGAGAAGGTCAGCTCGACAAGTCAAGGCGGACATGGACCCGCAGTGCCGAGTCGCCTTATCGACGAGCCTGCAATGTCCAGCGCTCAACGCGAGGGATCCATGGCCCCGGCCTGGGCGGGCACCATCCCGCGCATGGCCGGCGTCAGCGCTAGCCGAAAAAGCACGCGTGCTTGTCTTCCGCTACGAGCGCCAGGAACTTCTCGATGCTGCCCACTCGCGGGACTGGCGGATACGCATGCCACTTCAGATCAGCCCGCATCCAGAACACCCGCCAGAGATCCTGGGTCCTGACGTACGTCGCCTTGGCGACCGGGTTCTCCATGGTTTCGCCCGGGGCACCCCTCCAGCGTGGACGAATCTCGAAGATTTCAACGCTCTGGCCCTTGATGCGGAAAGCCAGGTCCAGTTCCGGGCGGATGTGCGGAGCTGGCCGGTGCGCCTCGACAAATGCACCGACAAGCTTCTCCAGTCGTTTGGTCTCGAACTCGCTCAAAGCCATTTCATTTTCCGAAGGTGCGAGGGAAAGTCATGCCGCGGGGCCAGGTCATGGGTGTCGTGCATCGATGTCATACGTCCGAGGTCGTCGGGACACTGTCCAGGGAATGGTCAGACCTTCACCTGCTGGACGCAAGCTGCAAGCGAGCCCTTGCGGAGTAGGCGCTCGGTGCGCATGACATGCAGCACGAAGACCTTTTCTCCGTCAAAGAGTATAGAAGATGCGGCAGGGCGGCTCGACGATCTGGCGGCAGCGAGACCGCTTGAGCTCCTGCGGATGACGGCCACTCTACGGTTGACCCGCGAGCTGCCCGACGTGGGGTTCACCCCCGTTTTCACGGACACTTACGAGAAGGCCGATCCAGGCCATGAGGAGTGTTCATGTCGAAGCGAAGGAAGTTCAGTGCCGAGTTCAAGCGTGGCGCGGTTGAACAGGCCAGCCAGCCGGGTGTCAGCTGTGCCCAGGTGGCCCGGGAGCTGGGGATTCGGGATACGTTGCTGACCCGCTGGAAGCGGGAGGCCCAGAGTCAGGGCAAGGTGGCGTTTGGTGGCACCGGCACGCCCCGGGACGAGGAACTGGCCCGCCTCAAGCGCGAGCTGGCGCGGGTGAAGAAGGAACGGGATTTTTTGCGAGAAGCGGCGACGTTCTTTGCCAAGGGATCGTCCTGAGGTATCAGGTGATCGAACGTTGCCGCGATGAATTTCCGGTTCGACTGATGTGCCGCTGCCTGCGGGTCTCGGCCAGCGGCTACTACGATTGGAGCAGGCGCCTGCCCAGCGCCCGAGAGCGCGACAACCAG
>NZ_JACHTF010000014.1 GCF_014145325.1 Marilutibacter spongiae
CTGCCGCGCGCGGCGTCGCGCCCGCGGCCGCCGGCCGGCCGACCCGCCTCGCGCGGTCCGCGCGAGGCCTCGCGTGGCTCGCGCTGCGGCGCGGTGGCCGGGTCCAGGCGTCGCGACAGCGCGATGCGCTTGCGCGGTACGTCGACTTCCAGCACGCGCACCTTGACCACGTCGCCGGCCTTGACCACGTCGCGCGGGTCCTTGACGTAGCGGTCGGCCAGTTCCGAGATGTGCACCAGGCCATCCTGGTGCACGCCGATGTCGACGAAGGCGCCGAACGCGGCGACATTGCTCACCACGCCTTCCAGCACCATGCCTTCGCGCAGGTCCTTGATGTCCTCGACGCCGTCGGCGAAGCGGGCGGCCTTGAACTCCGGGCGCGGGTCGCGACCGGGCTTCTCGAGCTCCCTGAGGATGTCGCGCACGGTCGGCACGCCGAAGGTCTCGTCGGTGAACTGCTCGGCCTTCAGGCCGCGCAACAGGGCGCTGTCGCCGATCAGCTGCTTCACGTCGCGGCCGCACCGGGCGAGGATGCGCTCGACCACCGGGTAGGCCTCCGGATGCACGGACGAGGCGTCCAGGGGTTGCTCGCCCTCGCTGATGCGCAGGAAGCCCGCGCACTGCTCGAAGGTTTTCTCGCCCAGGCGCGGCACCTTCAGCAGGGCCTTGCGGCTGGCGAAGGGGCCGTTCTGGTCGCGATAGACGACGATGTTCTCGGCCACCGTCGTCGACAGTCCGGAGACGCGGGTAAGGAGCGCGGCCGAGGCGGTGTTGACGTCGACGCCGACCGCGTTCACGCAGTCCTCCACGCGCGCGTCCAGCGCCCGGGCGAGCCGGTACTGGTCGACGTCGTGCTGGTACTGGCCGACGCCGATCGCCTTGGGCTCGATCTTCACCAGTTCGGCGAGCGGATCCTGCAGGCGACGCGCGATCGACACCGCGCCGCGCAGGGACACATCCAGGTCGGGGAACTCCTTGGAGGCAAACTCCGACGCCGAGTACACCGAGGCGCCGGCCTCGCTGACGACGATCTTCTGCATCGCCTGCGCGGGCAGCAGCTTGAGCAGGTCGCCGGCCAGCTTGTCGGTCTCGCGCGAGGCGGTGCCGTTTCCGATCGCGACCAGCTCCACGCCGTGCTTCTCGCACAGCGCCCGCAGCACGTGCAGCGAGGCGTCCCACTGGCGCCGGGGCTCGTGCGGGTAGATGGTGGCGGTGTCGACCAGTTTGCCCGTGCGGTCGACCACCGCGACCTTGACGCCGGTGCGCAGGCCCGGGTCCAGCCCCAACACCGCCTTCGGGCCCGCGGGGGCGGCCAGCAGCAGGTCCTTGAGGTTGTCGCCGAACACGTCGATGGCCTCGGCCTCGGCCTTCTCGCGGGCCTGGCCGAACAGGTCCAGCATCAGGTGCAGGTGCAGCTTGGCCTTCCAGGCCAGGCGGCACCCGTCGAGCAGCCACTTGTCGGCGGGGCGGCCCTGGGCGCGGATGCCGGCGTGCACGGCGACCCGGCCCTCGGCCTGGGCATGGCCGGCCTCGGCATCGCTCCCGGGGTCGAGGTCCAGGAACAGGAATTCCTCGCGCCGGCCGCGGAACAGCGCCAGCAGGCGATGCGAGGGGATCGCGGCGAGGTTCTCGGCGTGGTCGAAGTAGTCGCGGTACTTGGCGCCCTCGGCCTCCTTGCCCTCGGCGACGCGGGCGCGGATCACGCCCACCTCGGACAGCCAGGCGCGCAGGCCGCCGACCAGGGTCGCGTCCTCGGCCCAGCGTTCCATCAGGATCGCGCGCGCGCCGTCCAGCGCGGCCTTGGCGTCGGCCACGCCCTTGTCGGCGTCCACGTAGGCGGCCGCGGCCTCCTCGGGCACCTGCATCGGATCGTCGAGCAGGCCATCGGCCAGGGGCTCCAGTCCGGCTTCGCGGGCAATCTGGGCCTTGGTGCGGCGCTTGGGCTTGTAGGGCAGGTAGAGGTCTTCCAGGCGCGCCTTGCTGTCGGCGGCCTCGATGTCGGCGCGCAGCGCGTCGTCCAGCTTGCCCTGTTCCTCGATGCTCGCCAGCACGGCGCTGCGCCGGTCCTCGAGTTCGCGCAGGTAGGTCAGCCGCGTTTCCAGGTTGCGCAACTGGATGTCGTCCAGTCCGCCGGTGACTTCCTTGCGGTAGCGGGCGATGAAGGGCACGGTGGCGCCTTCGTCGAGCAGGCCGATGGCGGCGATGGCCTGGGCGGGCTGGGCGCCGATCTCATCGGCGATGCGGGAGGCGATCTGGGCGGCGACGCGGGTCGCGCTGGACTTGGAGCTGTCGGACATCGATTTCTGGCATTGCGGGACGCGGGGTCCGGGGCGTCGATTGTGGCAATGCGCCGCGGCCAGCGGTACCCGTTGACAAGCCGGGCCGAACCCGCCCCGGCCGCGGGCAGCACCGTTGCGAAACGACGGCCAGGCGAACGCCGGTATCCGGCATCGGCTCTACCGCTGCCCCGGGTGCGTTTTGCTTGCCCGGGTTGCAGGGACGGCCTATGGGGTTGGGACGCAGGCCACCCGGGTCAGCCGAGCGGCATTCACCCCCAGTCGGGAGAAGAACAAAAAAACGGGCCGGCGAATGGCCGGCCCGTCGGGTGGCGCGTGGCGGAGCGGTCAGCCCTGGGCGTCGGCGCTGGCCGCGGCATCGTCTGCCGCTTCCTCGCCGGCCGGCGCCGGCGCGGGCACCGTGGTGCTGGCCTGCCAGCCGCAGGTCTGGCCTTCGTTCTGCTCCTTCAGCCAGTCCTGCAGCGGTGCGAAGTATTCCAGCACCGCACCGGCGTCCATGCTCTCGCCGCCGGTCAGCTCCTTGAGGGTCTGCTGCCAGGGCTGGCTTGCGCCCTTGGCCAGCATGGCCTGGAACTTCTCGCCCGCGGCCTTGTTGCCGTAGAAGCTGCACTGGTACAGCGGGCCTTCGTATCCGGAGGCATCGCACAGCGCCTTGTAGAACTGGAACTGCAGCACGTGCGACAGGAAGTAGCGCGTGTACGGGGTGTTGCCCGGCACGTGGTACTTCGCGCCCGGGTCGAAGAACTCCTCGCCGCGCGACTCGACCGGGGCGACGCCCTGGTACTTGGCCTTCAGGTCCCACCATGCCTTGTTGTATTCGCCCGGCGCGATCGAGCCGTCGAACACGCCCCAGCGCCAGCGGTCGATCATCAGGCCGAACGGCAGGAACGAGACCTTGGCCAGGGCCATGCGCATCTGCGCGTTGATCAGCGCCTCCTTGCTCTGCTGCTGCGCGTCCACCAGGCCGATCGACTGCAGGTACTCGGGGGTCATCGACAGCACGATGGTGTCGCCGATGGCCTCGTGGAAGCCGTCGTGCGCGCCGTTCTGGAAGATCGGCGGCTGGTCCTTGTAGAGCATGTAGTAATAGACGTGGCCCAGCTCGTGGTAGATGGTCGTGAAGTCTTCCTCGTTGGGCTTGATGCACATCTTGGTGCGCACGTCGTCGGCCATGTCCATCGGCCAGGCGCTGGCGTGGCAGACCACGTTGCGGTCGCGCGGCTTGATGAACTGGGTCTTGTCCCAGTACGTCGCCGGCAGCTTGGGCATGCCCAGAGAGGTGTAGAAGTCCTCGGCGCGCTCGGTCATCTGGCGCGCGGTGGCGAGATCGGCGCCATGCTCGATCTCGGCCAGGTCGGAGGCGTTGCGCTCGCCCTTGTGCCGGGCCATCCCGGCGGCGAAGTTCTGCTGCCACTGGCCTTCGAGCGCGCCGGTGATGTCCAGGCTGCCGGCGTTGCGGTAGGGCGCCAGGATGTCCCACAGGTTGCCCCAGTCCTGCTGCCACATGTTGCCCATCAGGTGGGCGGGCAGCATGCCGCCGGCGACCTCGCCCTTGTCCTCGCCGTACTTGGCGTCCAGGCGGGTGCGGGCGTAGCAGTGCAACTGCTCGTAGAGCGGCTTGACCTGGCCCCAGAGGCGGTCGGTCTCGGCCGCGATCTCGGCCGGGGTCATGTCGTAGCCCGAGCGCCACATCTCGCCGGCGTCGGCATAGCCCATCTCCTGGGCGCCTTCGTTGACCAGCTCCACGAAGCGGGTGTAATCCTTGCGCATCGGCTGGGCGATGGTGTGCCAGCCGCGCCAGGCGTCGAGCTGGTCGTCGTAGTCGCGGTCGCTGCGCAGCACGTCCTCGAGCTCGCCGAGCTGGCGGCACTTGCGTGCGTCGCCTTCGCCGGTGCAGTACTCGCCCTCGCCGTACATGGCCTCCATGCTGGCCGCGATCTTCGTCAGCTCCGAGAGCTTGGCCGGATCCCGCGGCGCGGGCATCGAGGTGCTCAGCTTGAGCAACTGGATGGCGCGCGCGGTCTGCGGCGACATCTCCTGGCCCTCGAACTTCTTGGCCTGCTCGATCCAGCTGTTGAGCTGGGTCAGCATGCGTTCGTTGGCCTTGGAGGAGATCAGCTGGCTGTCGCTGTTGATGTAGGTCGAGGCGATCCACTGCGCGGAGGTGATCTCCGGGTACATGGCGCGCATCTCGTCGTTGACGCGGGCGACGAACTGGTCGGCGGTCTCGCCGCCGGGGGTGGTCGAGCCGGTGGTGCCGGCGTCGTCGCTGGACGGCTTGCTGCAGCCGGCCAGGCCGATGACGGCCGCGGTGATGCCGAGCGCGAGCAGGGCGCGGACAGGTTTCATGGGATGGGATCTCCTCGAACGGATCGCGCCGATGCGCTGAAAACGCAAGGCTAGAGGCCGTTCCCGGGTGGCGCAAGTGCGCGAGGCGGGGTCAGCAGGGCGCCGGAACGGGCAGGGCGAGGGTGCGCGCCGGCAGTTCGACGAGGCCGCGGGCCTGCAGCCAGCGCCAGGCGGCGTCGGAATCGTGTTCGAAATAGGCGGCGGCCGATCCCAGCCGGAAGGTGTAGCCCCAGGCGTCCATGTCGGCCAGCACGCGCGCGCGTCCGACCCCGGGCAAAGCGTCGCCGAGCAGGGCCTGCAGGATGCAGACCGCGTCTTCCTCCTCGATCGAGTCGGTGGCGTCGGTATGGACGGCGGCGCGGCGCTCGGGCGGCAGCACGATCAGGTGGCAGGCTTCGTGCAGAAGCGAATGCACCGGCGTGTCGCCGCGCGCATGGACCGTGCTGCCGATCAGCCCGGCCTCGCATTCGCCCCAGTAGCTGCCGGGGATCGGCATGCCGTCGGCGACCCGCTCCAGGCGCAGGCCATAGCGCGCCAGCAGGGCCGCCACGGCCTCGTGTTCGATGTCGGCGAGGGTCAGCATCGCGGGACGCGCGGTGCGCGGCGGCGGGGTGCGCGCGCCGCGTGCCGCGGCTCAGGCCTGGGCGGGGTTCTCGGGCAGCGAGACCGAGATGTCCAGCACCTTGCTGTCGCCCTCGCCGATCAGGTCGACCTTGACCGCCTCGGCGTCGACGTTGACGTACTTGCGGATCACCTCGAGGAGCTCGCGCTGCAGGGTCGGCAGGTAGTCGGGGCCGCCGCGGGTGGCGCGCTCGTGGGCGACGATGATCCGCAAGCGGTCCTTGGCGACCGATGCCGTCTGCTTCTTGGCCAGCAGGAAGTCGAACAATCCCATCATCAACCTCCGAACATCTTGCTGAAGAAGCCCTTCTTCTCGACGTGGGTGAAGCGCATCGGGCGGGTGTCGCCGAGCAGGCGGGCGACGGCGTCGTCGTAGGCCTGGGCGGCATCGGATTCGGTGTCGAGGATGACCGGTTCGCCCTTGTTGGAGGCGTTGAGCACGTCCCCGGACTCCGGGATCACGCCGATCGTCTTCAGGCCGAGGATCTCCTCGACGTCGCCGACGCTGAGCATCTCGCCGGTTTCCACGCGCTTGGGGCTGTAGCGGGTGAGCAGCAGGTGCTCCTTGACCCGCTCGCCGTTCTCGGCCTTGCGCGTCTTCGAGGAAAGCAGGCCCAGGATGCGGTCGGAATCGCGCACCGAGGAGACTTCGGGGTTGACCACGACGACGGCCTGGTCGGAGAAGTACATCGCCAGGTAGGCGCCCTTCTCGATGCCGGCCGGGGAGTCGCAGACGATGTAGTCGAAGCCCTCGTCGGACATCTCCTTGAGGACCTTCTCCACGCCTTCCATCGTCAGCGCGTCCTTGTCGCGGGTCTGCGAGGCGGCCAGCACGTAGAGGTTGTCGAAGCGCTTGTCCTTGATCATCGACTGCTTGAGCGTGGACTCGCCGTTGACGACATTGACGAAGTCGTACACCACGCGGCGCTCGCAGCCCATGATGAGGTCGAGGTTGCGCAGGCCGACGTCGAAGTCGATCACGGCCACCTTGTGTCCACGACGGGCAAGTCCACACGCGAGGCTGGCGCTGGTGGTGGTCTTGCCGACGCCGCCCTTGCCTGACGTGACTACGATGATTTCGGCCAAGTTCAAATCCTCCGGTGGAGCGGCATCAGTCGAGTGCCGCTATTTTTAGTTGTTGGTCTTCCAGCCAGACCTGCACGGCCTTGCCGCGCAGGTCGGAGGGTATGTCTTCCAGCACCCGGTAGTGGCCGGCGATGGCCACCAGCTCGGCATGGAACTCGCGGCAGAAGATGCGGGCCTGCTCGTTGCCCTGAGCGCCGGCCAGTGCGCGGCCGCGCAGGGGGCCGTAGATGTGGACCGAGCCGTCGGCGATCACTTCCGCGCCCGCGCCCACCGGCGAAAGCACGGTGAGGTCGCGATTGTCGGCATAGACCTGCTGGCCCGAGCGCACCGGCGCGGACTGGATCTTGCCCGGCTGGCCGCTGCCGGGCACCGCGGCAGCGGCCGGCGCGGCGGGGCGGGCCGATGCCGGGGAGGCTTGCGCGGGCGCCGGTTCAACTGCCGGGGCCGGCGTGCCATCGGCGCGCTCGTACTGGGCGCGGAACTTGGCCAGCAGCGGCAGGCCCAGGGCCTCGGACAGGCGCTCGGTCTCGGGGGTGCCATAGGCCAGCGCCACCGGCAGCACGCCCGCCTCGACGAGTCCGTCGATCAGGGCACGGGCGGTGGTGGCGTCGGGCACCTGCGACAGCCCGCCGAAGTCGATCACCACCGCGGCGCGCGCGAACAGCTTGGGCGCGCGCTGGACGCGCTGGCGCATCTCGTCGACGAGGCGGGCGACGTCGAGGGAGCGGATGCGAAGGTTGGCAATGCCGACCTGGCCGATCTTGAGTTCGCCGGCCTGCTCGTAGTCCATCGCCGCTGCGCTCATCGACCGGTGCCCGTCATGCGGGGCGGGCTGGCCAGGTGCGCGCGATTGCGTACCCACGGCGCGTCGGGCAACTCGCCGCCGTAGGTGTCCCGCACCCAGGCATAGCTGCACAGGGGCTTCATGAGCATCGCCGCGCGGACGTTGACGCCGGGCATGACATGCTGGCCGATCTCGCGAAAGCCGAAGCTGCCGTGGAAGAGCAGGGCCGGGTCGTGGCCGCCTTCCAGGAAGACCTCGCAGGCCATCTGCGGGTACCGCAGCTCGGCATAACTCTGGGCATCGGCGTAGAGGGCGCGCCCGACGCCGCCGCCGCGGCGCCGGCTGGCGACGACGATGCGGTCGATGTAGAAAAAGTCGGCGTGGCGGTCCCGGAACCAGTTGAAATTGCTGCTCTCGTGCTCGGCGCGGCTGCCGACGCCGATCATGAAGCCGGCCAGGGTGTCGTCGCGGAGGGCGACGCGGAAGTACTCGGCGGTATCGAAGAAACGGCGGACCCTCGCCGCGTCCAGCGGCAGGATGGCGGGGCCGGCGGCGTTGTTGAGGGCAAGGACGGAATCCAGCTCGTGCTCGTGCACGTCGCGGACGACGATCGACATTCCTGACTCCATGTGATTCCTGGCCGGGGGCGTGGGGCGCTCCGGCAATGCGGGATTATCGCATGGCCGGGGCGGCTCGGCGAAGTGCCGGCGACCCCGCCGGGCGTCGCGGCATGACTTTCGGGCGGCCCTGCACCCCCGCAATGCCGTTAGCATGCGGGAATGTTGACCCATCTGAACCATTCCCGACTGCTTCGCTATGCCGGCCTGTTCACCTGGGTCGTTGTGGGCGTGCCCCTGCTCTACCTCTATTCATGGTCCTGGCTCCTCGAGGCCGGCGGGGTGGAGTCGGGCGTGGCGGCCGGGTTCGCGGCGATGCCCTGGGCGGCGATCGCGGCCTACGCGCTCTTCGGCGCGAGCTATGCCTGGCTGACCCGGGAGCTGGGCGGGCGCCAGGTCCGCTGGGTCGACCAGTTGTTCCTGCTGGTGCTGACCGCCAGCGCGGTCGGGGTCAGCTATTTCACCGAGACCGGCCTGGGCAGCATCCTGCTGATGGTCACCGCCAGCGTCCTGCCGTGGATGCTGCCGTTGCGGGTCGGCGTGGCCTGGCTGGTCCTGAGCCAGCTGATCATCGTCCCGGTCTACATCCGCCTGGACCTGCCGGTCTTCGAGGCGGTGATGCAGTCGGTCCTGTACGCAGGCTTCTCGGGCTTCGTCTTCGTCACCAGCCTGGTCGCGCGCCAGCAGTCGCTGGCGCGGGAGGAGCAGCGCCAGCTGAACGCGGAGCTGCGCGCCACCCGCGCACTGCTCGCCGAGAGCGCCCGCGTGAACGAGCGCACCCGCATCTCGCGCGAGCTTCACGACCTGCTCGGCCACCACCTGACCGCGTTGAGCCTCAACCTGGAGGTCGCCAGCCATCTGTCCGAAGGGCGGGTCAAGGACCACGTCCGCCAGGCCCACACGCTCGCCAGGCTGCTGCTGACCGATGTGCGCGAGGCGGTCAGCCAGCTGCGCGAGGGCGGCGCGATCGACCTGGAGTCCGCGCTGCGGCCCCTGGCCGAGAACGTGCCCTCGCTGAACATCCAGATGGACATCCAGTCGCCGCTCACCGTGGACGACCCCGAGCGCGCGCATACCCTCCTGCGCAGCACCCAGGAGATCATCACCAACACCGTCCGCCACGCCCACGCCCGAAACCTGTGGATCGAGGCCCGCAGCGAGGATGGCATGATCGTCATGCGGGCCCGGGACGACGGCCGCGGTGCCGAGGCGCCGGTGCCCGGCAACGGCCTGCAGGGCATGCGCGAACGCCTGCAGCAGCAGGGCGGCGAACTTACGATAGAGACACGACCGCAGGCCGGGTTCTCGCTGCGTCTCGTATTGCCTGCCACGGTGGCCGCGGCCCCCGTCAACGAAGGAGTGGTTGCATGATCCGCGTATTGCTCGTAGACGATCAGACCCTGGTGCGCCAGGGGGTACGTTCCCTGCTCTCGCTGGCGGAAGGCATCGAAGTGGTGGCCGAGGCCGGCGACGGCCGGCAGGCGGTGGAGATGGTCCCGGAGGTCCGGCCCGACGTGGTCCTGATGGACATGCGCATGCCGGTGATGTCCGGGTTGGAGGCCCTGCAGGCGCTGGCCCATGCCAACAACCTGCCGCCCACGATCATCCTGACCACCTTCGACGACGACCAGCTGGTCCTGGCCGGGCTCAAGGCCGGTGCCAAGGGCTACCTGCTCAAGGACGTGTCGCTGGAGCAGCTGGTGGGCGCGATCCAGACCGTGGCCGAGGGCGGTTCGCTGGTCCAGCCGGCGATGACCCAGCGACTGCTCTCGGGCCTGGAGCACATGCGCAACGATTTCGTCAGCCTCGATCGCCCGGATCCGCTGACCGACCGCGAGACCGAGATCCTGCGCCTGATGGCCGGCGGCTTCTCCAACAAGGAGATCGCCAATTCGCTGGGCGTCGCGGAGGGGACCATCAAGAACCACGTGTCGAACATATTGTCCAAGCTCGGCGTGCGCGATCGCACGCGGGCGGTGCTCAAGGCGTTCGAGCTGCAGCTGGTCTGAGCCGGGGGCGGGCGAGCGTGTGCGCATGACGGCCTTCCGGTGGACCTGAACCGGGGCCCGGGGCGGGTGGCCAGCCGCCTCCAGGACCGGCGCGGGGCGTGGACCGGACGGCCTTCCGGGTTCCTGCGAAAGAGTAATGCGCCGGCCCCGTTACCTTTGCTAGGATTGTGGGTCTGCGCCCCGGTTTGGTCCCGGGTCGGTCCTGGAGAACGCTGAATGACCCGTCTGATCGAAATCCTGATTTCCCTTGCCATCGTCGCCGCGCTGTTCCTGACGCTTGGCGTGCTGTTGCCGGATCGCCGCCACCTCGAGGAAAGCGTCGAGACGAACCGCAAGCTGACCATCGTCTACGACACCATCAACAGCCTGCGCCGCTTCGACGACTGGAACGCGCTGGTCCTGCACGATCCCGCGATCAAGCTGGAACTGTCGGGCCCCGAGTCGGGCGTCGGCGCGCGCCTGGAATACACGTCCGAGGTCGAGGAAATCGGTACCGGCAGCTGGGAGATCACCGGCAACGAACCGCTCAAGAGCGTCAGCTACGCCCTGACCACCCGTCCCGGCGGCAACAATCCGTTCCGCGGACGCGGCAAGAACCAGCGCAGCACCTTCACGCTGACCCCGACCGGCCGCAGCGGTCGCAACACCATGATCACGCAGATCTACGACGTCGACTACGGCTGGGACCTGCTGGGCCGCTACTCGGGCATGTACGTGGCCAGCAACTTCGGCCAGGACATGAAGCTCAGCCTGTCGCGCCTGACCAACATGCTGTCGACGGTGCCGAACATCGACTACACCGAGTTCGGCAAGGACGACCCGTCCAAGGCGCCGCGCACCGACGATCGCCCGGCCGAGAACCTGCTGGTCGTCAGCGCCGCCGTGCCGCGCGAGAACGAGGCCGTCGCCAAGCAGATGAAGGCCAACCTGGAGTGGATCCGCAAGGTCATGGACGCCAACAACCTGGTGGCCGCCGGTCCGCTGCGCATCGTCACCAATGAGTTCGGTTCCGAGAGCTACTCCTTCGACACCGCGATGCCGGTGCGCAAGAAGGGCAGTGGCGACACCGCCGCGAAGGATGGTGACGACGAGGGCGAGGACGGCGAGGACGCCAAGCCGGTTGCCGTCGCCAAGCCCACCACCGATGCGCCGAAGCTGGAAGGCATCAAGGTCGAGGGCGACAACAACCCGGTCGAGGTGGTCTACTCGCCCGCCGGCAAGGTGGTTGCCGTGCCGTTCACCGGCCACATGGCCAACCTGTCCAAGGTGCGCGACGCACTGCGGGCCTGGGCGCTGACCCGCGGCTACGAGACCGTGGACCGTCCGTACGAAGACTGGAACAACGGCGTCGACAAGGGCTTCACCGAGGAAGGCGATTTCGTCGTCTACTGGGGCGTCAAGTAAGCACGCGGTCCCCGCGATGATCCACGAAGAAGGCGCCGCTCACGCGGCGCCTTTTTTTGTTTTCTCCCAGCTGGGGGAATGCCGCCTGGCCGATCCGGGCAACCTCGGCCCCGACCCTGCGCCGTCATCCCGCGAACGCTGGGATCCAGCCTTTGCTTTCCAACTCCCGGTGGGTGCGCTTCGTTTACCTGGGCTACGGGGCGAGTCGCCTTTGCGATTGCCCCGCGATCCCACGCCCCTCGTAGGGTGGGTAGCGCGAAGCAAAACCCATCGCGCGCCGTGCGTGCAGCTTCGCGACGGTGGGTTTCGCCTTCGGCTCTACCCACCCTACGAGGCCTGGCACGGCCTACGGGCTCTTTCTCCCAGCTGGGGGAATGCCGCCTGGCCGATCCGGGCAACCTCGGCCCCGACCCTGCGCCGTCATCCCGCGAACGCTGGGATCCAGCCTTTGCTTTCCAACTATCGGTGGGTGCGCTTCGTTTACCTGGGCTATGGGGCGAGTCGCCTTTGCGATTGCCTCGCGATCCCACGCCCC
The DNA here is from genome assembly GCF_014145325.1 of Marilutibacter spongiae. Lineage (GTDB taxonomy): Bacteria > Pseudomonadota > Gammaproteobacteria > Xanthomonadales > Xanthomonadaceae > Marilutibacter > Marilutibacter spongiae. The sequence continues at coordinate 11,703 of NZ_JACHTF010000014.1, forward strand.
TCGTAGGGTGGGTAGCGCGAAGCAAAACCCATCGCGCGCCGTGCGTGCAGCTTCGCGACGGTGGGTTTCGCCTTCGGCTCTACCCACCCTACGAGGCCTGGCACGGCCTACGGGCCCGCGGAAAGCCGGCCATGGTTGCCATCGTGGCCGTCATGCGAAAACTGCTAGTCATCCTCAATGCCCGCCCGCGCGACACCTTCAAAAACACGACAATCGCCATCCGACGAACACAGTGGCTACGGGTATCGGGACCGGTCAGCCCTGGCGCCCCGCATGGAACCCCACTCCCCACGCAATCCGATTCCCCATTCCCCATTCCCCATTCCACCGACGGACGCGCCTGCTAAGGTGCCAGACCCGTGCAACAGGATCCGAGCAGATGCCCGCTGGCCCCGACGCCCTTGCCGCCCCCGCGAATACCGTGCAACGCGTGCTGGCCGCGTCGGGTGCCGTGCTGGCCGCCCTGTCGGTCGGCCTGGCGGCCTACGCCTCGCACGCCGTCGACGCGAGCGCGCGTCCCCACCTGATGCTGGCGGCGATCTTCGCGTTCGGGCACGGCGTGGCCCTGGCGTCGCTGGCGCCGGCGTGCCGGCGCCGCCTTGGCATCGGGGCCCTGGCGGCGTTGCTGCTGGGGGTGCTGCTGTTCTCCGGCAGCCTGGCGGGCGGCCAGTTGCTGGGGTGGCCCACGCGGCTCGCGCCGACCGGCGGCAGCCTGATGATCCTGGCCTGGCTGGCGCTGGGTATCGACCTGGGGCGGCGCTGAGCCATGCCGCGCCAGGTCCGCGGCTTCGATACCGCCGAGGCGTACGCCTGGCTCGCCCGCCGCGACCGTCGGCTGGGCCGCTGGATGCGGCGCATCGGTCCGATCGATGCGGACCCGCGCTGGAAGAAGCGCTTCGATCCGGTCGATGCGCTGGCGCGGGCGATCCTGTTCCAGCAACTGAGCGGAAAGGCGGCCGCCACCATCGTCGGTCGCGTCGAGGGCGCCATCGGCAGCGGGCGCCTGCATTGCGACACGCTGGGTCGCTGCGAGGATCCCGTGCTCAGGGCCTGCGGGGTCTCGGGCAACAAATTGCTGGCCCTGCGCGACCTGGCCCGCCGGGAGGCGGCGGGCGAGATTCCCACGCTCCGCCAGATGGCCTGGATGGAGGATGCCGCCCTGGTCGAGGCCCTGGTCCCGATTCGCGGCATCGGCCGCTGGACGGTGGAGATGATGTTGATGTTCCGCCTCGGGCGTCCCGACGTCCTGCCGGTCGACGACCTGGGCATCCGCAAGGGCCTGCAGCGGGTCGACGCGCTGGAGGCGATGCCGACCCCGCGCGAGCTGGCCGAGCGCGGGGAACGCTGGGGGCCGTACCGGACCTATGCCAGCCTGTACCTGTGGCGGATCGCCGACGATACGGGCGCCGACCGGCCGCCCACGCCGCGCTCGCAGGAATAGCCACGACGCCGGCCCAGCGTCGCGTGCCGGCCGGGCGTCATGCGTCCTTCACGTGCCCCGTCGATCCCGCGCCCCGCGCTTTCGCGGCGCCTCCACGCGCGCCATGAGAGCGTAGCCTCCTGCAATGAAACAGGGGCACCCCCATGAGCCGATACAAGCGCGGACTGGTCTTCCGAACCCTCTTCACCCTGGTGCTGATGATCGTGGTGGGGATGGTGGTGGCGAGCCCGTCCAACAAGTGGCGACTGGAGGTCAGCAGCGATGCCGACAGCGCCGGAGAAGTGGTCATCCGCTTGACGCCCGAAGACGGCACGCCGACCGACGTGCGCATCGCGATCCCGGACGACACCGGCGAGAACCACATCGCCCGGCTGATCAGCGCGGGCCTCAAGGCCGAGGTGGGCGACACCTACCACGTCGAGGTCGACGACGGCGAAGACGTGCTGGTGAAGAAGCGCGGCGGGCCCGACTTCGACCTCCAGGTCATCGAGTTGACGGTGAAGGGAACGCGCATCCACGCGCAGCACGAATAGCGGTTCGCGACATCGCCCGGTGCCATGCCGGGCCTTCCGGAAAGCCCGCTTCGCCGCGGGCTTTCGCGTGCCGGTCCCGGCGTCGTGGGGTCAGGCGGTGTCGGCGGGCGAATGGCGCCAGTGCCAGGGCTCGTACACGATGCCGTGCGGGTTGTCGCGCGGATAGCTCATGTGGAACCCATGGCGGGCCGCGTTCGCGACCAGCCATGCAAACGCCGCGGTCCCTTCGAACGAGGTCTCCGCCGGGGGCTCGCCCGGCGTGCCGATGTCCAGCGCGAGCCCGGAATGATGCTCGCTGTATCCCGGCGCGGCGTTGACCTGCAGGATCTCGTCGACCTCCAGCCCGCGCGCGCGCTTGCGCTCGAAAATACCCAGCTGGTAGGCGTGGCTCCGGTAACCCGAGATCGCCTCGAGCAGGACGCCGTCGCGTTGCGCGCCCGCGCGCATGGCCGCCCAGGCCGGGGCGGCGTGGGCATGCAGCCACAAGGGACGGCGGTAGCGGTCGAAACCGGCGAGCGACAGCCAGGCCGGCTCGGGGACCAGGGCCAGCCCGGTGCGCTCGCCGTAGGCATGGTCCAGCCCGAGGGCCTCTAGCCGCGCTTCCAGCCCGGCCAGCGGCAGGTTGGCCACGCGTTCGAGGCCGGCGCGCCGATGCGTGGGGACGGTGTCGAGCGCGGCCAGGGCCTCGTCGATGCCCGCTTCGCGCGCCAGCCGCGGGACCAGCGACAGCAGCCCCTCGGGCAACACGGCAGCCAGGTAGCGCCCGTCGCGCTTGCGTCGCAGCACGTGGCGCGCGCGGGCCAGGGCGCGGGCGTCGCGATTGCCGCGTGCGCGCAACAGGCGTGCCGGCCACAGTTCGATGTCGGCGGTGTTGACCAGGATGTCGGGTGCGCGCGGCATGCAGGGAGCTTAGTCCCGATGCGACGCCTCCGCCAAGCCGCGCAGCCGCGACAGCAATCCGTGCGGATCCTCCGGGCTCAACAGCAGGTAGCGACCGTCCCGGCGGGGCAGGAGCAGCACGCGATCGCGGCGCGTCAGCAGGCAGAACGCCCGGCGCCGGTTGCGCAACAGGCAGTGGCCCGCGGTGAAGCCGGGCAGGGACATGCCGAACAGCCGAAGCCAGGGTCGATGGTCCACGTGCTCGTCGAGGTCGAGGACGCGGGCATGCGCCAGGTCGAGCGCCGCGACCGGCACGCGCTGCGTGAACACCGAGGCCGCCATCACCCGCAACACGTCGCCCTCCAGCGCGATGCGACGGTATTGCAGGAGGATGTACGGGCCGACGACCACCATCGCGCACGCGAACGGCGTAATCAGCCACGCCGGCACCGGCTCGGTCGCGGCCTCCCCGTGCGGGCTCAGGTAGGCCACCACCAGCAGGACGGCCCACAGTCCCGGGAAGAACCAGCGGGTGCGTCCCGCCAGCGGGGCGACGGCGAACGCTTCCTCGCCGTCGGCGCTCCGCGTCCGGTCGCCGTGCTGCATGCCCTTGCCCGCCCGGACCATGGGGTCAGTGCGACCGCAGCAGGGCCAGCCCCGCGCCGAGCATCAGCGCCGACGCGGCGGCCAGCAGGACGACGATCCGGCGGGCATGGCGGGGGGAACGGCGTTCGATCAGCTTGATGACGTGAAGCATGGTGGGCTCCTTGGTCGCGCGGAGGGATGGCGTGCGGACTCAGGCGGGCTTCTTGAAGAACAGCCTGAGCGTATGGCTGGACTGCGACTGGACCACCGACACCAGCTCCCAGCCTTGCTGGCCGTGCTTGTCCAGTTCCTGTTGCAGTTGCTCGGTCTGGTTGGCGAACAGCTTGTAGGGGACTTCGGTGACCTTGTGCTGCCAGCGGTTACTCATCGGTGTCTTCCTCGGGGGTGGCGGCCCCGCCAGGCGGCGATGGCGCCGCGGAGCGGGGCAGTCGGCCGGCCTTGCGCAAGGCGTCGCGCAGGACGTACTCGATCTGGGCGTTCAGGCTGCGCAACTCGTCGTCGGCCCATCCCTGCGCCGCGGCGAGCACGTCGGCGTTGATGCGCAGGGGGTAGGCTTTTTTCTTCTCGGCCACGGCGCTTCTCAGGTCCGCCCGCCGTCGGGTTCGGAGGGCGCGGGCGGGCGGGGCAGGTAGTCGCGCCGGGCGGCCGAGGCGGCGCGGAACAGCGCGAAGCCCAGGCCGTTGACCACGAGCAGCAGGACAAGTACCACGGCGATCATCCGGCCTTCGTCGTCGCCGGCCGCGTACAGGCCCGCCGCGCCCAGGACCAGGGCGACGCCCACCAGCCCCAGCAGGCGGGCCAGACGGCGTGCGACCGCAGCCGGGTCGCGCAGGCGGCGTGCGTCCAGGCCGTTCACCCAGTGCAGGTCGCCGCGGCCGATGCGCCAGGCGATGGCGAACATCGGCAGGCTGCCGGCGAACAACAGGGCGGGGACGAGCAGGTCGCGGGTGTCCATACGGGCCTCAGTACAGCGTGCCCGCGTTGACGATCGGCTGGGTGCTGCGATCGCCGCAGAGCACGACGAGCAGGTTGCTCACCATCGCCGCCTTGCGCTCTTCGTCCAGGTCGACGACGCCGTTCTTCTGCAGTTCCTCGAGCGCCATTTCGACCATGCCGACTGCGCCGGCGACGATGCGGGTGCGGGCGGCGATCACCGCGTTGGCCTGCTGGCGTTGCAGCATGGCCTGGGCGATCTCCGGCGCATACGCCAGGTGGCTGATGCGGGCCTCGATGACGTCCACGCCGGCCTCGGTCAGGCGCTCGTCGAGGTGGTGCTTGAGGCGATCGGAGATCTCGTTGGGATGGCTGCGCAGCGAGATCTGGTCCTCGTCGTGCTGGTCGTAGGGGTAGCTGGTCGCCATCGCGCGCAGCGCGGCCTCCGACTGGATGTGCACGAAGCTCTCGTAGTCGTCGACGTTGAAGACCGCTTCGGCCGAGTCGACCACGCGCCAGACGATCACCGCGGCGATCTCGATCGGGCTGCCGTCGAGCTCGTTGACCTTGAGCTTGCCGCTCTCGAAATTGCGCACGCGCAGCGAGATCTTGCGCTTGGAGAAGAAGGGGTTGTTCCAGCGCAGGCCGTTGTCCTTGACCGTGCCCACGTACTTGCCGAACAGGCTGAGCACCGCGGACTGGTTGGGCTGCACGGTGTACAGGCCGATCAGGCTGAAGAACGCCAGCAGCGCCAGCACGATCCCGCCGACGACCATCGACAGCGAGGCCGGGCCATTGCCGTCCGCGCGGGCGCCATTGACGAACAGCCAGCCGGCCAGCAGCACCGCGACCAGTACGCCGAGCAGGAAGGGGATGCCGGGAAGCGAACGGACATGGTTTTCTTTCATGGTGGGACCCTCGGGTGGATGCAAATAATTTGATATCAAAATGATATCAAGTCAAGTGCGACGCGAAAGCGCCGCGGCCCAGACGGCGACTTGCGCCCGTTATGCGCGCCATCGGCAGAGGATTTTCCTTTTCAATCAGTGGGTTGGGTCAGGGTTTGGGTTGGGGCGCGGCCGCGGCAGGTGCCGGCGGCTGGATCCGGAACAGCGGCGCGGGAATGAACTCGCCGGTGGCGAGGAGGGCGCTGCCGTCCGCCCGCCAGCCCATCGCTTCGGCCTGCGGCAGCCAGGGCAGGGGGGCCATGTCGGGCGCGCGCGCGATGGCGCGGCTCCAGTCCTCGACCCCCTGGCGCGTGTACACCATGAGGTCGCGGTAGGTCATGACGGCCAGTCGGCGGCCGTCGGGAGAGAGGTCGGCCGCGGTGACCTGGTGCTCGTAACGTCGTCGGCGCGGCGCATCCGCCGGAATGTCGTTCGCCGGCCCCGGCACCCCTGCCAGGGCGCCACGGGCCGCGGCGACCTGCAGGCCATCGCCCTGGGGGCGCAGGGGCAGGCTGAACAGCTCAGGGGGCGTCCGCTTCTTGGAGACCAGCAGGATCTGGCCACCGGCGGCGTCGACCGCGACCGCCTCGCAGTCGAGCGGTCCGTCGGGCCAGCGGAAGGCGATCGACCAGGCCGGTTCGAGGCGCGCGTTCTCCAGGACAGCCGGCTCTTCGAAGACATGCAACTGCAGGGTGCGCCGCAGCCCGCCGTTGTCGCCGGTGTCGGCGACCAGCAGGTAGGCCCGTCCGTCCAGTTCGAAGGCCGCCATGTCTTCCCAGTCGGTCTTGGTCACCCCTTCCACGGTGAAGGTCGCGATCCTGCCGCCATTGGCATCGGTGGCGAACAGGCGTGCGGGATTGCCGCCGTCGTCGTGCATCCAGAGCACGCCGGGGTGTCGCCGCGAGGCCGCCAGCCCGCTGATCTCGCTCATCTGCGCGTCGAGCAGCACGCCCTGCACGCCGTTCTCGCCGGCGGCCTCCTCGCCGCTGCCGCAGGCGACCAGTGCAAGCGGGAGGCAGGACGACAGCAGCCATGCCTGCCAGCGAGGGCATGGACGGCTGCGGCGGTGGCGGGGCCGGGACATGCCGGAAGCATCGCACGGCCCCCGGTGGCGCCCAAGTGGGTGGCGGGCCCGTGCGACCGCCTCGACTAGAATGAACGCCCGACCTTTCGCCACAGGACCTGCCATGACCACCCTCGGCACCCCGCTCTCCCCCCATGCCTTCCGCGTGCTGCTGCTGGGCTCGGGCGAACTGGGCAAGGAAGTGGCGATCGAGCTGCAGCGCTTCGGCGTCGAGGTGATCGCCGCCGATCGCTACGCCGATGCGCCGGCGATGCAGGTCGCTCATCGCAGCCATGTCCTGGACATGCTCGACGGACAGGCGATCCGCGAGCTGGTGGCCGCCGAGCGCCCGCACCTGATCGTGCCGGAGATCGAGGCCATCCATACCGCGACCCTGGTCGAACTGGAGCAGGAATTCGCCGAACGCGGCAGCGACACCCGGGTCATCCCGACCGCACGCGCCGCGCGGCTGACCATGGACCGCGAGGGCATCCGCCGCCTGGCCGCGGAAACCCTCGGCCTGCCGACTTCGCCTTACCGCTTCGTCGACACGCCCGCCGAATACCGCGAGGCCGTCGCGGCGATCGGCCTGCCCTGCGTGGTCAAGCCGGTGATGTCCTCCTCGGGCAAGGGCCAGAGCACGGTGCGCGACGCCGCCGACGTCGATGCGGCCTGGGATTACGCCCAGACCGGCGGACGCGCGGGTGCCGGCCGTTGCATCGTCGAGGGCTTCGTGGACTTCGACTACGAGATCACCCTGCTGACGGTGCGCCACGCCGGCGGCACCGCGTTCTGCGCGCCGGTCGGGCACCTGCAGCGCGACGGCGACTACCGCGAAAGCTGGCAGCCGCAGCCGATGTCGGCGCGCGCGCTGGAACGGGCCCGGGCGATTGCCCGCGCCATCACCGACGACCTCGGCGGCTGGGGGCTGTTCGGCGTCGAGCTTTTCGTCAAGGGCGACGAAGTCTGGTTCAGCGAGGTCTCGCCGCGCCCGCACGACACCGGCCTGGTCACGCTGGCGTCGCAGTCGGCCAGCGAGTTCGCCCTGCATGCGCGCGCCATCCTCGGTTTGCCGGTCCACGCCGACGCCGACGGCCAGGTGCCGCTGGTGGGGCCCACCGCATCCTGCGCTGTGCTGGCCGAGGGCCACGGCATCCCCGTGTTCGAAGGCGTGGATGCCGCGCTTGCGGCGCCGGGGACGCAGCTGCGCCTGTTCGGCAAGCCGCGGGTCGAGGGCCAGCGTCGCGTCGCGGTTACCCTGGCCCACGGCGGGAGCGTCGATGCCGCGCGCACCGGCGCTCGCGAGGCCGCCGCGCAGCTCAAGGTGCGCCTGCGCTGATCGGGCGCCTTCGCTACAGTCGACGACTGCGCGGGCCATCGCGCTGCACCCTTGGCGGCACGCGGCGACGGACCGCGGCCGCCTTCCACCCGCAACCGCGACACCAGGAGATGCCATGAACGACGTGCAGGGCTACGCCGTGTTCTTTTTCCCCAAGGCGATCGAAGCGCTGGGCGGCGCAATCGAGCCTTACCTGCTCGGCGAGAAGGGCGGCGAGCACGTCCTCTGCCGCGAGGTCGACACCGGCGGCGCCTTCACCAAGATGGTGCTCGATGGACGCACGCCGCAGGGCACGGCGGTGGAACTGGAACTGATGATCCCCGGCAGCATGGTCAGGATGATCGTCTCCGCGCGCAGCGAGGAGGCCTTCGGTTTCGGTCCCCGCGTGCAGACCGCATTGCCGGCGCAGGCGATCGTGTCCGACGCGCCGGTGCCCGCGGCGCAGGCACCGGCAAAACAGCCCGCCGACCGGCCGGCGAAGAAAGCCGCGAAGGCCTCGCGGCCTCCGGGCGGCCAGACCGCGAAGAAAGCCACGAAGAAAACCGCGAAGAAGGCCGCGACGAAGCCAGCGGGCAGGAAGAAGGACCGCTAGAAGTCGTGCGTGCCGCCGCCTAGGGGGCGCCGCCGGCCAGGTCCACCCAGACCAGGCGGTGGTCGCTGGCGCCGACCAGCTCGGCGCCCGGAGCGTTGCTGCGCGGCCAGAACACGCCGCTGCCGGTGACCGCCAGGCCGACAGACGGCAGCACATAGTCCAGGCGCAAGGTGCCCACGCGGGGCCCGTAGTCGCCGGTGGCCTGCGCGGGCGCACCGCGGCGCGCGACGTCCGGATACCGCGCGGCCGCTTCCTCGGCGCCCTCGCTGCGCGGCGTCGCCATGCGCAGCACGCGCGGGTGCTCCAGCAGTTCGACGATCGCCGCATGGTCGCCGTCGCCGTCGACGGGGTCGTTGTTGTAGTCGCCCAGGATCACGAAGCGCGCATCGGTCGCGAGCCCGCCGCAGGTGCCGGCGTCGTCGCACAGCCACGGCGCGTCGCCGCCGATGTATTCGCGCCACAACCGGATCTCGTCCGCGTTGCGCGCGCCATTGCGGTTCTCGGGGCCATCGAACACCGGCGGCGTGGGGTGCGCGGCCAGGACATGGAGGGTTCCCGCCGGCGTGCGCACCGGAACGTCCCAGTGAGATTTCGAGGACAGGCGCAGGCGCGACCACACCTCTGCCGGGTACCAGGGTTGGCCCGTGGCGGGGTCGCGGGGCTGCCGCGCGCCCGGCATCGCGCTCCATGCCAGCTTTCGGAAAGTGCGCACACGCGCCTCGTCGATCGGGAAGCGCGACAGCAGCAACATGCCGTACTGCCCCGGGTGCAGGCCGAAGCCCCAGGCATCGTTGCCGCGGCCCCGGCCGTCGCCGCCGACCTCGCCGTTGCGGTCCAGGTCGAGCCCGCTGGGCTCGCCGGTGTTGACTGGCGCCAGGTAGCGATGGGGATAGGCGAGGGCGTCGCCGCCGCCGGCCTGGGCCACGCCCAGGTAGCGTTGCTGGAACAGGTCTGCGGCGCGATGCGCATCGTCGAAGTCGAATTCGTTCAGCAGGACCACGTCGGGACGCACGCGCTGCAGGACCGCGGCGATGCGACGCGCGTCGGGGTCGCCGTGCTCCAGTCGCGCGACCAGGCCACCCGCGGTGTCGGAATACAGTGAAGTGTTGTAGGTGGCCAGGCGCAGGGTGCGGCTCCCGGTGTGCGTGGAAGGGGCGGGCGGATCGCCATGGACGTTGACGCGCACGCAGGCGACCGGCGCCATCACGACGATCGCGATCGCGGCGAGCGCGGTGCGCAGTCTCAAGCCGCCCCTCATGGCGTGGCGTCCCCGTCGGCCGGGAACGCCCGCGTAACCGGATCGAACTCACGCCAGCCGCGTCCGTCGAAGCCTTCCAGCGGGTGGAAACGACGCTTGTAGTCCATCTTGCCATGCCCCGCGATCCAGTAGCCCAGGTACAGATGCGCGCGTCGCTCGCGGCGGGCCCACTCGATCTGCTTGAGGATCGCCAGGGTGCCCAGCCCGCGCGCGACGGCATCGGGCTCGAAGAAGGTATACACCGCCGAGAGCGCGTTACCGGCGACATCGGTGACCGCGACCGCCAACAGCCGGCCCGGGCGTCCGGCGCCCGCCTCGCGCAGTTCCATGAAACGCCCTTCGCTCCAGCTGCCGACCAGGAACTGGTCGAACTCCAGCGCGCCGTGGCCGTCCATGCCGCCACCGGGGTGGCGCGCGCGCAGGTAGCGGCGGTACAGGGCCAGCTGCTCCTCGGTCCGTACCGGCTGGCAGACGCGCATTTCGATATCGGCGTTGCGCTTGAGGCAACGTCGCTGGCTGCGGTCGGGGCGGAAGGCATCCACGGGGATGCGTACCGCCACGCAGGCGCGGCAGCCGGCGCAGTGCGGGCGGTAGACGATGTCGCCCGAGCGGCGGAATCCCCATTCCAGGGCCTGCGGATACCAGGCCGGCAGGCGGGGATCGCGCGGGTCCAGGACCAGGTCGCGCGCGGTGCGTTCGGGCCAGTAGCCGCAGGCATGCTCGCCCGTGTGGAACAGGCGCATGTCGTTGTCGTCGCGGCCGGAAGAGTTGCCCATGCCACCAGCATAGCGCCGGGGGCGGCGGCCCTGTCCAGCGCCTGAACCGATCGGGGACGCTGTCAACCCGGTCGCGGGCAGGGCGTTTGATGTCATGACGGCGCCAACGGGCGTCGATGAACCGGAGACAGTCCATGAATCGTTCCCTCCTGCTGGCCGCCATCGCCACCGCGCTCGTGGCCGGTACCGCGCTCGCTGCGCCCCAGGCGCCTGAGGAAGGCCCCGACGCGCCCCCGCGCATGGCCCGCCTGGACAGCAATGGCGACGGCGCCATCGACCGGACCGAGGCTGCGGCGTCGCCCCGCCTGGTCGAGCGTTTCGATCGCATCGACCGCAACGGCGACGGCCGCCTCACCGCGGACGAGCGACCGGGGCGCAAGCACCGCCGCGGCGGTCGCGGCGGCCTGGAGCGCATCATCGCACTCGACGCGAACGCCGATGGCCGTATCAGCAAGGTCGAGGCCGGTAACGACTCGCCGCTCGGCAAGCACTTCGACGACATCGACGCCAACCGCGACGGCTACATCGTGCGCGCCGAGCTGCGTGCCTCGCACGAGAAGATGCGCGCAGAGTTCCAGGCGCGCGCCGCCGAACGCCACAAGGCGCGATTCGCGGAGGTCGACGGCAACAAGGACGGCCGCCTGAGCCAGGCCGAAGTCGAGGCCGGCATGCCGCGGCTGGCCAAGGCCTTCGCCTTCCTCGACGAGAACCGCGATGGCTACCTCAGCGCCGAAGAAGCCCGGCCCGAGCACGGGATGATGTCGGGCCACCCCCGTGGCCGCCATGGCCGCGGCGGCGATCGCACCACGCGCTGAAGCACGTTTTGGAAGCTCCTGTGGGGGAGCCCTGCAGGTGCCTTCGGGCACCTGCTTTTTTTTGCGGCCTTGCCGCCCTGGCCAGGAAGGACGTGCCTGTGTGTGGCCGTGGCCGGGCAAGGGGCTTGAGCCGTAGGCGATACCCACCGTCGCGCAGCCGCACGCATGACGCACGATGGGTTTTGCTTCGCGCTACCCATCCTACGAAGCTACGAGCGCATGATCGCCAGCCGCGTAGCCCGGGTAAGCGAAGCGCACCCGGGGACCCGGGGACCCGGCAAAGGGGATGAGGCACGAAGCGAACCCGTCGATTGACTGCCATCACGCGCGGCGGCGTGTTGGATGCCAAGCGGGGTCGAAGCGTCACCTTGCGCGGCGCAGGAAGCGAAGCGCCTGGCCCCCATTCCTTCCGACCGCCAACGCCCGGGAGTGGTGGTCGAGTACAAGGTCGCGAGCAAGAGCTGTATTCCATCGTGCGCCGGGCAGGCGGTAAACCTGCCGGCCGCTGGCCGCCCCGGCGTGTCGCCTTGGGCATCCCCAGGCTGCCCGGCTCAGCCGTGCGCCACTCTTACCCCGGCGGGAAGATCCTTTTTGCACGATTGCCGACCTGGCCAGGGAAGTGGCTCGTGGTGGCGGGCTTCAGAGCGGGAAGTCGCTCGAGCGCACCACGGCGATCGCGATGACGGCGGTCGCCAGCAGCGAGCTGTAGAGCACTGCCGTGCGCCCCAGGGTGTATTCGTAGCAGCGTCGGCGGCGCTGGTTGACCGGGTAGGCGAGGATCGGCTCCATGATCCTCGGCAGCATCACCAGGTACTGGTAGTTGATGAGGCCCATGCCAGCCAGGAAAACGATCGGCAGCGACCACCACTGCGGCACCAGCGTGAACGCCAGGACCATCGCGCCTCCCCATAGCGCCCCGGTCACGGTGTTGAGGCGCATGAAGCGCAGGACCTGCTGGCGCTCGGCCGGGGTCTGCGCCAGCCGCAGCAGGTACCACAGCGTGGCCGCGGCGCCGAACAGGCCGCCCAGTCCGCCCAGCGCGGCCATGGCGAGGGTGTCGGCATCCAGCCACGCCGCGTTGGCGACGACCGCCATCGTGCCGCCGGCGACGCCACCCGACACGCTGCTGCCGGCGATCGCGCCGCTCCCCAGCTTGCCAAGGCCGCTGCCCACCAGGCCGCTGCCGATGACGGCGGCCGCGCTCGCCGCGGGCGACGCGACGGCCAGGCTGCCAACGACGACCGCAGTGAAGGCCGCCCCCGGCGCGCTGCCGCGGGCGAACTCGCCGAAGCGCTCGAGCATCTCGCCACGGACCAGTTCGCGCGCCCGCGACAGGCGTTTGCGCACCGCGGCATCGCTCAGGCCGAGCAGGGCGGCGACCTGCCTTGAGCGCTGGCCTTCGCGATAGAACAGCAGCAGGGTTTCCCGGCTGTCCTCGGGCAGGCTGGAGATGATGTCGGCGGCCGCCTCTTCCTGCTCGGTCCGCAACAGACGCTCGGCGGGCGAGGGCGAAGGGTCGGCGGCCATGTTGATCGCCATCTCGGCGCCGGAGCCGGTCATCGGCTGGGCGCGCGTGGCCCGCAGGTAGTCGCGGGCCAGGTTGCGGGTGATCTGCCGCAGCCAGGGCAGGAAGCTGGCCTGGTTCTTCAACGTGTCCAGGCCCTGCCAGGCCTTCAGGAAGGCTTCCTGTGCAATGTCCTCGCTCGTGGCCACGTCGCGCACGATTGCCAGGGCGATGGCGGTGATCGAGTTCTGGCAGGCACCGACGATGCGGGCATAGGCGTCGCCGTCGCCGCGCCGGGCGGCCGGAAGGTGGCGTTCCACCAGTTGGTCGATATCGAACTCGGCGGCGATGGCGTTCATGCGGGTCTCCGTGTCGACGCGCCGTGGCCGCGCATCCTCGCCCCCCTGACGAGGCCCGGCGGAAAACGTGACCGGGTCGTCTCCCCCCGGTTCACAGGCGGCCCGAGGCCACGAGGCCCGCGAGAAGGCCTCCCAGTCCGCCCACGAGGCCGAGGCCTAGGCCGAAGCGCGCGCGCAGGCGTTCGCGCCGCCTGTCACGGGCGGCCGCTTCGGGATCGAGCGCCGCCTCGCGGGCATGCCGGCGGCGCATGGCGCGCGGTTGCACCACCATCGACTGCCAGAACACGGTGCCCATGAACAGCAGCGTCATCACGGTAGGCCACAACCACCCCCTGTCCCTTGCCGCGACGAGGGTGATCGCGACCACGAAGCCGACCGAGGCCAATGCGCATACGACGGCGCTGCGGACCAGGGCCAGGCGTTCGGCGGCGTCCAGGGCGCCCTTCAGTTGCGCACGCAGGCCCAGCCAGATGCCCGTGAGTGCCGCGATCGCACCGAACGCGATGCTACCGGCGGCCCCCAGCACGACCTGCAGGAACGTGGTCTTCGATCCTCCGGCCGCCGCCGCGCCGAGGATGCCGAATGCCGCGGCCGGTGGACTTGCCATCGCAAGCGCACCGGCCACCACGGTCGTGAACGCCGCCGACGGCGCGGTGTCGCGGGCAAGTTCTGCGAAGCGCTCCAGCAGGTCGCGCCGGACCGTGGCGCGCGCCCGCGACAGGCGCTTGCGCACGGCGGCATCGCTCAGCCCGAGCAGGTCGGCGACATGGCGTGAGCGCTGTCCTTCCCGGTAGTACAGCAGCAGGATCTCGCGACTGTCGTCGGGCAGGGCCGCGATCAGCTCCTCGATCGCAGCGCGTCGTTCGTCATCGAGCAGGCGAAGGCAGGGGTCGGGTCCAGGATCGGCGACCTGGGCAATGACGGCCTCGGCGTCGTCCACCGGTCGCGGGCGACTCCTGCCTGCACGCAGGTGGTCGCGCGCGAGGTTGCGGGTGATCTGGCGCAGCCAGGGCAGGAAGCTGGCCGGGTTCTGCAGCCGTCTCAGGTTCATCCAAGCGCTGAGGAAGGCGTCCTGGGCGATGTCCTCGCTGGCGGGCACGTCCCGCACGATCGAAAGCGCGATGGCGGTCACCGAGTTCTGGCAAAGCGAGACGACGCGGGCGAACGCATCGCGGTCGCCGCCGCGGGCGGCCTCGAGCAGGGGCTCGAGCTGGCGGTCGACGCCGGCGCGCGCATCCACCGATGAGAGGAGAGCGGACATGTCGGCAGTCTCTCAGCGTTCGCCGCGCCGCGCATCCGCCAGCGCCCGGGCGATGCGCGGCCAGGCGACGACGACCATGACCGCCAGGGGCGGCCACGCTGCATCGGCCGAGCGCCAGGGGCCCAGCCCCAGGACCAGCAGGAAGACGGCCAGCGTGCTCCAGGCAAGCCTACAGAGCGTGTCGGCGGCGCGGGAACGGAAGGGGGGCAGGGCGGGCATGCGAACTCCGGTGCGCGAGGCGCAATCATGTGACCTGCCCATGCATGACGGGGCGGCGCAGGAAATGTGACCGCCGCGCCCGACTGGATTCAGATCGACGCGCCGCGCAGCACCTTCACGACCTGCCAGCGGCCATCGATGCGCCGCACCTCGAGGGTGCGGTAGGTCGCGAACAGGCGATGGTGGTAGGCGGTGTACTCCACCTCGCCGGCGTCGGCCGCATGCGCCCGGAAGCGCCCCACGTCGACCAGCATCGCCGGACGGCCGCTCGCGCGGTGGCGGCTGCCCGGGTCCTCGTCGGCGATGCGCTCGCAGTTGGACGAGGACACCAGCTGGAGGCCCGTGTCGCCCAGCTGCGCCTGCACGGTCTCGATCAGCGGTGCGGGTGCGTCGTGGCCATCGACCGACATGCACGCGATGTCGAGCCTGACATCGCCCAGCTCGTGCGCGAAGACGGCCTCGGCGATCGCCGTGAGGGTGGGCTGGATGCTGCCGTCGAAGGGCTCGCGTGCTTCCTGCCGCTCGGGCAGCGGTTGCGGGTTCATCGGCGTGCTGATCGCCGCGCCGGTCGCCTGGGGCCGGTTGCGGACCATGTGCACGGTCAGCGCGCCGGCGGCGATCAGCAGCACCACCAGCATCGCGTACTTGATGCGGACCACGCGGCGCTGCCGGGCGTCGCCGCCGCCGGCCGCCGCTTCCGGCTCGCGGAAGTTCGCCACGAAGCTGTCGCGCTGGCGGGTGGAGTCGATCAGTCCTGCCTCGCGGAGGATCTCGCGGGCACGGACCTGGTCGCCCGACTGGACGACCCAGACCGCCGCCTTCGGCCCGCTGGTGTCGCCATAGCTGAAGTTGCCGCGACGATTGCCACGGTACGAGCGGCCATCGGTGATGCGGACCTCGATGCCGGCCTCGGACAGGACCTGGGCGACGGCTTCGACGTTCTCGAGGCGGGGGCTGCTGAATACCTGGCGCATGGTTCAGCGCTTCGCCGGGACGTGCTGGGCGGCGGCCGCGTCCTCGACCACGCGGATCAGGCCCTCCTGCGCGGTGCTGGCGACCAGGCGGCCTTCGCGATCGAAGATCTGGCCGCGTGCAAGGCCACGACCGGCCTGCGCGCTGGGGCTGTCGATCGAATACAGCAGCCAGTCGTCGGCCCGGAACGGGCGGTGGAACCACAAGGCGTGGTCGAGCGAGGCCATCTGCACGTTGGGCTGGTAGTAACTGATGCCGTGCGGGAACGTGGCCGTGCCGAGCAGGTGGAAATCCGAGGCGTAGGCGAGCAGGGCCCGGTGCAGTTCGGGCGCGTCGTCGACCTTTTCCGCCAGGCGGAACCACACCTGCTGGTAGGGCGGTCGCTTCGGCGGCTGCAGTTCGTCGCGCGGGTAGACGTGGCGGAACTCGAACGGGCCGCCGCGCGAGAGCCAGCGCTGGATCTTGGTGGGCAGCGTCTTCATCACCTCGTCGGGCACCGCGGGCGCCGGCGCGATGTCCTCGGGCTTGGGGACCTCGGGCATGGACAACTGGTGCGTTGCGCCGTCCTCCCGCTTCTGGAACGAAGCGGCGAGGAAGAAGATCGGCTGGCCATGCTGGATCGCGGTGACCCGGCGTACCGAGAAGCTGCCGCCATCGCGCGTGCGGTCGACCTGGTAGACGATCGGCGCGCGGATGTCGCCTGCCTTCAGGAAGTAGGCATGCAGCGAGTGCGCCGCGCGCGGGTCCTGCATGGTCGCCTGCGCGGCCGACAGGGCCTGGCCCAGGACCTGGCCGCCGAACACGTACTTGGTACCGATGTCGCGGCTCTGGCCGCGGAACAGGTTGTCCTCCAGGCGCTCCAGCGACAGCAGTTCGATCAGTTCGGATACGGCAGAGCTCATGCGCGGGCGTCGGCGGTCAGGGCGGGCCAGTATAGCGGGCGACCCGCGCGCGCCCTGCACGGCGCGACAGGATCGGGCGGGGGCCCGGGGCCGGGCGCTCAGGCCTGGCGCTGCAGGCCACAGGCCGGTACTACGGTCGCCCAGGGGAAAAGAGGGCCCGGGTCGCGCTTGCGTCGCACGCGCCGGGCGGGGTCGTCGCGGGCCTCGACCTCGGTCGTGTCCAGGTCCTCGTGCCCGGCGATCCAGGCCAGGCCGGGGAGTTGCCCGCGCAGCGACTCCAGCAGTCCCAGCAGGGCGTCGATCTGTGCCTCGCCATAGGGCTCGTCCATGGCCTGGTGACCTGCGTCCAGCCAATTCGGCCAGCGCCCGGTGTTGACCAGCTCGATGCCGATCGAGCGGGCGTTGTGGCCGCGCGTGTGGTGGGCGACGCGGCCGATGTCGACGTACTGGTGCACGCTGCCGTCGCGGTCGATGTAGAAGTGCCCGCTGTTGCCCGTGCCACTACCGGCATAGTGGACCTGCTCGCCGAACTCGCGCGCGGTCGCCAGGTCGGGCAGTTCGGTGCAGTGGATCACCACGAGGTCGATCGCGGCCCGGTCACGGGCCTGCAAGCGGCTCTCGTAGGGCAGGGGCGAGTGGACGATCGGCGGGGCGGGCATGGCCCGGATGCTACCATTCGCCACCGTCTCCGCCGCGCGCCGGTCGCGCCGCCGGCCCAGCCACGAGCCCCGCATGAAACTGCCTCCCGCCGATTCCCCCCTGGGCCAGCTGATGGCCCGCCTGCCCCGGGCCGGTCGGGTCGAATGGATCGGCCTGCGCCCGGCCCGCGACGTGCCGATGGAGGCCGTCGCCCAGGCCCGGGCCGTCGAGGGCGTCGGCCTGGTCGGCGACCGCTACGCCGGCGGCAGCGGCAAGCGCGGCCTGACCCTCATCCAGGCCGAACACCTGCCGGCGATCGCCGCGCTGGCCGGGCACGACACCGTGCCGCCGGCCACCCTGCGCCGCAACGTGGTGGTCTCCGGAATCCCGTTGGTCGCATTGAAGGGACGGCGCTTCCGCATCGGCGACGCCGTGCTGGAAGGCACCGAACCCTGCGATCCGTGTTCGCGCATGGAAGATGCGCTGGGCGCGGGCGGCTACAACGCCATGCGCGGCATGGGCGGCCTGTGCGCGCGTATCGTCGAAGGCGGCGAGCTGCGCCTGGGCGACGCGGTCGAGGCGCTGCCGGCCGCCGCCGTGGGCGAGGGCAGCTGAACATGCGCGGACACTGCATCCTGTCGCACGGCTTCGAAAGCGGCCCCGACGCGACCAAGGTCACCGCGCTTGCCGAGGCGGCCGAACACCTGGGCTGGACCCACGACCGCCCCGACTACACCGACCTGGACGCCCGCCGCGAGGTCAGCGAACTGGGTGACGTCGCGGCCCGCCTGCAGCGCCTGCTCGGCCTGGCCCATGCCGCCGCGTCGCGCGGCCCGCTGGTGCTGGCCGGCTCGAGCCTGGGCGCGTGGATATCCGGGCGTGCGTCGACGCTGTTGCCGGTCGCCGGCCTGTTCCTGATGGCACCGCCGGTGCAGATGGGCCACGCTCCGCGCCTGGAGGCCGCCGACGTGCCGACCTCCATCATCCATGGCTGGCACGACGAACTCATCCCCGCCAGCGACGTGGTCGCCTGGGCGCAGCCCCGGCGCGCGCGCCTGTTGCTGGTCGACGACAGCCATCGCCTGGCCTCGCACGTGGACGCGAGCGCGGATGCCTTCGCCGCGCTGCTGGCGTCGCTGGGACGGTCCCGGCACGCATGAGCGACGCCTCCGTGCCCACGCGTTTCTTCGCCAGTTGCGGCAAGGGGCTGGAATACCTCCTGGCCGACGAGCTGGCCGCCCTGGGCTGCGAGAGCGCCAAGGCCACCGTCGCCGGCGTCAATGCCGTCGGACGCCTGGTCGATGCGCAGCGCGCCGTGCTGTGGTCGCGCCTGGCCAGTCGCGTGCTGTGGCCGCTGCTGGAATTCGATTGCGCCGACGAAGCGGCGCTTTACGCGGGCGTACGCTCGATCGACTGGACCGCGCACCTCGAGCCGGGGCACAGCCTGGCGGTCGATGCGCACGTGTCGGGCGATGCGATCACCCATGAGCGCTACGCGGCGCAACGGGTCAAGGACGCCGTCGTCGACGTGATGCGCGAGGCCAGCGGGCAACGTCCGGACGTCGACCTGGACGCGCCCGACCTGCGCCTGAACCTCGTCATCCGCAAGGGCCGGGCGATCCTCTCGGTCGACCTGGGCGGCGGTCCGCTGCACCGCCGCGGCTGGCGCCAGCACCAGGGCGAAGCACCGCTGAAGGAAACCCTGGCCGCGGCCGTGCTCCTGCGCGGGCAGTGGCCCAGGATCCACGCCGAGGGCGGCGCGCTGCTCGACCCGATGTGCGGCAGCGGCACCCTGGTGATCGAAGGTGCGTTGATGGCGGCCGACGCCGCGCCCGGCCTGTCGCGTTACGGGGCGTTGCGGCCGACGCGCTGGCGCGGCTTCGACGTCGATGCGTGGAAGCGCCTGTTCGACGAGGCGCGCCAGCGCGAGGCGGCCGGGATGAACGCATTGCGGCCTTGCTTCTTCGGCAGCGACAGCGATCCGGCGGCGATCCGCGCCGCGCGCGACAATGCCTCGCTCGCCGGCCTGACGGGAATGATCGCCTGGGACCACGCCGACATCGAACGCCTGCCCGCGCATCCGGCGGTGCGTGGCCTGGTGGTCTGCAATCCGCCCTACGACGCGCGCCTGGCGGCCGACCCCGCGCTGTATCGCGCGCTGGGCGACGCGCTGCGCCGCGCCGTGCCGGCCTGGCGGGCCAGCCTGCTCTGCGGCGACGCCGAACTGGCGCGCGCCACCGGCCTGCGCGCGGCGAAGGTGTACCAGCTGTTCAATGGCGCGATCGAATGCAGCCTGATCGCCGTCGACCCGGTGGCGCCGCCGCAGCGCGTCGTCGAGGCGCGACCCGAACTCGACGAAGGCGCGCGGATGGTGGCCAACCGCCTGCGCCGCAACCTGCGCAAGCTCAAGGCGTGGCGACGGCAGGAAGGCATCACCTGCTTCCGCGCCTACGATGCCGACCTGCCCGAGTACGCGGCCGCCATCGACGTCTACGAGACCGACGAGTCGCCATCGCGCACCTTCCTGCATGTCCAGGAGTACGCGGCGCCGGCGACGATTCCCGAGGCCGACCAGCGCCGCCGTCGCAACGAACTGATGGCCGCCGCGCGCGAAGTCTTCGAAGTGCCGCGCGAACAGCTGGCGCTGAAGACGCGCGCGCGCGGGAAGGGCGGCAGCAAGTACGGCGCCTTCGACTCGCGCGGCGAGTTCCTGCCGGTGCGCGAGGGCGAGGCGCGTCTGCGCGTGAACCTGTTCGACTACCTCGACACCGGCTTGTTCCTCGACCACCGCCCGCTGCGCATGCGCTTGTTCGAGGAGGCCGATGACACGCGCTTCCTGAACCTGTTCGGCTACACCGGCGCGGCCACCGTCCAGGCCGCGGTGGGCGGCGCGCGCGCGACCACCACCGTCGATCTCTCGGCGACCTACCTGCAATGGTGCGCCGACAACCTGGCCGCCAACGGCATCGGCGGACGCCGGCACCAACTGGTCCAGGCCGACGTGATGGAGTGGCTGGAGGCCAGCCGCGGCGAGTACGACCTGGTCTTCTGCGATCCGCCCACGTTCTCCAACTCCAAGCGCGCCCAGGACTTCGACATCCAGGCCGAGCACGTCCGCCTGCTGCGCGGGGTGGTCGAGCACCTTGCGCCGGACGGCGTGGCGTACTTCTCGAACAACTTCCGCCGCTTCCGCATGGACGACGAGGCGATCGCGGCCTTCGCCCATTGCGAAGAAATCAGCCCCGAGACACTCCCGCCCGATTTCGAGCGCAACAGCCGCATCCACCGCTGCTGGCGGCTCCGTCGCCGCTGAGGGCCGCCTTCGGCCCTGCCCATCCTGGGGCGTTGGAATCGGGGCCTCGGGGCGCTTCGCTTACGCGGGCCACGTGGCTCGACCTCGACCTTCGCGACTTCGAGGCCGGCGGCCGATAGGCCTTCGGCTGCTGAGGGCCCCCGCGCCGGTCGACCCGACCGTTCCCCACTTCATTGGAGGCATTTCCGCACTTGTTGTCCGCGTCGCTTTGGTATTGTTCCGTTATTGGAACGAATCGCTGCCGACATGCAGCGACCGGACGCGGCATTCGCGCGCATCCTTGTCGTCAGCCGATCCCGGCGCATGACACGAGGGCAAGACCATGTCCACCCAAGCCACTGCCAGCCGCAATGCGCATCCCAGCCGCCTGGTCCGGGGCCAGGCGGCCTCGGACGGCGCCGGCGTGCGCCTCACCCGCGTCATCGGCAGCCCCATGCTGCCCGACCTCGATCCGTTCCTGCTGCTGGACGAATTCGGCACCGACAAGCCCGAGGACTACCTCGCCGGCTTCCCCGACCACCCGCACCGTGGCTTCGAGACCGTGACCTACATGCTCGACGGGCGCATGCGGCACAAGGACAACCACGGCAACGAGGGCGTGCTCGTGCCCGGCAGCGTGCAGTGGATGACCGCTGGCCGCGGCCTGGTGCACTCGGAGATGCCCGAGCAGGAAGAAGGGCGGATGCGCGGCTTCCAGCTGTGGGTCAACCTGCCCGCGCGCGACAAGATGATCGCACCGCGCTACCAGGAGTTCGCGCCGGAGCGGATCCCATCGCTTGCACCGGCGCCCGGCGTCGTGGTGAAGGTGATCGCCGGCGAGGTCGACGGCATCTCCGGTCCGATCGCCCAGCCGGCGACCGACCCGGTGTACCTCGACATCGCGCTGGAGGCCGGGGCTTCCTGGGCGTACGAGCTGCCGGCGGGGCACAGCGCTTTCGCCTATGCCTTCGAAGGCAGCGTGCGACTGGGCGAGGGCGAGGACGCCCGCGAGCTGCCGGGACAGACCCTGGCCGTGCTCGGGGGCGGCGAGCGTGTCGTGCTGCAGGCCGTCGACGCGCCTTCGCGCCTGATCCTCGTCGCGGGGCGTCCGCTGCGCGAACCCGTGGTCCGCCACGGGCCGTTCGTCATGAACAGCCGGCAGGAGATCATGCAGGCCTTCATCGACTTCCAGGAGGGGCGCTTCTGATGGCGCTTCGCGAGCATCGTTACCGCGTCACGCTCGAGCACCTGGCCCACCCGCGTGCGGAGGGCCAGGTGCATCCGCCGCTGGTGTTCGAGGACGGCAACCACGACGACATCTTCGAGATCGTCGAGCGCCAGCGCGCCTCCGGTCGTTTCGGCACTGCAGACGAGGCGGCGGCGTTCGCCCTGGGCCTCAAGCTGCTGGGCGAAGCGGTGCTGCGCAATCGCCAGGACGCTTTGCTGCAACAGTTGAAGCCGGCGTTGGGGGATTTCGTCCGCGCGCTGAAGGCCGAGGGCAAGACGCGCGCCGCGGCGCATCAGGTGGATTGAACCGGGACGAAGGCCGCGCTGCGCGGCCTTCGCCATCCCCGGTGCGGGTGATCAGGCGCCGCCGACCACGTCCGGGCGCTCGGGTCCCAGCCAGCGGTAGAGCATGCCGCCCAGGAGCCCGCCGAGGATCGGCGCCAGCCAGAACAACCACAGTTGCGAAATCGCGCCGCTGCCCGCGAACAGCGCCACGCCGGTCGAACGCGCCGGGTTCACCGAGGTGTTGGTGACCGGGATGCTGATCAGGTGGATCAGGGTCAGGCCCAGGCCGATCGCGATCGGCGCGAAGCCCACCGGCGCGCGGCTGTGCGTCGCGCCCATGATGATCACCAGGAACATGGCGGTCATCACCACCTCGCAGAGGAAGGCGGCGGCCACGCTGTAGCCGCCCGGCGAGAGGCCTCCGTAGCCGTTGCTGGCGAAGTTGCCCGCTGCCGCCGGGTCGGGTGCGAAGGCCGCCGACCCGCTGGCGATCTGCCAGAGGATGAAGCCCGCGAACAGACCGCCCAGTACCTGGGCGACGATGTAGAGCGCCAGGTCGCGGGCCGGGAAGCGGCCACCGGCCCAGAGTCCGAAACTGACGGCGGGGTTGAAGTGCCCGCCCGAGATATGGCCCAGCGCATAGGCGCCGGTGAGCACCGTCAGGCCGAACGCGAACGCGACGCCCAGGAAGCCGATGCCCAGGGGGTTGCCGTCCCCGCCGAAATTCGCTGCGAGCACGGCACTGCCGCAGCCACCCAGCACCAGCCAGAACGTACCGATGAACTCCGCACCCAGTCGCTTGATCATGGTCCTGTCCTCCCGAAGAAGCCAACATGTTTGGCCACCGTTCAGGATGAAACTAGAGGCCGTGTGAGCTTGGTGTGTTCATGGCGTGACGATGCAGGCGGCCGCCTTGGCCTGCGGTGCTCGGCGGCCTCAAGGTCGCGGAGGTCAAAGTCAAGATCAACGGCAACGGCAACAGCAACGCCTCGTAGGGTGGGTAGAGCCAAAGGCGAAACCCACCGTCGCGGGATTGCACGCAAGACGCACGATGGGGTTTGCTTCGCGCTACCCATCCTACGGTGCTGGATTCCAGCACTCGCTCGAATGACGGTTCGTGTGGGATGCCGGAGGGGGCCGGCTGCAGCGTCGTCGTAGGGAGGGTCGAGCCGAAGGCGATACCCACCATGGCCCGTGGCCACGACGCACGATGGGTTTCGCTTCGCGCAACCCATCGTGAAAGCTGGAGGCGACCACGACACCCAACGCGCTTGCACGCTGGCTGGGGCGCGAAAAAAAAGCCGCCCCGGCGGGAGCGGCTTTCGATGCGTTGCGGTGGTGACTGGCTCAGTTGCTGGTGAGCTGCGCGCTCGGGAACTGCAGCAGCTGGGTCGCCTGCAACGCCTGGTTCAGGCGATCCTGCGATTCGGCCTGCACCCAGATGTGCGCCGTGCGGTCGCGCCCGACCTTCACCAGGGTCTCGCGCGCGATGATGTCGGGCTTGCCCGCCAGCTCGCTGCGATACCAGTGGATCTGCTGCCCATCGACGCGCCCCTCTTCCTCGCGATCGCTGCGCTTGGGCTCGAAGCCCGGCTTCTTGCTGATGTACATCCCGAAGGCTTCCGAGCCGTCCTCGCGCAGGGCGCGGCAGAAGTCCGCATCCCCGGCGCTGCTGTATTCCCAGGTCAGGCCCGTGCTTGCGGGCAGGATGGGGCAGCCTTCGGCCGCCGTCTGTGCATTCGCCTGGCTCCATGCGCCCAACCCCAGCGCGCAGAGCAACAGGACTCCCCTCGTCGTCGTCATCTGGATTCCCCCCTGTAGGGCCAAAACAGGCCGGTGATCACAACCCGACCATAAAACACTCTGAGGGGATTGACAAATTTTCCCGGATATTGTTTCAGATGTTACGACCCTGCCTTACCGGTCGGGCAACGGGATGAACTCGTCGTCGCCCTCGATCCGGCCGAAACGACCGGCCACCCAGTCCTCCTTGGCCTGCTCGATCCGCTCCTGCGAACTGGACACGAAGTTCCACCACATGTGGCGGGGGCGGTCGAGCGGTTCGCCGCCCAGCAGCATGGCCTTGAGGGGGCTGCGCGCGCGCAGGCGCGGGCGGCTGCCGGGCTCGAGCACCACCAGGTGCTTGTCGGGGATGTCGGTGCCGTCGAGCTGGGCATCACCCTCGAGGACGTAGAGCGCGCGTTCCGGGTGGCTGGCCTCCAGGAACATTTCCGCCTCCGGGTCCAGGTCGATCGCCACGTACAGGGTGTCGGCGAAGACCTTCACCGGGGACTCCCCGCCGTAGCCGCGGCCGGCGACGATGCGCAGCCAGCGGCCGTCATGCCGCAGCTGGGGCAGGCTGTCGGCGGCATGGTGGTGGAAGGCCGGCGCGGTCTCCTCGTCGGGCAGGGGCAGCGCCACCCATGTCTGCATGCCGTGCAGCGGGTGCTCGCCTTCCCGCAGGATCGCCGGGGTCCGCTCGGAGTGTGCGATGCCACGCCCGGCGGTCATCCAGTTGACGTCGCCGGGCCGGATGTCCTGGTCGCTGCCGAGGGTGTCGCGATGGTTGATGCAGCCCGACCACAGGAAGGTCACCGTGGCCAGCCCGATGTGGGGGTGGGGCCTTACGTCGACGCCCTGTCCCGGCTGGAAGGTCGCCGGTCCCATGTGGTCGACGAAGACGAAGGGTCCCACGCTGCGCGCCTTCAGGCTCGGCACCGCGCGGCGTACCTGGAAGCCGCCGAGGTCATGGACGCGGGGGGCGATGATCGTGCTCATGGGCCTGCGCTCGTTTGGGAGGGGGGGGACGAGGATCGCATCCCAGGCGTGACGCCGGGAGCGAACCGGTGCAACGCTGCGTTGCCGTCGCGTGGTTCAGGGCGAGAGCGGGCGGTCCGACATGCGTGGGGTGCCGCCGGCGTCGAACTCTACGTAGTAGCGGTGGTCGTACTCGGCTTCGCTCATCGGCGGTACCGGGCAGCCGCACAGCGCCGCCACGATCCCCGGGACCGTGTTGCTGTGGCCGACCACGAGCACCGTGCCGCCTGGGTGGCGGCCCCGGAGCTGGCGGGCGAAGTCGGCGGCCGGGACGCGCGCCTCGTAGGGCAGGACGGTGAGGCCATGCGCCGCCGCCGTGGGCGCCGCGGTCTGCTGCGTACGCCGGTATGCGGTCGCGTACACCGCGACCACGTCCGCGTCCCGAAGCGAGCGTGCCAGGCGATCGGCCCGCACCAGCCCGGCCGCCGTGAGCGCGGGGTCGGTATCGGCGTCGGACCGGGCCGGCAGCTTCTCGGCATGCCGCACGACCACGAAGCGCGATGGTGCGTCCGTCGCGTCGGCGGGTGCGTGGCGACAGCCCGCGATGGCCAGGGCAAGGCCGAACACGCAGGCGGCCGCGCGCAGGCCGCGCACGGACGTCGTCATCGAGATCGGCGTCATCGCCATGGGCGTCTCCCTCGCGGCCGGTCGGAAGGCCGGCATCATGAACCGAGTCTAGCGCCGGCCGGATGCGCGCGGCTCGGCCCCATCTCCCTGCGGGGTGGCGAACAACTGGTCGATATCGCGGAACGCCTTGAACTCGAGGGCGTTGCCGCATGGATCGAGCAGGAACATCGTCGCCTGCTCGCCGACTTCGCCGCGGAAGCGGATGCCCGGCTCGATCACGAACGCGACGCCGCGTCCGCGCAGCCGCTCGGCGAGGGCTTCCCAGTCCTCCCATGCCAGCACCACGCCGAAATGGGGCACCGGTACCGCCTGGCCATCCACCGGGTTGCGGTGGGCCGCTTCGGCGCGCGCGGGGGCTTCGTGGATCACCAACTGGTGGCCGAAGAAGTCGAAGTCGACCCATTGCGCGGCGCTGCGGCCCTCGCGGCAGCCGAACACCTCGCCATAGAAGCGGCGCGCCGCCCGCAGGTCGTCGACCGGGATCGCAAGGTGGAAGGGCGGCAGAGGCATGGCGGCACTCGTTCGGGCGCGGGACGGGCAGCGACGAGTCTAGCCGAGCGAATGCCGGCCGCGCGCGATCTCGCGGCGTGCGACCAGGGGCGGGTAAAGTGAAGGCCTCTCCTTCGATCGAACCGCCCATGTCGACGCCATCGCCCCGATCGTCCGCCAAGCCGTCCGGCAAGGCCAAGGCCCGCGTGGCCTACGTCTGCTCGGAGTGCGGATCGGACCACAACAAGTGGCAGGGCCAGTGCGCCGATTGCGGTGCCTGGAACACCCTGGGCGAATTCGTCGTGGAGCCGGCCGCGGCCGTCGCCAAGGGCGCGGCCTCGCGGCGCAGCAGTTGGGCCGGCAAGGTCGATCCCCCCCGCGTGACCGCGCTCAAGGACGTCCGCCACACCGAAGCCGCGCGCGTGTCGACGGGCATCGGCGAGCTCGACCGCGTCCTCGGCGGCGGCCTCGTGCATGGGGCGGTCGTGCTGGTCGGCGGCGATCCGGGCATCGGCAAGTCGACCCTGTTGCTGCAGGCGGTGGCGAAGATGGCGGCCACGCTGCCGTCGCTCTACGTGACCGGCGAGGAGTCGCTGTCGCAGGTGGCCGGCCGCGGTGCGCGCCTGGACCTGCCGCTGGACGGCGTCGATGCCCTGGCCGAGACCTCGATCGAGAAGATCCTCGAGCAGGCCGCCGACCGCCAGCCGCGACTGATCGTGGCCGATTCGGTGCAGACCCTGTGGACCGAGTCGCTGGCCGCCGCCCCGGGCTCGGTCAGCCAGGTGCGCGAGAGCGCCGCGCGCCTGGTCCGCTACGCCAAGGAAACCGGCACCGCGGTGTTCCTGGTCGGCCACGTCACCAAGGAGGGCGGCATCGCCGGACCGCGCGTGCTCGAGCACATGGTCGACGCGGTGCTGTATTTCGAGGGCGAGAGCGGCAGCCGCTTCCGGGTGCTGCGTGCCTTCAAGAACCGCTTCGGGGCGGTCAACGAGCTGGGCGTGTTCGCGATGGGCGACAAGGGCCTGCGCGAAGTCCCCAACCCCTCGGCGATCTTCCTGTCCGGCAGCCGCGAACCGCAGCCCGGCAGTTGCGTCATGGTGACCCGCGAGGGCACCCGGCCGCTGCTGGTCGAGGTGCAGGCGCTGGTGGATGCCTCGCCGCTGTCCAATCCGCGTCGCGTCGCGGTGGGCATGGAAGGCAACCGCCTGGCGATGCTGCTGGCGGTCCTGCACCGACACGGTGGCGTCGGCGTTGGCGACCAGGACGTGTTCGTCAACGTGGTCGGCGGCATCCGCGTGCAGGAAACCGCCGCCGACCTGCCGGTGCTGCTGGCGGTGCTGTCGAGCCTGCGCGATGCGCCATTGCCCGCGCAGACCATCGCTTTCGGCGAGGTCGGGCTGTCCGGCGAGATCCGCCCCGTCCCCAATGGCGAGGAGCGCCTGAAGGAAGCCGCCACGCACGGGTTCAAGCGCGCCATCGTCCCGCGCGGCAACGCACCCAAGTCGGGGCGTGTCGGCGACATGCAGGTCATCGCGGTCGAGCGCCTGGCCGACGCGCTCGAGCACGCCTGAGCCCGCGTTCCTCGCGATCGCCTCAGCTGCCGAACACCACCGTGCGGTGGCCGTTGAGCAGGATGCGGTCGTCGAGCCAGTTGCGCAGGGCGCGTGCCAGCACCTGGCGTTCGATGTCGCGGCCGATGCGGACCAGGTCGTCCGGCGTGTGCTGGTGGCCGACGCGCTGGGTGTCCTGCTCGATGATCGGCCCTTCGTCCAGGTCGGCGGTGACGAAATGCGCCGTCGCGCCGATCAGTTTGACCCCGCGCGCATGCGCCTGGTGGTACGGGCGCGCGCCCTTGAAGCTGGGCAGGAACGAATGGTGGATGTTGATGCAGCGGCCGGCCAGGCGCGCGACCAGGCCGTCCGACAGCACCTGCATGTAGCGCGCGAGGACGACCAGCTCGGTGCCGGTCGCGTCCACGAGTGCGCCGAGCGCCTGTTCCTGCGCCGCCTTGCTGGCCTTGCCCACCGGCAGGTGGTGGAACGGAATGCCATCGAAGTCGAGGTGGCGGAAGGTGTCGCGCGGATGGTTGGAGACGATCGCGGTGACCGTCATGTCCAGCTCGCCGGTACGCCAGCGATAGAGCACGTCGGCCAGGCAGTGGTCGAACTTCGAGGCCAGCAACATCACCCGTCGCGGCACCCCGCGGTCGCGCGCGGTCCAGTCCATGCCGAAGCGGGTCGCGAGACGGGAGAAATCGCGCTGGAACGCATCGAAGCGACCCTCGGGCAGCGCGAACACGCAACGCAGGAAGAAGCGTCCGTTCTCGACGTCGTCGAACTGTTGCGCGTCGAGGATGTTGCCCTCGTGCCGCAGCAGCTCCCCGGTGACCGCGTTGACGATGCCGGGCCGGTCGGGGCAGGACAGGGTGAGTGCGTGTTCGGACATGGCGGGCGTGACGGGGGCGGGGGCCCTGTATAGCGCAATCGGCGCGGCGGGGAAATTACCGCCGAAACCATCGCGCCCCGGCCGGGCCGGGGCGCGTCCGGCCGGTCAGTGCCCGCCGGCGGCGGCGCCCGCTGCCTTGGCCGCGAACGGCGGCCGCGCGAACCACACGAACAGGATCACGAGCAGGAACAGGATGCCCAGCAGGTGGAAGATCTCGTTGAAGCCGATCTGCATGGCCTGCTGGGAGATCATCTGGTTCAGCAACACCGCGCCGCGCTGCGGGTCGCCCTGGCCCAGCGCGCCGACGGTCTGCTGGATCGCCGGGTCGGCGGCCTGGATGTGTTCGGTAAGCCGCGCGTGGTGGATGGTACCGCGCTGGTTCCAGGCCCAGGTGGTCAGGGACGCGGCGAAGCTGCCGCCCAGGGTGCGCACGAAGGTGGCCAGGCCCGAGCCGGCGGCGATCTCGTGCGGTTCCAGGTCCGACAGCAGGATCGTCAGCACCGGCATGAAGAACAGCGCCACGCCCAGGCCCTGGAACAACTGGACCATGGCGACGTGCTCGAAGTCGACGTCGAGGTTGAAGCCCGCGCGCATGAAGCAGGTCACGGCCATGGCGATGAAGGCCAGGCTGGCGACCATGCGCAGGTCGAACTTCGTGGCGTACATGCCCACCAGCGGCGTCAACAGCACCGGCAGCAGGCCGATCGGCGCGGTGGCGAAGCCGGCCCAGATCGGCGTGTAACCCAGGTTGCGCTGCAGCCACAGCGGCACCAGCAGGCCAATGCTGAAGAAGGCGGCATACGCCAGCACCAGGGCCACCGTGCCGCTGGCGAAGTTGCGGTGGCGGAACAGCCGCAGGTCGACGACGGGGTCCTTCTCGGTGAGTTCCCAGATGACGAACACCGCCAGCGCGACCACGGCCACGATCGCCAGCACGACGATGCGGGTGGAGGCGAACCAGTCGTCGTCGTTGCCCAGGTCGAGCAGGACCTGCAGCGCGCCGACGCCGACGACCAGGGTCGCCAGGCCCACGTAGTCCATCTTGGGCCGCTCGAGTTTCTCGGGGCGTCCGCGCAACTGGCTGCCCACGACCAGGCTGACGAAGATGCCGATGGGCACGTTGATGAAGAAGATCCACTCCCAACTGTAGTTGTCGGTGATCCAGCCGCCGAGCACCGGTCCGGCGATCGGCGCGACCACGGTGACCATCGCCAGCAGCGCGATGGCCTGGCCGCGTTTCTGCGGGGGGTAGATCGAGATCAGCAGGGCCTGCGCGACCGGGTACATCGGTCCGGCGACGAAGCCCTGCAGCGCGCGCGCGGCGACCAGCATGCCCATCGAACTGGCCAGGCCGCACAGCAGGGACGCGATCGCGAAGGCGAAGGTCGCCCACATGAACAGCTTGCGCTCGCCGAAGCGACGCGTCATGAAACCGGTCAGCGGCAGCGCGATCGCGTTGCTGACCGCGAACGAGGTGATCACCCAGACCGCCTGGTTGGCGCTGGCGCCCAGGTTGCCGGAGATGGTCGGCAGCGACACGTTGGCGATGGTGATGTCCAGCACCTGCATGAACGTCGCCAGCGAGATGCCGATCGTGGCCAGCGCCATGTTCGGCGGCGCGAACGGCTTGGCCGCCGGCTCCGGTCCGGGCGGCAGGCCCATCCGTTCCTCTTCCTCGATGATGTCCGACATGGCGGCGCTCAGCCCCGGTCCGCGGCCTGGTCGTCGCGCGACGTGCGCGCGCTGCGCGGCAGGTTGTCGTTGATGACCTGCTCGATCAGGGCGTCGGCCTCGGCCAGCTGGTTGGCATAGGTGCGCGTCGACAGCACCGGGGCGCCGGAGTCGCGGGCTTCCGACAGCACCGGGCCGTCCTGGTCGCGCACCGACACGTCGGCGTGCATGCTCAGGCCCAGGCGGAGCGGGTGCTCGGCGAGCTGGCGGCCATCGATCTCGATGCGGACCGGCACGCGCTGGACGATCTTGATCCAGTTGCCGCTGGCGTTCTGCGCCGGCAGCAGCGAGAACGCGCTGCCGGTGCCCATGCCGAGGCTGGCGATGCGGCCGTCGTACTCGACGTCGTCGCCGTAGATGTCGGCGTGCAGCTTGACCGGCTGGCCGATGCGCATGTGGGCCAGCTGGGTTTCCTTGAAGTTCGCCTCGATCCACACCTGGTCCAGCGGGACGACCGTCATCAGGGGGGTGCCGGGCTGGACGCGCTGGCCCAGCTGCACGGTGCGCTTGGCGGTGAAGCCGTCGATCGGGGCGAGGATCGCCGAGCGCTGCTTGTCGAGGTAGGCGCGACGCAGCTGCGCCGCGGCGGCCTGGACCTGCGGCTGGCTGGCGACCTCGGTGGCATCGACCAGGGCCTTGTTGCGCGAGAGGTCGCCGGTGGACGCCGCGACGGCGGCCTGCGCGGCGGCGAGCTGGTCGCGGGCATGCGCCAGCTCCTCGGCCGAGACCGCGCCGCTGGCCACCAGGCCCTCGCGGCGGCGGACGTCGGCACGCGCCTTGTCCAGCGCCACCTGCTGCGCCTTGAGCTGGGCCTGCCCGGCGTCCACGGCGCTGTACAGGCCGCGCACCTGGCGTACCGTGCCGGCGAGGTTGGCCAGGGCCTGCTGGTAGGCGACGTCGGCGTCGTCGGGGTCGAGCTGCACCAGGGTCTGGCCGGCCTTGACCTTCATGCCTTCCTCGGCGCCGATGTCGATCACCGTGCCCATCGTCTGCGGGGTGATGGTCACCACGTCGCCCTGGACGTAGGCATCGTCGGTGCTCTCGTGCCAGCGGGCGACGAGGAGGTACCACGCCGTCCAGGCGACGCCTGCCACGACCACGACGGTCGCGAGGATCGCCAGGGCCTTGCGGCGCCGGCCATTGCGCGCCGGCGGGGTGGCCGGGGCGGCGTTTGCGTTGGGATTGATCTTGCTGGTCATCGGTGTGCCTTGGGGGATCCGGGGACGCGGGGCGTTCAGTGGGTGGAGGGCGGTGCGGGCAGTTCGAGGCCGCCGCCCAGGGCTTCGTCGAGGTCGATCGCGGCGACCAGGCGCTGGGCGCGCAGGCCGGCGAGCAACTGGTCGAGCTGCAGCAGCGGTTGCTGGGCCGCGAGCACGTCGAGTTGGGTGCCCAGGCCCGCGTCGTAACGTTGGGTGGCGAGCTGCCATGCCTGGTCGGCGGCGTCGCGCGCTTCGGTCGCGGTGGCGATGCGCGCATCCAGTGCGCTGGCGCCCTGGACAGCGTCGGCCACCTCGCGCAGCGCGGCCGCGAGGCGTCCGTTGTAGTCCGCGGCGGCGAGGTCGAAGTCGGCGTCGCTGGCGTCGAGCCGGGCGCGCAGGCGACCGCCGTCGAAGATCGGCAGGCTGATCGCCGGGCCGCCCTGGATCAGGCCGGCTTCGGTGCGGAACAGGTCCGACAGGCCGATCGAGGCCAGGCCGACCATCGCCTTGAGGTTGACGGTCGGATAGAACGCGGCCTGGCTGGCGTCGATCCCGCGCAACGCGGCTTCGGCGCGCCAACGGGCGGCGACGATGTCCGGGCGGTGGCCCAGCAGTTCACTGGGCAGCACGTCGGGCACGCCGGGCGCGGGTGCCTGCAGGAGGGTGGGGCGGGCGATCGCCAGGCCCCGGTCGGGGCCCTGGCCGAGGAGGGCGGCGATGGCGTTGCGCGCTTCGTCGATCCGCTGCTGGGCCGCTTGGCCCTGCTGGCGGGCTGAGGCGACGCTGGCCTGCGCGCGTTCGAGCTGCATGCGGTTGTCGAGTCCGGCGCGGACGCGCTTGCCGCTCAGGTCCTGGAGGCCGGCCGCACGCGCTTCTTCCGCGCGCGCGACGTCCAGGTCGTCGTAGGCACCGGCCAGCGCCACGTAGGCGCGGGCGATGTTCGCCGACAGCGTCAGGCGGGCGGCCTGCGCATCGACTTCGGCCGCGCGGGCCTGGCCGAGCGCGGCCTCCCACTGGGCGCGTTTGCCGCCCCAGAAGTCGAAGCTGTGGTCGAACCCGAGGCTGAGCAGCTCCACGCCGGAGTATTCGCCGCCGATCGGTGCGGGGGCGACTGTCTCGCCGATCCTCAGGCCCGAGTACTGGGCGGTGGCGCCGATCGTGGGCTTGCGCTGGGCGTCGGCCAGGCCGGCGCGCGCGCTGGCCTGGCGCAGCCGCGCGTCGGCGGCGTCCAGGCTCGGGTTGCCGCGCAGCGCTTCCTCGACGAGGGCATCGAGCTGGGGATCGCCGAAGGCGGTCCACCAGTCGAGGTCCGGGAAGGTCGCGTCGCCGCGCGCATGCGCGGCCAGGCTGTCGCGCGTGGCGAGGCCGTCGGCGGGGGCCAGCTGGCCCACGGGCTCCAGCCCGCCGCTGGTGGCGCAGCCGACGAGGCTGGCCAGGAGCAGCGGCAGGGCGAGCCGGGAGGGGAGGGGAATGGGTCGCATCGGTTCAGGCCCCGTAGGCGGTGAGGTTGTCGCGCACGCGGACCAGCAGGGCCAGCAATTGCGCCTGTTCGTCGGCATCCATGTCCTTCATCGCCTGCTCGCGGACACGGGCACCGCATTCGTTCACGTCCACCCACAGGCGGCGACCGGCCTGGGTGAGCTCGATGACGAGGGCGCGACGGTCGGCCGGATCGGCATTGCGGACCAGCAGGCCGCGGGCCTCGAGCTTGTCGAGCAGGCGGGTCATGGCGCCGGGGTTGAGCTCGGCGGCGCGCGCCAGCTCGCTGGCGCCCTGGCTGCCGTCGGCCAGCTTCTTGATGGTGATGTACTGGCTGAAGCTCAGGTCGTGGCCGGCCTCGGCCAGCTCACGCGCCATGCGGGCCCACATGGCGTCGCGGACCTGGCGGAAGAGCAGGCCCAGCGAGGAGCCCGTGCAGGGGGAAGGCGTGTTCATGGGCGCCATTTTCGTAGCCCACGCAATAGTTGTCAAGGCAAATATTTGGCATCGGGATATTCCCGCTGCGCAACGCAGCGTTCCATCAGCCGGGTCTACAGGGAGTCAGGCGCCGCGCCGCAGGATCAGTTCGAGCACGTACTTGCTGCCGAAGAAGGCCAGCACCAGCAGGCTCATCGCCACCAGGGTCCAGTGCACGGCCTTGGCGCCGCGCCAGCCGTGGCGCCAGCGCCCCAGCAGCAGGCCGCCGAACACCAGCCAGGACAGCACGCTCAGCACGGTCTTGTGGACCAGGTGCTGGGCGAACAGGTTCTCCACGAACAGCATCCCGGTCAGCAGGGTTGCCGTGAGGAGGATGAAGCCGACCGTGATGGTCCGGAACAGCAGGCTCTCCAGTTCCACCAGCGGCGGCAGTGCGCGCAGCCAGCCGTGGATCTCGCGCCTGCGGAGCGCGCGCTCCTGCAGCCACAGCATCACCGCGAGCAGCGCGGCCACGGCGAGCGTGGCGTAGGCTAGCAGGGCCAGCCAGGCATGCAGTTGCAGGCGCCAGTCCAGCGATCGCGCCACGCCGGGTTCGTGCATGAAGTCCGCGGCCAGCACTGCCGCCGCCAGCGGGAAGACCACCACGCCCAGCGCGGACATGCGGCCCCGGGTGGCGAAGACCGCGGTCAGGCCGGCCATGCCCAGGCCGACCAGCGACAGGGCGGCGAAGAAGTGCAGGTCGGCGCGCCCGGTCGCGCGCCAAGCGATGACGTGGGCGAGTGCGTGGCACGCGGTGCCGGTCCAGGCCAGCCACCACCACGGGCGGGGGCCGCCGGCCGGGCGGCCGTTGCGCAGTTCGCCGACCAGCAGGCCGGCGGCCGCGAGGTAGGCGATGATGGCGATGAGAACGATTGTCATCGGCGGAGTGTCGCACAGCCGCCGGTCGGCCGTATGGCCGCGATCGACGCGCGATGGCGAATTCCGCCGCCGTCCGGGCCCGTCGCCGCGGGGCGCTATAATCCGCGCCCGCCCCCGTTTTCCGGTTTCCCTGCGATGTTCGAATCCCTGACCCAGCGACTTTCCGGCACCATCGAGCGCCTGCGCGGCCGTGGCCGCCTGACCGAGGAGAACATCCGCGAGTCCCTGCGCGAGGTGCGCATCGCGCTGCTCGAGGCGGACGTGGCACTGCCGGTCGTCCAAGCGCTGATCGAGCGCATCAAGGTCCGCGCGGTCGGCCAGGAAGTGCTCAAGTCGCTGACCCCGGGCCAGGCCCTGATCAAGGTCGTGCGCGACGAGATGAGCACGGTGATGGGCTCGGCGGCCGCCGACCTCAACCTCAACACCTCGCCGCCGGCGGTGATCCTGATGGCGGGCCTGCAGGGCGCGGGCAAGACCACCACGGTCGGCAAGCTGGCCAAGCACCTCAAGGAGCGCCGCAAGAAGAAGGTCATGGTGGTCTCGGCCGACGTCTACCGGCCGGCCGCGATCGAGCAGCTGCGCACGCTCGCCGAACAGGTCGGCGTGCAGTTCTTCCCCTCCAGCGCCGACCAGAAGCCCGAGGCGATCGTCCGCGCGGCCATCGACGACGCCCGGAAGTCCTACGTCGACGTCCTGCTGGTCGACACCGCGGGCCGCACCAGCATCGACGATGCGATGATGGCCGAGATCAAGGCCCTGCACGCGGCGGTCGATCCGGTGGAGACCCTGTTCGTGGTTGACGCGATGACCGGCCAGGACGCCGCGGTCACCGCCAAGCACTTCAGCGAGGCCCTGCCGTTGACCGGCGTGGTGCTCACCAAGACCGACGGCGACGCCCGTGGCGGTGCCGCGCTGAGCGTGCGCTACATCACCGGGCGCCCGATCAAGTTCATCGGCGTCGGCGAGAAGCCCGATGGCCTGGACGTGTTCCACCCCGATCGCATCGCCAGCCGCATCCTCGACATGGGCGACGTCCTGTCGCTGGTCGAGCAGGTCGAGCAGCAGGTCGACCAGGACAAGGCGAAGAAGCTCGCCGAGAAGGTCGCCAAGGGCAAGAAGTTCGACCTCAACGACATGCGCGACCAGCTCGAGCAGATGCAGAACATGGGCGGTCTGTCGGGCCTGATGGACAAGCTGCCCGGCGTCGGCCAGATCCCCGACCACGTCAAGAGCCAGGTCACCGGCAAGGAAGTCCCGCGCATGGTCGCCATCATCGGTTCGATGACGCTCAAGGAACGGCGCAACCCGGCCCTGCTCAACGGCTCGCGCCGCAAGCGCATCGCCAGCGGCGCCGGCGTCACCCCGGCCGACGTCAACAAGCTGATGAAGCAGTACCAGCAGATGGAAAAGATGATGGGCAAGCTGGGCCGCGGCGGCATGAAGGGCATGATGCGCGGCATGAAGGGCATGATGGGCGGGCGCGGCGGCATGCCGTTCCGCTGAGGGATCCACGCGCTGCCTCCCCGGCGCGCGCTGGCCTTCCCCCACGATCGATCGCGTTGTGAAGGGAGAGACGGTCGCGCAGGGGGCGACGGGTGGCAGCAGTCCCACAATCGCAGGCGGGTGACGCCGGCCTGTATTTCCCGTCGCTCGACGGGTTCCGCGGCTTTGCCTTCATGGGCATCGTCGCCGCGCATGTCTTCCAGTTGTGGGAAGGCGTGGAGATCCCCTGGCAACTGAAGGTGCCCAACCTGCTCGTGCATTGCGCATGGGCGGGCATCGACGCGTTCTTCGTGCTGTCGGGCTTCCTGATCACCGGCATCCTGCTGCGCCTGCGCGGGCGCGAGCGCGCGCTCAGGTTGTTCTACTTCCGCCGTACCCTGCGCATCTTCCCGCCGTACTACACCCTGCTGCTCCTGCTGTTCGCATGGCTGGCGTGGAGTGCCGGCGACTGGCGCGCGCCCTTCGAACCCGCGCGGCTGTCCTACTGGGTCTACCTGCACAACTTCGCGATCAGCGCGCAGGGCTGGGACGCGTTCCGGCCGCTCTCGCACCTGTGGTCGCTGGCGATCGAGGAGCAGTTCTACCTGCTCTGGCCCTTGCTGGTGCTGATGCTGCCGATCGGCCGCCTGCGCTGGGTCCTGTTCGGCTTCCTGCTGTTCGCGCCGCTGCTGCGCCTGGCCATGACCGTGCAGGGCAGCTCGTACGTGCCGATCTACGTGCTGCTGTTCACGCGACTGGACGCGCTCGCGGGGGGCGCGCTGACCGCGCTGATGGCCGCCACGCCGGAGGGGCGCGCGCGCCTGGGAACCTGGGGGCCGCGCATGGTCGCCTTCAGCCTGGTGGTGATCCTGGCCTTCTACGTGCTGCGCCACGGCTATCTGCTGGACGACCCGCTGGTTCAGGTGGTCGGCTACAGCGTGAACATCGTCGGTGCGGTGGGCGTGCTGACCTCCCTGGCGTTCGCGCCGCGCACCCTGGGACTGCGCGGATTCTTCGCCTGGGGCCCGTTCCGCTGGCTGGGCAACCGCAGCTACGGCGGCTATCTCTACCACTGGCCGATCGCGATCGTGGTCCACCAGTGGCTGCTGCCGCTGGGCATGACGCCGCTCTGGAGCCTGGTCGACACGATGCTGGCCACCACGGCCTTGACGCTGCTGGCGGCCGAGGCGAGCTGGCGCCTGATCGAGCGGCCCTGCCTGGGCTTGCGGCACCTGTATCCCCCGCGGGTCGCGCCGGTCGATGTCTCCCGGCCGGTGGCCGAGTAGGGACCGGCCGGCGCGCCGTCTGACGAGCGGTCGCCCCGACGTATTGCGCACGGCCCGGCGGCTCGCCTACATTCCGTGATGTTGCGCACGCTTCGGCGCAGCGCCTCCCGTGGGCCTGGCATGGCGGAAACCGCGGAGGGGCGAAGTCACAGGGGGAGAAGCGGAATCACCATGTTCATACATGCCGCCGACCAATGACGGTCGGTTGGTGATCCGTTCGCATCATGAGGGGAAATCAGATGCTCTCTTACACCAGACTGGGTGTCGCGCTCGGCACGGCCGTGCTCGTGGCCGCCGTCGGCGCGACGACCCCGGGCGCCTCGGCGCAGGCTTCGGGCAAGGCGCCCGCCGTCGCGGAACCCGACAACAGTCCGCGGCAGATCTACATCGTCGGGTACGTCGAACCCGCGCTCGCCAACTACGACGGCGACCGCGCCGGCATTCCCGCGCCGCGCCGCCAGGGCGGCGCCGGTGGTCGCATCGACGTCCAGAGCAGCGAGGCTCGCGCATACGTCGCCGACCTCGCGCGCCAGCAGGGCGAACACGTCGCACGCGCGGGCCGGATGCTCGGCCGCCAGTTGCAGGTGCGCAGGCGCATGCAGCATGCGCTCAACGGCGTGGTCACCGACCTCACGCGCAACGAAGCCGCCGCGCTGGCCGGCATGGCCGAGGTGGCGTTCGTCGAGCCCTATCGCGAATACGAAATGGATACCGACGCCGGCCCGCAGCGGATCGGCGCGGATACCGTGTGGGCCAGCGGCAGCGGCCTGCCGCCGGGACAGACACTGCCCGGATCGCCGAAGCTGCCCGGTGCGCGCGGCGAGGGCATCGTGTTCGGCATCGTCGACTCCGGCATCAATTTCGGCAGTCCCTCCTTCAGCGCCGTCGCCAGCGACGGCTACCACCACGTCAATCCGAACGGCGCGGGCAACTACCTGGGCACCTGCGCGCCCGGTGGCGTCGACGAAGGACGATGCAACGACAAGCTCATCGGCGGCTACGATTTCGTCTGCGAGGCGCCGGGCAACCGCTGCGGCGTCGCCGGCATCCTGGAGGAGCCGGGCTTCGGAGACACCAACGGGCACGGCTCGCACACGGCGTCGACGGCGGCGGGCAACCCGCGCACGGTCGAGTTCCGCGGCGCGAGCGTGAACATCTCCGGCGTGGCGCCGCGCGGCAACATCATCGCCTACGACGTGTGCTACACGCGCACCAGCGACGGCAACGGGCTGTGTCCGAACGTGTCGTCGGCGGCGGCGATCGACCAGGCCGTGGCCGATGGCGTCGACGTCATCAACTTCTCCATCGGCGGCGGTGCCGCGCCCTGGAGCGAGGCGGTCTCCCAGGCGTTCCTGGGCGCATCGGACGCCGGCGTGTTCGTCGCGGCATCGGCGGGCAATTCCGGCCCGGCGGCCGGCACCCTGGGCCACCATGAGCCCTGGGTGACCACCGTGGCCGCGGCCACCCATGGCCGCCAGGGCTTCGAGTTCATCCTCGACCTCACCGGCCCCGGCGCACCGCCGGCCGCGGTCCAGGGCGTGGTGCTCACGCCCGGCGGCAGCGGCGTCGCGCACGAGTCGGCCATTCCCGGCACCACGGCCTTCGTGGTCGCGCCGGACTTCGACAGCGGCAGCGACGCGTGTTCGGCCTATGGCGGCAACGTGTTCCAGGGCGCGATCGCCTTCGTCCGCCGCGGCGGCTGCTCGTTCAGCATCAAGACCAACAACGCGTCCGCGGCGGGCGCGATCGCGGTGGTCATCGCCAACAACGCCGACGGCGGCCTGAGCCCCTCCGTCCCCGGCACCACGATCCCGGCCTTCGCGATCACCCGCGCCGACGGCGACGCGGTGCGCGACTTCGCCAGCGGAGTCTCGGCCACGGCGGCGATCGGCTATCCGGCGCAGGTCATCGCCAACAAGCCCGACGTGCTCGGTGCCTTCAGTTCGCGCGGGCCGGCCAACTACGAGCTGGTCAAGCCCGACATCACCGCGCCGGGCGTGGCGGTGCTGGCCGCCGACGCCGGGTCGACCATCGAGGGCTTCGAAGACCTGGTGGGCCTGAAGAACGGCACGTCGATGGCGTCGCCGCACGTCGCCGGCGCCGCCGGACTGATCAAGCAGTTGAACCCGACCTGGACGCCCGCCGAGATCAAGTCGGCGCTGATGATGACCGCCGACCAGGAGGTCTACATCGAGGACGGCGAGACCCGGGCCGACGCCTTCGCCATGGGCGCGGGCCGCGTCCAGGTGCGCAATGCCTCGCGCACCGGCCTGGTCATGGACGAGACCACCGCCAATTACCTGGCGGCCAATCCGGTGGAAGGCGGCGACACCAGCACGCT
This sequence comes from Marilutibacter spongiae, assembly GCF_014145325.1. Classification (GTDB taxonomy): domain Bacteria; phylum Pseudomonadota; class Gammaproteobacteria; order Xanthomonadales; family Xanthomonadaceae; genus Marilutibacter; species Marilutibacter spongiae. The sequence continues at coordinate 50,797 of NZ_JACHTF010000014.1, forward strand.
CAACCTGCCGAGCATGAACGAGCAGGCCTGCGTGGGCTTTTGCACCTTCACCCGCACCTTCCGCAGCGTGCGTCGCCCGAACGTGTTGTGGACCGCGCGCCTGGAAGGGGTCAAGGGCATCGTCTGGCCCGCGCTGTTCATGGTGAAGGGCGACCAGGAGGTCTCGCTCACCGTGATCGTGGATGGCCGCAAGCTTCCGGCGGACGACAGCTGGAACTTCGGCAAGCTGGTGCTGGAGCCGGTCGGGCACTCGCCTCACGTGGCGACCCTGCGCCTGCCGGTCGCGGTGTCGGTACCGTCGCCGCGCATCGCCACCGCGCCGGAGGATGGCGCATCGTTGACGCTCAAGGCCGGCCGCCGGGGCGTGGTCGCCGCGAAGGTCGCCAACGAAGGCGGTGGCTGGCTGGAGTGGAGCCACCAGGCCAGCGGTGCGGTCAGCGACGTGGTCTATGCCTCGACCAGCGAGGGCGTGACCACGGGCACCCTGAGCGCCTACATGCCCGACTACGGTTCGGGCTTCTACGCGGCCGACGACTTCGTGATGGAGGAGGGCGGCGCGATCGACTTCCTGGCCACGCGCGGTTTCGTCGTCAGCGGCGCCAGCCTGCAGTCGACCGCGAGCAGCATCACCTGGTCGATCTACGCGGACGATGGCGGCAAGCCGGCCGGCTATCCGCGCACGCCCGGCTCGACGCCGCCGTTGTGGACGTACACGGCGGCGCCCAACAGTGCCGGCATCGGCGTATCCGATGGTTGGCTGCAGTTCGATCCGACCCTGGCCGGACAGGACGTGCAACTGCCGCCGGGGACCTATTGGCTGCACGTGCACGTCGAGACCCTGCTCGCCAATCGCTGGGCCTGGTACCAGTCGCTGCAGGGCATCGGCGGGCAGGCCCAGGTGGTGCAGTCGCCCGAACTGGGCGGCACCTGGGGCGCGACCTCGGCGACCAACCCGGGCCTGGCCTTCCAGGTGAACGCCGCTTCGCAGTGCGGCGCGGCGTGGATCGGTTCGGTGCTGCCCGGCAGTGGCCGCGTCTACGGCGGCACCGACCGCACGGTGCTGCTGAGCCTGAACGCGGCCGGCCTCGCGCCGGGTGAATACCGCGCGCGCGCCTGTTTCGCCAGCAACGACCCCAGCCAGCCGGTGGCCAGCCTGCCGGTCAGGTTGACCGTCACGCCCTGACGGGCGGAGCGGACCGGGGCGGGCATCGCCCGCCCCGGTCTCCCGGCGGCAGTTGGGACGCCGCGCGCGTTCAGCCCCGGCGGTGGCGGGATCTTCCATTGACCCGGGGCCTGGGCTAGAATTGCCGGCTTACCTCGCCGTCCTGGCGACTGGGCAACACAGGAAACCGAAAAGATGGTCAAGATCCGCCTGACGCGTGGTGGCGCCAAGAAGCGCCCCTTCTACCACATCATCGTCACCGACAGCCGCAACCCGCGCGATGGCCGCAACATCGAGCGCCTGGGCTACTACAACCCCGTTGCCACCGGTGGCGAGAAGCGCATCGAGCTCAACACCGAGCGCGTCAAGCACTGGGTGGGCACCGGCGCGCAGCTGACCGACAAGGTCGCCACGCTGTACAAGGAAGCGCTCAAGGGCGCCGACGCACCGGCTGCCAAAGCCTGAGTGCGGGGCTGCGTCGAGGCGCGGCCGCATGACCGTGGAAACGCCAGGGCGCCGCATCCTGCTGGGCAGGGTGCTTGGCGCCTTTGGCTTGCGTGGTGAACTGAAGTTCGAGTCCTGGACCGAGCCGCGCGAAGCCCTGTTCCGCTACCAGCCCTGGATCCTGCGCGACGCGCAGGGCAACGAGCGCCAGGTCAGCGGCGCGCGCGGCAAGGCCAGTGGCAAGTACCTGGTGGGCCACTTGCCCGACGTGATCGACCGCGATGCCGCGGAAGCCGCGCGCGGCACCGAAATCTACATCCCGCGCGACGCGTTGCCTCCGCCCCGGCCCGGCGAGTACTACTGGGCCGACCTGGAGGGCCTGCGCGTCGTCAATGCCGAGGGCATCGACCTGGGCACGGTCTCGCATCTCTTCTCGACCGGGGCCAACGACGTCCTGGTCGCGCGCGACGACGAGCGCGAGCGCATGATTCCCTTCGTCCAGCCGCAGTACGTGACCGGCGTGGACTTCGAGACAGGCATCGTCAGCGTCGACTGGGACGCGGATTTCTGAAGCCACTGGCGCGGGATTGAAGTCCCGCCCCGCATGCATGCGACCGCTCGGGGACCCACCGGGCTCCCTGACGCGATAGAGTCGCTTCCCGCTTCCCGCTTCCCGCTTCCCGCTTCCCCATTCCCCATTCCCCATTCCCACGCAGCCATGCGCATCGACGTCGTCAGCCTGTTCCCGGAGTTCATCGCCCAGTGCGCCGCATTCGGCGTGGTGGGACGTGCCGGTGAGCGCGGCCTGATGTCACTGCACGGCTGGAACCCCCGCGACCACGCCGAGGGCAACTACCGGCGGGTGGACGACCGGCCCTTCGGCGGCGGCCCGGGCATGGTGATGCTGATCGACCCGTTGCGCGCGTGCCTGCGTGCCGTGCGCGAGGCCGACCCGCGTCCGGCCCGCGTCATCTACATGAGCCCCCAGGGCCGTCCCCTGGACCAGGCCAAGGTGCGTGAATTGGCGGCCTGCGAGCGGCTCATATTGCTGTGCGGGCGCTACGAAGGCGTCGACGAGCGGTTGCTGCAGGCCGAGGTCGACGAGGAACTCTCGATCGGCGACTACGTGCTGTCGGGGGGCGAACTGGCCGCCGCGGTGGTCGTGGACGCGGTCGCGCGCCTGCAGGACGGGGCCCTCAATGACGCCGAATCCGCGGTCCAGGACAGCTTCGAGGACGGCCTGCTCGACTGCCCCCACTACACGCGCCCGGTGGCGCATGAGTTGGGTGTCGTGCCCGAGGTGCTGATGTCGGGCAATCACGCCCGCATCGCCCGTTGGCGGCGGATGCAGGCGCTCGGCCGGACCTGGCTGCGCCGTCCCGATCTGATCGACGAGGCCGCGCTCACGCCCGCCGACCGCGCCCTCCTGGAGGCGTGGAAGGCCAGTGACGAGGGTGTCCAGCCCCTGCCGGACGGCCATGCCGGGGAGTCGCCTGAACAGGCGGAGTAGACGCCCGTCCGGCCAGTGGCGCCCGGGCCGGGAAATCCGTTACAATTAGCGGCTTACGTTCCAACCAGCCAGACGCGGGTCCACGTGCACTCGCGCTACAACGACTCCAACAGGCCAGAACCATGACCCAGCCCTCTCTCAATACGCTTCTGCAGAACTTCGAAGCCGAGCAGGAACAGCGCGAGCTGCCCGAGTTCGGTCCCGGCGACACCGTGGTCGTCAACGTCAAGGTGAAGGAAGGCAACCGCGAACGCCTCCAGGCCTATGAGGGCGTCGTGATCGCGCGCAAGAGCGCCGGCCTGAATTCCTCCTTCACCGTGCGCAAGATCTCGCACGGCTTCGGCGTCGAGCGCGTGTTCCAGAGCCACAGCGCGATCATCGATTCGGTCAGCGTGAAGCGTCGCGGCAAGGTCCGCGCCGGCAAGCTGTACTACCTGCGCGGCCTGGAAGGCAAGAAGGCGCGCATCAAGGAAGACCTGGCGGCTTACGCGAAGGCCAAGGCCAAGTAAGACCCACCCGCCCGGGTTTCCGCAGCGGCCGCCCCATGGGCGGCCGTTTGCGTTCTGGCGCCGACCCGCCGGCGAACGAGCCGCTAGACTTCCTCCCATGGCGCACATTCCATCCCCGGGCGGCAGCCCGCCCGCCGACGAGGCGGCCACGGTACGACTCGACCTGTGGCTCTGGGCCGCCCGTTTCTTCAAGACGCGCGGCCTGGCGCGGCAGGCGATCGAGAACGGAAAGATCGAGGTCGGCGAGCAGCGGCCCAAGCCCTCGCGCTCGGTGCGGGTGGGCGATGCCCTGCGCGTCGCGCGCGGCGAGGAGCTGTTCGACGTGCGGGTCCTGGGCCTGAGCGATACGCGCGGCCCGGCCACGGTCGCGCGCACCCTGTACGAAGAGAGCGAGGCCTCGCGTGCGGCGCGCGAACAGGCACGTGCCCTGCGCGCGGCCGCCCACGCCGGCTACCGGGCGCCGGAGGGCAAACCCGACAAGCGGGCCCGGCGGCTGATCCGCGCGCTGGGCGACATCGACGCGACCTGATCCGGCGGAGCGCCTCAGCGCCCGCCCAAGAGCGAACCGCCCAGGCGCAGGAGGTCGCCCAGGTCGGTATCGCCGTCGCTGTCCTGGTCGAGGACCGCGCCCAGCAGGCCACCCGCCAAGCCGCCCGACTCGCCGATGCGCCGGCTTTCCTCGCCGAGCACGCTGCCCAGGCTTTGCGGCGTCGGCGACAGCGGCGTGGTGCCGGCGGGCGCCGGATCGGAGGAGAACATCCGCCGGGCCAGGTAGGCCATGACCAGGGGCGCGAGCATTTTCAGCAGGCTGCCCGCGCGATCGCCGTCCAGGCCGGTGCTGGCCTCTATGCCACGAATCGCGGTCTGCTGGCGTCCGCCCAACACGTGTTCGAGGATGCCAGCGCCCTGGCCGCCGCCGCCCAGCACCGCGCCCAGCACGCTGCCGACGTCCTCGCCGGCGTGGTCGCGCTGCAGCGCGCCGAACAGTGCGTCGGCGCCTTCCGGCTGGCTGGCGTTGCGGCCCAGTGCGCCCAGCAGCAGGGGCAGGGCGGTGGCGACGGCGCCTTGGACCTGGCTGTCGGACAGGCCGAGCTGGCGGCCGATGTCGGAAAGGGGTTGGCCCTGCAGGCGGCCGAGGAGGTCCTGTGCGATCGGGCTGGTCATGGGCGTTTCATCCGTAGGTGCGGGGTTCCATCCTACGCCCGATGACCGTCCCCGGAGCGCGCTCAGGGATCCGGCGATCGGAAGACCGGCAGTTCGGTGTTGCGGCGGAACTCGAAGATCAGCTGCGTCTGGATGTGCGCCACTTCCTCGCGCTCGGTGAACGCGGTCAGGGCGAATTCGCGCAGGTGGTCGCTGTCGCGCACGCCGACGTGGACGAGAAAATCGTCTGCGCCGGCCAGGTGGTAGAAGGCGAGCACTTCCTGCAGGCCCTGCAGGTGGCGGTGGAAGCTGTCGACCATCGCGCGCGAATGGCGGGCGAGCCGGACCACGACCATGGCCTGCAGCCCGATGCCGATCGCGGCCGGGTTGATCTCCGCGTGGTAGCCCTGGATCGTCCGCGACTCGTGCATGCGGCGGATGCGCTCCAGCGCCGTCGAGGGCGCGATCCCGGCTTTCTCTGCCAGGGTCTTGTTCGGCAGCCGCGCATTCTTCCGCAACAGCCGCAGCAGGGCGAAGTCGGTTCGGTCGAGTCGGAACATTCCGGGGCCTTGACGAATATCGTTCGGCCGTCAGGTTATCAGGCGCAGGTGTTTCTAGTATCGGGGGGATATCCGACGAAATGGTGCTGCCATGACCCGATTTTCGACCCGTGCCGTGCACGCCGGCCGCGACGAGCTGCGCGAGCTCGGCGTCCACGCCCCGCCGATCGACCTGTCCACGACCTATCCGGTGACCGACCTGGAAGCGGGCACCGCCAGCTTCGACGCCCTCGTCGGGGGCCAGGCCCGCGCCGGCAATCCGATCTATGCCCGTCTGCACAACCCCACGGTGGCCCGCGTCGAGGACGCGCTGGCCGCGCTGGAGGACACCGGTGCCTGCGTGGCCTTCGGCTCGGGCATGGCGGCGCTGACCGCGGTCCTCATGGCCCGTCGCGCCCACGGCGCCCACGTGCTGGTGGTGCGTCCGCTCTACGGCACCTCCGACCACTTGCTGGCCAGCGGCCTGTGCGGCATCGAGGCCGAGTTCGTCGAAGCGGGCGAGATCGCGTCGCGTCGACGCGCCGACACCACGCTGGTGATCGTCGAGACGCCGGCCAACCCGACCCTGGACCTGGTCGACATCCGCGCGGTCGTGGCCGCCGCCGGCGACGTGCCGGTGCTGGTCGACTCGACCTTCGCCACGCCGGTGCTGCAGAACCCGGCCGCGCTGGGCGCTCGCTACGTGCTGCACAGCGCGACCAAGTTCCTGGGCGGGCATGGCGACGTGATCGCCGGCGTGGTGTGCTGCGCCGACGAGGACGCCCGGCCCCTGCGCACGGTACGGGCAGCGACCGGCGGCCTGTTGCATCCACTGGCGGCCTACCTGCTTCACCGCGGCCTGCCGACGCTGGCCCTGCGCGTGGAGCGCGCGCAGGCCAATGCCGAAGTGCTTGCCGAGCGGCTGCAGGCGCATCCGCGCGTCGCGAAGGTGTTCTACCCCGGGCTGGGGACGGTGAGGAACGCCGCGCTGCACTGGACCCAGATGCGCGGCCCTGGTTGCCTGGTGGCGTTCGAACTGGCGCAGGGCCATGCCGCCGCGGCGTCGGTGATGCGCGAAGTGAAGCTGCTGACGCCCGCGGTCAGCCTGGGCTCGGTCGACACCCTCATCCAGCATCCGGCCGGCCTGACCCATCGCGTCGTCGGCGAGGCCGACCAGCTGGCCCATGGCATCACGCCTGGACTGCTGCGCATGTCGGTGGGCATCGAGCATGTCGACGACCTGTGGGCGGACCTGTCGCGCGCACTGGAGGCGGTGCCGGCTGGCGTGCAGCGGGACGCAGCGGCGGCGTAGTCGAGCGCACGCATGGCGCACGATGGGTTTTGCTTCGCGCTACCCATCCTACGACCCGGCCTCTCATCGCGCTTCGTAGGGTGGGTAGAGCCCAAGGCGAAACCCACCGTGCGCGCAGCCGCACGCAGGACGCACGATGGGTCTTCCTTCGCGCAACCCATGCGAAGAGCAATTTGGGGTCTGCCGGCAACGTAGCCCGGGCAAGCGAAGCGCGCCCGGGGCCCCGCGCGGGATCCGTCCGGGCGACGTGGATGCTGGCGGCCTGCCTTGCTCCGGCCCCCGGCGGACGCACAAGGAAGAAGCCCGGCGGATGCCGGGCTTCTTCGCGAGCACGCGTCGGACTGCTCAGGCGAGGTCGAAGCGGTCCAGCTCCATGACCTTGTGCCAGGCGGCGACGAAGTCCTTGACGAACTTGTCCTGCCCGTCGGCGCTGCCGTAGACCTCCGACAGGGCGCGCAGCACCGAATTCGAACCGAAGACCAGGTCCACGCGGGTGCCGGTCCACTTGAGGTCGCCGCTCTTGCGGTCGCGGCCCTCGAAGGCGTCGCGCGCATCGGACGTCGGCTTCCACTCGGTGCCCATGTCGAGCAGGTTGCGGAAGAAGTCGTTGCTGAGCACGCCGGGGCGATCGGTGAACACACCGTGCCCGGACTCCCCGCTGTTCGCGCCCAGCACGCGCAGGCCGCCGACCAGGGCGGTCATTTCCGGCGCGGTCAGGGTGAGCAGCTGCGCCTTGTCCACGAGCAGGTGTTCGGCCGGGATGGCGTAGCGGGCCTTGGCGAAGTTGCGGAAGCCGTCGGCGACGGGCTCCAGCGGTGAGAAGGAGTCGACGTCGGTCTGCGCCTGCGAGGCATCGGTGCGACCGGGCGAGAACGGCACGCTCACCTGGACGCCGGCCTCGCGCGCCGCCTTCTCGATCGCGGCGCCGCCGCCGAGCACGATCAGGTCGGCGATCGACACCTGCTTGCCGTTGGCCTGGGCGCCGTTGAAGTCGGCCTGGATTCCCTCGAGTGCCTTGAGCACCTTGCCCAGGCGGGCCGGGTCGTTGGCCGCCCAGTCCTTCTGCGGGGCCAGTCGCACGCGCGCACCGTTGGCGCCGCCGCGCTTGTCGCCGCCACGGAAGGTCGAGGCCGAGGCCCAGGCCGCGGCGACCAGGTCGCCGACCGCGAGACCGGAGGCGAGGATCTTCTCCTTGAGCGCGGCGATGTCCTTGTCGTCGATCGCCGGGTAGTCGGCGGCCGGGACCGGATCCTGCCAGATCAGCGCCTCGTCAGGCACTTCCGGACCGAGGTAGCGGCTGCGCGGTCCCATGTCGCGATGGGTCAGCTTGAACCAGGCACGGGCGAAGGCGTCGGCGAACTGGTCGGGGTTCTCCAGGAAACGGCGCGAGATCTTCTCGTAGGCGGGATCCATGCGCAGCGAGAGGTCGGTGGTGAGCATGGTCGGCAGGATCTTGCGGTCCTTGTCGTAGGCATGCGGGATCGAAGGCTCCGCGCCCTTGGCGACCCACTGGTGGGCGCCGGCCGGGCTCTTGGACAACTCCCACTCGTGGCCGAAGAGGTTCTCGAAGAAGCTGTTGCTCCACTGGGTGGGGGTCTTCGACCACGTGACCTCCAGGCCGCTGGTGATGGTGTCGGCGCCCCTGCCGCTGCCATGGCGGTTGTGCCAGCCGAAGCCCTGGGCCTCGAGTTCGTCGGCTTCCGGCTCGGAGCCCACGTTGTCGGCTGCGGCCGCGCCATGGGTCTTGCCGAAGCTGTGGCCGCCGGCGATGAGGGCGACGGTTTCCTCGTCGTCCATGGCCATGCGGCCGAACGTATCGCGGATGTCGTGCGCCGCGGCGATGGGGTCGGGGTTGCCGTCCGGGCCTTCCGGGTTGACGTAGATCAGGCCCATCTGCACCGCGGCCAGGGGGTTCTCGAGCCGGCGGCTGTGTTCGTCGCCGTCGGCGTCGTCGTCGGACACCAGCACGGCATGGTCGCCGCCCTTGACCACGCCTTCGTCGCCGTGGGCGTAGCGCACGTCGCCCCCCAGCCAGGTGGTCTCGCGGCCCCAGTAGACGTCCTGGTCGGGTTCCCAGGTGTCCTCGCGGCCGCCGCCGAAGCCGAAGGTACGGAAGCCCATCGTCTCAAGCGCCACGTTGCCGGCGAGGATCATCAGGTCGGCCCAGGAGATCGCCTGGCCGTACTTCTGCTTGATCGGCCACAGCAGCCGGCGCGCCTTGTCGAGGCTGACGTTGTCCGGCCAGCTGTTGAGCGGGGCGAAGCGCTGCTGGCCACGACCGCCGCCGCCGCGGCCGTCGCCGATGCGGTAGGTGCCGGCGCTGTGCCAGGCCATGCGGATCATCAGCCCGCCGTAGTGGCCGAAGTCGGCCGGCCACCAGTCCTGCGAATCGGTCATCAGGTCGGCCAGGTCCTGCTTGAGCGCCGCATAATCCAGGCCCTTGAAGGCCTTGGCGTAGTCGAAGCCGGGGTCCAGCGGGTTGGAGCGCGCGGAATGCTGGTTGAGCAGGTCCAGACGCAGCCGGTTCGGCCACCAGTCCTGGTTCTGGGTACCGCCACCGGCGGTGGCGTGGAAGGGGCACTTCTTCTCGCTGGACATGGTCGATCTCCTTGGGCCATTCGCGCCCGGACCCATGTCCGGGCATTCAGTAGGGTGCGTCGCGCGCGGCGTCGGATTCCCATGGGGCACCGGGGCGGCAAGGCGGTGGAAGCACCCGACCACCGTACGCCGGTGCCGTTCATATCTGAAATTGAATGTTCTGCTCGTTCGGATAGCGAGGGGCTATCGCCAAAGCCGGGCGAAGGAGCGCATCATGCGCCCGCAACGATGACGGAATCGTCCACGCCTGTGTGGCGCTGCGGTTACCATCGAGGCCCTCCGCCGCCACCCTTCCGCGCCCGCGCCTCCATGACCGATCCCCGACCCGCCTCCGACCCCGCCGACATGATCGCCCGCAGCGCGGCCCACTTCGCCGCGGAGGGGTTCAGCGTATTGCGCGGGGTGCTGGCGCCGGCCGAAGCGGAGCTCTGCGCCAACTACGCGGTGATGCAGACCGGCGTGCCGGGCCATTACACCGTCGAAGAGAGCCTGGGGTCGCAGGGGCGTTATGCCGACACGCTGTCGGAATGCCTGCTGTTGCGCGTCCTGCCCTTGATGGAGCGCGTGGCCGGCGGTCCCCTGCACCCGTGCTATTCCTACCTGCGGGTGTACATGCCCGGCGCCGAACTGCCCCGCCACCTGGACCGGCCCTCCTGCGAGATCAGCACCTCGCTGACCCTGGGCTTCGATGCCGACCGCCCCTGGACGCTGGGACTGCAATCGGGCGGCGGCGACCTGGAACTGCCGCTGGCCGCGGGCGACATGCTCGCCTACAAGGGCGCCGAACTGCCGCACTGGCGCGGTCGCTTCGACGGGCGCTACTGGGTGCAGGTCTTCCTGCACTACGTACGGGCCGATGGCGAGTTCGCCGACTACCGGTTCGACGGTCGCGACCGCATCGGTCCGTTCGACCCGGCCCGGCAGGTCCGGCGCTTCGATGCCACGCCGCCGACGGGCGCGGGTGGCGAGGCCGCCTGACTGTCGCGTGCCGGCCCCATCGACGGGGCCTGGGCGGAGCGTGCTGACATACCCTGTCAGCAGGGCAGGCGTACCGTGGGCCCCCTTGCCCCGCCCACGTTCCAGGAGGAACCGCCGATGTCCACGCTGACCCTGTATACCCACCCCGAGTCCCGCGGCGTCGTCGCGCGCTGGATGCTCGAGGAGACCGGCCAGTCTTACCGCACCGAGTACCTCGAGTACGGCACCACGATGAAGGCGCCGGAGTACCTGGCGATCAATCCGATGGGCAAGGTGCCCGCGATCCGCCACGACACCACCGTGGTGACCGAGAACGCCGCCATCTGCGCCTACCTGGCCGACGCGTTCCCCGCCGCAGGGCTGGCGCCGCCCTCGGGCAGCCGCGAGCGCGGCGATTACTACCGCTGGCTGTTCTTCGTCGCCGGTCCGCTGGAAGCGGCGGTGCTGGCCAAGCTCGGGGGCGCGACGCTGGAGCCGCGATCCGCCGGCTTCGGTTCGCTGGAAGACGTGCTGGCCACGCTGGACGCGCTGGTGTCCAGCCGCGAGTTCGTCGCCGGCGACCGCTTCAGTGCCGCCGACCTGATGCTGTCGGCCTACCTGGGCTGGTACATGCAGTTCGGCGTCATCGACAAGCGCCCGGCCTTCGAGGCCTACGCTGCCCGCCATGCCGGCCGCGAGGCCGCTGTGCGCGCGCGCGCGACCGAAGCCGAGCGCGCCGCCGCCAAGGCCTGAGTCAGGCCAGCGACTTCAGGCGGTACAGGGCCTCGAGCGCCTGCTTCGGCGTCAGCTCGTCCGGCTCCAGTCCGGCCAGCGCTTCCATCGCCGCCGATGGCGCGGAAAACAGCGTGGCCTGGCGCGGCGCATCCAGCACTTCCGGCACCAGCGGCGCCGCGCTGGGCGCATCGTGGCCACGTTGCTCCAGCTCGGCCAGGCGGCCCTTGGCCTGCTGCACCACCGACCGGGGCAGGCCCGCCAGCGCCGCGACCTGGAGGCCGAAGCTGCGGTTCGCCGGGCCGTCCTTGACCGCGTGCATGAAGACCAGGCGGTCGCCATGTTCGCGGTCGTGGTGCTCGACCGCGTCCAGGTGCACGTTGGCGATGCCGCTGCCCGGTTCGGCGAGCGCGGTGAGCTCGAAGTAATGCGTCGCGAACAGCGTGTAGGCGCGGTTGTGGTGGGCGAGGTGGCGGGCGCAGGCATCGGCCAGGGCCAGGCCGTCGTAGGTGGAGGTGCCGCGGCCGATCTCGTCCATCAGCACCAGCGATTCCGCGGTGGCGTGGTGGAGGATGTAGCTGGTCTCGCTCATCTCCACCATGAAGGTGGACTGTCCGCGGGCGAGGTCGTCGCCGGCGCCGATGCGGGTCAGGATCCGGTCGATCGGACCGATCGAGGCGCGCTCGGCCGGCACGAAGCTGCCGATGTGGGCGAGCAGGACGATCAGCGCGTTCTGCCGCATGTAGGTGCTCTTGCCGCCCATGTTCGGGCCGGTGATGACCAGCATGCGGCGTGATTCGTCGAGCACCAGGTCGTTGGGCTCGAACGGATCCTCGCGCACCGCCTCGACCACCGGGTGACGGCCGCGCTCGATGTGCAGGCAGGGCCGCTCGTCCAGGTCCGGCCGCGCCCAGTCCAGCGCGTGCGCGCGCTCGGCCAGGCCGGCGAGCACGTCAAGTTCGGCCAGTGCGGCTGCGCAGGCGCGCAGCGGCGGCAGGCGTTCGTTGAGCGTGTCCAGCAGTTCTTCGTACAACAGGCGTTCGCGCGCGAGGGCGCGCTCGCGCGCCGACAGCACCTTGTCCTCGAAGTCCTTCAGCTCTTCGGTGATGTAGCGCTCGGCGTTGGCCAGCGTCTGCCGCCGCGTGTAGTGCGTGGGCGCCTTGCCGGCCTGCGCCTTGCTGATCTCCAGGTAATAGCCGTGCACGCGGTTGTAGCCGACCTTCAGCGTCGGGATGCCGCTGGCTTCGCGCTCGCGCGCTTCAAGTTCGACCAGGAACTGGTCGGCGTTGCTCGACAGGCGCCGCAGTTCGTCGAGTTCGGCGTCGTGGCCCTCGGCGAACACGCCGCCGTCGCGGGCGAGGACCGGCGGCTGCTCGACGATCGCCGAGGCCAGCAGTCGCGCGTGCGCATCGTGTTCGCCCAGGGCATCGAGCAGGGCCGCCAGGCGCGGTGCGTCCAGTGGCGAGAGCAGGGCATGCACGCCCGGCAGCAGGCCCAGGCCGTCGCGCAGCGTGGACAGGTCGCGCGGACGTGCGCTGCGCAGCGCGATGCGCGACAGGATGCGTTCGAGGTCGCCCAGGGCACGGAAGCGCTCGCGCAGGTCGTCGCCCGCGCCGCTGTCCATCAGGGTTTCGACCGCCTGGTGGCGCAGGCGCAGGGTCGGCCGGTCGCGCAACGGCCGGTGCAGCCAGCGGCGCAGCAGGCGTCCGCCCATCGGCGTCACCGTGCTGTCGAGCACGCCGAGCAGGGTGTGGCGGGTGTCGCCGTCGATGCGGGTGTCCAACTCCAGGTGGCGCCGGGTGGCGGCGTTCATCGCGATCGCGCCGTCGCCGGACTCGACCGCGATCGAGGACAGGTGCGGCAGGCGCTGCTTCTGCGTTTCCTCCACGTAGCCCAGCAGGGCGGCGGCGGCGGCGATCGACAGCGGCTTGTCCTCGATGCCGAAACTGCCCAGGTCGTGCAGGTTGAAGAAGCGCAGCAACTGGCGGCGACCGCTGTCGGCGTCGAACAGCCAGGGCGGGCGGCGGCGCAGGCCGCCGCGCGCGGTGACGAAGCCCGGCCAGCCGTCCTCGTCGGCGACCAGGGTCTCGGCCGGCTCGAGGCGGGCCAGTTCGGCTTCCAGGGTGTCGTCGCCGGCGACTTCGTTGACCAGGAAGCGCCCGGCCGCGAGGTCGGCCCAGGCCAGGCCGTAGCCGTTGCGGCCACGCGCGATCGCCAGCAGCAGGGTATCGCGGCGCTCGTTGAGCAGGGCCTCGTCGGTGACCGTGCCCGGGGTGATGATGCGCACGACCTTGCGCTCGACCAGGCCCTTGCTGGCGGCCGGATCGCCGATCTGCTCGCAGATCGCGACCGACTCGCCCAGCGCCACCAGGCGCGCCAGGTAGCCTTCCGCGGCATGGTGCGGGACGCCTGCCATCGGGATCGGCGCGCCGCCGGAGCTGCCGCGCTGGGTCAGGGTGATGTCGAGCAGCCGCGCCGCCTTGCGCGCGTCGTCGTAGAACAGTTCGTAGAAATCGCCCATCCGGAAGAACAACAGCACGTCCGGATGCTCCGCCTTGGCGGCGAAGAACTGCTTCATCAGGGGGGTGTGCTCGGGCGTCTTGTCGGCGCTCTTGGACATCGGCTCGCTTGGCTGGTCGTGGGGCGGGCAGGGCGGGCCCGTCGCGGCCAACGATTGTAACGGCAGGGTCAAGCCCGCCTGGATCGAGGGGGCGGGCCTCGACTTCAATACCACTGTTCCAGTATTATCGAATAATGGACGACACCGCTGCGCTCGACGCCCTCGCCGGACTGGCCCAGAAGACCCGCCTGGCGATCTTCCGCCACCTGGTCGAAGCCGGCCCGAAAGGGGCCACGCCGGCCGACCTGGGCGAAGCGCTGGGTATCGCCGCGACCACGCTGTCGTTCCATCTCAAGACCCTGTCCCAGGCCGGACTGGTCGATGCCGACCCGCAAGGGCGCAGCATTACCTACCGCGCCGACTTCGCCGCCATGCGGGGCCTGGTCGACTACCTCACCGACAATTGCTGCGGAGGCGACGCCTCGGCGTGCGTGCCGGCCGGTCGCGGCGGAGACTGCGCATGAGCCCGAACGACACGCTGGCCGCCCTGGATCCGGTGGACGTGGTGATCTACCACAACCCCGACTGCGGCACCTCGCGCAATACCCTGGCGATGATCCGCAATGCCGGCATCGAGCCGCACGTGGTCGAGTACCTGAAGTCGCCGCCCACCCGCGCGATGCTCGAGTCGTTGCTGGCGCGCATGGGCATGGGGGCACGCGAGCTCCTGCGCGAGAAGGGCACGCCCTACGCCGAGCTCGGCCTGGACGACCCTTCGCTGGACGACGCGACCCTGCTCGACGCGATGGTGGCCCATCCCATCCTGGTCAACCGGCCGATCGTGGTCTCGCCGCTCGGCGTCGCCCTTTGCCGTCCGTCCGAGCGCGTGCTGGACCTGTTGCCGTCGCCGCAACGTGCGGCCTTCGCCAAGGAAGACGGTGAAGCCGTGGTCGATGCCGACGGCCAACGCGTCGGTCCCGCGCCATGAGCGCCGGAACGCCCCGGCTGGGCTGGCTGGACCGTTACCTCACGGTATGGATCTTCACTGCGATGGCGGTGGGGATCGGCCTCGGGCTCGCGTTCGAGGGCCTGCCGGTCGCGCTCGACCGCATGTCGATCGGCGGTACCAATCTGCCGATCGCGATCGGCCTGGTGCTGATGATGTATCCGCCGCTGGCCCGGGTGCGCTACGAGTCGCTGCACCGGGTCTTCGAGGACCGGCGCGTGCTGGTGCTGTCCCTGCTGCAGAACTGGGTGGTCGGTCCGGTGTTGATGTTCGCCCTGGCGGCGATCTTCCTGCACGACAGCCCCGAGTACATGACAGGGCTGATCCTGATCGGCCTGGCGCGCTGCATCGCGATGGTGCTGGTCTGGAACCGGCTGGCCTGCGGCGACAACCAGTACGTCGCCGCCCTGGTGGCCTTCAACTCGCTCTTCCAGATCGCGTTCTTCAGCGTCTATGCGTGGTTCTTCCTGTCGGTGCTGCCACCGCTGTTCGGCCTGCAGGGCAGCGTGGTCGACGTCGGCTTCGCCACCATTGCCCGGGCGGTGCTGACCTACCTGGGCCTGCCGTTCCTGGCCGGGTGGCTGACGCGATACGTGTTGCGCAGGCGGAAGGGCGACGACTGGTACGAGCAGGTCTTCCTGCCGCGGATCGCGCCGCTGACCCTGGTCGCCCTGCTGTTCACGATCGCGGCGATGTTCACCCTCAAGGGCGGCGACGTGGTGCGGCTGCCACTGGACGCGCTGCGCATCGCGGTCCCGCTGGCGATCTACTTCGTGGTGATGTTCGTGGCCAGCTACCTGATGGGCCGCGTGGTCGCGATCGACTATCCCCGCACCACCGCCCTGGCCTTCACCGCGGCCAGCAACAATTTCGAGCTGGCGATCGCGGTGGCCGTCGCTGCGTTCGGGCTGGCCTCGCAGGTGGCTTTCGCGACGGTCATCGGGCCGCTCGTGGAGGTGCCCGTGCTGGTCGCCCTGGTCCACGTCGCGCTCTGGATCGGGCGCCGCTGGTTCCCCGCGACGCTGCCCGACGATGCGCGTGCCGCGGTGGCGACCGAGCGGCGGGCGGCGAACGCATGAGCGCGGCCGGGCATGTGCCGGGGCCGCGCGAGCGCGCGCTGTCCGATCCCGACCGGCTGCCGGCACTGGAGCCGTCGCAACTGCAGCTTGATGTCCTGCGTGCCGGGATAGATGGCCATCCGCCGAGGATCCTGCTGCTCTATGGCTCCCTGCGCACGCGTTCCTACTCGCGCCTGGCGGTGGAGGAGGCAGCCCGCCTGCTGCGCCTGATGGGCGCCGAGCCGCGCATCTTCGATCCGCGCGACCTGCCGCTGCCCGACCAGGCCGGCGCCGAGGATCACCCCGCGGTCCAGGAGTTGCGCGCGCTGTCGCTGTGGTCGGAGGGGCAGGTGTGGTGCTCGCCCGAGCGCCACGGCCAGCTCACAGGCGTGATGAAGGCGCAGGTCGACCACCTGCCGCTGTCGATGGGCGGCATCCGGCCGACCCAGGGGCGGACGCTGGCGGTGATGCAGGTGTCCGGGGGCTCGCAGTCGTTCAATGCGGTCAATTCGCTGCGCCTGCTCGGGCGATGGATGCGCATGTTCACCATCCCCAACCAGTCGAGCGTGGCCAAGGCCTGGCAGGAGTTCGACGACGAAGGCCGCATGAAGCCCTCGGCGTACTACGACCGCATCGTCGACGTGATGGAGGAACTGGTCCGCTTCACCGTGCTGCTGCGACCGCACGCCGGGCGACTGACCGACCGCTATTCCGAACGCCGCGAAGCGGCGTCGCGGCTGGCGCGCCAGGCGCTGTCGTCCTGAGGCGTCAGCGCAGCAGCAGGACCGGGATGGTGCACTGGCGCAGTACCGTGGTGGTGGTGCTGCCGACGATCAGTTGGCGGATGCGGGAGTGGCCGTAGGCGCCCATGACCAGCAGGTCGATCCGGTGCCGCTCCACTTCAGCGGCGATCACCGTGTCAGGAGCGCCCGCCAGGCATTCAGCGTCCACCTCGTAACCGGCCTCGCGCAGCCGTGCGGCGGCGGCCTGGAAGCCCTCGGGTTCGGCGTCGCCCACCGCCAGCAGGCGACACGGCAGTCCGGCGAGCAGGGGGCTGGCGACGACCATCTCGACGCATTTGCGGGTGGTGGCGCTGCCATCGAAGGCGACCATGAAGCGGGTGGGGGCCTTGAACGCGCGCGCCGCCACCAGCACGGGGCGATGGACCGCGCGGACCACGCGCTCCAGGTTGCTGCCGGGGTGGGCCCTGGCGAAGTCCGCGTGTTCGCCGCGCTTGCCCACCACGAACAGGCGCACGTCGTCTTCGATGTCGAGCAGGTTGTCGACCAGCGCGCCATGGCGCAGCCGGCACTCGGCGTCCACGTCCACCTGTTCGGCCAGGCGCCCGCGCGCCAGGTCGAGCAGCTCGCGCCCACGTGCCTGCGCCAGCCGCGAACGCTCGGCGTCCGCGTCCGCCAACCGCTCCAGCAGCATCTCGCGGTCGCCCAGCGCCAGGTTGCCGCTGAGGTCCTCGCTCGATCCCGCGGTCGCGCGATCGATCGCATGGAGCAGGGTCAAGGGTGCGCCCAGCCGCATCGCGGCCCATGCCGCGGTCCCGGCGACGCTGAAGGTGTAGGACGATGCATCCACGGCGGCCACCACGCGTCCATCGGTCTTGATCAGTGACGTCATCGCTGCGTTCCTCAGTGGTCGCCCATCAGGCGTTCGGCATCGGGCTTGTCGTGCACGCCCAGGCGGTCGACGATGGTGCGGCTGGCCTCGTTGAGGCCGCGCACGTCGACGTCGGTGCCCTCGCGGCGGAACTTGATCACCACCTTGTCCAGCGCGCCCACAGCGCTGAGATCCCAGAAGTGGGCGCTTGAGACGTCGATCACCACGCGTTCGAGCGCTTCCTTGAAGTCGAACGCGGCGACGAACTGCTCACTGGAGGCGAAGAACACCTGCCCGGTGACCACGTAGGTCCGCGCGCGGCCGTCATCGCCGGCGGTCGAGCCCACGTGCAGCACGCGGCCCACCTTGCGCGCGAAGAAGATGCCCGACAGCAGCACGCCGGTCAGCACGCCCTTGGCCAGGTCATGGGTGAAGACGGTGACGATCACCGTCGCCAGCATGACCACGCTCGACGTGCCCGGGTGGGTGCGCAGGTTGAGGATCGAGGTCCAGCTGAAGGTGCCGATCGAGACCATGATCATCACCGCCACGAGCGCCGCCATCGGGATCTGCTTGACCCAGGGGCCGGCGAAGACCACCAGTACCAGCAGCACTGCGCCGGCGACCAGGGTCGACAGGCGCCCGCGGCCGCCCGACTTCACGTTGATGACGGACTGGCCGATCATCGCGCAGCCGGCCATGCCGCCGAGCATGCCCGCGGCGATGTTCGCCACGCCCTGCCCGGCGCATTCGCGGTTGCGGTCGCTGGGCGTGTCGGTCAGGTCGTCGACGATCTGCGCGGTGAGCAGAGATTCCAGCAGGCCCACCACCGCGAGCGTGGCCGAGTAGGGCGCGATGATCCGCAGGGTTTCCCAGTCCAGGGGCACGTCCGGCAGCAGGAAGACCGGCAGGCTGTCGGGCAGCTCGCCCATGTCGCCGACGGTGCGGATGTCCAGCCCCAGCGCGACCGCGACGATGGTGAGGACCACGATCGCCACCAGGGGCGAGGGGATCGCGCGCGTCAGGCGGGGGAACAGGTAGATGATCGCCAGGCCGGCGGCGGTCATCGCGTAGACCGTCCAGGGGACGTTGATCAGCTCGGGCAGCTGGGCCATGAAGATCAGGATGGCCAATGCGTTGACGAAGCCGGTGACCACCGAGCGCGAAACGAACCGCATCAGCCCGCCCAGCCGCAGCAGGCCGGCGACGATCTGGAAGCCTCCGGTCAGCAGCGTCGCGGCCAGCAGGTATTGCAGGCCATGGTCCTTGACCAGGTCGACCATCACCAGCGCCATCGCCCCGGTCGCCGCCGAGATCATGCCCGGCCGGCCGCCGGTGAAGGCGATGACCACCGCGATGCAGAACGAGGCGTACAGCCCGACCTTGGGGTCGACACCGGCGATGATCGAGAACGCGATCGCTTCGGGGATCAGGGCCAGGGCGACGACGAGCCCGGCGAGGACGTCGCCGCGGACATTGGAGAACCATTGCTGGCGCAAGGGGATGGACATGGTCGGGTCTCGCCGCGCTGGACGCGGCCGGTTCGGGTTCTGGAAGTCCGGAGTCCCTTGGACGGGAATCGGGTACGGCCCGTGCATATCCATTGCGGGGCGCGCCACGGCCTCGGGGGCCGACGGAAGCGAGGCTCGACATGGTACCGGCTTGCGCCGCCGCGATCACCTCGTGCGTGCCCGGCGAGCGTCGTCGGCACCACACTGCTGCGCTGCCGCGTGCGAACATTCCACGGCGTGATACCGTCGGTCGTGTTCGCGGTCGCAGGGGCAGGGTACAGGACGGCGGCAGGTGGACCGGACGCCAGGGGCTCCGCCGGCGCGTGCGTCGCGCCGGGCGGGAAAGTCGCCGGGAGTCGCGCAGTGGCGTACCTGGGACATGCATGTCTGAAGGCTCGTCGATCCATCAACGCATGTCAGCAATCGGGGAAGAACGCATGCCTGCTCTCAAGAACCGCACCCGGGCTCCGGCCACCCACCGCCTCTCGCTGTCCGTGGGCATCGCGCTTGCCGCCTGCGTGGCGTTGCCGGCCGTGGCCCAGGAGGCCGGCGAAGAGGAATCCGAGTCCGCCACCACGCTGGCCGGCCTGGTGGTGACCGCGCAGAAGCGCGAAGAGGTCCTGCAGGACGTGCCCATCTCGATCACCGCGCTGCCCGAGCAACTGCTCCAGGATACCGGCGTGCGCGACGTCAAGGACCTGCAGGTGCTCGTCCCGGGCCTCACCGTCACCAGCACGCAGAGCGAGGCGCAGACCACCGCGCGCATCCGCGGCATCGGCACCGTCGGCGACAATCCCGGCCTGGAGTCCTCGGTCGGCGTCGTGATCGACGGCGTCTACCGTCCGCGCAACGGAGTGGGCTTCGGCGACCTGGGCGAGATCGAGCGCATCGAAGTGCTGAAGGGGCCGCAGGGCACCGTCTTCGGCAAGAACACCTCCGCCGGCGTGATCAACGTGATCACCCGCCGGCCGGACTACAACACCTACGTCGACGGCGAGCTGACGGTCGGCAACTACGGCGCGCTCGGCGTGGCCGGCACCTTCAACAGCGCCCTGGGCGACAACTCGGCCATGCGCGTGTACGCGGCCAAGCGCAAGCGCGATGGCTGGATGGACGTGCACACCGGCAATGGCCCGCGGCGCGAGGACGAGGACTACGACCAGAACTTCCACTCGTTGCGCGGGCAACTGCTGCTGGAGCCGACCGACACGCTGGACATCAACTTCATCGCCGACTTCACCAGCCGCGAGGAGAACTGCTGCACGGCCGTGACCCTGGTCCGTGGCGGCACGGCGCCGCTGGTGGATGCGCTGGCGCCCGACGAGGGCGTCAGCCCCGTCGCCGACCCCGAGGCGCGCCAGGCCTGGGGCAACCGCGGCACCGGGCAGGACATCAAGGACAAGGGCCTGTCGATGGAGCTCAACTGGGAGACCCCCTGGCTGGGCGGCGCCACCCTGACCTCGATCACCGCCAAGCGCGACTGGGACGCCATCAACGGCCTGGACTACGACTACAGCACCGCCGACATCATCTATCGCAACGCGGACGAGGACGAGTCGCTGAGCGCGTTCGACACCTTCACCCAGGAACTCCGCCTGACCGGCTCCACCGACGCTTTCGACTGGATGGTCGGCGGCTTCTACTCCGACGAGGACCTCAAGCGCAACGACTCCTACCGGATGGGCGCCGCCTATGAGCCCTACGTATCGACCCTGGTGTTCCAGCGCGTCGCCGCCGGGATCACCGCCGCCGGGCTGCCGATCGACATGAGCAACCCCGCGACCTTCTTCTCGCAGGTCACCGGGCAGCCCTACGGCACCGGGTTCGCCGGCCTGGGTGCGCTCGACCGCTACGAGCAGGACGCCAAGAGCTATGCGCTGTTCACCAACAACACCTGGCACGCGACCGACGCGCTCGACCTGACCCTGGGCCTTCGTTACACCCGCGAGGACAAGGAACTGGACTCGCGCTACAGCAACCCCAACGGCAGCCCGGGTTGCGCCGCCGCGCTGGCCAACCCGGCGGGCAGCGTCGCGCAGGCGCTGCTCGCGCGTGGCGTGCCGCTGGGCGCATTGACACCGGCGCAGCAGGCGGCATTGCTGGGGCAGCTGGCCCCGCAGGTGGTTGGTTTCATGTGCCTGCCCTGGGCCAACGCGTTGCAGGCGGGTCGCGCGACCCACCAGGAGCGCGAAGAGAAGGAGTGGTCGGGCACCGTGAAGGCGGCCTACCGCTGGAACGACCAGCTCATGACGTATGCCTCCGCCGCGCGCGGTTACAAGGCCGGTGGCTTCAACTTCGACCGCGTGCAGTCCGCCGATGGACAGTCCAGCAGCGGGGCGGGCATCATCCCGGTCGACGACACGTCCTTCCCGGGCGAGTTCGTCGACAGCTACGAGCTGGGCGCCAAGACCACGTGGATGGACGGCAACCTGCTCCTCAATGCGACCCTGTTCCACCAGACCTACGAGGATTTCCAGCTCAACTCCTTCCTGGGCACGAGCTTCGTGGTGAGGTCGATCCCCGAGGTCGTGTCCAAGGGCGTGGACACCGAGGTCCTGTGGGACACCCCGCTCGACGGCCTGATGCTGCAGGCCGGCCTGACCTACGCCGACACGCGCTATGGCGACGAGACGCCGACCGCCGACTTCGTCTTCCCCGGTTCGCTATACAAGCTCCCGGGCAGTCGCGCCAGCTTCGCGCCGCTCTGGTCGGGCTCGGCTTCGGTGACCTACGAGTGGGATTTCGGCGGCTCGCTGATGGGACGTTTCAACCTGGGCGGCAAGTACATGTCCGACTTCAACACCGGCTCGGACCTCGACGCGGAGAAGACGCAGGAGGCCTATGCGATCTTCAATGCGCGCCTCGGGATCGGCTCGCGGGACCGCCGCTGGATGGTCGAGCTCTGGGGGCAGAACATCTTCGACGAGTACTACACGCAGGTCGCGTTCGACGCCCCGCTGCAGGCCCCGGGTTCGCCCGCGCCCGGCGATCCGCTCAATTCCTACAACGGCTTCCCGGGCGCGCCGGCGACCTACGGCGTGACCCTGAGGGTGCACTACTGAGAGCCGCCGTCGCCGCGCGTTCCCGCTTCACCGGGCGCGCGCGGCGGCCGTTATAGTGTCCAGCCATGAACGCCGACATCTCCGATATCGCCCTGCGCGCCCTTGCCGAGCAGGTCGCCCGCACCGCCATCGACCAGCACCACCGCCTGACCACGGCGGAAAGCTGCACGGGGGGCTGGATCGCCAAGGCCCTGACCGACATCGCCGGCTCCTCGGACTGGTTCGAGTGCGGGATCACCGCCTACAGCTACGAAGCCAAGCAGGCCCTGCTGGGCGTCCAGCCGCATACGCTCGAGGAGCATGGCGCGGTCAGCCGTGAGACGGTGATGGAAATGGTCTCCGGCGCGCTCGTGCAGTCCGGCGCTTCGGCGGCCGTCGCCGTCACCGGCATCGCCGGTCCGGGGGGCGGCACCGACGACAAGCCCGTGGGCACCGTCTGGATCGCCTGGAAGCGCCGCGGCGGCTACCCGACGGCGGTGGTCTTCCACTTCGACGGCGACCGCGAAATGGTCCGCCGGCAAACGGTCGCGGCGGCCCTGCACGGCCTGATCGAGCTGATGACCTGAGCCGCTTGACGGGGCAACAAGTCTGTTAGTAGTATTGCTACTAACATGGACATCACCGAAACCCAGCACGCGATCTGGCACCTGATCGCCGAACGCATCCAGACCGAAGGCATGCCGCCCTCGCAGACCGAGATCGCGCGGGCCATGGGCTTCAGCAGCGTGCGTGCCGCGCAGTACCACATCGAGGCCCTCGAACAGGCCGGCATCATCGAGCGCGTGCCGGGACGGGCGAGGGGCCTGCGGCTGCGGATGCAGCCCGACGGCCTGGGCGACGACGCCCCGGCGGACGCCGCGCAGGCCGATCCCGCGCCGCGTGCGCGGCTGAACGACGATGCCCTGCACCTGCCGGTCCTCGGCCAGGTCGCGGCGGGCGTGCCGATCGGCGCCGACATCGGTTCGGACCAGATGGTCCTGCTGGACCGCAACTTCTTCTCGCCTTCGCCGGACTACCTGCTTCGCGTCAAGGGCGACTCCATGCGCGACGAGGGCATTTTCGACGGCGACCTGATCGGCGTGCACCGCACCCGGGATGCACGCTCCGGGCAGATCGTGGTCGCCCGCATCGACGACGAAATCACCGTGAAGCTCCTGAAGCTGGGCCGTGAGCGGATCCGCCTGCTGCCGCGCAACCCGGACTTCGCCCCGATCGAGGTCCAGCCGGGCCAGGAGTTCGCCATCGAAGGCCTGTACTGCGGCCTGGTGAGGCCGAGCCGTTGAGCCTCGCGCTTCCTGCCGGCGTCATGGCCAGCGGCATTCGGTTTTTTCCTACATCCCGTCACGGACGTGCCCGACGCGCCAACGCGCCCACCCCCGACAGGCAGCCGTCCACCACCGGGGCATCCTGCGTTCTGGCGGCGATCTCAGCTCCTGCGACCTGCCTTCCGTACAGTCACCCCATACCCACTCCAGCGACCTAGAGGACCTCACGATGGACGAGAACAAGAAGCGCGCGCTTTCCGCCGCACTGGGCCAGATCGAGAAGCAGTTCGGCAAGGGCTCGGTCATGCGGATGGGCGACCGCGTCGTCGAGGCCGCGGAGGTCATCGGTACCGGCTCGCTGATGCTGGACATCGCCCTCGGGATCGGCGGCCTGCCCAAGGGGCGCGTGGTCGAGATCTACGGCCCCGAGTCTTCCGGCAAGACCACCCTGACCCTGCAGGCCATCGCCGAGTGCCAGAAGAAGGGCGGCACCGCGGCCTTCATCGATGCCGAGCATGCGCTCGATCCCATCTATGCCGCCAAGCTCGGCGTCAACGTCGAGGACCTGCTGCTCTCGCAGCCCGACACCGGCGAGCAGGCCCTTGAGATCGCCGACATGCTGGTGCGCTCCAGCGCGGTCGACATGGTGGTGATCGACTCGGTCGCGGCGCTGACGCCGCGAGCGGAGATCGAAGGCGAGATGGGCGACCAGCTTCCCGGCCTGCAGGCGCGCCTGATGAGCCAGGCCCTGCGCAAGCTGACGGGCAACATCAAGCGCAGCAACTGCCTGGTGATCTTCATCAACCAGCTGCGCATGAAGATCGGCATCATGATGCCGGGCCAGAGCCCGGAGACCACCACCGGCGGCAACGCCCTGAAGTTCTATGCCTCGGTCCGCCTAGACATCCGCCGCATCGGCGCGGTCAAGAAGGGCGACGAGATCATCGGCAACCAGACCCGCATCAAGGTCGTCAAGAACAAGATGGCCCCGCCGTTCAAGCAGGTCATCACCGAGATCCTCTACGGCGAGGGCATCTCGCGCGAAGGCGAGCTGATCGACATGGGCGTCACCGCCAAGCTGGTCGACAAGGCGGGAGCCTGGTACAGCTACGGCGACGAGCGCATCGGCCAGGGCAAGGAGAATGCCCGCAACTACCTCAAGGAAAACCCTGCGGTGGCCGAGCGCCTGGAGGCGGCCTTGCGGGCCCAGTTCGTGCCCGAGGAGGCCGAGAAGGGTGAGGAGGAGGCCGATGAGGATTGATCCAGCCGGCGCTTGGGTGAGCCAAGCGCCCGGACCCGCCCGATGGGGCGGGTCCGATGGAGACATGCATGAGCAGCGCGCCAGGCCCTGAGGACGGCTTGTTCCCACCTGCCGGCGACCCGCCGGTGGCCGACGGGGACTGCGGGGTGGGTTTCGAGGGCCAAGGCGGGGAGGGGCGCGGGCGCCGTCGTGGCCGGCCCGAGCAGACGCCCCTGCAGCGGGCGCTCGCGCTGCTGTCGCGCCGGGAGCACTCGCGCAAGGAATTGACCGCCAAGCTGGTGTCGAGGGGCTTGGAGCCCGCGGCCGTGGATGCTGCCGTGGAGCGCCTGGCAGGCGAGGGCTGGCAGGATGACGCGCGCTTCGCCGAGGGCCTGGTGCGGACGCGGTCGGACAGCGGCTATGGCCCGGTGAGGATCCGCGCCGAACTGGCCACCCATGGACTGGACGAGGTGGCCGTGGAAACGGCGATGGCGACCTTCGAAGGCGACTGGGTCGAGCTGGCACGCGACCTCGCGCGTCGACGCCTCGGGCATCGCGGGCTGGAACCGGGCCTGCAGGCCCAGCGCAAGATCGCCGACCTGCTGATGCGCAGGGGCTTCCCGGGCGATGTCGTGAGGGCGGTCAGCCGCTTGCCGCTGGACGAGGTGGACTGAACGCGCCCCCGGGGGGGGCGAAGGGGCAGGCGGCCCGGGCCCGGACCGCGTTCCGCCCCTGATCAGGCAGGCGGTAGCCAAGGCTGATACCCTATCGGGCTTCCGTTTGGTTGCCTGCCCGGATCGCTGCCCGCATGCTTCGGGGCACGACGGGTCATGGCGGCCCGGCCCAGCCCTCCGATCCAGCGCCAGGCATGAGCACAGCGACCCCCCTCAGCACCCAGCAGATCCGCAGCGACTTCCTCGAATTCTTCCGGGGCAAGGCACATACCATCGTGCCCTCCGCACCGCTGGTGCCGGCCAATGATCCGACGCTGCTGTTCACCAATTCCGGGATGGTGCAGTTCAAGAACGTGTTCCTGGGCAGCGAGAAGCCGGGCTACGTACGTGCCGCCGACGTGCAGCGCTGCCTGCGCGCGGGCGGCAAGCACAACGACCTCGACCAGGTCGGCTACACCGCCCGCCACCACACCTTCTTCGAGATGCTGGGCAACTGGTCGTTCGGCGACTATTTCAAGGTCGAGGCCATCGAATGGGCCTGGGAGCTGCTGACCCGGGTGTGGAAGCTGGATCCCGATCGCCTGCTGGTCACCGTCTACCAGACCGACGACGAAGCCTTCGAGATATGGAACACGCGGATCGGCGTCCCCGCCGATCGCATCGTCCGCATCGGCGACAACAAGGGCGCGCCCTTCGCGTCGGACAATTTCTGGCAGATGGCCGACACCGGTCCCTGCGGCCCGTGCACCGAAATCTTCTACGACCACGGTCCCCACATCGCGGGCGGTCCCCCGGGGTCGCCGGACGAGGATGGCGACCGTTTCATCGAGATATGGAACCTGGTGTTCATGCAGTTCGACCGCCAGCCCGACGGCAGCCTGCTGCCGCTGCCTGCGCCCTGCGTCGACACCGGCATGGGCCTGGAGCGCATCGCGGCGATCCTGCAGGGCGTGCACGGCAACTACGACATCGACCTGTTCCGCTATCTGATCGCCCAGGCGGCGGCGCTGACCGGCACCGAAGACCTTGGCAACAAATCCCTGCGCGTCATCGCCGACCACATCCGCGCATGCAGCTTCCTGGTCATCGACGGCGTGCTGCCCAGCAACGAGGGGCGCGGCTACGTGCTGCGCCGGATCATCCGCCGCGCCCTCCGCCACGGCTGGATGCTCGGCCAGAAGCAGCCCTTCTTCCACCGCATGCTCGCGCCCCTGATCGAGGTGATGGGCGACGCGTATCCCGAGCTCGTCGCCAAGCGCGAGTTCGTCGAGCGCGCGCTGAAGGCCGAGGAGGAGCGCTTCGCCGAAACGCTGGACGCGGGCATGCGCATCTTCGACGAGGTCGCCGCGCGAGCGCAGGGCACCATCCCCGGCGAGGACGCCTTCCGCCTGTACGACACCTACGGCTTCCCCGTCGACCTGACTGCCGACATCGCGCGCGAGCGCGGGCTCGAAGTCGACATGGCCGGCTTCCAGGCCGCGATGGAGCGCCAGCGCGAGACCGCGCGCGCATCGGGCAAGTTCGGTGGCGGCACCACCCTGCCGGCCGAGCTGGCAGCCCAGTTGGCGCCCACCGTGTTCCTGGGCTACGAAGCCGCCGACGCCGACGACGTGGAAGTGCTCGCGATCCTGCGCGACGGGTCTCCGGTCGACACGCTGGACGCGGGCGAAGAGGGCGTGCTGATCCTTGATCGCACGCCGTTCTACGCCGAGAGCGGTGGCCAGATGGGCGACGCCGGTGAACTCGACGCCGATGGCCTGCGCTTCGATGTCCGCGACACCCTCAAGATCGCCGGCCAGTTCCATGGCCACGCCGGCCGCCTGGCCAGCGGTGGCCTCAAGCGAGGCCAGCGCCTGCGCGCGCGCATCGACGACGCCCGCCGCGCGGCCATCGTGCTCAATCATTCCGCCACCCACCTGCTGCATGCGGCCCTGCGTGCGGTGCTGGGCGAGCATGTCACCCAGAAGGGCTCGCTGGTCGCCCCCGACCGGCTCCGGTTCGACTTCGCGCATTTCCAGCCGGTGTCGGCCGCTGAACTGGCGGAGGTGGAGTCCCGCGTCAATGCCGAGATCCGTCGCAACCACGCCGCCGAGGTCCACCACATGGGCATGGACGAAGCGCTGGAGTTCGGCGCGCTTGCCCTGTTCGGCGAGAAGTACGGCGATCGCGTCCGCGTGCTGCGCATGGGCGACGCCTCCACCGAGTTGTGCGGCGGCACCCACGTCGGCCGGACCGGCGACATCGGCCTGTTCAAGATCCTCTCCGAGGGCGGTGTGTCTGCCGGTGTCAGGCGCATCGAGGCCGTGACCGGCGAAGGCGCGCTCGCCCACGTGGCCGCCGAGGAACGTCGACTCGGGGAGGCCGCGCGCCTGCTCGGTGCGACGCCCGCCGAGGTGGGCGACAAGCTTCGTGCGCTGCTCGAGCGCCAGAAGAAACTCGAGCGCGAGCTCGACGCCCTGAAGGCCCAGGCCGCGGCGGGCGCGACCTCCGACATCGCGGGCCGGGCCGTCCACGTGGGCGATGTCCGCGTCCTGGCCGAACGCCTGGAGGGCTTCGACAGCAAGGCGCTGCGCGAGGCCGTCGACCGCCTGAAACAGCAACTCGGCGACGCCGTCGTCGTGCTGGCCGGCACCGCCGACGGCAAGGCGGCGCTCGTGGCTGGCGTCAGCGGCAAGGCGGCTGGCAAGATCAAGGCCGGGGAACTGATGGGCCACGTGGCCGGTCAGATCAACGGCAAGGGGGGTGGGCGTCCTGACATGGCCCAGGGTGGGGGCGAGGATGGCCCGGATCTGGTTTCGGCCCTGGCTGGCGTGTCCGGCTGGGTTGAACGGCAACTGAGCTGATAGTCCGGATAGGCCCCATACGCTTGTGGCCCGGACTTCTCAATAGGATAATTGCCAATTGTTTTTCAACCTGCGCACCGTGTACCTTGATGGACGTGGTGCAACCGTCGGCACCCGAAGCGGCCGGCATGAGGAGAGTTTTCAATGCTAATCCTGACGCGTCGCGTCGGTGAAACCCTGATGATCGGCGACTCGGTGACCGTCACCGTGCTCGGCGTCAAGGGCAACCAGGTACGTATCGGCATTACTGCGCCGAAGGACGTAGCGGTTCACCGTGAAGAGATCTACCAGCGCATCCAGCGCGGCGAAGGCGCCGCCGACGACGCTGGCAAGCCGGTCGACTGATAAAAAGTTTGCCGCGCGTGGGGTGAGCCGTTATGATTCCCGCCCGCATCGCTTTTGTTGGTGTCGCGGAGAGTTGCCCGAGTGGCTGAAGGGGCTCCCCTGCTAAGGGAGTATAGGGTTTATAGCTCTATCGAGGGTTCGAATCCCTCACTCTCCGCCAGTTCCATATCGATGTTGCCTCCAGCGGTACTGCGCCGGGTTTCAACGCCGCGCAGGTCCGCTACCCGGTCTGCAATCGCCATGCTGGATGTCCGCATCCGGCACTCGTGCATGCAGGGGGCGACACGCGATGACAGCCGGAGCCTTCGTCGATACGACGGCTTCGATGTCGAAGAAAGACCGGAAAACGTGCAGGAAAATGGTTGACGAAAAGCATCATCATCGTCATAATTTTCCGACTACGCGCCCGTAGCTCAGCTGGATAGAGCACCAGGCTACGAACTTGGGGGTCGGAGGTTCGAATCCTTCCGGGCGCGCCATTATCAAGAACATCAGGGCCGACGGCGCATGCCGGCGGCCCTTTTGTTTTCCGTCGTGTTTCCTCGCCTGCGGCACGCCTGTCCGTCCCGGTGCCGCCGCTGGAGGCGTGCAGGCGCGAGCGTCGACGCAACGCACGATCGCCTTGGCGCGCGCGCCCATGTTGCCGCATGCTGCAGGCCCGACCCGAGTCGCCCGGCCAGGATGGAGTGCCGCCCCCGATGTCGTCCCAGGATCCGCATGCATGCCCGGCATCCGTGGATGCCTTGTTCGCCGACTTCTCGGCCTGCTTGCGGGCCGCGCTTCCGGGCACACCCCGTTGGCCGGCGACCTTCGCGGTGCTGCTCGAATGCGATGCGTGGATCGATCGCCTGGCTGACGCGAGGGCGCTGATCGGCGAGGCCGAGCGTGAGCGCGTCGATCGCCAGCGGCGCCCCGGCGACCGCGATATGCATGCCTTGGCGTATGCCTTCCACCGCATGACGGCGGCCTGCGCGACGGGCCTGCAACCGTCGCGCTTGGCCCTCGTGCGCGATGCCATGGGGTGTCCACGCCTGCCCGGTACGCCCTGGCACACCAGCCTGAGCCACGCCGATGGCGCGGTGGCCGTGGCCTTGAGTCTCGACGGTCCGGTCGGGATCGACCTGGAAGCACGCGCCAAGGCCGCGATGCTGCCGGAGCTGGTGGACTCGGTCTGCACAGCGTCGGAGCGTCGGCGGCTGGCGGGGGAGGGCACCGGCCTGGGGGCGAGCCTGCTTGAACTGTGGGTGCGCAAGGAGGCCCTGCTCAAGGCCACCGGGCAGGGCATGTCGCTGGAAATGACCGCCATCGATGCGCCCCCCGACGCATGGCTGCCCTTGCCCGGCGATGGTCGGGAGATCCGCATCCGCATGCTCGAGGCCGGTCCGGCGCACGTCGCGGCGCTGGCGTCGTTGGCTCCCGGGGAGCCACCGGTCATCGCCTGGCTCGCGCCCCCGGCGCCAGCGCGCGGATAGCGGCTCGGGCACCGGCTGGCCTCCAGCCACCCTGCCGGGTCCCGTGGCGTGGCCGTGCGGCGACGGAGGCCGGTTGGGCGGCACCTTGCCGTTCTTGAATGCAGGTCAGTGGCATTCAGAGGCATCAGGGATGTTCAAGCAGGTCGGGGGAGCCTCCAGGCGGGGTGGTGGTGGAGCGCGCTCGCGCAGTGCCGTGCGCGGCGTTGGCGCTGGTTGGCAGCGATCCGGGAAGCGGGACGCCCGCGGAGGCCGTGCATGAGTGCGTCCATGCGGAGCCGCAAGAGCAGGACGTTGCTGACCCTGTGGATCCTCGAACTCGCACTGGTGATGATCGCCGTGCCGGCCGCGGCCTGGCTGCGTTTCCACGACGACCCCGCCGGCCACCAGGAGTTCGCCGAGTGGCTCTGGCTGCGCGCGTTCATGGTGGCGATGGCGGTAACCGGCGCGATGGCCGCGTTCGGCCTGTACCAGGTGCACGTCCGCCACAAGTGGGTGGACCTGATCCTGAGGTTGACGCTTTCCTTCGCGTTCGGCGGCATTGCCCTGCTGGTGGCGTACTACCTGCTGCCGGCCATCTATATCGGGCGTGGCGTGCTCGCGATGACGCTCGTGCTGGGCTTTGCCGGGGTGCTGCTGGTGCGCATGGGCCTGTTCCGCGTGCTCAGGAGCGATGCGTTCAAGCGCCGCGTGCTGGTGCTGGGCGCGGGCGAGCGTGCCGACCTGATCAACCAGCGGATGCGGCGGCAGAGCGACCGGCAGTCGTTCGTGGTGGTCGGCTTCCTGCCCCTGGAGGGCCAGCAGGTCCTGGTCGCCGACGGACTGCTCGTCGCCGAAGGCGGTTCGCTGATGGACCTGGTCGATCGCCTGCAGGTGCACGAGATCGTCGTCGCGGTGGACGAGCGCCGTGGGGCAATGCCCATGGAACAGATGCTCGCGTGCGCGCAACGCGGCGTCACGGTGACGCATCTGTCGACGTTCTTCGAGCGCGAGGCCGGCATCGTCAAGATGCAGGTGGCCGACCCGTCCTGGCTGGTGTTCTCCGGTGGCTTCGACCATTCCACGCCCCGTCGCCTGAGCAAGCGCTTCTTCGACCTCGCCGCGGCGTTGGTGCTGCTATTGCTGGCGTGGCCGGCGATGCTGGTCGTGGCCCTGTGCATCTGGCTCGAATCCGGAGGGCCGATCTTCTACCGGCAGACGCGCGTGGGCGAGGGCGGCAAGCACTTCGACCTGGTCAAGTTCCGCAGCATGAGGACCGATGCGGAGGCCGACGGTGTCGCGCGCTGGGCCAAGACCGGCGACGACCGCACGACGCGCGTGGGGCGCTTCATCCGCCTGACGCGTCTGGACGAGCTGCCGCAGCTGTTCAACATCATCAAAGGACAGATGAGCTTCGTCGGCCCGCGGCCCGAGCGCCCCCAGTTCGTCGACATGCTGGACCAGGAACTGCGCTATTACTCCGTGCGCCACAGCGTCAAGCCGGGCCTGACCGGGTGGGCCCAACTGCGCTATCCATACGGTGCCTCGGTGAAGGACGCTGAGGAAAAGCTCAAGTTCGACCTGTTCTACGTCAAGAACCACGGCCTCGTGTTCGACCTGATGATCCTGCTGCAGACGGTCGAAGTGGTGATCTTCCAGCGCGGCTCGCGCTGATCCCGACCGGCGGCCGGCATCGTGCCGGCCATGGCGTCAGGGCGACGGAAGCCCGCCCGAAGGGGCGGGCGTGGACGTGGGCGGTGCGGCGCGTGCGCGATCGGGCCCCGTTGCCGGACGACCTTCGGGCGTACTGGCTTCCAGGATGACGATCAGGACCACGATCAGCACCACGACGAGGGCCGCGAGTCGGGTCTGGCGCCGCGGGTTGCCGTCGGCTTCCAGCCGCATGGGCAGCGTGGTATCGCCTTCGGCGGGCGGCACATGCCGCCGCCGCGGCACCTCGACCAGGCGGCTGGATGGCGCGGCGCCCGGGAGCCGGCCATGGGCGCGATGGAAGCGCGTCGCCGTCGTGTACAGCGAGGTCAGCTCCGACAGCGACAGCGCGTCCGCCTCGGCGGCGCCGGTCGTCGCGCCGGGATGGCGGTCGGGGTGCAACTCGGCGACCTTGCGGCGATACGCCCGTTTGAATGCCTCGAGCGTGCAGTCGGGCCGCAGGCCGAGCTGCGCGTAAAGCCGGTTGAAATCCGAATCCATGTCGTCCCCTGGGAGAAACGCGCACGGGCGCGTCGCCGGGCCGTTCGCGGGCCCTCTGGATGAAGGACGGAAAATGGCCGAAATCGAGGCCGTCATGCGTATCTCCTAGCCGTGGACAGGATGTTTTCGAACGTCGAGACGGAGTAGGCCGGGTGGATCCGTTCCAGAACCAGGAAGACTATTGGCAGGGGCGGCTTTCGGGGGCCTCGTTGCGGATCGACCTGCCTGTCGCCCGGGACGACGCGCGCCACGCGATCCGGACGCATGTGCCGCTCGACCCCGCTTCCGCCCGCTCGCTCTCCGTCCTGGCCGAACGCCTCGGCGCGACGCCCGCCGACATCGTATTGCTGGCGTGGTCGAGCCTGCTCGCCCGCATCGCTTGCGTCGACGACGTCTGGGTCGCCGCGCTCGGGCCCGGGTTCGACGACGGCGAGGCGGCCTGGTCCGGCCTGGCGCCGATCGCGGTTTCCTGCGCGCGCGGCACGAGCGCAAGCGATTGCATGGCGGGGATGCGGGCGGCCCGGACCGAAGCACGCGCGCACGCAGGCCTGCCGCGCGCGCGATGGGAGACCCTGCTCGGCATGGGCGAGTCGACCGCTGGCCGCGGGTTCCAGGTGGGCTTCCTCGAGATTGCAGGCGCTCGTGATGGCGTCACCGCGGTGCCGCTGCCGCTGGAAGCCTGCGACCTGCTGTTGCAGGTGGCAACGTCGGACGAAGCCGTTGGGATCGACCTCGTCGTGCGGGCGTCGCCGACGGAGGCGACGATGGTGGAGAAAATCGCCGCCTGGCTGTCGCGCTGGATCGCGCTCGTGATCGACGCGCCTGCCACGCCGTTCGGCGCATTGCCGCTGGTCGCCGCGGAAGAGCTTCCCGCGCTGCTCGCGAAGGGTGTACACCAGGTCGACCTGCCACCCGGCACCTGCGTGCACCAGCTTTTCGAGGCTCAGGCGTCTCGCACCCCGGACGCGACGGCCGTGGTGGATGGCGAGCGTCGCCTGGACTACGCGGGGCTCGACCGCCGCGCCAATCGCCTCGCGCGTCGCCTGCGGGCCCTTGGCGCCGGCCCGGGCGCGCGCGTTGCGATCTACCTGGATCGGCAGCTCGAACTGGTGGTCGCCGTTCTCGCGACCCTGAAGGCGGGCGCGGCCTACGTGCCCCTCGACCCGGCCTATCCGGCCGAGCGGCTTCGCCACACCCTGGCCGACAGCGCGCCGGTCGCGGTGATCACACAGGCATCGCTCGGGGACGGCTGGGCGGCCTTGGGCGAGGCGCCGGCGGGAGACGCTGCGGTCCTCGACCTGGAGGCCGGTTCAGCGGCCTGGGACGACCTCCCGGACGACGAGCTGGCGGTCGCCGAAACCGGCGTGCGACCGGAGCACCTGGCGTATGTGCTCTACACCTCTGGTTCGACGGGCAAGCCCAAGGGTGTGGCGATGCCCCATGCGCCGCTGGTGAACCTGGTCCTGTGGCAGAACCGCCAACCGGGACACGAGGTTCCGTTGCGCACGCTGCAGTTCGCCGCGCTGGGCTTCGACGTCGCGTTCCAGGAAGTGTTCAGCACCCTGTGCAGCGGGGGCGAGCTGCACCTCGTCGACGGCGATACCCGGCTGAGCGGCGATCGGCTGTATGCCTTCATCGCCGAACACCGGATCGAGCGGATCTTCCTGCCGTACTTCGCCCTGCAGATGCTGGCCGAAGGACACGCCAATGCAAGCACGGGCGAGGCGCCGGCGCTGCCCGCCTGCGTCCTGCGCGAAGTGGTCACCGCCGGCGAGCAGTTGCGCATCGAGCCACGCATCCGTGCCTTTTTCGAGGCCATGCCGGCCTGCCGCCTGCACAACCATTACGGCCCGACCGAAACCCATGTCGTGACCGCGCTGGCGCTGGACGGCGACCCCTCGCGCTGGCCGCGCCTGCCGTCCATCGGCACGCCGATCGACAATGCCCGCTGCTACCTGCTCGACGCGACCGGGCAGGCCGTGCCCGAGGGCGTGGCCGGCGAGCTGTACCTGGCCGGCCCGGTCGTCGCCCGGGGCTACCTGGGGCGCGATGACCTCACCGCCGAACGCTTCCTGGCCGATCCCTTCGTCGACCGTGCGGACGCGCGCATGTACCGCACCGGCGACCTTGCGTGCTGGCAGGCCGACGGCACGCTGGAATTCCTGGGGCGTCGCGACTTCCAGGTCAAGATCCGCGGCTTCCGCATCGAGCTTGGCGAAGTCGAGGCACAGGTGATGGCCTGTCCGGGCGTGCGCGAGGCCGGCGTGGTGGTCCGCGAGGACACGCCGGGCATGAAGCGCCTGGTGGCGTACTTCACCGCACTCGAACCCGACGCGCCCGTGCGCGTGGACCGGCTGCGCGCGCACCTGCTGGCCTGCCTGCCCGACTACATGGTGCCGGTGGCCTACGTGGCGATGGATGCCATGCCGCTGTCGCCCAACGGCAAGCTGGACCGGGCGCGACTGCCCGCGCCGGGCCGGGGGCGACCGGAATGGGCCGGTGCGTTCGCGCCGGCGCGCAACCCGTCGGAAGCCGCGCTGTGCCGGCTGTTCGCCGAGGTGCTGGACCTGGAGCGGATCGGTCGCGACGACAACTTCTTCGACCTCGGCGGCAGTTCGCTGCTTGCCCTGCACCTGCTGCAGGCGATCCGCCGCGAGGGCCTGGGCGAGGTCGGGGTGACGAGCCTGTTCCGCCTGCCGACGCCGGCCGGACTGGCGCGCGCGCTGGCCGACGCCGGCGACTCCGACGCTGCGTCCTCGCGCTTCGCCTCGGGCGAACGCCGGGGCGAGGCGTCCGATCCGATCGCCATCATCGCCATGGCCGGGCGCTTCCCCGGCGCGGACGACGTGGAGGCCTTCTGGGACAACCTGTGCGAGGGCCGCGATTCGATCAGCTTTTTCGGTGCCGACGAGCTCGATCACTCGATCGACCTCGCCGAGCGCCAGGACCCGGCGTATGTCGCCGCGCGCGGCGTGATCGACGGCGTCGAACTGTTCGATGCCGCGTTCTTCGGCATCAGCCCCCGCGAAGCCGAACTGATGGATCCGCAGCAGCGGATCTTCCTCGAACTGTGCTGGGCGTGCATGGAGCGCGCGGGCCACGTGCCCGGCGCCACCGATGGCCCGGTGGGCGTCTTCGCCGGCATGTACAACGCCAGCTACTTCCAGAAGCACGTTTCGGCGCACCCCGACCGCGTGGAGCGCCTGGGCGCATTCCAGGTGATGCTCGACAACGAGAAGGACTATATCGCCACGCGGGTCGCGCACAAGCTCGACCTCACCGGTCCGGCCATCAGCATCCATACCGCGTGTTCGACGTCGCTGGTCGCCATCGCGCAGGCCGTCGACAGCCTGCGCGCCGGGCGTTGCGACATGGCCCTGGCCGGCGGTGCGTCGATCACGTGCCCGCCACGCAGCGGTTACCGTTACCAGGAAGGCGCGATGCTCTCGCCCGACGGGCATACGCGCAGCTTCGACGTCGATGCCAAGGGCACCGTGTTCTGCGACGGCGCCGCGGTGGTGCTGCTCAAGCGGCTGTCGGCGGCCCTTGCCGACGGCGATCCCATCCATGCGGTGATCCGGGGCGTGGGGATCAACAACGACGGCGGCGACAAGGCGAGCTTCACGGCGCCCAGCAGCGAGGCCCAGTCCGCAGTGATCGCGATGGCGCATGCCGACGCGGGCGTCCCGGCGCGCAGCATCGGCTACGTCGAGGCGCACGGCACCGCCACGCCGCTGGGCGATCCGATCGAGATCGAAGGCCTGACGCGCGCCTTCCGGCGCGGGACCGACGCACGTGGCTTCTGCCGCATTGGTTCGGTCAAGAGCAACGTCGGCCACCTGCTGATCGCGGCCGGGGCGGCGGGGGTGATCAAGACCGCGCTGTCGCTCGAGCACGAGTCGCTCCCGGCGACCCTGCACTTCAACAC
Source organism: Marilutibacter spongiae (assembly GCF_014145325.1). Classification (GTDB taxonomy): domain Bacteria; phylum Pseudomonadota; class Gammaproteobacteria; order Xanthomonadales; family Xanthomonadaceae; genus Marilutibacter; species Marilutibacter spongiae. Next base: position 86,465 of record NZ_JACHTF010000014.1, read on the forward strand.
GCCCAATCCCGCGCTCGAGCTGGACGCGTCGCCGTTCGTGGTGAACGCCGACCGCACGCCCTGGCCACGGGGCGCCGAAGCACGTCGCGCGGGCGTCAGCTCGTTCGGTGTCGGCGGCACCAATGCGCACGTTGTGCTGGAGGAAGCGCCCGTCCGCGAGGCGACGGTGCAGTCCCCGGATCCCAAGCTGCTGGTGCTGTCGGCGCGTACGCCGGCCGCGCTGGCGGCATCGGCCGAGCGGCTTGCCGTCCATCTCGAGCACGCGCCTTCGCTGAACCTCGACGATGTCGCCTGGACGCTCGCGGTCGGACGCAAGGCCTTCGCACACCGGCTTGCGGTGGTGGCCACCGACGCGGCCGACGCGGTGCGCGCACTGCGCGAAAGGGAGACCGTTGCCATCGCATCGCGCAGCCGGCCGGCGCGTGCCTCGCAGGTGGTGTTCATGTTCCCGGGTCAGGGCGCGACCTACGCCCGGATGGGGCTTGGCCTGCGCGAGTGCGAGCCGGCCTTCCGCGAGGCGCTCGATGCCTGCGCCGCGGCGCTGGGCGGGGATTTCGGCTTCGACCTGCTCGAACGCCTGGCAAGCGAGGATCCGCAGGCCCTGCTGCCGACCTCGGTCATGCAGCCGGCGACGTTCGCGATCGAGTATGCGTTGGCCCGCTGGTGGCAGGCCCACGGCATCGAGCCGGTGGCGATGATCGGCCACAGCGTCGGCGAGTTCGTGGCGGCGACCCTGGCCGGCGTTTTCTCACTGGAGGATGCCATCCGCCTGGTTGCCGGTCGCGGTGCGTTGATGCAGGCGCAAGCCCCCGGCGGCATGCTGTCGGTGCGCATGGACGAGGCGGCGCTGGCTGCGCGCCTGCCCGAGGGCGTGTCCCTCGCCGCGGAGAATGCCCCCAACGCCTGCGTCGTCGCCGGGCCGCACGACCGACTTGCCGACTTCCAGGCGAGGCTGGAAGACGAGGGCATCGCCTGCCGCCTGCTGCACACCTCGCACGCCTTCCATTCGGCGATGATGACGCCAGCGGTGGCGCCGTTCCGCGCCGCCGTGGAGGCGGTGGCGCGACATGCGCCGCGCTGCCCGATCGTGTCGACGACGACCGGCACCTGGCTGGACGAGGCACGAGCGGCGTCGGCCGACTACTGGGCCTCGCACCTGCGCGAGCCGGTCCGTTTTTCGCGCGCTCTCCTCACCGCGCTCGAATCGCCGTCGATCGCCCTGCTCGAAGTCGGGCCCAGGACCAATCTCGCCAGCCTTGCGCGCATGCATCCCCAGGTTTCGCGCCAGCACGTGCCGCTGGTGTCCAGCCTGTCCGACGGCAGCACCGACGAGGCCATCGAGCTGCGGCGCGCACTCGGCGCGCTCTGGACCGCCGGCATCGACACCCGCCCGGGGCAGCTGGACACGCGCGGGTCCAAGCGTCGCGTGCGCCTGCCCAGCTATCCCTTCGAAAGCCAGCGCTACTGGCTCGACGCCCCCTCCGCGACCCGCAACGTGGTCCCGCACCCGGCCGCCGTGGCCACCCAGGAGAACCCCATGCCGCACCTCGTCCCGGCGAACGAAGCCGCTTCGACCACGCCGTCGCCCGCCCACCGCCAGGACCGCAAGAGCCGTCTGGTGGGGCAGCTTCGCGAGGCCATCGAAGACGTGTCCGGCATCGACATGGACGATGCCGAGGCCGAAGCCAACTTCATCGAGCTCGGCCTCGACAGCCTGATCCTGACCCAGGTCGCCCTGCAGTTGCAGAAGTCCTTCGGCATGCCGGTGACGTTCCGCCAGCTGATGAGCGATACCTCGACCCTGGCCTCGCTCGCCGACTACCTGGACGCGCGTTTGCCGGCCGAAGTCGAGGCCCCGGCCGAGGTGCCGGCAACGCCCGCCGCCGCGTCCGTGGCCCCCGCGTCGCCGGCCGCCCCTGTCGCCCCCGGCGCGAACGCCGCGGCGCCGGCCGTCTCGCCGTTCCTGACGACCGGGACGGGTGCGGCGGACGGGAGCCTGCTGCAGCAGGTGATCGCGCAGCAGATGCAGCTGATGTCGCAGCAACTGGCCTTGCTGGGCGGTGTCGCCGCCCCGCACTCCGCCGTGGCGGCAGCCGCGCCAACGCAGACGCCCGCGCCCGCTGTCGCGGCCGTCCCGGCCGCGTCCAACCCGGCACCGGCGCCAGCACCCGTGGCCGCGGCGGGCGATGCCGACGAAGACGTCGCGGCGCTCGCGCACACCCGTTACGACATCAAGAAGGCCTTCGGTGCCATCGCGCGCATCGACAGCAATGGGCAGCTGGTGCTGAGCGAGGGACAAAGGGCCGCACTGGATGCGTTCATGGCACGCTACATCGCCCGCACCCCGAACTCGAAGGCCTACACCACGCGCCATCGTCCTCACATGGCCGACCCGCGCGTCGTCAACGGCTTCCGGCCGCTGACCAAGGAGATCGTCTACCAGATCGTCATCGAGCGTTCGCGCGGATCGAAGATGTGGGACATCGACGGCAACCAGTACGTGGATGCGCTCAACGGCTTCGGCATGAGCCTGTTCGGCTGGCAGCCCGACTTCATCGTGGACGCGGTCCGCAGGCAACTCGACCAGGGCATCGACATCGGGCCGCAGCATCCGCTCGCGGGCGAAGTGTCGGAAATGATCTGCGAGCTGACGGGTCACGACCGCGCGGCGCTTTGCAATACCGGCTCGGAAGCGGTGCTGGGCGCGCTGCGTATCGCGCGTACGGTCACCGGTCGCGAGACCCTGGTGGTGTTCAACGGCTCCTACCACGGCATCATCGACGAGGTCATCGTCCGTGGCACCCGCAAGCTGACCTCGGTACCCGCCGCGCCCGGCATCCTGCGCAACACCGCCGAGCACGTGCTGGTGCTGGACTACGGGACCCGGGAGGCGATGCGGATCATCCGCGAGCGCGCCCACGAGATCGCGGCGGTGCTGGTTGAGCCGGTGCAGAGCCGTCGCCCCGACTTCCGTCCCGTGGCCTTCCTGAAGGAACTGCGCGAGGTCACCGCCGAGGCCGGTGCCGCGCTGATCTTCGATGAGGTCATCACCGGTTTCCGCGCGCACCCGGGCGGTACCCAGGCGATGTTCGGCGTCAAGGCCGACATCGCGACCTACGGCAAGGTCGTCGGTGGCGGCCAGCCGATCGGCGCCATCGCCGGCAAGCGCGAGTTCATGGACGCGCTCGACGGCGGGCAGTGGGAGTACGGCGACGACTCCGTGCCCACCGTCGGCGTGACCTACTTCGCCGGTACCTTCGTGCGCCACCCCATGGCGCTGGCCGCGGCGCACGCCGTGCTCACCGAGATGAAGCGGCAGGGCGGGGCGCTGCAGGAAGGACTCAACGCGCGCGTCACCGCGATGGCCGAGGAGATCAACGCGTTCTGCGCAAGCCGCGGTGCGCCGGTCGAGGTACGCCACTTCGCCTCGGTCTGGAAGACCTTCTTCCTCGAGGACCATCCGCTGCAGGACCTGTTGTTCCCGATGATGCGCAGCCGTGGCATCCACATCCTCGACAACTTCCCCTGCTTCCTGACCACCGCGCACGACGACGCCGACTTCCGCGCGATCATCGAAGCGTTCAAGGCTTCCATCGTGGAGCTGCAGGAGTCCGGCTTCCTGCCCGGCAAGGCCGCCGCCACCATGGCGGCGATGGACGCGGCGGCGCCGCCGGTGCCGGGCGCACGCATCGGTCGCGATCCGGAAGGGCGCCCGGCGTGGTACGTCGCCGACCCCGACCGCCCGGACCAGTACGTCAAGGTGGGTTGATGGTGGGCCAGGCATCGAATCCGTCCAGGGACGGGATTGGCGAAGCGGTCGACTACGATCCCTTCGCCGGCGGTCCGATCGAGCGCGTCGTCCCCACCACCGAGCCGCAGCGCGAGTTGTGGCTCGCCTCGCGGCTCGGCGACGAGGCGTCCCTGGCCTACAACGAGTCGGTGTCGCTGCACTTCGACGGCGACCTCGATCGCGTCGCCCTGGCCCGCGTCCTGGCATCGCTTTACCGACGGCACGATGCCCTGCGTGCCTGCTTCGGTGCCGACGGCGAGACCATGTGCGTCGCCCAGGCGGGTGCCTTCGAGACGGCCGAACACGACTTCACGGCACTCGACGCCGACGCGCTCGCGCGGGCCGTCGATGAGCGACTGCGCGCCAGCGTCGACACCCCCTTCGACCTGCTCCACGGCCCGCTGTTCCGTGCCGAGCTGCTGTGCCTGCCGGGCGGGCGGCACCGGCTGGTCCTGAGCGCGCACCATATCGTCTGCGACGGCTGGTCGTGGTGGGTGATGGTGCGCGAACTCGGCAGCCTCTACGCGCAGGCCATCGGCCATGGCGGCGAGCCGCTGCCGGCACCGGTCGCGTTCTCCGACTACGCGATGTCGCGAGGCGATGCCGCCGCCACGGCCTTCCTCGCCGCGGACGAAGCGTTCTGGACGTCCCGCTTCAAGGACGGCGCGCCGGTGCTCGAACTGCCGCTGGACCGGCCGCGGCCCGTGAGGCGTACTTCGGCGTCGCGACGTTACGACCATGTATTCGACGCGGACCTCCTGCGCGAGGTTCGGCAGATGGGTGCGCGGCGGGGCAGCAGCCTGTTCGCGACCCTGCTGGCAGGCTTCGCCGGACTGATGGCGCGACTGTCCGCGCAGGAGGACGTGGTGGTCGGGATCCCGGCCGCCGGGCAGTCGGTGGACGGGCATGGTGGCCTGGTCGGGCATTGCGTGAACCTGCTGCCCCTGCGATTCGCAATCGCGCCCGAAGCGCCCTTCGAAGCGCTGCTGGGTTCGGCGCAGGGCGTGCTGCTGGATGCCCTCGACCACCAGCGCTACACCTTCGGCACCCTGCTGCAGCGCCTCAGGCTGGCCCGCGATCCCGCGCGCCTGCCGCTGGTCAGCGTGATGTTCAACATCGACCAGGCCCTGGACCAGGAGAGCAACCGGTTCCCCGGGCTGGGCCTGGAATTCGACTGCAATCCGCGCAGCCACGAGAACTTCGAGCTGTCGATCAACGCCGTGCAGGCGCACGGCGAGCTGCGCCTGGAATGCCAGTACAACACGGACCTGTTCGACGAGGCCACGATCCGTCGCTGGATGTCGGCGTACGAGGCGATGCTGCGCCAGGCCACCCGGCAGCCGGGGACGGCGCTCGCGGCCCTGGAGCTGCTCGACGGTCCGGCGCGGATGGAACTGTCGGCGCTGCAGCCGGCCGCGGTCGGCCGCGACCGCGAGCAGCGGATGCACGAGTATTTCGAGCGGCAGTGCGACCTCGCCCCGCATCGGATCGCGCTCCGCCATGGCGACACCGAATGGGATTACCGCACGCTCGAGTCGCGGGCCAACCGCGTCGCCCACCTGCTCAGGCAGCACGGCGTGCACGCCGGCAGCCTGGTCGGCCTCGCCCTGGAGCGCGGCCCCGACATGGTCGCCTGCCTGCTGGGCGTGCTCAAGGCCGGCGCAGGCTACGTGCCGCTCGACCCCAAGTTCCCCGCCGACCGCCTGGCCTACATGGCCGGCGACGCCGGTCTGGCGGCGCTGCTGACCCAGCAGGCATCCGCGCCCGTGTTCGACCTGCGCGGCCGGCCGGTGCTGGTCATGGAGCAGATTGAAGCGCAGCTCGCGGCGATGCCCGACACCCGCCTGGGGCGCGATCCGCAGGCGGCCGGCCCCGATTCGGTCGCTTACGTGATCTATACCTCGGGCTCGACCGGCCGGCCCAAGGGCGTGCAGGTCCCGCATGGCGCGGTGGGCAACTTCCTGGTCGCCATGCAACGCGAGCCGGGCCTCGCGGCGGACGATCGCCTGCTGGCGGTGACGACGCTGTCGTTCGATATCGCGGTGCTGGAACTCATGCTGCCGCTGAGCGTCGGGGCCGCCGTGGTGATGGCCGATCGCGATACCGCGATGGACGGCGAGGCGCTCGCACGCCTCGCGCGCGACGCCGGCGTCACCTGCATGCAGGCCACGCCCTCCACCTGGCGGTTGCTGGTGGAAGCCGGCTGGCAGGGCGGCGAAGGCTTCGTGGCGCTGTGCGGCGGCGAACCCCTGCCGCCCGACCTCGCCGGCGAACTGCTGGCGAGGACCGGGGCCTTGTGGAACATGTACGGGCCCACCGAAACCACGGTGTGGTCGACCTGCGCGCGGGTCAGCGCGGACGCGCGGGGGCGGCCCGACATCCATATCGGTCGTCCCGTGGCCAACACGCGCGTCTGGATCCTCGATGCACGCGCGCGGCCGTGCCCGCGCGGCGTCCCGGGCGAGATATGCATCGCCGGCGAGGGCGTGACCCTGGGCTACCTTCAGCGACCGGAACTGACCGCGGACCGCTTCGTCGACGTCGAGGGCCTTCCGGTCGCGGACGGCGTCACCGAACACCTGTACCGGACCGGCGACCTCGGCCGCTGGCGGCCCGACGGCATGCTCGAGCACCTGGGGCGCCTCGACCACCAGGTCAAGGTGCGCGGCTACCGCATCGAGCTGGGTGAGATCGAATCCGTGCTGGCCAACCACCCCGCGGTGTCCCGTGCGGTGGTCGTGGTGCGCGAGGACCGTCCCGGCGACGTCCGCCTGGTGGCGTACGTGGTCGCGGACGCGGGCACGGTGGCGGACGACGCGGGCCTGAAGGCGCATCTCGCGCAGACCCTGCCCGAGTACATGCTGCCCCAGCATTTCATCGCGCTGGCGGCGATCCCCCTGCTGCCGAACGGCAAGATCGACCGAAGGGCACTGCCCGCGCCCCTCGCCGCCGAGGCGCCGGTGGCGCGGATCGCGCCGCGCAGCCCGACCGAGGCCACGATCGCCACGGCCATGGCCGGGATGCTGGGCCTGGAGCGCATCGGCGTGGAGGACGATTTCTTCGCCCATGGCGGTCATTCCCTGATCGCCGCGCGCCTGGTGTCGCGCATCAACCGCGAGCTGGATGCGTCGCTGACCCTGCGCTCGCTGTTCGACGCGCCGACCGTCGCGCGCCTGGCGATGCTCGTGGACGGCGCCGGGGCGGCGCCCGCGGCGTCCGCTCGCGGCGAGATCCAGGCACGCGCCGACCAGCAGCGCGCCCCGCTGTCGCCGGTGCAGGAACGCCTCTGGGTGCTCGAGCAGATGCAGCCCGGGCGGGTGACCTACAACACCCCGTCGGCCCATCGCCTGCGCGGACCGTTGGACCATGCCGCGTTCGAGCGCGCGTTCCAGGCCATGGTCTGCCGGCAGACCTCGTTGCGCACGGTGATCGTGCTCGACGACGGCGGCCCGTGCCAACGGGTGCGCGACGACATCGACGCCGCGCTTCCGATCCACGACCTCTCCACCCTCGACGAGGGCGACCGCGAGCCGGCCCTGCGCGAACGCATGGAGGCGCTGATCGCCGAGCCCTTCGACCTGGAGCGGGGCCCGCTGTTCGTCGCCAGGCTCTACCGCTTGTCCGAGCGCGACCACGTCCTGTTCTTCATGACCCACCACGTGATCTGGGACGGCTGGTCGTTCGACGTCTTCTACACCGAGATGTCCGCGCTCTACGAGGCGTTCCGCAAAGGCGAGCCGCCGGCCCTCCCGCCGTTGCGCCTGAGCTACGGCGACGTCGCCGCCTGGTACCAGGAGTGGCTGCGCGGCGAGGCGCTCGATCGCCAGCTGGACTTCTGGAAAGAGCACCTGGCCGGTGCGCTGGAGCCCTTGCGCCTGCCGCTGGACAAGCCGCGTCCGCCGGAGGCGAGCGGCGCCGGCGACATCGAGTGGCTCAGCATCGACCGCGCGACCGCCGACGCCGCGCGCGCGCTCGGCACGCGAAGCGATGCCACGCTCTTCATGGTCCTGCTGTCCACCTACTACCTCTTCCTGCACCGTTTGTCCGGCCAGGACGACCTGGTGGTCGGCCTGCCGGTCCGCAACCGCGACAGCGAAGAGCTCGAGTCCATCATGGGCTTCTTCGTGAACATGCTGCCGGTGCGCTTGCGCATTACGCGGGGCATGCCGTTCCAGGCGCTGCTTGGACAGGTGCGGCGCGCCGTGCTCGACGCGTTCTCGCATCCCGACGTGCCCTTCGACCGCCTGCTGCAGGCCCTGGACGTGCCCCGCGACCCGAGCCATGCGCCGATCTACCAGTCGAGCTTCTCCTTCCAGGACGTGCGCATGCGCCGCACGCACTGGGCCGAGCTCGAGCACGAGCACCTGCTGGTGTTCCAGAAGGCGAGCGCCGGCGACCTGGGCCTGTGGTTCCTGGAGCACGGCCAAGGGCTGTCGGGTGTCATGAGCTTCAATACCGACGTGCTGACGGCGGCTTCGGCCCGCTTGTTCAACCAGCGCTTCTGCAGCCTGCTGAAAGCCGTCATCGCGACGCCGGACATGCCGGTCGATACGCTCGACGCGCAATGCGAGGCCGACCGCGATCTCGCGCGCATCGCCAACGCGACCTGGCGCGAGCTGCCCGAGGAGCCCACCGTCGGGCGCTGGTTGTCCGGACGCGCTTCGGCCTGGGCTTCCCGCCCGGCCGTCCGCTTCGGCGACGTCGCATGGACCCATGGCCGACTGCACGAACGAAGTCTTCGCATCGCGGCATGCCTGCGGGCCCTGGGTGCGCGCCGCGATTCGCGCGTCGGCATCTGCATGCATCGTGGACCGGACATGGTCGCGGCGATGCTGGCGGCGCTGCGACTGGGCGTGGCTTACGTGCCCATGGACCCGGACTATCCCCGCGACCGCCTGCAGTTCATGGTCGACGATGCGCGCCTGGCGCTGATCGTCAGCGAAGCCGGCCTGTGCACGGCGCTGGAGTTGCCGCATACGCGCGTGTTCGAGGTCGACACCGAAGCGGCGCTCCTGGCGCGCACCGATCCGCTTCCGGAGACGACCGACCTGGCGGCCCCGGATTCGGTCGCCTACGTGATCTACACCTCCGGCTCCACCGGTCGCCCGAAGGGCGTGCAGGTCCCGCACCGGGCCGTCGTCAATTTCCTGCAGAGCATGCAGCATGCCCCCGGCCTCGAGGCAGGCGATCGCCTGCTGGCGGTGACGACCACCTCCTTCGACATCGCGGTGCTCGAGCTGTTCCTTCCGCTCGCCGTCGGAGCCGAGACCGTACTGGCGGATCGCGACACGGCGGTCGATGCTTTCGAGTTGGCGTCGTTGCTCGATTCCAGCGGTGCGACGTTCATGCAGGCCACGCCGTCGACCTGGCGCATGCTGGTCGGCACGGGGTGGCGGCCGGCCGGGACCTTCAAGGCCCTGTGCGGTGGCGAGCCGCTCGCGCCGGACCTGGCCGACGCCCTTCGCGGATGCTGCAGCGAAGTCTGGAACATGTACGGGCCCACCGAGACCACGGTCTGGTCGACGTGCTGGAAGGTGCAGCCGGACGAGGCGGGCATCAGCATCGGCGTGCCCATCGACAACACCACCGTGCACGTGCTCGACGCGGCAATGCAGCCGTGCCCGCCGGGCGTATCGGGCGAGATATGCATTGGCGGCGCCGGCGTCGCCCTCGGGTACCTGGATCGCCCGGAGCTGACCGCGGAGAAGTTCATCGCCGATGCGTTCGGCGGCGAGGGCGCGCAGTCCGGCCCGGGACGCCTGTACCGGACCGGCGATCGCGGGCGCTGGCGCAGCGACGGCATGCTCGAGCACCAGGGGCGCTTCGACCACCAGGTCAAGCTGCGCGGCCATCGCATCGAGTTGGGCGAGATCGAGGCCGCGCTGATGGCCCACGATTCGGTGTCGCGCACCGTCGTGGCCACGCGGGAAGACCGTCCCGGCGACGTCCGCCTGGTCGCCTACGTGGTGCCGGCGACCCACCAGGCGGTTTCGACGCAGGCGCTGGGCGAGTACCTCCGCGCGCGCCTGCCGGTGTACATGCTTCCCCAGCACATCGTCGTCCTTGGATCGCTGCCGCTGCTGCCCAACGGCAAGATCGACCGTCACGCGTTGCCGTCGCCGAATCCGGCAGACGAGGCCCGCGCTGCGACGGGCGCGGACGCCGGATCCCCGGTCGCGGCGCCGGCACCTGACGCTGCCGTAGCGGCTCGGCCGGACGGCCGCCTGTCCGCGACCGCGCGGCCGGCCCGCCACGCGTCCTCCGCCAGCGCCCGGGTACGTTACCTGATGGGTGTATGGGAAGAGTTGCTGGGCGTGGACGTCCTGGCCACCGACAACTTCTTCGACCTGGGGGGGCATTCGATGCTGGCGGTACAGATGGCCAACCGCGTGGCGCGCGACACCGGCGTTCGCTTGAAACTGATGCGCCTGGCGAGCCTGAGCCTCGAACAGGTGGCCGAAGCGCTGCCCGACATGGACGCGAGCGTCGAGCTTGGCGAGGACCCGGTCCCGCAACCCTTCCTGTCCAGGCTGCGACGCCGGGTGGAACGCTGGATGGGCAAGGGGGCGAAGGCGGCGCCATGAGCGAGCCCTTCTTCTTCGGCGACGAAGCGCGGGCCCTGTTCGGCATGCTGCATTCCCGTCGCAGCGCCCGCATGGCTCCGGCGTCGAGCACCGGCAAGCCGGCCTGCGTGGTCTGCGCGCCGCTGCTGCAGGACGCGACGCGGATCCAGCGGGCCATGTGGCACCTGGCCGAATCGCTCGCCGAGGCGCAGCACGACGTGCTTCGCTTCGACTGGTACGGCAGCGGGGACTCTGCGGGCGACGGCGCCGATCTCCGCCTGGAGGGCATGGCGGAGGACCTCGAGGCTGCGATCGTCGAACTTTCGACGTCCACGCGAGCCGGGCGACTGAGCGTGCTCGCCTTCCGCAGTGCGGCGCTACCGGTGCTGGCCCACGCGACAGCATCGAAATCCCCGGTGGACCTGGTCCTTTGGGATCCGATACTGGATGGCGCGGCCCTCGTCGAGGATTGGCAGCGCCAGCAGGTCGAGCAGTTGACGGTGGCCGGTCGCTACCCGTTCGGCACGCCTGCATCGGAGCCGGGGGAACTCATGGGGCACGAAGTGGGCGACGCACTCCTCGACGCGTTGCGATCCACCGACCATTCGCGCGTGGGACTGCCGGCCGGCAGCCGGATACTGGTGGCCGCGTGGCGCGAATCCCAGTGCCTGTCCGCGTTCATCGAGTGGCAGCGTGGCCAAGGCATCGAGGTGGAGTGCCTCTGGCTCGACGCCGGGGAAACGCCCGCGTTCGACGTGCCGCGCCAGTTCGAAGCGCAGGTATTCCCGCGTCGCAGCGTCGGCATGCTGGTCGAGCGCATCACGGGCATGGCGGCATGAACGCCGAAATCAGGCAGTGGCCCGTGACGCGGCGGCATCGCAATGCGCAGGGCGAAAGCGCGCACCGCTTCGGTCCCGGCCTGGTGGGCGTCCTGCACCGCCCCTGCCATGAAGCCGGGCACGTGCAGCCGGTGGCCGTGATCCTGCTCAATGCCGGGCTCACCGGGCGCGCCGGACCCTACCGGGAGTACGTCATGATGGCGCGCGCGCTCGCGCGCGCGGGCTTCACCGTGTTCCGCTACGACCAGTCGGGACTGGGCGACAGCCTGGCGCCGATGCAGCAGGCCGGCGATCGTCGCCAGCGCGAAGCGCGCGCGGCCATGACCCTGGTGGGGGCGGAAACCGGCCTGATGCGCTTCGTGATGGGCGGCCTGTGCTCCGGCGCGGACGACGCCTTCCACCTCGCCGGCGACGATCCACGCATCGTCGGCACGATCCTGCTGGACGGCATCGGCTACCGCACCCCGCAGTTCTGGCTGCGCCATGTGGCGCCGCGACTGCTCAGCCCCCGGCGCTGGGTCTCGCTGCTGGCCAGGCTGCGCGCCCGCGGCGGTGGTGGTGCGCCCACGCTGCTGGACTACCGCGACTTCCCCGAGCAGGCGCATGCCCGTTCGCAACTGCGCGCCCTCGTCGATCGCGACGTGCGCCTGTTGTGCATCTACACCTCCGGCAGCTACTACTACGTCAACCACGCGGGCCAGCTGGCGGGCGCCCTGGGCCCGGCGGCACGCGCGCGCCAGGTGAGCGTGGAGTTCTGGCGCGACTGCGACCACACCTTCTACCTCCGCCGCGACCGGTCGAGGCTGCTCGCGCGGACCGTGGCGTGGATGCGCGACAACTTCGGTACCGACGAGGCATCCCCGCGCCTCGCGGCGATGCCATGAGCCGCGACGCACTGGGCGTGGCGACGCACTACCGTCGCTACGCCACCGGAAACGCGCTCACCCTGCTTGCGGGGCTGGTCTCGTTCCCCCTGCTGACCCGCTTGCTGGACAACACGCAGTACGGCATGTTCGGCTACTACGGCGCGTGGATCCTGATGGCGATCGCCGTGGGTAAGTTCGGCGCCCAGCATGCCATCCTGCGCTTCTATCCCCACGATGGCGGCGCGCGCGAGCTGCGCGCGTTCGCGACCAACCTGTTCTACGTGCCGCTGGGGCTTGCGTTCGTCGTCTGGGCGCTGGTCGTCGCCGGGATGGTGCTGGTCGACGCGATCAGCGGCGAGCGGCAGGGGACCATGTTCTGGCTCGTGGTGGCGATGGCGCCGATGGCGGTCTTCTCCAGCCTGGTCGATACCGTCCAGAAGGTCACCGAGCGTTCGCAACTGGTGATGTACCTGCGCATCAGCAGCCGCTGGGTCGAGTTGCTGCTGATGCTCGGCGCGGTGTTGCTGGTGCAGGCGAGCGCGGTCGCCGCGTACTCCGGCAAGCTCGCCACCACGCTCCTGTTCGGCGTCTTCTACATCCTGTGGATGCGCCGGCACCTGAACTTCTCGCGCGCCGACATCAACCTGTCAGAGACGCGTGCCGCGCTCATGTTCGGCATGCCGATGGCATTGAGCGAGATCATCTCGGTGACCCTGGTGTCTCTCGACCGCTGGATGCTCAAGGACATCACCGGCGACTTCGCGCTGGTGGGCGTCTACAGCATCGGGTCATCGCTGGCGATGCAGGTGAGCCTGTTCATGAATGCTTCGGTGTTCGAGGCCTTCCTGCCCACGGCCAATCGCGTGTACGTCACCGAAGGCGACACGGCGCTGCGCGAGCTCAAGTCCCGCGTGCTCGTGCCGATGACCTATGGCGCGGCGTGTGTCGCTGTGCTGCTTGGACTGTTCGGCAGCGACCTGATCCTGGTCGCCAGCGGCGTCGACAAGATCGCTTCGGGACCCATCTTCTCGTTGCTCGCGATCGTCTGCGTGCTGCAACCGGTGTTGCTGCTCGCAGGCTACGGGCTGCTGCTCGAGAAACGCTCGAAGACGGTGTTGGCGCTGGTGTTCCTCAGCCTGCTGTTGAACGGCGTACTCAACTACCTCTGGATACCCGCCCACGGCGTGATGGGCGCGGCCTGGGCCACGGTGGCAAGTTCGAGCGCCCTGGGTCTTGCTCACTGCGTCGTGGTCAAGCGCTCCCTGCTTTGCCTGCCCGACCGCCGCAGCATCCTCGGTGCGGCGGTGGCGGTCGCGCTGGTGGTGCTGTTCGAGCGCTGGTTGGACCGGCAAGGCATGCCTGCCGGTTGGGCGAGGTTGCTGCTGGGCGGCGGGTCGGCCGGAAGCCTCTACCTGGCGAGCGTGCTGGTGCTGGACGCCAGGGCGCGTGAGCTGGTCCGGGGCGTGCTGCGTTCCGCCAGGGGGCGAGTCATTTCCCCGCGCTCGGGCAACACGGGCTGAGCGCGTTCGCCCGAGTTCGATGCCGGCTCGATCGCCGGTTCGGGCGCCGAGGCCGATGTCCCCGGAGCGACCTCCACCCGCGATGCTTGCGTGGCATGCGCGGCCTGTTCGCCGGGTGTGTCCGCGCGTCCGTCCTCCTTCCAGCGGTCCACGAAGAAGTCCGCCGCCGCCATCAGCCAGCGCGGCTGCTGGGTGAAGGTCCGCCACGCGAGCTCCAGCGGTCGATCCCGCAGGTTCGCTGCAGGCGCATTCCAGGCGCGCGCGCGGGCGAGCGAGAGGAAACGACCCAGGGTGGACCATGCGCGCGACACCTTGTCAGCGGCCGGTACGCTGGAATCGGCGTCGTCCGTCGTGCCCGCGACGGGCGTGGCCGGCGCCGCGGTCGACGTGCTGGCGCTGCCTCCACTGCCCAGTTGCTTCAACTGCGGGGGCAGGGGCTTGCTGATGCTGGGCGGCGGGTGGCCGCTGGACACCTGGACTTCGATCGCCCCGATGTCGGCGGCGCTGCCGGACGGGCGCGCATTGCCGTAGAAGTCCTTGTCCAGTCCGGCCAGGTAAGGCGCCTTGTCGATCAGCGGGCTGCCCGACTGGGGCGTGGCGTCGAAGTTGCCGATGGCGGTGGACGCGATACGGGGGTTGCTGCAGGTGCTGCCGCTCGGGCACTGGCCCTGCTTCACGTTGTAGAAGAGGTTGCCCGAATACGTGAGCCTGGCGCTGGAGTTGTAGGCGTAGTGACCGCAGGTGAGCTCGCCCGTGTTGCCCTGGAGATCCGAGCGCCAGTCGACCTGGCCGATGAGCGCGTTGTTCTGGATGTTGAGGCTGGAGGTGGACGAGCCGCCCTCGCTGAGGATCAGGCAATCGCCCTGGCCGGTGATGGTGTTGTGGCGGATGGTGATGTCCTGGCCTGCGACGAGTCCGACCGAGATCGCATTGCCCAGCGCCCGGCACTGGTCGTCGGACTTCATCGAGTCGCGGCCATTGAAGTAGGCGCAGTTGCCGACCACGACCGAGTTCTCGATCAGCGTCTTGCCCAGCGTCTTGAGCTGGTTGCCGGCGTTGCCGGCTGCGTGGGTGCGGCGCACGGTGACGGAGGAGTTGCTGCCGCCGTCCATGTACAGCAGGTCCAGGCCGTCGGATGTGTTGTGGTGGATGTAGGAATCCTCGATCAGCCAGTGACCGCCCGTCTTCGCGGTGCCAAGGCCATCGCCATAGCCGCTGGCGGTCTGCGCCCAGCAGGCCCAAGGCGAGCGGGACTGCCACTTCTCGCCACAGCCGTTCCAGGCGATCTCCACGCCGCGCAGGATGATGTTGCCGCTGTTGGAACTGCCCGAGCCGATGTCGCCGTCCCAACCGGCCCAGCCGTTGGCGACGATCTTGACGTTCTCCACGGTCCAGTCGGTCAGCCCGCCGGCGACGATGCCGCGGTTGGCCATGCCGTGGATGTCGAGGTGGTGCAGGTACACGTTCTTCGAGTTGGACGCCATGATGCCCACGCCGGCCCATTGGCCGTAGGGCGTGCTGTCGCGCTTGCAGCGCGCCGAGGCATCGCTGTGGAATTCGACGCAGTCGCTCTGGTCGGTGATCTCGAGGTTGCCGATCTCGACGTTCGAGCTTCCGGTCAGGTTGAGCATGTACTGGACACGCTCGGTGCCCCAAAGGCGGGGCTTGTTGCTGGCGCTCGTGCCGAGGATGCGCGTGCGGCTGGTCGCGCTGGGGCCGCTGGGGATCGGCGGCAGGTAGCAGTCGTAGCGCCCGCCGTCGTAGCAGCGGCCGCCGGAGGCGCCGGGGGCGCCCCAGCCGAGCATGTAGCTCCCGGGTGTGATGTACACGGTGTCGCCGCCCACGATCCGCGCGCTGCCGCCGGCCGGCAGCGCCTGGTGCAGGGAATTCCAGGCGCAGGCCTGGTTGCTGCCCGAGCCGGGATAGGCGGCGTTCGACTTGCCGGTGCACTGGGCGGCGCTGCCGCCGTCGGTGCGGACATAGTAGGTGGTCGCCTGGGCGGCGCCGGTGCCCAGGCCCAGCAGGAGGAGACAGCCGGCGAGGCGGCCACGAAGCGGTCGGGCAATGGACGCGAAATGCGGTGAAGTGCTGCGAAGTGTCACGAATACGGCTCCAAAGATCGGGGGAAGGCTTCGGAAGGGACGGCGAGCGGCAAGTGTTGGCGGTTTTTTGTCCAGCTTCTGCAGAATGGGGCACAAATACGGCAAATCCGGGTTTGTGAATACTGTTTTGGCCAACTTAAACCGCGGAAATTTCGAGCCTTTTTCATGTCTAAGTGACGAGCGTCACAAAAATACGGGCGGCTCTGGGCCGCCCGTAGGGGTGTCGCACGTCCCAAGCGTGGGTCAGCGCACCTGGAACGTCGTCTCGTCGGTTGTCGAGACGCTACCCCGCGATGCCGTGGCACGGACGGTGTAGGTTCCCGACGGCGCCCACCACCACCAGCGGCTGAGCGTGCCCGACGCCGTGGCCTGGCCGTTGGCGTTCGCGGTGGCGGTGTAGGTCTCGCTCGCCCCGTAGGGGTTGGTGACCACGAAGCTCACGTTGGCACCGCCCGCGGCCTGGCCATCGAGCAGCACGCGCGAGGTCATGCGCACGGTGTCGCCGCGACGGTAGGTGCCCTTGTCCGTGCTCAGGGACTGTTCGAGCTCGCCGGCCGGCGGCGGTTGCGGCGCCTGGACCGCGTAGCTGGCCGAAGCATTGGCGGTATGGATGCCGCCCACGGGGCTGCCGGTGCCTGCGCCAATGGAATACGTGCCGGCGCCGGCCGTTGCCGCCGAGGTGACGTCGAGCGTCGCGCTGGTGCTCGCGCCCGGGGCCAGGGTGGCCGTGCTCTTGCTGAGCGTCCCGGTCCAGCCACCCGGCACGCTGCGCGCCAGGTTGAAGCTGGTGCTGGTGCACGCGCTGCTGTCGCGATTGGTCACGTTGAGCGTGTAGCGTACGGTGCTGCCGGCCGCGACGCCGCCGCTGGGGCCGCTGAGGCTGAAGGACGGCGCGGCACGGGTGCAGGTCGCCGCGGGCGCGGCCACGTTGTAGGTCGTCGAGGCGTTGCGGGTATGGATGCTGCCATTGGCGCTGCCGATGCCGACGCCAACGCCATATCCGCCCTGCGTGGCCGACGCCGGGGACACGACGCTCAACGTGGTGCTGGCCGACGCACCCGGCGCAAGCGTCAGGGTGCTCTTGCCCAGGGTGCCGGTCCAACCCGAAGGCACGCTGCGCGCCAGGTTGAAGGTGGTGCTGGCGCACGCGCTGCTGTCCTGGTTGGAGAGCGTCACCGTGTAGCTGACCGTCGAACCGGCCGCGACCGCGGCGGTGGAGCCGCCCAGCGCCAGCGACGGTGCGTTGCGGCTGCAGCTGGGCGTCGGCGTGCCGCCGCCGGACTGGCGTTCGACGGCCCCGATGTCGGCGGCCGCGCCGGAGGGGCGCGGGTTCTTGAAGAAGTCGTTGGTGATCGCGCTCAGGTAGGGCGCCTTGTCGACCAGCGGACTGCCCTCGAGCGGGGTGGCGTCGAAGTCGGCCATCGCGGTGCGGGTGAGGCGCGGATCGCTGCAGACGCTGCCGGAGGGGCACTGGCCCGACTTGACGTTCCAGAACGCATTGCCGCTGTAGCTCAGCACCGCGCTGGAGTTGTAGGCGTAGTGGCCGCAGGCCAGCTCGCCGGGGTTGCCGGTCGCGTTGCCGCGCCAGTCGACCTGGCCGACGAGCACGTTGTTCTGGATGCTCAGGGTCGAGGACGAAGAACC
>NZ_JACHTF010000015.1 GCF_014145325.1 Marilutibacter spongiae
CCGGCCTCGGCCTCACGCAGGAAGCCGATGATCTGCTCTTCGGAAAAGCGCTTCTTCACGTCCAATCTCCTTACTCTGGGGAATTGGACTCCAGATCGCCGCGCTACTCAAAACCGGGGGGACGTCGATACCCACCCCCGCCAGTAGCGGCCACAACGAAGGATGGGTCTTGCTTCGCGCAACCCATCCTGGGCTGCTGTATTGATCGGCGCGGCGTACTGGCAGCCCCCCGGGCTGTCCGGTGGCGCGTGCCGGCTGGCTTCAGCCGCTGACGACGCGGTTGTGGCCGCCGGGCTTGGCGGCGTAGAGGACCGTAGGGTGCAATAAGCGAAGCGCATTGCACCATGCCCCCTGCTCGCCCATCGCCTTGGGGCGATGATCGAGAGCAACGTCGAAACAAGGGCTGGATCCCAGCGTTCGCTGGGATGACGGCATGGAGGTTGCGGGCCGTAGGGTGGGTCGAGCCGGAGGCGATACCCACCGTCTCTCAAGGTCTCGACGCACGACGGGTCTCGCTTCGTGCGGCCTTCCTGCAAGGGGGCGGGAGCCGACGGCCAAGTCAATGGCTTTCGGCCGCGGCGCGTAAGAGCCCCCGTCTCGTCGAAAGGCGCACCGGGGCCGCAGGCTCCGGTGCACCCGGCCCGTCCCGACCCCTCGTCATCCGATGGCGTCTCCGGGGCTGTGCCGGATGCTTTGGACAGCGTCGCTGCCGGACTTATGATGGAGCGACGCGACCGGAGTTGCACCATGCAGGCTGCCACGCGCGACAACCCTGAACCCAGGCGGCCCCAGGTCCTCGTGGTCGACGACGACCCGGACATCGCCGCCCTGCT
The DNA here is from genome assembly GCF_014145325.1 of Marilutibacter spongiae. GTDB lineage: Bacteria > Pseudomonadota > Gammaproteobacteria > Xanthomonadales > Xanthomonadaceae > Marilutibacter > Marilutibacter spongiae. The sequence continues at coordinate 834 of NZ_JACHTF010000015.1, forward strand.
GTCGCGCTACCTGGGCGGGCAAGGCCTGCAGGTACGCGTCGCGGCGGACGGCGCCCAGCTGAGGGCGGCAATGGCGCCGCTCGACTTCGACGTGGTGCTGCTGGACCTCGGGCTGCCCGACGAGGACGGCCTGGGCCTGATGCGCGAACTGCGCACTGCCTGGGATGGACCGGTGATCATCGTCAGCGGCCGGGGCGAATCCGTGGAGCGCGTGGTTGGGCTGGAGCTTGGCGCCGACGACTATGTCAGCAAGCCGTTCGATCTTCGGGAGCTGCTGGCACGCATCCGTTCGGTGTTGCGGCGCATACCGCCCACGCCCACGCCGCCAATGGACGGCACACCGTACGCCTTCGACGGCATGCGACTGGACATCGCCTCTCGCCAGCTACGAGGGCGCGATGGCGAGGACGTCGAGCTGACCAGTGGGGAATTCGAGATGTTGCAGGCGCTGCTCGGGCAGGCGCCGCGCGTACTTTCCCGCGACGCACTGATGAACGCCGTGCATGGTCGCGACTGCGGGCCGTTCGATCGCTCTGTCGACATGCAGATCGGCCGGCTGCGCCGGAAGATCGAACGCGATCCTGCGAAACCGCGCCTGATCAAGGCGGTCCGCGGGATCGGCTATGTGTTCGCCGGCAAGGTCGAACGCGGCTGAATGCAATGGCGATCCTGCCCCAAGTGCTGGAATCGGTGCCCGATGCGCTGGTCATCGTGGATCGGGCGGGCTGCATCGTGCTCGCCAACCAGAACGCCGAGCGACTGTTCGGGTATCCCGCCGGGGGATTGACCGGGCTGTCGGTCGAGGACCTTGTCCCGGTGGATGCCCGTGACCGCCATCGCGCGCATCGGGACGACTACATGCGGCATCCCCGTGTACGGCCGATGGGCAGCGGTGGCATGACGCTGGTCGGACAGCGCCGGGATGGCCAGCAGTTTCCGGTGGAGATCGCGTTGAGCCCGTTGGAGACGGAGGAGGGGGGCCATTACCTGGCCTCGGTCCGCGACATCTCGGAGACCCAGCGGGCGCGCCAGGCGCTCGTCCGCGCGCGCTACGACGCCGTGGTCGCGCGCATCGGCCAGATGGCGCTAGCGTCGACCGACGACAGTGCCGTGAACGACCTGCCCATCGTGCTGGCGGAAGTACTCGACGTGCCTACCGTGGCCGTCGTGATCGTGCGCGGCAACGAACCGGTGATGCGTTCGGCGGTGGGGGTGCAGGCCACCCGGGCAGGCGCGCCGGAGTGGTGGGCCATCGCCGGCGGCCCCCTGGACGCGGCCATGTCCCGCGGCGTGCCCCTGGTGGTGGACGACGCCGCGGCGAATGCACCGGCGGGTTGGCCGTCGTCGCTGGCAAGCGGCGTGATCGTCCCCCTGCTCGATCGCGAGCGCTCGATGGGCGCGCTGCTGGCGGCCACGGACAAGCCGCGGCGTTTCGACCACGATGCCATGCAGTTGCTGAAGACGGTGGGGAACCTGATCGCCTCGCTGGTGCAGCGTCGCCGCACCGAAGAGCAGCGCGCACACGCGCAACGGCTGGACGCCATCGGCCAGATGACGGGCGGCGTGGCGCACGACTTCAACAACCTGCTGACGGTGGTGTCCGGCTGCCTGCAGTTGCTGGAGTGCGAGTACGAGAGCCAGCCCGGTGCCCGGGACATCATCGGCAGCGCACTGCGATCGGTGGAGCGTGGATCCGAATTGACATCCAAGCTGCTGGCTTTCGCACGGCGACAGCACCTCACCCCGCGCTCCGTCGAACCGTCCTGCCTGCTGAACGACCTTGCGTTGATGCTGCGCAGCACCCTGGGCGAAGCGATCAGGCTCGAGATCGGCTGCCCCCCGGGGCTCAAACCTGCATTCGCCGACCCGTCCCAGCTCGACAGCGCCCTGGTCAACCTGGCCCTCAATGCCCGCGACGCCATGCCCCAGGGAGGTGCGATCACCATCGGGGCGACCGAGCAGTGGGTGCCCGAGGATCCCGCGCGTCCGGATCAGCGCGCCGGGCACTACATTGCGTTTTCCGTGGCGGACACCGGCAGGGGGATGAGTCCCGAGGTCCTGGCCCGAGCGTTCGAGCCGTTCTTCACCACGAAGGCCATCGGGCGCGGGAGCGGCCTTGGACTCAGCATGGTGTACGGCTTCGTCAGGCAAAGCGACGGCCACCTGCGCATCGAGAGCGAGCCCGGGGCGGGCACCCGGGTCGCGCTCTTCCTTCCCGTCGCGACGGAGGCGCAGGCGCGGGAGTCGGAACCCCGAGTGGGGGCCGTCCACGGCTCCGAGACCATCCTCGTGGTCGAGGACGAGCAGGAGGTGCGCAAGATCGCCGCGGCTTTCCTGCGATCGCTCGACTACCGGGTGGTCTCGGTGGGCAGCGCCGCCGAAGCGCTCGAGCAGCTGGCGGCGAACGACGAGATCGCATTGCTCTTCACCGACGTCATGCTGGGCGGCGGAATGAATGGGGTGGAGCTGGCACAGGCAGCGCGGTCGCTTCGTCCGCGCCTGGGAGTGCTGCTGGCCTCCGGTTACGACGAGCCGGCCACCGCGACCTCTCCACTTTCAGGTTTCGAACTGTTGCGCAAACCCTATCGGAGGGAGCAGCTCGCGGCCGCCGTCCGGCGCAACCTCCCGGGATAGGTCGAGGGTCGCACCCAGCGCACGGTCTCGGTTGGGCGAGCATGGCCGCCAGCGCGGCGGGGTCCGCAATCCGGATCGCGCGGCCGTCGACGTCGATCAGGCCCGTCGACGCCAGGCGCGACAACGCGCGCGTCACCGTCTCCAGCTGCAGGGCCAGGAAGTTGCCCAGCTCGGCGCGGGTCATGCGGAGCATGAGCTGGCGATCGCTGAAGCCCAGCGCAGCGTGTCGCGCCGACAGGTCCAGCAGGAACGCAGCGACGCGCTGTTCGGCGCTGAGCGTGCCCAGCGCGAGCATCCAGCGCCAGTCGTTGCGGATCGTGCCGGCCAGCATCGCGGTCACGTGTCGCAGCAGGCCTGGCGTGCGGCGCAATTCCGCGAAGGGAAGCTCCCACGCTTCGCAGGTGTCGAGCGCGAACGCATCGCAGGCATGGACCGGCATGTCGAAGGAGTCGACCCCCAACAGGTCGCCGCGCAGGTGGAAGCCGGTGATCTTCTCGCGGCCGTCCTCGCTCAGGACGCAGGTCTTGAACAGGCCCGCGTGAACCAGGAAGAGCGAATGGCAGGGCTGGCCGGTGCGGAACAGGACCTGCTTGCGCTGGAGGCGACGACGCTGCAAGGGCAGGGCCGCCAGGTGGGCCTCCAGGTCCGCGGGCACGGGGTCTCCGAGCGCGGGCGACCTGGCGCTACATGCCGCGCGAGTGGGTGCGCAAACGGTTTCGGACATGATGGCGTCCTCGTCGGAGACGAGGATCAGGCTACTCGCTGCGGCGCTGGCCGTGACCTCAACCCGGTAACCGTTTGTAACATCCTGTAACGCGACGCTGCCCCCACGGCGATCATGAGGCTTGACCAGGATCAATGCGCGGGTGCGCCAGGCACGCATCCTGTGGGCATACCCGACGTGGATGCTTCGCATGGACACCCCTGGCGCGGGCGCCGAGCCTTCCGACTTCCACCTGACATTCCTGGGCGCCAATGCCACGGTGACCGGCTCGCGTTATCTGGTCGAAGCCGGCGGGGCCCGCGTGATGGTCGACTGCGGGCTGTTCCAGGGCTACAAACCGCTGCGTCTTCGAAACTGGGCACCGTTCCCGGTCGACCCTGCTTCGATCGACGCGGTGGTGCTCACGCACGCCCACCTCGACCACAGCGGCTACCTGCCGAGGCTGGTCCGAAGCGGCTTCGCCGGCGAGGTGTGGTGTACGCCGGCCACGCGCGACCTGTGCGGCATCCTGCTCCCCGACTCGGGCCACCTGCTCCAGGAAGAGGCGGTGTACGCGAACCGGAAGGGCAGTTCGAAGCACCACCCTGCCGAGCCGCTGTATACCGAAGACGATGCCCGCCGTAGCCTGCATCGGTTGCGGGCGACACCTTTCGAACGTCCTTTCGAGCCCGTTCCCGGCCTCATGACCACCTTGCGACCCCAGGGGCACATCCTGGGGGCGGCTGCGGTGGCGATGTCCTACCGCGGGCGGCGATTGACCTTCAGCGGCGACGTGGGCCGGTCGCACGACCCCGTGATGCGCGCGCCGGCCCCGCTCGGCGAATCCGACTGGGTGGTCGTCGAGTCCACGTACGGGGACCGCAGGCATCCTCCGCTCTCGCTGGAGCGCGAGCTTGGCGAATCGTTGGGCCGGGCGATCGCCCGCGGCGGCGTCGCGGTCGTTCCCGCCTTCGCGGTCGGTCGGGCCCAACTGCTGTTGAGCATGATCGCCAACCTGCAGGCGCGCGGAGCGATACCGACCGTGCCCGTCTACCTCAACAGCCCGATGGCCTCGGACGTGACACCGCTGTATGCGCGGTATCGCGACGAGCACCGGCTGGACGACGCGGCGCTCGATCGTCTCAGGCGCACGACCCGCATCGTCAACGGCGTGGAGGAGTCGAAGGCGCTCAATCGACGGCGGGGCCCGATGGTCATCGTCGCCGCAAGCGGCATGGTGACGGGCGGGCGCGTGCTGCACCACCTGGTCGCCTTCGCCTCGGACCAGCGCAACATGATCGTCCTGTCCGGATTCCAGGCGGGGGGCACGCGTGGGGCGGCGCTCGCTCGGGGCGACACCACGGTGCGCATCTACGGTCAGGACGTCGCGGTCCGCGCAGAGGTCGTGCAGTTGGGCGCGGCCTCCGCCCACGCCGATGCCGATGAGCTCATTGCCTGGCTGCGAACGGCACCGCGTCCACCCCGCGAGGTGTTCATCACGCACGGCGAGCCCGATGCGGCCGACGCCCTGCGCCTGCGCGTGCAACGGGAGCTGCAATGGAGCGTCCAGGTGCCGGAGTACCTGCAACGGATCGACCTGGACACCCCGGTGTAAGCCTCTGCGCACCGTGGCGACGGCCTCTACGCAGCCAGGGCACGCCGAAACCACGGGCTTTTGCGCGCATCCCGACGGCAGCGGGCCGCGCTTGGCCGCACCTGCTGCCCTGGCGTCCGCGAGGACTTAGCCCGGACGCAAGCAAGGCGGCCAGGCCCGGGGCGCCGGGCACCGCGTCTGTCCTTACTCCAGCGCCATCAGCACGAGCAAAGGCACGAGGAGGAAAAACACGATCGCCAGTTTGTAGAGGCCGAACCACAGGTAAAGCAGCGCATCCAGGGTCGCGTGCTCGAGGTCGAACCATCGGCGATGCAGCCGGTACATCCAGCCGCGCCCGAGCACGAACACGGCGAACGAAAACAGGAGCAGGCCGTAGTTCAGTGCGGCACTCCATAACAGGAATGACTTCAGCAACTCGATATCCATGGGGTCTCCTCGGGGGTCGGGCTTGCCTGCAGGGCGCCGGCGTCGTGGCGGCCCGACAGAACGAACATGCACCCATGCGCTGAGCCGTACGGGGCCGGGGAGGACGGAGCGGTCGATGGGCTGCGCGGCTCAACGTGCGGTGTAGCCGCCATCGATCACCAGCTCCGCTCCGGTCATGAACCTGGATTCGTTCGAGGCGAGATAGACGACGCCCCAGGCAATGTCGTCGGGCTCGCCCATGTGCCCGAGCGGATGCAGGCGACCGACCTCCGCGCGCGCGGCTTCGATGTCGATGGCGCCGCCGTCCTTCAGGTGCTTTTCGACCATCGGTGTCCAGATGTAGCCCGGATGCACCGAATTGGCGCGGATGCCGTCGGCTGCGTAGAGCAGGGCGTCGGTCTTCGTCATCAGCGTCACCGCGCCCTTCGAGGCGTGATAGGGCGGGACGTCGGGTGCACCGACCAGGCCGTAGATGGACGACAGGTTCACGATGCTGCCGGAACCGCTCCTGCGCAGGTGCGGGACCGCATGCTTGGTGCAGAAGAACACGCCCTTGACGTTGATCGCCTGGACGCGGTCCCACTCCTCCTCGCTCAGTTCGTGCGTGGGCTTGTTGGCGCCCGCGATGCCGGCATTGTTGACGAGCACGTGGATGGCACCGTAGTGCCGGGCGACGCCTTCGATGGCTTCGTGGACGCTGCGCTCGCTCGCGACATCCACGTGCCAGTAGCGGGCGCTCGCCCCGCGCGTCTGGAGCTCTTCGACCAAGGCCCGGCCCGCGTCGTCGAGTACGTCGAACAGGGCCAGGCGCGCGCCCTCGTCGGCCAGCCGTCTCGCGCAGGCGTGTCCGATCCCCAGTGCGGCACCGGTGACGATGCAGACCCTGCCTTTGACTCGGTTCATGGCTCGATCCTCGGGGTCGTGTCGCCACCACCACGCTTGGCGATGGCGCCGTGGGGGCACGCATGCTTGCGCTCCGATCGCGGGCATCCCGTCGCGATCCCCAACCGGGCGGTGAATGGGCACGGGGCTCGGGGTCCGGATCCGGCTACCGGGTGCGGGAGACCCCGGCCGCGGCAGGGAGGAAATTCCCCGGCTACCCACGTGCGGCGCGGTGCCTCTCCGCCGGCCCGGGACGGATCCTTGCGGCAACTCGCACGATATACCCCTTGCACGGACCGATGTTGATCGAGATCAACCGGAACGATGTTCGTGAAACAGCCGCGCACGCGCGACGCCTGACGTACAGGGTGGGGATATCCCATGTCTCGCGCATGCACCGCGCGTGAGGCCGATGCAGCCGATGCGAATCAGGATGCGAATGCCGGCGGGATGCATCCGTGCCCGACCGGCGAAGACCGCGTTGCTGGCGCATGTAGGACGCCGCTATTCGATTTCCCGTGCCAAGCGGCTGCGGGCGTCGCGAACCGCCTCCAGGAAATCGTCGTAGCAGGCGAAGAACCTCTGCCAATGCATGGGGAGTTCGTTCTCGGGCACGACGAGCATCTCCTCGTACAGAACGACCAGCTCCGCCTGCCGGCGCCCGAGGGCACGCAGGGCCTCATCGGCCACCAGCCGGTGCCGGTGACCCAGGCCCGCGGCGTCGAGGCGTGCCTGCATGCCCGACAGGACATCGGTCGTACGTTCCAGCGCGGCCTTTGCGTGACCCAGCACGTCGGTCTTGTCCATCATCTTGGCTCAATGCGAAAAGAGAATGGGCAGGTGGGTCGCCAGGAGCAGGTCGCGCGTCGTTCCGCCCAGGGCCCACTCGCGGAGGCGCGAATGTCCGTAGCCGCCCGCGACCAGCAGTTGCGCGCCGGACTCGGAGGCATGCCGGAGCAGCGCGCTGGCGACCGTTTGCCCACCCCGGGGTAGGCTGACGAGGTTCACCGGCAGCGCGTGGCGCGCGAGATGGGTTGCGATGTCTACCCCGGGGTCCGCGCCGTCGAAAGCGCCGGCGGCGGCCGGGTCGACCGTCACGATGTCGATCGACCCGGCGCCGGCCAGCAGCGGCAGCGCGTCGTGCAAGGCGCGAGAGGCGTGCCGACACGACTTCCAGGCGACGATTGCGTGGCGCACGGGTAGTGGGGGGGCATGGGGCACCATGAGCACGGGGCGGCCGGATTCGAACAGCAAGGCGTTGAAGAGCGCATGCGCGAAGGCCGCGTCGGATGCCGTCGGCGCGGGTGCCGCCATTACGCTCAGGTCGCTGTAAAGCGCCTGCCGCGCCATGGCGCGGGGCGGTTCGACCAGTCCGGGCTCGTCCACCCGCACCTCCCAGGAAACCTCCTCGCCGTCGAGCCGCTCACGCCACCTGACTGCCTGCCTGGCCGCCTCGGCGCGTAGCGTGTCATGCGTATGGCCGAGCGTCGGATCCGGGGTGATGCCCCACGCGCTGGGGATCGGCAGCGACAGGTCGACCGGCTGGACGACGGACACGTGGGCCCGGCAGGTCCGGGCCAGGGCGATCGCGGCGGCCACGGCGCTCTCGTCCCCGGGGGTCCCTGTGAGCGGAAGGAACAGGTCACGGATCATGGATCGCTCCCGGCGTTGTGCTGGGGGCACGATCCCACCCGGGGAACACGTCGCCATTGACATGGATCAATCCCGCCGCGATTCCCGCCTTCGACGGATCGGCGCGTTCGTCGCCTTTGCTTGACCGGGGTCAAGGTGCCGGGCGGTCCATCGACTAGGTTGGCGAGGGACCTTCCAGGTGTTCTCGAATGCACGCTGCCGACCCCGTCCGCTCCCCTGCACCCGGCACCTGCCTGCCGGTGCGTCGTGCCGGCATCGACACCTATCGCCAGCCCGTGCTCTACCTGCGGCGGGGTTGCGTGGTGTGCCGTGCCGAGGGCTTTGCCGCGCTGACGCGGGTCAGGGTGAGGTGCGGTGGCCGCGACATCGTCGCCCTCCTGAACGTCGTGACCGGCGACTGGCTCGGCGAAGGCGAAGCCGCGCTGTCGGACGCTGCCTGGCAGGCGCTGGATCCGGCGCCGGGCGCGCTGGCTGCGTTCGCCCATGCGGAACCCCCCGAATCCACCACCGTGGTCCGGGCCAAGGTGTTCGGCGCGCGCCTGGTCGAGGCCGACTTCACCGCGGTACTGGAGGACGTGCTGGCCTCGCGCTTGTCGGACATCGAACTGGCGGCGTTCGTGACGGCGTGCGCGGGCGACCGCATGGACCTGGACGAGTCCGTGGCACTGACGCGCGCGATGATCTCGGCCGGGGAGCAGATCGACTGGGGCCAAGGGCCGGTGCTGGACAAGCACTGCGTTGGCGGATTGCCCGGCAATCGCACCACGCCGATCGTCGTGTCCATCGTCGCCGCGTTGGGCCACCTCATCCCGAAGACCTCTTCCCGGGCCATCACCTCGCCGGCGGGCACGGCGGACGTCATGGCGACGATGACGAAGGTGGACCTCGACATCGGGACCCTGCGGCGCGTCGTGGAGCGCGAGGGCGGTTGCCTGGCCTCGGGCGGCAGCATGCGCCTGAGCCCGGCCGACGACCTGATGATCCAGGTCGAGAGGCCGCTCGATTTCGACAGCGACGGCCAGATGGCCGCCAGCATCATGTCCAAGAAGGCCGCCGCCGGCTCGACGCATGTCCTGATCGACATCCCGGTCGGTTCGACGGCAAAGGTCCGCACGACGTCGGCGGCGGACGCGATTGCGCGCCGCCTCGCGTTCGTGGGCGAAGCGGTGGGGCTGCGGGTGGGCATCCACGTGTCCGACGGACGGCAACCGGTCGGCAGGGGAATCGGTCCGGCGCTGGAGGCCCATGATGTGCTGTCGGTCCTCCGCAATGCGGCCGGGGCACCGGAAGACCTGCGCGAGCGTTCGCTCGACGTTGCCGGCGCCGTGCTCGATCTGCTGCCGGGAACGACGCCTGGCAGCGGGCGCATGCATGCGCGCGACGTGCTTCGTTCGGGCGCCGCGCTGGCCAAGTTCATGGCGATATGCGAGGCCCAGGGCGGCTTCCACGAGCCCGGGAGTGCGCCTTTCACACGGCCCTGTCCGGCCCGCTTGGGGGGGAGGGTCGCGTGCATCAACAATCGCCAGCTGGCGCGGGTCGCCAAGCTGGCCGGAGCGCCCCATGACGCCGCGGCCGGCGTGACCTGCCGCCTGCGCGAGGGTGATCGGATCGAGCCGGGCGCACCCCTCTTCGAAGTGCACGCGGCGACGCGAGGCGAACTGGAGTACGCGCTCGAATACGCGCTCGCGCATCCGGACATCCTGGTGGTGGCGCCGGACGCGCCATGACGCCCATCCTTCTCTCCTTTCCCGACGATCGTGCGCTGGCAGCCGCCGTCGCCGCGCGCATTGGCGCGCACCTGGGTCGCCTGGAGTGGCGGCACTTCCCCGACGGCGAATCCCTCGTCGCGATCGACCCGGGGGTCGCCGGCGCGGACGTCGTGTTGTTCGCAAGCCTCAACGACCCCGATCGCAAGGCGCTGCCCCTGAGGTTCGCCGCGAGGACGGCGCGCGAGCTCGGCGCCCGCAGCGTGGGGCTGGTGGCGCCGTACCTGGCCTACATGCGGCAGGACGCGCGCTTCAGGCCCGGCGAAGCCGTCGCTGCCCACGCGTTCGCGCAGTTCCTGGACGAAAGCATGGACTGGCTGGTGACGGTGGCGCCGCACCTGCATCGCATCGCCACGCTCGACGCAGTGTTCCGGATGCCGGCCGTCGCCGTCGAAACCGCACGTCCTCTGGCGGAGTGGATCCAGCGCGAGGTCGACCGGCCGGTGCTGATCGGACCCGACAGCGAGAGTGCACAGTGGGTGGCCGAGGTGGCCGCTCATGCGCAGGTGCCCTACGAGGTGTTGCGCAAGCGCCGTCGAGGCGACCGCGAGGTGGAAGTGAGCCTCCCGGCCGGCGCCAGCCTGCGCGGCCGCACGCCCGTGCTGGTGGACGACATCGCGTCCAGCGGGCGTACCCTGGCGGCCGCGCTGGCCCACCTGAACGGCCTGCACCTGCCGCCGCCGGTCTGCGTGGTGATCCACGCGATCTTCGCCGGCGATGCATGGGACTGCCTGGTGCGCGCCGGCGCCGGCCGGATCGTCAGCACCGACAGCATCGCCCATCCCAGCAACGCGATCAGCCTGGCAGCGCCGATAGCGTCCATCGTCGCCCAACGCCTGGCCTTGTGCGGAGGCGACGACAGGAACTGACGGGCGCGCGCTGCATGGCATGCGCGCCGGACCAGGCAGCGCTCAGCGCAGGCGCAGGGCGCGCCAGGCCTCGACCGCGATCAACGCGAGAAGGGGCAGCAATGCCGCCGCCGCAGACAGGCCCAGCGGCGGCGGGGCGAAACCGAAAGGACGCCCGGGTCCTTCGAGGCGGGTGACCAGGATCAGCAGCCCCATTGCCGGCAGTACCACGAACCAGAACGCGGGATTGGATCGCGCCCACCCGTGCATGCGCGCTGCGCCGGCCCGGTTTACCACGATCAGCCCGAGGTTGCCGACCACCAGTGCGACGAACGAAAGTGCGGCGAGCTGGGGCGTCGACACCCCGCTGGCGCGTCCCGCGACATACACGGCCGTCACGGCCGCGAACACCACCAGGCCCTGGCCGAGGCTTCCGACCACGGTCCTGAGATCGAGCAACCTCTGCGCGGGCGGGCGGGGCGGCCGCTGCATGACATCGGGGGCGGCCGGCTCGCGTTCGAACACCAGCGTGGACGCCGGGTCAATGATCAGCTCCAGGAAGACCACGTGAAGCGGCAGCAGCACCAGCGGTCCGCCGAACAGCAGTGGCAGCACCGCCAGGCCGGTGATGGGCACGTGCACGGCGAGGATGTAGCGAATGGCGTGGACGATGTTGTCGTAGATGACACGGCCGTGCCGGATGGCACGCACGACGGTGACGAAGTTGTCGTCCAGCAGGACGATCGACGCCGCCTCGCGAGCCACGTCGGTCCCGCGTCCACCCATCGCGACTCCCACGTGGGCCGCCGTCAGTGCCGGTGCGTCGTTGACGCCGTCGCCGGTCATCGCCACCACCTGCCCATCGCGCTTGAGCGCGTCGACCAGGCGCAGCTTGTGGTCGGGCTTTACGCGTGCGAACACGTTGACGTCGCGGACGCGGCGGGACAGGGTGGTCTCGTCGGGATCGAGCTCGCTGCCGAGTACCACCGAATCGGGATTGGCCAGGCCGGCCCGGGTGGCAATGGCGCGCGCCGTCTCCAGGTGGTCGCCGGTGAGCATGACGACCCGGACGCCCGCGGCATGCGCTTCGGCCACCGCTTCGCGAACGCCGGCGCGCAACGGATCGGCGAACGCGACCAGGCCCTTCCATTCGAGCCGGAAGCCGCGGGGAGTCGGCGGCAAGCCTGCTTCGTCGCCGCTCCATGCCGTGGAACCCGCGGCGAGCACACGCAGGCCCCGCCGGGCCATGTCGTCGACTTGCGCCATGACCTCGGCTCGACGGGTCACCGTCAGGCCGCACAGATCGGCGATGGCTTCCGGTGCGCCCTTGCACATGACCTGCAATTCCAGGGTCCCTGGCTGGCGCCACACATGCGTCGCCGCGAGCAGTTCGCGGGAGAGCGGGTACTCGTGCACGCGCGTCCAACCTTCTCGTGGGAGCGGTTCGGAGAGCTGGTTCGCGGCATCGTGGAGGGCCTGCTCCATGGGATCGAACGGATGGTCCGGGCTGGCGAGGCCGGCACAGGCAAGCAGGGTGCGCAGCGACGGCGGGAGAACAGCGGCCGGCACGCCCCGCTCGCCGTCGTTGGCCAGCTCGGCCACCGACATCCGGTTCTCCGTCAGCGTGCCGGTCTTGTCCGTGCACAACACGGTGACCGAACCCAGCGCTTCGATCGCCGGCGCGCGGCGGACCAGGGCCTGGTGGCGCGCCATTCGCCATGCACCCAGGGCGAGGAAAACGGTCAGGACGACCGGGAACTCCTCCGGGATGTTGGCCATCGCCAGCGTGATGCCGGCCAGGAATCCCTGCAGCCAGCGACCGTGCACGGCGACGTATAGCAGGGTCATGAGTACGCTGGAGGCCAGTCCGAGCGCGGCGAACAGCATGACCGCGCGCCGGATTTCCAGCTGCATCGGCGTGGGCGGCGAGCGTAGGGTACGCAGCGCCATGCCTATCTGGCCCACGGCCGTACCCAGGCCAATGGCCACGACCTCGGCCACGCCATGGCCCGCGACCACGAGCGTGCTGGCGCGCAACGCGCTTTCCTCTTCCGCGCCACTGGAAAAGGCCGAACGTTCCACGGGCACCGATTCCCCGGTCAGCATCGACTCGTCGACCCTCATGCCCTCGGCATCCAGCACGTGGGCATCGGCCGGCACCCGGTCGCCTTCGGCCACCAGGATGACGTCGCCGACCACCAGCTCGCGCGCCGCCACCCATTGCATTTCGCCGTCGCGCAGTACGCGCGCACGCGGACTGCTCAGCTCGCGCAAGGCTTCGAGCGCGCGTTCGGACTTGTGCTCCTGGTAGACGGTGAGCGCGATCACCAGCGCCACCGAAGCTCCCAGCACGGCGGCGTCCTGCGGGTCCCCGAGCAGGAGGTAGATGCCAGCGGCGCCCACGAGCAACAGCAACATTGGCTCGCGCAGCACGCTCCAGCTGATGCGAAGCCAGTTGCGGCGATCCGGCTGGGGCAGGAGGTTGGCGCCGTCCCGCTGTTGGCGGACCGCCACCTCCGCGCTCGAAAGTCCCCGTGGCGACGGGGCTGCGGGCGTCCGGTCGGCGGCCTTCATCGATGCTCCATCCCATCAAGCGGGTCCTTTCCGACGCCGCGGGCGAGCCGGTCGAACCGCGGCACCGTCCTTGCCGGCCCCGGGCAACGGCTGCCTGAAGCGTGCGGGTCCTGTCCAGGGGCCACGACCGGCCTCAGCGCGACATCAGTACCGGTACGTCGACCCGGCCAAGCACGGTGCGTGTCGCGCCACCGAAGAGGAACTCGCTGGTCCGCGGCCGACCCATGGCGCCCATCACGAGCATGTCGGCATCGAGGGTGTCGCAGCGGCCGAGCAGCAGGGCGCCGGCGTCGTCCCCGCGGCATTGTTCGAGCACGACGGCAATACCGTGCCGCGCCAGGTGCGCGGCCATGTCGGCGCCCGGCTCCTCGCCGTACAGGGCCTGCACGCGTGCGTCCCGGACCACGACCAGGTGCACCGACTCGGCCGCGGCCAACAGCGGCAACGCATCGGCGATCGCCCGGGTGGCTTCGCGGCCGCCGTTCCAGCCGACGACGATCCGGCCGCCCATGCGATCGCCGGGCCAATCGTCGGGAACCAGCAGGCAGGGGCGCCCGGATGCGAAGATCACGCGCTCGGCGAGGCTCAATGGCGTCGTCGCCCGACGCTGTTCGGCGGGAGGACCGAGGATCGCCAGGCGTGCGTGCCGTGCGTGCAGCATCAGCGCTTCGCCGGTCTCGTCCTCGGATACGCGCCACTCGCTGGTAAAGCTCCGCCGTTCGGCCAGGTGGTCGAACTGAGCGCGCGCCCCGGCCAGGGCGGTCGCGGCAGCGGCCCGGTAGTCGGCCAGCATGGCGGACAGGCCTGGACCCATCGCGAATCCCGCATGCGGTTGGAGGGACAACGGTTGCGTTACGTACGTGGCGACCAGATGCGCTTGCCAGCGCCTGGCCAGCGATGCCGCGTAGGCGAGCCGTTGAGCATGGCCCGGTGGCGGCTCGAGGAAGACGACGAGGTCCCGTGGGAGCATGGCACCGCTCTCCTGATTCGATGCCGCACTATCGCCGCAGTCCTGGCCCCCCGGCCTTGATCTCGATCAATCAATGCCGCGCGCGCCCCTCGCAGGGGGACATTGACCCAGGTCAAGTCCGGCGGCGGTCAGGGACATACCCTGTGGCTTGAGCCTCCCCCGACGGTCGGGGGCGGGATGGATCTCGGCAATCAGAGGAGCCTGCGGCCATGTGGGAGATGTTCGCCACCCATGACCTGGCCCGGCTCCAGACGCTGGCGGCGATCCTGGTCCGCTACGGCTTCGGTGACCTGGTGCGGCGACTGGGAATGGAGCGGGCGCTGGCCCGTGTCGGCAAGGTGCTGGCGCTGGAGCGCCTCGAGGCGCTGGTGTCGCTGCCACCCCACGTGCGCATGCGTCGGGCCCTCGAGGAGATGGGCCCCGGCTTCGTCAAGCTGGGGCAGGTGCTGGCGACACGCGTCGATCTGTTCCCGCCGGAATGGATCGCCGAGTTCAGCAAGCTGCAGAATGCGGCGCCATCGGTGCCCTTCGAAACCGTGCATGCGGAAATGACGCAGGCCCTGGGCCGTGCGCCGGAGTCGGCGTTCCTCTGGCTGGACCCCGAGCCCCTGGCCGCCGCCTCGATCGCCCAGGTCCACCGGGCACGCCTCCATGACGGGCGCGAGGTGGTGGCAAAGGTGCGTCGTCCCGGCATCCGCCCGGTGATCGAAGCCGACCTGCGGCTGCTGCAGTACGCAGCGAGCACGGCCGAGAGGCGTTTCCCGGAGCTGCGTCGGTTCCACCCGGTCGGGGTGGTACGCCAGTTCCGCGCTTCGATGTTGCGCGAGCTCGACCTCGCCGCGGAGTGCCGGCACGCCGAGCGCATCGCGGCCAGCTTCGCCGGTGACGATCGTATCGTCGTGCCCGAGGTGCATTGGCACCTCACCAGCGAACGCATGAACGTCCAGGCGTTCATCGAAGGCATCCCGGTTGCCGACATCGCGACCCTGGATGCGGCGGGCACCGACCGCAAGCGGATTGCGCGCACAGGGGCGCGCGTGGTGCTCAAGATGATCCTGGTGGATGGTTTCTTCCATGCCGACCCCCACCCGGGCAACGTCTTCGTCCTGCCGGGCTCGCGCATAGCGGTGATCGACTTCGGCATGGTCGGAAGGCTGTCGGCCGCGCGTCGCGAGGAAGTCGTGAGCCTGCTGTTCGGCCTGGTCGAACGCGATCCCGAGCGGGTGACCGAGGTGTTGCTCGACTGGACCGGGCAACCGGATGTCGACGAGACGCAGCTCGCCATCGACATCGATGCGTTCGTGGACCACTACCACGGCGTGCCGCTGGGCCAGCTCGACCTGGCGGGCATGCTGATGGAGATCACCGCCCTGCTGCGCTCGCATCGCCTGGCGTTGCCGGCCGACCTGGCCTTGCTGATCAAGGTCTGCCTGACCCTGGAAGGGCTGGGGCGGAGCCTCGACCCGGACTTCGACATGGCGCGCCTGGCGCAACCGTTCCTGCGCGCCGCCGTCGCCGCCCGATTCGGGCCTGGCGCGATCGCCCGTCGCGGGGGCCAGGCCCTGGTCGAGGCGACGGGCGTTCTGGCGACAATGCCCCATGACCTGCGCCGGCTGCTGCGTGCCGTCCGCGGCGGCAACCTGCGGTTGCACATGCAGATGGAACACCTGCCCGAGTTCAGCCGCCAGGTGAGTCATTCGGCCAATCGCATGGCCGGCGCCCTGGTGATCGCGGCACTGATCGTCGGGTCCTCGATCGCCATGACGGTGGAAGGCGGCCCAAGCTTGCTGGGCCTGCCGTTCTTCGGGCTGCTGGGCTTCATCGGCGCTTCAATCGCGGGCCTCTGGCTCTTGTGGTCGATCCTCCGGAGCGGTGGTGGACGGTAGGAGCGCGGGCGATGCGCACCATGGCATCCGGCCACGACGCACGATGGGGTTTGCTTCCCGTAATCCTTCCTGCGGGGCCTCCTCTGCCCCGGGCCTCGTAGGGTGGGTAGAGCCAAAGGCGAAACCCACCGTTGGGTCCTTGCATGCAAGATGAAATGAGGAATTCTGCTTCGCGCTACCCATCCTTCGGTGCTACGCCACCATGCTTCGTCATCCCAGCGCACGCTGGGATGACGGCGTGTAGGGTGGTCGAGCCGAACGCGGTACCCACCATCGTCGCTACCGGCCACGACGCACGATGGGCCTTGCTTCGCGCAACCCATCCTGCGGTGCTGTAGCGATCAGCGCGGCGTACTGGCGGCCGCCGGCCTGTCCGGTCGTCAGCCGCTGACGACGCGGTTGCGGCCGCCGTGCTTGGCGGCGTAGAGGGCCTTGTCGGCGCGCGACATCAGGTCGCCGACGGTGTCGTCGGGCGCGCGGCGGGCGAGGCCGACGCTGATCGTGACGGGCATGGCTTCGGAGGCGAAGGCGACCGCTTCGCGCAGGTATTCGCACTGGATGCGCGCGCGTTCCAGGTCGGCCTCCGGCAGCAGCCAGGCGAACTCCTCGCCGCCGTGCCGGCTGACCAGGCCGAAGCCGGCGCTGGTGGCGCGCAGCACATCGGCGACCTGCACCAGCACCTCGTCGCCGGCGGCGTGGCCGTGGGTGTCGTTGACGGTCTTGAAATGGTCGATGTCGAGCAGGGCCAAGCAGAACGGCTGACCCTCGGCGAGGGCCTGTTCGAGCGCGACGCCCAGGGCGCGGCGATTGGGCAGGCGGGTCAGCGCGTCCAGGCGGACCTGCTCGTTGAGATCGGCGTTCTGCAGTTCGAGTTCGTCGCTGAAGCGCGACAGCTGGTCCTCGTACCAGTCGCGCTCCTGCAACTGCATGCGCAGCGCGTGCGAGACCCGACGCAGTTCGAGCAGGGCCGAGACCTGCCGCGACAGCGCATTGAGCGCGTCGCGCTGGTAGGGCGCCAAATCGCGCGGCTCGTGGTCCATCACGCACAACGAGCCCAGCGCCATGCCGTCGACGTCGACCAGTGGCGCGCCGGCGTAGAAGCGGATCCCCGGCGAACCGGTCACCACCGGGTTGTCGCGGAAACGGTCGTCGTCGCGGGCATCGCGCACGATCATGACCTCGTGCGGATCGAGGATCGCGTGCGCGCAGAAGGCGACGTCGCGCGAGGTCTCCGTCTCATCGAGCCCGATCCGGGCCTTGAACCACTGGCGCTCGGCGTCGACCAGGCTGACCGCACCCATCGGCATGCCGCAGATGGCCGCGGCGATCGTGACCAGGTCGTCGAACGAGGATTCGGCGCCGGTGTCGAGGATCTGGTGGCGGTGCAGCGCCTTCAGCCGGGCGGCTTCGTTGTCCGGTTTAGCGGGTCGCGGCATGGCGGGATCCTGTGGGCGATGGACAAAGCATAGGGATCGCCCGATGGCGTGCAACACGCGGGCAGTACGGCGTCACGGAATCCACGTGGGCGGCACCTGTCGTGGCCGGGATGCGCCCGATGCCAAGGGGCGGACGGCGCCAGCGCACCCGCTCCATCTCTCCGCAGGGCTTGCGCGAATGAGAGCTATTCGCGTTTAATGGGCGCCATTGTCGCCCGGTGGGCAAGCCGTCAGCCAGCCCCCGGATACCTCGAACCCCGCCTTTCGCCGCGGCCCCTCCGGGCCCGCCACGGTCGTGCCCGGCGGCGGATCCCGTCCCCACACGCGCATCGCCGCATCCGGAGTCTTACCCACGTGAACACCCGTCGCACCCCCGCTCGCCGCGCCTCCCGTCTGCCCGTCCTGCGCGCCAGCGCCCGTGCCGTGCGCCTTGCGCTGGCAGGCCTCGCCTGCGCCGGCCTGGTATCGCCCCTGCACGCGGCGGAGGCGGCGCCGGACGGACGGGTGAGCGCCACCGACCTGGATGCCGTCGAAGTCGTGGCCCCGCGGGCCAGCGACTATCGCCCCGACGCCTCGGCCACCAGCACCGGTCTGGTCCTCAGCGCACGCGAGACCCCGCAGTCGATCACCGTGGTGACCCGGCAGCGCATCGAGGACGAGGGGCTGGAAACGGTGACCGACGTCGTCAACAACACCACGGGCGTATCGGTGAACCAGTACGAAACCCATCGCGCCGGTTTCACCGCGCGCGGCTTCGACATCACCAACCTGCAGGTCGACGGCGTGCCCACGACCTGGGAAGCGGCCTGGAGCTCGGGCGAAGTACAGACCAGCCTGGCGACCTACGATCGCGTGGAGGTCGTGCGTGGTGCCACCGGCCTGATGACCGGCGCCGGCGATCCGTCGGCCGCGATCAACCTGGTCCGCAAGCGCGCCGACAGTCGCGAGCTCACCGGCAGCGTCGAGCTGGGCGTGGGCAGTTGGGATCGTCAACGCATGTACGGCGACGTCGCCGCGCCCCTCAATGCCTCGGGCAGCGTGCGCGTGCGCGCGTCGGGCGAGTTCGCGCAGGGCGGGAGCTGGCTGCGCTACGCAGACGACCAGAGCTCGACCCTGTTCGCCACGCTCGAGGCGGACCTCACGCCCTCGACGCGGCTGACCCTGGGCGTGAGCGAACAGGAAACCGCCAGCAACGGGCCGATGTGGGGCGGCCTGCCTTACCGCTACGCCGACAGCGGTCGCATCATTCCCTGGGATCGTTCCGATACGACGGCGGCGAAGTGGACGCGCTGGGACACTGCGTACACCAACGCGTACGCGAAGCTCGAGCACCGCTTCGCGAATGGCTGGCGCGTGCGTGCCGACGCCAGCCGCGGCGAACGCGATGCCGACTCCTTCCTGCTCTACCTGTCCGGCCCGCTCATCGAGGATGGCACCGGCCTGACCGCGTTCCCGGGCGCCTACATCACCGCGACCCGCCAGGACGACGTCGGCCTGCACGTGGAGGGCCCCTTCACCCTGGGCGGGCGCGAGCACGCGTTCGCCGCCGGCATGCTGTACTCGGACAACGACTTCGTGGCCGACAGCCGCGATGCGCCCTGGCCGTATCCCGGGGTCGGCGACTTCGACGACTGGGATGGCAACTACCCGGAGCCCGCCTGGGGCGCGCCGTATCGCTACGAGAATGGCAACACGCGCCAGGAGGCGCTGTATGCGGTCGCGCGCTGGTCGCTCGGTGCGCCGCTCTCCCTGGTCACCGGCGCGCGCGTGACCGACTACAGCCGCACCGGCGAAGGCCTGTGGACCGCGCCGTATGAAGTCGATGTCGACCATGAAGTCACGCCGTATGCCGGCGTGGTCTGGGATTTCAGCCCGGCCTGGTCGGCCTATGCGAGTTACACCGACATCTTCCGCCCACAGGACGCACGCGACCTGCAGGGCGACCTGCTCGATCCGATCGTCGGCAAGAGCGCCGAACTCGGGTTGAAGGCCGAGCTGGCCGACGGGCGCCTGTACGCGTCGGCCGCGGTCTTCCGCATCGAACAGGACAACCTGGCGCAGGAGGCCGGCGTGGTCGATCGCGGCAACGGACCGGAGGTCTACTACCGCGCTGCCGAGGGTGCGACCAGCGACGGCTTCGAGATCGACCTGGCCGGCGAGATCCTGCCGGGCTGGAATGCCAGCGCCGGCTACAGCCAGTTCGAGGCCGAAGACGCCCATGGCGAAGCATTCAACACGATCTATCCGCGCAGGCTGCTGCGGCTGTTCACCACCTGGCGCCTGCCCGGTGCGTGGAGTGCGCTGACCCTGGGCGGCGGCGCGAGTTGGGAGAGCCGGACCTATACGGTCGATCCGGCCCTGCCCGGTGGCTCGGACGGACGCATCGAGCAGGACGCCTTCGCCCTGGTCAACGTGATGGCCCGCTACGCGCTCAGCGACAACGTCGCCCTGCAGTTGAACGTGGACAACCTGCTGGACGAATCGCACTTCGGCATGTTTTCCGCCTACAACGCGCTCACATGGGGGGCGCCGCGAAGCATCAGCGCCACCGTCCGTTACCGCTTCTAAGGCGCGCGGAGGCCATGCCCATGGACACGAGTCCCACCTCGGGCCCCGCAAGAGCGCCCGAACCCCGTGCTGCCCGGCACGTGGCCGTGCGCGTGGCGACGGCGCTCCTGGGCGGATACGCCTTTGCCTGGGGTTTCGTCGCGGCAACCGCGGCGCTGCTGTTCGCCGCCGGCATGGGCTTCCACGACGCCGAGTTCCTGGCCAGTGCGCTCGGCCTGCTGGGCTTCCTCGCGGTGTTCTTGTGGGCATCGCGACCCCCCGCCCAGGACGGTGCGCGGCGCTGCTGGCCGGGGGCGCGGTGGCCATGGCCGCACTCGCGTCCACGATCCAGGCGGTACTCGCATGAGCGCGGCCATGCCCGTTGCCCCGGGCTTCCGCCAGGCGATGGCATGGCTGCACACCTGGTTCGGCCTGGTGCTGGGCTTCGTGCTGATGGCGGCGTTCTTTTTCGGCGCGCTGTCGGTGTTCGACCGCGAGATCGATCGCTGGTCGATTCCCGCGACCCGCTTCGAAGCGCAGCCGATGCCCGCGTTCGACACGGTGCTGCGGCCGGCCTTCGAACGCATGCAGCCGGTGCCCGCGGCGGTGGCGGCGATGTCGGCGCGCGTCGACGGGCCCATGCCGGAGCGCTACGAGACCGTGGTGAGCTGGAGCGCCTACACCACCCATCGCGACCCGGTCCTCGCACTGTATGCCGGCTACGAGGTGCCCAACGCGAAGGATCCCGAAGAGGCGATCTGGGCCTACGGCACGATCGATCCCCGCGATGGCACGCCGCTGCCGGACGAACGCCTGAAGATCGGCAGCGGCTTCTTCTACCCGATGCACTACAGCCTGACGCTGGACTGGAAGAACCTGGGCATCTGGATCGTCGGTCTGTCTGCGCTGGTGATGCTGGCCGCGCTCGCCAGCGGCGTGGTCATGCACCGCAGGCTGTTCCGCGAACTGTTCACCTTCCGCCCCGGGAAGGGCCGGTTGCGCAGCGTGCTGGACCTGCACAACCTGACCGGCGTGGTCGCACTGCCGTTCCACTTCTTCTTCGCCTTCACCGGCCTGCTCATCTTCGCCGCGGCGTACTACTTCCCCGTCGGCCATACGCAACTGCACGACCTCCACGACCTGCACGCGGAGGTGGAGGCGCGCGAGACCGGGCTGCCGCACCAGCGCGCCGGCGTACCCGCGGGCCTGGCCGACGTCGACGCCATGGTCGCCGAGGCGCGCCGGCGCTGGCAGGCGCGCGGCATGGCCGGCGAGGTCGGCTTCCTGGTGCTGCAACACGTCGGCGACGCCAACGGCTACGTCAGCGTCCACCGCGCCGGCACCGACCGCATCGCCCTGGTCGGACAGGGCATCCACTTCAGGGCGGCGACCGGCGAAGTGCTCCACGAGGATCCGCCGCCGACGGCGGTGGCGCGGGTCAGCGAGTTCCTGACCGGCCTGCACCTGCAGCACTTCCGCCACTGGCTGCTGCGCTGGTTGTACGTATTCGGCGGACTGTCGGGCGCGGTCTGCATCGCCACCGGGTTCGTGTTCTTCGTCGAGAAGCGCAAGCGCCAGCACGCGAAGCAGGGGCGCCAGGGCGCGCGCGTGGTCGATGCGCTCGCCGTCGCCGCGGTGACCGGCACGCTCCTGGCGACGTTGGGTATCCTCGTCGCCAACCGTCTCCTGCCCGATGACCTGCCGGCGCGCGGCGACTGGGAACGCCTGGCGTTCTGGGGAAGCGGGTTGCTGGCGCTGCTGCATGCGGGCTGGCGCAGTGCGCCGGTCGCGGCGGGAGGCCCGAACCCGGCCTGGCGCGAGCAATGCTGGGCCGTGGCCGCCATGGCCATCGCCGCGGTACTGCTGAACTGGGCGAGCACCGGCGACCACCTGCTGCGCACGCTCGGTACCGGCTACTGGCCGGTCGCGGGTCTGGACCTGGCGCTGCTCGCGACGGCACTGCTGGCAGCGCTGGCCGGTCGGCGGCTCCGACGCCGGGCCGTGAGCGCAGGCGACGCTGCCACCACCGCCGTCGGCAGGGAGGTGGCGCGTGCCTGAATTGATGCTGGCGATCGCCCTGGCCGCCTGCATCGTTGGCGTGGGCTGGCTGGCCCTGGCGATGGACGTGCATGGGCGACAGGCCTGGGGCCGCGCTGCCGGGGCGAAGGCGAAGCGCGCGCTGCGGGCGATGGGCGCGGCGGCGCTGGTGGTCGCGCTTGTGCTGTGCCTGCGCGTGGACCACGCCACGATGGCGGTGTTGGTCTGGGTGATGGCGCTGGCCGTCGGCGCCGTCGCGGTCGCGATGATGCTGGCGTGGCGTGCCCGGTGGCTGGGCCTGCTGGCGCCCTGGTTCGGTCGGGGTTCCCGGGGGCCAGTACCCGCTTCGATTCCCGACGGACCCGCGCGTCGCGACCCGGGCAAGTCCAGGAGTCGAACCCGATAGGCACGCAGCCGTCCCTCGTCTCCCGCGGGGCAGGACGCACCCGCGTCCGCCCGCCCGGATTCGCCGACGATCGCCTCGAATCCTCGCGTGAGAGCGTCGCGCGCTGACGGGGGTAGCTCCCCACCGCCGTCGCCGACTTTACGAGCGCTTCCGGCTGCGCTGCAGCCGCAAGCCTGGTGGCCCCTGGCGTCAGAGGGGCTGGATGATCGCCAGGATGTTGCCTTCGCTGTCCTTGAACCAGGCGGCACGGACGCAGCCGCTGCTGCCGATGTCGCCTTCCCATTCCGTGTCGGGCATGTCGTAGTGCTCGAAGCGAACGCCGCGCTGTTTGAGCGCGGCGACCTCGCGCTCGATGTCGTCGACTTGCCAGAAGGCCTGGCTCGCGAGCGACGTGCCGGCATTGCCGGTCGGATACAGGAACGCGGCGGTCCCGCCGCCGAAGGCATAGGTGACGCCACCTTCCAGTTCGGCGCCCGGCACGAGGCCGAGGACCTGTTCGTAGAAGTGCCGCGCACGCACGACATCGCGCGCGGGGAGATAGGCATGAATCGGATGGTCCTGGAGCATGGTGTCCTCCTGTGGAGGGGCGCGGGTGAACGCGACCGATCGCGGCCGGTACTGGATCGACGATCCGGCCCATGCGGTTTCGACAGCGCCGGCATGTGCCCGCCGTCTGTGCGCGCGTGCCGGGCCGGTGGCGTACAAACGCGTCGTCGAACAGGAGCCCGAAGGGGGCAGGTCGCCCGCCCGGTGATCGAACCAGGGTGAAACGCCCGGCTATCGCACGCCGCGAGGCGCCGGGCCTGGAATGCCCCGGGGATTCCAGGCCCGGCGTGGGATCACCCTCGTTTGGCGCCGCGCTTCCAGAACCGGCCCTTCGCCGCGTCGACGAAGCCGGCGACGTCCGCGGGCTCGACGACGCCTGCATCGGCCTTGATCTTCGCGGCCGCGAACAGGTGCTTGCGGGTCCCGCCGCAGGCGGCGATGGCCTTGAGGTGGTGGAAGGCATCGCGGAACCAGTCCACCGCACCCGGATCCCGGGCCAGGCGCGCGGCCTCGTCCGGATCGAGGATGCTGGCGACGGCGTCGAACATCGCCGACGGCGTGCCCGCCAGCTGGGCATCGGCCTCCAGGGGTTTGCCGTCGGCAAGGCGGATGCGCAGTTTCGGTGCGACGACGGTGACGTGCGCGCCGGCCTTCTCCACGCCGCGCTTGAGGGCCTTGAGCTGCGTGCCGTCGCTGCCCTCGGCGACCAGGATCGCGATCGAACGGCCCTTCAGGGTGTCCTTCATGCGATCGATGATGCGCAGGGCGGGGGACGGGGCCAGGTCGAGGATGGGCGCCGCCGGATCGGGCGCGGCCGGCAATGCATCCATGCCGAGGCCGTCGGCGACGCGCAGTGCCAGTGCCTCGTCGACATGGCGAAGGTGGCCGACGATCGCCTCGCGCACGTGCGGCGTGCCGACCTTCGACAGTTCGAAGGTATACGCCGCCGCCATGTGGCCCTGCTCGATCGCGCTCTGGCTGCGGTAGAACATCCGCGCCTGGCTGTAGTGGTCGGCGAAGCTGGCCGGCCGCACGCGGCCCTTGCGGGCGTCGTCCGGGGCGCGTTCGCCGAAGGAGCGGAAGCCACGCGCCTCGCTGGCGCGCGGGCCCTCCGGGTCCAGGCTTTGCGGCTCGTAGGCGACGCGGCCGCGAGGTGCTTCCATCTGCATGTGGCCGTCGCGCTGGTGGTGCGCGAACGGGCACTTGGGCGCGTTGACCGGGATCTGGTGGAAGTTGGGGCCGCCCAGTCGCTTGAGCTGGGTGTCGAGATAGGAGAACAGTCGACCCTGCAGCAGCGGGTCGTTGCTGAAGTCGATGCCGGGCACGACGTTGGCCGGGCAGTAGGCCACCTGTTCGGTCTCGGCGAACACGTTGTCGGGATTGCGGTCGAGCACCATGCGCCCGATGACGGTGAGCGGCACGATTTCCTCGGGGATGAGCTTGGTCGGGTCGAGGTGGTCGAACGGGAAGCGTTCGGCATCCTCCTCGCTGAACAGCTGCACGGCCAGCTCCCATTCGGGGAAGTCGCCGCGGTCGATCGCTTCCCACAGGTCGCGGCGGTGGAAGTCGTTGTCGGCGGCCTGCAGCTTCAGCGCCTCGTCCCACAGCGTGGACTGCAGGCCCAGCTTCGGTCGCCAGTGGAACTTGACGAAGGTCGATCCACCCTCGGCATCGACCAGCCGGAAGGTATGGATGCCGAAGCCCTCGATCATCCGCAGGCTGCGCGGGATGGCGCGGTCGCTCATTGCCCAGGCGACCATGTGCATGCTTTCGGGCATCAGCGAGACGAAGTCCCAGAACGTGTCGTGGGCGCTGCCGGCCTGCGGCCAGCCGCGATCAGGCTCCATCTTCACCGCGTGGATGAGGTCGGGGAACTTCATCGCGTCCTGGATGAAGAACACCGGGATGTTGTTGCCGACCAGGTCCCAGTTGCCTTCGTCGGTGTAGAACTTGACCGCGAAGCCGCGCACGTCGCGGGGCGTGTCGACCGAGCCGGCGCCGCCGGCGACGGTGGAAAAGCGGCAGAACACCGGGGTGCGCTTGCCTTTCTCGACCAGGACCTTCGCCGTGGTGTACTTCGACAGCGAGCGCGTGAGCTCGAAATAGCCGTGCGCGGCGCTGCCGCGCGCATGCACGATGCGTTCGGGGATCCGCTCGTGGTCGAAGTGGGTGATCTTCTCCCGGAGGATGAAGTCCTCCAGCAGCCCCGGGCCGCGCGGCGAGGCGCGCAAGGCGTTCTGGTTGTCGGGGACAGGGATGCCCTGCGCGGTGGTCATCGTTGGATGGTTGCCGCCGGCCTGGTGCTGCGGTTCGCCGCCGCTGCCGCGCCGCTGCGCGTCCTTCTGTCCGGTCCTGGAACGTGGGGCGGGTGTCGCCTTCTTGCTGCGGCTGGCCATGCGAACTCCTTTGCGGGGGCGGGCAAGGAGTGTTGCGCGCGGCCGGTGAAGGCCTTGGAGAGATGGCGTGAATGCGTATGGCGGCCGT
The DNA here is from genome assembly GCF_014145325.1 of Marilutibacter spongiae. Classification (GTDB taxonomy): domain Bacteria; phylum Pseudomonadota; class Gammaproteobacteria; order Xanthomonadales; family Xanthomonadaceae; genus Marilutibacter; species Marilutibacter spongiae. The sequence continues at coordinate 26,247 of NZ_JACHTF010000015.1, forward strand.
TCAGTCGCAACGGCGACCCGGTCGCGGCGACGCGCCCGTTGCATGCCGGCCGCTCTCAGCCGGTGCGTCCGGTTCACGTCCGCACCACGCGCGACCGCCGATGCTCCACTGCTCGCCCGCGCCTCGTGGCCGGCCCGTACCCGCGATGGGCGAGTCCCGCCACGGGTCCCGACCGGAGCACGCCACCGGATGATCTTTTCCACCCCCGACAAACAGATCCGATACACGCTCGCGCACCAGTGCCCGGTGGAGTCGCCGCAGTTCCTGCGCGAGATGGGCGTCATGCTCGGGCCCGCCATCCTCCCCGGCAACCGCGTGACGCCACTGCGCAACGGCGCGGAAATCTTCCCGGCGATGCTGGAGGCCATCCGCGCGGCCCGCACGACGATCACCTTCGAGACCTACATCTACTGGTCGGGCGAGATCGGCCGGGTGTTCGCCGATGCGCTCTCCGAGCGCGCGCGGGCAGGCGTCAGGGTGCACATGCTGATCGACTGGGTGGGCAGCGCGAAGATGGAGCAGTCCCTGCTCGAGCGCATGGAAGCCGCGGGTGTCCGCCTGGTCCGCTACCGGCCGCTGAACTGGTACAACTTCGGCCGCATGAACAACCGAACCCACCGCAAGCTGCTCGTGGTGGACGGCACGGTGGGGTTCACCGGCGGCGTGGGGATCGCGGACCCCTGGGAAGGCGACGCGCAGGATCCCGACCATTGGCGCGACATGCATTTCCGCGTGGAAGGGCCGGTCGTCGCGCAGATGCAGACCGCCTTCAACGACAACTGGATCAAGACCACCGGCCAGGTGCTCAACGGCGAGGACTTCTTCCCCGAGCTGCACCGCGTCGGGGACACCCACGCGCACCTGTTCGTGGCCTCGCCGGCCGGGGGCGCGGAGAGCATGCACATCATGTACCTGATGGCGATCGCCGCCGCCGAGCACAGCATCGACCTGCAGGCGGCGTACTTCGTCCCCGACCCGCTGGCGGTCGAAGCCCTGGTGGCGGCCTGCGCGCGCGGGGTGCGCGTGCGCATCACGGTGCCGGGCCAACACATCGACTCGAAGGTCGTCCGCATCGCGTCCAGGGCCGCCTGGGGCGAACTGCTGTTGGCCGGCGTGGAGATCCACGAGTACCGCCCGACGATGTTCCACAACAAGATGCTGATCGTCGACCGCGCGCTGGTGTCGGTCGGCTCCACCAACTTCGACATGCGCTCCTTCCGCCTGAACGACGAGGCCAACCTCAACCTCTACGACACGGCGTTCGCCGAGGCGATGACGGCGGTCTACGAGGCCGACCTCGAGCGCACCCGGGCCTACACCCACGACGCCTGGCGGCAGCGGCCGTGGCGGCAGAAGTGCCTGGAGAAGGTGGTGCGGCCGTTCAAGTCGCAGCTCTAGGCACCGCGGTGCCCGGAAGGCGTCGGACCGGAAGGGCGCTGGCGTATGCTGGAGGCCGGCCTCCGGGAGCGTGGACATGCGTGGATCGTGTATTCGATGGCTGCTGGCGATGTCGATCGCGATGGCCGGCACGGCATTGGCCTCGGAGCCGTCGCCCGTGCCGGCGGGCCACGATGCCGCGCTTGCCGAAAAGCTGGGTGCCGACGAGTACGGCATGCGCCGCTATGTGCTGGTGATCCTGAAGTCCAGCGACACCCCGGTGCCCGCGGGTGCTTCGCGCGACGCGATGTTCAAGGGGCATTTCGCCAACATGAAGCGCCTCGCCGACGCGGGCACCCTGGTCCTGGCCGGCCCATTGGACGGCGTCGACGGCTGGCGTGGCCTGTTCGTGCTCGCGATCGATGACGTCGAGGCGGCGAAGGCGATCGTCGCCACCGACCCGGTGGTCGCGCAAGGCGAAATGGTGCCCGAGTTCCATGCCTATTACGGATCGGCCGCGCTGATGGGCGTCAACGAGGTGCACGCGCGCATCGCCCGCGCGAGTCCCTGAGCGCGGGGCGACCGGCACCTGCGTCCCGGTGGCGACGGCGTGAAGCCCGGCGAACCGGTCGCCGGTTAGGCTGGCGGCCTCTCGTAACGCGGAGGCCCGGCCATGTCGATACGCGGACGCATGCTGTTCACGTTCCTGCTGGGCGTGAGCCTGGCCGGGAGTCCGCTCCGCGCCCAGGATGCTCCGGCCGACGCGTCTTCGGGCTATACGCAGGTCGAGGCGACGCGCGATGGCATCGGCAAGGCCTACATGGGCCGCGAGATCGCGTCGATCATGGGCTGGCAGGGCGCGCAGTGGCTGGAACGGCGCGAGCGCGAACGCGAGGAGCGCGGCAGCCGCCTGCTGCGCGCGCTGGACCTGGCGCCGGGCATGACGGTCGCCGACATCGGCGCGGGCAGCGGCTACTTCACCCGCCGGATCGCCCCCAGGGTGGCTCCCGGCGGCCGCGTGTACGCCGTCGACGTGCAACCGGAGATGGTGGCCATGCTGCGCGAGGTGGCCGCCGGGGTCGAGGACGGCGAAGTGGTGCCGGTGCTCGGCGGCGCCCGCGACCCGAACCTCGAGCCCGGCAGCATCGACCTGGCGTTGATGGTCGATGTCTACCACGAGCTGGAGTACCCGGCCGAGATGCTCGATGCGCTGGTCCGCGCGCTGAAGCCGGGTGGACGCGTGGTCTTCGTCGAGTACCGCGCCGAGGACGACGCGGTGCCGATCAAGCCGCTGCACAAGATGAGCGAGCGCCAGATCCGGCGGGAAGCGGAGGCGCACGGCCTGGCCTGGGAGCGGACGGTCGGTTCGCTGCGCCAGCAGCACGTGGTGGTGTTCCGCCGCACGCAGGACCGGTAGCCCTGCGCCGCGGGACCTGGCTCAGTCGCCCGGGATGAGCTGGGCGCTGCTGCCCGAACCGAGCACGCGCACGCGGCCGCCCACGGCCAGCTTGCTGGCGTCGTCGGTCTGGATGGCCGACTCGCTGCCGTCGTCGAATCGGATCATGACCATGTAGGCGACGCCCGCCTTCGGCGCGTTGGCGACCTCGGCGGCGGCATCGGTGGCGTCGCGCGTGGCGCTGCTGGCGACATCGTAGGCATCGTAGGAGTACCCGCCGGTGGCACGGGCCGCGGCGCGGCCGGCCAGGCGGCTGAGTGAGCGGCTGAGCGCGCCGCCGGTGGCGGAGCTGCGTGCGGGCTGCGCCGGCGGCGCCTCGACCTCGACCGGGGCGATCGCGGTGACTTCGCCCTTGCGGATGCCCACTTCCTGGGCGCTGGCCTGGAGCGACGCGCACAGGCCCGCGGCGGCGAGGAACAGGGTGGCGAACAGCGTCTTGGTCTTCATGGTGGCTTCCTTGGCTTGAAGGGTGGGACGGCCGTCGGGCGGGGCATGCCCGGGCCATCGCGACGCGCGTTTCCACGGCCCGCGACCGGCCACGGCCTGTGGGCGCATGGTAAGCCAAAGCCGGGCCGGGCTCCCGGGCGGGCGTCGCGGTTGCGCGCCCCGGCCCATGCGGGCATCGCCGGCCTCAGTGGCAGCGCAGGGGCTCGTCGCGGTAGGCACGCGCGGCCGCCGCCGCCAGTCCTTGCAGTACGCGTGCCTCGTCGCCGCTCGCTGCGGCGTCGATCGAGCGGTCGATGCCCTCGCCGTCCGTGAAGGCCGGGACGATGGCGAGCGCGGCCAGCACCGCGCCCGTCGCCGTCGCATGCAGGCGGTCGCCCTGGTAGAGGTGGGGCGGCTCGTCGGAGGCGAGGGCATGGCGCCACGCGGTGGCGACGGGCAGCACGCAGGCGCCGATGGCCTCGGCCGCCTCGCGGTAGCTGGTTTCGGCGGCCAGGGTGTCGCGGCGATGCCGCTGGTCGGGCCAGGTCGACATGAGGGCGATGCGGACGGGGCGTCCGCGCAACCGGGCGGCGATCGTCCCGGTACTGGCGATCAGCTCGGCGCGGCTGGCGGGCCGCGCCGACGGACCCTGCTGCAGCACGACCCAGTCCCAGGGGCGGGCGAGCGCCCGTTGCAGGCGCTGGCCGGCAAGATGGTCGGCCAGCGAATGCCCGGGCATGGCCAGCGGCTCGATGTCGAGCGCCACGCCCTGGTGCCCCGCCAGCGTCGTTACCAGGGCGGGAAGGTCATGGGTGGCGACGTGGCTGTTGCCCACGAACAGGATGCGCAGCGGTCGCACCGGCGGCGCGCCCGGGGACGGTGCCGTCCAGGCGAGCAGCAGCGCGATCGTCAGGCACATGGCGGAACGCAGGGACATGCAGGCAGGCGTGGGCGGGGCTCCAGTCTAGGCAGGACCCGGGGGCATGGGCTTGTCCAGGTCGGTGCATTGGCGCCATGCCGGCGACGACCGGTCTCGCCTTGTGCGACCGGAAGGTGTACAAATGTACACCATGGAGACCGACGATACCCTGCCGCCCCAACGCGCCGCCGTGCTGGCCTTCCTGCGCGGCGAGCTGATGGCCGGGCGTTCGCCCAGCCTGGCCGAGGTGGCCGGGGCCTTCGGCTTCGCCTCGCGCAATGCCGCCCACAAGCATGTGCAGGCGCTCGTCGCCGACGGCCTGCTCGAGCAGGCGCCGGGGCGCAAGCGAGGCCTGAGGCTGCCCGGGGGCGGGGTGGAGCTTTTGCCGCTGCAGGTGCTCGGCCGGGTCGCGGCGGGCGTGCCGGTCGGCGCCGACATCGGTCTCGACCGCCAGCTCTGGCTGGACCCGCGGGTGTTCTCGCCGCGTCCCGATTACCTGTTGCAGGTGGAAGGCGACTCGATGATCGACGACGGCATCCTCGACGGCGACCTGGTCGGGGTCCGCCGCAGCGCCGATGCCCACGACGGGCAGACGGTGGTGGCCCGGGTGGACGGCGAGCTGACGATCAAGCGCCTGCAGCGCGACTGGCGGCGCGTGCGCCTGCTGCCGCGCAATCCCGCGCATGCCCCGATCGACGTGCATCCCGGGCAGGACTTCGCCATCGAGGGCGTGTATTGCGGCCTGGTGCGGCAGGGCTGAGATGGCCGCGCTGTCCGCCGTTCCCGACCTGGACGCCATGCTCGCGGCGCGCACGCTCTGGCATGCCGGCCGCCATGCCGCGCCGCGCCTGGATGGCGAGCCCACCGGGCACGCCGCCCTCGATGCCCTGTTGCCGCAGGGCGGCTGGCCACGACGGGCCCTGACCGAACTGCTGCTGCCGGCCGATGGCGTGGGCGAGCTCGCCCTGTTGCTGCCGACCCTCGCGCGGCTGACCGCGGCCGGGGCCACCGTGGCGGTGATCGCGCCGCCCTACCTGCCCTACGCCCCGGCCTGGCAGGCCGGGGGCGTGGCGCTGGCCCGGCTCGAGATCGTCGAGGCCGCCCCCCGCGATGCCCTGTGGGCCTTCGAGCAGTGCCTGCGCAGCGGCGCCTGCGCGGCGGTGCTGGGCTGGCCGGGCCAGGCCGGCCCCCAGGCCCTGCGGCGCCTGCAGGTGGCGGCCGATGGCGGCGATTGCCTGGGCTTCGCCCTGCGCGACAGCCGCCATGCGGCGAACCCCTCGCCGGCGGCCTTGCGCCTGGAAGCCTGCCCCGAGGCGGGCGGGCGGCTCGCCTGGCAGGTCCGCAAGTGCCGGGGCGGCCCGGTGCCGGGCCGGGCCTTCGCGCTGGACGCATGTTGAGGCGCATGCATGTTGTGGGCCTGTGTACTGCTGCCGCAACTGGCGCTGGACGCCGTCCTTCGCCGACACCCTGATCCCGTGCGTCCCCTGGCGCTGGTCGAAGGGCCGGCGCAGCTGCGCAGCCTGCATGCGGTCAATGCCGCCGCCCGCGAGGCCGGCCTGCAGCCGGGCATGCGGCTGACCGCCGCGCATGCCTTGTTGCCGGAGTTCGCGATGGTCGAGCACGACCCGCGCGAGACGTTGCGATGCCAGGGCTTCCTGGCCGCGTGGGCCTACCGTTACAGCTCCCTGGTCAGCGTGCAGTGGCCCGGATGCGTGGTGCTGGAAGTACGCGCCAGCTTCCGCCTGCTGGGCCCGTGGCCGCGCATCGAGGCCCGCCTGCGCGAGGAGCTCGACGCGCTGGGGTTCCAGCATCGCATCGCGCTCGCGCCCACGCCGAGGGCGGCGCATGTCTTCGCCGGCCTGCGCGACGGCCTGGCCGTCTCCAACCCGGCCGCCATGGCCCAGGTGCTCGACCGCGTGCCCGTGCGCCGCGCACGGCTGCCCGGCGACGGCGGCGAGCGCCTGCAGCGCATGGGCATCGACGACCTGCGGCGCCTGCGCGCCTTGCCGCGCGACGCGCTGCGCCGCCGCTTCGGCCTGCCCATGCTCGACCACCTGGACCGGCTGTACGGCAACGCCGACGATCCCCTGGACTGCCATGCGCCGCCGGATCATTTCGATGCACGGGTGGAGATGGGCTACGAAGTCGAGAGCCATACCGCCCTGCTGTTCCCCCTGCGTCGCCTGGTCGGCGACCTGTGCACCTACCTCTCGGTCCGCGACGGCGGCGTGCAGCGTTTCCGCCTGCGACTGGAGCACGAGGCCGGGCATACCGACGTCGAGGTTGGCCTGCTGGCCGCCGAGCGCGAGCCGGGCATGCTGTTCGAGCTCACCCGCCACCGCCTCGAGCGCGTGGCCATCGACCGGCCGGTGGTCGCGCTGCGCCTGCTGGCCCGGGAGTTGCCGCCCTTCATCCCGGCCACCCGCGACCTGTTCGATACCCGCAGCCAGCAGCAGTTGCCGTGGCCGCAACTGCGCGAACGCCTGCGTTCGCGCCTGGGCGACGAGGCCGTCTACCGGGTCGCGGCCGGCACCGATCCCCGGCCCGAAAGGGCCTGGCGCCCGGTGCAGGGCGAACAGGCGAGCTTCGCCGACGCGCCTGCCCGTCCGCCGCGCCCGCTGTGGCTGTTGCCGCGCCCGTTGCCCCTGCGCGAGCCCCGCCCGCGCATCGTCTCCGGCCCCGAACGGCTGGAAAGCGGTTGGTGGGATGGCGACGACGCCCGCCGCGACTATTACGTGCTCGAGACCGCGCAGGGCCAGCGTGCCTGGGCCTATGCCCCGCCCGGCGAACGCGACGGCTGGATGCTGCACGGGTGGTTCGCATGAGCTGGGACGACGCCGTCGACGGCGTGGACCGCGACACCCCCGGCGGCCGCCCGCCGCGCGCCTGGGAGGTGGCCCGGCGGCTCGGCGGCGCGGCCAACGACGATGCCGCGCCGGGCGACGGGCTGCCGGCCTACGCCGAACTGCACTGCCTGTCGGATTTTTCCTTCCTGCGCGGGGCCTCCAGCGCCGAGGCCCTGTTCGCGCGGGCGCGCCAATGCGGCTACGAGGCGCTGGCGATCACCGACGAATGTTCGCTGGCCGGCATCGTGCGCGGGCTGGAGGCGTCGCGGGCGACCGGGCTGAAACTGGTGGTGGGCAGCGAGTTCACCCTGGCCTGCGGGCTCAAGTGCGTGTTGCTGGTGGAAAACCACGCCGGCTACGTGCGCCTGTGCGAGCTGATCACGCGCGCGCGCCGGGCCGCGCCCAAGGGCGAATACCGGCTGGCGCGCGACGACCTGGAGCAGGTGCTGGGCGAGGGCGATCCCACGGATGCCGGACTGTTCGCGCTGTGGGTGCCCGGCGCCGATCCCGATCCCGCGCAGGGCGCGTGGCTGCAGGCCTGCCTGGGCGCGCGCGCCCATCTCGCGGTGGAGCTGCACCGCGACCGCGACGACGCATTGCGCCTGTCGCAGTTGCTGGCCCTCGCGCGGCGGCTGCGCATGACCCCGGTCGCGGCGGGCGACGTCCACATGGACCTGCGCCGCCGCCGCGTCCTCCAGGACACGATGACCGCGATCCGCCACAACCGGCCGCTGGCCGAGTGCGGCGCCGAGCTGTTCCGCAATGGCGAACGCCACCTGCGCAGCCGCCGCGCGCTGGGCAACATCCATCCGCCCGCGCTGCTGGAAGCGGCCGTGTCGCTGGCCCGGCGCTGCACCTTCAGCCTCGACGAGGTCCGCTACGACTACCCCGCCGAACTGGTGCCCGGCGGCCTCACGCCGACCCGGCGCCTGCGCGAACTGACCTTCGCCGGCCTGCGCAAGCGCTGGCCCGAAGGCGTGCCGGCGCCGGTGCTGGCCCAGGTCGAGGCCGAACTGGCGCTGATCGCCGAGCTCGAGTACGAGGCCTTCTTCCTGACCGTCGAGGACATCGTGCGCTTCGCCAACTCGCGCGGCATCCTGTGCCAGGGGCGCGGCTCCTCGGCCAACTCGGCGGTCTGTTTCGCGCTTGGCATCACCGTGGTCAATCCCGCCGAGAGCCGCCTGCTGATGGCGCGGTTCCTGTCGAAGGCGCGCAACGAGCCGCCCGACATCGACGTCGACTTCGAACACGAACGGCGCGAGGAAGTCCTGCAGTACGTCTACGCCAAGTACGGTCGCACGCGCGCCGCCCTCGCCGCGACGGTCATCCGCTACCGCGGCAAGAGCGCCGTGCGCGACGTCGCCCGCGCCTTCGGCCTGCCCGCCGACCAGATCGCGCTGTTGGCCGAATGCCAGGGCTGGGGCAATGGCGACACGCCGATGGCGCAGCGCCTGCGCGAGGCCGGCTTCGATCCGGACAACCCGCTGGTCCGGCAGGTGATGGCGGTCGCCGGCGAGCTGAAGGGACATCCCCGCCACCTGTCCCAGCATGTCGGCGGCTTCGTGATCTCCGACGCGGCGCTGTCGACGGTGGTGCCGGTGGAGAATGCCGCGATGCCCGACCGCACCATCATCCAGTGGGACAAGGACGACCTGGAGACGATGCGCATGCTCAAGGTCGACTGCCTGGCCCTGGGCATGCTGACCTGCATCCGCAAGGCGGTGGCCCTGGTCGAGCGCCATCGCGGTTACCGCATCGACCTCGCGCGCCTGCCGGCGGGCGACGGCCCCACCTACGCGATGATCCAGGACGCGGACACGGTCGGCGTGTTCCAGATCGAATCGCGCGCGCAGATGAGCATGCTGCCGCGCCTGCGGCCGCAGAACTTCCAGGACCTGGTCGTCCAGGTCGCGATCGTCCGCCCGGGACCGATCCAGGGCGGCATGGTGCATCCCTACCTGCGTCGACGGCAGGGCAGGGAGCCGGTGGTCTATCCCTCGCCGGGCATCGAGTCCATCCTCGGCTCGACCCTGGGCATCCCGCTGTTCCAGGAACAGGTGATGGAACTGGTGATCCACGCCGGTTACTCGCACGAGGAGGCCGATGGCCTGCGCCGTTCGATGGCGGCCTGGCGCCGCGGCGGCGACATGGAACCGCACCGCGTGAAGATCCGCGCGCTGATGCAGGACAAGGGCTATGCCGACGGTTTCATCGACCAGGTCTTCGAGCAGATCAAGGGTTTCGGTTCCTATGGCTTCCCGCAAAGCCATGCCGCCTCCTTCGCCAAGCTGGTCTACATCAGCTGCTGGCTCAAGCGGCACGAGCCGGCGGCCTTCGCCTGCGCCCTGCTCAATGCGCAGCCGATGGGTTTCTATTCGGCCAGCCAGATCGTGCAGGACGCGCGCCGCGGCCGCGGCGACCGCGCCGCCGTCGAAGTGCGGCCGGTGGACGTTACCCGCAGCGACTGGGACAACACCCTCGAGGACGGCCACCCCCGCCACGGCCACGACGATGGCGGGCAGGCGGCGATCCGGCTGGGCCTGCGCCAGGTCGCCGGCCTGGCGCAGGGCATGGCCGGGGCGATCGTGGACGCACGCGCCCGGCGCGCCTTCGCCGACGTGCGCGACCTGTGCCTGCGCGCCGGACTCGACGAGAAGGCGCGCGAGGCCCTGGCCGAGGCCGGGGCCCTGCAGGCCCTGGCCGGGCACCGCCACGACGCGCGCTGGCAGGTGGCCGGCATCGAGCGCCAGCGCCCGCTGCTGCCCGGCAGCCCCGACGAGGAGGCGGTCGTGTTGCCCGCGCCCGGCGTCGGCGAGGACCTGGTGGCGGACTATCGCAGCCTGGGCCTGAGCCTGGGCGCGCACCCGCTGTCGTTGCTGCGCGCGCAGCTGCGCCGCCGGCGGGTGCTCGATTCGCGCCAGTTGCGCGGGCTCGCCCACGGCCGGGGCGTCCATGCCGCCGGCATCGTGACCCAGCGCCAGCGCCCGGCCACCGCCAAGGGCACCATTTTCCTGACCCTCGAGGACGAGCACGGCATGGTCAACGTGGTGGTCTGGTCCGATCTCGCCGCGCGCCGGCGCAAGGCCCTGCTGGGCGCGCGACTGCTGGCGGTGCGCGGTCGCTGGGAGCACGTCGACGGCGTGCAGCACCTGATCGCCCGCGACATGGAGGACCTCAGCCACCTGCTGGGCGCGCTGCAGCCGCGCTCGCGCGACTTCCACTGATCCCGGTGCCTGCAACTGCCCGGTGGCGGCGGTGCGATTGCAAACGTGCGGGGCAGGGCCCAGCATCGGCCCTTCAATCCAGGGAGGACACCCCATGCACATGTTGCGCCCCGTTCCGCTCGCCCTTGCGCTGGCCGCCATCCTGCCGCTGGTCGCGTGCCAACCCGCACCGGCGCCCGAAGGCGCGACCAGCACCGCCGCCACGCCGGTCGAGGATGCGGTGGCGCGCCCGAGCCGCCAGTACAGCATCGAGGAGTTCGTCGAGAGCGTCGGCGTGGCGGGTGCATCCTTCAGCCCCGACGAGTCGCGCATCCTGTTCTCGTCCAACAAGGCCGGTGTCTGGAACGCCTACACCATGCCGGTGGCGGGCGGCGACTGGACCCCGGTGACCGATTCGACCACCCGCAACAGCTACGCGGTGGCCTACTTCCCCAACGACGACCGCGTCCTCGTCACCCGCGACAACGACGGCGACGAACTCGACCACCTGTTCGTGATCGACCCCGACGGCAGCGAGAAGGACCTGACACCGGGCAAGGACCTGAAGGCGCAGCTGGTGGGTTTCAGCCAGGACGGCGCGCACTTCTTCGTGGTGACCAACGAGCGCGATCCGCGCTTCTTCGACCTCTACCGCTACGCCGCCGACGGCTACGCGCGCGAGCGCGTCTTCACCAACGAAGCCGGCCTGCAACCCGAGGCGGTCTCCCCGGACGGACGCTGGCTGGCGCTGGGCAAGGCCAACTCGACCAACGACTCCGACCTGTTCGTGGTCAGGCTCGAGGATGGCAGCCAGACCCGGGTCAGCGAGCACGAGGGCCAGGCGCAGTTCTCGGCGCAGGCCTTCAGCCCCGATGGCGAATGGCTGTACTACACCGCCAACGATGCCGGCGAGTTTTCCGAGCTGCGCCGGGTGAGCCTGTCGAGCTGGAAGCACGAGACGGTGCAGCGGGCCGACTGGGACATCGTCGCGGCCGCACTGTCGCATGGCGGCAAGTACCTCGCGATGGTGGTCAACGACGACGGCAGCGCGCGGGTCGAGCTGTTCGACACCGCCAGCGGCGAGGAGGTCAGGCTGCCGAAGATGCCGGCCGGCGAGATCCGCGGCCTGCGGATCGCCGACAGCGAGGACCGCATCGCCTTCTACCTCAATGGCGACCGCCAGCCCAGCGATCTGTACGTGGTCGACCTCGACGGCGGCGAGCCGCGCCAGCTGACCACGTCGCTGAACCCGGCGATCGACCCGGCCGACCTGGTCGAGTCCAGCGTGGTGCGCTTCAAGAGCTTCGATGGCATGGAGATCCCCAACATCCTGTGGAAGCCGCACCAGGCCAGCGCGGAAAACAAGGTGCCCGCGCTGGTATGGGTGCATGGCGGTCCCGGCGGCCAGACCACCCGCGCGCACTCGGCGACGATCCAGTACCTGGCCAACCATGGCTACGTGGTGCTGGGCATCAACAACCGCGGTTCCAGCGGCTACGGCAAGACCTTCTTCGCCGCCGACGACGGCAAGCACGGCCGCGAACCGCTCTGGGACACCATCGAGGCCAAGAAGTACCTGCAGTCGCTCGATTATGTCGATCCGGACCGCATCGGCATCATCGGCGGCAGCTACGGCGGCTACATGGTCCTCTCGGCGCTGGCCTTCAAGCCGGGTGAGTTCAAGACCGGCGTCGACATCTTCGGCGTCGCCAACTGGGTGCGCACGCTGGAGTCGATCCCGCCGTACTGGGAGAGCTTCCGCGAGGCGCTTTACCAGGAGATCGGCAACCCGGAGACCCAGCACGACTTCCTCGTCGAGACCTCGCCGCTGTTCCACGCCGACAAGATCGACGTGCCGCTGATGGTGTTGCAGGGCGCCAACGATCCGCGCGTGATCAAGCCCGAGAGCGACGACATCGTCGCCGCGGTGAGGAAGAACGGGGTGCCCGTCGAGTACGTGGTGTTCGACGACGAGGGCCACGGCTTCTCGAAGAAGAAGAACCAGATCGAGGGCTACGGCAAGATCCTGGCCTTCCTCGATACCTACCTCAAGGGCGATGGCACGGAGGCGGACCCGGCGACCGGCACGGACACGACGACCGGCGCGGGCGACACCGGCGACACCGGCGGGGACGCCCCGGCCGACGGCGAGGCCGCAGGCTGAGTCGACGCGCCACCGGCCCCGCCGGCGCACGCGCCGCCGGGGCCGGACGCGGGCCTGGTCGCCCGTACGCGGCGCGACCGCCCGATGCCCCTGCTCATCCTGCCCCTGCTGCTGCTCGTCCTGCTGGCCGTGGTGCTGGTGTTGCTGCCTTTGTCGCTGTGGCAGCGCTACCGTGCCGGCCACGCGCGCCGTCGCGCGCTGGGCTGGCTGGTCGCGCTCAACGCCTGGAGCCTGCTGGCGACCCTGCCGGGCTTCCTGCTCGCGGCCTGGCTGGGCAGTGTCTGGAGCCCGGACGCCTTGCCCGACGCCGCGGCCGGACTCGCCGTGGGGGCGCTGCTGGGCCTGGCTGGACTCTGGCTGACCCGCTTCGAGACCGTGCAGGGGCGGCTGTACTACACCCCCAACCGCTGGATGGCGCTGGCCCTGGCGCTGCTGGTCGCGGCGCGGATCGCACTCGGCCTGTGGTGGGCCTGGCACCGGGCCTCGGGTGGCGATGTCGACGGATCGGGCTGGCAGGGGCTGGTGCAGGCGGGCGGGCTGTGGGCGATGGGCGGCCTGCTGCTCGGCTATGCCATCGCCTATGCCTGGGGCATACGGCGACGCCACCGGCGCCTGCGTCCGTCCGGCGCGCTACGCTGATGCGGTGTTGCCGGGTCCAGCGACACGAACCGTTTCAAGGTGGGAGATGACGATGCCAGACCCGAGCCGGCCTTCCCCTGGCTGCCCGGCCGCGCCCGCGCCCGGCGATGCAGTCGCGGCTCCGGCCTTCCATCGTGAGGAAAGAGCCACGCCATGAACCCATGCATACCCCTGTCGGCACCGGGTCGCGTCGCTGCGCCCATGCGATGGGCGCGCGTCGCCGCACTGTCGGCGCTCCTCGCGCTCCCGCTGGCGGCCCCGGCGGCCGAGCCCATGCGCTTCGCCTGGCCCGAGGGCCGTCGCGCCGCGGTCAGCCTGGCCTACGACGATGCGCTCGACTCGCAACTCGACCACGCCCTTCCGGCGCTGGACCGCCACGGGTTCAAGGCCAGCTTCTACCTGCAGTTGTCGCGGCCTTCGGTGCGCGAGCGCCTGGCGGACTGGCGCGCGGCGGCGCGGGGCGGCCATGAGCTGGGCAACCACAGCCTGTTCCACCAGTGCTCGGGCAAGGGACCGGACCGCGACTGGGTCGCGCCGGAACACGATCTCGACGCCACCCCTGCCTCGCGCATGCGCGACGAAGTGTTGCTCGCAAACGCGATGTTGCACGCAATCGATGGCGAGACCGAGCGCACCTACACTGTACCGTGCGGCGACGCCATGGCCGCGGACGGCAACTACCTCGACCTGGTCGCGCCGGCATTCGTGGCGATCAAGTATGGCGACGGCGCGGTGACGCCCGACATGGACGCGCTCGACCCGTACGCGGTGACGGTCGAGGCGCCCGTGGCGGCCAGCGCCGAGGATCTGATCGCACACGTCGAGGCGGCCGCACGCGCGGGGACGATGGTCAATCTCACTTTCCACGGCATCGGTGGCGATTACCTGTCGGTGTCGCCGGAGGCGCACGAAGGCCTGCTGGCGTATCTCGACCGCCATCGCGACTTGTACTGGGTGGACAGCTTCATCCAGATCATGCGCTACGTGCGCGAACAGCAGGCGCGACCGGCGGCCGAGGCAGGGGGGGCGCCCGCCGCCGCGATCCCGGACAGGGTTCAGCGTCGGCGCGACGAAGCGCCCGACAGCCGCTTGCGATTGCCCACCGCCTTGCGTCGCGCCGGTGCCAGCGCAGCGTTGCCCACGCCCAGCCAGAGCGCGGCGAGCTTGCCACAGGCGTCCAGGTAGCCCGAGGGCGTCAGGGCCGCGGGCGTGGCGAAGGCGGCCATCGCACGGGTCGGCAACAGGGCCAGCTGCGTGGCGGCATCCCAGGCGCCCTGCTGGCCGGCCACCTGTTTTTCCCGGACCATCCGCCGCAGCTCGGCCTGCTGGCGAGGCGAGCTGGCGCGGGTCGGATCGGCCATCGCCGCCAGCCGCATCGCGATCACCGCGGCCGACGCGGCGCCGGTTTCGGCGACCAGTCGGGTCGAGCGGCGGGACTGTCGTTTCAGGCTCATGGCGTGCCACTCGAAGGGAGGTTCCACAGTGTGCGCGCGACGTGTGACCCCGCCGTGCACGCCCCGCCTTCAGTCGTAGTCGGGCACCACGGGCCGCCCCTCGCGCGCCGACCGGGCACCGGCCTCGAGCACCGCCATCACCTCCAGCGCCTGCATCGGCGGGACCGGGTTGGCCCCCCGGCCGCGGATCGCGTCGGCCAGCAGCCGGTAGTACGTGGCCTGGTCGCCACGTGGCGTGGGCAGCGCCTGCATCGGACCCTCGCCATCGCGCCAGAGCAGCGGATCGGGGTCCACGCCCCAGTCGTCGTCGCCCGGACGCAGGCCGGCGAGCAGCTGCGCCTCCTGGCGATCGGCTCCGCGCTTGACCAGGCTGCCCCGGGTGCCGTGGACGACGAAGCGCGCGCCCGGGCTGGCCGCCAGCATGCCGGCATGCAGGATCGCCCGGCGTTCGCCGAAGTGGAGGACCGCATGCGCCCAGTCGTCCGTCGTCGCGCCCGCACGCTGCGCCGCCAGTTCCGCGTGGATCCGGTCAGGACGGCCCCAGAGCTGCAGCACCTGGTCGACGAGATGGGGCCCCAGGTCCCACCACACTCCACTGGCGGCGCCGGCCTGTTCGCGCCAACGGTCGCGAACGTGGGGGCGGAAGCGTTCGATGCGCGATTCCACGTGCATGGCCTCGCCCACGCGCCCGGCGTCGATGGCCTCGCGGATCGCGAGGAAATCGCTGTCCCAGCGCCGGTTCTGGAAGACCGAGAGCAGGCGTCCTGTCGAGGTGGCGAGCGCGGCCAGCGCGCGCGCCTCGGCCAGGGTCGGCGTCAGTGGCTTGTCGACCA
Source organism: Marilutibacter spongiae (assembly GCF_014145325.1). Taxonomy (GTDB): domain Bacteria; phylum Pseudomonadota; class Gammaproteobacteria; order Xanthomonadales; family Xanthomonadaceae; genus Marilutibacter; species Marilutibacter spongiae. The sequence goes on from NZ_JACHTF010000015.1 coordinate 41,564, forward strand.
CCACGTGCTTGCCTGCTTCCAGTGCCGCGCGCGCAAGCGCCGCGTGGGTGGGATTGGGGGTGGCGATGACCACCAGTTCGACGTCGGGGTGTTGGGCCACCGCGATCGGATCGGCCAGGACGTCGACCCCGGGCAGGTCGGCGTGCACGCGCCCGGCATCGCGGGAGCCGACGACTTCCAGCGCCAGCCCCGCGGCGATGGCCAGGGGCGCATGGAAGCTGCGACCTGCGAAGCCGTAGCCGATCAGGGCAGTGCGGACGGGGGCGTCGTTTCGGGTCATGGCCTCGGACCGGATGGGGGCCGGTCAGGGTAAACGACCCGCCATGCAGCAGACGTCGCCGGGTCACGCACCCGGCGACGTCGGCGATCAACCGGCTTCAGTCGTCGGCTGCACCCCGTCCTGGGCGGCGGGCGTGCCGGCACGGCTTCCGGCCTTGTGCATCATGGCGCGAAGGTCGCTTTCCAGCCGGTCGATGCGCGCGGCCAGCTGCGCGGTGTCGTCGTCCTCCAGGTGGATCAGGCCCTCGAGCATCGTGGAGAGGTTCTCCAGTCGCGACTTCTGGTCGAGCATGCGCTGGCGCTGGTAGCGGCGATCGAGCTCGTCCATCTCGCGGGCATGGGCCAGCGCCCGGCGACGCTGCTCGCGCAGCACCCGATGCAGGCGGTCGGCGCCACGCTTGTCGCTGTCGGACCAGGGCGCACTGCGGCCCTGCACGGTCTCGCGCCAGATCGCGAAGCTCTTGCGCGGCGCGATGCGCTGGCCATCGTCGGTCAGCACCAACGCCTTCTTCGGCTCGCCGGCCCAGCGCACCTGCTCGACCTGCTCCACGCGGAACAGGAACAGCCAGTCGTCGGCGCTGCCCAGGTTGATCGCCAGCAGCCCGGCCAGGCCTTCGGCGTCGCCGCGGGCGGCCCGCCAGTCGTCCGCCGAGTCGGTCATCGCCACCTGTTGCGCGTCGTCCTGTCCGCGCAGCCAGTCCAGCAAGGCGCCGGCCTGCGCGGCATCGGGCGTGCGGCCCTTGGCATGCCACTGGCCACCGACCCACAGGGCCGCACCGTCGCAGTCGATCACGCGCTGCATCGCCTCGATCTCGTCGACCAGCGCGGCATCGAAGTCTCGCGCCTGGGCCAGGCGCTGGGCCAGCGCGTCGCGCAGGCGCTGGGCGTTCTCGTAGCGCGACATGGTCAGCTCCTGCTCGCGCGCGGACACCCACATCGACACGAAGCGCCCGAACAGGTCGGCCGAGGCGCGTACGTTCGCCGACAGCGGGCGTGGCGTCGGGTGGTGGCAGGCGATCAGTCCCCACAAGCGGCCGCCGCTGATGATCGAGATCGACATCGAGGCGACCACGCCCATGTTGGCCAGGTATTCCAGGTGCACGGGCGACACGCTGCGCAGCACGTGCTGGCTCAGGTCCAGCGGCGCGCCGTCGTCCCGGGTCCCGGGCACCAGCGGCACGGGTTCGTAGCGGGCGTCGGGGATCACCCGGATGCGGTTGCGCAGGTACAGCACGCGCGCCTGCGGCGGGATGTCGGTCGCCGGGTAGCGCAGGCCCAGGTAGGGCTCCATGCCGGCCGCGCAGGTCTCGGCGATCACCTCGCCGGAATCGTCCTCGCGGAAGCGGTAGACCATCACCCGGTCGTAGCCCGTCAGCGAGCGCACCTGCTCGGCGGCGCGCTGGAAGAAGGCCTCGTCCTCGCCGCCCATGTCGGCCTGCGCGACCATGAACTGCGCCACCGCGGTCGGCGGCAACTCCTGGCGACGATAGGGCTGCGGCTCGAACTCGACGTGGACCAGGCCGTCGGCGACGTGGGCGGTGACGTCGCATACCGTCATCTTGGTGCCGACGTTCGTGGTGCAGGCGCGCTGCGCCGCCGCGTTGGGCTCCGAGCCGGCGATGGCATCGTTGATGCGGTCGATCACGTCGTCCTCGACGAACTCGCGCAGGGACTGGCCCAGCAGCGAGGCCGCGGGCACGCCCAGCAGGGCGTCGATGTTCGCCGAGGCATGACGGACCCGCCAGTCGCCCGGCGAGCAGCTCACCAGGTAGCCGTGAGGCTGGATCGCCCCGGAGAGGTGGATCGGTTCGCGAAGGCATTCCTGGATGTCGGGATTGGACAGGTCCACTCCGTTCGACGTGTCTGCGATATCAGCCATGGACGTTCTCCTGTCGTGCGGTCTTGAAGGCGGACTCCGCCGCGGAGAAGGCGTCGAGCGCCGCATCCCGCAAGGTATCCAGCTCATTGGGGGTGAAGCGCTCGCTTGCCAGCCTGACCAGGAAGCGCGGCCAGACGGGGTCGCCGGCATGGCCGGCGAGGAAGCGCGCGCCATGCTCGGCCGAGTAGCCCAGCTGTTGCGCCTGCCGCAGCAGGTAGCGAGCGCCGACCGAGGCGCCGGACACCACGTACTCCCAACCCAGGCGCGCGACCCGGTCGGGTTCGGGCGAGGTCGGTGCGGCGGGTCGGATGGGTTCGAAGGACAGGGCCGCGAGGTCCTGCTCCAGGCGGTCCCGCGCCACGCCGAGCATGACACCGTGGCCGGCCAGGCGGGCCTCGCTCACCTGGATGAAACGGTGCATGCCGCGCAGGTAGATGCCATAGCCTTCGCTGGATGCGAGGCCACCTCCAACCAGCGCGTCGACGCGCGAATGCGCCTCCGACGTGGTGCGTCGGAGCAACTCGTGGGCCGAGGACAGGGGCGGGCGTTCGGTCATGCAGGAAACTCTACGGTGTAGTGGCGTTCACTCGTCCGAACGACGATTCAGCTATCCCAACCCGGGTTCAGTTTGGCAGGTGAAGGCGATGTCGACGATATGTGATCCATCCGTTGGCATTGCGGCGTTTGCGGGGTGCGGTGGGCGCCCCGCCAGGCCTTGGGAAATCCAGATCCCGGCGCGCATGGATGGGGTGCGCCGCGAGGCTTTCAAGTGGCGCCGACTTGCGTTGCAATGGCGCGATGGGACTGCGCGCCATCCTCCACCTCTGCCTCCATGCGGCCGTGCCCGCCTTGCTGGCCTGGCTGTTCTGGCGCGAGCGCTTCGGGCGCGCCTGGCTGCTGCTCCTGCTGGGTTGGGTGATCGACCTGGACCACCTGCTCGCCGATCCGGTCTACGCGCCCGACCGCTGCAGCATCGGCTTCCATCCATTGCATACCGCGCCCGCGATCGTGCTCTACGGCGGGCTGGTCCTGCCCCGTCGTACGCGCCTGTTCGGCATCGGCCTGCTGGTGCACGTCGCCCTCGACGCGATCGATTGCGCATGGATGCGCTGCATGTCGTCCTGATCGCCGCGACCACGGCGATGGCGGATGCCGCGCCGCGGGCTCCCCACGGCGGTGACAGACGGCGGCATCGCCACTACTCTGTGCCCGGATCTTCCTCGAAACCCCCACCCAACAGCGGGATATGCCCATGCCACTGTCGGAGTTCAGCAGGTTCCTCAGCAAACATCCCGGTGCCGGCGTCATCGACGCGGTCGTCGACACCACTCGCGAGAATGGCGTCGTGGTCCCGGTGCTGGGCATCGGGCTTTACCGCGCCGGCAACGGGGCGTCGCTCGCGGAGGCCGCCCGGATGGCCTACGACAACGAGGACGACGGTTTCTTCTACGACGAACTCGACCTGGTCGACGACTGCGACGACATGCTGGTGGCGACGTTCTACCCGCGCTGGCCGCACGACCGCGAGGCCGGCGACCAGGCGCTGATGCATGCGCTGTGCGAGCTCGTGCCCAAGCCGGCCGAGGGCGCGCCGCGCAAGACCTACCTGTTCCACCACGTCGACAGCCAGCCCTACTTCAACCTGTTGACCGGCAAGCCCTTCGCCTCCCACGGCTGAGCCGGGGGCGGGCCCGGGGTGGAAGCGGGGGCGCTTCGTCCCCATCCTGACAGGACCCCCGCCCGGAATCCCACGAGGTACTCCCCCATGTCCGTCGTCCTCATCACCGGCGCCAATCGTGGCATCGGCCTCGCCCTCGTCCAACGCTACCTGGCCCGTGGCGACGAGGTGATCGCCGCCTGCCGGCAGTCCAGCGACGCACTCGAAGCGACCACCGCGCGCATCGAACGCGGCATCGACATCGGCAGCGACGCCGCGCTTGCCGCACTGGCCGCGCGCCTCGAAGACGTCCGCGTCGACGTGCTGCTCTGCAATGCCGGGGTGCTCGAGCGCGAGGCCTTCGGCGACATCGATGCCGATGCGTTCGAGGGCATGCGCCGCCAGTTCGAGGTCAACGCGCTGGGCCCGTTGCGCACGGTGCAGGCGCTGCGCGGCTTGCTGGGCGAGGGTAGCCGGGTGGGGATCATCACCAGCCGCATGGGCTCGATGGCCGACAACGGCTCCGGCGGCTACTACGGCTACCGCGCCTCCAAGGCCGCGGTCAACGCGATCGGCAGGTCGCTTGCCATGGACCTCAAGCCCCGGGGGATCGGCGTATTCCTCCTGCATCCGGGCTTCGTCTCCACCGACATGGTCGGCAACGCCGGCGAGATCAGCCCCGCGGAGTCGGCCGCGCAGCTGGTCGACCGGCTGGACGGGCTGACGCTGGAGCAGACCGGCACCTTCTGGCACGCGAACGGCCAGTCCCTGCCCTGGTAGCACGCTGCAAGGCGTTCACGTGGCCTTGATCGCGCTGTCACGCAGCCTGCCGCAGAGTCGGCGGGGCGATGAAGCCCCGCCTCGACTGTCAAGGGAGACTTCCATGAACGCTCGCTTCCGTTCCGCCGTCCTGCCCTGCCTGTTGTCCGCCGCCGTGCTGCTGGGCGCTTCCGCCTGCAACAGCATGCCGCCCACGCCCGAAAAGCAGGACGTGGCGTCGATGGAAATGTCGGTACAGGGCCGGGTCACCGGCATCGACTCCAACGCCCGCCTGATCACGGTGACCGACGACACGGGGCGTTCGATCGAGATCGAGGCCGGGCCGGACGTGCGCAATTTCAACCAGATCCGCCAGGGCGACACCGTCAGCGTGCGCTACATGACCGCACTCGCCGTCGGCATCCAGCCGGCAGGCGACGCCAAGCCGGGCGTCTACGAGTCGACCGACGACCACTATGCGAAGACCGGCGAGCGTCCCGCGCGCGGCCAGACCAAGGTCACCACCATCGTCGCCCCGATCACCGCCGTCGACGTGGCCAACCACACCCTCACGGTGATGGGCCCGCAGGGCAACGAATGGACCTTCTACGTCGAGAAGCCCGAGAACCGCGCGCGCCTGGCCACGTTGAAGGACGGCGACATGCTGCAGGTGTCCTACATCACCGCGCTGGCGGCGAGCGTCGACCGCCTGCCCTGAGGCATCGCTCCATCCCGGGGGCCGTGATGGGTCCCGGGGATTCGTGCCTCCGGCGCCACGGCGTGCCTCGCGCTGCCGGCGCCGGTGGGCCCGCGCCTCAGCGCGGCGCGGCGCCGACGCGTTCGCGCACGGCGTCGCTGTCGCGCACCGGGCGCACCTCGATGCGTCCGAAGCGCGACCAGGGGAACTGCTTGGCGACCTCGATCGCCTCGTCCATGTCCGCCGCTTCGATCAGGTTGAAGCCGGCGAACACCTCCTTGGCCTCGGAGAAGGGGCCGTCGGTGATCGACATCGTGCCCTCGCGCTGGCGCAGCGTGCGCGCGGTCGCGGCACCTTCCAGCTGCTGGTAGTCGAGCAGGGTGCCTTCGGCGCGCAGCGCGTCGGCCTTGTCGAAGCAGCCCCGCATCAGACGGTCGTACTCGCCCTCGGGCAGGGCCTCGATGAGGCTGGCGTCGGTGTGGATCATGACCAGGAACTTCATTGCATCCTCGCAGGTGTCGGCGTGACCGGTGGGGACGGCGCGCGCGGCCGTTCCGGCGATGGTAACGGGCTTGCCTGCCGTCGTCGTGTCGAAACGGGCGCGACCCGAGCGTCGTACCGGGAGGGAGCCACGCGCCGAACCGGCACCTTACACCCGCCACTGTCCCGGAGGCGGGAAAAAGCATCCGGTTCGCATGGGCTTATCGGCCGCGGGCGCCGGCGTTAGGGTGCAATGCCGGGCCGGCGAGGATCGACGGACAGGAGGGCGGGATGCAGCAACGCATGAACTGGCACCGGGCCTCGCCCGACGCGATCGAGGCGATGATGGCGCTGGAGATCGCGGTGGCCCGGCTGGGCCTGGACGCCGCCCTGCTGTGCCTGCTGAAACTGCGGGTGTCGCAGGTCAACGGCTGCGCGTACTGCGTGGAGCAGTTCGGCCGCGACGCGCGTGCGCGGGGCGAGTCCGAGCGACGCCTGCGGGCGCTGGTGACCTGGCGCGGGAGCGACCTGTACAGTGCGCGGGAGCGCGCCGCGCTGGCCTGGGCCGAGTCGCTGACCCGACTGGCCGACACGGGCGCGCCGGACGAGGACTATCTCGGGCTGGCCGCGCATTTCGACGAGAAGGAGCGCGTCGACCTGACCCTCGCCATCGCCTCCATCAACGCCTGGAACCGCTTCGGCGTCGGGTTCCGGGTGGCGCTCCCGGACTGATGCCCGGCCCGACCCCGACCCCACTTCCCAGGATTCGCATGGCTTCCCCGATCATCGCCGTCAACGGCCTCACCAAGACCTATGGCTCCGGCTTCCAGGCGCTCAAGGGCGTCGACCTGGAGATCCGCAAGGGCGAGATCTTCGCCCTGCTCGGCCCCAACGGGGCGGGCAAGACCACCCTGATCAGCATCATCTGCGGCATCGTCAATCCCAGCGGCGGCACGGTCCTGGCCGATGGCCACGACGTGGTGCGCGACTACCGCGCCGCGCGCGCGAAGATCGGCCTGGTCCCGCAGGAGCTGTCGACCGACGCGTTCGAGACGGTCTGGGCCACCGTACGCTTCAGTCGCGGCCTGTTCGGCAAGGGGCCCGATCCCGCGCACCTGGAGAAGGTGCTGCGGGCGCTGTCGCTGTGGGACAAGAAGGACAGCAAGATCATGGCCCTGTCGGGCGGCATGAAACGGCGCGTGCTGATCGCCAAGGCGCTCGCGCACGAGCCGGAAATCCTGTTCCTGGACGAACCGACCGCCGGTGTCGACGTCGAGCTGCGCCACGACATGTGGCAGTTGGTGCGGCGGCTGCGCGAGGACGGCGTGACCATCATCCTGACCACCCACTACATCGAGGAGGCCGAGGAAATGGCCGACCGCATCGGCGTCATCAACAAGGGCGAGCTGGTGCTCGTGGAGGACAAGGCGACGCTGATGCGCAAGCTGGGCAAGAAGCAGCTGACCCTGAGCCTGCAGGAACCGCTCGCCGCGATCCCGGCGGAACTGGCGTCGCTGCCGCTCGAGCTCTCGGGCGACGGCGCCTCGCTGGTCTACACCTTCGACGTGCAGTCCGAGGAAACCGGCATCGCGGCCCTGCTGCGCACGCTCAATGCCCATGGCATCGACTTCCGCGACCTGCATTCGAGCGAAAGCTCGCTCGAGGAGATCTTCGTCAGCCTGGTGCGCAATGGCGTGGCCGGCGCAGCGGCGGCGGCCACGGCAGGGGAGGCGCAGGCATGAACTTCCACGCGATCAAGGCGATCTACCGTTTCGAGATGGCGCGCACCTTCCGCACCCTGGGCGAGAGCATCCTGTCGCCGGTGCTGTCGACCTCGCTGTATTTCGTCGTGTTCGGCGCGGCGATCGGTTCGCGGATGGGCGAGATCGACGGCGTCAGCTATGGCGCCTTCATCATCCCGGGCCTGATCATGCTGTCGCTGCTGAGCGAGAGCATTTCCAACGCCTCCTTCGGCATCTACATGCCCAAGTGGGCCGGTACGATCTACGAGCTGCTGTCGGCGCCCGTCTCGGCGATGGAGGTGGTGGTCGGCTACGTAGGCGCGGCCGCCACCAAGTCGCTGATGCTCGGCCTGCTGATCCTGGCCACCGCGCGCGTGTTCGTGCCCTACGAGATCGCGCACCCGTTCTGGATGCTGTGCTTCCTGCTGCTGACCGCGCTGAGCTTCAGCCTGTTCGGTTTCATCATCGGGCTGTGGGCGGACGACTTCCAGAAGCTGCAGGTGATCCCGCTGATGGTCGTGACCCCGCTGACCTTCCTGGGCGGCGCGTTCTACTCGATCAACATGCTGCCGCCGGTGTGGCAGAAGATCACCCTGTTCAATCCGGTGGTCTACCTGATCAGTGGCTTCCGCTGGAGCTTCTACGGCGTGTCCGACGTCAATGTCGGCATCAGCGCCGCGGCGATCCTGGGCTTCCTGCTGCTGTGCCTGGGCACGGTGGCCTGGATCTTCCACACCGGCTGGAAGCTCAAGCAGTAAACGGCCTCAGCCATTGAATGCGGCTTCGATCTCCTCCAGCCGCCGACCGCGGGTTTCCACGCCCGCACGCAGGAGCATGACGCACGACACCGCCATGGGCAGGGCCACCAACAGCGCCGAGCACCCGAACAGTCCGAAGAAGCCGGTGACCCCCAGCAGCGCGCCGATGATGCCCCCGGCCTTGGAGCTGGCCGCGACCACCCCGGAGCCGGTGCCGCGCAGGTGCACCGGATAGATCTCGGATGCGTAGGGCACCAGCATCGCGATCACCCCGCTCAGGCTGACCAGCAGGGCGGCGGTCGCGACCGTCAGGGCGGCGGCCGAGCGGACGCTGGCCACGTCCATCACGAAGAACGCCAGCAGGGCGAGGGTGCTCAGGGCGACGAACAGCGCCAATGCGCGCAGGCTGCTCCAGCGATGATAGAGCCAGATCACCAACGCGATCCCAGGGGTTGCCCATATTGCCGACCGCGCGAGCAGGGTGTTGGCGCGTGTGCCATCCAGTCCGAGCTCGACCAGGTTGACAGGCAGGAACAACAGGAAGCCGAAGTTCGCCACGCCCCAGGCCAGGCCGCAGGTCACCAGCGCTCGGGTAATCGCCGCATGTCGCCCGCGCAATCGTTGGCGGCCGTTGGCGATGGGGTGGTCCTCGTCGATCAGCGCAGGGGCGGAATGTGTGGGGTCGTCGCGCTCCAGGCGGCGCGAAAAACGCTGCAGCACTTCGCGCGCGCGATCCGGAAGGCCCGCGCTGGACAGGAACCGGGGTGACTCCGGGATCCAGCGGTTGAGCAGCAGCACGAGTGCGCCGGTGGGCAGGCCCAGCAACCAGAGCACGCGCCAGCTCATCAGCGGCTCGAGCACCGCCGCGGCACCGGCGGCGACCAGATAGCCAACCGAGGTGCCGACCCCGCCCAATGCCACCAGTAGCCAGCCGCGATGGGCGGCAGGAGTGGTCTCGGCCATCAGGGTAAACACGATGGGCAGCATGCCGCCGGCAGACAGGCCCATCAGGAAGCACATCAGGAGGTTCCACTCGAACGTCGGCATGGCGCCACAGATTGCCGTGCCGATGAACATCAGCGCCGACAGCAGGATCGCCGCGCGGCGGCCGAACAAGTCGGCGATCCGTCCCCAGGCGATTGATCCCAGGGTGGTGCCGGTCAGCGCGACCAGCGGCAGCAGGCCGGCGGTCTCGGTGCTGATCCGGTACTCGCCGCGCATGCCGGGCAGGACGAAACCCAGCGTGGCCGGCTTCATGACATCCACCACCAGGGCCACCGCCAGCACCGTCACCAATGTCCAGTGCTCGCGATTGAGCGCTACGCCGTCGGCGACATGGAAGCCCACGGGCCTGCTCGCCCCATCCATCGCCAGCCGCATCTGTTCCAGCCGTGGCATCAGGCCGTAACCGGCCAGCGCCAGGCCGAGCGGTATCGCCGCCATGCCCAGCCACATTTCCATCGACATGGGCATGCCAACCATCATCCAGTGGGTGTGCCGGCCCATGAGGAACATGGGGGCATGCGAGAACACGCCCGCGACGATCAGCGCGCAACCGGCCCAGAAGGCCAGCGGGTGGTGGAAGGAGAGTCCTCCGCTACGCATCGCGGGAACCTAGTCCGGGGCGTTTTCGGATGCGTCCGGCGGCAACAGGAACCAGGCCTCGACGGTGCCCTTGGCCTTGACCGTGATCGGCTGTCCGCGGCGGTCCAGCGACTTGCCCATCGCCATGCGCACCCAGCCTTCGCTGATGCAGTATTCCTCGACGTTGTGCCGCTCGATGCCATTGAAGCGGATACCGATGCCACGTTCGAGCAAGGTTTCGTCGTGGAACGGGCTGCGGGGGTCGTTGGACAGGCGGTCGGGCGGGGAATCGGTCGGCGTGTCGGACATGGTGCGGTGGCGTGCGTGGAAACGGGGGCACAGGATACCGCGGCCCGCCTTCCAGGGCCCTTACCAGCTGTCCTCGAGCATCCGCGGCCGGCAGGCCATCCAGCCGCCCGCTGCCAGTACCGCCAGGCACAGGCCGAGGAAGGCGAAGGGCAGGGTCCACGCGCCGCTGCCGTCGTGCAGCCAGCCGAACAGCAGGGGGCCGATGCAACTGACGGTATAGCCCACGCCCTGGGTAAAGCCCGACAGCGCGGCCGAACCGCCCGGGCTGCGCGTGCGCAGGTTGATCAGCACCAGTGACAGCGGAAAGGTCGCCGGGCCCAGCCCCAGCAGGGCCACCCACAGAAGCGGTGCCTGCATCGGGGCCAGCAGCAGGCCCAGGAACGATGCGACGAAACAACCCAGGCACAGCAGCACCACCGGGAACGGATTGGGCATGCGCACGGCGACCAAGGGCATCACCAGGCCGCTCAGCAGGCCGAGCGTGGAGAACAGCGCGACCATGTTGCCGCCGAAGGCCGCACTCGCACCGGCCGACGTGAACAGGGACGGTAGCCAGGTGAACATGGAGTAGGTGACCAGCGAGGTCATGCCGAACATCAGGGCCAGGCCCCAGGCGACCGGCGAACGCCATGCCCGGCCCTTGGCCACGGGGCGCGCCAGCTCGGGAGCGGGGTCGCCGCTGGCCGTCGCGCGGTCGTGCACCTCGGCCAGTACGCGGGCCTGATCGGAGCAGGGGCCATCGCGCCGCCCGCGTCGCTCCATCCACAGCACGCCCAGCCAGGGCAGGGCGGCGGCGACCGCGACGATCGCCCACGCCGACAACGAGTTGCGCCAGCCCACCGCGTTGGCCAGCGGCACCGCGGCCAGCGCCGGCAGGATGGTCCCCAACTGCAGCACGGTGATGTAGGTCGAACTGACGATGCCAACGCGGTCGGGGAAGTAACGTTTGACCAATGGCGGTAGCACGACGTTGCCGATGCCCATGCCCGACAGGGCCAGGGCCGATGCGGCCAGCAGCACTCCCGTTCCCGGCGCGAAGCCGCGCGCGAGCAGGCCGGCCGCGGCCAGTCCCATGGCCGCGAGCGCGGTGCGCTCCAGGCCGATGCGGTGCGCGATCGCGGGGGTGGCGACGCCGAAGGCGGCGAAGGCCGCGGTCGGCACCATGCCGAAGACGCCCATCATCGCGGTGCCGAAGCCCAGCGATTCGCCGATGCGGTCCAGCAGCGGGGTGAGCGAGGTCACCGCGGTGCGTAGGGTGAACGCGGACAGCGCGATCCCGAGCAGGACCAGGGCACGCCCCCGCCACAGGGGCCGGGGTGTTGCGGTGGCGGAGGGAAGGAGCGAGGCGGAGGTTGCGCGCATCGCCGCAGTCTGGGGCCGCGCGCGGGCCGGAGCCAGCGCCGGAGCCTCAACGCAGCGTTCCGGCCAAGGCGCGACGCCCGGCCAGACGCATCGGGTCAAGTGCGGGCGCCGGATCGGCCGGCGCTTACTTCCTGCGCGCGGTCGGCGGGACGCGCTTGGGCGCCGCCGCGTGCTCGTCGGGCGTGGCCGGGGCCACCTTCTGCAGGACGCGGGTGGTGCCGAGCTTCTCGATGCGACCGCCGGATTTCTCGAAACTGGCGATGTCGTCCGAGATGCGTTCGCTCTCGATGCGCTTCTGCAGGTTGTGGTCGCTGCCGGCGGGGAGGCCCGCCTTGGGCTTCACGGCGGTCGAGCGGCCTTTCTTGGCACGGGTCATGCTGACTCCCTCGTGGAGGGTGGACACGCGACCCCCGGAACCCTTCCGGACGGCGCGGCGAACGCCCACTATGCGCTTTTGTCGCGGAACGTGCAGTGCATGGAACGGCGGCTCAAGGGTGCTCGCCGCGGCCCTGGGCCCGGGCGACGCGGATCACCGCACGCACCTGCTCCCGGTCGCGATGGCGGGAAATCGGGATCGCGCCCCGGGCGATGGCCTGTTCGCGCAGGTCCGCGGTGACGTCGTAGTGGGCGCCACTGGTCTTGTCCTGGAAGGCGTGCCGGGGAATGCCCAGGGCCGCGGCCATGGCATGGAGTTCGTCCAGGCGGTCGGCCATCAGGTGGGCCCAGCGCCGGCCCCGCCACAGGGTCACGGCATCGTCGACGTAGACGCTCACCACCGGCCCCTGGCACGGGCCGGGGCGGCGCCGGGACGGGGGTGGGCAGGCTGGATCATGAACAGGGAAAAGATTTTGATTGTGATTGTCCTCGATAGGGGCTACTGTGCAAACGCTGTGTTCGTCAAGGGTCACCGTGAACCGTGACCCGATGCCGTTGATCGATCGATCCACCCATCGTGCGCCTCGCTTGCTCCTTGCAACCAGCCTCACTGCCGCTCCGGCGGCCTATAAATCTGTTTGTACAGGAGCTACACAATGTCTGATCGCGAAACCGGAACCGTCAAGTGGTTCAACGATGCCAAGGGCTTCGGCTTCATCAGCCGTGAGAACGGCGAAGACGTCTTCGTCCACTTCCGTTCGATCCAGGGCTCGGGCTTCAAGAGCCTGCAGGAAGGCCAGAAGGTCAGCTTCACCGTCGTCCAGGGCCAGAAGGGCCTGCAGGCCGACGCCGTCGAAGCGCTGTAAGGCGAACCGACCGCAACAGGCTCCCGGGCCCTGCCCGGGAGCCCGATGCAGCAAAAAACCCGGCGCAAGCCGGGTTTTTTCGTTCCGGCGCGCGCCGCCGCGCACCCAGCGCCAGCCCCCCGCGCATGCGACCTTCCTGCGGCTCGCCCCTGGGCGGGGAGCCAGGAACATGCGCATCGTGTCCCATTCCTGCCGTTCCGGGGGCTCGGCAGGGTTTGCAGAGCCGCTGCGCCGCCCCCATGTCATCGGCTTGATACCCCGTCGCCTCCACGGAGTCATCCATATGAGCACCACCGTTCCCATCCGCATCGACTTCGTGTCCGACGTCGCCTGCCCGTGGTGTGCGGTCGGCCTCAACGCGCTCGAGCAGGCGATTGCACGGGTCGGCGATCAGGTCGAGGTGGAGTGGCATTTCCAACCCTTCGAGCTGAATCCCGGGATGCCGCCGGAAGGCGAGGACGCCGACGCGCACCTGGCCGCCAAGTACGGCCTGTCGCCCGACCAGCTCGAGGCGAACCGGCGGACGCTTCGCGAGCGCGGCGCCGAGGTGGGTTTCGAGTTTGGCAGGCGCACGCGCATCCACAACACCTTCGACGCCCACCGCCTGCTGCACTGGGCCGGCGAGCTCGGCGCCGACCGCCAGCGTGCGCTCAAGCACGCCCTGCTTCGCGCCTACCAGGGCGAGGGGCGCGACGTCTCCTCGCATGAGGTGCTGGCCGAAGTGGCGGCCGGAGTGGGGCTCGATGCCGGCGTGGCGCGCGACATCCTCGCCTCGGACGCGCATGCCGACGCGGTTCGACGCCAGGAAGCCTTTTTCGCCGGCCGGGGCATCCGCGCGGTCCCATCGGTGATCCTCGACGGGCAGCACCTGGTCCAGGGCGGGCAACCGGTGGAGGTATTCGAGCGGGCACTGAGGCAACTGGTGCGGCGCGCGCGCACGGCCTGAGCCGGCGTCGCCACCCGCGGGGTCAGCACGCGGCGTCGCGTGGGATCCTGCGGACCGCCACGATCCGGTCCAGCCACAGGTCCTGGACGGCCGCGCGGGTGCTGCCGTCCAGGACGACGTCCTCCAGCCGGACGATCGCGTTCATGCCTTCGTTTCCCTCGCGGTCCTCGAACAGTTGCAGGCTCGCGCGGGCGGCCACCGTGCCGAGGAGCTCGCTGCCGTCGTCCAGCCTGAGTGCGACGCGGGCATCGTTGGGCAGCTCGAGCAGGCGGGCCTCGAGGCGGTCGATGTCGGCGCGGTCGGTATGGATGCGTTCGGCGAACCTGCCCATGTACGGGGCTCCTGCGGGATGTCTCACATGTGCCGACCTTAGCGCGTGCGGCGCGACATGCCGGTGAAGGGCCCATGGCAGAGGCGCTACGGGTCGTAGGGAGGGTCGAGCCGAAGGCGATACCCACCGTCGCGTGCTCGCATGCACGATGAATGATGGGTTTTGCTTCGCGCTACCCATCCTGCGGTGCGGGATCGGAATCCAAGCCAGTCAAAGGCTTTCGCCCGCTGCGCGTGCGAGTCCCTTTTGTCTTGTCAAAAGGAACCAAAACCGCGGGCTCCATCGTCCGCCGGCACGGCTTCGCCGCACCGGTCCCCTGCGCGCCTCGGCCCTGGCGGCACGGCGCCCAAACTCGCTTCGCTCAGACAAGGGCGCCTCTCCGGCCGCCACGGCCTGCGGTGCTCGGCGGACTCAAAGTCGCGAAGATCAAGATCAAGATCAAGATCAACGGCAAGGGCAACGGCAAAGGCAACGGCAACGGCAACGCGCCGAGTCGGACCGTAGGGTGGGTAGAGCCGAAGGCGAAACCCACCGTTGCGACGCTGCACGCACGACGCACGATGGGCTTGCTTCGCGCAAGCCATCCTACGGTGTTACGCAACCACGTTTCGTCATCCCAGCGAACGCTGGGATCCAGCTCCTGGCTCTTGGGCTCCTGGGCTGACAACGACCCGTATGCAGGCTTCGATGCGCCTCGACCTCGCATGTCATCTCGATGCCTGGCCGTTCCTGTTCGAAAGGCTGGATCCCAGCGTTCGCTGGGGTGAGGCGGACCGCTTGCGCGGCACAGCCGCGCGGTCTGGCCGAACGCCCAGCGCGCTGCGCTGGGCCGGGGTCGAGCTGCCCGCCCTTGGTCGCGCCAATACCAGGTGGGTAGAGCCGAAGGCGAAACCCACCATGGCGCCCGGCCACGACGCACGATGGGTTTTGCTTCGCCCTACCCATCCTCCGTTGCTACGCCCCCCCCTTTTCTCACTCCAGCGTTCGCTGGCACGACGCCGTGCGCCGGTCTCCCCTCCGCGGGGAGCCGAGCCAAAAAAAGGCCGCCTCCAGGGAGGCGGCCTGCCGGGGGCTGTCCGCGATTGCGATCAACCCTTGATGCACACGACCTGGCGCAGGGTGTGCAGGACCTCGACCAGGTCGGTCTGGGCGGCCATGACCGCGTCGATCGACTTGTAGGCCGCCGGCGACTCGTCGATCACGCCCGCGTCCTTGCGGCATTCCACGTGCGCGGTGGCCTCGCGGTGCTGCTTGAGGGTGATCGCCTGCCTCGCCGCGGTGCGGCTCATGACCCGGCCGGCGCCGTGGCTGCAGCTGTGGAAGCTGTCCGCGTTGCCCTTGCCCCGCACGATGTAGCTGCACGTGCCCATGCTGCCGGGGATGATGCCCAGTTCGCCGTCCCTGGCGCTCACCGCGCCCTTGCGGGTGACGAGAAGCGAGTCCCCGCCGTGCTGCTCGCGCTGCACGTAGTTGTGGTGGCAGTTCACCGCCAGCCGGTCGAGCTTGAACTTCGGCAGGCGGTGGTGCATCTCGTGCAGCACCCGGGCCATCATGGCCTCGCGGTTGGTGCGGGCGTAGTCCTGCGCCCAGGACACCGCCTCGACATAGTCGTCGAACATCCGCTCGCCCTCGAGGAAGAAGGCCAGGTCCTTGTCGGGCAGGTGGAAGCCCAGCACGCGCTTCTCGAGCTGGCGACGCGCCTGTTCGATGAAGTAAGTGCCCACCAGGTTGCCGGTGCCGCGCGAACCCGAGTGCAGCATCACCCACACCGCGTCCGACTCGTCGAGGCAGATCTCGATGAAGTGGTTGCCGCCACCGAGCGTGCCGGCCTGCGCGTCCACCTTGTCCGGGCGGATCCGGGGGTGCTTGCGCCGGATCGCGTCCAGCCGTTCGGCCAGCCCCGACTGCGCGAGCCGGGTGCCGATGCTGTCCGGGATGCGACGGTGGTTGCCGCCGGGCCCGTTGCCGACCGGCACGCTGCGCTCGATCGAGCCGCGCAGCAGGGCGAGGTTGTCGGGCAGGTCGCTGGCGCGCAGCGTCGTGCGCACCGCGGCCATGCCGCAGCCGATATCGACGCCGACCGCGGCCGGGATGATCGCGCCGCGGGTGGGCACGACCGAACCGACCGTCGCGCCCTTGCCCAGGTGCACGTCGGGCATCACCGCGACCCAGGGGCCGACGAAGGGCAGTGCCGCGATGTTCTGCAGCTGCCGGTGGGCCTGGTCCTCCAGCGGCACGCCGCGCACCCAGCCCTTGATCGGCGTGGCGCTGCCCTCGGCATGCAGGAGTTCGTAGTTGCTTGGGATGTCCATGTTGGGATCCTTTCCGTTGATGACCCCGCGCGGCCGTCCCTGGCGCGCACGGGGCGTTGTTACCTTGCCGTTGCCGGCGCCTTCAGGCTGACCAGCTGGTTCATGACGCCGTCCAGGCCGCCGAAGACCGTCATCGAACCGATCTTCCCGGTGACCTTTTCCAGCGCCTCCAGCTCCATGAGGCGCTGGAGTACCGGGTTGTCCTCGATCAGCTTCGCTGTGTTGAGCAGGGAACGCGTGGCGTTCGCCTCCTCTCGACGGCGGATCACGTTGGCCTGGGCCGCCTTTTCCGCCTGCACGACGCTGTTGAGGATGTCCTTCATCTCGCCCGGCAGGATCACGTCCTTGACGCCGACGCCGAGCACCTCGATGCCCAGCTCGGCGACCTGGCCGCGCACGTGGCCGAAGATGTCCGCATCGAGCGAGGCCTTGTCGCCGAGCAGCTCGTCCAGCGTCTTGGCGGCGATCGCCTTGCGCAGGCCGTACTGCAGCTCGCGGTACACGTAGTCGCCATACCTGGCGACGCGGGTGCGGGCAGCGACCGGATCGACGACGCGGATGCTGCCGGCGAGGTTCACGCGCAGGCTCACCTTGTCGCGGGTCAACAGCTCCTGGCCGGAGACCTCCATCGACTGCACGCGCAGTTCGACCGTCTCCACCGCGACGTCCTTGCGGAAGTTCCAGAACGCGTAGGCGCCGGGCGCCAGGGTGCGCTCGAGCCTGCCATCCACGAACAGCAGGCCCGCGCTCTCCTCCGGCACCACCACGGCGACCGCGACGCGCTCCAGGCTGCCGAGCTGGCGCAGGCGGCGTGCCACGCCGGCGTCGAGCTCGAGGCCCTGTGCAAGCGCGACCGTCTCCACGTCCATCCGGGCGATGCCCTTCCAGTACAGCTTGCGGGTGCCCGGCGCGAGTACGTCGACCAGCTTGCCGTCGCGGGACAGCAGGCCGACCTCGTCGGTGCCGACGTCGGCCACGGTGAACACGTCGCCCACCCGATCGCCCAGCGCGGCCACCAGCGTCTCGCCGTCGCGACCGGTGTATTCCGCCTGGGCGATGCCGTGCAGCACCACCTCGATGCGGCCCAACGGGTCGAACATGCGATACACGCCCGGTGCCAGCACGCGCTCGACGCGACGGTTGCGATACAGCAGGCCGCGCTCGCCGTCGCCGACCACGATCCTCTTGTTCCAGAACATTGTCATTCTCCTTGGTCGTCCTGGTAATCCGATCCTAGTGTCTAGGAATGCGCCGGACCGGTTCTCGCATCCCCCCGCCGGCACGCTGGCCGACGGGAAGCAATGAAGTGGAAGCACCCCTGGCATCGATGCCGCGGAGCCGGCGCGCGCGTGGCAGGGCGACCTCGGCTCGGCGGGCAGGCGCTGGCGCTTTGCACGTCCCGCCGGGTTGGCCTGCGTCGCGGGTGCGGGCCCGGCGACACGTCCGCTGCGCCGGCCGCCGGCACCGCGATCGATTGCGGTGCACGCGACGGGCGCGCGGGGTGCTTCCTTGTGGGGCTTGCGCCCCGGTGTAACGACGTGACAGGTCGTTGTTGGAGCGGGACTCGAACCCGCGACAGCCGGATCCAGGATCCGGTGCTCTACCCAGCTGAGCTATCCAGTGGTGGAAACGAGCGGGAGTCGAACCCGCGACCCGCGGCACCTGGCCGCTGCTCTACCGCTGAGCCATCGTTCCGGTCATGGAGCGCCTCTTCGCGGGCCCGGGCATACGCCACGGCATCGCCGCGCGCACCGGACGGAACTTGAGTCCGTACCGCAGGGGCCCGTCTGGAAGACGCTCCGCATTGCCGTCCCTCGCGGGACGCCAATTCGTGTGCGATCGCATCGTGCCGTCGCCCGTGCCGAAGCATCAGGGCACGACGCGGCGCGCGTGGCGCGCAGCGTCTCGCGGCGATCCCTGCCTCGTCGCGACCGGGGTCGCATGCGGATGCTTCGGGAAGGCGCGATGCAATCGCGTGGTAAGGGGGGTGGAAGCCTGTTCCTTTGCGAACGCCCAAACAAAAACGCCCCCGGGTGGTGGACCCGAGGGCGTTCGCGTGCCTCGGGAGGTCGGGGTGGCCGACCTCCCGGAAAGGAGGTCAGTCGTGCAGGTCCAGCGTGTTGCGCGGCGCTTCGACAAGACTGCCGACAAGCGCATGCGCGAACGCGTGCATGCCAGGGCCCTGGGGCCGCAGCGCGCGTGCGTCGTCGATGTGCTTGGCGAATTTCATGGCGTGATGTCTCGTCGGAACCTGTCGTTTCGTTGGGCGCGGACGGTTTGTCCACGTCGAAGGCGGCGAACGATACGCCGCATCCAACGCTCTTGCAAGCGCCGTCCGTCGGTCGCGAACGGTGTCTCGCGTTTGCCGGTGTCACCTGGGTGACAGCGTTCGGGGCACGCGCTGCGCAGACTCCCCGCCACCAGGGACGACAGGGAGCAGGGCCGATGGAGGCGATGGAGTCGAAGGATCGATGCGCGCGCGACGACACGGGCGTCGCCGCGCAGGACCGGATGTTCGTCGAATCGTGGAAACGGGTGCGACCTGAACTCTCGCGCCGTGCACGACGCCTGGCCGACGGCCACCTCGATCGCGCGGAGGACCTGCTGTCGGCGACGGCGATGAAGGCCATGCTCTTCATGCGTCGATCGCCCGAACTGATGACCGACCCGGACGGCTTCCTGTTCGTGGTACTGCGCCATGTGTTCCTCGACAACATCCGTCGCCAGCAGCGTGAGCGCGGCGTGTTCGACGACAACGTCGAGGCGGACGACGACAGGATGGCCGCATCGACTGCCGGGGTCCTGTCGCAATCGCAGCGAATCGAACTGCACGAGCAGCTCGAATCGGTGGTGAGCGCCGTGCGCAGGCTCAGCCGGGACCAGAAACAGCTGTTCGGCATGCGCTTCGTGCAGGAACTGCCGTACCCGACGATCGCCCGGCGGTTGAACATCAACCAGGCCTTGGCGCGCAAGCGCGTGCAGCTGCTTCGGGCGCGCCTGCGCAAGGCCGGCGATGGCGCCAGTCCATGAGCCTCGACACGCGACGCGTTCACAGCGCCCGCGGACCGGCGTTTCTCAACTAGCGCACCGCGCGGGATGGGCCCGCCGACGGTCCGCTTCCCGCCGCAGGCCCGCACCATCCGACCCGAGGAAGACTCCATGGCCGACCCCACCCCCGTGAACTCGCAGATCACCGACGCCGTTACCCAGACCAACGTCAAGGTCGTGGCGGAGGCGCCTGCCCAGGCGATCGCCACCCTCTACCAGGTCGCCAGCCATTCCACGGGACTTTCGCTGCAGAACGCGGTGCAGAGCCAGCAGGCGCTCAACCAGATATCGAGCGCGGTGGTGTCCAAGGCGGCCGCCCTGATCATGGCGATCGGCGAGAAGCCGTGAACGGCATGGCGCGCGCAGGGGACATCCCCCCGACCGGGGCGGACGAGGTGGGCTCGACAAGGAGGCGATCGGCATGGCGTTCTGGTTCAACCGCATGAAGAAGGGCGGCGGTCCACGCGATACGCGCGCGACCACGCCGATCGGCGATGGCGCGGCCACGGGCGATGGCGCCGCACCGGACGCACCGGCACCTGCCGCGCCCGCCGACGCCAGCTCGCCTGGGGCATCGAGCGTATCGACCGCAGGCTCGGCCGACGGTGCAGGTGCGGGTGCGGGTGCGGGTGCCGGTGCAGGTGCATCGCCTGCCGGCGGTCCGGGCGCCACGCCAGCCACGGCCGGCGCGGGCGCTTCCGGTGGCGCCGGCAGCGGCGGTACGACCGGTGCGCCGCGATCGGTACTCGGTCGCATGACCGACCGCATGCTTGCGCAGGGCGGCGGCACGCCGCCGGCGAGCAGCGCCCTGAACCAGAAGATCGTGCAGGCCGTGCAGTTGAGCAATGCCGAGACCGGTGCATACGCGCCCTCGCAGATCGCCACCGGCCCGGACATGATGATCAGCCAGGCCGCGGGCCTGGTGGCCCAGTCGGCCGCCGCGTACTTCGATGGCGTCAGCAAGCTTGCGCTCGCGAGCCAGGGCGTGCTGCTCAAGGACATGACCGAAAGCCTGGTCAGCCAGCAGATCGAGAAGGCCGCAGAGGACGCGCTGGGCGTGCTCGCCACCGACGTGATGATGGGTGCCGCGGCGGCGGTGGCGGCCGCCGCGGGCGCGATGGAAGCCGAGTCGGCGAGCTTCGCGATCGATCGCATCGACCAGAGCATCGCCAAGTACAGCGACCTGCTGTCCAAGCGTTCCGGCAAGGGTTGACGGCGCGCCGAGCGGGGGCGCGGTCGCCGGTCCGTGCCCCCAACGCGCAGGGAGGACACAGAAGTGGACAAGACCGAAGAAGACCTGCAGGCCCGGGTCCGGGCGTTCTCGTCGAAGTACCTGGGGCGCGATCTGAAGCCCGACGAGCAGGCATCGCTCGACGCCCTGGTCGCCGACTGGACGCGCGTCCCCGGCGTGGCGACCTCGCAGGTCGATGCGACCCTGAGCGAAAGTCGCAAGGCCATGGCCGGCACGCTCGCCAGCGCGGATGCGCTGGCGCGTTCGCAACTGGACATGGCCACCGCCGGCGCCGACGGCGAGGCGCATGCGTTGGCGCGGCTGCTCGACAAGGCCGACGGCCTGGGCGACCTGCGCCCCTCGAAGCTCACGCCTTCCGCGGCGGGTGCGCAAGGGCACCTCGTGATCGCGCAGATCGCCGACCGCCTGGCGAACCTGGTCAAGCAGGAAGTGGAGGCGCGCTTCCAGGAGCGTTTCGCGCCGCTGGCCCGGCAGATCGAAAGCGCGCTCGCGGGACTCGATGCGGGCGCGGCGGCAGGTGCCTCTGCGAGCGCACCGCCCGCCGGCGGACCGGCATCGACGGCGCCGCCGCCGCCCCCGACGCCGTCCGGCGACGTGCCCACGCCCACGCCCACGCGCCGCAGGCGATGAGGCCACCGCGCCACCGTTCACAAGCCGGGGGCGGCAACGTTTTTCACCATGCACGGCGACCGCCGCGCATCCCATTCCAAGGAGTCGAAGAACATGGCATTTCCAACCGCCGTCAATGACCAGATCACCGATGCGGTCACCCAGTCGAACGTCAAGGTCGTGGCCGAGTCGCCGGCCATGGCGATGGGGTCGATCTACCAGACCATGGCGCACTCGACCGGCATCCTCTTCGAGAACGCGGTGTCCTCGCAGCAGCAGCAGAACACCCTCGCGCAGGCTGCGGCCAACCAGGGCGTGATGCAGATCTACAGCCTCGATACCACGGCTGCCGCGGGGGCGTCGGAGAAGGTGGCCCAGACCGGCGTGTCCGACAACCTGACCAGCCTGCTCACCGTCCTCAACGCCTTCAAGTAAACGCGTCGCACGGGCGCACCTTGGCCTGAACCGGGCCGCTTGAACGTCATCCTCATGGCCGGACCGGCCGTTTACCAGGAGAAATCCCATGGCATATCCCACTGCAGTCAACAACCAGATCACCGATGCGGTGACCCAGTCGAACGTCAAGGTCGTGGGCGAATCGCCGGCCATGGCGATGGCCTCGATGTACCAGACCATGGCCCATTCCACCGGCATCCTGTTCGAGAACGCGGTGTCGGCGCAGCAGCAGCAGAACACGCTGTCGCAGGCCGCGGCCAACCAGGGCGTGATGCAGATCTACAGCCTCGACACGACCGCCGCGGCCGGCGCGACGGAAAAGGTCGCCCAGACCGGCGTGTCCGACAACCTCACCAGCCTGTTGACCGTGCTGCAGGCGTTTTCCGGCAGCCGCAAGCCCGAGGGCCTGTAAGACCTCCGGCGCCGGCATGGCCGGCGCCGTTCCCATGCCGGGCATGCGCCGCTCCCGTCCACGGGATGACGGCTACCGGTCGAACGGCTATACCTGTGCCACCGCGATATCCGGGACGCCGCTTCGGCAGTGGCGGCGCCCAGCAACAGGGATGCGGTGGCGCGGACAGGAGTCGGGGCAGCACAAGGAAGGGGATATGGACGCTTCATCGGGCGCAGCTTGTCCTGGCAGGCGGTCGACGCGGCCGCGCCGCACGCTGGCGGCAAACCCGGGACGCACGCGTCCACGCCAGGCAGGCGCGAACCGTCCGGGTGGCACGCCGCGTGCGTGAGCCCGTCTCCGCCGGCGGGCAGGAACCGACGGCCATCGGCAGCGACACCCATGCCGGACGCGCGCGGCTCCTGGCGAGTGCCGCGTTCTTCGAGGGCATGTCGGGCCGCCTGGTGGCGCACGTGGCCAATCATTCGATCGAGCGGCGCCTGGACGACGGCGAGGCGCTGTTCTTCAAGAACGACCCGGGCGACTTCATGGCCATCGTCGTCTCCGGGCGCATCCACAAGACGCTCTATGGCCCCGAGGGCCAGGAGTTGATCGTCGATGCGATCGGCGTCGGCGAAAGCGTTGGCGAGACGGCCCTTCTGGACCCGATGCGCCGCAACTTCACCGCGGTCGCGCATGGCCCCACCCACGTGCTGGTGCTGCCGCGTCGCCACTTCCACCTGCTCCTGCAGGAGCCGGCGCTGCTGGAGCGCGCGTACGCCGTGCTGTGCGCACGCCTGCGACGGGCGGTGGACTGCCTGGAGACGCTGTGCCTGCACCGCCTCGAGTCACGGCTGGCGCGCCACCTGCTGTCGAACATCGACGAGGCGCGTTCGGCCACCAGCGGGCATTGCATCGTCACCCTCCCGGCCACCCAGAGCATCCTCGCGGCGATGGTGAACGCGAGTCGCCCGAAGCTCAACGCCCAGTTGCAGGACTGGGACCGGTCGGGACTGATCAGCCGACGCCAGAACGTGCTGCGGATCCACGACATGGAGCGGATCCGCTTCAAGGCCCAACTGGGCCGGCTGCAGGCCGCGCCGCGCGTGCGGCTGGGACCGGGCTGAGCACGGTCAGTCCAGCAAGGGCTCCAGCAGGGGCCAGACATGGTCGCGCAGACGCGGTTGAGCCGCCGCGACCGGGTGCAGGTTGTCGGCCTGGAAGTTGGCGCGATCCCGGGCGATGGGCTCCAGCAGGAAGGGCAGCAGGCTGACGTCGTGGGTCTCGGCCAGCGTGGTGTAGTTGGCGGCGAAACCCTCCGTGTAGCGCGCACCGAGGTTCGGCGGCATGCGCATGCCGACCAGCAGCACGCGGGCGCCGGCGGCCTTCGATGCGCGGATCATCCGGTCGAGGTTTTCGCGCGTCTGCGCCAGTGGCAGCCCGCGCAAGCCGTCGTTCGCGCCCAGTTCGATCACCACGACCGCGGGCGCGTGGCGGGCAAGCTCCGCCGCGATGCGCGAAGCGCCGCCGGCGGTGGTCTCGCCGCTGATGCTGGCGTTCACGACCTTCCATCCCGGATGGGTGCTGGCGATGCGGTCGGCGGTCAGCGCCACCCACCCCTGCGCGCTCGCCAGGCCGTGCGCGGCCGACAGCGAGTCGCCCATCACCAGCACCGTGCGCGGCTTGGCGGCCGGACGCGCAGTGGCGGACGCGGCCGACTGTGCCCATGCAGGGGCCACCAGGGCGAGCGCAACCAGCAGTACCAGCGCGCGCGACCAACCCATGGCCCATTGAAGCGGGCGCCGCGATCCCGCATATCGGGTCAATGCATGCGACCCTTGGGCGTCGCGCGCGGTCGCGGCAGTCGAGTGTCCCATCGCGTGCATGCGGCTTCCTTCATTCATCTGGATAACGTCAGGATCATCATGGCCCACGCCACCGTACCGCAAGCTGAAGTCCGGCCCGTCGCCGCCCTGCAGGTCGATTCGCTCGGCAAGCGGGTGGCCCTGCCTTCGGGCTCACTGACCATCCTCGACGGCATCGGCTTCGGCATCGACGCCGGCGACACCGTGGCCATCGTCGGCGCGTCGGGGTCGGGCAAGAGCACCCTGCTGTCGCTCATGGCCGGCCTGGACGTGCCGAGCGAGGGCGAGGTGAGGCTGGACGGCGAGGCCCTGTCCTCGCTCGACGAGGACGGCCGGGCCCGCGTGCGCGGGGACAAGGTCGGCTTCGTATTCCAGAACTTCCAGCTGCTGCCTTCGCTCACCGCGCTGGAGAACGTGATGCTGCCGCTGGAGCTTCGCGGCGAGCGCGACGCCGAGTCGCCGGCACGGCGGATCCTGGGCACGGTCGGGCTGGGCGAGCGCCTGGATCACTATCCCCGTCAGTTGTCGGGCGGCGAACAGCAGCGCGTGGCGCTGGCGCGCGCGTTCGTGACGCGGCCGGCCCTGTTGTTCGCCGACGAACCCACCGGCAACCTGGACACCCATACCGGTCAGGCCGTGATCGACCTGCTGTTCGCGCTCAATGCCGACGCCGGGACGACCCTGGTGCTGGTCACCCATGACGATGCCCTGGCCGGACGCTGCCGTCGGCGCCTGCGGCTGGACAGCGGTCGCCTGGTCGCCGACGAAGGACGCCAGGCCCGATGAAGACCCTGGCCCTGGCATGGCGGCAGATGCGCCGCGACCTGCGCGCGGGCGACGTGCGCATCCTCTTCGCGGCGCTGGTGCTCGCGGTGGTCGCCGTGACCTCGGTGGGCCTGGTGACCGATCGCGCCGAACGCGCGCTCGCCGCGGAAGCCAATCGCCTGCTGGGCGGCGATGCGGTGGTGCGCGCCGACGCGCCCATCGACGACACGATCCGCGACGCGGCCGCGCTCGAGGGCCTGCGACAGGCCGAAACCCTGTCGCTGGACAGCATGGTCACCGTCGGCGACGGCGACGAGGCACGGCTGCAACTGAGCCAGTTGCAGGCCCTGGGCACGGGGTACCCGCTACGCGGCGGCTTCGTGCTGCGTGACGCCGACGGTAGTGGCCGGCGTGTGAGCGGAGGGCCCGACGCCGGCACGGCGTGGCTGAGCCAGGATGGCGCCGCGCGCCTGGACGCGGCCCCCGGGGACATCCTGGGCGTGGGCGACCTCCAGCTGCGCCTGGCGGGCATCGTGGTCGAGGAGCCCGACGCATCCATCGATTACTTCAACATCGCCCCCAAGGTGTTCATGAACCTCGACGACCTGGCCGCGACCGGCCTGGTCCAGGAAGGCAGCCGCATCCGTTATCGCCTGGCGGTCGCGGGCACGCCTTCGGCGGTGGACGCGTTCACGAACGCGGTCGAACCACTGATCGGCCGCGGCCAGCGCCTGCAGACGATCAAGGACGCGCGTCCGGAGGTGCGTTCCTCGCTCGATCGCGCGGGCCGCTTCCTCGGGCTGGCGGCGCTGGTGTCGGTGGTACTGGCGGCGATCGCGGTGGCGATGGCCGCGCGCCGGCACAGCGAGCGCCACCTCTCGGGCAGCGCCGTCATGCGCTGCCTGGGCGCGCAGCAGCGCACCCTGGTGGCGATCCACGTGGGCGAACTCGTGTTCCTGGGGCTGTTCGCCAGCACCCTGGGCGTGCTCCTGGCCTTCGCGCTGCAGGCCGCCGTCGCCGGCTGGCTGGCCGAGGCCCTGCGCATCGACATCCCGGCCGCGTCGGCGTGGCCGATCCTGCGCGGATACGCGGTGGGCCTGGTGGTGCTGCTCGCCTTCGGCGCCCCGCCGGTGCTGGCCCTGCGCCGGGTGTCGGCCCTGCGCGTACTGCGCCGCGACCTTGATCCGGTCGAACCTGCGGCATGGCTGGTCGCCGCGTCGGGACTGGCCGGGCTGGCCGCGCTGCTGTGGTGGCAGGCGGGGTCGGCCACCCTGGCCCTGGCCATGCTCGGTGGCCTGCTGGCCACCTTCGCCGCGCTCGCGTTGCTGGCCTGGGGCCTGATCGTGCTGGTGCGCCGCCTTCGCGCGCGGCTGCGCGGCAGCCTGCGCTATGGGCTGGCCAATGTCGGCCGCCATGCCGCCACCAGCATCGCCCAGGTCTCCGCCCTCGGGCTGGGACTGATGGCCCTGCTGCTGCTGACCTTCGTGCGCACCGACCTGCTCGACCGCTGGCAGCTGGCCCTGGCCGAAGACGCGCCGAACCGCTTCATCATCAACGTGCAGGACGACCAGATCGACGCGGTCGCCGGCTTCATCGCCGCGCAGGGCCTCGCGCCGCCGACGCTGCATCCGATGGTGCGCGCGCGCCTGGTGAGCGAGGACGGGAAGCCGGTCACCGGCGAGGACTACGCCGACCGCGGCGGGCGCGCGGAGCGGATGGCCGAGCGTACCTTCAACCTGTCGTCCGCGGCGCGCCTGCGCGACGACAACCGGGTCACGGCGGGGCGCTTCTGGACCGGACGCCCGGCACGGCCCGAGCTGTCGGTGGAGGAGGACTTCGCCGCCGACCTGGGCTGGACGATCGGCGACCGCATCGGCTTCGACATCGCCGGACAGGCCTTCGAAGGCACCATCACCAGCCTGCGCAGCGTCGACTGGGAAAGCTTCCAGCCCAACTTCTTCGTGATCGCGTCGCCCGGCGCGCTCGACGGCTACCCCGCCAGCCACATCACCGCGGTGCGCCTGCCGGGCGAGCACCCGCGCTTCACCGCGGACCTGGTGCGCCAGTTCCCCAACCTGTCGGTCATCGACATCGACGCCGTGCTCGACCAGGTGCGCAGCACCGCCGACCAGGTCTCGATGGTCGTCCGGGTGGTGTTCTACTTCTCGCTGGTCGCCGGCGTGCTGGTGCTGGTGGCCGCCATCAGCGCCAGCCAGGACGAGCGCATGCAGGAGGGCGCGGTGATGCGCGCGCTGGGCGGCAGCCGGCGCCAGTTGCGCTGGGCGCAGGTGTCGGAGTTCGCCGCGATCGGCCTGCTCGCCGGGCTGGTGGCGGCGGTGGCCGCGTCGGTGCTGTCGGGCGTGGTCGCGGTGAACGTCTTCGACCTGCCCTGGCGCCCCGACCTGGGCATGGCGGCGTTCGGCGGCGGTGTCGGCATGCTCGCCGCCGTGCTGGCCGGCCTGGCCGCCACGCGCCGGGTGCTCGACGCACCGCCGTCGGTGACCCTGCGCGAGCTCGACGGATAAGGCGGGCCGGCCCCGCCGGACCCACGTAGAATCGCGGTATCCCCCGCGTGATCCGACGTATGCCCAGCGACCGCCAAGACGATGCCCTGACCACCCTGATGCTGCCCTTCGCCAATGGCCTGCTCGACTGGCCGGCGACGGGGGGCGCGCTGTTCCTGCGCGCGCGCGACGGCTGGCCGCTGCACCGCCAGCCGCTCCCGGGGCTGGTCTGCGAGCAGGGATTCCGCCCCGAGGCCAAGGCGCTGGAACACGCCGGACTGGCCCTGCGCGAGGAAGGGGAGGCGGCCGACCGGCGGTTTCCCCTGGTCATGCTGCTGCCGCCGCGCCAGCGCGCCGAGTCGCGTGCGCTGATGGCCCGTGCCGTCGCCGCCACCGCGCCGGGCGGCCGCGTGCTGGCCTGCGTGCCCAACAACGAGGGCGCGCGCTCGGCCGAGGACGACCTCAAGCAGCTGGTCGGCAAGGTCAGCTCGCTGAGCAAGCACAAGTGCCGCGTGTTCTGGAGCGCACCGCTCGAAGGCGGGGTCGACGCCGACCTTCTCGCGCGCTGGCGGGACCTCGATGCCATACGGCCGGTCCTGGACGGCCGCTTCCACAGCCGGCCCGGCGTGTTCGCCTGGGATCGCGTCGACACCGCCTCGGCGCTGCTGGTCGAGCACCTGCCCGCGGACCTGCGCGGTCGCGCCGCGGACCTGGGGGCCGGCTTCGGCTACCTCTCGCACGCCCTGCTCGGACGCTGCGCCGGCATCACCGCGCTCGACGTGTTCGAGGCCGAGGCGCGCGCGCTGGCCCTGGCGCGCCGCAACCTGGCGGACGCGCGCGTGCCGGTCGGCTTCCATTGGCACGACGTCACCGAAGGCCTGCCCGGCCGCTACGACGTCGTGGTCAGCAATCCGCCCTTCCACGGACAGGGACGCGGCGACCGCCCCGACATCGGGCGCCGCTTCATCCAGGCGGCCGCGCAGGCATTGGAGCCCGGCGGTCGCCTGTGGATGGTCGCCAATCGCCACCTGCCTTACGAAGACGTGCTCGACGCGGCCTTCGGCGAGGTCCGGGTGCACGCCCAGCGCGACGGCTTCAAGGTCATCGAGGGCACCCGGGCGCGCGGCGGCGGGCGCCCGCGGTGAGGCTGGTCCGCCTCATCGCGAACCTCGGCTACGGCAGTCGCAAGCAGGTCGCGGCGATGTTCCGCGAGGGTCGGATCACCGATCCCGATGGCGAGGTGCTGTACGCCGACGACAAGGTCGAGCACGCGCAGCTGCGGGTCGATGGCGAGCCTCTGGACCCGCCGGCCGGCCTGGTGCTCGCCCTGCACAAGCCGGTGGGGTTCACCTGTTCCACCCGTGATCCCGGCCGCATCGTCTACGATCTGCTGCCGCCGCGCTTCCGCCTGCGCTCGCCGGTGCTGTCGACGGTGGGCCGGCTCGACCGCGATACCAGCGGCCTGCTGCTGATGACCGACGACGGCGGCCTGCTGCACCGGATCATCTCGCCCCGCTCGCAGCTCGCCAAGGTGTACGAGGCGGAACTGGCCGAGCCCCTGCGCGGCGACGAGGCGGCGCTGTTCGCCAGCGGCAGCCTCATGCTGGAGTCGGAGAAGACGCCGCTGGCCCCGGCCGGGCTGGAGGTGCTTGCGCCACGTCGCGCCCGGCTCAGCCTGACCGAGGGCCGCTACCACCAGGTCCGGCGGATGTTCGCCGCGGTGGGCAACCACGTCGAAGCCCTGCACCGCGTGCGCATCGGTGGCCTGGCGGTCGATGGCCTGGCCGCGGGCGAGTGGCGTGCGCTCGGGGCCGCCGACCTGCAACGCCTGTTCGGCGAAGCGGCGTGACGGCGGGCGTGGACACGGCCTTGCCGGCGTTGCCGGCGATCGGTTTCAGGCCGCAGGCCCTGCTGTTCGACATGGACGGCACCCTGATCGAGAGCGAACGCCACCTGGCCGAATGCAGCCGCCAGGCCAGTGCGGAGCTCGGACTGGCGCTGGAGCCTTCGCTGTGGCTGTCGATGATCGGCCTGTCGGAGACCGTGTGCCGGCAGATGCTGCATGCGCGCCTGGACGAGGCGCAGGTCGACGCGCTGCAGGAGCGGACCCTGGCGCTCTACGAGGCGCGCGTGGAGGCCGGCCTGCCCTTGCGGCCGGGCGTGCGCGCGATGCTCGACTGGGCCGAGGTGGTCGCTGTCCCCCGTGCGGTGGTGACCTCGACGCGTCGCGAGCGCGCCGAGCGCAAACTGGCCCGCTGCGACCTGCGGCGCTACTTCGAGCACGTGGTCACCGGCTCCGATGTCCGCGAGGCCAAGCCCGCGCCGGAGATCTACCTGCTGGCGGCAGCCATCCTGGGCGTGGACCCCGCGCGCTGCGTCGTGCTGGAGGATTCCGTGCCGGGCGTGCGGGCCGCGCTTGCGGCGGGCATGACGCCGATCCAGGTCCCGGACATGGTCGCGCCCGACGCGGAAGCGCGGCGCCTGGGGCATCGCATCGCCGATGGCCTGGCGCAGGCGCGCCGGGTCGTCGAGGCGGCCTGGGCACGGCCCGACTGAACCCCGGCGCGGCTCAGTCCGCCATCAGCGTTCGCCAGCCCTCCGGGCCCAGTGCCTCCAGGGTCGCGATATTGCGCGCGACGATGACGTCCGGGTCGGGATAGGCCGCCACCGCGCGATCGATGCTGGCCTCGCGCAGCAGGTGCAGGGTGGGATGGGGCGAACGGTTGGTGTAGTTGCCCATCTCGTCCTGCGCGGTGCCGGCGAAGCGGTAGTCGGGGTGGAAGCTGGCGACCTGCAGTTCGCCCTCCAGGCCCAGTTCGGCGACCCTCGCCTCGGCCAGGCCGAGGAAGTCGTTGAAGTCGTAGAAGTCGCCCAGCACGTGCGGATGCACCAGCAGCGTCGTGTCCATCGCGGCGGGATCGCTGGCCTGCAGCAGGCGCAGCTCCGCGTCCAGCTGTTCCAGCAGCGCCGTGGGCGTGGTCGCCTCGCTGAGCACGTAGCGGACCTGGCGCTTGGCGTGCACGGCCTTGGCGAAGGGACACAGGTTGAGCCCGATGACCGCCTTCTCCAGCCAGTGGCGGGTTGCGGCGATGGGATCGTCGGAGTTCACGGTCCCGCCTCAGCCGCCGCGCGCGCCGCGCTGGCCCGGCTCAGTCACGGAAGTTGTCGAACTGCAGCGGCTGCTCGAACTCGGCACCCTTGAGCAGCGCGATCGCCGCCTGCAGGTCGTCGCGCTTCTTGCCGTTCACGCGCAGCTTGTCGCCGTTGATCTGCGAGTCGACCTTGATCTTGGAGCCCTTGAGCGTGGTCTGGATCTTCTTCGCCAGTTCGCGCTCGATGCCCTGCTTGACGGTGATCTTCTGCCGCGCACCGGCCAGGTTGGTCTCGACCTCGCCGAACTCCAGGCAGCGCGCATCGATGCCGCGGGCGATCAGGCGGGCATTGAGGATGTCGGTCATCTGCTTGAGCTGGAAGTCGCTCGGCGCCGACTGCGTGATCACCGTGTCCTCGAGCGCGAACTTCGCGTCCACGCCCTTGAAATCGAAGCGCGTGCCCAGCTCGCGGTTGGCCTGGTCCACCGCGTTGGTCAGTTCGTGGCTGTCGACTTCGGAAACGACGTCGAAGGAAGGCATGGGCGTGGCTCCGGGCGGCGTGGCTGGGCGCAACAGGGTACCGCAGGCGGCGGCATGGCCCAATCGGGCGGCAGCCCCGGCGGGCGCCACCGGGGCCCCCGCCGCGGATAGACTGGAGCACCCCCAGACGGCCCGTCGCCATGCCCCGGATCCCCGCGTACGCCGCCCTCGATGCCGCCAGCCCGCTCGTGCCGTACGGCATCGAGCGCCGCGAACCGGGCCCGCGCGACGTGGTCATCGACATCCTCTACTGCGGCGTCTGCCACTCCGACATCCACCAGGCCCGCAACGAGTGGGGCCGCTCGATCTTCCCCATGGTACCGGGCCACGAGATCGTCGGGCGGGTGGCGCGCATCGGCGCGGAGGTGGAGCGCCATCGCGTCGGCGACGCCGTCGGCGTCGGTTGCTTCGTCGACTCCTGCCGTCGTTGCGGCCAGTGCCGCGCGGGCGAGGAGCAATTCTGCGAGGCCCGGCCCAGCGACACCTACAACAGCTACGAGCGCGACGCCGAGCATCGCTTCGACCGTTCGCGCCCGACCCACGGCGGCTATTCGACGTCGATCACCGTCGACGAGGCCTACGTCCTGCGCATCCCCGCGGGCATGCCGCTCGACCGGGCGGCGCCGCTGCTGTGCGCCGGCATCACGACCTATTCGCCCCTGCGCCATTTCGGCCTCGAGGCCGGGGACCGCGTGGCCGTGGTCGGACTCGGGGGGCTGGGCCACATGGCGGTCAAGCTGGCCGCGGCGATGGGCGCCCGGGTCACGGTGCTGAGCACGTCGGAATCCAAGCGCGCCGATGCCGCGGGCCTGGGCGCGCACGACTTCGCCGCGACGCGCGACGGGACGGTGTTCAAAGCGATGGCGGGACAGTTCGACCTCGTCATCGACACGGTATCGGCCGCCCACGACTACAACGCCTACCTGGGCCTGTTGAAAGTCGACGGCACCATGGTCCTGCTCGGCATTCCCGACGCCCCCCAGCCCGTCGCCGCGGGCGCCCTGATCATGAAACGCCGGCGCCTGGCCGGGTCGCTCATCGGCGGCATCCGCGAGACGCAGGAGATGCTGGATTTCTGCGCCGCGCACGGCGTGGCCGCGGACATCGAGCTGATCGACATCGCCGACATCAACAGCGCCTACGAACGCATGCTCGCCGGCGACGTGCGCTACCGCTTCGTCATCGACCTGGCCAGCCTGCGCGATGACGGCTGACGCGCGCGCCGGCGCCTCGAACACGCGCGCGGCCTGGACCATGCTGTTGGCGGTCGCGGCGTTCTCGCTGATGGACGCCGGCCTGAAAAGCCTGGCCGCGACCTACCCGCCGTTCCAGGTCGCCAGCCTGCGCGGCGCGGCCTCGCTGCCCTTCGTCCTGGCCTGGGCGCTGGCCACCGGTGGCGTCGCCTCGCTGCGCATCAACCGCTGGTCGCTGCACCTGCTGCGCGGCGCCATCGGCGTGGGGATGATGGCCAGCTTCGTCTACGCGCTGGGCAGCCTGCCCCTGTCGACGGCCTACTCGATCTTCTTCGTCGCGCCGCTGGCGATCACCGCGCTGTCGGTGCCCCTGCTCGGCGAGCGCGTCGGTCCGCGGCGCTGGATGGCGATCGCGATCGGCCTGCTCGGCGTGCTGGTGCTGCTGCGCCCGCGTGGCGAAGGCATGGTGAGCCTGGCCGCGCTCGCGGTGCTGGCGGCGGCGCTGGGCTACGCGCTCAGCGCGATCACCGTGCGCCTGCTCACGCGTACCGACAGCGTGCAGTCGATCATGGTCTGGCTGCTGGTGATGATCGCGCTCGGCGCGGGCCTGCTGGCGTGGCCGGACTGGCGGCCGATCCGGCTCGAACATGCCTGGACGATCGCCGGCGTCGGCATCGCCGGTGCGCTGGGGCAGTACGCCATCACCGAGGCCTTCCGCATCGGCGAGGCTTCGGCGATCGCGCCGCTCGAATACACCGCCCTGGTCTGGGGCGTGCTGCTGGACCTGGGCCTGTGGGGCGTCCTGCCGGACGCGATCACCTGGGTCGGCGCGGCGATCATCGTGGCCAGCGGGCTCTACCTGCTCCGGCGCGAACGCCTGCATGCCGAGGCCGAACACCCCTGAACGACGACGCCCCGCCGGAGCGGGGCGCGTCGGGACGTGCAGGGGCCGGCACGTCCGGTCCAGCGCGGTCAGAAGCGTGCGCCGATGCCCACGCCCAGGATCACCGGGTTGACCTTCGCCTCGGCGACCTTCTGGCCGTCGAGCTCGAGGTCGGAGTCGCCATTGAGGTAGCGCACGTCGGCGCGCGCGAACCAGCTCGGCGACAGCTTCACGTCGACGCCGGCGGTCGCCATCGCGCCCTTGGCGGTCTCCACGCCGAGACGCTGGCCGGCGAGGCCGCCGCTCGGCTCGACCGACTCGTCGCTGAAGTTCTGCTCGTAGTAGCCCAGGCCCACGAACGGACGCACCAGGCTGTCGGCGGGGCGGAAGTGGTACTGGCCGCTCAGCGCGTAGGGCTGCGAATCCACGCTGCCCAACTTGCCGTTCGCGCCGTTGACGCGATGGCCGAAGCGGTTGGCCGCGCCCCAGGCTTCCACGGCGACGTGGTCGTTGACGTACCAGCTGGCGCTGAGGGTGGCGGCGTCGCTGCCATCCATTTCCAGGCGCTGGCTGTCGCCGATCCAGGTGTTCTCGGTGGGTTCGGCCAGGGCGATGCCGCCGACCACGGCGAAGCGCTTGCCAGTCGAGGTCTCGGTGGAGAAGGCATCCTGGGCGAAGGCGGTGGGGGCAAGGGCGAGCCCGGCCAGAAGGGCGAGGGAAAGGGTCTTGAATCGCATCGTCAACTCCTTTGTAGAGCTCTGTCGGCTCTTGTCTGGTGGTGCAGGAACCCGGCGCGTCGGGGGAGGTGCCGTGCCAGGCAGGCGCACCATATCGACGGTCACATGAACGGGCCTTACCTCGCGGCCCGGCGTCGCCAGCGGGGATTCAGGGAGGTCGAAGGGGCGTGTGCGAACGGTCCGCCCGCCGCGACGCGAAACGCCCTGCGCCGGGCGCGTGCCTCCATACCGGGGCAGATGGTTTCAGCTGATACCTACGTCGCGGTTGGCGCATCCGGGCTCTGCCGCCACAATAGGCAATTCCCCATACGGTTACGGCGAGCCCGAACATGGCTGAGTTGAAGGAAGCACGCGTCCCCGACATTGGCGACTACGACGGCGTGCCGGTGATTGAATTGCTGGTGGCGGTGGGCGACACCGTCAGCCAGGACCAGGGCCTGGTGACGCTGGAATCGGACAAGGCGACGATGGAGGTGCCCGCGCCGTTCGCTGGCGTGGTGCGCGAGCTCAAGGTCAAGCTGGGCGACGAACTGGCCGAAGGCAGCGTGGTCGCGCTGATCGAGCCCAGCGAAGCATCGGAAGCCGCCCCGGCCGTCGAGGCCAAGGCCGCTCCCGAGGCGCCGGCCGCCTCGAGCCCGCCCGCGCCGGAAGCCGGCAGTGCGTCCGCCCCGGCGCCTGCCAGGGCCACGCCATCCGCGCCGGCCTCTACATCTGCTGGGTCCGAGCCGAAGTCGCCGCCGGTGGCCTTCACCGCCGACGAGCTGTTGCCCGACAAGGTCCCCTACGCCAGCCCCGCCGTGCGCCTGTTCGCACGCGAACTGGGCGTCGACCTGTCGAAGGTGGCCGGCAGCGAGCGCGGCGGCCGGATCAGCCGCGAGGACGTGCAGAAGTTCGTCAAGGGCGTGATGTCCGGCGCGACGCCCGCCGCGCGCACCGGCGGTGGCGGCGGGCTCGACCTGCTGCCATGGCCGAAGGTGGATTTCGCCAAGTTTGGCGAGACCGAGACCCGGCCGCTGTCCCGGATCAAGAAGCTGTCGGGCGCGAACCTCGCGCGCAACTGGGCGATGATCCCGCACGTCACCCAGCACGAAGATGCCGACATCACCGACCTGGAGGCCTTGCGCGTCGCCCTCAACAAGGAGAACGAGAAGGCCAGGAACGGCATCAAGCTGACGATGCTCGCGTTCCTCATGAAGGCCTCGGTCGCGGCCCTGCAGAAGTTTCCCGAGTTCAACGCCTCGCTCGACGCGACCGGCGAGAACCTGGTGCTCAAGAAGTATTACCACGTCGGCTTCGCCGCCGACACGCCCAATGGCCTGGTGGTGCCGGTGGTCCGCGACTGCGACAAGAAGGGCGTCAACCAGATCGCGCTCGAGATGGGCGAGCTCGCCGGGAAGGCGCGCGACGGCAAGCTGGGACCCTCCGACATGAGCGGCGGCTGCTTCTCGATCAGCTCGCTGGGCGGGATCGGGGGCACCGCGTTCACCCCGATCGTCAACGCCCCGGAAGTGGCCATCCTCGGGGTGTCGCGCTCGGCGATGAAGCCGGTCTGGGACGGCAAGGCCTTCCAGCCGCGCCTGGTCCTGCCGCTGTCGCTCAGCTACGACCACCGCGTCATCGACGGGGCCTCCGCGGCCCGTTTCGCCGCCTATCTTTCGACCCTGCTGGGCGACATGCGCCGGGGGCTGCTGTGATGCGCGCTGGACTGTTGGGGCTGGCCCTGGTCGCCGGCCTGGCGTTCGCGCCCGCCGCCGCGGCGGCCGACGCCTGCGGCGCGACCTTCGGCCACGGCTGGCCGCCCGCGACCGAGAACTACGGTTCGGCGGTCGAAGGCCTGCTGGCGGGCGGGGAAGCCCCGCAGCTCATGATCACCCGCCTGCCGTCGCGCGGCACCGAGAGTGCGCTGATGCTGGTCCAGGACGCCGGCGGCTGGCGGCTGCGCTTCGCCGAGGCCGACGAGCGTGTCATGGCCTGGAGCGGCACCGGCGACGGCGTCAAGCGCGAATTGCGCGTCGACCAGTTCCCGGATGTCGAGGAAGTCCCGATCCCGGCGGCGGTGGCCGAGCGGATCGTCGCCAGCTGGCACCGGCTCATGACCTCCCTGCCCGAGGCTCGCAGTGCGCCCTACAGCGACGAAGAGCAGTGGCTGGTCGTGCTCGACGGCGTCCGCGTCGGCGGCGAGGTCCCCGATTGCGATGCCGGCGAACTGCTGGCCGAGCAGGTGAAGCTGCTCATCGAGGCGGTGGACGAAAGCGAGTCCAAGCGCGAGCGCCGATGGGCGCAGGTGCAGGAACTGCTGCGCGAAATGGACGTGCAGTCGCTGGCCGGCCTGGGCGCCGACTGAATCGATGGCCGCGGAAGGCGCCAGCGAAAGCCTCCAGCGGGCGGGCGACAGCGTCATCGACGCAGCCGACGAAGCCGCGCGCAAGGGCGTGGACGGCCTGCAGCCCTTCCTCGACCATACGCTGCTGCAGTTCTCCGGCGTCAGCATCACCGTGGGCGGCATCCTCGCCGCGGTCGTCGCGGTCCTGGTGGCGGTCGTGGTCTCGGCCCTGCTGCGGCGCGCGCTCAATCGCTACGGCGAACGCCAGCCCAACGCCAGCCGCGCGTCGATCTACACCCTGTCGCGGGTCGTGCACTACGCCTTCATCGCCGTCGGCCTGCTGCTGGCGCTGGAGTTCATCGGAATCCCGGTGGCCAAGTTCACCGTCTTCGCCGGCGCGATCGGCGTGGGCCTGGGGTTCGGCCTGCAGGCGATCTTCAACAACTTCATCTCCGGCCTGATCCTGCTGTTCGACCGTTCGCTCAAGGTCGGCGACTTCGTCGAGCTGGAGTCGGGCGTGCACGGCGAGGTGCAGGCCATCCAGATCCGCGCCACCCGCATCGTCACCAACGACAACATCGACATACTGGTGCCGAACTCCGAGTTCGTCAGCGGGCGGGTCGTCAACTGGACCTATCGCGACGTCTCCCGGCGCATCCGGGTGCCCTTCGGCGTGGCCTACGGCACCGACAAGGAACTGGTCAAGAAAGCCGCCCTGGAGGCGGCCGCCGAGGTGCCGTTCACCCTGGCCCTCGACGGCCCGCGCAAGCCCCAGGTGTGGCTGGTCGAGTTCGGCGACAGCAGCCTGAACTTCGAGCTGGTGACCTGGCTGACCGCCGAGGCGACCAAGCGCCCGGCAACGGTCAAGGCCGCCTATCTCTGGGCGCTGGAGACCGCGCTCGCGCAGCATGGCATCGAGATCCCGTTTCCGCAGCGCGACCTCCACCTGCGCAGCATCTTCGGGCAGCAGGGCGACGCGGCGCTGGCTGCGTTCCGGCGCAACGCGCAGGCGGCCGACGACGACGGCGCCGACGCGCCCCGGGCGCCCGCGCTCGCCCATGACGAACGCGAAGCACTGTCGTCCAACGATGCCACCCTCGACGTGCAGCAGGGCGGGGCGGAACTGGCCGAAGGCGCCGAGCGCGAAGACAACACGGACAACGACGCGCGCGAGCGTTGAGCGCGCGCCTGACTGGAGAGCTCCACAATGGCAACACAAATCGAAGTGAAGGTCCCCGACATCGGCGACTACGACGGCGTGCCGGTGATCGAACTGCTGGTCGCGGTCGGCGACAGCGTCAGTGCCGACCAGGGCCTGGTCACGCTGGAGTCCGACAAGGCGACGATGGAAGTGCCGTCGCCCGCCGCCGGCGTGGTCAAGGCGCTCAAGGTCAAGCTCGGCGACACGGTGTCGGAAGGCGCGGTGATCGCGATCCTCGAAGCGGCCGAGGGCGCGTCCGGCGCAACCGAGACGGGTCCGGCGAAGTCGGACGCAGCGGATGCCGGTTCATCCGCTGCCAGCAAGGAGCCCGCGGCGGCTGCCGCGGCTCCGGCCGAGGCGCCGAAGGCCGCGTCCGCGAGCGGCCGCCAGGCCGACATCGAATGCCGCATGGTCGTGATCGGCTCCGGCCCGGGCGGCTACACGGCGGCGTTCCGCGCGGCCGACCTGGGGCTGGACACGGTGCTGGTCGAGCGTTACCCGTCGCTGGGCGGGGTATGCCTCAATGTCGGCTGCATCCCGTCCAAGGCCTTGCTGCATGCCGCCGCCCTGATCGAGGAGGCCGCGCATTCGGCCGAGATCGGCATCAGCTTCGGCAAGCCGAAGATCGACATCGACACGCTGCGCACGTTCAAGCAGGACAAGGTCGTCGATCGCCTGACCGGCGGCCTGGCCGGCATGGCCAGGCAGCGCAAGGTGCGGGTGGTGCAGGGCGTGGCCCGCTTCCTGTCGCCGAACGAACTGGAGATCGCCGGAGAGGATGGCAAGACGCAGGTCCTGCGCTTCGAGCACTGCATCATCGCCGCGGGCTCGCAGGTGGTGAAGCTGCCCAACTTCCCCTGGGACGACCCGCGCGTGATGGACTCCACCGACGCGTTGGAGCTGGCCGAGGTGCCGAAGTCGCTGCTGGTCGTGGGTGGCGGCATCATCGGCCTGGAGATGGCGACGGTCTACCGCGCGCTGGGCGCGGAAGTGACCGTGGTCGAGTTCATGGACCAGTTGATGCCGGGCGCCGACAAGGACCTGGTGAAGCCGTTGGCCGACCGCCTGAAGAAGCAGGGCGTCGCGGTCCACTTGAAGACGAAGGCCGCCAAGGTCGAGGCGGGCAAGAAGGGCATCACGGTGCACTTCGAGAGCGCCGACGAGGGCCAGCAGCCGGCGCTCGCATCCGGGACGTGGGACCGGGTGCTGGTGGCGGTCGGCCGTACGCCCAACGGCGGCAAGCTCGACGCCGACAAGGCCGGCGTGCAGGTGACCGAACGCGGTTTCATCCCGGTCGACCGGCAGATGCGCACCAACGTGCCGCACATCTTCGCGATCGGCGACCTCGTCGGCCAGCCGATGCTCGCGCACAAGGCGACGCACGAGGGCAAGCTGGCGGCTGAAGTCGCCGCCGGCGAGAAGAAGGAGTGGGTGGCGCGGGTGATCCCGTCGGTCGCCTACACCGATCCCGAGATCGCCTGGGTCGGCGTCACCGAGACCGAGGCCAGGGCGAAGGGCCTCAAGGTCAGCGTCGGCAAGTTCCCGTGGGCGGCCAGTGGCCGCGCGATCGGCATCGGCCGCACCGAAGGCTCCACCAAGCTCGTCTTCGACGAAGCCACCCACCGCATCGTCGGCGCCGGCATCGTCGGCGTGCACGCGGGCGACCTGATCGCCGAGCTTGCGCTCGCGATCGAGATGGGCTGCGAGGCCGCGGACATCGGGCACACCGTCCATCCGCACCCGACCCTCAGCGAGAGCGTGGCGATGGCGGCGGAGGTCTACGAAGGCACCATCACCGACCTGTACCTGCCCAAGCGCGGGAAGTAGGCGGCCCGGACGGGCCCGCGGACGGAACGAAGCCCCGGCATGCCGGGGCTTCGCTGTTTGAGCCGACCGCGCCAGTGGGCCCTTGACGAGGAAATGGAAGGCGGGGTGCTCATGGGGTTCGACACGCCGTGTCGGCGAAAGTTCACCGCGCGCGCTCAGCCGGCCACCAGGGTCCCGCCGGCTGCGGCGCGGCGCGCCTCGATGCGCCGCCATGCCTTCTCGTGCAGGTGGTAGGCGATGCTGTTGATGGCCGGCTCGACCAGGGCCAGCGTCCCGCCCACCAGCACGCTGCCGGTCATCAGGTAGCCGACGGCGAAGGCCACGCTGAAATGCACCGCGGCGAAGCTGAATGTCTTGGACATTGCGCCCACCTGTTAATGAGAATGATTATTGATAGTGGCGTCCGTGGCCGCTAAAATCCAATGGAATCAATGAATCCAGGGCATAGGAACAGGCTATCGCGGGCGCCTCCCGCTGCCGGTGGCGGCGACTTGTGGCGGTTGCCGTAAAAGCCTCCGCGCTCTATACTTTTGCGGCTCACCCGGGCGGTTTTGTCCAACGTGATCGAGTCCCGCGTGTACGATCCCCTGAAAGCAGGTCAACGCCTGGCGCGTAAAACGCTTGCCTGGCAAGCCGCAGCGGCACTGCTGCTGGCGCTGGCCTTCCTTGTGCAGGGGGTTTCGCACGCGCTGTCGGCGCTGGTCGGCGGCCTCGCGATCGGGCTGGGGGGGCTTGTCGCGGCGCGGCTCATGGTCGGCGGCGG
Organism: Marilutibacter spongiae; assembly: GCF_014145325.1. Lineage (GTDB taxonomy): Bacteria > Pseudomonadota > Gammaproteobacteria > Xanthomonadales > Xanthomonadaceae > Marilutibacter > Marilutibacter spongiae. The sequence continues at coordinate 81,349 of NZ_JACHTF010000015.1, forward strand.
CATCCAGCCCGCGGGCGCGGTGCTGCTGCGATGGTTCATCGGCGCGGCGGTCAAGTGGGTGGTGGTGTGTGCGGTGCTGTTGTTGGGTCTGGTGGTCTGGCGCTTGCCGCCGCTTCCACTGCTGCTGGGGATGGTCACGGGCCTCGCCACGCAGATGTACGCCATGACCCGGCGTTGATCAATCACTTCTAGATATCAGGATCCAGGACACATGGCGGGCGAGGCGGAACTGACTCCCACCGGGTACATCCAACACCATCTCCAGAACCTGACGGCGTCGGTGGGAGAGGGCAGCTTCTGGACCATCAACGTGGACACCCTGGTGTCGGCGATCCTGATGGGCCTGCTGATCGTGGTGGCCTTCTGGACCGCCACCCGCAAGGCGACGCCTGGCGTGCCGGGCAAGTGGCAGGCCTTCGTCGAGATCTGCCTGGAGTTCGTGGACAAGCAGGCGCGCGACACGTACCACGGTCCGAGCAAGCTGGTGACGCCGATCGCGATCACCCTGTTCTTCTGGATCCTCATGATGAACCTGCTGAAGATGATCCCGGCAGACTTCATCGCCAAGCCCCTCGAACTGATGGGCGTGCACTACTGGAAGCCGGTGCCCACCGCGGACGTCAACGCGACCCTGGGCATGTCCATCAGCGTGTTCTTCCTGATGCTGTTCTTCGCGATCCGCGCCAAGGGCTTCGGCGGCTTCACCAAGGAATTCCTGACCGCCCCGTTCGGCAAGTGGATGATGCCGTTCAACCTGATCCTGAACATCGTCGAGTGGCTGAGCAAGCCGATCTCGCTGGCGATGCGACTGTTCGGCAACATGTTCGGCGGCGAGATCGTGTTCCTGCTGATCTGGGTGCTCGGCGGCGCCGGCATCCTCGGCGCGCTCGCGGGCGGCGCGTTCGGCTTCGGCTGGATGCTGTTCCACCTGCTGGTGATCCCGCTGCAGGCCTTCATCTTCATGATGCTGTCCATCGTGTACCTGAGCCTGTCGGAAGACGCTCACTGATCGCAGTACCCCATTCGAAATACCGCTTTTCCCTTCCACCCTTTGCAATACCCAACCTAGTTCGGAGATAACCATGGAAATTCTTGCCCACCTCGCCCAGGTCCAGTCGTCCACCGCGCTGGCCGTCGGCATCATGATCGGCCTGGCCGCCCTGGGTGCGGGTCTTGGCCTGGCGATCATGGCCGGCAAGTTCCTCGAGTCGGCCGCGCGCCAGCCGGAGCTGATCCCGGTCCTGCAGGTCCGCATGTTCATCACCGCCGGCCTGATCGACGCCGCGTTCATCATCAGCGTCGCCGTCGGCCTGCTGCTGGCCTTCGCGAACCCGATGGCTTCCGCGCTGCTGGCCGAAGCCGCAAAGGTCGCCGGCTAATCACCGGTTGCGCGTCGCGGCGGGTGGCCCAGGCCACCTGCCGTGGGGATGAAGGGTCGACACCCCGCGTGTCGATGGCCCGTCACCATCTGGCAGAGCCTTACGTATGAGCATCAACCTGACCCTATTTGCCCAGGCCCTGGCGTTCGCCGCCTTGATCTGGATCATCGCGACCAAGATCTGGCCGCCGCTGCTCAGTGCCATCGAGGAGCGCCAGAAGAAGATCGCCGAGGGCCTCGCTGCCGCGGACCTGAGCCAGCAGCACCTGGCCCAGGCCCAGGAAAAGGTCGACGCCGAGCTGCGTACGGCCCGGACCAAGGCCAACGAGATCATCGAGCAGGCGCACCAGCGCGCCAACCAGATCATCGACCAGGCCAAGAACGACGCCATCGCCGAGGCCGCGCGCCAGAAGGCGCTGGCCGAGGACGAGATCGCCGCTGCCACCAACCGTGCCCGCGAGGACCTGCGCAGGCAGGTGTCCGTGCTGGCCGTCAGCGGTGCCGAGAAACTGATCCGCCGCGAGATCGACGCCAGCGCCCACAAGGCGCTGCTCGACGAACTCGCCGCCGAAATCTGATCGGGAAGGCTGAGCGATGACCCAGGCCCTGACCCTCGCCCGACCCTATGCCCGCGCGGCTTTCGCGCTGGCGCGGGACACCGGGCGTACCGCCGACTGGTCGCAGGCGCTGGCGTTCGCCGCGCAGGTGGCCGCCAACCCGCAGGCCCATGCCCTGCTGGGCCACCCGCAGCTCGGCGAAGCCGACGCGGTCGGCCTGCTCGCGCCCGCGCAGGCGGACGAAGCGTTCACCCGCTTCCTGGGCCTGCTGGTCGACAACCGCCGCGTCGTGCTGCTGCCGGAGATCGCCGGCCTGTACGAGGAGCTTCGCGCCGAAGCCGATCGCGTGGTCAAGGCCAAGGTCACCGCCGCCAGCGAACTGCCGGCGGCGGAACTGGAGTCGATCAAGGCGGCGCTCAAGAAGCGCTTCGGCCGCGAAGTCGAGATCAGCACGGCGGTCGACGCCTCGCTGCTCGGCGGCGCGGTGATCGATACCGGCGACGTGGTGATCGACGGCTCGCTCAAAGGCAAGCTCGCGCGCCTGCAGACTTCGCTCGCGCAGTAAACGAATTCAAATGCACACCCGGCTGCGGCCGGATCAAGGGAACCACCCATGGCAACCACCCAGCTCAACCCGTCCGAAATCAGCGAACTGATCAAGACCCGCATCGACCAGGTCAAGCTGACCGCCGAGGCGCGCAACGAAGGCACCGTCACCTCGGTGTCCGACGGCATCGTGCGCATCTACGGTCTGGCCGACGTCATGCAGGGCGAAATGATCGAACTGCCGCAGAACACGTTCGCCCTGGCGCTGAACCTCGAGCGCGACTCGGTCGGCGCCGTGGTGCTGGGTGACTACGAGCACCTGCGCGAAGGCGACGTCGCCAAGACCACCGGCCGCATCCTCGAAGTGCCGGTCGGCCGCGAACTGCTCGGCCGCGTGGTGAACGCGCTGGGCGAGCCGATCGACGGCAAGGGCCCGATCGCCGCCGCGCAGACCGCGCCGGTCGAGCGCGTCGCGCCGGGCGTGATCTGGCGCAAGTCGGTCGACCAGCCGGTGCAGACCGGTTACAAGTCGGTCGACTCGATGATCCCGATCGGCCGTGGCCAGCGCGAGCTGGTGATCGGCGACCGCCAGACCGGCAAGACCGCCCTGGCGATCGACGCGATCATCAACCAGAAGGGTACCGGCATCAAGTGCATTTACGTCGCGATCGGCCAGAAGGCCAGCTCGGTCGCCAACGTCGTGCGCAAGCTGGAAGAGAACGGCGCCCTGGCGCACACCATCGTGGTCGCCGCGACCGCCTCCGAGTCGGCTGCCATGCAGTACATCTCGGCCTACTCCGGCTGCACCATGGGCGAGTTCTTCATGGATCGCGGCGAAGACGCCCTGATCGTGTACGACGACCTGTCCAAGCAGGCCGTCGCCTACCGCCAGATCTCGCTGCTGCTCAAGCGTCCGCCGGGCCGCGAGGCCTACCCGGGCGACGTGTTCTACCTGCACAGCCGCCTGCTGGAGCGCGCCGCGCGCGTGTCCGAGGATTACGTCGAGCAGTTCACCCAGGGCGAGGTCAAGGGCCAGACCGGTTCGTTGACCGCGCTGCCGATCATCGAGACCCAGGCCGGCGACGTCTCGGCGTTCGTTCCGACCAACGTGATCTCGATCACCGACGGCCAGATCTTCCTCGAGACCGACCTCTTCAACGCCGGCATCCGCCCGGCCGTGAACGCCGGCATCTCGGTCTCGCGCGTCGGTGGCGCGGCCCAGACCAAGATCATCAAGAAGCTCTCGGGCGGCATCCGCATCTCGCTCGCCCAGTACCGCGAGCTGGCAGCGTTCGCGCAGTTCGCCTCGGACCTGGACGAAGCCACCCGCAAGCAGCTCGAGCGCGGCCAGCGCGTCACCGAGCTGATGAAGCAGAAGCAGTACGCGCCGATGTCGATCGCCATGCAGGCGCTTTCGATCTACGCCGTCAACGAGGGCTACCTCGACGACGTGCCGGTCAACCGCATCGGCGCCTTCGAGGACGGCATGCACGCCCACTTCACCAACACCCAGGGCGAGCTGGTCGACAAGGTCAACGCCAGCGGCGCCTGGAACGACGAGATCGAAGCGGCGTTCAAGAAGGGCATCGAAGAGTTCAAGACCACCGGCTCTTACTGAGTCGATGTAATTGGTGATCCGTGATCCGTGATTCGTGACGGCAACCGCCAGGCGAATCACGACACGGATCACGAATGACCCACCACGAATCACGGCGAGCGTAGCGAGCGAATACATGGCAGGCGGACGCGAAATCAAATCCAAGATCAAGAGCGTGCAGAACACCCGCAAGGTGACGCGCGCGCTCGAAATGGTCTCGGCCTCCAAGATCCGCAAGGCGCAGGACCGGATGCGGGCGTCGCGTCCGTATGCCCGTGTCATGAAGCAGGTGATCGGCCACCTCGCGCAGGCGAACACCGATTACCAGCATCCGTTCCTCGAGGAGCGCGCCGAGGTCAAGCGGGTCGGTTACCTGGTCGTGTCCTCGGACCGCGGCCTGGCCGGCGGCCTGAACAACAACATGTTCCGCAAGCTGCTGGCGGAGTTCCGCGGCTGGCAGGACAAGGGCGTCGAGGTCGACGTGGTGACCATCGGCCAGAAGGCCTCGGTCTACTTCCGCCGCCTGAAAGTCAACATGATCGGTTCGGTCACCCACCTGGGCGACCAGCCGAAGCTCGAGCAGCTCGTGGGCGTGGTCAAGGTGATGCTGGACGGCTACAGCGAAGGCAGCCTGGACCGGGTCTTCGTCTGCTACAACGACTTCATCAACACCATGACCCAGCGCGCCACCTTCGACCAGCTGCTGCCGCTGCCGAAGCCGGAGGCACAGGTCGCCCGCCACGACTGGGACTATATCTACGAGCCGGACGCGGCCGACGTGCTCGACCGCGTGCTGACCCGCTACGTCGAGTCGCTGGTCTACCAGGCGGTGCTGGAGAACGTCGCGTCCGAGCATGCCGCGCGCATGGTCGCCATGAAGGCCGCCTCCGACAACGCCAGCAAGATGATCGACACCCTGCAGCTGGTCTACAACAAGGCGCGCCAGGCGGCGATCACCCAGGAAATCTCGGAAATCGTCAGCGGCGCCGCCGCGGTCTGACCCACAACCCATTCCCGCGGGCGCAGGTCGCGACCGCACGCAAGCTTAAAGTTACGAGGAAACAACCATGAGCCAGGGCAAGATCGTTCAGATCATCGGTGCCGTCGTCGACGTCGAGTTCCCGCGCGCCGAAGTGCCGAAGGTGTACGACGCACTGAAGGTCGACAACACCGAAATCACGCTGGAAGTCCAGCAGCAGCTCGGCGACGGTGTGGTGCGCACCATCGCCCTGGGTTCGACCGACGGCCTGAAGCGCAACCTGGTCGCCACCAACACCGGAAAGGCCATCTCGGTCCCGGTGGGTGCCGGCACCCTGGGTCGCATCATGGACGTGCTCGGCCGCCCGATCGACGAGGCCGGTCCCGTCGAGGCGAGCGCCGAATGGGAAATCCACCGCTCGGCCCCGACCTACGAGGAGCAGTCCTCGGCCAACGACCTGCTCGAGACCGGCATCAAGGTCATCGACCTGATGTGCCCCTTCGCGAAGGGCGGCAAGGTCGGCCTGTTCGGCGGCGCCGGCGTCGGCAAGACCGTCAACATGATGGAACTGATCAACAACATCGCCAAGGCGCACTCCGGCCTGTCGGTGTTCGCCGGCGTGGGCGAGCGTACCCGCGAAGGCAACGACTTCTACCACGAGATGAAGGACTCCAACGTCCTCGACAAGGTGGCGATGGTCTACGGCCAGATGAACGAGCCGCCGGGCAACCGCCTGCGCGTGGCCCTGACCGGCCTGACCATGGCCGAGTACTTCCGCGACGAGAAGGACGCTTCGGGCAAGGGCAAGGACGTGCTGCTGTTCGTGGACAACATCTACCGCTACACCCTGGCCGGCACCGAGGTTTCGGCACTGCTGGGCCGCATGCCGTCCGCGGTGGGCTACCAGCCGACCCTGGCCGAGGAAATGGGCGTCCTGCAGGAGCGCATCACCTCGACCAAGACCGGCTCGATCACCTCGATCCAGGCCGTGTACGTCCCCGCGGACGACCTGACCGACCCGTCGCCGGCGACCACCTTCGCCCACCTCGACGCCACCGTCGTGCTGTCGCGAAACATCGCCTCGCTGGGCATCTACCCCGCGGTCGACCCGCTGGACTCGACCAGCCGCCAGCTGGACCCGAACGTCATCGGCAACGAGCATTACGACGTCGCCCGCAAGGTCCAGGCGACGCTGCAGAAGTACAAGGAGCTCAAGGACATCATCGCGATCCTGGGCATGGACGAGCTGTCGGAAGAGGACAAGCAGGCCGTGTCCCGCGCGCGAAAGATCGAGCGCTTCTTCTCCCAGCCCTTCCACGTGGCCGAGGTCTTCACCGGTTCGCCGGGCAAGTACGTGTCGCTGAAGGACACCATCCGCGGCTTCAAGGGCATCGTCGAAGGCGAGTACGACCACCTGCCCGAGCAGGCGTTCTACATGGTCGGCACGATCGACGAAGCGGTCGAGAAGGGCCAGAAGATCACTGGCTGAGGCCGTGATTGGTGATGGGTGATTGGTGATTCGAAAAGCGGCAAGTTCGTGAATGAAGTGGTGGCTGGAGTTCGCTCCCGACCAGTCACGAATCGCGAATCACCCATCACGTCAAACGAGCATAGCGAGAGAGACCCATGGCAACCACCATCCGCTGCGACATCGTCAGTGCCGAGAACGAGATCTTCCACGGCGAGGCCGAGCTGGTCGTCGCCACCGGCGAGATGGGCGAGCTCGGCATCGCGCCGAAGCACGCCCCGCTGATCACCCGGCTCAAGCCCGGCAAGGTCGTGGTGACCCTGCCCGGCGGCGAGCAGCTCGATTTCGCGATCTCCGGCGGCATCCTCGAGGTGCAGCCGCAGGTGGTGACGGTGCTGGCCGATACCGCCGTGCGCGCCGAGGACATCGACGAGGCCGCGGTGCGGGCCGCGAAGGACGAGGCCGAGCGCATCCTGGCCAATCGCGGCGAGCAGATGGAGATCGCCGAGGCGCAGGCCAGGCTGGCCGAGGCCATGGCGCAGCTGCAGGCCCTCGAGCGCCTGCGTCGCAACATGAAGCATTGATCGGCCGGGACATCCCGGATGATCCGAGAACGCCGGCCTTCGCCGGCGTTTTTCGTTTTCCGGGCACCTGCAGGCGTTCGCCCTGGCGCGCCTTCAGTCCGGGGGATGCCCCGGCAGCATCGGGTGGATCGGCTGGTGGGGCTCGGCCGCCACGTCGAAGTTCAGCCAGGACAGCAGCAACTGCATGCCGAGGATGAATGGCAGGGCCGCCAGCATGACCGTGCCGGCGCTGGCGGGCTCGCCGCTTCGGATGGACGCCAGCCACTGCCAGGACCCGAAACCCAGTCCGAAGCCCAGCAAGGGCACGGCCAGCAGCAGTTCGACGGACGCGATCGAGAACCCGCGCAGGAAGTAGGTATGCCCGATCCGGCGCATCAGGTTGCGCAGGTTGCCTGCCAGGAATGGCCATACCATGCGCATGGGCCGAAGGCTCGAAACCTCGTCGCCGTAGCGGGCGGGCATCGGCATCTCGGCCACGACCGCGCGCAGCGCATTGAGATGGTGCAACAGGTCGGACTCGAAGAAGTAGCGGCTGGCCAACCTGCCGGTATCGAGCTGCGCGAGTACCGCGGCATGGATCGCGGTGAAACCATTCGTGGGATCGAACAGTTGCCAGTAGCCGCTGGACGCCTTGGTCAGGAAGGACAGGCAGGCGTTGCCCAGCAGGCGCATGGGCGGCATGCCGCGCAGGTCGCCGAGCCGGTGGAAGCGATTGCCCTTGCAGTAGTCGGCCCGGCCGTCGCGTATGGGTCGGATCAGTGCAGGCACGAGCGCGGGGTCCATCTGGCCGTCGCCGTCGAGCTTGACGATGATGTCGGCACCTGCCTCGAGCGCGGCGCGGTAGCCGGTCAGGACCGCGGCGCCCACGCCCCGGTTGCGGTCGTGCACGTGCACGCGCACGCGTAGGTCGCGCGTGCCGGTCAGGGCCCGCGCGACGCTGCCGTCCGGGCAGGCGTCGTCGATGACATGGATGCTTCCCACCTCCGGCCCGATCCGCGCCAGCAGCGGCAGGAGGGCATCGCCGACGCGATAGCACGGGATGACCACGGCGATGTGCGGGGCGGTCATGGCCAGGGTCTCAGCGGTAGATCCAGTGGCGGGCGAACATGAAGCTGGTGAGCGCCAGCGCTGCCTCGACCAGGGGCTTGGCCAGCCAGGCCCAGCCCAGCCCCGGGCCGTCGGCGATCCAGGCCATGGCGGCCGTGCTCAGTGCCGTCAGCACCACCCAGACCGCGAGGAAACGGGCCAGGCGGGGCCCGCCCAGGCGGGGCTTGCCGGCGTCGGCGAACGTGATCCTGCCGTTGAGCCAGAAGCCCAGGCAGGCGCCGCTGATGCGACCGCCCAGGTTGGCCGGTACGGCCGGCACGCCGAGACTCGTGAGGCCCACGAAGACCCCCCAGTCGACCAGGACCTGCAACAGGCCCACCAGGATGAAGTACATGCCTTGCCGGGCGAGGCTCATCGCGTGGATCCCTCCGTGTCGTCGGGCAGGCGCCAGAGCTCCGCGTCGCCGATGGCGTCCACCCGCCTTGCGCCGCTGTCGGCCAGCGCCCGCTGCAGGGCGGGGCTCGCCCGGTGGGGCACCACCAGCACCCAGCGGGCGCCGCTGAGGCCGAACAGGGCGCGCCAACCCGCGCCGGATACATCACCCTCCGCCGCGGCGCGAGCCGCGTTCAGGGTTGGGTCGTGTTCGAGCACGCCGCGACCGCGCCCACCCAGCTCGGCGGTGTAGTTGCGGTCCGGCACGGTGCTCAGGACGATGCCATCGTCGTCGGCCGGTATCGCCCGCAGGAGCAGGCGCTCGGGGACGTAGTAGGGGAATATCCGTGTTTCGTCGCCCAGCGTCCGGATCGTGCGCTTGAGCGCGGCGGAATGATGCAGCCACCCGGCGTTGGCCTGGAAGGCGAGGTTCAACATGCACAGGCCCGCGAACACCCAGGCCGAGCCGTGCGGACCCAGCGCCAGGCGGCCGCGGGGCACCAGGACCACGGCGAGCAGGAGCAGGCCGGGGTAGGTGTAGCGGACGTACTGCATGGGCACCAGCGGAAGTACCGCCACCACGGTGGTCGTGATCGCGATGGCCCGATGGGCCGGACGCAACAGCGCGAGCAGCCAGACCCCCGACAGGGCCAGCATCGAGAAACCGATGCCGCCGCGGAACGCTTCCACGTAGCGCGGCGTGTCGAAGGTCATCGTCCATGGCAGGCGTGCGCTGAACCCGCTGAACCAGCGCGCGTCGAGGTAGGCCTCCGGCGGGTAGAAGGGCGACTGGAAGATGTCGTTGAACAGCGGCATCACCGGGTTGCCGGTATGCCACCAGGCGAGGACGAAACTGGAACCCCCCAACAGCAGGCAGGCGCCCAGGGCCACGGGCAGCCGGCGCCAGGCCAGGTCGCCGCGGTGCCGCCACGCGCCGCATGCCAGCAGAGGCAGGGCCGACAGCGCATGCATGGTCTTGAGGCCCAGCAGTCCGGCGAACAGCACGGCCGCGGGCAGCACCCAGTGCCGCGATCCCGACAGGACGGTCGCCAACAGGGCAAACAGCAGCGCCGTGGCCGCGAGCTCGGTCTGCATGCCGGCCGCCATCCATACCAGCGGCGGGAAGCTGGCGACCAGGGCCACGGCGGTCCAGCGCCCGCTGTCGTCGCCGCCAAGGCGGCGCGCCAGCGCGCCGGCGAGGGTGAACGCGAGCAGCAGCCACAGTGCGTTCACCGCGCCGCGCGCGTGCTGTCGCGCCAACACCGCGGCGATGCCCTGCAGGTTGTCGCCCAGCCAGGGTGCGAACGCCCAGATCTGGTGGGACGGGTCGGGCGCATAGCGGCCGTGGAGCAGCAACTGGCTGGGCAGGCCCAGGTGGTAAGCAAGATCGTCGACCTGCATGGTCGGCAACCAGCAGGCGGTGGAGGCAAGCCCGGCCAGGGTGACCGCGAACGCGGCCCAGCGCGGCGCGCCCGCGATCGCAGCGCCGATGTCGCCCCGGATCCCGGCCAGCGAAGCGTGCAGCGCGTTCCGCCGCAGCACCACGACGCCCAGCAACACCAGGTACCAGAGCGGCGCGACCTGGACCGGCCAGGACAGCAGCCAACCATTCAGCCCGCCGATCACCACCAGTCCGATGGCGGTGGCCACGGCCGTGCGCGCGGGCACGTCCTCGGGCAGTCGCCAGCTGCCGATCGCGAGCGCCGCGGCAGCCATGAGCACCACCGCGAGCAACGGGAGCACGCCGACGAACAGCGCCAGCGCCACCGACCACGCCATGGCCAGTGCGGCGGCCCAGGACCATCGCAACAGGCGACGGACCGGCCAGGCAAGGAGGCCCGCCAGCGCAGCCAGGCACAGCGACAGCGCCAGTCGCTCCCAGGGCAGTTCGCTCCACATGCGGTTGAGCGCGAAGCCCACTGCGCACAGCAGAACGCCCGCCGTCGCGATCGCGAAGTCCATCCGTGCGCTTGGCGTTCGATCGACAGTCATGGGCATCGCGTATCCGGGGTGCGCCATCTTATCAGTGGCCTCCGGCATGCCCACGGACGCCGGGGGCGGGGCGACCCGCGACGGCGCCCCGGGCTAGAATCCCGGCACACGCATCCACGAAGCCCGCCATGTCCACACCCCTGCACGTCGTCATCCTCGCCGCCGGCGAGGGCAAGCGCATGAAGTCCGCGGTACCGAAGGTGCTGCAGAAGATCGCCGGCAAGCCGATGCTCGGCCACGTCATCGACACCGCGCGCGCGCTTTCGCCCGCCGGCATCCATGTCGTCCACGGCCACGGTGGCGACCAGGTCCGCGATGCCTTCGCCGGACAGGCGGACCTGCAATGGGCGGAGCAGGCCGAACGCCTGGGTACCGGGCATGCCGTGCAGCAGGCCATGCCCGGCGTGCCCACCGATGCACGCGTGCTGGTGCTGTATGGCGACGTTCCCCTGATCGAGGCCGCGACCCTGCGGCGCCTGCTCGAGGCGCCGGGGCGGCTCGCGGTGCTGGTCGCCGACCTGGACAACCCGACCGGCTACGGGCGCATCGTCCGCGACGCCGAGGGCAACGTCGGCCGCATCGTCGAGCACAAGGATGCGAGCGAGGAGGAACGCGAGATACGCACGGTCAACACCGGCATCCTCGTGGCCGACGGCGAACCCCTGCGCCGCTGGCTCGAACACCTTGGCAACGACAATGCCCAGGGCGAGTACTACCTGACCGACGTCTTCACCGCGGCGGCCAGCGAGTTCAATGCCGCGGAGATGGTCCACGTGGATGCGCCGGTGGAGGTCGAGGGCGCGAACGACCCCTGGCAGCTGTCGCAGCTCGAGCGCGCGTTCCAGCTGCGCGCCGCGCGCGCGCTGTGCGTGCAGGGCGCCCGCCTGGCCGACCCCTCGCGCTGCGACATCCGCGGCCGCGTCGAAGTGGGCCACGACGTGGAGATCGACGTCGACGTGGTCTTCGAGGGTCGGGTGGAGCTGGGCGACGGCGTGGTGGTCGGCCCGTTCTGCCGGCTCAAGGACGTGCGACTCGGCGCCGGGACCGTGGTCCACGCGCATTGCGACCTCGATGGCGCGGTCGTCGAGGGCGCCGCGGCGATCGGTCCGTACGCGCGCCTGCGTCCTGGTACCGTGCTCGCCGACGGCGCGCGCGTGGGCAACTTCGTCGAGACCAAGAACACCACCCTGGGCGTGGGCAGCAAGGCCAACCACCTCACCTACCTGGGCGACGCGACGGTGGGCGCCGGCGTCAACATCGGCGCCGGCACGATCACCTGCAACTACGATGGCGTGAACAAGTCCAAGACGCGCATCGGCGACGGCGCCTTCATCGGTTCCAACAGTTCGCTGGTGGCGCCGGTGGAGATCGGCGAGCAGGCCACGATCGCCGCCGGCTCGGTGGTGACGCGGACGGCGCCGGCGGGGCAGCTCACCGTGGCGCGTTCGCGCCAGACCACCATCGAAGGCTGGCGCCGCCCGGAGAAGAAGCCCAGGGACTGACCCGGTGCGCCGCGTGCCTCAGCCGGGCAGCACCATGCTCACGCACAGGCCGCCGGCCTCGCGGTTGAGCAGGGCGATCCGGCCGCCATGGGCCTCGGCGATCTCGCGCGCGAGTGCCAGGCCCAGGCCGGTGCCGTTGCGCTTGGTCGAATAGAAGGGCAGCAGGGCATTCGCCAGGACCGCCTCGTTCATCCCGCTGCCGCGGTCGAGGATGTCGATCCGCCAGTCGTTCGGCAGGCGCCGGAGCGACAGCTTCACCTCCCCCGGTGGCGAGCCCGATTCGTGGGCGTTCTTGAGCAGGTTGATCAGGCACTGTTCGACCTGGGCGGCATCGAACCGGACGATCGCACCCTCGGGCACGCCTTCGGCGACGAACTCGACCTGGTCGCGCAACTGGGCGACGAAGCGCGACCACTCCACCGCCTGCATGCGCGGCGCAGGCAACTTGGCGAACCGCGCATAGTCGCGGATGAAGCCTTCCAGGTGGCGGGCGCGGTCCTCGATGGTCGCCAGTGCGTTGGGCAGGCGCTCGTGCTGGCCGCGCCGCAACAGTTCGGCACTGGAATGGGCCAGCGAAGCGATCGGCGCCAGCGAATTGTTCAGCTCGTGGCTGATGACCCGGATCACCTTCTTCCAGGTCTGCACTTCCTGGCGGCGCAGCTCGGCCGTCAGCAGGCGCAGCATCACCAGTTCGTGACGGCGCCCGTTGAGGCGGAACTGGCGGCGCGAGAGGTGGTAGATGTCCTCGTTGTCCTCGTCGCCGACGGTGAACATGCCGTCGGCGCCGCGATCGAAGGCCTCGCGCATCGCGTCGGGCGCGGACGCCACGACCTCGTCGAAGGCGTGGCCCTCCAGGCGCCGGCCCTCGCCGAGCATCTTGCGCGCGGCCAGGTTGCCGTGGACGATGCGTCGGGCCGGGTCCACCAGCACCATCGCGACCGGTGTGTTCTGCACCATCGTGTCGAGCAGCAGCTCGCGCTGGATGAGGGCGTTGCGCTGCTCGCGCAGGGTATCGCCCAGGCGGTTGTGGCTTTCGACCAGGCGCGCCAGCTCGCCCTTGCCCCGCCAGTTGAGGCCGAAGCTGTAATCGCCGTCGCGATAGCTGGCGACCGTGCCGCTGAGCGCGCGGAACAGCGAATGCATGGGCGCGAACGCCCGCCGCACGTGGTAGCCGAGCAGGGGTGCGAGCAGCGCGCAGGCGAGCAGCACGGCCATCCAGCGATGCGGGAGGAACGTGGACAGCCACGCGGCCAGCGCCGCCGCGAGCAGCATGTAGGCCAGCGCGATCACGCTGTAGGTCAGGCTCAGGGGCAGCCGGCGCCAGTCGAGCATGGTCAGTCCCGCTTGATCCCGAGTCGGTCGAGCCTGCGGTACAGGGCCTGCCGGGACAGCCCGAGGTCGTTGGCCGCCTGCGCCATCACGCCGCCGTTGCGCTCGAGCGCGGCCTCGATCGCCGCGCGGTCGGGCTCGTCGCCGCCGATCGCCGTCGGCGGCGGGCGATCCGGGGCGCGCAGGCCGAGGTCGTCGACGCCGATGGCCTCGCTGCGCGCGAGCAGCGCGCCGCGCTGGAGGGTGTTGCGCAGCTCGCGCACGTTGCCCGGCCAGGCGTGAGCGAGCAGGGCGCGTTCGGCGTCGGCGGTGAGCGACTTGCCGGCGGGCAGGAAATGGCGCGCCAGTGGCAGGATGTCGTCGCCGCGTTCGGCCAGCGGCGGTACCTTCACCTCGATCGCATTGAGGCGGTAGTAGAGGTCCTCGCGGAAGCGGCCTTCACGGATCATCGCCGGCAGGTCGGCATTGGTCGCGCTGACCACGCGCACCTTCACGCTGCGCTCCCGGTTGCTGCCCAGGCGCTCGAAGCGGCCGGTCTCCAGCACCCGCAGCAGCTTCACCTGGCCGGCGGGCGGCAGGGTGCCGATCTCGTCGAGGAACAGGGTGCCGCGGTCGGCCGCCTCGAACTTGCCCTCGCGCGCGCGGCTGGCGCCGGTGTAGGCGCCGGCGTCGGCCCCGAACAGTTCGGCCTCGATCAGCTCGCCCGGGATCGCCCCGCAATTGAGCGCGACGAAGGGGCCGTCGGCGACCGTCGAATTGGCATGCACGATCTCGGCGTACTTTTCCTTGCCGGCGCCATTGGGCCCGGTGATCAGGACCGGCAGTTCCGACGGCGCCACCTGGCAGGCCAGCGCGATGGCGCGTTCGCTGGCGGCGTCCGCGTAGACCAGGCCGCGCAGGTCGTACCCGGCCAGCGCGTCGCGGCGGCGACGTTCGCTGCGCTGGTGGCGCGCGAGCTCGCGCCGGGTCTCCGACAGTTCCAGCAGGTTGTTTACCGCCGCCAGGAGCTTGTGGTCGTCCCAGGGCTTGCCCAGGTAGTCGGCGGCGCCGGCGCGCACCAGTTCGACCGCGGATTCCAGGTGCGTCCACGCCGTCAGCAGGATCACCGGCAGGTCCGGGTGGCGGGCACGTATGTCGTGGAACAGGGCGACGCCTTCGTCGCCCGAGGTGGTGTCGGCGTGGAAGTTCATGTCCTGCACGACCAGGTCGACCTCGTGCCTGTCCAGCATCGACAGGCCCGCGTCCGGCGATTCGGCGACCAGCGTGTCGATGTCGTGCAGCGAGAACAGCGTGTCCAGCGCAGTGGCCACGGCGGGGTTGTCGTCGATGACGAGGATGGTGGGCATGGACAACCAGGGCTCGATGGGGAATGGGGACGCGCGGGTCCCGGCGGACAGCTTAGCGCGCCCGCGGGACGGGACGGGATGGGGGCGGCGCGGAAGGAGGAGGCCTTCCGCGCCGCGCGCAGCTAGACGCTGCGGGTGGCGACCGCCGGCGGTACCGCCGCTGCGCGACGGGCCGGGCCGAACACGGCCACCTGGCCCAGCAGCCACAGCGCGACCGCGCCCACCGGGAGGTACAGCGCGGGCAGCCGCGCCATCTCGTAGTGGCTCATCAGCCACTGGTTGATGCCGTAGGCGCCGATCATGCCGATCACGATGCCGAGGGTGGCCAGCAGCAGGTTCTCGGTCTGGAAGTAGCGCAGCACCTGCCCACGCGTCGCGCCCAGCGCCCGTCGCACGCCGATCTGCTTGGTCCGCTGCTGGACCCAGAAGCTCGCCAGGCCGACGATGCCCAGCGCCGTGACGACCAGCAGCGCGATGCACACCGACACCAGCAGCCAGACCATCGAACGGTCGGCCTGGTAGTGGTCGGCGACCATCTCGTCGAAGGTCTTGTTGAAGGTCAGCACGCGGCGCGGATTGAGGCGTTCCATTTCCGCGATCGCCGCCTTCATCACTTCGTCGCGTTGCGCGGGCGAGGTACGGATCACCGTCTGCGCGAAGGGGAAGCGCACCGGGAAGATCATCGACCGGTAGGCCGCCGCGGCACCGCCCTCGTCGTTCGGCCGGATCAGCGTGTCCACCACCCCGACCACCCGCATCGGCGAGTCGCCCCAGGAGTAGAAGGACTTGCCGACCGCGTCCTGGCCCGGGAACAGCTTGGCGGCCAGGTCCTTGCTGATCACCACGGCCGGGATCTCGACCTCCGAGCCGGGCTCCTGCAGCTTGAGGAAGTCGACATACTCGTCGGCATTGAAGTAGCGACCCTCGACGAGCTTGACGCCCATCGTGTCGAGGAAGCCCTCCTCGGCCAGGTAGACCGTGGCTTCCGTGGTCGGGTCGCGCTGGTCCTGCGCCAGGTTGATGCTGCTGTTCCACGAGCCGTTGCCGAAGGGCACCTGGTTCACGCGCGTGGCGCCCTTGACGCCGGGCAGTTGCCGCAGCGCGGCGAGGTCCTCGCGGGCCTGTGCCTGCGCGTTGTCGTCCTTGCCGATGCCGGCGTAGCGCAGCACCACCAGTTCGCTCTCGGCCAGCCCGCTGGGGCGCTCCATGCGCTCGACGCGCTGGGTGATCAGGAACACCGCGTTGCAGATGATCGCGCACGACAGTGCGATCTCGAGCACGATCAGGGCGGCCGCGGTCTTGTGGCGACGCAGGGTGGATAGGATCGGCATGATGTCCATGGCAGGCCTCACTGGCTCTTGAGCTGGATGGCGGGGGCGACCTGGCAGGCACGCCAGGCGGGGAGCAGGCCGGCGACGACGCTGGACGCGACGGCCAGCACGAAGGTCGCCAGCAGCATCGACAGGTCGAGCTGGGCCAGCGGCGCATAGTCGACCGGCTGGTGGCGCACGGCCCACAGGCCCAGCAGGGCCAGGCCCAGGCCGAGCACGCCGCCCGCCAGCCCGACCATGCCGGCTTCGACCAGGCACTGGGCGAAGATCGCCCCGCGCGACGCGCCGAGCGCACGCCGCACGCCGATCTCGCTGGAGCGGCGCAGGAACTTGGCCAGCAGCAGGCCGACCGTGTTGAGCAGGCAGACCATCAGGAAGCCGAAGGCCAGCCACACCTGCAGCCGCACGTCGCCGGGCACCACCTGGTTGTAGTCCAGCCACTCCATCACGTTGCGCAGGCGCACGTCCGTCGGGCGCTCGAAGCGTCCCGCCTCGCGCTGCTGGTCGGAGTAGTTCGACAGGTACTGCAGGTAGTCGGCGGCCTTGGAAGGATCCATCTCCACCCAGTACTGCAGCCACGCGCAGGAGGCGTTGACGCCCCGGTTGCCCTCGGGATCGGGCTCGCCGTCCTCGAGGGCGGCCGGTGGCGCCCAGCAGTTCATGTTGCCGCTCGACTCCAGCTTCAGGTCCATCGCCGTCCAGAACGGGACGTAGAGCTCCTCCTGGTCCGCGAAGCGGCCCTGGGTGATGTCGTAGAACATCGGCTGCACCGACCAGGGCTCGAGCACGCCGGTGACGGTGAACTCATGCTGGTCCACCCGCACGGTGCGACCCACGCTGTCGGCGCCGCCGAAGAGCTTCTCGTTGAGCTCGTCGGTGAGCACGATGACGCGCGCGCGGCCCTCGTCCTCGGTGCGGGTCCAGCCGTTGCCGTACTTGAAGGGCGCCTCGAACATGCCGAAGAAGTCGGCGGTGGTCATGCGCCCGCTCTGCTGCATCGGCCCCAGGTTGGGGTCGGCGGGCTCGACCACCACGTTCATGCCGCTCATCATGGCCTGGCGCTCGCCGCGCGCATCGCGCAGCAGGTGCTCGGCATCGAAGCGCGTCATCTGGCCTTGCGGCTCGTCGCCGGGCTGGTAGCCGGAGATCGACTCGGAGGCCATCTGCACGTAGAAGAGGTGGTCGCTCTTCTGCGGGATGGGATCGCCCGACAGCACGTGGAACACCGTCAGCGTGGTCATGCTCGCGCCGATGCCCAGCGCGATGGCGACCACCATCAGGGCGGTCAGCACGGAATTGCGCCGGAAGCTGCGCAAGGCGAGGTCGAGGTAGTAGGCGAACATGGTCGTCCCCTCAGGCGTTGGGCGAGGTGGCTTCGTCGCGGCTGCTGCGGGCGACCCGGGCCAGGCTGGGTTCGACCGACACGTCGGTCGCCATGCCGTCGACGATGTGCACGTTGCGCTGCGCGCGCGCGGCCAGCTCCGGGTCGTGGGTCACCATCACGATGGTCGTGCCGGCGGCGTTGATCTCCTCCAGCAGTTCCATCACGCCGCGGGCCATCTGCGAATCCAGGTTGCCGGTCGGTTCGTCGGCCAGCAGCAGGCGCGGGGAGCCGGCGAGCGCGCGCGCGATCGCGGCGCGCTGCTGCTGGCCGCCCGACAGCTCGGCCGGGTAGTGCTTCATGCGCGAGCCCAGGCCGACCTGGCCCAGCGCCTTCTCGATGCGCTCCCGGCGCTCGGAGGCGGGCATGCCGCGATAGCGCAGCGGCACGTCGGCGTTGTCGAACAGGTTCAGGTCGGGGATCAGGTTGAAGCTCTGGAAGATGAAGCCGATCTTGCGGTTGCGCAGGCGGCTGCGGGCGTCGTCGGACATCCCGCTGACATCCTCGCCGTCGAGCCGGTAGACGCCGCCGGTATAGGTCTCCAGAAGCCCGGCGATGTTGAGGAAGGTCGTCTTGCCCGAGCCGGAGGGACCGGTCACCGCGACGAACTCGCCTTCCCGCACGTGCAGGTCGAGCGAGCGCAGGGCGTGGGTTTCGACGAGTTCGGTGCGATAGACCTTGGTGACGGCTTGCATGTGCAACATGGCGGGCTCCAGTGCGTTGGGCGGTGGCGTGACGGGAAGGGCTCGGGGGAGGGGATGCCCGCGGCGAAGGGAGCGTCGCCGGCGGACGGAGGGTCAGCGGACCCGGAACAGCCGGGGCGCCGGTTCCGGCGGCAGGTAACTGGTCGCGAGCCTGCGGCGGCGCGGGGCCGCGCCGTTGGCGGGGGCGCGCATCAGTTCGTGCAGGTGCTCGATGCCGGCGAAGGGCTGCAGGCGGGCCGGCACCGCGGATGCCAGCTGGTCGGCGTCCCAGTGCAGGTGGAAGGGGAAGGCCGGGTTCGCGTCGAACGGCCCATCGCGGCGCGGGTCGGGTCGGGTGTTCATGGCGTTACTCTCCTGAGATGCGGATGCGTTCGGCATCGCCGAACTGGTCGGCGCCGGAGACCACGACGCGGTCGCCGGGTTGAAGGCCCTCGAGGATCTCGACGGCGTTGAGGCTGCTCACGCCCGTGCGGACCGGGCGGCGGACGGCGGTGCTGCCCTCCATGACGTAGGCGGTATGGCCGCCGCCCTGGTCGACGAAGGGGCCGCGCGCGACCTGCAGCACGTCCTGGCGCGTGTCCAGGGTGATGCGTGCGGTCAGGCGCTGGTTCTGGCGCAGGCCGGGCGGCTGCTTGTCGCTGAAGCGCAGGCGGGCGGTGACCTCGCCATTGACGACTTCCGGCGACACCGCCGACACCTCGCCGGGGAAGGGCTGGCCGCTGCCGCTGGCCAACTGCGCCGGCATGCCGATGGCGAGGTCGCGGGCGAAGCTCTCCGGCACGCGGATCTCGACCTCGAAGCGGGTCAGGTCGACCACGGTCAGGATCGGCGCGTCGTCGGCGACGTTGGAGCGCTGGGCCACCTGGACCTGGCCGACCTGGCCATCGAAGGGCGCACGCAGGGTGAGTGCGTCGACCTGGCGCTGCACTTCGGTGACCACCGCGCGCTGGCGGTCGGCCAGCAGGCGCTTGTTGCGCGTGTCCAGGCCAGCGCCCTGGCCCTGCAGCGCGTACTCGCGCCGGGCCTGGGCCAGCCCCAGTTCGGCCTTCTTCAGCTGGTCCTGGGCCCGGGCCACGTCCACCTGGGCCACCGCACCGCCGGCGAAGGCGCGCTCGTTGCGCTCCAGGTCGCGCCGGGCGGCGGTCTGGTCGATCCCGGCCTGCTCGAGCGCCTTGCGCGCCTGCGACCGCGAGATCTGCGCATCCAGGCCCGCGCGGCTCGCCTCGGCCTCGAAGCTGGCCAGCGAGGCCTGCTCCTGCGCCAGCAGGCTGCGCAGCTCCGGGCTGTCGATCTCGGCCAGCGGCTGGCCCTGCTTGACCACGTCGCCGGCGACCACCTTGAGGGTGACCGTGCCGGCGGCGACCGCGTACAGGGTCGGGCTGTTGGCGGCGATCACGCGGCCGTCGGCGCGGATGTCGCGGACCAGGTCGCCGCGGGTCACCTCGGCGATGCGCAGCCGCGAGGCGTCGACCGAGCGACCGCCGCCGACCCAGCCGGCCACCAGCCAGCCGGCCAGCAGCACCAGTGCCGCGCCGACGCCGATGGCGATCAGCCTGGGGCGACGCTGCCTGGCGGGGGAGGAGGAGACCTGGCGGTCCTGGCCGGAGGTGTCGCGGATGCTCATGCGGTTGCGGTTCCGTGGGGAGGCGCCTGTTGCGCGTTACCCCTTGCCACGCATGAACCGTGCCAACAATAAGTGGCTGATTTTTCCGCCTTTTCACGTACAGGAAATGTGTCCGGTCACTGTCCCGGGTGTCCGCCGGACGGTACAGGCCGGTGTCTGGCGCGCTAGACTTGCCCCTCGTCGATGGAGTGAATCTGAATGTGTGGAATCGTTGGTGCGATCGCCGATCGCGATGTCGTTCCCGTCCTTGTCGAAGGACTCAAGCGCCTTGAATACCGCGGCTACGACTCGGCCGGCATCGCCGTGTTCGACGGTGAGGATGTTCGCCGCGTGCGCCGGACCGGCCGCGTGGCCGAGATGGAAGCCGCGGCCGCGAGCGAGGGCCTGAGCGCGGGCCTGGGCATTGGCCACACCCGTTGGGCGACGCACGGGGGCGTGACCGAAGCCAACGCGCACCCGCATGTCAGCTTCAACGAGCTGGCGGTGGTGCACAACGGCATCATCGAGAACCACGACGCGCAGCGCGAGCGCCTGGTGGCGGCGGGCTACGCCTTCGAGTCGCAGACCGACACGGAGGTCATTGCCCATCTCGTCCACTTCCACCTCAAGCAGGGCGCGAGCCTGTTGCAGGCCGTGCAGCGGGCGGCCAGCGAACTCGAGGGCGCCTACGCCATCGCCGTGGTCAGCAAGCATGAACCCGCACGCCTGATCGCCGCGCGCATGGGCTGCCCCTTGCTGGTGGGCCTGGGCCAGGGCGAGAACTTCGTCGCCAGCGACGTCTCGGCGATCATCCAGGCGACGCGCGAGGTGATCTTCCTCGAGGAGGGCGATACGGCGGAGATCACCCGTGACGCGGTACGCGTGTTCGACGGCGAGGGGCACGAGGTGCAGCGCGAGGTCCATGTCTCGGACGTGTCGCTCGCATCGCTGGAGCTCGGTCCCTACCGCCACTTCATGCAGAAGGAGATCCACGAGCAACCGCGTGCGATCGCCGACACCATCGAAGCGGTCATCGACGAGGGCGGCTTCACCCCGGCGCTGTTCGGGCCGGGCGCGGAGGAGGTGCTGGCCGACGTCGAGGGCGTGCAGATCCTCGCCTGCGGCACCAGCTACTACGCCGGCCTGACCGCGCGGTACTGGATCGAGGCCATCGCCGGCCTGCCGTGCTCGGTGGAGATCGCCAGCGAGTACCGCTACCGCGCGGCGGTGGCGAACCCGAAGCACCTCGTCGTCACCATCTCGCAGTCGGGCGAAACCCTCGACACGATGGAGGCGCTCAAGTACGCGAAGTCGCTGGGCCACGGCAAGACGCTGTCCATCTGCAACGTGCCCGAAAGCGCCATCCCGCGCGCAAGCCGGCTGGTCTATTACACCCGCGCCGGCGCCGAGATCGGCGTGGCCTCGACCAAGGCCTTCACCACCCAGCTGGTGGCCTTGTTCACGCTCACCGCGACCCTGGCCCGGCTGCGCGGCCGGCTGTCCGCCGAGGCCGAGGGCGAGCACCTCGACGCCCTGCGCCAGCTGCCGGGCAGCGTCCAGCACGCACTCAACCTGGAGCCGCAGATCGTCGGCTGGTCGGAGCGCTTCGCGCCCAGGCAGCACGCGCTCTTCCTCGGCCGTGGCGTGCATTACCCGATCGCGATGGAGGGGGCGCTCAAGCTCAAGGAGATCTCCTACATCCATGCCGAGGCGTACCCGGCCGGCGAGCTCAAGCACGGACCGCTGGCCCTGGTCGACGCCGAGATGCCGGTGGTCGTCATCGCGCCGAAGGACAGCCTGCTGGAGAAGGTGAAGTCCAACATCCAGGAAGTGCGTGCGCGCGGTGGCGAGATGTTCGTGTTCGCCGACCTCGACAGCCAGTTCGGCGAATCCGAGCAGGTCCACGTCATCCGCACCCCGCGGCATGTCGGCGTGCTGTCGCCCATCGTCCATGCCATCCCGGTGCAGCTGCTGGCCTACCATGCCGCGCTCGCGCGCGGCACCGACGTCGACAAGCCGCGCAACCTCGCCAAGTCGGTGACGGTGGAATAGTTTCCAACGGGGGTGATCTGAACTATGTCGAGAAATAACAATGTTCCATCTCAGGAAATAAAGATGTATCCCAAGGAACAAAGTTCTATCTTGGGAAATAAAGTCTCATCCTGAAGTGCGCGCCTTGTCTGCTGGGCCACAGCTACTTGATGGCCCAGCTTGTCCCCCTCCAGTGCGCCGCTCTTCTTCTCCGTGCAGCCGTGACTTAACTGAAGTCGCGGCAGGCCTTCCGGCCCAGTCGCACACCACCTCTAAGCAGACTCCTCGGCGTCTGGCCATTTGAGCTGAGTAGTGGCGAAGAGGACCGAGCTGACAGTTGTCAGCTCCAACGGACGTCTTGCTGGGCAGGGTTCTACCCCGAAATCACGGACGGTTGTAAAAGGGCTGAGAACTTCTGGTCTTGCCTGGCGACCCTCCGCCGCATCCTCGGATTGTGGAACCGCTCGATGTATTCGAACACATCCGCCCTTGCAG
>NZ_JACHTF010000016.1 GCF_014145325.1 Marilutibacter spongiae
CGCTCATGCCCCCGAACTTGCTCCGCCACAGGTAGTACGACGCCTCGCTGAAGCCGTGCTTGCGGCACAGCTCCTTGACCGGCAGCCCGGCCTCGGCCTCACGCAGGAAGCCGATGATCTGCTCTTCGGAAAAGCGCTTCTTCACGTCCAATCTCCTTACTCTGGGGAATTGGACTCCAGATCGCCGCGCTACTCAAAACCGGGGGGACGTCGCGAGGTCAGCGACCTCGGACAAGAGTCTCACGCACTGGATGATGCGGTCCACGGCCTGGACGAAGAGGAAGTTCGACACCCGTCCGTGAGCGCTATCCGATCCCGGACACAATGTCGAACAGGTCGAGCAGCCACCTCAAGAAGCTCCGGGCAATGGGTTTGCGCTTGCGAAGCCTCTCCACCAACAACCACGTCACCCAGAGCATCAGGATAACGACAGTAGCCAAGACAATCGTTCCAAGAAGGAACGTGAACATGTGCTCCACGGTTTGAGCTCCCAATGCCTCAGAACATGACGGGACGTGGAATGAGGAAGTCTACTCTTACCCCTGTTTTCTGAGGCCTTAGGGCCTTAGAACAGCCGCTTCTTCAAGTCCGAGAACGCATTGAGGCCGCCACGCCAATCACTTCCGGTTTTCGGCAGGATAAACGGATAGCGCGCGTCGTCTCGGTAGAGCAGCTTGTAGTGCTTCCCATCTTCATGGATGACGAAACCTATCTCTTCAAGGTCAGCGCGGACGCCTGCGGTCAGTGACGTGTATTGCCTAAAGACCTCCTTCAGCCGCTCCAGAATTTCTTCCCTATCACCCGGGTTTTCATTGTTCTCTACTAGGCTAGCGAGGACCTGTTGGCGACGAGAGTGGGCGTCTGACGACTCTGCTGCCTTCTTGAGCGCTTCGGTGATCAGCCCCAGTTGTTCCCCTTGATACAAGTCGTTTTCCGTGGTTTCAATCTGAATTGACCTATCGACATCGCGCTTGGCAAAATTTACGTCGTTCTTGTTGTAGCGAGCACGAACGAGTTCTGACTCTAAGCGTAGAATCTCTTCTTCCTTCGCGGCGATTTCCCGGTCGAAGTGCTCAATGTACTCGTTGATATCGCCTGATCCAGAATCCCTCAGCGCATCGAGCTTCTGCCTGGCTGTCATTTCCTGGAGATATGACCAAGTGCATTGGCGACGTATGCGCTGGTAGAGCAGCGACAGCCTGATCTTCTTCGCTACTGCAGTCTGCAAAGCAATAGAGTCGCTCCATTTGGATGGAAGATAGAGCCACTTCCCAATGCCGTCTGGCCAGTAGATTGCAATGGCACCGTTATAAGCGTTCTCACCGAACACACGTCGCATGATCAACGAAGAAAACTTTCGACTTGGTTCGACAACTACGTGAGCCATTCCGGACACCCACTTGGCGAGCGTGTTGGGATCAGCAATGGTTCTTTCATCGCTGTCCCGACTAACGTAGACAACCGGCATTACGCTATCGGTGCCTGCGCAGATAATCTTCTCAGCCAAGTCGGCTTCGTGCTCCGAGAGGAAGATTGGCCTGTCCGAAACTGAGAGAGTTCCGTCGTATCCGCCGGAAAATCTTTCCATCAGCAATTTGACAATGTACGGTCGCTTACCCTGCTCGAGACGCTCAACCGGAAACTCTGAGTCCACGTTGAGTTGAATACTCACGAGAAAGTTATCGAAGGACTTGTAGCCGATAACGTCGGTTACCCAGCGAATATTGTCTTGGTCTGTTTTCTCGTAGCGAACACCACCGCAGGCGTCTGTACCCGCTTGGTAGTGGCCAAACGAGACAGACTCTTCTTCGCCACCAAATCGTCCGTCCCGAGTTCCCTCGGGAATAGCCGTTCGCAACGAAGTGTGCTGACTGCCGACGATCCAAGTTCTGCAGCAGTCCATGAAATCGGACATGTTGGTGTTTGGGTGGATCGGGAACTGCGTCTTGAACGTGAGCATTGAAATCCCCCCCTGAGTGCTAGCTCCCAAATATCTGAAAAGACGAATCCCTGATCGCATAGCACCCCAGCCCCGGGGCGCTATCCGACCGAATCTACTATAGCGCCGGGGTCGCTCCCCACCCCCGGTGACTAAGCCCCACCCCGTCAAGCCGCAGCGCAGCACGGGCGACCAAGGTCGGATTGTTATACTTGGCGGACTCTGCCTTGCCCTTCGCCGTGCCCGTCGACTCCGTCGGCAGGCCGCGGCGCCGGACGCCGGGCGATCCCAGCCACAGGCGACCCCCCGCCCGGAGCCACGCATGACCAGTACCGCCGAACTTTCCTCCCCCGCCTCGGCCGGCACCTCGCTGACCCATGGGGTCAACGACCCGGATTACACGCTCGAGCACAAGTACACGCGCGAGTCGGGCCGGATCTACCTGTCGGGCGTGCAGGCGCTGGTCCGCCTGCCGCTGATGCAGCGGCTGCGCGACCAGGCGGCCGGGCTGGACACCGCCGGCTTCATCTCCGGCTATCGCGGCAGCCCGCTGGGCGGTTTCGACCTGGAGCTGTGGCGCGCGCGCAAGCACCTGGAAGCCTCGGGCGTGAAGTTCACTCCGGGCCTGAACGAGGACCTGGGCGCGACGATGGTCTGGGGCACGCAGCAGACCAACCTGTTCGAAGGCGCGAAGGTCCAGGGCGTCTACGGCATGTGGTACGGCAAGGGCCCGGGCGTGGACCGCTGCGGCGACGTGTTCAAGCACGCCAATGCCGCCGGCACCTCGCCGCACGGCGGCGTGCTGGCGTTGGCCGCCGACGACCATGCCTGCCGCAGCTCGACCCTGCCGCACGGTTCCGAGCACGAGTTCGTCAGCGCGATGATGCCGGTGCTGAACCCGGCCGGCGTGCAGGACATCCTCGACATGGGCCTGATCGGCTGGGCGATGAGCCGCTACACCGGCCGCTGGGTCGGCTTCAAGACGATCGCCGAGACGGTGGAGTCTTCGGCCTCGGTCGACGTGAACCCGCTGGCGCTGCAGATCGTCACCCCGGACGACTTCGAACTGCCGCCGGGCGGGCTCAACATCCGCTGGCCCGACCCGCCGCTGGACCAGGAGATGCGCCTGCACCAGTACGCGGTCAAGGCCGCGCAGGCCTTCGCTCGCGCCAACCGCATCGACCGAATGGTGATCGACTCGCCGAACGCGCGACTGGGCATCGTCACCACCGGCAAGAGCTACCTGGACGTGCTGCAGGCGCTGGAATACCTGGGCCTGGACGAGCGCGCCTGCGCCGACCTCGGCATCCGCGTCTACAAGGTCGGCATGACCTGGCCGCTGGAGCCGGTGGGCATCCGCGCGTTCGCGCGGGGGCTTCAGGACATCGTCGTGGTCGAGGAGAAGCATTCCTTCATCGAGAGCCAGATGAAGGAGCTGTTCTACAACTTCGACGGCGAGCGTCCCTCGATCGTCGGCAAGTACAACGAAGGCGGCGAGTGGATCCTGCCCTCGACCTCCGAGCTGACCCCGGCGCGCATCGCCGGCGTGATCGCCAAGCGCATCCAGAAGTTCCATGACTCCGAGCAGATGCGCGACGTGCTGCGGTGGATGGAGGAGAAGGAATCGGCGCTGGCGCTGCCGCGCGCGCAGTTCCCGCGCGTGCCGCACTACTGCTCGGGCTGCCCGCACAACACCTCCACCGTGGTGCCGGACGGCTCGCGCGCGCTGGGCGGCATCGGCTGCCACTACATGGTCACCTGGATGGACCGCAGCACCGACACCTTCACCCACATGGGCGGCGAAGGCGTCACCTGGGCAGGCCAGGCCGCGTTCACCGAAACGCCGCACGTGTTCCAGAACCTCGGCGACGGCACCTACTTCCACTCCGGCTCGCTGGCGATCCGCCAGTCGATCGCCGCCGGCGTGAACATCACCTACAAGATCCTCTACAACGACGCGGTCGCGATGACCGGCGGCCAGCCGGTCGACGGCACCCTCAGCGTGCCGCAGATCGCGCACCAGGTCCGCAGCGAGGGCGTGCACGCGATCGTGGTGGTGTCCGACGACGTGTCCAAGTGGCGCAAGCGCGAGCTGTTCCCGTCCGACGTGGAGTTCTTCGACCGCAAGGAGCTCGACGCGGTGCAGAAGCGCCTGCGCGATGTCAAGGGCGTCAGCGTGCTGATCTACGACCAGGTCTGCGCGACCGAGAAGCGCCGCCGCCGCAAGCGCGGCAAGATGGTCGACCCGGCCAAGCGCGTGGTCGTGAACTCGCTGGTCTGCGAAGGCTGCGGCGACTGCGGCAAGAAGTCGTTCTGCGTGTCGGTGCTGCCGAAGGAAACCGAGTTCGGCCGCAAGCGCGAGATCGACCAGAGCAACTGCAACAAGGACTTCAGCTGCATCAATGGCTTCTGTCCGAGCTTCGTCACCGTCGAGGGCGGCGGACTGAAGAAGAAGAAGGCGGCCGCGAGCGCGAAGGACCGCTTGAACGACCTGCCGATGCCGACCCTGCCGGCGCTGGACCAGCCCTGGAACATCCTGATCACCGGCGTCGGCGGCACCGGCGTGGTGACGATCGGCGCGCTGCTCGGCATGGCCGGTCACCTGGAGGGCAAGGGCGCGACCGTGCTCGACCAGACCGGCCTGGCGCAGAAGGGCGGCGCGGTGACCACGCACATCCGCATCGCGAAGTCGCCGTCGGACATCCACGCCGTGCGCATCGCCGCCGGCGAGGCCGACCTGGTGCTGGGCTGCGACATGGTCGTGGTCAACGACTACTGGGCGCTGTCGAAGATCCGCGAGGGCCGCAGCCAGGTCGTGCTCAACAGCTACGAGGCGATGCCGGGCACGTTCACGACCCGTCCGGACATGCAGTTCCCCGCCAACGACATCATCCAGGCCATCTCCACCGCCATGGGCAGCGGCACGCCGCACGTGGTCGACGCCACCCAGGTCGCCACCGCCCTGCTGGGCAACGCGATCGGCAGCAACCTGTTCCTGCTGGGCTATGCCTGGCAGCAGGGCCTGGTGCCGGTGTCGTTCGAGGCGATCATGCGCGCCGTCGAGCTCAACGGCGCGGCGATCGAGATGAACAAGACCGCCTTCGCCTGGGGCCGCCTGGCCGTGATCGACCTGCCGGCGGTGCTGGCCGCGGCCGGCATCACCCCGAACGTCGCCCAGGCCGACGCGCAGGCCAGCGTGCTGCCGATGCTCGAGCCCGGCGCTTGGGAGAACACCGAGTGGGGCGCGACCTCCGCGCCGCGCGAGACCCGCGACGAGGACGACCTGCGGCACCTGCCCAACGCCCTCGGCGGCGCGCGTTCGGACGCCGACAGCGTGGCCTTCCTGCCGCTCGACGACGAGCGCCTGTCGCGCTCGCTGGACGAGCTGATCGCCCGCCGCATCAGCTTCCTGACCGAGTACCAGGACGCCGCCTATGCCGCGCGCTACAGCAGCTTCGTCACCCGCGTGCGCGATGCCGAGCAGGGCAAGGCGCCCGGCAGCACCGACCTCACCGAGGCGGTGGCCCGCTACGCGTTCAAGCTGATGGCCTACAAGGACGAGTACGAAGTCGCGCGCCTGTACACCAGCGGCGAGTTCCTGCGCCGGCTGGAGCAGCAGTTCGACGGCGACTTCAAGCTCAAGTTCCACCTCGCCCCGCCCTTGCTGGCGAAGAAGAACGACAAGGGCGAGCTGGTGAAGGCCGAGTACGGCCCGTGGGTGATGACCGCGTTCAAGTGGCTGGCGAAGCTGCGCAAGCTGCGTGGCGGCACCTTCGACGTGTTCGGCTACACCGAAGAGCGCCGGATGGAACGCCGTTTGATCGAGGAGTACGTTGCCACGGTCGAGTCGCTGTTGCCGACGCTGGACGCGGGCAATGTCGGCCTGGCCGCGGAGATCGCCTCGATCCCCGAGCACATCCGCGGCTACGGCCATGTCAAGGAAGCGCACCTGCACAAGGCCAAGGCCCGCGAGGCCGAGCTGCTGGCCGAGTGGGCGAACCCCTTGCGGGTGGTCCAGGTCGCCTGAGCCGCTCGCTCCCGCGCCGCTCCGCAATGAAAAAAGCCCCGCGCGATGCGGGGCTTTTTTCTTGGGTTCGTCGTGCGTGTGGGTACGCGGCGGTGGGTTTCGCCTATGGCTCTACCCACCCTACGGGGTGGGGTGAGAGGCGGAAACGTAGGATGGGTAGCGCGAAGCAAAACCCATCTTTCGTCGTGCGTGCGATCCCGTGATGGTGGGTTTCGCCTTTGGCTCTACCCACCCTACGGGGTGGGGTGAGAGGCGGAAACGTAGGATGGGTAGCGCGAAGCAAAACCCATCTTTCGTCGTGCGTGCGATCCCGTGATGGTGGGTTTCGCCTATGGCTCTACCCACCCTACGGGGTGGGGTGGGAGACGGAATCGTAGGATGGG
The DNA here is from genome assembly GCF_014145325.1 of Marilutibacter spongiae. Classification (GTDB taxonomy): domain Bacteria; phylum Pseudomonadota; class Gammaproteobacteria; order Xanthomonadales; family Xanthomonadaceae; genus Marilutibacter; species Marilutibacter spongiae. The sequence continues at coordinate 6,350 of NZ_JACHTF010000016.1, forward strand.
TAGCGCGAAGCAAAACCCATCGCTCGTCTCGCGTGCAATCCCGCGATGGCGGGTTTCGCCTATGGCTCTACCCACCCTACGGGGCGAGGTGGGAGACGGAATCGTAGGATGGGTAGCGCGAAGCAAAACCCATCGCTCGTCGTGCGTGCGATTTCCCGATGGTGGGTTTCGCCTTTGGCTCTACCCACCCTACGGGGCGTGCATGGCCATGCCGGCATCGGCACCGGGTGGTGCAATGCGCTTCGCTTATTGCACCCTACGAAGCCGAAGCGGGAATCAGAGCGGCTTCAGGATCTCGGCCAGGCGGTCGGGACGGCCGGCGATGCGCTCCAGGTACGGATACTTGAGGCCATCGCGGTAGTCGATGGATACCGTCTTGACCACTTCGCCGTGCTTGACGACCAGTTCGACCCGCGGGCCGCCGGCCTGCGCGGCCTTGATCGCGTCGTCGAGCAGCGCGGGCTCGAAGGCGTAACCGTTCACCGCGAGCAGGGTGGCGCCTTCGGTGATGCCGGCGTCGAACGCAGGGCCGTCCCAGCGCACGCCGGAGACGACCGCGTCCTCCAGCCGCACCGCCAGCCCGATCGAGGCCGTGTAATCGGCCTGCTTGCGCTGGGCCAGCAGCGCTTTGTGGAAGGCGCTCGGGGTATCGCGGTAGGCCAGGCGCCAGCCGGCGGCCTCCAGTCCATCCAGCGGCGGGCGGTGGGCCTCGATCCGGCTGCGCAGGAAGGTGGCCCAGTCGAAGCCCGCCACGCCCTGCAGGGTCGCGACGACGTCGTCGAAGTCATAAGGCTTGACCTCCCAGCGGCCGTCGTCGACGCCGAAGAAGGCCGCCGCGAAGTCGTCCAGCGAGCGCCGGCCCTTGCTCAGCTCGCGCAGCTTGGCGTCGACCGACAGCCACACCAGCGCCCCGGCGTTGTAGTAGTCCTCGCTGAGCTGGTAGCTGCGCCAGGGCTGGGGGCGGCGCATGGCGATGATCGGATCGTGGGTGGTGTCGAGCACGCTGCGCCAGTCCAGGCCGGGTCGGTCGACGGCGTAGGTGGCGGCGACCAGGGCCAGCTGGGCCATGGCGTCGTCTCGGCTCCACAGCCCCGAGCGCGCCGCGAGCACCATGCCCCAGTACTGGGTCTGCCCTTCGTAGACCCAGAGCAGCTCGTCGCGCATCGGCACCTGGAAGTTCGGCGTGGCCAGGCCTTCGGGGCGGCGGAACTTGCCGTTCCAGGAATGCACGAATTCGTGCGGGAGCAGGTCGCGCGAAGCGACCTGGGCGTCCCAGTCGGTGAAATAGCCCGGTGCCACGCCGTTCTCGCTGGAGCGGTGGTGCTCCAGGCCGTTGCCGCCCATGCGGTCGGAGAGCGAGAACAGGAAGTCGTAGTGGTCGAAGTGCCGCGAGCCGAACAGCCGGTAGGCCTGCTGGACCAGCGCGCGATGCGCCTTCAACTGCGCGTCGCTGGCGTCCAGGTAGCGCGGCGCGTCGGCCACGATGTCCAGGTGGACCGGCCGCGCCGCGCCCGGGTCCAGGTCGACCCGGCGGAAGTGACGGCCGGCGTAGACGGGCGAATCCTGCAGGGTCTCGAAATCGACCTCGCCGTAGCGCAGGGTGTCGCCGCTGCGCGCCTGCAGGTCCAGCGCGGTGCCGGCCTGCCAGCCGGGCGGCAGGACCAGCGTCGGCGCGAAGCGGATGCGGTCGGCCGCGTGGTTGGCCGGGTACAGCGCGACCGTGTTCCATTGCAGGTTGAGCATGTCCGAGGTCATGACCACCCGACCCTGGGCCTCCGAGGTGGGCGTGAGCATGTCGAACTCGACGTCCAGCGACGCCACGCCTTCGGGCACCTCGAGCATGAAGGCGAAGACCTCGCCCGGGTCGCGGGTCCAGTGCAGCGGCCGGCCGTTGCCGCGGATGCGCAGGCCGGCAAGCTTGTGGATGGGGCCGTCGGCGCGATGCTTGCCGGGGATCCACTTGGGGAACAGCAGCGTCAACGGCCCGGGCGAGACCGGGATCGACTGGCGCACGTGGAAGACGCGGCGCGCGGTGTCGGTGGCGTCGACCGTCAGCGCGATCGTGCCGGGCCAGGCCTGTCCGGGCGATGCGGGCGTGCCCCAGTCGACGCCACCGGCGGGCGCCTGGGCGAATGCGATCCCCGGCAGGGCCAAGGCCAGGGCGGAAACGAGGGCAAGCGACAGCGGTACGGCGGCACGACGCATCAACGGGCTCCAGGCGGCTCGACGGGCCGGTCATGCTACCGGCCGCTGCCGCCCGTCGCCCCTGCCATAGGGCCCAAGGCGGGCCGCGGGATCAGTCGACCGTGCAGGTCAGCTCGAACGCGAGCGAGCTGTTCGCCGGCAGCGTGGGGATCGCCACGCCGGATGCGAGCGCCGCCACCAGGGCCGCGTCGGTCGCCGCCGGGCAGGCCGCGCCGCCGGTGGCATTGCCGCAACTGGCCGTGGTGCAGGTCAGGCCGGTCGGGGGCGGATTCTGCACGACGGCGCCGTTCGCCGCGTCGGGGCCGGCGTTGGCGACGGTGATCGTGTAGACCGTCTGCGCGCCCTGGGCCAGGGTGTCGCTGGGCAGGTCGACGCCGCCGGGATTGTTGGCATTGGTGATGCTCAGGTTCGCCTGCGGGTTGCGGACGTTGCTGAAGGTGCAGGTCAGGTCGTCCCCCGCCGCCGCGGTCAGGCTGAAACTGGTGCCGCTTCCGGAGGGCGTCTGTCCGCCCGAAAGCGCATTCGTGCAGCTGTAGGTGGTGGTGTAGGTGCCCAGGTCGGCGCCGTTGCTGCCCAGTTCGTTGAAGGTGTACTGCTCGCCGTCCACGCCATGCCATCGGGCGCCCCTCCATCGGGTGCCCGCGCTGGATCCCTTGCGAATATGGCCGGAATATAACGTCAGCCCGGAACGCTGCCTGCACGCGGCGTTCACACCGCGGAGCGGGCGACGGGGATTCAGGCCGGGTTGCCGTCCGTGTCGCTGGCCGTGCCGCGCTCGCGTTCCAGCCAGCGCTTCTCCGCGCGGTAGAGCTCGCGCGCCTCCAGGTCCCACGCACGCATGTCGGCCGAGAGCACGCGGTGCAGGGATACCACCACCAGCACCATCAGGACCGCGAAAGGCAGGGCCGCCACGATGACCACCGCCTGCAGCGCCTCCAGTCCCCCGGCGGCGAGCAGCGCCGTCGCCACCGCGGCCTGCAGCACGCCCCAGGTGATGCGGCGCGACAGCGGCGGCTCCTGGGCGCTCTCGCTGGACATGCTGGCCAGCACCAGGGTCGCCGAGTCGGCCGAGGTCACGAAGAAGCTCATCAGCAGGACGATGGCGGTCCAGGCCAGCACGGTCGCCATCGGCAACAGGTCGGTCATCGCGAACAGGACGTTCTGGTAGCCGCGCGCCAGCGCCGAGAGCAGGTCGGCATGGTCGAACATCTCCGCGTGCAGGACCGTGCCGCCGAAGCCGGAGAACCACAGGAAGCTCACCATCGCCGGCGCGCAGACCACCCCGAGCAGGAACTCGCGCACGGTGCGGCCGTAGGAGATCTTGGCGAAGAAGGCACCGACGAAGGGCGCCCAGGCGATCCACCACGCCCAGTAGAAGATGGTCCAGTCGCCGACCCAGGCGCGTTGCGAGAACGGCGTCATCCGCAGGCTCATCGACGGCAGCAGGTTCAGGTAGCTGCCGAGCGTGGTGGTCAGCGTCTCGAAGATGAAGGCCGTCGGCCCCAGTACGATGACGAAGGCCAGCAGCAGGGTGGCGATCGCCAGGTTGAGGTTGGACAACCATTTGATGCCGCGCTGCAGGCCGGTCGCGCTGGAGGCCATGTAGAGCACGAAGGCCACGGCGATCACGACCAGCTGGGTGCCCAGGGTGGCCGGGATGCGGGTGACGTGGCCCAGCCCGGCGGTGATCTGGGTCGCGCCGAAGCCCAGCGTGGTGGCGACGCCGACCGCGGTGGCGACCACGGCCAGGACGTCGATGGCCTGGCCGGCGGGCCCGTGCACGTGGCGGCCGAACAAGGGCTCGACGAGGTCGCTGACCAGCCCGCGCGCCTTGCGGTTGAACTGGAACCAGGCCATCGCCAGGCCCATCAGGGCGTAGATCGCCCAGGGATGCAGCCCCCAGTGGAAGAACACGTAGCGCATCGCCGCGCGCGCGGCGGCGTTGGTTTCCGGCGTGATGCCTTCCGGCGGCCGCTGGAAATGCGACAGCGGCTCGGCCGCGCCCCAGAACACCAGGCCGATGCCCATGCCGGCGGAAAACAGCATCGCGAACCAGGAGCCGCGGGAAAACTCGGGTTCGGCCTCATGGCCCCCGATCCTCAAGCGGCCCAGCCGGCCGAAGGCGAGGTAGGCGAGAAAGGCAAGCACCCCGAACACGATCACCAGGTACAGCCAGCCGGCGCCGGACAGGGTCGCGAGCTGCACCCGCGCACTCAGGGCGCCGAAGGCCTCCGGCGCCAGGACGCCGGCCAGCACCAGCAGCGTCAGCAAGGCGACGGATACACGAAAAACCACTGCACTCTCCCCGTTTCGGAACCGCGACCGCAGGCGCCGAGGCCGGCGCCGGCGCGATCATGCCGCTCCGATGGTACCCCCCGCCCCCGTTACGGCGCCGTCACCGCTGGCGTCGCCAGGCCAGGCAGCGGTTGTGGGCGGGCATCCCGACGTCTTCGAGCAGGACCAGTCCCACCGAGCGCGCCAGTGCATCGACCGCCTCGACATCGCGGATGCCCGAGCGCGGGTCGCGTGCCTTCAGCCAGGCGTCGAAGGCCTCGTTGCTGGGACTGGTGAATCGACCCTCGCGGTTGAAGGGGCCGTAGACCACGACGGTCGCGTCGGCCGTCATCAGGGCGCCCAGGCCGGCGAAGCAGGCTTGCACCTCGGGCCAGCCCATGATGTGCAGGGTGTTGGCGCTGAACACCGCGTCATGGCCGGCCGGACCGTCCTTCGGCGCGGGCAGCGGCGGGTACAGGCCCGGCACCGGCGCCACGGCGGCGGCCAGTTCGCGCGCCGGCGGTGTGTTGGGCAGGCCGGCCTCGTCGAGCCATTGGGCGATCCCGGGGAGCGCATCGGCACGATCGGTGCACTGCCATTGCAGCCACGGCATCGCGGCGGCGAAATGCACCGCGTGCTGGCCCGTGCCGCTGCCGACCTCCAGCACGTGGCGCGCCCCGGCGAAATGCCGGAGAAGGACCGGCAGGATTGCGTCGCGGTTGCGCTCGCAGGAGGGCGCGAAGGGCTTTCCGGTCATGGACTCGCTCGGCAGGGGGCGGGACGGCTCGCGGCAGCACGCGGTCGGCGCGGGCCAGCGCCCACCATACGCCTGCGTGTCGCAGAGTCTCGACGCAGCGCGTCATGCGGGGGCGCGCCATGGACCGCCCCGCGGTCCAGGGAACGACGGCGGTCACAGATTACCGGTCCGCCGCCCCGGCTGTCGCCAGGATCGTCCCGCGGGCGGGGTAGAAAAACCGGGCAGGGGAGATTCCAGACAGGGAGTTCAGTCACGATGAACAGACGCATCACTTTCGCCGCCGCCTCCGTGCTCGCCACTTCGCTGGGCGCGGCGTTCTGCGCGCCGGCCGCGGTCGCGGCGCCGCCGGCGATCGACGCCGCACCGGCCGCCGAGTCCGCCATGCAACGGCGCCTTGCCGCCGAAGAGGCCTCGCTGCGACCGCAGCGGATCGCGTTCCAGGGGTATTTCCGCCAGGCCTACGCACGCTATCCGACGATCCCCGCCGGCACCCTGGAGGCCATCGCCTACGTGCAGAGCCGCTGGATGCAGCTGCAACCGGGCAAGGCGGATTCGCAGGACGAGCGCCACCTGCACATGCCCTTCGCACACGGCGTCATGGGGCTCTACGCCGGCGAGGGCTTCGCCGACCAGGTGGGCGAAGCGGCCCACCTGCTGGGCGTGGAACGCGACCAGGTCATGCGCGATGCGCGCCTGAACATCCTCGGCGCGGCCGCCCTGCTCGATCGCGAGATCCGCCGCGACCTGGGCGCGCCCGACCTGGTCCGCGCCGGCGGCACGTCCGTGGGCAGGGCCGACCCCGGCCCCGAACGCATCCGTCCGGCGCTGATGCGTTATGCCGGCTTCTCGCCCTCGCCCGCCGAGGCCGTGCGCGCCAGCGCCGCCGGCGACTACGCGCGCACCAGCTTCGCCTACGACGTCCTGCTCGCGCAGGATCGCGGCGTCAACGATCGCGGGATCGTGGTCCCCGAACGCGCAATCGCCTGGGAGCAGGCCTTCGAGCCGGACCAGCTGGTCATGCTGCGGGCCCCGATGCTGCGGCTCGATGCCGCCCGCGACCGCATCGACCTGGGGCCCTACCGCGTCGACCCGCTGAGCGAGACCCTGCAGCGTGCCGGGGGCGGCGACGCCAAGGCCGGTACCGGCATGCTCGCGCCGGCCGCGACCGACGTCGGCATCCAGAGCACCGACTACGGTCCCGCGCTGTGGGTGCCCTCGCCGTATTACCGCTCGCGCAGCAGCTACAGCTCGGTGACCATCCACACCGCCCAGGGCAGCTACGCGGGCACCATCAACTGGTTCAAGAGCAATCCCTACAGCGTCAGCGCGCACTACGTGATCCGCAGCTCGGACGGCCAGGTCACCCAGATGGTGCGCAACGCCAACGGCGCCCACCACGTCGGCGTCCACAACGGCACCACCCTGGGCATCGAGCACGAGGGCTACGTCAACAACAGCTCCTGGTACACCACCGCGATGTACAACAGCTCCGCGGCGCTGGTGCGCAGCTTCTGCAGCAAGTACTCGGCGATCAGCTGCGCGAACGCCTACAACGGGCCTTCGCACAGCGGGGTGGTCGTGCTCTCGACCTCGATCGACGTCAAGGGCCACCAGCACTACAGCAGCCAGACCCACACCGATCCGGGCATCAACTGGGACTGGCGCCGCTACTACACCCTGCTCAACCCGGGCAGCGGCGGCACCACGAAATACCTGGACCGGTTCGAAAGCAGCGTGGGCCACTTCACCACCAGCCCCACGTACTCGGGCAGCACCCGTGGCATCTCCACCGCCTCGAGCGCGACCCGGACCTGCAGCACGCGCAAGAACGGCAGCTGTTCGCTGCGCGTGCTGCTCAAGGACAACGCCTCGAGCAGCGCCAACTGGTCGGTGCGCCTGCTGTCGGGGGCCGGCAACCCTTCCAGCAACACCGCCCTCACCCGCGCCAACGGCAAGATCGGCTTCTGGGTCTACGCCGGCGGCAGCGGGATGAAGGTCGGGGTCGGCATCGACGACAGCGACGGCACCGAGCGCTCGACCACGCGCACCCTGTCGGCCAACACCTGGACCTACGTGTCCTGGTCGCTGACCGACGCGGCGCAATGGAACGCCTGGGTCGGCGGCAACGGTGCGATCACCGCCGGCACGGTGAAACTGGACGCCATCTGGATCGAACGCGCGCAGACGTCCTATGACGTGAACGTCTACATCGACGACGTGCAGATCCGGAACTGATACACCGCCTGCGACACGACCCGCGGCGAAGGCGTCGCGGGTCGTCGGAGTGCGGCATGGCGCGAACCGGCCCCACGGGGCCGGTCGGCTCAATCCGGGGGTCAATCCACGGGGGGCACGCGCGGTCGACCCGCCCGGGCCGGCACCTGGCGTATCGCGCGGTGGATGTAGGACCACAGCCACGCGGCGCTGGCCAGCACCGCGATGCGTGCGAGGTTGACGGGCGTGGTCAAGGCATCGCCGAAACTGCCCTCGATGGTCGGCAGCTCCACCACCAGCACGAAGAAGGCCACCAGCGCGACCGCAAGGACCAGCGCCGCGAGCATCCAGGCGCCTTCCCCGAGCCACGCCAGCAGCGCCCGCCACGCGCCGGCGACCGGGACGGGCGAGGGAGTCTGCGTGGGGCGGATGACCGATGACATGGGGATAGTCTGCCTGCGCGCCGGTCACGGCCGCGTGCAATTCCGGTGAACCGCAGGCAAACGCCGCGCGGCGCCAGGGGCCGGCCGCGTTCGCATCCCGCCCACGCCGGGGGCGTACCCTGCGTCGATGAAACCGCGCGACCTGACCGACGGCCCGATCGCCTCCACCCTGTTCGTCTTCGCCCTGCCGATCCTCGGCGGCAACGTGCTGCAGTCGCTCAACGGCTCGGTCAACGCCGTCTGGGTCGGTCGCTTCCTCGGCGAACAGGCGCTGACGGCGACCGCCAACGCGAACAACATCCTGTTCTTCCTGATCGGCGCGGTGTTCGGCCTGGGCATGGCGGCGACCATCCTGGTCGGGCAGGCGATGGGGCGCCGCGACACCGCCATGGCCAAGCGCGTCATCGGCACCGCGGCCACGTTCTTCTTCAGCGTCTCGATCGCGGTGGCCGCGCTGGGACTGCCGTTCTCGCACCACTTGCTGGGCTGGATGGACACGCCCGCCGACGCGCTGCCGTTCGCCGATGCCTACCTGAAGATCATCTTCATGGCGGTGCCCTTCATCTACCTGTTCGCGTTCCTGACGGCGATCCTGCGGGGCGCCGGCGACACCCGCACGCCCTTCGTGTTCCTGCTGCTGGTGGTACTGCTGGACATCGTGCTCAATCCGCTGCTGCTGTTCGGCATCGGTCCCTTCCCGCGCATGGGGATCGCCGGGGCGGCGACGGCGACCTTCGTCGCCAACGGCCTGTCGCTCGTGGCGCTGCTCGCGTGGCTGCGGCACCGCCGCCACCCGCTCTGGATCGGCCGCCACGAACGCGCGCTGTACCGGCCCGACTGGACGATCGTGCGCACCCTGGTGACCAAGGGCGTGCCGATGAGCCTGCAGATGATCCTGATCTCGGCGGCGATGATCGCGATGATCAGCATGGTCAACACCTACGGGGTGGAGACCACCGCGGCCTACGGCGCGGCATTGCAACTGTGGACCTACGTACAGATGCCGGCGATGGCGATCGGCGCGGCCTGCTCGACGATGGCCGCGCAGAACGTCGGGGCCGGCCACTGGACGCGGGTCGAGGCGACGACCCGCACCGGCGTGCTGTTCAACTTCCTGCTGACCGGTGCGCTGATCGCCCCGCTGGTCCTGTTCGACCACGCCACGCTGTCCCTGTTCATGCCCGAGGGCAGTCCTGCGTTGCCGGTGGCGCGGCACCTCAACCACATCGCGGTCGGCTCGTTCCTGTTCTTCGGCGTCACCTTCGTGGTGTCGGGCGTGGTCCGCGCGACCGGCGCGGTGATCCCGCCGCTGCTGATCCTGGGCATCGCGTTGTGGGGCATCCGCGTCCCGTTCGCCAACCTGCTGCAACCGCAGCTGGGCGTGGACGCGATCTGGTGGAGTTTCCCCGCCAGCTCGGTGTGCGCGATGCTGATGTCGCTGGCCTACTACCGCTGGGGCCGGTGGCGCGAGGCGCGCATGCTGCCGGTGCGCGCGGCGGGGATCGCGATCCCCGCCGAGGTGCCGGCGCAGGTGCCGGCACCGGTCGCCGATCCCGCCGCGCGCACCGACTGAACCCCGCTCAGGGCGCCAGGCAGAGGTCGGGATCGCCGAAGATCGTTTCGAGCGATTCGCCATGCTGCACCATCCGGGTCGCGACGCATGCGGCGGACTTCACGACGCGGGCGTCTTCGCGCCAGTCGCACCAGTCCGGCGCGGAGCGACCGAAGGTGCGTTTGCGCCAGGTGGTGCGCGGCCCGCCGCAGGCCGTCGCGGCCGGGAAGGCGTACCACATGCCACCGTCGTGCTTGCGGTTCCAGCCGGTGGCCTGGCATGCGCCGTCGTTGTAGCGGCATTGCCGGGCGCACTGCTGCAGTTCCTGCAGGGGCAGGTTGGAGGGACAGCCCACGCCCGCGTGCTCGAGGTTGCATTCACAGTAGTCGTTCGGTGCGTCGGCGATGCGGGTGACGACATAGCGGATGGCGTAGGCATCGGAATTCCCGGGCACGGTGGCCACGATCGAACGGAAGGACACCGCATCGGTCGCGTTGGCTTCCTGCAGCGACAACAGGGGCCGGCCCTGCGCATCCTCGTCGATCGGCAAGCGCGACTGCAGCCGATAGACCTGCACGGTCTCGCAGGGATCGCCGCCGGGACAATCGGCCCGTGCCAGGCCGGACCAGGCTAGCAGTGGCGTGGCGAGGGCCAGGACGAGGGCGGCCAAAGTGGCGCGTCGCGCGAGGGTTGCCGGGGACTGCATCGATCACCTCCTGGGGGCTCGGGGACGCGGAACCGGGCGCCGGTCCCGCTCGCCTGTCAGGAACGCGGCCGGATCGCCGCCGTGAAAGCGGCCTTGCCGCGTCTCACCGGCTGAGACGCCGCTCTGGCCCACTGCCCCCATCACGGGTCGGGACACCGACGGGAGGCAGACACGATGGGACAGGCCATGGTGCGACATCGCGCGGGCGAGGAAGGGGGCCTGCTGGACACCCCGGCCGGCATGCCGCCGGAGAAGCGGACCGGCGACGGCGGCGCGCTGACCCGTCGCCTCGCGCGCCGGTACCACGAACGCATCACCGGCCAGTTCACGATCCCCGGCCGCGAGGGCGACTACGCGCCGCTGCCGGCGGACCTGCCGCCGGGCCTGGCGGCGGCGCTGCGCGGGCGCGGCATCGACCGCCTCTACCGCCACCAGGCCGAGGCCTGGGACGCCGCCCGCCGTGGCGAGCATGTCGCCGTGGTGACGCCGACCGCCTCGGGCAAGTCGCTGTGCTACACGCTGCCGGTCGCGGCGGCGGCGATCGAGGCCCGCGCGACGGGGGCCTCGTCGAAGGCGCTGTTCCTGTTCCCGACCAAGGCGCTGGCCCAGGACCAGGTGGCCGAGCTGCTCGATCTCAGCCGCGCCGGCGAGCTGGGCCTGAAGGCCTTCACCTTCGATGGCGACACGCCCGGCGACGCCCGCCAGGCGATCCGCCTGCACGGCGACATCGTGGTCAGCAACCCGGACATGCTCCACCAGGCGATCCTGCCCCACCACACCAAGTGGGCGCAGTTCTTCGAGAACCTGCGCTACGTGGTGATCGACGAGGTGCACAGCTACCGCGGGGTGTTCGGCAGCCACGTGACCAACGTGCTGCGCCGCCTGAAGCGGATCTGCGCGTTCTATGGCGCGTCGCCGCAGTTCATCCTGTGCTCGGCGACGATCGGCAACCCGCGCGAGCACGCACAGGCCCTGGTCGAGGCACCGGTGACCGCGATCGCCCGCTCCGGTGCCCCCAGCGGGGACCGGCATGTCCTGTTGTGGAACCCGCCGGTGGTCAACCCGGACCTCGGCCTGCGCGCTTCGGCGCGTTCGCAGAGCAACCGGATCGCCCGGATCGCGATCAAGGCCGGCCTCAAGACCCTGGTCTTCGCGCAATCGCGGACGATGGTCGAGGTGCTGACCAAGTACCTCAAGGACGTCTTCGACGCCGACCCGCGCAAGCCGGCGCGCATCCGCGCCTACCGCGGCGGTTACCTGCCCACCGAACGCCGCGCGGCCGAGCGCGACATGCGCGATGGCCGTGTCGACGGCATCGTCAGTACTTCGGCGCTCGAACTGGGCGTGGACATCGGCAGCCTGGACGTGGTCGTGCTCAACGGCTATCCGGGCAGCGTCGCCGCCACCTGGCAACGCTTCGGCCGCGCCGGGCGCCGGCAAAAGCCTTCGCTCGGCGTCATGGTCGCCAGCTCGCAGCCGCTGGACCAGTACGTCGTCCGCCATCCCGAATTCTTCGGCGATGCCACGCCCGAGCATGCGCGCATCGCGCCCGACCAGCCGCTGATCCTGTTCGACCACATCCGCTGCGCGGCGTTCGAGCTGCCCTTCGAGGCCGGCGAAGCGCATGGCCCGGTCGACCCCGGGCTGTACCTGGAGGCGCTGGCCGAATCCGGCGTGGTGCACCGCGAGGGCGACCGCTGGGAATGGATCGCCGACAGCTATCCGGCCAACGCGGTCTCGCTGCGCTCGGTCGCCGATGGCAACTTCGTGGTCGTCGACCGCACCGACGGTCGCCAGCGCATCATCGCCGAGGTCGACTACTCCGCCGCCGCGCTGACCCTCTACGAGGGCGCGATCCACATGGTCCAGAGCACGCCCTACCAGGTCGAGCGCCTCGACTGGGAGGGCCGCAAGGCCTACGTCACCCGGACCCATGTCGATTACTACACCGACGCGATCGACTACACCCGGCTCAAGGTGCTCGAACGCTTCGACCGCGAAGCCGCGGGCCGCGGCGAGGCGCAGCACGGCGAGGTGCACGTGGTGCGCCGGGTGTCGGGCTACAAGAAGATCCGCTACTACACCCACGAGAACATCGGCTACGGCCCGGTCAACCTGCCCGACCAGGAGCTGCACACCACGGCCGCCTGGTGGCAGGTGCCGCAGCCGCTCCTGCTGGCCTGGTTCGCGTCCCGGCAGGAGGCCCTGGACGGATTCCTGGGCGCCGCGCATGCGCTGCACCTGGTCGCAAGCGTGGCGGTCATGGCGGACGCCCGCGACCTGCAGCGCGCGGTGGGCAATGGCGACGGCGCGTGGTCGGCGACGGCCGATGGCAGCGGTCGCGGCCAGGTCCGCGGCCTGGACGGCCAGCCGCGCGACATCGAGGACGAGGCCCGCTTCGTCCCGACCGTGTACCTGTACGACAACTTCCCCGGCGGCGTGGGCTTGAGCGAGCCGCTCTGGACGCGCCAGCGTGAACTGGTGCAGCGCGCCAGCGAGCTGGTGGCGGCCTGCGAATGCAGCGCCGGATGCCCGGCCTGCGTCGGCCCCATCCTCGCCGTCGACGAGGTCGCGCCGGGCACCGGCGCGGACGGTGCCGACACCCGACCCGCGACACCGAAGGCGCTGGCGCTGCGGGTACTCGAACTGCTCGCGCCGGCGACGGCCGTGTCGCCGGTGGACGTCGGTCGAGGAACACCGGCATGACGCCTCGATTGTCATCGCCGCCAGCGGACCACCTGGCATGAGCCTTGCGCTGGAGTGCCTGCGCACCCTGCAGCGGCAGTCCGGCGCTACGCGTCCGGCGGCGGCGGACGCACTGCCGCCACGGCCGCCGGATGCGGTCGCCGCGGACACGCCGGCGCAGGCCCTTCGCCGGCTGCTCGCGCCGCGCCTGCGCACCCAGGCGCCGGCACCGCTGCCCGCGGCGGCACGCGAACTGCCCGGCGAGGCCATCGCCGATGGCCTGCGGCTGGTCACGAGCTGGCAGGCGTTCGCGCCGCCGGCCGCGCCCATACCGCTCGCCTTCGCACGGCGCGGGGACGCCGTCGCCCCCGGGCGCTTCCTGTTCTTCGACACCGAGACCACCGGCCTGGCCGGCGGCACCGGCACCCGCGCCTTCCAGATAGGCGCCGCCGACTGGCACGCGGGCGGCCTGCGGGTGCGGCAACTGCTGATGACCACGATGGCCGCCGAGCCGGCGATGCTGCGCGCCTTCGCAACGTGGCTGGCACCCGACACGCTGCTGTGCAGCTACAACGGCCGCTGTTACGACGCACCGCTGCTCAAGGCGCGCTATCGCCTGGCCCGGCTGCCCGAACCGCTCGGCGCACTCGAACACCTGGACCTGCTGTTTCCCACGCGGCGCTTCCACAAGGGGCGTTGGGAGGACTGCCGGCTCTCGACGATCGAGCGCCGGCTGCTCGGGATCGTGCGCGAGGACGACCTGCCCGGCGCCCAGGCGCCCGCCGCCTGGCTGGGCTACCTGCGCGGTGGCGCGTCGACCGAGCTGCGGCGCGTCTGCGCCCACAACCACCAGGACGTGGTGACGCTCGCGCGCCTGTTGCTGGCGCTTGCCGGCAGCGCCGACGACAACGCCATCGCGTTGCCGGGCCTTCATGCCACGCGAACGGGCGGGGTGTAGGCTGCGGCCTGAGCCTGTTCAGGAGCGTTCCCATGTCCACCCCGATCCGCCTGCTGTCCCTCGCCGCGTCCGCTTCCGCCCTGCTCGCGCTGGCCGCCTGCGCGACCACCGCCTCCGCACCGCCCGCCGGACAGATGGCCGGCACCTGCAACGCGCAGGGCGCGCACTGGGCGATCGGCAACGCCCCCGACCAGGACGTCGTCAACCGCATCCTGCAGGACACCGGCAGCCGCGACGCCCGCGTGCTGACGCCCGGCATGGCGGCGACGATGGACTACCGCCCGGACCGCGTGAACATCGACGTCAACGATCGCGGCGCCATCACCGGCATCCGCTGCGGTTGAGACGGAGCCGCACGATGACCGCGTTCGATCGCCATCCCCGCATCCGCTGCCTGACCCTGTCCACGCTCGGCGTGGCGCTGCTGTCGGTGGCGGCCTGTTCCCCCGCCGCGCCGCCGACCACCACGTCGCGCCAGGCGCCGCCCATGTCGGACCCCATGCCCCCCATGCTCAAGACCTGCGATCCCGAGAAAGCCAAGGCCGATGCCATCGGCAAGCCCGCCAACGAGGCGAACATCGAACAGGCACGCATCGCCAGCGGCGCCGAACGCGTGCGCGTCATCAAGCCGGGGATGATGGTGACCCTGGAGTTCGTCGAGAGCCGTCTGAACGTCGACGTCGACGAGGACGGCAACATCAGCAACCTGCGCTGCGGCTGACGTCACCACCCGCGCCGCCCGGCACGCGGCTTCAGACGCGGTCGTCCAGCCCCTTGACGCCGTTGTGGCGGGCGCAGTGGGCGCAGCAATAGACCGTGCCGTCGGCTTCCACGCCGTGGCCGATGACCCGGCAACCGCAATGCGCGCAGGTTGGCGCGGTGCGCTGGATGGCGCACTCGAACGAGTCGAAGGTGCCGCTGCCCCAGGCCGTGGTGACGGTGAAGGCCTTGTCGTATTCGTTGCCGCAGACGTCGCAGGTCGCCATGGGGAATACCTCGGTGCTTTTGGGGTCGGTCGCCAGTGTCCCCCGCGGTGCGGCCAGGGCAGGTGAAGCCCGTTCAGTCGCGTCGCGCGCGCTTGAGGAAGGCCAGCGCGGCGCGTTCCCACTGGCGCGCCCCGCGAGCGCCGTTGGCGCCGCCACGCGCGGCCGCCCGGTGCACGCGCCCATCCCGCCACCCCGCCCAGACCGTGGGATCGACATAGGCGCGTCGGCACACCGCCGGCGTGTTGCCGAGCAGGCCGGCGACGTCCGCCAGCACCGCGGTTTCGACGGCCTTGAGTGCGCGCTCCGAGGGCGCCTTGCCATTGCGGCCCTCGGGCACCGGGGTGGTCGCCAGGCGCTGGAATGCGGCGAGCGTCGCGCCCCAGGTGCGGAAATCCTTGGCGGTGAAGGCCTCGCCCATCGCCTCGTGCAGGTAGTCGTTGAGGTCGCCCGAATCCACCGGCACCACCTCGCCTTCGTCGTCGCGGTACTGGAACAGCCACTGTCCGGGCAGCTGCTGGATGCGGCGCAGCTGCCGCGCCAGGCGCGCGTCGTCGAGCGCGGCCTCGTGGCGCAGGCCGGACTTGCCCTTGAAGCGGAACTGCACGCGGCCTCCTTTGAGGAAATCGACATGGCGGTTGCGCAGGGTGGTCAGCCCGAACGAGCCGTTTTCCCGCCGGTAGGCCTCGTTGCCGACGCGCAGCAGGGTCTCGGCCATCACCGCCACCGCCAGGGCAAGCACCTTGCGCTTGGGCCAGCCGCGCTCGGCCAGGTCCTGGCGCAGGCGCCTGCGCAAGCGCGGCAGGGCACGGCCGAAGGCGACGATGCGCTCGAACTTGCCTTCGCCGCTGGCCTGCTGCCAGTCCGGGTGGTAGCGGTACTGCTTGCGCCCGCGGGCATCGCGACCGGTCGCCTGCAGGTGCCCGTTGGCGAATCGGCTGATCCACACGTCGGTGTACGCCGGCGGGATCGCCAACGCCTTGAAGCGCGCGATCAGGGCCGGGTCGCGGACGATCCGCCCCTCCGGGTCGCGGTAGCCGAAGCCCCGGCCCCGGCGGTGGCGCGAGTAGCCTGGCATCGCGTCGCTGACATGGCGCAGGCCGGCCTCGCGTGCCTGGCGCGCGGCTTCCGGATCGTGTTCGCTAGGGGCGGCGGTCATCCCGGATCGATAGCCGATCGCGGATCAAGGGCGCGCCAAGATCCGCTCCGCGCCTGCACCTCGCCCACACGCGCCGGCGCCGACACTGCGCATCCGTCTCCTCGATCGAAGCCCGCCCGATGCCCGTCGCCCCGTCACCCGCATGGCTGCTGCGCTGCCTCGCCGCCCTGGCCCTGCTGGGGCTGGGCGCCTGCAGCGATTACCCGCGCGATCCCGAACGGACCCTGGCGCAGGTCCAGGGCGGGGTGCTGCACGCGGGGGTCGTGCACGATCCGCCCTTCGTGGTCCTGGTCCCCGGCCGCGCGCCATCGGGACCGGAGGTCTGGCTGGTGGAGGCGTTCGCCGCGCGCCACGACGCGCGCGTGGACTGGCAGGTCGGCACGCATGACCGCTTGATGCAACGACTCGAGGACTTCGGCCTCGACCTCGTCGTGGGCGGCACCGCACCCGACTCGCCCTGGAAAAAGCGCGTCGCGCTGAGCGAGCCGTTCCGCGACGTCGACGAAGCCGGCACGCCGGTGATGCGCGTCCTCGCGCTGCCGCCGGGCGAGAACGCCTGGCAGCTGGAGGTGGAGGCCTACCTGCGCAGCGGGGCAGCGCGCGCGCGCCTGGGGAGCGAGGCCCGATGAGCGTGCGCCCCCACCATCCGCTGCCGACGCGCCAGGCCGCGATGCTCCGTCGCGCGGAAGTGCTGAGCGCGATCACCCTGGTCGCGCTGGCCTGCACCGCCGTGCTGATGTACCTGGCGATGGGCGAGTCGCAGGCCATGAAGACCGCGTGGGCGGAGGACCTGCTGAGCATGGTGCCGCCGCTGGGTTTCCTGCTGGCCGCGCGCTTCTCGCGCAAGCCGCCGGACGCGACCTACGTCAACGGTCGCGCGCGCGCCTTCGACATCGCCTTCCTCGCCTCGGCGGTGGCGCTGTCGGGGGTGGGCGTCTGGCTGGTGGTCGACAACGTGACCGCGCTGGCCACGCGCGAGCATCCCGCGATCGGCAGCGTGCAGCTGCTCGGCCACCACGTCTGGCTGGGCTGGGTGATGATCGCCGCCCTGCTGGCCAGCGCGATCCCGCCGGTGATACTCGGCCGGCTGAAGATCAAGCTGGCGCGCGAGTTGCACCTCAAGCCCCTGCATACCGACGCGGACATGAACAAGGCCGACTGGATGACGGCGCTGGCGGGCGTGGCCGGCATCATCGGGATCGGCTTCGGCTGGTGGTGGGCCGACGCGGTCGCCGCGCTGGTGATCGCCGGCGACGTGCTGCACGACGGCGTGCGCAACATGCTGCATGCAATCCGCGACCTGCACGATGCGCGGCCCGAGACCGTCGAGCGCGGCCAGGCCGATCCGGTGGTCGAGCGCATCCGCGAACGGGTCATGGCGCTGGACTGGGTGGAGGACTGCGAGTTGCGCCTGCACGAGGAAGGCATGCGCCTGTGTGGCGTCCTGGTGGTGGTGCCGCGCGACCAGCGCGCGCTGGCCCCGCGCCTGGCCGAGGCGCAGGCGACCGCGCGCGAGGCGCACTGGCGCGTCGACGACCTGGTGGCGACGTTCGACCAGGCCCTGCCGGCGGAGGTCCCCGCGCCGGACGCGCCCGCCTGACGGCGTCGCCTGGTCCACCGCCCCCCCTGGAACCGCAGGGTGGGGAGCGCGAAGCAGAACCCATCGTCCGTCTTGCGTGCAGCTTCGCGACGGTGGGTTTCGCCCTTGGCTCTACCCACCCTGCGAGACGTGGCGAGAGCCAGCACCGTAGGGTGCAATAAGCGGAGCGCATTGCACCTGTTCCGCGAATCGCCGAGGACAACGATGGCGGTCTGGCCAGCGGATATACGAGGGACCCGCCCAAAGGGGGGACGCCTTTGACTTCACCCTCCACATTTCGAAGCAAAACCCATCATGCGTCGCAGCCTGACGCGACGGTGGGTTTCGCCTTTGGCTCTACCCACCCTACGAGACGTGGCGAGAGACAGCACCGTAGGATGGGTAGCGCGAAGCAAAACCCATCGTCCGTCTTGCGTGCAGCTTCGCGACGCAGCAACAGCCGGACAGACTCAGTCGTCGCCCTTGTTGCCGCTGAAATCGAGCTCGACCTCGTCGTCGTCGGACGACCAGGTCATGCCCTGCTCGCGCTCGCACCAGGCCGGTACGGGTTCGCCCTTGGTCTCGCCGCGCATGCCGCTGCATTCGGGACGGGCGTCGACCGCGTCGCGAGTGTCGTGGTACTCGCCGGCGCCGCAGCCGGCCAGGAGGCCGCTCGCCAGCACCAGCGGCAGGACAGGGGTCAGGATGCGCATCGGGAACCTCCGGAAAATGGGCACGGACAGAGTATGCGCCCCACGAAGTGGGCACGAGCGCCGTTGGTCACGGCCCCGGCGTGCCGTCGACGGGCGTGGCCGGCCTCTCGGCATCGACCGGATGCCCCCGCGTCGCCAGGCGGGGCGCCTTGGCCCAGGCGATGGCGACCGCGGTGGCCAGGATGGCCGCGGCGATCAGCCATGGCGCCCCCGGGTGCGCGACCGGACGCGCGGTGTCGATGAAATAGCCGAAGCTGCCGGCGAAGAGGCCGGGACCGACGATGCCGGCCATCGCGATCAGGCTCATCAGCGCGCCCTGGATGCGCCCCTGGACCTCCGGTCCGACCTCGCGCGTGACCAGGGCCTGGGTGGCCGGCGAAGCCAGGGCCCACAGGGCGCTGATCGGGATGCCCAGCAGCCAGAGGCTGCCGCGGTCGGCCAGGCCGTAGACCAGGAACCCGACCACGCCGGCGCCGAGGCCGAGCAGCAGCGTGCGACGCTCGCCCAGCCAGCCGACCACGCGCCCCACGAGCAGGCCGTTGACCAGGATGCTGCACACGCCCACCGCGGCCAGCACCCAGCCGACCTCGCGCGGGCCCCAGCCGAAGCGGTAGTCGGCGAACAGGACGAACACGCTCGGGTAGACGTAATGCGCCAGGTTCGCCAGGCAGACCACGGCCGCCAGTCCCAGCACCTGCGGATAGCGCTTGAGCAGGCCCAGCGAGCCGATCGGGTTGGCGTCGCGCCACTCGAAGCGAGCGCTGCGCTTGCCCGGCGGCAGCGACTCGGGCAACACGAACCAGCCGTAGAGGAAGTTCAGCAACGCCAGGCCGGCGGCGAACCAGAACGGCAGGCGCAGGTGGATCTCGCCCAGCCAGCCGCCCAGCAGAGGACCGACCACGAAGCCGATGCCGAAGGCGGCGCCGATCATGCCGTAGCTCTTCGCCCGCTGTTCGGCCGGGACCACGTCGGCGATGTAGGCATTGGCCGTGGTGAAACTGGCCGAGGTGATGCCGGCGATGATCCGGCCCACCAGCAGCAGGGGCAGCGTGTGCGCCAACGCCATGAACACGAAGTCCAGGGCCAGCCCCAGGCAGGACAGCAGGATCACCGGGCGACGCCCGAAGCGATCCGACAGCGCGCCCTGGATGGGCGCGGTCACGAACTGGATGGCCGCGAACACGACGCCGAATATCCCCACCCAGACCGCCGCGTCCGCGGTATCGCCGCCGACGAAACGTTCGATCAGGTGCGGCAGGACCGGGATGATCAGGCCGAAGGCGAGGACGTCCAGCAACACCACGAAGAAGATGAAGGCCAGGGCGGCTCGACGCGCGGCAGGAACGTGGGGCACGGACACGGTGACGCCTGCGGGGGACGGGCGCGCAGTCTATCGCAGCCCCGTTGCCGCCCGCCCGGGCGCGGCGGCGGCCGTCGTCCATTGGTCGCATGGAACGGCAGCGCCGCACGCCGGAGCCTGGAAAATAGTTTCAATTTCAACTGTTTAGCGGCGCCGGCCGGATTTGCCGCAGCGCACAATATGTGCTTTAGTCGGGAGACCCTTGGCTCAAGGCCGGCCGGATCGCGCAAGCGAACCGAGGCGCCGCTTCCGCGTTTTCCAGCGTCGCGCGCCCGCGGCCCGATGCCATCCGGCAACGCCACCCGCGGAGCACGCAGTCCATGGATCCAGCGCAACAACCCAACACCGAAGGCCTCTACGATCCGCGTGACGAGCGCGATGCCTGCGGTTTCGGCCTGATTGCCCAGCTCGACGATCAACCGAGCGCGTTGCTGGTGAAACAGGCGTTGGCGGCGCTGTCCCGGATGACCCACCGCGGCGGCCTCGCCGCCGATGGCCTGTCGGGCGATGGCTGCGGCCTGCTGCTGCGCCGCCCCGAGGCGTTCCTGCGCGCGCTTGCCGGTGAGGCCGGCATCGCCCTGGGCCAGCGCTTCGCCGCCGGCCTGGTGTTCCTGCCGCACGACGACGCCGCGGCGGCGAAGGCGCGCGAGACGTTCTCCCTCGCCCTGCGCGAAGTGAAGCTGGCCGTCGCCGGCTGGCGCGTGGTGCCGGTCGACACCTCGGTCTGCGGCGAACTGGCCAAGGCCTCGCTGCCGCGCATCGAGCAGCTGTTCGTGGTGCCGGCCGTCGACATCGACGGCGAACGCCCCGACCCGGCGGCCTTCCTGCACGCACTGTACCTGGCGCGCCGCCGCGCGGAGCAGCGCCTGCGCGCACTGGGCGAGGCCTACGACGATGTCTACGCGGTGACCCTGTCGTCGAGCACCATCGGCTACAAGGGCATGGTCATGCCGGAGCACCTGGCGACCTTCTACCCGGACCTGCAGCGTGCCGACCTGGCCAGCAGCGCCGTGGTGTTCCACCAGCGCTTCTCGACCAACACCACGCCGCGCTGGCCGCTGGCGCAGCCGTTCCGCATGCTGGCGCACAACGGCGAGATCAACACCATCGCCGGCAACCGCGCCTGGGCACAGGCACGCGCGCACGCCTGGCGCACGCCGACGCTGGACCCCCGCGAGTTCCAGCCGGTCATCAACATCAGGGGCTCGGATTCGCAGAGCCTGGACGAGATGCTGGAGCTGCTCGAGGCCGGCGGCATGGACCTGCTCAAGGCCATGCGCATCCTGATCCCACCGGCGACCCAGTCGCTGGAATACAAGGACGCCGACCTCGCCGCGTTCTACGAGTACTACGCCCTCAACACCGAGCCGTGGGACGGTCCTGCCGGCATCGTCACCTGCGACGCGCGCTTCGCCGCCTGTTCGCTGGACCGCAACGGCCTGCGCCCGGCGCGCTGGTCGCTGAGCCGCGACCGCCACTTCATGATTGCCTCCGAGGCCGGCGTGTGGGACCTGCCCGCCGCCGAGGTCGAGGCCAAGGGCAAGCTCGGCCCGGGCGAGATGATCGCGGTCGACCTGCAGGCCGGCGAGCTGCTCGACACCGACGCGATCGACCGCATCAACCGTGGCCGCGCGCCCTACAAGCGCTGGCTCAAGCAGGGCATGACCTACCTGCAGAACGAGCTGATCGACCCGAGCACCGCGGCCGAGCCGTTCGACCCGTCCACCCTCGCGACCTTCCAGAAGCTCTACCAGCTGACCCGCGAGGAACGCGAACAGGTGCTGCGCCCGCTCGCCGAGACCGAGCAGGAAGCGACCGGCTCGATGGGCGACGACGTGCCGGTGGCCGCGATCAGCCAGCAGGTGCGCCCGCTGTACGATTGCTTCCGCCAGGCCTTCGCGCAGGTCACCAACCCGCCGATGGACCCGCTGCGCGAGGACTGCGTGATGTCGCTCGCGACCCAACTGGGCCGCGAGGGCAACATCTTCGTCGAAGGGCCGGACAACGTTCGCCACGTCCTGCTCAACTCGCCGATCCTGTCGCAGCGCAAGATCCGCCAGCTGCTGGCGATGGCGCCCTACGACACCGCGCACCGGCTGCTGAAGCTCGACTACGACGCGGACGAAGGACTCGAAGCCGCGCTGCAGCGCCTGTGCGCGGAGTCCGAGGCCGCCGCGCGCGCCGGCCGCACCATGCTGATCCTCAGCGACCGCTATCCGGAGCGCGGCCGCCTGATGGTCCACGCGCTGCTGGCCACCGGCGCGGTGCACCAGCACCTGGTGCGCACCGGGCTGCGCTGCGAGGTGAACCTGATCGTCGAGACCGGCACCGCGCGCGACCCGCACCACTTCGCCTGCCTGATCGGCTTCGGCGCGACCGCGGTGTACCCGTACCTGGCCTACCAGACCCTGCACGACCTCGGCACCCGCGGCATCCTCAAGGCACCGGACGGCGAGATCGCACAGATCGGCCGCAGCTACCGCCGCGGCATCAAGAAGGGCCTGCTGAAGATCATCTCGAAGATGGGCATCAGCACCATCGGCAGCTACCGCGGCGCGCAGCTGTTCGAGATCATCGGCCTCGACCGCGAGGTGGTCGCCCTGTGCTTCGACGGTGCGCCCGCGCGCATCGGCGGCGCCGGGTTCGCCAGCCTGCAGGCGGATGCGGCGCATCTCGCCGACCATGCCTGGGACGACAACGCGCTGCCGGAGATCGGCGGCCTGCTGAAGTTCAAGCCCGGAGGCGAGTACCACCAGTACAACCCGGACGTGGTGATGACCCTGCAGCGCGCGGTGCTGACTGGCGAGCGCGAGGACTGGAAGCGCTACGCCGACACCGTCAACCTGCGCCCCACCGCGGCCCTGCGTGACCTGCTCACGCTGCGTCCGGCGGCGACGCCGGTGCCGGTGGACGAGGTCGAGGGCATCGACGCCCTGGTCCGCCGCTTCGACACCGCGGCGATCAGCCTGGGCGCGCTGTCGCCCGAGGCGCACGAAGCACTCGCCATCGCGATGAACCGCCTGGGCGGCCGCAGCAATTCCGGCGAAGGCGGCGAGGACCCGGTGCGCTATGGCACCGACAAGGCGTCGAAGATCAAGCAGATCGCGTCGGGCCGCTTCGGCGTCACCCCGCACTACCTGGTCAATGCCGAGGTGCTGCAGATCAAGGTCGCGCAGGGCGCCAAGCCCGGCGAGGGCGGCCAGTTGCCCGGCCACAAGGTCAACGAACTGATTGCCCGCCTGCGCCACGCGACGCCGGGCATCGGCCTGATCTCGCCGCCGCCGCACCACGACATCTATTCGATCGAGGACCTTGCGCAGCTGATCTTCGACCTCAAGCAGGTCAATCCCGATGCGCTGGTGTCGGTCAAGCTGGTGTCGCACGCCGGCGTCGGCACGATCGCCGCGGGCGTGGCCAAGGCCGGCGCCAACCTGATCACCATCTCCGGCCACGACGGCGGCACCGGCGCGAGTCCGCTGTCGTCGATCCGCTATGCCGGCACGCCCTGGGAGATCGGCCTTTCCGAAGCACGCCAGGCGCTGGTCGCGAACAACCTGCGCGACCGCGTGATCCTGCAGACCGACGGTGGCCTGAAGACCGGTCTGGATGTCGTCAAGGCGGCCCTGCTGGGCGCAGAGAGCTTCGGGTTCGGCACCGCGCCGATGATCACGCTGGGCTGCAAGTACCTGCGGATCTGCCACCTCAACAACTGCGCCACCGGCGTCGCCACGCAGGACGAGCGCCTGCGCAGCGCGCACTTCACCGGACTGCCAGAGCGCGTCGAGAATTTCTTCCGCCTGCTGTCGGAAGAAGTGCGCGAGCTGCTGGCGAGCTTGGGCGCACGCACCCTGGGCGAGATCGTCGGCCGTGCCGACCTGCTGGCGCAGGTCGAACGCGAGGGCGCGCACGGGCGCCGCCTCGACCTCGCGCCCCTGCTGGCCGTCGAAGGGCTGGCGCACGGCGGCCATTGCGGCATGCCGCAGCCCACGCCGGCGCCGGGCGGCCTGTCCGCGCGACTGGACGCGATCCTGGCGGAGGCCATCGCGCACAAGCGCGGCGGCACGTTCGAGTTCGACATCCGCAACACCGACCGCAGCATCGGCACGCGCCTGTCGGGCGCGATCGCCCGCGCGCACGGCGACCACGGCATGGCCGATGCGCCGATCACCCTGCGCTTCAACGGCACCGCGGGCCAGAGCTTCGGCGCGTTCAATGCCGGCGGCCTGAACCACGAGCTGGTCGGCGAAGGCAACGACTACGTGGGCAAGGGCATGGCCGGTGGCCGCATCGTCGTGCGCCCGCCGTCGGAGGCGCGCTGGACCACCCACGAGTCGCCGATCATCGGCAACACCTGCCTGTACGGTGCCACCGGTGGCGAGCTGTATGCCGCGGGCCGCGCCGGCGAGCGCTTCGGCGTGCGCAATTCCGGCGCGGTGGCGGTGATCGAGGGCGCCGGCGACCACTGCTGCGAATACATGACCGGCGGCGTGGTGGCGGTACTGGGCCGGACCGGCCTGAACTTCGGTGCCGGCTTCACCGGCGGCATGGCCTACGTGCTCGACCTCGACCGCGACTTCGTGGACCGCTACAACCACGAGCTGATCGACATCGTGCGCATCGCCGGCGACGGCTTCGAGCACCACCGCTCGCACCTGCGCGACCTGCTTGAAGCGCACGCGCTGCACACCGGCAGCCTGCGCACCCGCCGCATCGTCGACGAGATGCGCGACTACGTCGGCAAGTTCTGGCTGGTGAAGCCGAAGGCCGCCAGCCTGGCCTCGCTGGCCGATACCCTCAAGAGGGCTGCGTGATGTCTCGGCTACGCCTCAACATCCCCAGGATTTGCGCGGCAAATCCCGGGCCCCACGATGCCTTCCCGAACCCCGCCCCTGCGGGGCGCCCCCCTTGCCAAGGGGGCTGAAGGCCAGCATGACCAGAGTCCCGGGTGAGATGAACAAGAAGCCAGCCCCTCGCAAGAACGTGTTCGAGTTCCTCGACCTGCCGCGGAAGATGCCCGCGCGGATCCCGCTGGCGCTGCGGCGCGACGGCGACTGGGGCGAGCTGTACGGCGCGTTCAACGCCGATACCGCCAAGCACCAGGCCGAGCGTTGCCTGGATTGCGGCAATCCGTACTGCTCGTGGAAGTGCCCGCTGCACAACTACATTCCGAACTGGCTGGAGCTTGCCCGCGAGGACCGCGTCCACGAAGCGGCCACCCTGTGCCACGAAACCAACCCGCTGCCAGAGATCTGCGGCCGCGTATGCCCGCAGGATCGCCTGTGCGAAGGCGCCTGCACGCTCAACGATGGCTTCGGTGCGGTCACCATCGGCGCAGTGGAAAAATACATCGTCGATCGCGCGGTCGCCGAGGGCTGGACCCCGGACATGTCGCGCGTGGTGCCGACCGGCCGGCGGGTGGCGGTGGTCGGGGCCGGCCCGGCCGGCCTGTCCTGCGCCGACCGGCTCGCCCACGCGGGCATCCAGGCGGTGGTGTACGACCGCTACGAACAGATCGGCGGCCTGCTGCAATTCGGCATCCCCAGCTTCAAGCTCGACAAGTCGGTGATCCAGACCCGCCGTGAACTGCTGGAGGGCATGGGCGTGGAATTCCGCCTCGGCACCGAGGTCGGGCGCGACGTCGGCTTCGATGCCCTGCTCGACGAGTTCGACGCCGTGTTCCTGGGCCTGGGCAGTTACCGCTACACCGACGGCGGCCTACCCGGCCAGGACCTCAAGGGCGTGCTGCCCGCGCTGCCCTTCCTGGTGCAGAACGGACGCGTGGTCACCGGCACCGAGCCGGCCGGCAAGCCCATCGCCGGCTGGGAGGACAGCCTCGCGGTGCCCGAGCTGAAAGGCCGCCGCGTGGTCGTGCTCGGCGGCGGCGACACCGGCATGGACTGCGTGCGCAGCGCGATCCGCCTCGGCGCCGCCGAGGTGACCTGCGCCTACCGCCGCGACGAGGCCAACATGCCCGGCTCGGCCCGCGAGGTCGCCAATGCCCGCGAGGAAGGCGTGCGTTTCCTGTTCAACCGCCAGCCGCTGGAAATCATCGGTGCCGGCGACCAGGTGACCGGCGTGCGCGTGGCCGAAACCCGGCTCGGCGAACCCGATGCCCACGGCCGCCAGCGCGCCGAGATCATCGAAGGCAGCGAATCGGTACTCGAGGCCGACGTCGTCGTCATCGCCTTCGGCTTCCGCCCCGATGCGCCAGAGTGGCTGGCCCGCCACGGCATCGAACTCGAGGCCGACGGCCGCATCCGCACCTCGGGCGAACATGGCGAGCGACCGTACCAGACCGCCCACCCACGCGTGTTCGCCGGCGGCGACGCCGTGCGCGGTGCCGACCTGGTGGTGACCGCGGCATTCGAAGGCCGCGAAGCCGCCGTGGGCATCACCCGCCTGCTGCGCAACGGCGACCGCAAGCCCGCCACCGACGCCGCTGCGGCCTGAGGCCAGGCATCCACCACCAAACCCCGGTAGCCCGGATAAGCGCAGCGCATCCGGGGTCTACCGATCGGACCAACCCGTCGACCCCGGGTGCGGCTTCGCCTTACCCGGGCTACGCATGTCGCCTCACGAACCTCGTTGGGCCTCCTTACGCCACGCACGTGGCGGCACGAGCGCGCCTCGCTCCGAATCACGAATCACGGATCACGAATCACGGATCACGAATCACGAATCACGAATCACGAATCACGAATCACGAATCACGAATCACGAATCACGAATCACGAATCACGGATCACGAATCAACCAATCACCGATACTCCGGATTCGGATGGTCGAAGCGGCAGCCGGCGTCCCATTTGTCGCGCTGGTTGCCGTGGGCGGGGATCCCGCCGGCGTCCTTGAGCAGGCGCGCGAGGTGCATCAGGTTCCAGGCCATGAAGGTGGTGTTGCGCTGGGTGAAGTCGTTGTCGAAGCCGGCGCCGTCGTCGCCGTAGGACGGGCCGGGCCCGGCCTCGCCGATCCAGCCGGCGTCGGCCTGCGGCGGGATCGTGTAGCCCAGGTGCTGCATGGCGTACTGCATGGTCATCGCGCAGTGCTTGATGCCATCCTCGTTGCCCGTCACCAGGCAACCGCCGACGCGGCCGTAGTAGATGTACTGGCCCTTGTCGTTGAGCTTGCCGGACTCGGCGTAGAGCCGTTCGATCACGCGTCGGCAGACCGAGCTCTCCTCGCCCAGCCAGATCGGCGTGCACAGCACCAGGATGTCGGCCGCCATGACCTTGCGGCACAGGCCGGGCCAGTCGTCGCGCTCGAAGCCGTGCCCGGTCATGTCGGGCTGCACGCCCGGGGCCAGGTCGAGGTCGACCGGGCGCAGGATCTCGACGTCGACGCCATTGGCCTCCATCACGCCCGCGGCGACGCGTGCCAGGCGATCGGTATGCGAGTCGACGCCGCTGCGCTTGAGCGTGCAGTTCAGGAACAGCGCGCGCAGGTCGTCGTAGCGGGCGGGCGGCTTGGGGGCATCACTCATGTCGGGTCTCCTGGTTCTGCCGCGTTCGGGCATTCGCGCAGCGCGTTCCGGCCGACCGCCGCGGGCAGCCGGGCACCGGGGCCGGGCGCGATGGATCGCCGCGTGGCGTCCCTGGCGACGCCAGGGCCCGGCCTCGCGGCTGGGTGATCACACCGGCTGCAACAGGCGCAGGCCGAAGTCGTCGCCGGGCGCGTTCCAGCGCCGCGTGACGCGCAGCCCGGCGCGGCCGACGAGCGCATCGAAGCTCGCATCGGTGTACTTGTGGCTGTACTCCACCTGCATCGCTTCGCCGGCCTCGAAGTGGAAGCGTCGGCCGTCGACGTGGACGTCCTGGTCGCGGCGGCTGACGAGGAAGGTCTCGATGCGCTCGCGCTCGCTCGAGTAGCGCGCCAGGTGTTCGAAGGCCCCGACGTCGAAATCGCTGCCGACGTCGCGGTTGAGGCGGGCCAGCAGGTTGAGGGTGAACGCGGCGGTGACGCCGGCGGCATCGTTGTAGGCCGCCTCGATGCGCGCGACCTCCTTGACCAGGTCGATGCCGATCAGCGCCTGGCCCCGCGGCCCCATGGTGGCGTGCATCGCGCGCAACAGGCGTTCGGCGACGTCGAAGGTGAAGTTGCCCAGCGTCGAGCCGGGGAAGAACACCAGGGTGTGCCGGGCGGGACGCTCGGGGCGCGGCAAGGGCACGGCCTGGGTGAAGTCCGCGCAGACCGGCAACATCTCGATGTCCGGGAAGGCCTCCGCCAGGCGCTCGACGCTGGCCAGCAGTGCGCTGCGCGAGATCTCGATCGGCGTGTAGGCGACCGGATCGACGAGGCCCTCCAGCAACAGCTGGGTCTTGCGACCGCTGCCGCTGCCGTACTCGACCACGTGCGGGCAGTCGTTGACCGCCTCGGCGATCGACGGCATCGCCGAGGCCAGCAGGGCCAGCTCGACGCGGGTGAGGTAATACTCGGGCTGGCGTGTGATCTGCTCGAACAACTGCGAGCCGCGCGCGTCGTAGAAGTACTTCGATGACAGCCGTTTGGGCGTGGCCGAAAGACCCGCGAGGGTGTCGCCGAGGATGTCGTCGGGGCTGGGGTGCAGGTCGGTGAGCGGGGGCATGGTCCGGGCGGTCGGCGTCATGGTGCGTCCTTGGCCAAGCGCAGGCCCGAGAACTGCCAGCGATCGGGGGGGTAGAAGAAATTGCGGTAACTGGCACGGACGTGGTCGCGAGGCGTGGCGCAGCTGCCGCCGCGCAACACCCACTGTCCGCACATGAACTTGCCGTTGTATTCGCCCAGCGAGCCGGGCAGCGGCCGGAAGCCCGGATACGGCCCATAGGCGGTGGAGGTCCACTCCCACACGTCGCCGAACAGCTGCGGACTCTCGGCTGCCGCCGCCCGCGGGTGGAAGCGGTCGTCGTCGGCGAAGTGGCCGCGGACCGGCAGGTGCAGGGCGGCGCGCTCCCATTCGGCTTCGGTCGGCACCCGGGCACCGGCCCAGCGCGCGAAGGCATCGGCCTCGAAATAGCTCAGGTGGCACACCGGCGCATGCGCTTCGATCGGGCGCATGCCGCCCAGGGTGTAGGCGTGCTCGAGGTCGGGCTCCCAGTACAGCGGCCGCGACCAGCCTTCGGCCTGCAGCCGGGCCCAGCCCTCGCTCATCCACAACGCCACGTTGCGATAGCCGCCGTCCTCGATGAAGGCGCGGAACTCGGCGTTGCTCACCGGGCGCGAGGCCAGCGCATGCGCCGGCACCAGCACGCGGTGGCGCGGCGATTCGTTGTCGTAGGCGAAGCCCGCCTCGCCCGGCCAGGGCGCATGGCCCAGCTCGACGACGCGCTCGTCGAAGGCCTGCCAGGCCAGCGGCGTCGCCGCTGCACCGCCGGGGTCGTGAGCGAGGTCGCCGCGATACGGCGGGCGCAGCGGGTTGCACCACAGCGCGTGCTTGATGTCGGTCAGCAGCAGTTCCTGGTGCTGCTGTTCGTGGTGCGTGCCCAGCAGGACCGCCTGCTGCCCGGCCTCGTCGATGTCGCCGGCGGCGAAGGCCCGTGCGATGCAGGCATCGACCTCTTCCCGATACAGGCGCACTTCCTCCAGGCCCGGGCGCGAGAGCAGGCCGCGCCGCGGGCGCGCGTGCATCGGGCCCACGCTCTGGTAGTAGCTGTTGAACAGGTAGTGCCAGTCGGGGTTGATCGGCCGGTAGCCCGGATCGCGCCCCAGCACGAAATGCTCGAAGAACCAGGTGGTGTGCGCGAGGTGCCACTTGGCCGGACTGGTGTCGTCCATGCTCTGGACCATCGCATCCTCGGGGGACAGCGGCTCGGCCAGGGCGGCGGTGCGCGCGCGCACCTTGCGGTAGCGGGCCTGCAGCAGATCCGTCGAACCGGCATCGGACCGGGATCCGGCGGGCGCATCGTGCAGGGCGTGGGCAGCCGTCGATGTCATGGCCCCGAGCTTATCGCAGCGGATGTGACGTGGCCTGCACGCGGGTGACACCCCTGCCATGACGGTGGCAGCATGATCGGATGAGCATCGACGGCATGGACACGCATGCGGCAGCCCCGGCCTGGCAGGCAATGGCGCGTTTCGAGCGCGTGGATTTCCTCGTGCCGGACGATGTCGTCTACCTGAACGCCGCCTCGCATGGGCCCCGCCTCGCCCGCGTGCAGCAGGCGGCACGGCGCGCGCTCGACGCCGGCACGACGCCCTGGCGCCTGGACATGGACGCATGGCATGCGTCGATCGAGGATGTTCGCCGCGGCGCCGCCGGCCATCTAGACGGCGACGCCGATGGCATCGCCCTGGTCCCGTCCGTGGCCTACGGCCTGTCGCTGGCGGCACGCAACCTGCCGCTGGCGGCAGACGAGACCGTGCTGGTGCTGGCCGGCCAGTTCCCCTCCAACCTGCTGCCCTGGCAACAGCGATGCCGGGACGTCGGTGCGCGACTGGAACAGGTCGCGCGCCCGGTCGATGCCGATGGCCGCCCGGGCGACTGGAGCGATGCCGTGGTCGACGCGATCGCCCGCGCGCCGCACCTGCGCATCGCCGCGCTGCCGCAGGTGCACTGGCACGACGGCAGTCGCCTGGACCTGGACCGGATCGCCGCGGCGACCCATGCCCGCGGCGCGGCGCTGGTGCTCGACCTCAGCCAGAGCCTGGGCGCGCTGCCGGCGGACATCGTGCGCTGGCGGCCGGATTTCGTCGCGTCGGTCGGGCACAAGTGGCTGCTCGGCGCCTACGGCCTGGCCTACCTGTGGGCCTCGCCGGCGTGGCGCGAGCGCGGCGTCGCACTGGAGCAGCACTGGATCGCGCGCGAGGCCGCCACCGTCTTCGACTCGCCGCCGAGCCCGCCCCCGCTGGCACGCGGCGCGCGGCGCTTCGATGCCGGCGGCGTGGCCGAACCGCAGCGGCTGGCGATGTCCGCGGCGGCGTTTTCGCAGTTGCGCGACTGGGGGCTGGAACGCGTCCATGCCGGGCTGCAGGCGCGCGGGCGCTGCCTGCGCGAGGCCTTGCGGGCGCAGGGCCTGGGCGAGTGGCTGGCCGCGGCACCGGGCGCTCATTTCCTGGGCCTGCGTCCGCCCCCGGAGCGCCTGGCGGGCGCCGCGGCCGCGCTCGACCGCGCCGGCGTGATCCACACCGCGCGCGGGAGCGTGCTGCGCCTGGCGCCGCACCTGCACGTAGACGATGCGGCGCTGGCCGCGGTGGCGGCCCTGCTGGCGCGGTCAGGCGGCTGACGCGGCCGCCCGCGGCCTCAGCGGCCCGGGCCGACGTCGATGAACTGCAGGAATTCGGCGCGGGTGCGCGCGTCGTCGCGGAAGCCGCCGAGCATCTTCGAGGTGATCATGCTGACGCCGCGCTTGTGCACGCCACGCGTGGTCATGCACTCGTGCGCGCCCACGATCACCACGCCCACGCCACGCGGCTGCAGGACGTCCTGGATGACCTGGGCGATCTGCGCGGTCATCTTCTCCTGCACCTGCAGGCGCCGGGCGAAGGTCTCCACCACCCGCGCCAGCTTGCTGATGCCGACCACCTTGCCGTCTGGCAGGTAGCCCACGTGCGCCTTGCCGATGATCGGCGCCATGTGGTGCTCGCAATGGCTCTCGAACTCGATGTCGCGCAGCACGATCATCTCGTCGTAGCCCTCGACTTCCTCGAAGGTGCGCTTGAGATACTCGGCCGGGTCGGTTTCGTAGCCGCTGAACCAGTCGCTGTAGGCCTTCACCACGCGCTTGGGCGTGTCGACCAGGCCCTCGCGCGCGGGATCGTCGCCCGCCCAGCTGAGCAGGGTGCGCACGGCCGCCTCGGCCTGTTCACGGGTGGGTTTGCGGGAGTCGGCCATGACATGCGTCAACGGTGGGGGACAGGCATCCTACTCCAGACCGCGCGCACGGCAGAAATCCGGCGGGTCGGGGCACGCGCAGGAGGGCGCGGCGGGAAGCGCCGCCACCAAGAAAAGCGGAGCCGCAAGGCGGCCCCGGCAATGGGATTTCAGTCGTTGTCGTCGCACACGTTCGGCGGTGTGCTGCGGCGAACCTACGCCCCCCGGCGCGGTGCCGCAATGACGCGCGACACCTTCGCCCGCCGTCGTTCAGCGGCGGTTCCGGCGTCCGCGCCCGTGCAAACGTGTCATTCCGCGTTGGCGGCAGCGGCGCGGCGTCGGCGCGCACGCACCGTGGAAGTGTCCGCGGCAAGGCCCACGCTGCTGTGCCCGGCGATGCGCGCGCTCTGCATGGCCGCTTCCGCGCGCGCCAGGAAGGCGTCCACGCTTTCGCCGCGCTCCGACATGGCCAGGCCGATGCTGATGCTGACGGCCACGTCGACGCCGTCGACCGAGAAGGCCCGTCGCTGGAAGCCTTCGACCAGGCGGTGCGCCAGCTGCTCGCAGTCGTCGCGGTGGCATTCGCTGACGACCGCGAACATGTCCGACTCCATGCGCGCGACCGTGTCGTCGGGCCGGACCAGGCCGCGGATGCGCGCCAGCACCTGCTGCATGACGGTATCGCCCACCAGGTAACCGTGCTTCTGGTTGACCTCGGAAAAATCGTCCAGGTCGATCAGCAGCACGCCGTAGTCGCTGGCGCCGAGGTGGCCGATCTGGCCCCAGGCGGCCAGCATCTCGGTGATCGCATTGCGGTTCAGGGCGCCGGTCAGCGGATCGCGCTCGATCGACTGGCGCGCCAGCAGGGCGACGCGGTGGCGATTGGCCGCATGCTGGCTGAGCGCGAGGGCGAGCACCGCGGACTGGAGCACCGCCGCCAGCGGCAGCAGGCGCTGGGCCCAGGGCAGGTCGACCAGGCCGAACTGGTGGCAGACCAGCATCAGCACCACCGCCAGCAGCGGCGTCCAGCCGATCAGGAAGTAGCCCGCCAGCGCGGCCCCCTTGTGCCAGGCCTGGACCGCGATCACCACCGCGAAGGGCAGGACCAGCAGCAACAGGCCGTTGGAGGCCAGGTAGTACCAGCCATACACGTGCTCGCGTCCGAACAGCAGGATCGCGAGCAGGACGAAGTGCAGCCAGACGCCCACGTGCAGCACCTTCGCGCGTCGCGGCATAAGCCGGTCCAGCTCCAGGAAACGGATCGTGAAGATGAGCTGCAGGGCCACCGCCAGGGTCGCCAGTGCGTAGCGGCCCAGTGCGCCGCTGGCGTCGAGCAGGGCCAGCACGCGGATCTCGCTCGCGTCGCCCGACAACAGCATGGCGTAGGCCGCGATGGCGACCAGATAGGCCGCGTAACTCATGTAGAGCAGGTCGCGGAACGCCACCCACAGCCCGACCATGAAGATCGCCATCAGCATCAGCGTGGTGAACACCGCGCTGGAGACCCGCGCCTGCTGGCGCTCGGCGAGGATCACCCGGTCCACGTCCATCAGGGCCAGGGTGAGCGGTTGGCTGGAGGTGCCGTTGACGCGCAGGTAGGCCACGCTGGCCGGCGGCCAGCCCTCGGGTAGGGGCAGGTGCCAACCGCGGCGTAGCAGATGGCTCTCGGCGCCCTCGCCCTGCTCGACCAGCACCGGGGCGGCGCCCGGCGGATAGAAGGTGACCGGCCCCAGGCTGCGCGGGCCGTCCAGCACCAGCGCCAGCGGGCGGTCGGCGGCGATCGGGATGTCGGTCGTCAGGCGCAGCCAGTAGCCGGCCTGGCGCCGCTGCAACGGCAGCCGGACCGCCTCGCCCGGGGCGGTGGCGACCAGGCGCCGTTGCACGGGCGCCACCGCGGGCGGCGTTCGCAACTCCTGCTCGGTATGCAGCAGCTCGACCTTGAGCGCCTGCGCGCCGGCCATCGCCGGCCACGCGCATCCGACCAGGGCCAGCAGCAGGGCCAGCGCGATCCGCATCCAGAATGCCTCCTTCCGAAGGCCCAGAGTCTAGGCGCTGGCGGGCCGCGACGGTAGGGCGGCCCGCACCGGATGGCGCTCAGCGACCGGCGACGGTTTCCCGTGCCGGCAGGCGCGAGGGCCAGCCCCCGGCCAGGGCGCGATAGACGCCCACCGCCCCGCCGACGCTACGGGTGCGTACGTCGGCCAGCGCGTCCTCGGCCTGCAGCCGGCTGCGTTCGGCGTCGAGCACTTCGAACAGGTCGGCCGCCCCCGCGTCGAAGCGCACGCGCGCCAGTTCCGCGGCGCGGGCGCTGTCGGCGGCCGCCTGCGTGAGATGGGCGTCCTCGTCGCGGGCGCGGGCATAGCGCACGAGCGCGTTCTCGGTATCTTCCAGCGCGCGCAGCACGGTCTGCTGGTAACGCGCCAGCTCGCCTTCGGCGTCGGCGTCGGCCGCGGCGATGCGGGCACGCACGCGGCCGATGTCGAGGAAGGACCAGTCGATGCCGAGGGCGACCAGGCGCGTCTCGCTCGCGCGTTCGAACAGGGCGCTGCTGTCGATCGCCTGGCTGCCGATCAGGCCGCCCAGGGTGAAGCGCGGGAACAGGTCGGCGGTCGCCACGCCAATGCGCGCCGTGGCCGCGTGCAGGCGCTGCTCGGCCGCGCGCACGTCGGGTCGGCGCCGCACCAGTTCGCCGGGCGTGCCTGGATCGAAGCGCGCCGGCAGTGCCGGCAGCGGACGCGGCTCGGACAGGACATCGCGCAGTGCCGCCGGCGCCTGCCCCGTGAGCACGGCCAGGCGATGCATCTGCACCGCTTCGGCGGCCTCCAGCGCGGGTACGCGGGCGAGCGTGCTCTCGAGCTGGGCGCGGGTGCGCGAGGTGTCGAACTCGGTGCCCCGCCCGGCCTCCAGGCGGGCGTCGACCAGGCGCAGGGTCTCGCGCTGGTTGTCGGCGTTGTCACGGGCCACGGCCAGGCGGGCCTGCAGGCCGCGCAGGTCGACGTAGCCGCCGACGACCTCGCCGATGATGGCGACCTGCAAGGCCTCCAGGTCGGCCGCGCTCGCGGCGGCATCGGCGCCCTGCGACTCGACGCTGCGACGCACGCGGCCGAACAGGTCCAGCTCCCAGCTGGCGACGGCGCTGGCCTCGTAGGACTCGGCGTCGCGGGCGTCGCGCGGCACGCCAGGCAGCTGGTCGGCGCTGCTGCGGCCGTCGCTGGCGGTGGCGCTGGCGGTGACCGTGGGGAACCGGTCGAAGCGGGCGCCCCGCAGCAGGGCATTCGCGCGGTCGTAGCGCGAGAGGGCGATGCGCAGGTCGTGGTTGGCGAGCAGCGCCTCGTCGACCAGGCGGCTGAGCACCGGGTCGTCGAAGGCCTCCCAGAACGGCGCGTTGGCGTCGGGCGTGGCCTGCAGCGCGGCGGGCGCGCCTTCGGCGGCATCGAAGCGCGCCGGCAGCGGCATGTCCGGGCGGACATGGTCCGGCCCCACGGCGCAGGCCGCCAGGGCCAGGGCCAGCGCGGCCGGCATCAGCGCGCGGGCGCGGGAGGCGAAGGGTATCGGGTCATGCATGGTAGCTCTCCATGTCGGAGGGGCCGTGCGCCGGGGCCGCCGCGGCGCGACGCGACACCAGCTTGCGCAGGGCCACGTAGAACACCGGCGTCAGGAACAGGCCGAACAGGGTCACGCCGAGCATGCCGGCGAACACGGTGATGCCGGTGGCCGAGCGCACTTCCGCGCCCGCGCCATGCGACAGCACCAGCGGCACGGTGCCGGCGATGAAGGCGATCGAGGTCATCACGATCGGGCGCAGGCGCAGGCGGCAGGCTTCAAGCGCGGCCTCCACGATGCCCTTGCCCTGCATTTCCAGCTCGCGCGCGAACTCGACGATCAGGATCGCGTTCTTGCAGGCCAGGCCCATCAGCACCACCAGGCCGACCTGGACGAACACGTTGTTGTCGCCACCGGTGAGCTTCACGCCCAGCAGGGCCGAGAGCATGCACATCGGCACGATCAGGATCACCGCCAGCGGCAGGGTCCAGCTTTCGTACAGCGCGGCCAGCACCAGGAAGGCCAGCAGGATGGCCAGCGGGAACACCACCAGCGCCGCGTTGCCCTGGGTCGCCTGCTGGTAGCTCAGGTCGGTCCATTCGATGCTCATGCCGTTGGGCAGGACCTGCGCGGCGAGCTGCTCCAGCGTGCCCATGGCCTGGGCGGAGGAGAGCATGCGCGGGTCGGCCTCGCCTGCGAGGTCGGCGGCGGGATAGCCGTTGTAGCGCAGTACCGGGTCGGGACCGAAGGTCTGCTTGACGCTGACCATCGAGCCGATCGGCACCATCTCGCCGCGGTCGTTGCGGGTGCGCAGGTTGGCGATGTCCTCGACGCTGTCGCGGAACGAGCCGTCGGCCTGGGCGATGACCTGCCAGGTGCGGCCGAACTGGTTGAAGTCGTTGACGTAGGCCGAGCCCAGGTAGGTCTGCAGGGTGTCGAACAGTTCGGTCATCGACACGCCCTGCGCCTTGGCCTTGACCCGGTCGACCTCGGCGTCGAGCTGCGGCACGTTGGCCTGGTAGCTGGTGATCGGGAAGCCCATGCCCGGGGTCTGCGAGATCGCCCCCTGGAAGCCGTTGACGGCGTTCTGCAGGGCGCCGTATCCCAGGTTGGCGCGGTCCTCGATGAACAGCTGGTAGCCCGAACCGTTGCCCAGGCCGAGGATCGGCGGCGGCATGAACGAGAAGGTGAAGCCTTCCTGCAGCCCGCCGATCTTCTGGTTGATCTCGGCGTTGATCTCCTCGGCGGTGCGGCTGCGCTTGCTGAAGGGCTCGAGCGGGAAGAAGGCCACGCCGCTGTTGGGGGTATTGGTGAACTGCAGCGGGTTCAGGCCCGGGAAGGCGATCGAGTGCGAGACGCCCTCGGTCTCCATGGCGATGTCGCTGACCTTCTGCAACAGCGCGTCGGTGCGCGCGATCGACGCGCCCTCGGGCAGCTTCACGCCGGCGATCAGGTACAGCTTGTCCTGGATCGGGATGAAGCCCGCCGGCACCGCGTGGAACATGAAGCCGGTCGCCGCCAGCAGCACGGCGTAGACGGCGAACACCGCGCCGCGCTTGCCGAGCGTCCTCGACACCGTGCGCTGGTACGTGTCCGAGCTGGTGTTGAAGAAGCGGTTGAAGGCGGCGAACAGGCGCCCGAAAAGGCGGTCGATCAGGCGCGAGGCGCCGTCCTTCTTCGCACCGTGCGGCTTGAGCAGGCGCGCGGCCAGGGCCGGCGAAAGGGTCAGCGAGTTGATCGCCGAGATCACCGTGGAGATCGCAATGGTGACCGCGAACTGCTTGTAGAACTGGCCGGTGACGCCCGACAAGAAGGCCATCGGCACGAACACCGCGCACAGCACCAGGGCGATCGCGATGATCGGGCCGGACACTTCCTTCATGGCCAGGTGGGCCGCATGCAGCGGCGCGGCGCCCTCCTCGATGTGGCGCTCGACGTTCTCGACCACGACGATCGCGTCGTCGACCACGATGCCGATCGCCAGCACCAGGCCGAACAGGCTCAGGGTGTTGATCGAGAAGCCCAACAGGTACAGCGCGGCGAAGGTGCCGACCACCGACACGGGCACCGCGATCAGCGGGATGATCGAGGCGCGCCAGGTCTGCAGGAACAGGATCACCACCAGCACCACCAGGACGACGGCCTCGAGCAGGGTGGTCACCACGGCCTTGATCGAGTCGCGCACGAAGATGGTGGTGTCGTAGACGGCCTCGTACTTCACGCCCTCCGGGAAGCGCTGTGCGACCTCGTCCATGCTCGCGATGACCTGCTCCTGGATGTCCAGCGCGTTCGCGCCGGGCGCCTGGAAGATGCCGATGCCGACCGCGTTCTTGCCGTCCAGCTGCGAGCGCAGGGTGTAGTCGCTGGCGCCCAGCTCCAGGCGGGCGACGTCGGACAGGCGCACGATCTCGCCGTCGTCGCCGGCCTTGAGCACGATGTCGCCGAACTCCTGCTCGGTGCGCAGGCGGCCCTGGGCGTTGATCAGGGTCAGGAAGTCGCTGCTGGGCATCGGCTCGGCGCCGATCTGGCCGGCCGACACCTGCACGTTCTGCTCGCGCATCGCGCGGACGACGTCGCTGGCGGTCAGGTCGCGCGCGGCGATCTTGTCCGGGTCCAGCCACGCGCGCATGGCGTAGTCGCCACCACCGAACACCTGGGCGTCGCCGACGCCGGGGATGCGCGCGAGCGCGTCCTTCACGTGCAGGCGGGCGTAGTTGCGCAGGTACAGGGTGTCGTACTTGCCGTCGGGCGAGGTCAGGTGCACGACCATCAGGAAGGTCGGCGACTGCTTCTGGGTGGTCACGCCCTGGCGCCGCACGTCCTCGGGCAGGCGCGCGAGCGCCTGGCTGACGCGGTTCTGCACGCGCACCGCGGCGTCGTCGGCGTCGGTGCCGGGGCGGAAGGTGACGGTGATGACGAGCACGCCGTCGGAGCCGGCGACGGACTTGATGTACATCATGTCCTCCACGCCGTTGATCGCTTCCTCCAGCGGCGTGGCCACGGTCTCGGCGATCACCTTGGGGTTGGCGCCGGGATAGACCGTGCGCACCACCACCGAGGGCGGCACCACTTCCGGGTATTCGCTGACCGGCAGGATCGGGATCGCGATCAGGCCGGCGGCGAAGATCACGATCGACAGCACGGCGGCGAAGATCGGCCGGTCGATGAAGAATTTCGAGAAGTCCATGCGGGGTTCCTTGTTGCGCTGGGCTGCAACGGTTCTGTCGCCGGCCCACGCGCGGGGCGTGGACCGGTTTCGGGTGCGTCCCCCGCCGCGACTGGCGCGGCCTGGGGGTCGGGAGCTGTCGGCTTCCGCGCGGATGCGCGGGGGTGGAGCCACGGACCTGCCGGCCCTTCCGCACCGGGGGGAGGGATGCGCGGAAGGGCCGGCGCCGCTATGCCGCGGAGGGCGACGCGCCGGACGAGGACGGCGTCATCGGCTCCCTCCCGCGGGCCCAGGGGAATCGGTGCCGGCGGCGGCGACCTGCGGCGAGGGCGGCGGCGCGCCCATCTCCACCGGCACCGGGGCGACCGGCATGCCCGGGAAGAACACCTTCTGCACGCCGTGCACGATCACGCGGTCGTCCGCCTCCAGGCCGGACACGACCTCGCGCAGGCCGTTGACCTCGCGGCCGAGCACGATGTCCTTGCGCGTGGCGGTGCTGCCCTCGCCGAGCACGTAGACGTACTTGCGGTCCTGGTCGGTGAGGACCGCCTTGCCGTCGACCAGCAGGGCCGGGTGGGCCTGGCTGCCCTGCAGGCGGACGCGGGCGAACTGGCCCGGGGTGAGGCGGCCGTCGGCGTTGGGCACGACGGCGCGGACCCGCAGGGTGCCGGTGTCGCTGTCGACCTGGTTGTCGACGAAGTCCACGCGCCCGGCGTGCGGGTAGCCGTCCTCGTTGGCCAGGCCGACCTCGACCGCATTGCCCTGCACGTCGGCGGCGGCGCTGTCGCCCGCCGCGACGGCCGCGGCCGCGTAGCCCTGCCAGGTCTGCTCGTCGGCCTCGAAGTAGACGTGCACCGGATCCATCGACACCAGGGTGGTCAGCACGGTGCTGTCGGCCTGGGCCAGGTTGCCGGTGGTGACCATGGCGCGACCGGCGCGACCTGAGATCGGCGCGCGCACCTCGGCGAACTGCAGGTCGAGGCGGGCGCGGTCGAGGGCGGCGTCGGCGGCGCGCACCGCGGCCTCGGCCTGCGAGCGGCTGGCGCGGCGGCTCTCGAACTCCTCGCGCGAGATCGCCTTGGCATCGACCAGCGACTGCGCCCGCGCGTGCTGGGTGCGGGCCAGTTCGGCCTCGCTGCGCGCACGCGCCAGGTCGGCCTGGGCCTGCTCGAGTTCGGCTCGGTAGCGGCGCGGGTCGATCACGAACAGCAGGTCGCCCTTCTTGACGACCTGCCCCTCCTTGAAGGCGACGCGTTCGACGTAGCCGCTGACACGTGGCCGCAGTTCGACGGTCTCGACCGCGCGCACGCGGCCGGTGAAGTCGTCCCAGGGCTGCACGTCGCGACTGACGACGGGAGCGACGCTGACTTCCGGCGGCGGCGGCGCGCCGCCGGGGCTGGCTTCGCTGCCGCAGCCGGCCAGGACCACGGCGACGGCCAGGCCGAGGGTGAGCACCGGCAAGGGCAGGCCGCGGCCGGACTGGCTCTCGCGCCGGTGCGGGCGATGATGGAGGGCGTTGTGGGGAAGGCGGTTCATGACGGGAGATCCTTGTCCGGGGAGGAGGGGGAGGCGCAGGTCGGCAACAGTCCTCGCAACAGCCTGCGCGCCGCCTGCTGACAACCCTCTGTCAGCAGGCGGGACGCACGGGCGTCGGGGTCCGTCGTCGGAGTGGACGGGGCGGGGGCGCCGGGCGTGACGCTCCCGTTGGCGGGCCGTGACTGGAAGGACGTTCCAGGCGGCCCCGGTTCGACACCGGCGTCCATGCGGGACGTCGCGTCGGCACCGGTCGCCACGGGGGCGTCACCGGCGGGCGGGGTGGACTCTACGACCTCAAGCGAACTCGAGGTCAAGCCCTCGGGCGGCAATGCCGCGGCGAGGGCGGGTTCGGCGAACTGCACCACCGCCGGCAGGGGACTGGAACGGCAATCGCGATCGATCAGGGCCAGGGCCCGCTGGCCGACGGCGCGTGCACTGGGCCAGTCGGGGTGCTGGCTGGCCTGACGCGGGTCGATGCAGACGGGACGCGACACGCTGAGCAGGTGCACGCGCACGTCCTGGCGGCGCGCCTCGTCGTGCAGCACCCGGGCCATCATCCGCAGCGCCGCGGCGCCGACCGAGCGGTGGCCATAGCCGGCCCAGGGCCGCTCGTCGCCGGGGCCGCCGATGAGCACGTAGGTACGGTTGTGGCCGCGCTCCGACAGCAGCGGCAGCAACTGCCGAGCGGCCGCGAGATGTGGCAGCAGGTCCTCGTCCAGGCGCCGGCGCAGGGCCTCGGCGGGCTGGTCGAGCAGGCGTCCAGGCCCGGCATGGCCGCACAGGCAGGCGACCATGCCGCCGAGCGGCCGGTCCAGCGCGCGCAGGCGTTCGGCCAGCGCCGCGCCCTCGCGATCGTCGGCCACCGCGCCGGCGACCACCGTCAGCAGGCCACGCGGCGCCCGGGCCTGCAGCTCGGCAAGCGCATCGGCCTGGCGGGCGACCGCGATGACGCCGCGGCGGCGCGCCAGCACGGCCTGCACCACGCCGCGGCCGATGCCGCCGTCGGCGCCCAGGACGAGCACGGGGGCGAGCGTTGTCCCGGTCACGGGATTTTACCTCCCGCATACGGGACATTGTCCCGGGAGCGGGCCAAGTCGACGAGGGCCCCGAGGCTGGGCAGCAGCAGCAGCAGGGCCGGCAGGCCGAGCACGAACGCGAGCACCCACGCCACCATCCAGGCTTCCGCACGACCGGCCATGAGGCCTTCGTGGACCACGGACACGGCCACGCCACCCAGCAACAGCAGGGCAATCAGCATGGTCGGCAGGTACACGCGGCGGAGCAGGCGAGGCGGCAGCATGGGGGGCTCCCGTGGAAACTGGTGGCCAGACTACGCCGCCGGGCGGTACTTGATTAGTCGGCAAATCAGGGAATAATTGTTCCGCAATCGGTCCAATACCCCTCTCCCCTCCAGGAACCCCCCATGGCCCGCGATCTCAACGACACCCTGATCTTCGTCAAGGTGGTGGAAGCCGGAAGCTTCATCGGCGCCGCCCGCACCCTGCGCCTGCCCAAGACCTCGGTCAGCCGCAAGGTGCAGGAACTGGAAACCCGCCTGGGCGCGCAACTGCTCCACCGCACGACCCGCAAGCTCGGCCTGACCGAGGCGGGCAAGGTCTATTACGAGCACTGCCAGCGCATCGCGCGCGAACTGGACGAGGCCGAGAGCGCGGTCGGCCAGCTGCAGGCCGGCCCGCGCGGCTGGCTGCGGGTGACCGCGCCCTACTCGCTGGGCATCGACCGGATCTCGCCCCTGCTGGGCGAGTTCCACGCGCGCCATCCCGAGGTCCGGGTCGAGATGGTGCTCAGCAACGACACCCTCGACCTGGTCGACAAGGAGATCGACGTGGCCCTGCGCCTGGGCTCGCTCCCCGACTCCAACCTGGTCGCCCGGCGCCTGGGCGTGCTGCGCACGCAGATCTACGCCAGCCCCCACTACATCGAGCGACATGGCGAGCCGCTGCATCCGGACGAGCTGCAGCACCATCGCACCCTGGCGATGAGCAAGAACCGACGCAACGGACAGTTCAGCTGGACCCTGGACGGCGGCGACGGGCCGGTCGACTACCGCATCGACCCGGTGATGGTCGCCAACGACCCGGCGGCGCTGAGCGGCGCGATGCTGTGCGGCGAGGCGATGCTGCTGACCATCGCCGCCAAGGTCCGGCCGTATGTCGAGAAGGGCTACCTCAAGCGCGTGCTCGATGGCTGGAACGGGCCGGAGTACGAATTCAACGCGGTGTTCCCGCGCGGGCACGTGCAGTCGCCCAAGGTGCGTGCGTTCGTCGATTTCCTGGTCGAACGCGTCAACATGGACGTCGACTACATGGAGCACATGTGCCCGGACGTGCGCCGTACCTGCCAGCAGGGGGCGGCCGCGCACGATGCGGTCATCCGCGCCGAACTCGACAAGGCCTCGGCGGCGGCGAGCACGCGCAAGGCGCTTGGCAAGGTACGCGAGAAGACCGCGGCCTGAGCGCGCCCGCTCAGTAGACCCACTGCAAGCGGGTCTGGATGGCGTCGGTGCTGCCGGACTGGCCCGGCCCGTCGAGGTCGGTGCGCGTCCATTGCACGCCCAGCTTGATCCGGCGCGAGGCCCACCAGTTCGCGCCCACGGTGGCGATGCGGAACGCGCCGCCGTCGATGCCGGCGTCGGACAGGTCGGCGGCGCCCACGCGGCCGACCAGCTCCAGCGCACCCCAGTGGCCCTCGGGCATGACCCGGCGTGCGTAGCCGACCTTGCGGTCGTAGGGCCGGGTCTCGCCGGTCAGCACCCAGGATCCGGTGAGGTGCCAGCCGTGGAAGCGCGGGTCGCCATGCAGCGGCGCGTCGACGTGGTTGACCGCCCATTCGCCCAGCAGCGACACCGGCCCATGGTTCCAGAGCGCCTCCAGGCCGACGATCCTCGCGCTGTCGGCCTCGAAATCGCCGGTGTTGGCGTAGTTGGGCAGGACGTTGGACGCCGGCCGGCCGCGGAAATTCAGCACCCCGTCGTTGTCCTCGACATGGCGGACGCTGGCCCCCAGGTGCAGGTAGCGGCGGCCGTCGTCATGCCACCAGGCCAGGCCGGTGAGGCGCGCGGCCAGCTGGTTGCCGCGCTCGTCGAGGCCGACGTCGCCGGGCTGCGTCCAGGCATCGTTGTAGGCACCCAGCTCGAACGTGCCGCGCTCGCCGCCCCATGAGCGCAGCCAGTTGATGCCGACCGACCGCGACTGGAAGAACGGACTCAACACGCGCTCCTGGTGGGGCAGGTTGGCCGAGTCGCCGACCATCTCGTAGATCGCGGCTTCCTTGACCTTGCCGACCATCAGGGCGCCGGCACGGCCCAGGTCGTACTTGAGCTGGATGTCGGTCCAGGCCCAGTTCGGGTCGCCGGGGTTCTTGTTGAAGCCCTTGTACTCGAAGCTCAGCAGGTAGGTGAGCTTGCCCGAATGGCCGATGCGGCCGCGATTGGTGAAGCGGATCGCCCGCCACTCGTCTTCATGGCCCTGCACCCCGACCTCGGCCTCGGTGTCGGCGTCCTGGTCGATCGCGTTCCAGTCGTACAGCAGTACCACGCCAGGGGTCCAGGTGAAGGCGCCCTCGTCGTCCTGGATGTCTTCAAGCAGGCGGTTGGATATCTCGGGGATCGCGTAGTCGTTGAAGCCGGGCAGGGCGGATTCATCGACCTGGTCGGGGATGTCGCTTTCGGGCGACTGCGCGGGCGCCGGCGCGGCGACGGCCAGGAGCAGGACCAGCAGGCCCGG
The DNA here is from genome assembly GCF_014145325.1 of Marilutibacter spongiae. Lineage (GTDB taxonomy): Bacteria > Pseudomonadota > Gammaproteobacteria > Xanthomonadales > Xanthomonadaceae > Marilutibacter > Marilutibacter spongiae. The sequence goes on from NZ_JACHTF010000016.1 coordinate 49,711, forward strand.
GGGCAAGAAGCGCATCGGGTGCCACGGCATGGCGTCCGTCCTGCATGGCGCGCCAGGGAGGTCGGCCAAGCATGGACCCGTGGCCCGGCTCTTGTCACGCATGCGTTGCCGGCCGCGCGCGACCGCTTCTCGCGCCGTGCGACCGGCGTCCGGCATGATGGCCCGATGCCGTCGCCACCCGACTTCCGCCTGTACCACTCCAACGCCCTCGAGGTGCTCGCCGGGCTCCTGGCCGACGCGCTGCGCGAACCTGCGCCCGGACAGGCCCTGCTGGCGCCCGACACCGTACTGATCCCGCAGGTGGCGATGCGCCGCTGGCTGCAGGCCACCCTGGCCGCGCGCCATGGCGTCGCCGCCAACCTGGAGTTCCTGACGCCCGGCGAGTTCGTGTCCCGCGCGCTCGACGCCAACCTCGGCCCCGTCGCCGAAGACCTCGACGCGACGGGCCTGCAGTGGGCGCTGTATGCCGCGCTGCGGGACGAGGCCTTGATGGCGCGCCCGGCGATGGCGGCGCTGGCAGCCTACCTCGCCGCCGGCGATGCGTCGCGGCCGTGGACGCTGGCCAGCGAGCTGGCCGGCGTCTTCGCCAAGTACCAGGCCTGGCGCCGCGACTGGCTGCTGCGCTGGGAGGACGGCGCCGACCCCGCCGACCCACAGGCGATCCTGTGGCGCGAGGTGGCCCGCGGCCGCCCGCATCGCGCGCGCCGCATCCAGGACTACCTGGCCCGCTTCGACGCGGGCGATGCCCTGCCACGCGGCCTGCCCTCGCGCCTGTTCGCCTTCGCCACGCTGAATGTTTCGCCGGACGTGCTGCGGGTGATGGCCACGCAGGCGCGCGTGGGCACCCTGCATTTCTACCTGCCCACGCCGACCCGCGCGTACTGGGGCGACCTGCGCAGCCTCGGCGCGCGCGAGCGCGCGGGCAAGCGCTTCGAGTTCGAGGACGACGAGAACCCGCTGTTGCGCGACTGGGGCGCGGCGGGCAGCGATTTCGTCGCCCTGCTGGGCAGCTACGAGGTCGTCCACCCCTCGGGCGAGATCGACGCCAGCGTCGACCCGGAAGACATGGGGCCGGCCTCCTTCCGTCCGCGGGATGGCTCTGCGCGGACCCACGCGGACACGGACGGCGCAGCCCCGCGTTCCACCCTCCTGCAGCGGATGCAGGCCGACCTCTTCCATCGGCGACCCACGCCGGCCGTGATCAGCGCCGGCGGCGTCGACACGGGCGACCCCAGCCTGCAGTTCCATGCCTGCCATACCCGCCTGCGCGAGTTGCAGGTGCTCCACGACCGCCTGCGCGACCTGCTCGAGGACACGCGCTTCGATCCGCCCCTGCAGCCGCGCGAGATCGCGGTGCTGGCCCCGGACATCGACCCCTACGTGCCGTACCTGGACGCAGTGTTCGGCGGCGGCGACGGACCCGGCCCGATTCCCTACGCGATGGCCGACGCCAGCCCGCTGGCCGGCGAACCGCTGGCCGAAGTCTTCCTGCGCCTGCTCGCCCTCCCGGTTTCGCGCTTCGGCCTGGAGGAGATGCTCGACCTGCTGGCCAGCCCGCCGCTGGCGCAGGCCGCAGGCCTGGACGCGAATGCCTTCGACCGCCTGCACGGCTGGCTGCATGCCGCCGGCGCGCGCTGGGGCCTGGACGCGGCGCATCGCGCGCGCCTTGGCGCGCCGGCCGACGATGCCTACACCTGGCAGTTCGCGCTGGACCGCCTGCTGTTGGGCCATGCCAGTGGAAGCGATGCGTTGATCGGCGGCACGGGCGGCGCGGTGGCGCCCTGGCCGGACCTGGAAGGCGGCGCCCTCGACGCCCTCGACGCCCTGCTGCGGCTGATGCGCGTCCTCGCCCGCCACGAGCGCGTGCTGGGCGAGGCGATGCCCCCCGGACAATGGCGCGAGCGCCTGCTGGGCCTGCTCGATGCCCTGCTGCCGCGCCCGCCGGCGACCCCGGGCGGCCAGCGCGCGCTCGACCGCCTGCGGACCCTGGTCGACGGCTTCGCCCACGACGCCCGCCGCCTGGGTTTCGACGCGCCGGTGCCCGCGGAGGTCGTCCGCGCGCACTTCACCGCGGCCCTGGGCGAGGCCGACACCCGCGCACCCCTGCTCACCGGCGGCGTCAGCTTCGCGCGCATGGTACCGATGCGATTGCTGCCGTTCCGGGTGATCTGCCTGCTGGGCATGAACGACGGCGACTTTCCGCGCCGCGACCCCGCCGCCGGCCTCAACCGCCTGACCGCCGAGCTGGGCAGCGACCGGCGCCGTCGCGGCGACCGCTCCACCCGCGAGGACGACCGCTTCCTGTTCCTGCAGTTGTTCGCCGCTGCGCAGGACGTGTTCTACCTGAGCTGGCTGGGCGCGGATCCGCGCGACGGCAGCGCACGCGAGCCCTCGGCGCTGGTGACCGAGCTGCTGTCGACGGCGGCCGACCACCACGTCGCCGCGGACGCCCCCGCGCGCCCGACGCTGAAGGCGGGCATCGAACGGGCCCTGGTGGTGGACCATGCCCTGCAGCCGTTCTCACCGGCCGCGTTCGGCGCGCCTTCCGAGGGCATGGCGCGCGACCGGCGCCGCTTCAGCTACCGCGCGGACTGGCACCCGGCGGCAGGGCGCGTGTCCGGCACGCGCACGCCACTGGCCCCGTGGATGCCTGCCGGCACGCTGCTGCCCCCGTCGGAGGAGGCCAGCGATGCGCTCTCGGTCGACGCCCTGCGCCGCTTCCTGGTCGCGCCGGCCGAGGGATTCCTGCGCCACCGGCTGGGCCTGCGCCTGCCCACGGCGGGGGAAGCGGGCGACGACATCGAGCCGCTGCAACCCGCCGGCCACGGCCTGGAGCGCACGCGACTCCAGCGCGCGGTGTTCGAGGCCCTGCTGGCCGGCAGCGACGACGACGCCCTCTACACCGCCCTGCGCGCGCGTGGCCTGCTGCCGTCCGGTCCCTCCGGACGACGGGCACTGGCCGGGGCCGTTGCCGAGATCCGGCCGTATGCCCGGGGCTTCGCGGCATGGCGCGGCGATGCGGTCGCCACGACGATCCCCTGCGAGGTCGAGATCGACGGGCTCCGGCTGCACGGTCGTCTCGCGGACGCCTGGCCGCAGGGCCTGGCGCGGGTGCGCCTGGGTGCGCCCAACGGCAACTCGGCCATCCGCAACGGGCTGGACTGGCTCCTGGCCCGGGCCAGCGGGCTGGACCTGCCTTTCGTCGAGTTCCACGAAAGCGACGGCATCGGTCCGCACGTGCGCGAGGCCATCGGCCGCGACGACGCGCTGGCCGCATTGCGCGCGCTGGTGGCCTTGAGGCGCGAAGGCCTGCAACGCCCCCTGCCCTTCGCGCCCTACAGCGGATGGGCCTTCTTCAACGCCTCCGATCCCGGGCGCGGGCTGGTCGAGGCCGCGACACAGTGGCGCGGCGGATACATGAAGTGGGCCGAGGGCGACAGCGAGGCCCTGCGGCTGGCGCTGCGCGGGCGCGACCCGTTCGCCGACGCCGATGCCCTGCGCGATTTCGTGCGGATTTCGCGCACCCTGTTCGGCGCGGTCACCGGGCGTGGCCACGCCGCCGCCGACGACGCCGGGCTGGCCCTGCCGCCGCTCGACGAGGACGCGGAGGACGCCGCATGAACGAGGCGACGCGTCCCGATCCCTGGCTGGACCTGACGCTCGAAGGCGTGCATCTGGTCGAGGCCTCGGCCGGCACCGGCAAGACCTACACCCTGGCGACCCTGGTGGCGCGACTGGTGGTCGAACGCGGCCTGCGCGTGGGCGCGATCCTAGCGGTCACCTTCACCGAAGCGGCCACCCAGGAGCTGCGGGCCCGCATCCGCGAGCGCCTGCAGCTCGCCGTCGACCAGGTCGATGCCCCGCCATCCGACGCCGACGGGCCCGCCGCGACACTGACGCGCGACCTGCTGGAGCGGCACCTGGCGCGCAGCGGCGAACCGGTCGACGCGCTGCGCCGGCGCCTGCGACAGGCGGTGATGGAGATCGACCTCGCGGCCATCTTCACCATCCACGGTTTCTGCGCACGCGTCCTGCGCGAGCATGCCCTGGAAAGCGGCCAGGGCTTCGACCCGCCCGAGCTGCTCGGCAACGACCGCGCCCTGCGCGAGGCCCTGGCCGCCGACCTGTGGCGCGCCCTCGCCGTCGACGCCGACAGCGCCGACGATCTCGCCAGCCTGTGGAAGGCCGGGCCCGAGGCGCTCGCCGCCGACCTCCGGGACCTGCTGCGCGAACCGGTGCTGCTGCCTCCACCCATGCCGGTCGATGCCGCGGAGCGCGAGCGACTGCAGGCGCTCACGGACGACGCCCGCCAGGCCCTGCGCGATGCGTGGGCGCGGGAGGGCGAGGCCTTCGTCGATACGCTCGTGGCCGCGGTCGCGGACGAGGTGCTGAAGCTCAACATCTACAAGACCGAGTGGCTGGAGGACCTGCGCGGATGGATGCGCGAGTTCGCTTCCAGCGTCGAGGTGCCGGCGACGCCGCATCCCAAGCTGGCCAAGTTGACCGCCGATGCATTGGCCGCGGGCACGAAGAAGGGCCGGCAGGTGCCTACATCGCCCACGTTGAGCACGGCTGCCAGCGACTGGCTCGACGCCACGCAGGCCCTCGACGGCGTGGCGGCCCGCCGCCGTGCCACCCTCCTGCACCGCCTGCGCGACGAGGCCCGCGTGCGCCTGGCGGAGATGAAGCGGCAAGGCCGGGTACAGACCTACGACGACCTGATCGATGGTGTCGCGAACGCCCTGGACGGCCCGAACGGCGACCGCCTTGCGGCACGACTGCGCGAACAGTACGCCGTCGCGCTGGTCGATGAATTCCAGGACACCGACACCCGCCAGTGGCGGATCTTCGACCGCGTGTTCGGGCACGGCAGCGAGGCGCCGGCGCTGTACCTGGTCGGCGATCCCAAGCAGGCTATCTACGGATTCCGCGGCGGCGACGTGCACACCTACCTCGCCGCCGCCGCGGTCGCCGCGCAGGCGCCGCCGCTCTCGCGCAACTACCGCTCCCGCCCGTCCGTCCTCGCCGCCATCGATGCGCTGTACGCCGCGGCGGGCGCACGCGCGTTCGTCGACGAGCGGATCGCGTTCCACCCGGTGACGCCCGGTGGCCACCGCGGCGACGCGGATTACCTGCGCCAGGGCGCCCCCGCTCCCGCGCTGACCGTATGGCTTGCGCCACCGCAGCCGCCGGACGACAAGGGCAGGGCGAAACCCTGGAGCGCCGAGGATTCGCGCGCGATGGCCACGCGCGCCTGCGTGGCCGCCATCCACGCCGTGCTGTCGGAGGGCCGAGCGGGCAGCGCGCTGATCGACGGCCGGCCGGTGCGTCCCGGCGACATCGCCGTGCTGGTGCGCAGCCACGCGGAGGCCACCCGCGTCCAGCGCGCCCTGGCCGAGGCCGGCATCGCCGCGGTCGCCGCCGGCAAGCAGAGCCTCTACGCCACGCCGGAGGCGCGCGAGCTGCATGCATTGCTGCTGGCGCTGCTCCACGGTGGCGACGACGGTCGCCTTCGCGCCGCGCTGTCCACGGTACTGCTGGGCGTCGATGCCGCCGGCATCGATGCGCTCGACCACGACGCCGACGCAGCGCGGCATTGGCAAGCCCAGGCACAGGCCTGGCGCGAGCGCCTGGCCCGCGGCGGACCGCTCGCCCTCGTCGGCGAGCGCTGCGCGGATGCGGCCGAGCGCCTGCTCGGCCTGCCCGATGGCGAGCGGCGCCTCAGCAACTACCTCCAGCTCGCCGAGGCGCTGCAGGAAATGCAGGCCCGTTCGCTGGGCCTGCATGGCCTGGTCGATGCCTTCGCCCGGCGCATCGCCAGCGCCGACGACAACGACGAGAGCCAGTTGCTGCGGCTGGAGTCCGATGCGCATCGCGTGCAGATCGTCACCCTGCACAAGAGCAAGGGCCTGGAGTATCCATTGGTGTACCTCCCCTTCGTCGGCGTGGGCGGCAAGACAAAGTCGCCGGGGCAGTACTGCGTGGCCCACGATGGCGACGAAGGCCGTCGCCTGCACTGGCACCTGGAGCTGCCGGAAGCTGGATGGAAGGACGCGAAGGCGCGCTGGCAGGAGGCGGAACGCGCCGAGGACGCGCGACTGCTCTATGTCGGCCTCACCCGCGCGGAGCATGCGTTGTGGCTGGCCGCCGGTCCGCTTCAAGGCCACGACAAGGCGCCGGCCGCGGCCATGCTCGGCGACCTGGACGCCCTGGCCGATGCGCCCGGCATCGTCATCGACACCCGGTCGCCGCCCCCCATCCTGACGCGCCTGCCGGCGGAGTCCGATGCCGATGTTCCGCTGGCGCGGACGGCACGGCGACGCCTCGACGCCGACTGGTGGGTCTACAGCTTCACCCAGCTCGCGCATGCCGACGGCGGGAGCGATGCCTCGGCGGCGTCGACCGAAGCCGCCAGCGGTGGCCAGGACGAGCCGCCGCCCGAGGTCGTGGACGAAGACGCCTTCGACCCACGCTTCGCGGGGACCCGCTTCGGCGTCGCCCTGCATGCCGCCCTCGAGGACACCGACTTCGCGGCCTGGCGCGACTGGCGCCCCGGCGACGCCGCGCCGGCCGGCGAAGACATCCACCTTGCCCGCGCACTGGAATCCAATGGCTATGCCGCCGACGCGATGGCGGACGGCATGGCCTTCACGGCCGCGCTGGCCGGCCACACCCTCACCGTGCCCCTGCCGGAGGGACTGCGCCTGTGCGACCTCGCCGCGGCCGACCGTCGCGCGGAGATCGAGTTCCAGTTCGCGCTCGCGCCGACCCGCGTCGACGTACTGCTCGCGCTACTGCACGCGCATGGCGTCGTCCGCGACCGCCAGGGCTTTGGCCTGCGCCAGCGCCTGGAGGGCCTGATGACCGGGCTGATCGATCTGACCTACCGCCACGAAGGCCGCTGGTACGTGCTCGACTACAAGTCCAACCGCTTGCCGCGCTACGACGCAGGCGCACTCGAGGCCGCCATGGCGCACAGCGAGTACGACCTGCAGGCGCTCATCTACACCCTGGCCCTGCATCGCTGGCTCCGCTTCCGCCTGGGGCCGGCCTACGACTATGCGCGCGACTTCGGCGGCATCCGCTATCTGTTCTGCCGCGGCCTCGACGCCCGCCGCGACGACTCGCCGGGCATCCACGCGCGGCGCTTCGCCCCCGACCTCGTGGACGCGCTCGACGCGCTGTTCGGCCACGCCGACGCGGAGGCCGCCGCATGAGCCTGCTGCAGGCCCTGCACCAGGCCGGCGCACTGCGCAGCCTCGACCACGCGCTGGCGCAGAGCCTGCGCCGGCTCGACCCCGCCACGCCCGACGCCGTGCTCGCGGGCGCGGCCCTCGCCTCCCTGGCGGTCGCGCAGGGCCATGCGGGCTTCGCCCTGGCAACGCCCCGGATGCACGTCGATGCGCCCCTGCCGTGGCCCGAGCCGGTCGCCTGGTCGGCGGCGCTCAGGGCCTCGCCCTGGGTCGACACCCCCGCCACCGCGGCGGATGCCTCGCGCGCGCAGGCGCCGCTCGTGCTGGAAAATGGCCTGCTGTACCTGCGCCGCTATCGCGAGTACGAGCGCCGGCTGGCACTGGGACTGCAGCGCATCGCCGGCCGGGCCCTGCCCGCCGATGCACCAGACGAGCTCGCGCCGCTGTTCGCGTCGCTTTTTCCGCCCACCGGCGCCGAAGACCACCAGGCCCGTGCGGCCGAGGCCGCCCTGCATCATCCACTGCTGCTGGTCACCGGCGGCCCAGGCACGGGCAAGACCCGCACGATCGCCCGCCTGCTTGTCCTGCTGGTCGCCCAGGCCGCGACCGCCGGCCGTACGCCGCCGCGCATCGCCCTGGCCGCCCCGACCGGGCGCGCCGCCGAACGCATGGCCGAGAGCCTGCGCCTTGCCAGCACGACGCTCCAGGGGGACGGTATCGATCCCGCGCTGTGCGCCATGTTGCCCACGACGGGGAGCACCCTGCACCGTCTGCTTGGGACGATTCCCGAATCGCCCGCCTTCCGCCACGACGCCGCGAACCCGCTGCCGCTGGACATCGTCGTCGTCGACGAAGCCTCGATGGTCGACCTGCCGTTGATGGCCAAGCTCGTCGACGCGGTGCCCGACGGTGCCCGCCTCGTCCTGCTCGGCGATCCCGACCAGTTGCCGTCGGTCGAGGCCGGCGACGTCCTCAGCGGGGTGTTGCGTGCGGCCGAAGGCGCTCGCGCGACGGCCCCGTCCCCCACGCCCGCGACGGGCGACCTGTTCGCCGACGCGACACCCATCATCGCCGGAAAACACGGCGCGTTCGCGGCCGCGCACGTACACCTGGAGCGGGCGTACAGGCAGGCCAGCGCGCTCGACCTCGCTCCGCTCGCACGCGCCATCCGGGAAGGCGACGCCGCGGGCACGCTGGCCCTGCTGCGCGGCGGCACGCTGGCCGGGATCCACTTCCACGAGGACCAGGTCGACCCCTTGCAGCAGCATCGAAGCCGACTGCTGGCCCACTGGAATGCCCTGGCCGAGGCCAAGGACCCCGTCGCCGCGCTGGCGCTCGCCGGTCGCCTGCGCCTGCTGACCGCGCTGCGCGAAGGCCCGCAGGGGGCCCGCACGCTCAATGCGCGCATCGAAGCCCTGCTCACCGGCGGCGGTACCCGCGCGCGTGTCGGCGGCCACTTCCACGGCCGCCTGCTGCTCATCACCGAGAACAGCATCCGCCACCGCCTGTTCAATGGCGACATCGGCATCTGCCTGCGCGACGGGCAAGGCGCGCTCGCGGCCTGGTTCCCCGACGGCGAGGCCGGCGGCACGGGTGCCCGCGCATTCCATCCCGCCGCCCTGCCCGCGCACGAGAGCGCCTTCGCGATGACGGTGCACAAGGCCCAGGGCAGCGAGTTCGATGAGGTCTGGCTGCAGCTGCCCGAGCACGACAACCGCGTCCTCTCGCGCGAGCTGGTCTACACCGGCATCACCCGTGCCCGCCGCGCACTGCACCTGGGCGGCAGCGCTGCGCGCATCGAGGAGGCACTCGGGCGGCACGCCAGCCGCGTATCGGGACTGGCCTGGCGCCTGGGCGTGGCCGCGCCCGAGGCGTGAGCCGGCGCGCTACGCCTGGCGTAGGGTGCAACAAACGAAGGGCACTGCACCGTCAGCGCCAGCCCCCGGCGGACGGTTTCTCCTGGGTCCTGGGAAGGGTCGAGCGAAGCGGTACCCATCGCCCGCTCCGGTCGCGTGTCGATCCAGCGCGCGCTCGACCGTCGTCCACGTGGAGGCGGCACGAGCCGTGCCCGGGTGCCGGCCTCTTTGCAGCACGCCCCACAGCCCCGGCGCACTGGAGAAGACGATGTCCGATCAAGACAGGCGGGTTCCCGCCGCGACCCTGGCCTCGAAGAACGAAAGCCACTTCCCCAACGAAAGCGATGCCTACCGTAGCGCACGCAACGCGCTGCTGGCCGAGGAGATCGAGCTGCGCCGGCATATATGGCGCGTCGGCGAAATGCGCAGGGCCTTGCCTCCCGGTGGCGAGGTGACGACGGATTACCGGTTCGAGGGCGCCCATGGCGCCGTCGGGCTGGACGCGATGTTCGGCGACAAGGACACGCTGATTGTCTACAACATGATGTACGGACCGACGCGCAGGCGCGGCTGCCCGATGTGCACGACCCTGCTGTCTTCCTGGGATCCGATCGTGCCGCATCTGGAACAGCGGCTCGCGCTGGCGGTGGTGGCACGCTCGCCGTACCCGCGCATCGCCGCGTATGGCATCGAGCGCGGATGGAAGCACTTGAAGCTCTACGCCGACCCCAGCGGCGACTTCACCCGCGATTTCGTCGGCGACCGCGACGCGGACATGCCCGCCTACACCGTCTTCCATCGCGACGGCGCCACGATCCGCCACTTCTACAGCGCCGAGGGCAGCCCGGCGATGGCCGACCCCGGCCAGGACCCGCACACCGCCCCCGACATGAACCCGCTGTGGATCCTGCTGGACACGACCCCCGGCGGGCGCGGCACCGACTGGTACCCAACGCTGGACGACAAGACCCGGCCCTAGATAGGGTGGCTCACTGCCGCATGCCGCGCGTGCGGAAGGCATGGGCGATCGAGCGCCCTCCTTTCCCCTCTCATCCAGGAAGCCGTTGCCGATGTTCAGTCATGTCATGGTGGGATCCAACGATATCGAACGCTCCGCAGGCTTCTATGGCGCCGTGCTCGGCGTGCTGGGCGCCGGCGAGCCCTTCCGCGATGTTTCGCCCAGCGGCCACGTGCGCCTGTTCTATCGCCACGACGGCAGCACCTTCTGCGTGAGCGAACCCATCGACGGCGCGCCGGCGACCTGCGGCAATGGCGGCACCATCGGCTTCAAGTGCACGTCGCCCGAGCAGGTGCACGCATTCCACGACGCCGCAGTCGCCGCCGGCGGCACCTCCATCGAGGACCCCCCCGGCCTGCGCAGCAACGACAAGGGGGCCTTGTACCTGGCCTACGCGCGCGATCCCGACGGCAACAAGCTCTGCGCATTGTTCCGCCCCCGCCCGGCACCGAAAGTGGCGTAACCATGGCGGGGCCGCGGCTGGCGTCCGGCCTCGAGCCCGGCAGCGTCAGCGTGCTCCGCCACGCGCCCGCGGCGTTCCTGCGGATGATCGCGATCCACCCGCGGGCCCACGCCCAGGGAACCCCGGCGACGCAGGAGGGGTCGAGCGGAGCGATACCGATCGCCCACTGCAATCGCCACGCCTGGCGCGGCCTCGAAAGCCGGGCGTCGCGTGGGTCACGACGGCCGCATCCCAGCGTTCGCCGGGATGACGGACTGGGCTGCCTTCAATTCCCGATGGCACGCCCCGTCATGGGGCGCATGGGCGGGCCTTGTTCGCCCGCCAGCAGGGGATAGGGATTGATCGGGTCACCCTCCCACCAATGCCGCTCGGGCCCGAGCCTGAAGATCGCGAAATGCAGGTGCGGGGCGTCTTCAGCCGCGTTGCCGGTGCTGCCCACGTAGCCGATCACCTCGCCCTGGCGAAGCGGCTGGCCCTCTTGCAGCCCGGTCGCGTAACGATCCAGGTGCGCGTAGTAGTACGCATAGCGTCCACTGGGCTCGAACTGGTAGACCGTCAGTCCCCCGCGATCGCTGTCGAAGAGTTTTTCCACCGTGCCGTCGGCGACCGCGACCACGGGCGTGCCACGCGGCGCCATGATGTCGATCGCATCGTGCCGCCGGCCTTCGCCACGGGCGTCGTCGTAGGTGTTGGCGAGCGCTCGCGCGACCACGCCCTGGACCGGAATGCGGAGTCCGGCCGGCGCCTGGCCGGCGCTGGGCGCTGGCGTTGCAAGGTCGGGGGTCGGCGTCGCCGCTGCGGTCGGCGCGCCGGCCTGACCGGCAGGCGGTGCGGGCACCGAAAGGTCCGCGGGCTCCTCCGCCGGCGGCTGCGCTGTCGCTTCCCGCGGCGGCACGGGCACCGCGTCATCGGCCGGCGCGACCGGCGCATGGCTGACGTGCGGACTCGCCTCCGGCGCTCGACCCGACCCGCGGTGCATGGCGAAATAGGTGAGGTTGGCGCCCAGGAGCAGGCCGACCAGCACCAGCAGGAAGGACCTCAGCACGCCGGTCTCCGGCGCCCCCGGGGGCTGGCGCCCGACACATGCCGACCGCTTACGGATGCATCCACGATGCCGCGCGCGCCGCCCATCACTCGCGCAGGACCGCGACCGTACCCGGGGCGACCGCCTCTGAGAGCGCCCTCGCGCTCCAGTTGGTCATGCGGATGCAGCCATGCGATGCGGTCTTGCCAATCGTGGACGGTTCCGGCGTGCCATGGATGCCGTAGTGCGGCTTGGACAGGTCCACCCACACCACGCCGACCGGGTTGTTGGGGCCGGCCGGGATCACCGCCTTGTCGTCGGAGGCGTCGGCGTCCCAGAACAGGTCCGGGTTGTAGTGGAACACGGGGTCCCTGGCCACGCCGTTGATCGTCCATTCGCCGATCGGCAGTGGGTCGTGTTCGCTGCCCATGGTCGCCGGGTACTGCGCCAGCACCCTGTCGGCCGCATCGACCAGCATGATGACCGCGTCGGACTTGTCGACCACCACCTTGCCCGCCTGGGGCAGCGGCGCGACGCCGTCGAGCACGTTCGGGACGCGGATGGACTCGCCCGCGGCGAAGCGCGCGCCCGGATTGAGCCGGCGCAGCAGGTCCGGACTTGCGTGGAAGCGCTCGCCGAGCGCTTCCACCGGCGATTCGTAGCCCAGGGCCTCGAGCTTGGCCTTGGCCTCCATGTCGTCGGGCATCTCGACGAACGGGCCGGCGACGTCCGCCGCCGCGATCGTGCGCTCGACGGTCGGCGCGGGCGCCCCGTCGGTCAGCGCGCGCCAGGTGGCGGCATCGAGCTCGCCGCTGGCGTCCAGCCCCGCATGGCGCTGGAAGCCGGCGATCGCGCGCGCCGTATTGGAGCCGAACACGCCGTCGATCTCGCCCGGGGAGAAATGCGCGCGATCGAGCAACACCTGCACGCGCAGCCAGCCGTCGGCGCGCGGGTCGTCTTCGGCAGGCGGCGAAGCGGACGGAGCGTCCGCGGGCGGCGCGGCGCGAGGTGCCTGGGACGCGCTCGCGCCGGCCTGTTGCGACAGCGCCGGCAGGGGCAGGCACAGGGACATGGCCAGGGCCAGCATGCCCAGCCGCGTGCGCGGCAGCGGGGCGGACGGTACTCGATCTTGCGGGTCGATCACGGGCATCACCGGTTCGCGAAGGTGCCGACGATGCTGCGCGAGCGGATCGGGGCTCCACGTGAAATCCATCGCCCAGGCTTGCTCGCAGCTGAAGCCACGGTGTCGCTCACTTCCTCCTCACGCGACGTGTATCGGCGCCCCGGGATGGGTCGGGCACGCTCCCCATCAACCGGGGGAATGCCGCGCCTGGCCCGGCATCCAAGCCCCGGTGTCGCATGGAAGGCAAGTTGGGGTTCCAGCGCTTGCCGGGGCGGGGTGAGACCGTTTTCGCGGCCGTGCCATGCGGTCTTGCCGAACGCCCAGCACGCTGCGCTGGGCCGGGTCGCCAAGCCCAGGGCACGGGCCGGGTCCCAGCGTTCGCTGGAATGACGGCAGTAGCCTGGCTTCCAACGCTCCATGTCGCATCACGGCATGGCGTACGGTGTGCGACCCGCACCGATGACAGCGTTGGACGCCAACTTTGACCCGACAGGTCATCCGGGCGGGCGCTGCAAGCTCACGCATCGGCGGTGCCGGGCAACCTTCGCTCCCCGTCGCCGGCTGCCTGGCCGTTTTCGTTTGCGCGCCAGCAGCCCGCAGGTGTTGCTACCACGGCGTTGGCCGGAAATCCCGACGACCGGTTGCCTGGGCCGCTACGGGTGTGACCGGAGACAAGAAATAGCTCCTTTGGCGGATGATAGCGTTGTCATCGATGCGCCCCCACCGCCGCTCGTGCAGGCGCCGCATCCCACGACACGCACGATTTCAAACCCACAAGGAAGGAGGACGGCAACATGAAGTTCCCGGCAAAGTGCATGGCAATCCTGGCCTTTTCGCTCATCTCGGGCAGCGCGTTCGCACAGAACTGGCAGCTGGTCTGGAGCGACGAGTTCAACGGCTCGATCGGACCCGACTGGGTGTTCGAAACCGGCAACGGCAGCGGCGGGTGGGGCAACAACGAGCTGCAGTATTACCGGCGCGAGAACGCCACGATCGAAAACAACACCCTGGCGATCACCGCCCGTCGCGAAGATTTCGGCGGGTTCCGCTACACCTCCGCGCGCATGAAGACGCAGGGCCGCAAGACCTTCAAGTACGGTCGGATCGAGGCGCGGATGAAACTGCCTTCGTTCATGGGGGCCTGGCCGGCCTTCTGGATGCTCGGCGCGAACCTGCCCCAGGTCGGCTGGCCCGCTTCGGGCGAGATCGACGTGATGGAGCACGTCAACAACGAGAACCGCAGCTACGGCACCATCCACTGGCAGGACCACAACGGCAACTACGCCCAGTACAGCGGGCATACCGACGTCACCGTGCAGGACTGGCACGTGTACTCGATCGAGTGGGACGCCAACGCCATCCGCTGGTACGTCGACGGCAACAAGTTCCACGAGGCCAGCATCCAGGGCGGGGTCAACGGCACGCAGGAGTTCCACAACGACTTCTTCCTGCTGCTGAACTTCGCCATCGGCGGCAACTGGCCGGGCTTCAACGTGGACGAGAGCCGGCTGCCGGCGAAGATGAACGTCGACTACGTGCGCGTGTACTCCGGCGACGGCGGCACGCCGGGCGTCGCCTCGGTCCACCAGCACTGCAACTACGGCGGTTACGGCGTGTCGCTCCCGGTGGGCCGCTACACCCTCTCGCAGCTGCAGGCGCGCGGCGTCTACAACGACGACATCTCCTCGCTCCGCGTGGGCAGCGGCTACCAGGCCACGCTGTACGAGAACGACAACTTCAGCGGCGCCAGCGTCGTGAAGACGGCCGACACCGCGTGCCTGGTGGGCGACAGCTTCAACGACCGCACCTCGTCGATCGTCGTCGCGCCGTTCTCGCAGGGCTGGACGCGGACGATCGAGGCGGAGAACTTCAGCCTGCAGCAGGGCGTGCAGACCGAAGCCTGCTCCGAGGGCGGCCTCAACGTGGGCTGGATCGACCAGGGCGACTGGTTGTCGTACGCCGGGGTCAACTTCCCGGCCAGCGGCAGCTATCGCGTCGAGTATCGCGTGGCCAGCCCCTCCGGCGGTGCGCTGTCGCTCGACCTCAACGCGGGCGGCATCGTGCTGGGCAGCGTGCAGGTGCCCGCGACCGGCGGCTGGCAGAACTGGACCACCGTGTCGCACACGGTGAACGTGTCGGCCGGCACCTACGACCTCGGCCTGTACGCGGCCCAGGGCGGCTGGAACATCAACTGGCTGCGGATCACCCGCCTGTAGGCAGGCATTGCGGGCCCCGGAGGCCCGTCGCAAACCCGACCCCCCGGCGCGCGAGGCCGCGTCCCGAAGCCGGCCCGGCCCCGGGGGTTCGTCACTGCCAGGCGGTCCCGCCGCCCTGCGGGGTCGGCGACGGAGCGCCGGTCGCCGCAACCCCCGGTTCGTCGGCGCATGCCCCGGTTCGTCGCATGCCGCCTTGCGGGGCGGGGTCGGGCCTCGCAAGGTGACGGGGACGGGCATCGCCCGCCCATTCGAGGACCCCGCGCATGAAGACCCTGATCGCCCTGCTCGCCTGGTGCCTGCTGCTGGTGCTGTGCTGGCCGCTGGCCCTGCTGGCCCTGGTGCTCTGGCCCCTCGTGTGGCTGGTGTCGTTGCCGTTCCGACTGGTCGGGGTCACGTTCTCGGCGCTGTTCGCATTCCTGCATGCGCTGCTGACACTGCCGGCACGCCTGCTCGGCTGGCGCCCCGCGCCCGCGCATTGCGCCTGACACCGCTGGAGCCGGATCCGATGAAGACACTTGCAGGCCTCGTGCTCGCGCTGGGCAGCATGCCGGCATGGGCGGCCCCGCCCCCGTCCGCCGACGACGCCCCCGACGTGGCGGTCGATGCCCTGTTCGACACGGTGGCCACGCTGGACGCGGCGATGTTCGATGCCTTCAA
Source organism: Marilutibacter spongiae (assembly GCF_014145325.1). GTDB lineage: Bacteria > Pseudomonadota > Gammaproteobacteria > Xanthomonadales > Xanthomonadaceae > Marilutibacter > Marilutibacter spongiae. The sequence goes on from NZ_JACHTF010000016.1 coordinate 65,261, forward strand.
CCGCTGCAACGCTCCAGAACAGCTGGACAGGCACGCCGGCTACTTCGCGCCCGACGTCGAGTTCTACCACGACATCGGCGGTGTGACCTGGTCGCGCGAGGCGATGATCGCCAACACCCGCGAGCACGCCTGCGGCCACTTCAGCCGCGAGCTCGTGCCCGGGACGCTGCGCGTGTACCCGATCAATGGCTTCGGTGCCATCGAGCAGGGCACCCATCGCTTCTGCCAGGCCGACACCGGCCGTTGCGACGGCATCGCCGACTTCACCATCGTCTGGCGGCACGTCCAGGGCCGCTGGGAGGTCACGCGCGTCCTGAGCTACGGCCACCAGGCCAGCCTCTAGTCCGCACGGCCCCGTGCACCGGCCACCCCGGTGCCGTCGTTCCGGGGGACTTCGCTCACTGCGAACACCGAGGGCCGCCGCCAGGGTGGATCCTGCGCCCGCCCCGAAACGCATTCCAAGGGGACGACCGTGGTCCAGGCCCTCCTGCAAGCCGCCCTCGTCCTGTCCGGCCTGGCGCTGGGCGCCATCGGCCTGGTGAAGGGGCAGACCGCGCTGATCGTCATCGGCGGCGCGCTCCTCGTCATGGGGGTCGCGGCCTGGCGGCGCGCGCGGCGGGTACGACGCTCGGCGGGCACCCGCGAGAACTGAGTTGGAACGCTTCGTCGGAGGGGCGACAGGGTGGGCGGCGGACTGCGCCCCGCAGCTCAGTGCTGCGCGTCGAAAACGACCACTGCACCCCGTGCGGGCATTTCATCGCGTCGCGTCCCGGCCGCCGCGCCGGCCGCCGTCCAGGGCTCCGATCCCGCGCGCGAAGGGTCGGCATAGCGACCGCTCAGCTCGAAGGCGTCGAAATGGAACGGCAAGCCTTCGCTGGCGTGTTCGTCTACCGCGTCGGTGATGGCGAAATGCAGCTGCGGGGCCGAGGCGCCGCCACTGAATCCGACCTCGGCGATCTTGTCGCCGCGGGCCACGCGGTCGCCCTTCGCAACGACGATGCTGCCCGGCCGCAGATGTGCGAAATGGGCGAAACGGCCGTCGCCCAGATCCAGCACCACGGTGTTGCCGCTGCCTTCGCGGCGCGCGCGCGCGCGATCGATGACGTCGTCCAGGCGGCTTCGCTCGGGCACTTCGTCGCGCACGAGCGCCACGCGCGCGTCGGCCACGGCGAGGACGTCCTCGCCATGGCTGTAGGCCTCGCGGGCCAGCGTCGCTCCCTCGGGAGAACGCCGCCCGTCGGCGTCGAGCCTGGCCCAGTCGACGGCATGCCGGCCGGGCGTGCGCAGGCGGCCGTCGACCGCGTAACCGACGCGGCGATGGCCGCGCGGCCACCGGCTGTCGCTGACCGCGACCCACGGGCCGCCCCGCAACGGTGGCGAAAGCGGGCTGCCGATCGCGGTCGATACGGGGGCCGATGCGCCTTCGATGCGTTGCACGTGCATGTCGCCATCCGTGTCGCGCGCGCCGACCTCGATGCGGTGTTCGAGCGCGGCAGGCGGCATGTCGCCGGCATCCAGCGCGATGTCGATGAAGACGACCGCCTCGCCCCCGGGCGGGATCGGGGTCGCCGCGGCGATTGCCTGCTGGGAACCGGAACGGTCGAGCCGCGCCTCCAGGCGTTCGCCTGCATACCGGGCCAGGACCGCATCGCCCGCCCGCACCTCGACCGCGCGCGGATCCAGCGCGTGTGCGGAGCGGTTGGCCAGGCGCAGTTCGTAGGACAGCACCTGGCGGCCCTCCACGCTCGCCGCGATCGGGGGGTGCGGGATGGACGGGGTGAGCGACTCGCCCCGTCCGGCCACCAGGGCCCCGGCCAGCAGCAGTCCCGGAACCAGCAACATCGCCGGGCGCCCCATCCCTGGCCGGGCGCGGGCGATCACGCCGCCTTGGCGTCCGCCGCCGGGGCCGCGGCCTTCTGGCTGTCGATCCAGCGGTCCACGCGCTTCTCCAGCAGGTCCAGCGGCATGGCGCCGCCGCCGAGCACGGCGTCATGGAAGCCGCGGATGTCGAAACCGTCGCCCAGCTCGCTCTCCGCCTTCCGGCGCAGGTCCTGGATCTTGATCATGCCGATCTTGTAGGCGGTCGCCTGGCCCGGATTGACCAGGTAGCGACGGATCTCGGAGCGGATGGCCGCGTCTGGCACCGAACTGTTGGCGCGGAAGTAGTCGTAGGCCTGCTGTTCGGTCCAGCCCTTGGCATGCAGGCCGGTGTCGACGACCAGGCGGATCGCGCGCCACATCTCGGACATCAGGCGGCCGTACTCGGCGTACCAGCTCTGGTAGGTCCCCGGCATCTCCTTGGCCAGCCACTCCGAGTACAGGCCCCAGCCCTCCGAGTACGCGGTGCTGCCGTACTGGGTGCGGAACTTCGGGATCCCGGTCAGCTCCTGTGCGATGGAAATCTGCATGTGGTGGCCCGGCAGGCCCTCGTGGTAGGCGATGACCTCCAGCTCGGTCTTGGGCATGGCGTTCATGTCCGACAGGTGCGCGTAGTAGATGCCCGGGCGCGAGCCGTCCGGCGTGGCCGGGTAGTAATGCTGGGCGGCACCGTCCTGCTCGCGGAAGGGCTCCACGCGCTTGACCACCAGGTCGGCCTTGGGCAGCAGGCCGAAGTAGTCGGGCAGGTGCTGCTTGATGTTGGCGATGTCGGCGCTGGCTTCGTCGATGTAGGCCTGGCGACCGGCGTCGGTGTTGGGGAACAGGCGCTTGGGATCGGCCTGCACGTGCTTGAAGAAGCCTTCCAGGTCGCCTTCGTAACCGGCGGGCGCCTTCAGCGCCTCCAGCTCGCCGCGCAGGCGCGCGACTTCCTTCAGGCCGAGTTCGTGGATCTGCTCGGCGTTCATGTCGGTGGTGGTGTTCTGCTTGAGCTGGTAGGCGTAGTACGCCGCGCCGTCGGGCTGCGAGGTGCCCACGCCGGTGGCGTCGTCGGCCGCGTTGGGCAGGTCGGCTTCGGCGAAGGCGATGATCCGCTCGTATGCGGGCTTCACGTGTTCGAGCAGGGCCTTGCGGGCCTCCCCCTTCAGTTCGGCCGCGCGCTCGGCGCTGATCGTGCCGGCTTCGACCAGGGCATCGGCCTTGGCCTGCGCGTCGGCCCACAGCGCACTGTCGGGACCCTCGCCGAAGGGCGCACCGGTGATGACCTTCTTCGACTGGTCGATCACGCCCTCATAGGCGAACTTCGGCGGGCGAATGCCCTCGGCGGTGGCCGCGCGACCGCGCTCGAGCAGCTGGTCGAACGCGACCTCCGACTTCTGCAGGCGCGAGACGTAGGCGAGGTAGTCCTTCTCGTCGTCGACCTTGTGGAAGTTGATCATGAACATCGGGAGGATGTTCTGCGCGCCGTTCATCTGGTCGAACGGATAGCCGTGGGCGATGAAGGGCAGGCCGTCGCGCGCATCCTCGTACTGGCGCTTCCACAGGTCCCAGGACAACTGGGTCTCCGGGTCGAGCCGGTCGTAGTCGAACGTCGACTCCATGGCCTCGACCGAGGCCTTCATCCAGTCGACGCGCTTGCGCGTGCCGGCCTCGGACAGGTCGTCGATCTGGTCGTTGAGGTCCTTGCGGCCGAGGAAGGTCAGCTGGATCGGACTGAACTGCAGCTGCTCCTCGTACTGTTCGTCGAACCAGGCATTCAGGCGCCGGGATTCGTCCTCCACCTGCTCGGCGGTGGGCGCCGCTGCGTCGGCCGATACCGTGGCGTCGCCGCCGGCGGGCTGGGGATTGCAGGCGGAGAGGCCAAGCGCCAGCGCGAGGGCGAGGGTGTTGCGGGCGGAGACGATGCGCACGGACGGATACTCCTTGTCGGGTGATGCCCCATTCTGGGCGGTGGAGGGGCCGCCTGCCCCCTGTGGATGGTCATGGGCCACGCGACCGGGCGCACGTCGTGCAGGGACGGCGCCAGCCTGCGACAATCGCGGTCCGCCCCCTGCGCATGCCGTATTCGCCGGAGCCGGCGATACCCGCCGTTCAGGCGGTCGCCGCCACTCTCGGCCATTGGCTCGCCGCCCCTGTCCCTCCGATCCCATGACCGAAGCCGCCCCATCGATCGTCCACCTGCGCGACGTCCGCCTCGAGCGTGGCGGCCGCACCGTGCTGCGCGACATCAGCCTCGACGTGCCCAAGGGGCAGGTGATCGCCGTGCTGGGCCCCTCGGGCAGCGGCAAGTCGACCCTGCTCGCCGCCCTGACGGGCGAATTGGAGGCGGCGGCCGGCACCGTCGAGGTCTTCGGCCGCCCCATCCCGACCCGCAACCGCGACCTGCTCGAGCTGCGCAAGGGCATCGGCGTGCTGCTGCAGGGCAATGGCCTGCTGACCGACCTGACCGCGGCCGAGAACGTGGCCCTGCCCCTGCGCGCGCATACGCGCCTGCCGCGGCCTGTGATCGACCGCCTGGTGCGGATGAAGCTGCACGCGGTCGGCCTGCGCGCCGCCGCCGATGCCTTCCCGCGCGAGCTCTCCGGCGGCATGGCGCGCCGCGTCGCTCTGGCCCGGGCGCTGGCCCTGGATCCGCCCCTGATGATCTACGACGAGCCGCTGACGGGTCTGGATCCGATCGCCAGTGGCGTGGTGATGGCGCTCGTGCGCCGGCTCAACGACACGCTCGGCCTGACCAGCATCGTGGTGACCCACCATGTCCACGAAACCCTGCCGGTCGCCGACCATGCGATCGTGATCGCCAACGGCGGCATTGTCTTCTCCGGCAGCCCCGATGCCCTGTCGGCCAGTCCCGATCCGCTCGTGCAGCAGTTCCTGAAGGGCGAGCCCGACGGGCCGATCGGCTTCGACGCCGCACCGCGCACGGAGGCCGCATGACCCCCCGCTCCAGCCGCCTGTCCCCACCGACCTCGCCGTCGCACGGCCCCACCCCCATGGAGGGTTGCTGATGGCCTTCGTCGAAGCCACCCGCTCGCTGGGTCGCGCCGGCCTGTTCTCGCTGGCGGTCCTGCGCGCATCGCGGCCGTCGGCCGACCTGTTTCGCGAATTCGTGCGCGAAATCTACAAGATAGGCGCGCGTTCGCTGCCGATCATCGCCGTTGGCGGCGCGTTCGTTGGACTTAGCGTCACCCTGCTTGGCTACCGGGCACTCGACACCTACGGCGCCGCCAACCAGGTCAGCGCGATGCTGGGCCTGGGGCTGTACCGCGAGCTGGGCCCGGTGCTCACCGCGCTCCTGTTCATCGGCCGCGCCGGCAGCTCGATCGCCGCCGAACTGGGCCTGATGCGCGCCACCGACCAGATCACCGCCCTGGGGCTGATGGCGATCGACCCGGTGGGCAAGGCCGTCGCGCCCCGTTTCTGGGCGGCCGTCCTGTGCGTTCCGCTGCTGACCGCCTTCTTCTGCAGCCTGGCGATCTCGGCCAGCTACTTCGAGGCCGTGCACGTGATCGGCATCGACTCGGGCATTTTCTGGCAGGTGCTGAAGGACAGCGTCGATTTCGGCAAGGACTTCGGCATGGCCTTCGTCAAGGCGGCGGTGTTCGGCGCGGTCGCCGCGCTGGTCGCGGCCTACGTGGGCTTCCACGCCGAGCCCACCATCGAAGGCACCTCGGTGGCGACCACCCGCGCGGTGGTGAACGCCTCGCTGCTGGTGCTGATGTTCAATTTCGTCATGTCCGCCCTCCTTTTCCGCTGAGCGTCGCGTCGCGCAGCCGTCCACACCCGTGAGTACCCGTCCATGAGCAGTCGTGCCCCCCGAATCGAATTCGCCGTCGGCGCCTTCCTGTTGCTGGCCCTGGCCTCGTTGCTGGTGCTGGCGATCGCTTCCACCAATGGCAGCTTCGGCTTCGGCGGCAGCACCTACTCGGTGACCGCCCGCTTCACCAACCTCGGCCCGCTGCGGCCCAACGCACCGGTCAAGATCGGCGGGGTGGCGATCGGCAAGGTCGAGGCGATCGGCCTGGACCCGGTCAAGCTGGACTCGGTCGTCACCCTGGCCATCGACAGCCGCTACGACGACCTGCCGGCCGACACCAGCGCCGCGATCCTGACCAGCGGCCTGCTCGGCGAGAGCTATGTCGGCCTCGCCCCGGGCGGCGACCCGGACCCGCTCAAGGAAGGCGACGAGATCTTCCTGACCCAGTCCTCGGTCGACATCATCCAGATGGTGGGCAAGTACATGTTCAGCGGCGGTGCGGGTAAGCCCGGCGAAGATGCCGCTACGGGTGCCGGGGAAACGCCGCCCGCCGACGACGGCGCCGACGACGTGCCCGACTACCTGAAGTAGCCTCCTTCTCCGAGCCCTCCCCCCACAGGAGTAGCCCATGAATCGCTTTGCCCGACCGCTGTCCCTGCTGTTGATCGCCTCGGCCGCGGCCTTCGCCGCGCCGACCGCCGCGCTCGCCCAGGCCGAAGCCGTGTCCCAGGCACCGGCTGGCTCGCCCAGCAAGCTCGTGCTCGACAACAGCACCCGCATCCTCAACACGCTGGAATCCCGCCGCGCCGAGTTCACCGCCGACCGCGGCAAGCTGCGCGCGTTCATGGCCAGCGAGTTCAACCTGATCTTCGACCGCGACTATGCCGCCCGCCTGGTGCTGGGCACGCATGGTCGCGGCGCGTCCGACGCCGACGTCAAGCTGTTCGCCGACGCGCTCGCCGACAGCCTGATGGGCCGCTATGGCGCCTCGCTGCTGGACTTCAACACGCGCCTGCAGGTGCGGGTGAAGTCGGAAACGCCGATCCGCGGCGGCGCCATCGTCAAGGTGTCCAGCGAATACCTGCGCCAGGGCGGCGAGCCGGTGCCGGTCGATTACCTGATGCGCCAGAGCGGCGGCCAGTGGAAGGTGTTCGACGTTATGGTGGAGGGCGTCAGCTTCGTGCAGACCTTCCGTAACCAGTTCGACACGCCCCTGCGGCAGAAGTCGATCGCCCAGGTGGCGGCCGACCTGAAGGCCGGCAACCTCAAGGCGGCGGCGAACTGAACATGGCCGACACGGCGCCCGCCACCGCCAGCGCGCGCCGCGAAGGCGACGCGCTGGTGTTCGCCGGGACGCTTGACCGCGATGCCTGCGCCGCCGTCTGGGCGCAGGCGCGCGGGCTGCTCGGCGGCGTCGTGCGTTTCGATCTCGCGCGCGTGGCGCGCATCGACAGCGCCGGCCTGGCGCTGCTCGCCGAACTGGCCGACCGCGCCGAAGCGGTTACCATCGAGGGCAGCCCCGAAGGCCTGGCCGAACTCCGCAGCGCCTACCGGCTCGACGCGCGGCTTGCCTACGGCGGCTGATTCCCCTTTCCAATACACAGTGTTCCGGTCGCCAACGCAGGATCGCGTGGCCGGCGCCCCCGCCCCGGACGTACACTGCCCCCATGCGATTCCCCCACTCGCACCCCCGTCCCATCCGCTTCGTGATGTGCCTGGCCGCTGGCCTGCTGGCCCTGCCGGCCCTGGACGCCGGCGCGCAGATCATCACCCGCCCGCTGTCGGCCCGCGAACAGGCGGCCTACCAGCGCTGCATGGAAGCGGCCGACAACGCGCCCTCGGCGTTCCAGCGCTGCCTCAACGAGGCCACCGGTGACGCGCAGGGCGAGACCGACCCGACCCAACCGGCGATCCCGGCCCCGGTGACGCCGCCGGCGGAGCCCGTCGAGCCCGTCACTCCGGTGGAGCCCGTCGAACCCGTCGAAACGACCGAGCCCGGGGAGGCCCCGCCCGTCGAGCCGGTGCCGCCGGGAGCAACGGTCGAGGGCGCCGTCGACGACGCGGCCGATGCGCCCACCCAGGCCGAGATCGACTACCTCGACATCTACGGCGATCCCTACAACCCCGTCGCCGATTCCACCCTGCCGGCGCCGGCCGAAGTGGCCCCCAGCTACGATCCGTGGGAGCGCTACAACCGCAAGATGCACCGCTTCAACAACGCGGTGGACCGCAGCGTCGCGCGCCCGCTCGCGCGCGGCTACGTGAAGGTCGTCCCGCGCCCCGTGCGCCTGGGCGTGAGCAACTTCTTCAACAACCTCGGCCAGCCGGTGGCCGCGGTGAATGCGCTGCTGCAGGGCAAGCCCAGACAGGCCGGGCAGTCGCTGGGACGTTTCCTGCTCAACAGCACGCTGGGGATCGCGGGCATCTTCGACCCGGCCAGCGACGCCAAGCTGCCCAATCGCAGCGAGGACTTCGGCCAGACCCTCGGCGTCTGGGGCTGGAAGCGCTCGCGCTACGTCGAGCTGCCGCTGTTCGGGCCGCGCACCCTGCGCGACAGTTTCGGCATGGTCGGCGACGCGCCCCTGAGCCCGCTGCGCCAGGTCGAGGTCGACAAGGTACGCATCCCCGTGCAGGGCCTGCAGCTGGTCGACGTGCGTGCCCAGTTGCTGGCCACCGACAGCCTGCGCGAGGGCGCCGAGGACGATTACACCCTGGTGCGCGATGCCTGGATGCAGCGCCGCAGCTACCAGATCTTCGGCGATCGCCAGCTCGAGGAAGACGACTCGCTACCGGACTATCTGCGCGAGGAGAACAACCCCACCGTGCCGGTCGATGCGATGCCGGTGCTGCCGGCCGACAGCGGCGGCGGCTGACGTCCCTCGCCGCGGGGGTGATGCCTGACCCCGTCGCCTGTTAAGGTGTCGCCGTCCCGGCGCGCCCGCTCCGTCGAGCGCCCTCAAGGATCGACCCACCAGAGAAGGACTTTGCGATGCCCCGTTCGCCATCCCCCCTCGGCCTGATCGGCCGGGTTTCCACCCTCCTGGCCCTGGCCGCCGCGTCCAGCGCCTGTGCCTCCACGCCCGAGGAGGTCGTCCCGCCCTCGACGATCCGTGGCCAGTACATCTTCCAGGACGGTTCGCACCTGATCCGCCCGTGCGGCAACCAGGCCCCGCTGTGGGTGGTCGGTTCCGAGGACGTGCTCGAGCCGCTGCGCACGCGTTCCACCGCGCATTCGATGGCGCTGGGCGTGCCCAACCAGGGCGTGTATGCCGAGATCACCGGCACGCTGGAGTCCAGCGATGCCCCGGGCTACCCGCAGAAGCTGCGTGCCGCCGAGGTCGAACGCCTCGACGACCACCTGCCCGATACCTGCGCGGTGCCCAACGCCGCGACCGGCTGATCCGGCCGCGCCGGTCAGTCGGCGTCGACCGCGTCCCGCCCCAGCGCCGGACCGTCGGCCTGGGGCAGGCGGCCCGGTGATTCGGACTCCGCATCATCGGCCGGCAGCAGCTTCTTGCCACGTGCGCCCATTGCTTCAAGGCGGCGTGCCCGCTCCATCACCGATTGCGGCGACTCTGTCAGGCGCCTGCGCGCGCCGTCGTAGCTCTCGCGGGCCTGGCGCAGGCGTTCGTCGACCTTGTCGAAGTCGGCCAGGAAGCCATTCAGTGCGTCGATCAGCAGGCCACCACTGCGGCTGATCTGCATGGCCTGCTTCTGCACGCGATCGCGCGTCCATAGCCGGTCGACGACGCGGAGCACCGCCATCAAGGTGTTGGGCGACGCCAGGACCACGCGCCGGTCGAACGCGAACGCCTGCAGTTCGGCGTCGGCGCCGAGTGCAGCCGACAGGGCGCCCTCGATCGGCACGAAGGCCACCGTCACTTCCAGCGTGTCCTCGCCCATCGCACGCGGATAGTCGCGCTCGGCGAGGTCCTTCACGTGCTGCCGCAGCGCGACCGCGTGCCGTCGCAATGCATCCTGCTGGTCCAGTGGCTCTTCCGCATTCATCGCCTCCTGCCAGGCGATCAGGTTGACCTTGCTGTCGACGACGATGCGTCGATCATCGGGCAGCCGCACGACGATGTCCGGCCGGAGCATCCGCCCGTCGGCATCGCTCGTGCTGTGTTGCCGCTCGTAGTGTTCGCCCTCCTGGAGCCCCGAGCCACGCAGCACGCTCTCGAGCATCAATTCACCCCAGTCGCCACGCACCTTGGCGTTGCCCCGCAACGCGCGGGTCAGTTCGAGCGCCCGCTGCGCCATGTCCTGGTTGAGCGACTTCAGTTCGTTGACCGCACCCGCCAGCGATGCACGCTCCTTGGCTTCTTCGGCATACAGCACGTCGACGCGCTGGCGGAATTCGCCGATCCGGTCGGCGAACGGCTTGAGCAGGACCTCGATGTCGCTGCGCGAGCGCTCGGCGCTGCTCTTCACCGTGTCCGAGAAGGTCTTGCCGGCCAGCTCGGCGAAGGCCGCGGACAATCGCTGCTGGGCCTGCTCGAGGAACTGCTTCATTTCGAGGTTGGCCCGCTCCCCATGCTCCAGATGGGCGCGGGCACGGGCCAGCTCCGTTTCCATTTCGCTGCGCGCCTGCCGCAGGCGCGTCGACTCGCCGTCCAGGGCCGCGACCTGGGCCAGGGCTTCCCCGGTCCGCGCGTGCGCCGACTCGAGCTCGCCTTCGCGGGACGCCAGGCGCTCCTGCAGGCGGGCGGCCTCGGCAGCCAGCACCTGGCGCGCGTCGCGCTCGGCATTCAACTCGTCCCGCAGGCGCGCCTGCGATGGGTCGGACGCGACATCGGGCCGGCGCAGCAACAGGACCACCAGCAGGCCCACGGCGACCAGCACGGCCAGCAGGAGGATCAGGACGAGGACTTGGATGTCGGGCATGCCGCCAGTGTAGCGGGCCCTGTCGCGCCGACCGAGACTGGCCGGTGATTCGCTCGCCATGCAGGCGTATGGTCTGCACCACGGTCCCCCGGGGCCACCCGACAACGACAAGGAGACGACGAGATGACCACCCACACGGGAAGCTGCCACTGCGGGGCGGTGGCGTACGAGGTCGAAGGCGACATCGACGGCGGCCTGGACTGCAACTGTTCGATCTGCCGGCGCAAGGGCGCGCTGCTGTGGTTCGTGCCGCGCGCGGCGCTGCGCATCCACCAGGGCGAGGACGCGCTGCGCGCGTACACGTTCAACAAGCACGCCATCCAGCACCGGTTCTGCGGCACCTGCGGCATGCATCCGTTCGGAGAGGGCACCGACCCGAAGGGCAACGCGATGGCGGCGATCAACCTGCGCTGCCTGGACGGCGTCGACCTGGCCGCGATCCCGGTCCAGCACTTCGACGGCGCCGCACTCTGAAGCGGCGCGCGGGGCCGGTACGCCGGCCCCGGTCCCGCCGGCGCGGGTTCAGTCCTCGAGCAGCGCCAGCAGGCCCTTGCGCCGGCTCGGCTTGAGCGCGCGGAAGTGCGCCAGCAGCGCCGCCTCGTCCGCATTCCCGGCAACCGCGGCGGGATAGTCCGGCGGCGCCTCGGCGACATGGCGGCCGCCGCCGTCGGCGCGGCCGATGCCGTCGATCAGGTAATCCAGGCTCAGGCCATAGCGCGCGACCAGCCGCCGGATCTCGGAGAGGTTCTCCAGGCGCGGCTGCGCCCGGCCGCTTTCCCATTTGGAAACGGTCGCCTTCGATACGTTGAGTTCGAAGCCGATCTGCTCCTGGGACCATCCATGGACGTCCCGGAAGCGTTTGAACCGGGCGCCAAAGTGCTCCATGCCCGCATTCTCGGCAGATCATCCCCGGCTGTCGTTTCCCTTTGTTGACAATTGTGGTTTCCTTATGGAAACATCAAGCCTGGCTTCGAGGAACGAACGCGATGCACGGACGGCATGCCACCGGGAAAGTCCCGCGCTGCCGCTCCGCCCGGCCGGCGCCCCCGGCCATTGGGCGGCCACGCACGCCACACGAGACCTGCCGCCGCGCCCGCTCCCGCGGACGCGCGGCAACACGCAACCGGCATGAGGCCGGCCACCCGGCGCACGGCGTCTGCGCCGGACGTCTGCAGGGCAACGGACGCACAGGGGAACGGGACGCCCCACCACCTTCCAGAAAAGGACTTTGAACCATGACCATGAACCTTCGACTCCCCACCACCCTCCTGGCCTTCCTGGGTCTCGCATTCGCCTCCGGCGAAGCGCCCGCGGGCGGCGTGGTGGTCTGCAACAACTGCACCTCGGTCGCCCAGGCGGCCAAGCAGGGCGGGAACGGCCTGGTGATCGTGTCGGACTTCAGCCGCAAGAAGATCTGGGGCTTCCGCAACGAATACGACCGCGAAACCGGGGGCTTCCTGCCGATGCCGGTGCCGATCCCCGGCGCCATCAACCACAGCCACCAGCTGACGATGTCGGCGGTCACACCCGCATCGGCCGACATCGTGCTCCGACAGGACGACCCGGGCAGCAACGCCTTCCCCTTCCCCGCCGGCTTCGAAGGCTGGAGCGCGTACGAGGTGGCCACCGACACCAACATGCGCGCCCAGTTCGGTCGTGCGCTCGCGGCCAGCTACGCAGGCGCGACCACCAGCTCCAACACCTGGAACAACCTGGCCACGTCGCTCAAGTCGCTCGCGGTCGACTGGATGTCGGGCAGGCTGAACTTCGACTTCATCACCATCACCGTCCACTGGAGCGACGGCAGCATCACGCCCATGGTGATCCGCAAGGGCAACGTCACCCTGGCCGAACCCATCCAGGGGCAGAGCTTCGATGCCGACGGCAACCGGATTCCCGACCCGGAAGTCACCCAGGATGGCAGCGACTACGTCGGCAATTACCGGTTCCGCTCCGACGCCAATCTCGACAACTGGCTGTACGCCGCCAATCGCTATGGCGTTCCCATCACCGGGACGCCGAGCCGGCGAATGAGCTGCAGCTGGGACGGCCAGACGCTCCGCTGCCACTACTACTGATTCCGCATCAATCCCGCACACGCGAACAGGAGGTTCAGCATGGGCGACACGCGAATCCCGCACCTTCGACCCGGCACGGCCTGGGTGGCCACCCTGCTGCTGGCCGGCACGTTCGGGCCGGCCGTCGCAGGCGGACTGGTGGTCTGCAACGACTGTAGCGATCCGGCCGACGCCGCCGAAAAAGGAGGCGGCGGCACGGTCCTGGTCTCCGACTTCCATGGCCGCAAGCTCTGGGCCTTCGAGAACCGCTTCGACGGCGATGCCCAGCGCTATCGGGCCCGGCCCAGACCGGTCCCCGCCTCCATCGCCGAGGCCTTCGCACGCATCGTCAACATCACCGATGCCACGCAGGCCGTCATCACGGTAAGGCAGGGCATCGTCGCCGGTACCGGCATGATGTTCCCCGACGGCTTCGAGGACGCGAACGCCGCCCTCGTCGCCGCCGACAGCGATATGCAGCAGCTGCTGGGCACCGCCCTGGCCCGGCGCTTCGCGGGTGCAGGTCCCGGCTCGGCGACCCTCAACGACCTGGCCTTCGAGCTGACCGCGTTGGGCCTGGACTTCACCGGCAAGGCGATCGGGCTGGACGGTGTCACCGTCAACCTCGTCTGGCGCGACGGCAGTCGAACGATGATGAAGCTGCGTAGTGACGCGATCACCCGGGCGGAGTACGTCGTCGGCGCCAGCGAGGACGCTGAAGGCAACAAGTTGCCCGACAGCAGCATCGCCAGCGACGGAGGCAGCTACGTCGGCGACTATCGCTTCAGCGACCCTGCCTTGATCGACGATTGGTTGCACGCCGCCGCGCAGTTCGACATTCCGATCCGGGGCACGCCGGGACCACGGATGTCCTGCGTATGGGAAAACCACGCCTTGGCCTGCCATTTCCACTGAAGCTTCGGTGCGGGGGTGGTCCCTTTCGCCACAACGCCACACTCCCGGGGCCATCCCCCACCACCGCACTCGGACAAGAACCAGGGGAGCATCCGTCGCCTTCGCCTCCACTCCACCGGCGCCAGCGACGTTGGCCGCGAACCGTGCGTGACCCGTGGCACGCATCTTTCGCGGTCTTTTTTTTCATCGCAGGATGGGTTGCGCCAAGCAAAGCCATTCCTGCGCCCATGCGTCACGATTGCCGGCGACGGTGGGTATCGCCTTCGGCTCGACCCACCCTACGCCGGGACCACAACCACGTCTTGGCCGGTAGCCCCCACGGGCCGTCATCCCAGCGAACGCTGGGATCCAGCTCTTGCCGTCCAACGTGCCGCGAACCATCGCCCCCGGGTGCGCTGCGCTGACCCGGGGTTACGCAACCGGGATGACGCGGAGTGGTGGCGTAGCACCGTAGGATAGGTTGCTCGAAAGAAGGCCAATCCTGCGTCCATGTGTCGCGCTTGCCATTGACGGTGGGTTTCGCCTTCGGCTCTACCCACCCTACGGCAAGACCGCAACCGCGTCTTGACCGGGAGCCCCCACAGGCCGTCATCCCAGCGAACGCTGGGATCGAGTCTTTGCTTTCCAACTTTCCGTGAACCATCCCCCCCCGGGTGCGCATCGCCTACCCGGGCTACGCCGCGCGTTGCCGTTGCCGTTGCCGTTGCCGTTGCCGTTGCCGTTGCCGTTGCCGTTGCCGTTGATCTTGATCTTGATCTTGATCTTGATCTTCGCGACTTTGAGGCCGCCGAGCACCGCAGGGCGTGGCGGCCGAAGAGGCGCCCTTGTCTGAGCGCAGCGAGTTTGGGCGCCGTGCCGCCACGACCGAGAAGCGCAGGGCACCGGCGCGGCGAAGCCGTGCCGGCGGCCGATGGAGCCGCCGGTTTTGGTTCCTTTTGACAAGACAAAAGGAACCCGCCCACAGGGCGGAAGCCTTTGATCTTGCCTTGCGACCAAATCACCCCGCGAATGATGGGTTGCGCGATGCAAAACCCATCGCTCCTTGTGGCTGTGAGCGACGGTGGGTATCGCCTTCGGCTCGATCCGCCCTACGGCGACGTCGCAACGGAAGGCGCGATCAGTCGATCACGCGGCAGAACACGGCCTTCAGGTAGCGCGACTCCTGCACCCCCGCGATCCAGGGGTGGTCGGGCCCGGCGCCGGCGACCTTGAGCACCTGCACGGTACGCCCGGCATAGAAGGCCGCGCGGCGCAACATGTCCAGGAACTGTTCCTCGCTGACCAGCCCGGTGCAGGAGAACGTGGCGAACAGCCCGCCGGGCTTCACCACGCCCAGGGCCAGCTTGTTCATGTCGAGGTACTTCTTGAGCGCCGGGATGACCTGGTCGCGATCGCGCGTCATCTTGGCCGGGTCGAGGATGACGACGTCGTACGCCTCGCCGGCGTTGGCCGCGTCGCGCAGCCAGGGGAAGATGTCGGCCTGCACGAAGCGCGGGCGCACGTTGTTGAGCCGGGCGTTGCCCTTGGCGATCTCGATCACGTCGGCATCGATGTCCACGCCGACGACCTCGCTGGCGCCGCGGACCGCGGCGTAGACGGCAAAGCCACCGGTGTTGCAGCAAAGGTCCAGCACCGATGCGCCTTCGACGTGCTGCGACAGCCACTCGCGGTTCTCGCGCTGGTCGGCGAAGAAGCCGGTCTTGTGGGCTCCGGCCGGGTCGGCGCGGAACTTCACCCCATGCTCGCTGATGACCGCCGGCGGCACCGGCGGATTGCCGCGGAAGTCGAAGCTTTCCTGTTTCTGCACGTGCTCGTCGGCAAAGCTGTAGAAGCGGCAACCCGGGAACTGCTCGGTCAGCGCCTCGTAGATCCAGTCGCGGTGGCGGAACATGCCGGCACTGAAGAACTCCACGACGAGCAGGTCGTCGTAGCGATCGACCACCAGGCCGGACAATCCGTCGCCCTCGCTGTGGACCACGCGCCAGGCGTTGCCGGCGCCATCGAGCTTGAGCGTTTCGCGTCGCAGGGCGACGGCCTCGGCGATCTTGCGCGAGAACCAGCCCGCGTCCACCGGGACCTCGCGCCGGGTCTCCAGTATGCGCACCGCGATGCGCGAATGACCGTTGTAGAAGCCCCGACCGATCCAGTCGCCCTCCACCCCGATCACGTCGACGATGCTGCCCGGCTTGGGCCGCTGGGTGGGCTTTTCGACCAGGCGCTGGAAGATCCAGGGATGGCTGGATTTCCAGGCGTTCTTGAGGCGGACGGTAGGGACGGGTGCGTTCATCGGAATATTGTACCGGCGCACGCACGCGGCGATTGACCTTTGCCGGGCGCGCACCCAGAATCCCGGGCTACAGAAGGGGAGTAGCTCCCAACTTCGCCGTCGTCATTACGAGCGGTGGGACCGCGTCCCACTCCTCCGGCCCGAAGGCGGTCCAGGTCCCATCGGGAACCGGGCCGCGAGCAAGACCTTCGCCGCAAGGCGGAGGTCTGTCCGGAACCCACGGAAACAGCCCGAACCCTGCGGTTCGGGCTTTTTCATGTTCCGGAGACGCATCAGCAATGGAAACGATCGGCAGTCCCCTGCTCTGGGGCGCTTTCGCCCTCCTCGTGGTCCTGGCCCTGCAGGTCGACCTGGTGCTGATGCGCCACGGCGGACCGCACAAGGTCACCGTGCGCGAAGCCGCCTGGTGGAGCCTGGGCTGGGTGGCCCTGGCCCTGGCCTTCAACGCCGGGCTGTGGTGGTACCTCAAGGGCACGGCGGGGCCGGAGGTCGCGCATCGGATCGGCCTGGAGTTCCTGACCGGCTACCTGGTGGAGAAATCGCTGGCGGTCGACAACATCTTCGTCTTCCTGACGATCTTCACTTACTTCGCGGTGCCCGAAGAGCAGCGCCAGCGCGCACTGGTGATCGGCGTGCTCGGGGCAATCGCGCTTCGCGCGGTGATGATCTTCGCCGGCGCCGCGCTGCTGGCCCGCTTCCACTGGATGCTCTACGTGTTCGGCGTCTTCCTGCTGGTGACGGGCGTGAAGATGTGGATCGCCGCCGGCCAGGAACCCGACCTGGCGCGCAACCCGGTGCTGCGCTGGATGCGCGGCCACCTGCCCCTGCTGCGCAACTACCAGGGCAACGCGCTGAGCGTGGTACGCAACGGGCGCCGGCTGTACACGCCCTTGTTCGTCGTCATCGTCATGATCGCGATCACCGACGTGATCTTCGCCGTCGACAGCATCCCGGCGATCTTCGCGATCACCTACGATCCGTTCATCGTGCTGACTTCCAACGTCTTCGCCGTGCTCGGCCTGCGGGCGATGTTCTTCCTGCTGGCGGGCATGGCCGACCGCTTCCACCTGTTGCCCTACGGCCTGGCGCTGGTGCTGGCCTTCATCGGCACCAAGATGCTGATCGTCGAGTGGTACAAGATCCCGGTGCTGGCCTCGCTCGCGGTCGTGGCATTGGTGTTGGCCGCGACCATGGTCCTGAGCCTGCTGCTGCCGCCGCGCGTTCCCGCCGATTGATCCCCATGCGGGACGCTGGCGCCCGCGGGCGGGACTTGCAATCGCGGCCACGGGCTGCCATCTGATGGGCATGAAGCTGCCCACCGATGCGGACATCCTCGACACCCCGGCCCAGCGGCAGGCCGACAAGCGCCGCTGGCTGCGGGCGTTCAACCTCAGCCTCGGCTTCGCCCTGCTGCTGACGGCGGTGTTCCTGGGCCAGCCCTACTTCGACGTGGAGCGCTGGACGGTGACGCCTGGGTCGGTGGCCGGCCTGCTGGGCGTGCTCGGCGCCCCCCTGCTGCATGGCTCCTTCGAGCACTTGGCCGCCAACGCCATCTCCCTGCTGATGCTCGGCACGCTCGCAGGCGGCATGTACCCGCGCGCCACCGTCCGCGCCCTGCCGCTGATCTGGCTGGGCTCGGGCCTCGTGGCCTGGCTGCTGGGCGACGCCGGCAGCCACCACCTCGGTGCCAGCGGCCTGACCCACGGCCTCATGTTCATGGTCTTCCTGCTCGGCCTGCTGCGACGCGACCGCCCCGCGGTCGCGGCCTCGATGGCCGCCTTCCTGTTCTACGGCGGCATGTTGTTGACCGTGCTGCCGCGGGAGCCCGGCGTGTCCTGGCAGGCGCACATGGGCGGCGCGATCGGCGGCGTGGTCGCCGCCTGGCTCTTCAGCCGGCTCGACCCGCAACCGCCGCGCAAGCGCTACAGTTGGGAGGACGAGGACGAGATCGATGCCCGGGCCGAGGCCACGCGCGCGGAGCTCGAACCCGGCGCCCCCGAGGACGTACCGGTGATCTGGCACCGCCCCGAGCCCGGCGACGACGAGGAACGCGGCGTGGTGCTGCGCTTTCCGCCCCGCAAGTAGCGCTGCGCCTGTCGTCCCGGTGCACGACCCGCGCCGCCAACGCCACCGCTGACAAGGAGAGGCCATGTCGACCCAAGCGCCAGCGCGAAGCTGGTGGCAACGCAACTGGAAGTGGTGCCTGCCGCTGGCCGGCGCGGGCCTGCTGGCGGCGTTCGCGCTGGCCATGTTCGGCATGTTCTCGCTGCTGTTCGGCCTGCTGGCCCACTCGGCGCCCTACCAGCACGCCATCGAACGGGCGCGCGCCTCGACGGCGGTCGTGGCCGCGCTCGGCGAGCCGATCGAAACCGGGTTCATGACCCAGGGCCACCTGAACACCACGAACGACGAAGGCGAGGCGAACCTGCGCGTTCCACTGGAGGGCCCCAGGGGGAGGGCCTCCGTGCACGTGGAAGCCACGCGCGCGAATGGCCTCTGGACCTACCAGACGCTCGACGCCGTCCTGGCCGACGGCAGCAGGATCGACCTGCGCGAGGCCAACGGCAACGACGCCGGCGATCCCCCGGCGCGCTATCGCAAGGCACTGCCGGAACGCCCCTGACGGCGGCCTACCCAGGCCCTACTGGCGGGCTGCGATGCGCAGGCCGCGCGGGGTCAGGCCTCGTTCGATCGCCTCGAACAGGCCCTGCACCGCCAGCGCCAGCAGCGCGGCCGGGATGGCGCCTTCCAGGATCATGCCGATGTCGTCCAGGCGGATGCCGGTGAGGATCGGCTGGCCGTAGCCGCCCGCGCCGATCAGTGCGCCGAGCGTCGCGGTGCCCACGTTGATCACCGCCGCGGTCTTGATGCCGGCCAGAATCGTGCCCAGGGCGAGCGGTAGCTCCACCCGCCACAAGCGCGTGCGCGAGGGCAGGCCGATCGCCGCCGCGGTTTCGCGCAGGTCGCGGGGAATGCCGGTGAGCCCGGCATGGGTGTTGCGGACGATCGGCAGCAGGCTGTAGAGGAAGAGGGCGGCGATCGCCGGGCCGGCGCCGATCCCGAACAGCGGGATCATGAAGACGAACACGGCCAGCGAGGGCAGGGTCTGCAGCAGGCCGGTGAACGTCAGCACGAGCTGGCCGAGGCGCGGCCGGCGCGCGGCGACGACGCCCAGCGGCAAGGCGACCAGCAGCGCGAGCGCCAGCGACATCGCCACCAGTTGCAGGTGCTCGAGGCTACGACGGGCGATGCGTGCCGTGCGGCCACCGGCACGCGGCGCCTCCACGCCCAGCCAGTCGGCCGCGACCCGGGCTTCGGTCTCGCGCCCGAGCTTCACCCGCGCGTTGAGCCCGCGCATGGTCGCGGCATCGATGCGACCGGCCATCGCGTCGAGCGCGGCGGTCCAGTCGGGCGCCCGCATGGAGAGATCCTCGCGGTAGAGATAGACCGCCTGGTAGGACGGGAAATAGCGGCGATCGTCGTCCAGCACCACCAGGCCGTAGTGCGCGATCTCCGCATCGGTGCTGTAGAGGTCGATGACGTCGATCGCACCGCTTTCCAGGCCCCGGTAGGCGAGGTCGTGGTCCAGGCCGTTGGCCGCCTGCGGCAGTCCGTAGGTGGCACGCAGGCCGGGCCATCCGTCGGCCCGTTGCATGAACTCGTTGCTCAGGCCGACGCGCAGCCCCGGGTGCGCCGCCAGGTCGGAGATGCTGTCGACCTGGAGCTCCAGCGCGCGGTCGGCGCGCATGCCCAGGGCATAGGTGTTGTCGAAGCCGAGCGGGGCGGTCATGCGCAGGCCGCGCGTGGCCAGTGCATCGACCAGGTCGTCCTCGTCGGCACCGGGCATTTGCAGCAACTCCTGCGCGAGGGTGCCGGTGTACTCCGGGTACAGGTCGATGTCGCCCTCCTCCAGCGCGCGCCAGAGGATGCGGGTACCGCCCAGCTGGCGGCGATGCTCGACCGAGTGGCCCTGCTGGCGGCCGACGCCGGCGGCGATCTCGCCCAGGATCACCGACTCGGTGAAGTTCTTGCTGCCCACGCGCAGGCTCTCGCCGGCGAAGACGCCGTGGCTGGCGCACGCCAGCAGCAGGCACAGGCAGGCGGCGACGGCCGCGGCAGGCCTCACAGGCAGGCCTCGAGGCTGCGCTGGGCCTGCAGGAACTCGCGCACGAAGGGCTCGGTGGGCGCGTCGTGCAGGGCGCGCGCCGAGCCCTCCTGGACCACGCGGCCGGCTCGAAGCAGGACCAGGGTGTCGGCGAGGTACGCGGCCTCGGCGACGTCGTGGGTGACCATCACCACGGTCTTGCCCAGGCGCGCGAACAGCTCGCGCATCTGCGCCTGCAGGTCGTGGCGGATCACCGGATCGAGCGCGCCCAGGGGCTCGTCGAGCAACAGCACGGGCGGGTCGAGCATCAATGCGCGCACCAGTCCCACGCGCTGGCGCTGGCCACCGGAAAGCTCCGCGGGAAAGCGCTGCAGCGCATCGAAGGGCAGCTGGCACAGGGTCGAGAGCGCCTCCAGGCGCTCGCGTATGCGCTCGCGCGGCCAGCCCAGGGTGCGGGCGAGCAGGGCCGCGTTGTCGCCGGCGCTCAGGTGCGGGAACAGGCCGCCTTCCTGGATCACGTAGCCGATGCGCCGGCGCTGCTCGAGCAGGGCCTCGCGCCGCAGCGGCTCGCCATCGAAGCGAACCTCGCCGCGATCCGGCCACTCCAGGCCGATCAGCATCCGCAGGACGGTCGACTTGCCGGCCCCGCTGGGCCCGATCAGGGCGGTCCGGTGGCCGGCCGCGATGTGCAGGTCGACGCCGTCCAGGGCGACGGTCGACCCATAGCGCTTGTCGACGCCGGCAAGGGTGAACATGCTGGCAGCTTAGCGCAGCGGCCCGCGGCCCGGAGCCGATACCATGGGGCTGCCTACCCGGGATCCGCCATGCAACTTCGCCGCTCTCCACTCCTCCTGGCCGCCGCCGTCGCGCTCCTGCTCGCCGCCTGCTCGCCTTCCGCGCCTCCGCCGGTCGAACGCGAGCCCTACGACGCGAGCGCGTCGGCCGATGCGCGACGGATCGAGGCCGACGTGCGCTTCCTGGCCGACGACCTGCTCGAGGGCCGCGAGGCCGGCACCCGCGGGCATGCATTGGCATCGCTGTACGTGGCCCAGCGCTTTCGCGCCACCGGCCTGGCCCCGGCCGGGGAGGACGGTTACTACCAGGCGGTGCCGATGCTGGAAGCCCGCCGCGTCGAGACCGGTGCCCGCTTCGTGGTGGAGCGGGCGGGTCGCGAGCTCGCGCTGCGCTACCGCGACCAGTACCTGCCCGACGTCAACTTCAACACCGGCGACGCCAAGGTCGAGGCGCCGATGGTCTTCGTCGGCCAGGGCGTCCATGCGCCAGCGCTGGGGCACGACGATTTCGAGGGCCTGGACGTGCGCGGACGCGTCGCGGTGCTCTTCAACGGGGCGCCCGCGCGCTTCGACACCGACCGCCGCGCCTTCCATGCCTCGCAGCGCGAGAAGTTGCGCGAACTCAGCGCGCGTGGCGCGGTCGGCGCGATCTTCGTGGCCACCGACCGCGACGAGGCACGCTCGCCCTGGGCACGCGGCGTCGCCAACTGGGAGCGGCCCTCGATGCGCCTGCGCGACGCGGACGGCACGGCGCTCGATACCTTCCCGGACCTCAAGGTCGTGGCCCGGGTCAGCGCGGCGGCGGCACCGCTGCTGCTCGATGCCGGCGGGCACGAGGCCCGCGCGCTGTTCGAGGCCAACGCGGCCGGGACCCTGCGCGGCTTCCCGTTGCCGGGCACCGTCCGGCTGGCGGCACGCACCCGGATCGCGCCGGCCGAATCGCGCAACGTGGTCGGCCGCCTGGCCGGCAGCGATCCCACGCTCGCGGCCGAGCACGTGGTGTTCAGCGCCCACCTCGACCATGTCGGCATCGGCGCGCCGGTGGACGGCGACGCGATCTACAACGGCGCACTCGACAACGCGCTGGGCGTGGCGATCATGCTGGAGGCAGCCAAGCGGCTGGCGCAGTCGGACGCGCCGCCGAAGCGCTCGATCCTGTTCGTCGCGGTCACCGCCGAGGAGAAGGGCCTGCTGGGCGCGGAGTGGTTCGCGCGGCACCCGACCGTCGCCCCCGGGTCGCTGGTCGCGAACATCAACATGGACATGCCGGTGCTGCTGGCACCGACCACCGACGCGGTGCCGGTGGGGATCGAGCATTCCAGCCTGCAGCCGCTGGTGGAGGCCGCCGCGCGCGAGGTCGGCGTCGCGCTCTCGCCCGACCCGGTGCCGGAGGAATCGATATTCGTGCGCAGCGACCAGTACGCCTTCATCCGCAGCGGCGTGCCCTCGGTCTACCTGGTCGGCGGCTACACCGGCCGCGACGGCGTCGACGCCCGCGCGATCAACGGCGCCTTCCTGCGCGAGCACTACCACCGCCCCGGCGACGACGCCTCCCAGCCGATCCGCTACGACGACGCGGCGCGCCTGGCACGCCTCAATGCCGTGATCGGGCAGAAGGTCGCCGATACCCCGGAGCGACCCCGATGGAACGACGGCGACTTCTTCGGCGAACACTTCGGCAGCACCGCCATGCCCGCCGAACCGGCGGTGAACGCGTCCGCGCCGGAATGACCTCCGGCCGGTGACGGCGCGCGCGCGGTCGCTACACTCCGGGCATCCCTCACACAAAGGAATGCACGATGAGCCAGTGGTACTTCGTCCCCGCCAACGGTGAGCGCGTGGGCCCCTTCGACGCCGAGGCCGCCCAGGCCTGGGTTCGCGCCAACCCGACCGCGCAGTGCTGGCGCGAGGGCATGAGCGGCTGGCAACCGGCGCGCTCGATGCCGGAGTTCGCCGAGGCCACCGCCGCCGGCGCTCCGTACCTGCCGCCCGCGCCGCCGCCGGTGAAGGGCCGGAGCGACGACATCGACTACCGCATCGTCGGCACCGACATGCAGTTCGTCGAGGTGGAACTCGATCCCGGCGAAACCGCGATCGCCGAGGCCGGGGCGCTGATGTACAAGGACGCCAGCGTGCAGATGGACACCGTGTTCGGCGACGGCTCGCACAGCGGCCAGGGCGGCGGCGTGTTCGACAAGCTGCTGTCGGCCGGCAAGCGCGTGGTCACCGGCGAGAGCCTGTTCACCACGACCTTCACCCACACCGGCAGCGGCAAGGCGCACGTGGCGTTCGCCGCGCCCTACCCCGGCACCGTGCTGGCGATGAAGCTCGACGCGCACGGCGGGCGCCTGATCTGCCAGAAGGACAGCTTCCTGGCCGGCGCCCGCGGCGTGTCGCTGGGCATCCACCTGCAGCGCAAGATCCTCACCGGCCTGTTCGGCGGCGAGGGCTTCATCATGCAGAAGATCGAGGGCGACGGCTGGGTGTTCGTGCATGCCGGCGGCACCATCGTCGAGCGCGAGCTGAAGGCCGGTGAGCGGCTCGACGTCGACACCGGCTGCGTGGTCGCCTTCCACGACAGCGTGGACATGGACATCCAGCGCGTGGGCGGCATCAAGAGCATGCTGTTCGGCGGCGAAGGCATGTTCCTGGCCACGCTGAAGGGCCCGGGCAAGGTCTGGCTGCAGTCGCTGCCGTTCTCGCGCATGGCCGGCCGCATGCTGGCCGCGGCGCCGCAGAGCGGTGGTCAGAACCGCGGCGAGGGTTCCATGCTCGGCGGCCTGGGCCGCCTGCTCGACGGCGACAACAACTTCTGAGTGGCCGCATCGGGCCGTGCCGCGCCGGCATGGCCCGATGCTTCCGGTTTCCGGCGCATGGCCCGCGAGGGCCGTTCCCGCGGAGACCTCCATGCGTGCATTCGGATTGACGGTGCTGATGCTGTCGCTCAGCAACGTGTTCATGACCTTCGCCTGGTACGCCCACCTCAAGGACATGAGCCAGAAGCCCTGGATCGTCGCGGCGCTGGCCAGTTGGGGCATCGCGCTGTTCGAGTACCTGCTCCAGGTCCCCGCCAACCGCATCGGCTACACCGTGATGACGCTCGGGCAGCTGAAGGTCCTGCAGGAGGTCATCGCCCTGTCGGTGTTCGTGCCGTTCGCGGTGCTGTACATGAAGGAACCCCTGAAGCTCGATTACCTCTGGGCCGGGCTGTGCCTGCTGGGCGCGGTCTTCTTCATGTTCCGCGGCCAGTGGTCGCCGGCCTGAGGCGGGCGCGCGCGCGTTTGGCCCGCAGTCGGGGTCGCACCGGTATCCTGCGCCGATGAGTGCCCTCGCCGTCCCGCAACTTCACCGATCCTTCCTGCTGCTGGCCACGCTGGCCGCGCTGCTTGCCGCGTGCGGGGGGCCGACCCGGCCGGTCGCCCCGGCACCGCGCGTGCAGGCGCCGCCGCCGACGGAAGTCCGCATCGGCCTCGCGCTGGGCGGCGGCGCGGCCAAGGGCTTCGCCCACATCGGCGTCATCAAGATGCTGGAGGCCAACGGCATCCACGTCGACACGGTCGCCGGCACGAGTGCCGGCAGCGTGGTGGGCGCGCTGTACGCCAGCGGCATGGACCCGTTCCAGATGCAGGCCCAGGCCGTGGCCCTGGACGAATCCTCGATCCGCGACGTGCGCCTGTTCTCCGGCGGCCTGGTGCAGGGGCAGGCGCTGCAGGACTACGTCAATGCCCAGGTGCGGCAGAAGCCGATCGACGCCATGCCGCGCCCCTTCGCCGCGGTGTCCACGCAGCTGGAAACCGGCAAGCGCACGGTCTTCGTGCGCGGCAACACCGGGCAGGCCGTGCGTGCCTCCAGCAGCATCCCGGGGGTCTTCGAACCGGTCGCCATCGGCGGCAAGCACTACGTCGACGGCGGCGTGGTCAGCCCGGTGCCGGTGGACGCGGCGCGCCACCTCGGGGCGGATTTCGTCATCGCCGTGGACATCTCGACCAAGGCCCGCGGCACCGCGCCGGCCGACATGCTGGGGATCGTCAACCAGTCGATCGCGATCATGGGCCAGCGCGCGGGCGCCGAGGAACTCGCGCGGGCGGACGTGGTGATCCGGCCCGAGGTCGACACGATCGGTCCGGCCGATTTCGAGCAACGCAGTGCGGCGATCCTCGCCGGCGAACGCGCCGCCCTGGCCGCCCTGCCCGGTATCCGCGCGCGCCTGGCCGAGCACTCGATGCAACGCTCGAAGGCGGCCTACGAGCAGGCCCTGGGCCGTGCGCGCGAGGAGGCCGCCCGTGCCCGGGCCGAGTGCGAGGCCGAGCAGTCCCGAGTGGACCGGCTGTTGCGCCGTGATGCCTGCCAGATGCAGTGAACCCGGCCGCCCCGCAGGCTCTCTTAACGAAAATTTGACGCCGGGTCCCGACCCATGCACGATGCCCGCGCCCAAACGGGGCGACATCACTTTTATGGACGATTGACTGCATGAAGAAGACCCTGATCCTCGCCGGCGCCAGCCTGGCCATCGCGCTGTTCTCCAGCGCCGCCCTGGCCGGCCAAGGCTTCCTGCGCGCCGAAGTCGGCAACAGCGAGATCGAACTCGACTACGCCGGCCTGCGCGACGACGACTCCGACACCTCCGCGGTGTTCGGCGGCGGCTACTGGTTCAACCCGAACTTCGCCGTCGAGGGCCATGTCGGCAGCCTGTACAACGCCGACCTGGGCAACGACCAGGAGGCGGACCTGATCACCGTGGGCGTCGGCATCGCCGGCCGCACGCACTTCGGCCAGGCCAACACCGGCTTCTTCATCGACGGCCGCGTCGGCGTCGCCCGCCTGACCGCGCAGGTCCGCGAGGACACCTTCGACGTGATCGACGACGAAAGCTCGACCAAGCCGTACTACGGCGTCAGCGTCGGCTATGACTTCAACCCGAACTGGGGCATCAGCCTCAACTACGACCGCCGCCAGGGCGAGTTCGACGGCGTGGACGTCGACGTGGACACCGTCAGCCTCGGCGGCGAGTGGCGCTTCTGATCCTGCCCCGGCAGCGATCCCGGAACGGCCGCCTCGCGCGGCCGTTTCCTTTTCCGGGCCCGGACGCGCGCGCGACGTGGGAGGGTCCCGGCCCCTCGTACCGGAAGACGGCGCTCGACACCGCAGGAGGGGCAGCGCCAAGCAAGCCCCGTCATTCGCCGTCCATGCGAGAACGCGACGGTGGGTTTCGCCTTCGGCTCTACCCACCCTACGATGACGGCGCGGCTGAATCCCGTCCGGCAGCCCCAAGACACCCTCATCCCAGCGTTCGCTGGGATGAGGAAGGGTGGTGGCGCAGCACCGTAGGATGGGTAGCGCGAAGCAAAACCCATCGGGCGTCCTGGCCGGCAGCGGCGACGGTGGGTTTCGCCTACGGCTCTACCCACCCTGCGGTGCGTTCGTACCTTCGCCGCCGGCCGCGCGGCGCAATGCACGTCTCCATCCCACCCCTGTCGGCGGGCCATCGGACCCGGTGCTGCCCACATCGCGCCCCGGCCGCCCGCAGCGC
Source organism: Marilutibacter spongiae (assembly GCF_014145325.1). Taxonomy (GTDB): domain Bacteria; phylum Pseudomonadota; class Gammaproteobacteria; order Xanthomonadales; family Xanthomonadaceae; genus Marilutibacter; species Marilutibacter spongiae. Next base: position 91,465 of record NZ_JACHTF010000016.1, read on the forward strand.
GCCGCATGCGGTTCCGGCGCGGCTCAGGGCGTTCCCTGGCCCGCCACCGGCAACGGCAGGCCCCGGAACGGCTTCACGGTGCGCAGCACGAAACTGGAATTCACGTCGTCGACGCCCGCCTGGTTGAGCAGGCGGTCCAGCAGGAAACGCGAGAAGTGCTCCAGGTCCTGCACCGCGATGTGCAGCAGGTAGTCCATGTCGCCGGTGAGGGCATGGCAGGCGATGACCTCGTCCCACTGGTTGACGAAGCGGCTGAAGGCCTCGATCGCCGGCCCGCCATGGTCGGCCAGCTGGACGCGTACGAAGGCCTGCAGGCCCAGGCCCAGGCGGTCGGCGTCGACCTCGGCGCGGTAGCCGGCGATCACGCCATCGCGCTCCAGGCGCTGCACCCGTCGCAGGCAGGCGGAGGCCGACAGGTGGACCCGCTCGGCGAGCTCGGCGTTGGTGAGGCGGCCGCTGTGCTGGAGCTCGGCCAGGATCAACAAATCGGTCCTATCCAGTTCCGTGGCCTTCATGTTCAAGCGCTCTTTACTCTATTGACGCAACAATCATGCGTCCAGACGCCATTGGCGTGCAACTTCGCAAACCTGTTGCGCGCACCCTTGGCTAGAGTGGAAGGTCAGCCCCGGAAGGGCTGTCCCGTTCCACCCGCCCGTAGAGAGGAGCCCGCCATGAATGCCACCCCCAAGCGCGTCGAGCACCAGCTGACCGACAAGGGGTACGTGCCGGTCTACACCACGGCGGTGGTCGACCAGCCCTGGGACAGCTACACCGACGAGGACCATGCGGTCTGGGCCACGCTCTTCGAACGCCAGCGCGAGGTCCTCAAGGGCCGCGCCAGCGACGAGTTCCTCGCCTCCCAGGAGGCGATGGGGATGACGCCGGGCCACATCCCGAAGTTCAGCGACCTCAACCCGATCCTGCGCGAGGCCACCGGCTGGGAGCTGATCGGGGTCGAGGGCCTGTTGCCGGAACTCGACTTCTTCGATCACCTCGCCAACCGCCGCTTCCCGGTGACCTGGTGGATCCGCAAGCCCGACCAGCTCGACTACCTGTCCGAGCCCGACCTGTTCCACGACCTGTTCGGACACGTCCCCTTGCTGATGAACCCGGTCTTCGCCGACTACATGGCGGCCTATGGCCGGGGCGGGGTGAAGGCGCACGGGATCGGACCCGAGGCCCTGGTCAACCTGACCCGGCTGTACTGGTACACGGTCGAGTTCGGCCTGATCCGCCAGCCCGACGGCCTGCGCATCTACGGCAGCGGCATCGTCTCGTCCAAGGGCGAGTCGATCCATTGCCTGGAAAGCGACGCGCCCAACCGCATCGGTTTCGACCTCGAGCGCGTGATGCGCACGCGCTACCGCATCGACACCTACCAGAAGACCTACTTCGTCATCGACAGCTACGAGCAGTTGATGGAAGCCACCGGCCCGGACTTCGCGCCGATCTACGAGAAGCTTGCCCAGCTGGAGTCCATCCCGGCCGGCGACGTGCTCGAAAGCGACACCGTCTTCAACAAGGGCACCGGCGAGGGCTGGCTGGACGAGGGCGGCGACGTCTGAGTCCACGCGTCATGACGGCGCGAGCACTGCGTGCGTGGCGGGGAGCGGCTAAGCTCTAGCCCGGTTCCCCGGACGAAGCCGCGCCCATGCCCTCCACCCCCGAAGCGCTCTGGCGCTGGCTGCGCCAGTGGCGCGCGACCCACCTCAATCCCGATCGCGCCGACGTGGTCGCCCACGTCGACGAAGGCGGCGAGCTGGGGCCGCGCTACGCCTTCATGATCCTGATGTCCTGCGGCATCGCCACGCTGGGCCTGCTGCAGAACTCGGTGGCGGTGATCATCGGCGCGATGCTGATCTCGCCGCTGATGGGCCCGATCGTGAAGATGGGCATGTCGCTGGCGACCTTCGACCTGCGCAGCCTGCGCGATGCGCTGAAGACGCTCTCGGTGGGCGTGGCGCTGTCGCTGGCGATCTCGGTGCTGATCGTGCTCGTCTCGCCGTTGCAGGAACCGACGCCGGAGATCGTCGCGCGCACCGCGCCCAACCTGTTCGACCTGCTGGTGGCGGTGTTCTCCGGCCTGGCCGGCGCCTATGCCACGGTCACGCGCAAGGGCGAGACCATCGTCGGCGTGGCGATCGCCACGGCCCTGATGCCGCCGCTGGCGGTAACCGGCTTCGGCATCGCCGTGGGCAACATGAGCATCGCCGGCGGCGCCGGCTTCCTGTTCATGACCAACCTGCTCGCGATCGCGCTGTCGGTGACGATCATGGCCCGCTGGTACGGCTTTGGCCGCCAGGACTCGCCCAAGCAGACCGCGGCGCAGGCGGCGGTGATCGTCACCACCTTCCTGCTGCTGTCGATCCCGCTGGGCGTGGCCCTGCGCGACATCGCCGCGCGTGGCCTGGCCGAACGCAGCGTGCGCACCGTCCTCGACGACGCCGCCCGCGAGGTCAACGGACGCATCACCACGCTGCGGGTGGACCGCGACAACGAGACCGTGCTGGTCGACGCGGTACTGCTGACCCCGAAGAACCGCCCCGACCTCGCGCCGCAGATCGAGCGCAACCTGGAGGACGAACTGGGACGGCCGGTGCGGGTCGAGTTGCGCGAAGTGCTGACCGCCAACGACGCCGAACTCGCGCAGAACAAAGCCAACCTCGCGCAGCTGCGCGAGAGCGTGCTGCGCCTGCAGAGCGCGCAGCGCGACGACGGTGCCGCCCGGCAAGCGGACGCGGCGGCGATCACTGCGCTGGAGAAGCGCGCGCTCGCCCACTTCGGCGCCTTCGACGTGCTCGATGCCGGACGCCAGGCGCGCTGGCGGCTGAGCCCGCAGGCCGGGCTGGACATCGCCGCGGCCCACCAGCTGGAGTCGTCGATGCTGGCCGAAGGCAACGACGCCGCCCGCATCGAAGTCGTGCCGGCCTTCCAGGCCCTGCCGATGCTGCATTTCGCCGACGACAGCAGCACGGTGGACGCGCGCGCCGCGGCCACCCTCGACGACATCGCGTGGGCCCTGCAGCGCTGGCAGTACGGGCGCGTCGAAGTGCTCGGCCATGCCGGCGGCGATATCGCGCTGGCGCAGGCGCGCGCGGATGTCGTTGCCGAAGCACTGCGCGGCCTTGGACTGGACGTGGTCGGTGCCACCGCGGCCGATCGCGCCACGTCGCGCCAACTGGTGGCCGAACGCGGACGCGACGCGATCCGCGTGGTCGAGGTGGCGCCGGTGGTCCGCTGAGCCGGCGACTCAGCCCGTGGGTCCGGCCACGGCGTCGCGCGTGGCGACCGCCGCCGGCAGTGGTTGCAGGCAGGACGCGGTGATCGCGCCGGGGCGCTCGCGTACGCAGTGGCGGAAGTCCAGGGGCAGGCCGTCCACCTCGCGCTGCTCGCCGACCGCAAGATCGAAGCGCAGCGTCGGCGCGGCCGTCTCCTCGCAGGCGAACCAGGTGCCGGCGACGGCCTGGGCGAGCGGGCCGCAGGCACCGGCGAACACCGCGTAATGGCACTGCCCGCTGGCGCTGGCCAGGCACTCGAAGCGTGCGCTCCCCGGCAGGGTCTCGGCGCGGCTGAGGAAGCCGGGGCTGCCGTCGATGTCCTCGCGCATCACCACGGTCGTGCCGGGGCCGGCGCTGCAGGCGGCGACCAGCAGCAACAGGCAGGGCACCAGCGATTTCAGGAACGTGTACGGCATGGGTCGAATCCTTCCTGTGTCGGGCGCGGCGTGGGCGAGCGGACTCGCCGCATGCCGCGGCTGCGGACTTACATGTGCTTGAACAAGGCCATGAACGGCGCACTCACCGGCAGGGTTTCGTCGCGGTGGCGCAGGCGCAGGCTGCCGCGACCGCTGTCGTCGCGCACGATGGCCGCGACCGCGCGCAGGTTGACGATGGTCGAGCGGTGCACCTGCTTGAACACGGTCGGGTCCAGCACCTGCAGCAGTTCGCGGATGGGCTTGCGGATCAGCGCCTCGCCCTCGGCGGTGACGACCACGGTGTACTTGTGGTCGGCGCGGAAGTAGGCGACGTCGTCGACCAGGATCAGGCGCGTCTCGCGTCCGGCGCTGGCGGTGATCCAGGTCAGCGGCTCATGGGGCGCGAACCGCCCGCCGCCCTGCAAGCGCGCGGCCAGGGCCTCGATCAGTTCACTGTCCAGGCGCGTGGCCGGCGTGGCCTGCAGGCGCTCGACGGTGGTCGCCAGGCGCTCGGGGTCGAGCGGCTTGAGCAGGTAGTCCACCGCGCCGTGCTCGAAGGCCTCAACGGCGTACTGGTCGTAGGCGGTGATGAAGACGATGCGCGTGGCCGGGCTGGCCTCGCCCGCGGCGGCGGCCACGTCCAGGCCGGTCAGGCCGGGCATGCGGATGTCGAGGAAGGCGACGTCCGGCCGGTGCTCGCCGATCGCCTCGATCGCTTCGGCGCCGTCCTCGCACTCGGCGACGATGCGCAGCGCCGGCCAGGCACGCATGAGCTGGTCGACCATCGACTGGCGCAGCAGGGCTTCGTCCTCGGCGACGATCGCGGTGAAGGATGCAGGGCCGGCCTCAGCCATGACCCACCTCCACGCCTTCGACACCCGTATCGACGCCCGCGGCGCGCGCCGGCGTCGGCGGCGGGCTCGCCAACGGCAGGGTGATGGTCGCGGCCACGCCCTGCGGGAAGTTCGCCACCACCGCCAGCTGCGCGAGTTCGCCATAGACCAGGCGCAGGCGTTCGCGCACGTTCTTCAGGCCGATCCCGGTGCCGCTGGTCTGCCGGCGGGTCTCCTCGGTGCCGAAGCCGATGCCGTCGTCGGCCACCGTCATCGCCAGCTTGTGCTCGCTGGCGCGCGCCAGCAGCCACACGGTGCCGCCGCCGGGCTTGGGTTCCAGGCCGTGCTTGATCGCGTTTTCGACCAGGGTCTGCAGCATCATCGGCGGAACCGCCACCGCGTGCAGGTCGTCGGGCACGTCCACCTGCACCTGCAGGCGCGGGCCCATGCGCAGCTTCAGGATTTCCAGGTAGGCCTGCGAACGCTCCAGCTCCTGGCCCAGGGTCGACATGGATTCGTCGGTGCGCGGCAGCGAGCGGCGCAGGTAGTCGATCAGGTGGCCGAGCATGATGTCGGCGCGCTGCGGATCGTGGCGGGTCAGGACCTGCGCGCTGGCCAGGGTGTTGTACAGGAAGTGCGGTTCGACCTGCGCATGCAGCAGGCTCAGCTTGGCCACGGTCAACTCCTTCTCGGTCCGGGTCTGGTGCACCGCCTCGCGCTCGCGACGGCGACGCTCGGCGACGCGACGGGTGATCGCGCGGGTGATGGCTTCGGCGGTGTCGAAGTTGCTGCCGTCGTCGACGCGGAACCAGTCGGTCCAGGCGTCGCTCTCGGGCTCGCACAGGATGGTGGCGCGGCTGCTGCCGTCGCCCGGGACAAGCGTGGCGACCACCCGGCCGCAGGAGGCGCGCACCAGGGTGTCGAGGAACTCAAGCGTCCGCGCGACCCAGCCCTCGCCGGTCGTGGCAAGCGACTGCATGCGCGCCCGCACCTGCAGGCTGTCGCGGGCGCTGTCGACATGGGCGACGCCCGGCAGCTCGCGGATGGCCGCGTCGAGCAGGGCGAAGGCTTCGTCGGCCTCCAGTGGGATCTCCACCTGGCGCCGCTGGCGGCTGGACGCGCTGCCGGCATCGACCTCGTCGGCGACCATCCGCACCCGGCGCAGGTGCGACAGGCCCAGCGAAGCGACGGCCACCGCGGCGATGAAGAAGAACAAGAAGAAGGGCATCACGTCCGGCAGCGGCAACGAGTCCCAGAGCATCGTCAGCACCAGGAACAGGGCGCCCCAGGCGAGGACGCGACGTGCAATGAAGAAGAAGCCGAAACTCATGGAAGCGGGCCGTGGCAGGGGATGGAACGAGAATAGCCAGCGCCCGGCCCTTGGGAAGGGGCCGGGCGACGAAGCGCGGATGCGGGCGACGAAACAAGGGATGCGCGGTACGAAGCCAGGGTTGCAATGGCCCCCTGTGGCCCCTCAGCGCTGGCGTTGGTCCCGCGGCACGCCCAGGTTGTCCAGGTACGCCGCGAGTCCGCGAGCCGGGTCGTCGGGATAGCCGGCCCCGGTATCGCGGTAGCCGACGATGCGGTCCGGGCGGAAGTTGCGGAAGGCCGAGCGCAGGCGGCACCACGCGCCCAGGGTCCAGCTGCCGCCCCAGAAGGCCAGGCACAAGGGCTCGATCTCGCGCTGGGTGGACTGGCCGCCTTCGTCGCGATAGTCCAGCGCCAGCACCCGGCGCGCAGTGATCGCCTCGTGCAGGCCGTCGATCAGCCCACTGTTCTCCAGGCGTTCGACTTCCGGGGCGAAGATGCGGGTGCGGTCGGCGGTGGCGGCCAGCTCCGGCGGCAGCACCGCCTCGATCTTCAGCAGCGCGGACGTCGCTCCGCGTCCCAGGCGCACGCCGCCGAAGGCCCGCACGAAGCGGGTGCCGACGATCAGGGCTTCGAGCTCGTCGGGCGTGAACATCAGCGGCGGGATGTCCGCGCCCTTGCGCAACAGGTAGCCCACGCCGGCCTCGCCCTCGATCGGGACGCCGGAGCGCTGCAGGTCGGCGACGTCGCGATATACCGTGCGCAGCGACACTTCCAGCGTCTGTGCCAGCTGTTGCGCGGTGATGGCTCGGCGGCGGCCACGCAAGGCATGGATCAGCAGGAACAGGCGGTCGGCGCGGCGCATGGGGCATCTTCGCAGGCAGGAAGGGCCGGCTCAATCGCGGCGCGTGGCGGGCCGGGCCGATGGCCCGGGACGAGGGCGAAGGCGCTCATGCACGGAGTTCCGAACGCGGGGTGGGGCGCAGGCGCAACCAGGCCGGCGGCTCGAGCAAGCCCTGCGCACGCGCCCGCTCGATCGCGAGACGCCAGTCGGGATCGCGCGCGAGCGTCGCCAGGTGGACGAGGTGCGCATCCATGCTTTCGAACCCCGCGAACCAGACGAAAACCTGCTCGCCCTCGCGCACCGGCAGTCGCGGGAAGGTGTTGGACGCGGGCTCGGTGACCAGGCATGCGCGCAGCGCGGCGCCGTGTCGTTGCAACAGCGGCCGCAGCTGGGCCTCGAACGCAGCCGCGAAGCCGGCTTCGGCCGGCCCGGCGAGGCGGCAGATGCCGGCGACCAGCACCGTGTCGACCGGCGTATCCGCGGCATCGCGCGGACGCGACGACGCCGCTTGCGCGAAGCCCGCGCCGGCACGGGCCGGTCGCAGCAGCAACACATCGTCGGAGTCGAGCATGGTGCCGTTGGCGGCGTCGCGATGACGCTGCCACACCGGGCCGCCATAGAAGGCCTGCAGGGCGCGCGCGCGTTCTGGCATGGACGCGAAGCCGCGAAGCCAGACGAAGCGATCGGGGCGGTCGAGGTCGTGGAACTGGCCGATGACATGCATGCCGAGTGCTTCCTGCGATTCGACGAACTCGCGCTCGAACAGTTCGACCAGGGTGTCGCGCGTGCCGGGTCGCAGGGTGTACTGGCGCAACTCGACCACGGCGTCCGGCCAGGCGGCGAGGCCAGCGCGCGGCGCTTCGAAGGACGCATTCATGCGCTGGCCCCGCGTGCCTCGCATGGGCCCGGTGCCGCCGGCGCCACGGGGCCCGGGGTCGATCCGGCGATAAGCCTGGGCACCGGCCAGGTGCCCACTAGCACCAACGCGTGCGCGCCCTGGGCCATGCTCGTCGCGGCGGCGTCGAGGCCGCGCAGGAAGTTCCGCCAACTGTCTTCGACCCATGCCATATCCCTAGCTCCCACGCCGTGCTGATCGCACCGGTACAGACTGCGCGGGGGCTGCTGCCAACCTGATGGCAGCAATGCGCGGGGGCGCGGCTGCCCGGTCTGGCTGGCGCCTGAACCGGACCGTGCGTCATCACGCGGCCGCTGCACGCGATGCCCGACCATGCGCGCCCACGGTCACCCGGACGCCGCGCTTCGCGGGTCCGCGAGGCCACCGGTTCGAACCGGTGCCGCGTCATCCAGCGGGCATCGATGAACCGCTTCCAACCGACCCGCCACCGTCATCGCGTGGGCAAACCGCTGTCATCCGCGGTGGCCAGACTGCGCGCGTCGCCCCGCCGTCTCACGCCATGACACCTGACTCCCCCATCGTGAACCGCATGTACACCCGACCCGATTCCCTGCGCGAGGCCCATGCCCGCGCCGAAGCCACGTTCGCCGAAGTGCTCGACCGCGCCGGCCGCGGCCTGGACCCCCTGTTCGAACGCCGCCTGGACCAGCACCAGCGTCAGTTGCGCTCGCTGCTGGGCGAGGACGCCGACGTCGCCAGCGACGCGATCGACGCCGCCAAGCGCGTCATCGGCGCCGCCGACCCCGGCGCGCCGCTGCTGATGCTGGCCATGGCGCGCGAGACCCTGGCCAGCACCGTGCGCCGCCACCTGTCGATGGTGCGCGAGGCGGCCTGACAGCGTTGTCAGCGCTTTTCCCGGCGTTTCCGCCGTAGGACCGCCAGCGGATAGCGTCCGCATCAGCGACAATGGCGCCCCCGTCGCCCGCCGTTTGCCTGCCATGTCCCCGAACTCCGCCTCCCCGGTGTCCCTTACCCGCCACCTGCTCGAGGAGCAGCGCGCCGGCCGCATCAACGCCGACCTGCGCCTGCTGATCGAAGTCGTGGCGCGCGCCTGCAAGTCGATCTCCATCGCGGTCGGCAAGGGCGCACTGGGCGGTGTGCTCGGCGATGCCGGCAGCGCCGGCGAGGCCAGCATCAACATCCAGGGCGAAGCGCAGAAGAAGCTCGACGTGCTCAGCAACGAGATCCTGATGGAGGCCAACGCCTGGGGCGGCCACCTCGCCGGTCTCGCCTCCGAGGAGATGGACCATTCGGTGCCGATCTCCGACGCGCAGCCGCGCGGCAACTACCTGCTCCTGTTCGATCCCCTGGACGGCAGCTCCAACATCGACGTCAACATCTCCGTCGGCACCATCTTCTCCGTGCTGCGTTGTCCCGATGGCGTCGGCCAGCCGGGCGACGAGCACTATCTGCAACCGGGCACCGACCAGGTCGCCGCCGGCTACTGCACCTACGGGCCCAGCACGATGCTGGTGCTTACCATCGGCCACGGCACGCATGCCTTCACCCTCGACCGCGAAATCGGCAGCTTCGTACTCACCCAGCGCGGCATGACCATTCCCGAGGACACGAAGGAATTCGCGGTCAACATGTCCAACCAGCGCTTCTGGGAAGCCCCGATGCAGGCCTACGTCGGCGATCTCCTGGCCGGCAGGGAGGGCCCGCGCGGCAAGGACTTCAACATGCGCTGGGTGGCCAGCATGGTCGCCGACGTGCACCGCATCCTCACCCGCGGCGGCATCTTCAGCTACCCGCTCGACAGCAAGTGCGCGGCCAAGGGCGGCAAGCTGCGCCTGATGTACGAGGCCAATCCGATGGCGTTCCTGGTCGAGCAGGCCGGCGGCGCCGCCAGCACCGGCCGCCAGCGCATGCTCGAAGTCCAGCCCACCGGCCTGCACCAGCGCGTGCCCGTGTTCCTGGGCTCCCGCGCCGAAGTCGAAGCCGCCGTGAAGTACCACGCCGAGCATGATGCGGGCTGATTGGTTGATTGGTGATTGGTTGATTGGTGATTGGTTGATTGGTTGATTGGTTGATTGGTTGATTGGTTGATTGGTTGATTGGTTGATTGGTTGATTGGTTGATTGGTTGATTGGTTGATTGGTTGATTGGTTGATTGGTTGATTGGTTGATTGGTTGATTGGT
>NZ_JACHTF010000017.1 GCF_014145325.1 Marilutibacter spongiae
TCCCAAATTACATCGCTTGCATTTGCATGCATTTGAATTGACTTGGTTCCTGTTCGGACGTCTGCGATGGACAACTATCCACCCGCCAGACGGCCGCACAAGTCACCTGCGCACACTGTCAAAGATCTTCGGAACCGGCCTCAGCGCCGCGTTCCGCCTCGTCACCAAAGTGCCCGAGGGAGCCGCACATCTTACAGCAGATTTCAGGGCCGTCAACACCTTTCGAAACGACTTTTTCCCGAAACCCCCGCGCCGTTCATCCTACTCGTCCCGGCAGCGGGCCGCGCATCTTACAGCAACTCCCGGGACCGTCAACCGCTTCCCGACAACCGCCTCCAACACACCCCCGACGCCTTCACTCTTACCCGGCAGCGGGGCGCGCATTGTGCACACTCACAAACACTTTGGGAAGCTTTTTTTTCGCCCCGTCCCGGCGGACGGGCCTTGACCTTGCCGGTCGCCTGCCGGAAGGTCGCTCCACCCCCTGGTCGAGCCATCCCATGAACGCCTTTTCGCCGTCACTCCGTTTCCGCCCGGCGCTGCTGCTCTTGCTGCTGTGCTGCGCGTCGTTGCCCGGCTGCGCCAGCGGTGGCGGCCTGTGGGTCGAGATCGCGGGCACGCGCTATGCGGTCGAAGTGGCGAACGACGACGCCGAGCGGGCCCGCGGCCTGATGTTCCGCGACGAGATGCCGGCCGACCACGGCATGCTCTTCATCCACGAGAGCGAGGCGATGCAGGCCTACTGGATGAAGAACACACGGATCGCGCTGGACATCCTGTACTTCGACGACGAGCGACGACTGGTCTCCCAGCAGCGCGACGTACCGCCCTGCTCGCTCGGCAATGGCTGTCCGCCCTACCCCAGCAGCGCGCCGGCGCGCTACGTGCTCGAGCTCAATGCCGGCGAGGCAGCGCGACTGGGCCTGCGCGACGGCATGGAAATGGTCTTCGGGCCGGACATCCAGAAAGCGGACTGAACCGCTTTCCCGGGGCCTCAGGCCTCGACCATCTCGAAATCGTCCTTGGTCACGCCGCAATCGGGGCAGGTCCAGGTGTCGGGTACATCGGCCCAGCGCGTGCCGGGGGCGATGCCCTCTTCCGGCAAACCCTCGGCTTCGTCGTAGATGAAGCCGCAGACAACGCACATCCAGGTGCGGTAGGGCGCGGTCACTGCTGTGTCGGACATGGGCGGATAATGGTCTGGAATGAAGTTCGTATTGTCCCATGTCCCACTTTGCGGGGCACGGGCAGGAGGAAGCCTCGCATGAAACCGCCCTGGCCGGCGCACGGCCTGTATGCCATCACACCTGACGAAATCGACAGTGCACGCCTGGTGTCCCGCGCGCAGGACGTACTGGATGCCGGCGCCGCCTGGCTGCAGTACCGCAACAAGACGGCCAGCGCCCGGGACCGGCGGGAACAGGCACTGGCGCTGCTGCCGCTGTGCCACGCGCGCGGCGTGCCACTGATCGTCAACGACGACTGGCGGCTGGCGGCGGAGATCGGCGCCGACGGCGTGCACCTGGGCGAGGACGACGGCGACATCGCCGCCGCGCGGGCCGCCCTGCCCGCGGACGCCCTGCTGGGCGCCTCGTGCTACGACGACCTGGCCCTTGCGCGGCGCGCGGTCGCGGCGGGCGCCAGCTACGTGGCCTTCGGCGCGTTCTTCCCGTCGCCGACCAAGCCCGGCGCGCGCCGCGCCAGCCCCGCCCTGCTCGCGGCGGCGGCATCGCTGGGCGTGCCGCGAGTGGCCATCGGCGGCATCACCCCGGACAATGCCTCCTCCCTGGTCGACGCCGGGGCCGATCTCCTGGCGGTGATCAGCGGCGTGTTCGATGCGCCCGATCCGGCCGCGGCGGCCCGCGCCTATCGCGCCTGCTTCGACCGTACGCCTTCCCCGCTCCCCCACGGAACCACGCCATGAACCAGAACCGCTCGCACGCCCTTTTCACCCGCGCCCAGGACCTGATCCCGGGCGGCGTCAATTCGCCGGTGCGCGCGTTCAAGTCGGTCGGTGGCGAGCCGTTCTTCGCGCAGCGCGCCGAGGGCGCCTACCTGTTCGACGTGGATGGCAACCGCTACATCGACTATGTCGGGTCCTGGGGCCCGATGGTCGCCGGCCATGCGCGCCCGGAGGTGCTCGCGGCGGTGGAAACGACCATGCGCGACGGACTCAGCTTCGGCGTGCCCAACGCGCTGGAAGTGGAGATGGCCGAAGCCATCACCCACATCGTGCCCAGCTGCGAGATGGTGCGCATGGTCAACTCGGGCACCGAGGCGACGCTGTCGGCGATCCGCGTCGCGCGCGGCGTCACCGGGCGCACGCGGATCGTGAAGTTCGAGGGCTGCTACCACGGGCATGGCGACAGCTTCCTGGTCAAGGCCGGCAGCGGCGTGATGACGCTCGGCCTGCCCAACTCGCCGGGCGTTCCCGACGCGCTGGCGGACCTGACGACGACGATCCCCTACAACGATTTCGAGGCCGCCAGCGCGCTGTTCGAGGCGACCGGCGATGAGATCGCCGGCCTGATCATCGAGCCGATCGTCGGCAACGCCAACTGCATCCTGCCCCGCGACGGCTACCTGCAGCACCTGCGCGAGCTGTGCACGCGACACGGGGCATTGCTGATCTTCGACGAGGTCATGACCGGCTTCCGCGTGGCGCTGGGCGGCGCGCAGGCACGCTACGGCATCACCCCCGACCTGAGCACCTTCGGCAAGATCATCGGAGGCGGCATGCCGGTGGGGGCCTACGGCGGCAAGCGCGAGTACATGGCGCAGGTGGCGCCCAGCGGCCCGATCTACCAGGCCGGCACGCTGAGCGGCAATCCCGTGGCCATGGCCGCCGGCCTGGCGACGCTGGCGCTGATCCGCGAGCCGGGCTTCCACGACGAACTCGAGCGGCGCACCCACCAGCTGTGCGATGGCCTGGAAGCAGCGGCGCGGGAAGCCAACGTCGCCTTCCACACCACGCGGGCGCCGGGCATGTTCGGGCTGTACTTCCGCGAAGGTCCGGTCGAGACCTTCGAGGACGCCAAGGCGTCGGACGCCGCGAAGTTCAAGCGCTTCTTCCACGGCATGCTCGAGCGCGGCGTGTACCTCGCGCCGTCGGCCTTCGAAGCCGGCTTCATGTCCAGCGCGCACGGCGACGCCGAGATCGCGCACACGGTCAAGGCCGCGCGCTCGGTCTTCAGCGACATGGGTTGAGGCCGGGCGCGCCCGACGCCGCCGCAGCGGTCAGGCGGCGGCGTAATCGCGCAGCGCCGCATGCAGGCGCTGCATGCCCTCGGCGACATCGGCGTCGCCGATGTTCAAGGCCGGCACGAAACGCAGTACGTCCGGCCCCGCTTGCAGCAACAGCAGGCCATGGGCGACGCACAGGTCCAGGATCGCGGCGGCCTTGCCGGCGTGGGCCGGTCGCAGGGGCGCACCGATCATCAGGCCACGCCCGCGGACCTCGCCGAACAGGCCCAGCTCCGCGTCGATGCGCGACAACGAGGCCCGGATCGCATCGGCCTGCCGCGACACGTTGGCGAGGATCGCGTCCGACGACAGCTCGCGCAGCACCACGCGCGCCACGGCGGCGGCCAGCGGGTTGCCGCCGAACGTGGTGCCGTGGGCACCGAAGGTAAGCGTCTCGCTGACGCGCGGACCGGCCAGCATCGCACCGATCGGCATGCCGCCGCCCAATGCCTTGGCCAGGGTCAGGACATCGGGCACGACGCCATAGCCTTCGCAGGCGAACAGGCGGCCGGTACGGCCCATGCCGCACTGGATCTCGTCGAGCATGAGCAGGGCGCCGTGGCGGTCGCACAGCGCGCGCAGGCCCTGCAGGAATGCCGTTGTCGCCGGCATCACTCCGCCCTCGCCCTGCACCGGCTCGACCAGCACCGCGCAGACGTCGCCGGCGGCCATCGCGGCCTCGGCGGCGGCGAGGTCGTTGAAGTCGCAGTAGCGGAAGCCACCGGGCAGTGGCTCGAAGCCCTCCTGGTACTTGGGCTGCGCGGTCGCGGTCACGGTCGCCAGGGTGCGGCCGTGGAAGCTGCCCTTGAAGGTCAGGATGACACGGCGCTCGGGCGCCCGGCCCTCGCCGGTCGCCCACTTGCGCGCGAGCTTGATCGCCGCTTCATTGGCCTCGGCGCCCGAGTTGCACAGGAACACGCGGCGTGCGAAGCCACTGGCCTCGACCAGGTCGCGCGCCAGCTCGAGCGGCGGCGCGCTGACGAAGACGTTGCTGGTGTGCCAGAGCCGCCCCGCCTGTGCGGTCAACGCCTCGACGAGTGCCGGGTGGGCATGGCCCAGCGCATTGACGGCGATGCCGCCGCCGAAGTCGACGTACTCGCGGCCGTCAAGGTCGTGGATGCGCGAACCCTGCCCGCGGTCGAGGACGATCCGGCGCGGGCGGTAGACCGGCACGTAGAAGTCGTCGGCGAGGGCGCAGAGGGCGTCGTTGGCGGTACTCATGGTGTCGTGGGACCGGCGAAGGGATGGATGGAGGTGCATTCTCGCCGATTGGAGGGCCGAATGCGGCACAATCCGGGGCCGGAGGGTCCCATGCGCCTGCTGTTCACGCCCCAACTCAATCCCGCGACCGAGACCGGCTGGCGCCGGCGCTGGTTCGACATCATCTACCGGCACGACACGCCGCCGTCGCGCAACTTCGACCTGCTGTTGATCTTCGCGATCTTCGCCAGCGTATTGGTGATCATGGTCGACAGCGTGCCGCACATCCATGCCCGGCATGCGAAGGCCATGTACCTGGTGGAGTGGGCGTTCACCCTGTTGTTCACCGCCGAGTACGTGCTGCGGCTGGCGGTGGTGAGGCGACCGCTACGCTATGCCCTGAGTATCTGGGGCATCATCGACCTGCTGTCGATCCTGCCGACCTACCTGTCGCTGTTGCTCCCTGGCAGCCAGAGCCTGCTGGTGGTGCGGATCCTGCGCATCCTGCGGCTGTTCCGCATCCTCAAGCTCACGCAGTACGTCGAAGAAGGCGGCGTGCTGGTGAAGGCGCTGTGGCGTAGCCGGCGCAAGATCTTCGTGTTCATCTGCGCCATCCTCACCGTGGTGGTGATCTTCGGCGCGCTGATGTACATCATCGAAGGACCCGAGCATGGATTCGCCAGCATCCCGACCGGCATGTACTGGGCCATCGTGACGATGTCGACGGTGGGCTACGGCGACATCTCGCCTGAGACCGTGGTGGGCCGCTTCATCGCCTCGATCCTGATCCTGATCGGCTACAGCGTGATCGCCGTGCCCACCGGCATCTACACCGCCGAACTGGCCAGCAGCCTGCGCGAAGCCTCCGGCGGCGGCGACCATCACGATTCGCGCGGATGCCAGGAATGCGGGCTGGAGGGCCACGACCCCGACGCCCTGCACTGCCGCCACTGCGGCACCCCCCTCCACGCCCCGATGGGGTGAGGCAAGACCGTTTGCGCGGCACTGCCGCGCGGTCTTGCCGAACGCCCAGCGCGCTGCGCTGGGCAGGGGGTTGCGTGGTGAGCGCGAAGCGCGAGCCCGCAACGGCCCCAGAGGCGAAGCCGATGGAAGACCGTTTGCGCGGCACTGCCGCGCGGTCTTGCCGAACGCCCAGCGCGCTGCGCTGGGCAGGGGGTTGCGTGGTGAGCGCGAAGCGCGAGCCCGCAACGGCTCCAGAGGCGAAGCCGATGGAAGACCGCTTGCGCGGCACAGCCGCGCGGTCTTGCCGAACGCCCAGCGCGCCGCGCTGGGCTGGGGTGAGGGGACGCGGCTTGCGAACCACCGGTTCGCGCGTCCACGAACGCCCGGGCGCTGGCGCCCGGGCCGGGGATAGAAACCAGCGCGAAGCGCGAGCCCGCAACGGCTCCAGAGGCGAAGCCGATGGGCGACCGCTTGCGCGGCACTGCCGCGCGGTCTTGCCGAACGCCCAGCGCGCTGCGCTGGGCCGGGGTGAGGGGGCGCGGCTTGCGAACCACCGGTTCGCGAGTCCACGAACGCCCGGGCGCTGGCGCCCGGGCCGGGGGTAGAAACCAGCGCGAAGCGCGAGCCCGCAACGGCTCCAGAGGCGAAGCCGATGGAAGACCGCTTGCGCGGCACTGCCGCGCGGTCTTGCCGAACGCCCAGCGCGCTGCGCTGGGCAGGGGTGAGGGGGCGCGGCTTGCGAACCACCGGTTCGCGCGGCCACGAACGCCCGGGCGCTGGCGCCCGGGCCGGGGGTAGACTTACCAGCCTCGCCAAAAGCTGGATCCCAGCGTTCGCTGGGATGACGATTTGTGGGGTCGCCGGATGGGGGCGGCTGCGCCATCACCGTAGGGTGGGTAGAGCCAAAGGCGAAACCCACCGTCGCGAAATTTCGTGCAAGACGCATGATGGGTTTTGCTTCGCGCTACCCATCCTACGATCGCGCCCAAGCCGTCATCCCAGCGAACGCTGGGATCCAGCCTTTGCCATGTCGCCTTCGTAGGTGGGTAGAGCCAAAGGCGAAACCCACCGTCGCCGCTGCCGGCCACGACGCACTATGGGCTTTGCTTCGCGCAGCCTTTCCTGCGGTGTTCGAAGCGGTCCCGTCGATTGACTGCGGAGGCGCGGCGCACGTCAGCCTCGCTCAATGCGCGACCTTGCGCGGTGCAATGCGCTGCGCTTATTGCACCCTACGAGTTATTGCCCCCTGCGAGCCTGCACCCATACCTAGCCCCGGGTGCGCTTCGCTTACCCGGGCTACGTGAACTGCGACGTCGCCTCGGGTGGGTCGAGCCGGAGGGGGCACCCAGCATCGCTCACGACCACCACGCATGATCGGTCTCGCTCAGTGCGCGACCTTGCGCGGCGCAATGCGTTTTGTTCATCGCACCCTACGGATTCGCCGCGGCCACGGTCCCCCAGGCGCTGGCACCGGTCGTGGCAATGGAGCGAGCGCGTCGCGGCGGCTACCAGCTGCCGGTGTTGCCCATCGAGGCCCAGGGTTCGGCCGGCGCGAGGCTGGCGCCCTTCTGCAGGAGTTCGACCGAGATGCCGTCGGGCGAGCGCACGAAGGCCATGCGTCCATCGCGGGGTGGGCGGTTGATGGTGACGCCCATGTCCTGCAGGTGTTGGCAGGTCGCGTAGATGTCGTCGACGGCAAAGGCCAGGTGGCCGAAATTGCGGCCGCCGGTATAAGCCTCGTCGTCGTGGTTCCAGGTCAGCTCGACCTCGGCCTCCGGATTCTCCGGCGCCCCCAGGTAGACCAGGGTGAAGCGACCTTCGGGATAGTCCTTGCGGCGGTTCTCGACCAGGCCGAGGCCCTCGCAGAAGAACTTCATCGACGCGTCGAGGTCGCGGACGCGGACCATGGTGTGCAGGTATTTCATGGGGAAGGGTGGACTCCTTGCAGGGGCGCGCGGGTGGCGCGCCGGGTCAGTCGAGGAACAGGTCGGGCAGCAACGGCTTGGCGGGGTCGACCGCATACGCGTCGAAGTCCTCGACGCCGGCCTCGGCCAGTACTTCGTCGTCGATCAGGAAGCGGCCGCTGAAACCTTCGGCCGGGCGCGTCAGCACCGCATGGGCGGCATCGCCCATGATGGCCGGCGTTCGGGCGTTCGCGGTGTCGACGCCGGGGATCATGTTGAGCGCATCGGTGGCGATCAGCGTGCGCGGCCACAGGGCGTTGATCGCCACCCCGCGCGGACCGAATTCCGCCGCCAGGCCCAGGGTGACGAAGCTCATGCCCATCTTCGCCAGGGTGTAGGCGGTGTGGGGTCCCCACCACTTGGGGTCGAGCGACGGCGGCGGGGCCAGCGTCAGGACGTGCGGGTTGGGCGCCTCGAGCAGGTGCGGCAGGCAGGCCTGCGCGCACAGGAAACTGCCGCGGGCGTTGACCTCCTGCATCAGGTCGAAGCGCTTCATCGGGGTGTCGAGCGCACCGCGCAGCCAGATCGCGCTCGCGTTGTTGACCAGGATGTCCACGCCGCCGAAGGCGTCGACCGTGGCGGCGACCGCCGCGCGCACCTGGTCTTCCTCGCGGATGTCGCACTGCAGGGCGAGCGCCTGGCCGCCGGCGGCCTCGACCTCCGCCGCCACGCTGTGGATGGTGCCCGGCAGCTTGGGGTTGGGCACGCCGGACTTGGCCACGACGGCGATGTTGGCGCCGTCGCGGGCGGCGCGCAGGGCGATGGCACGGCCGATGCCGCGCGATGCGCCGGTGATGAACAGGGTCTTTCCGCTCAGGCTCATTGGGAGTGACGATTGTGGGGTGAATGGACTGAAGGGTATCGCGGGACGCCAGGAAGGCATCTCGACGCGCTGGCTTCAGGGCTTGGGCCCCTGGCCTTCATTGTCCTCCCAGTGGAGGATGCGACGGGTGACGAACCGGTAGACCGGCTTGCCGGTGGCGAACCAGGCCTCGCGCAGCCATGAGCGGCGCTTGAGCAGCCGCTGCTCGACCGGGGTGATGGCCTCGGGGCAGTAGGTCCGCTTGTGCTTGAGCAGGTGGCGCAGGTCCTCCCGCGCAAGCAGGCGCATCCAGCGCGAGCGCGGCCGGCCGCGGACGGCCAGCTGGAAATCGATGATCGCCGGCGCGCCATCCTCGAGCACGAGCCAGTTGGCTTCCTTGGCCAGGTCGTTGTGCGCGATCCCGTGGCGGTGCAGGCCCTGCAACAGGCGCCGGGCCCGGCGGAAGTAAGCCAGGTCGCCACGCGGCGGCCGCTGGTACATCGCCGCGCCGGCCATGAAGCTGCGGTCCAGGCAACGTCCGTTCCAGGCACGCAGCTGCGGCACGGCGTCCAGCCCGACCACGGCACGCAGGGCGGCGGCCTCGCGCCGGGCCAGCCACCAGGCCGGCAGGCGCAGCCACAGCGGCACGTGGGCGAGGTCGCGGCGGACGAACAGCCCGGACTCGTCCCGCATCAGCGCGATGCGGCCGAAACTGTCGGACTTGAGGGCGGAAACTTCGATCGACATGGCGCGATTCTAGGGCGCTCGGCCGCGTTTGGCCCGGCCGATGGCCATGACCGTGCCGTCATGCATGGGCGCGAAGGCCGATCGTCCCCCATAATTCCGCGATGGAATCGGCCTGGATCGAAAACGCGACCGCCTGGATCGCGGCACACCCCACCGCCGCCGGCGCGTTGATCTTCCTGATCGCGTTCTGCGACGCCCTGGTGATCCTGGGTATCGTCGTCCCGGCCCTGCCACTGCTGTTCGCCGTCGGTGCCATGGTCGGGCTGGGGCACATCAACGGGCCCTATGCGCTCGCCGCCGCCGCCCTGGGCGCCCTGCTCGGGGATGCGCTGAGCTACTGGGTCGGCCGGCTCTGGGGGCCACAGCTGCGCCAGCGCTGGCCGTTCTCGCGCTATCCGCAATGGCTGGAGCGCAGCGAATCGATGTTCCGGCGACACGGGGTCAAGAGCATCTTCATCGCCCGCTTCGTCGGTGCGGTGCGGCCTTTCGTGCCGGCGATCGCCGGCATGCTGCACATGCCCTTCCCCCGCTACCTGCTGCCCAGCCTGGTGGCCTGCGTCGGCTGGGCCGCGCTGTTCCTCGCGCCGGGCTGGATCCTGGGCGCGTCCTACGAGGCCGTCGCCGCGGTCGCCGACCGCCTCGCCATCGTGTTCGGCGTGCTCCTGGTCGCGCTGGGCCTGGTGTGGGCCATCGTGCTCTACACCTGGCGCTGGTCGGCGATGCACGCCGACAAATGGCTGGCGCGGGCACTGGACTGGTTCCGCCGGCACCCGCGACTGGGCCGCTATGCCACCGCGCTGGTCGATCCCAACCGGCCCGAGTCGCCTTCGCTGGTAATCCTCGCGCTGTGCCTGCTGGCGATCAGCTGGATCTGGTTCTCGCTGCTGGCCACGCTGTTCGCCAGCGGTGGGCCGCTGCCGCTGGACCACAGCGTGCACACGTTCATGTGGAGCCTGCGCAACCCGCTGGCCGACCGGATGATGGCGGCGCTGGCGAGCCTGGGCGAGCTGCCGGTGCTGGGCACGGCCGCGGCCGTGCCGCTGGTCTACCTGGTCTGGCGGCGACGCTGGATGGCCGCCGCGCACTGGATCGCGGCGATCGTCTTCGGCCTGGTCCTGACCGCACTGCTGGAGGCGGCGATCGACATGCCGCGACCGCCCACCGCACCGGCCGGTTTCGGCTTCCCCTCGGTCTCGGTGACGATGGCCACGGTGGTGTTCGGCTTCTTCGCGGTCCTGATCGCGCGCGAGCTGCCGGGGCGCAAGCGCGTCTGGCCGTACCTGGTGGCCGGCGTCGCCACCACCCTGATCGGTTTCGCGCGGCTCTACCTGGGCGCGCACTGGCTGAGCGATATCGTCGGTGGCACCCTGTTCGGCATCGTCTGGCTGCTGGTGCTCGGACTGGCCTATCGCAGCCACCAGGCGCGCTCGTTCTGGATGCGGCCGCTGGCGTGGATGTTCTACGGCAGCTTCCTCGCCGCGGCCGCCTGGCACGCGCCGCGTGCGGCCGACGGCCTGCTGGCCAAGTTCCAGACAGTGGAACCGCTGCGGATCGTCAGCGACGCGGACTGGTGGCGCGAGGACTGGCAGACCCTGCCGGCCCAGCGCGACGAACGCGACGTGCGCCGCCGCTGGACGCTCGACCTGCAGGTGGCCGGCCCGCTGGCCCCACTGCAGCTTGCGCTGGAAGCCCAGGGCTGGCGGGTGCAGCCGCAGGCCGACTGGACCGCGACCGTGGGCCTGCTCGACGACGACACCCCGGCGCAGGCGCAACCGGTGCTGCCGGCGACGCTCGACGCCCAGGCCGAGTCGTTGCTGATGGTGCGCGCCCTGCCCGCGGAGCCGGGCCAGGCGCCGCGCATGCTGGCCCTGCGCCTGTGGCCGGCCCCCGCCGCACTCGACGACGGCACGCCGCTGTGGCTGGGCGCGACCCAGCGCCTGTACCTGGCACGGCCCTTCGACCTGTTCGCGCTGTGGCGCCCGGAGCCGGACGAGGGCGAGGCCTTCGCCGCCGTCCGCAAGGCCCTCGCGGGCTTCGAGCAGGCCGAGGCCGTGCACCCCGACACCGGCCTGCCGGTGCTGCGCCTGCACACCGTGGCGGACCCATCAGGGCAGTAGCGCGAGGACCTGCTGCAGGCGTTCGTGCGGATCCTGCGTCTGCAGCAGCACCTGGCGCTGGGGGTTCTCGAGCGGCAGCATTTCCGCGAGCCGCCAGCCGACCCAGGCGGCGTCGTCGAAGCGCGACTCGTCGGCCTGTGCGTGCTCGCCGCCGACCTTGTCGATGACCTCGTGCAGCAGGGTCGCCAGCAGGCCATGCTCCGGCTGCAGCGGCTCGACCGCATCGGCGGCGCACCAGCTCACGTCGGCGACCTGGAGGCCGTTGTCGCGCACGCGCACGCGGTGCACGTGGAAGCGGCGCCCGCCCCGGACATGCAGGACCAACAGGCCGTCGTCGCCGGTGCCGAAGTCCTCGACCACCGCTTCGGTGCCATAGGCCGCGGCGGAGGCGACCGCCCCCACCTCTTCGCCGTCGATGATCAGGCAGATGCCGAAGCCGTGTCCGTTGCGGCCGCATTCGCGGACCAGGTCGAGGTAGCGCGGCTCGAACACGCGCAGGCTCATCGCCGCACCGGGCAGGAGCACGGCGTGCAGCGGGAACAGCGGCAGCGATTCGACGGGCAGCGGCGGCTTAGACACGCGCCCAGTGTTACGCATCAGCCTCGCGGCGTCATCCCGTTGCGGGCCCGTTGCGGGCGTGCGAGGCGGCCTCAGTCGCCGCGCAGCCGGGCGAGGAAGCGGCGCGGTGCGCCGTCGAAGCCGCCGTTGGACATGAACACCACGTGGTCGCCTTCGCGCGTGCGCTGGACGAGGGCCTCGACGAGGGCGTCGACGTCGGCGGCGGCCACCGCGTCGCCACGCACCTGGGCCACCACCCGGGCCGCGTCCCAGGCCAGCTCGGGCCGATGCAGGAACACGACCGCGTCGGCGCCGTCGAGCGAGGGCGCGAGCGCCTGCGCATGCGCGCCCAGGCGCATGGAATTGCTGCGCGGCTCCATCGCCACCACGATGCGCGCGCCGCCCACCCGGGCCCGCAGGCCTTCGAGCGTGGTCCGTATCGCGGTGGGGTGGTGGGCGAAGTCGTCGTAGACGGTGATCCCCCGTGCTTCGCCCAGGTGTTCCATGCGGCGCTTCACGCTGCGGAAACCCGACAAGGTCGGCAGCAGTCGGGCCACGTCGACGCCGACCGCGGCGCAGGCGGCCAGGGACGCCAGCGCGTTCATCACGTTGTGCCGGCCCAGCAGGGGCCAGTGGACGTCGCCCAGGACCTGTCCGCGATGGACCACGGTGAAGGCGCTGCCGTCCGCTGCCAGCAGGCGGGCGGTCCAGTCCAAGTCGTCGCCCTCCAGGCCGAAGCGTTCGACGGGGGTCCAGCAGCCCATCGAGAGGACTTCGGCGAGGCGCGGATCCTCGCCGTTCACCACCAGGCGCCCGCGTCGCGGCACGGTCCGCACCAGGTGGTGGAACTGGCGCTGGATCGCGGCCACGTCGGGGAAGATGTCGGCGTGGTCGAACTCGAGGTTGTTGAGGATCGCGACCAGCGGCCGGTAGTGCACGAACTTGCTGCGCTTGTCGAAGAAGGCGGTGTCGTACTCGTCGGCTTCCACCACGAACAGGGGGCGCGCCGCATCGGACGACGCTTCGGCCGGCGGCCCACCGCCCAGCCTGGCGGACACGCCGAAATCCTCGGCGACGCCGCCGATCAGGAAGCCGGGCGCACGCCCCGCCGCCTGTAGCAGGTAGGTCAGGATGGTGGTCGTGGTGGTCTTGCCGTGGGTACCGGCGACGGCGAGGGTGTCGCGCCCGGGCAGGACCCGCTCGCTCAGCCACTGGGCGCCGGAAATGTAGCGTCGCCCGTCGTCGAGCACCTGCTCCACGGCCGGATTGCCGCGCGAGAGGGCATTGCCGACCACGATCTCGTCGCAGTCGTCGGAAATGTTGCCGGGCAGGTAGCCCTGGCGCAGCGCGATGCCGAGCTGCTCGAGCTGGGTCGACATCGGCGGATACACCGACTGGTCGCTGCCTTCGACCTCGTGGCCGAGCTCGCGGGCCAGCGCGGCGACACCGCCCATGAAGGTGCCGGCGATGCCGAGGATGTGCAGTTTCATGCGTCTACGATCCGTGCGCCCGGCGGCGGACTGCGCGCTGGCGCGGTGTCCGGGACGGCACCGCGCGCACCGCGATGGGACTCAGCCGACCTCGCGGACGGGCTCGATCGCTTCGATGATGCGGGTGAAGACCTCGTCCATCGACCCCACCCCGTCGACCACGGTCAGCTGGCCGTGCTGGCGGAAGAACTCGATCACCGGCGCGGTCTGCTCGTTGTAGACGCCCAGGCGCGTGCGCACCGACTCGGGCGTGTCGTCGGCCCGGCCCTCGGCGGCGGCGCGGCCGGCGATGCGCTCGACCAGCAGCTCGGTCGGGACCTCGAGCTGGACGGCGGCCTCCATCGGCTGGCCGATCCGCTTGAGCAGGGTGTCCAGGGCGTCGGCCTGGGCCAGGTTGCGCGGGTAGCCGTCGAGGATGAAGCCGTTGGCGGTGTCCGGGCGCGAGAAGCGGTCCTCGAGCATGCCCAGCAGGATGGCGTCGCTGACCAGCTGGCCGCGGGCCATGACTTCCTGGGCCTCCAGGCCCAGCTTGCTGCCGGCGGCGACTTCGGCGCGCAGCAGGTCGCCGGTGGAAATGTGGGGCACCTGGAGGTGATCCTTGAGGCGGGCCGCCTGCGTCCCCTTGCCGGAACCCGGCGCGCCCAGAAGTACCAATCGCATCAACATCGCTCCACAAAAGACGGAAAAGCGGGCCCGCATGGTGCCGCCGCGGTGGCGCTACACTGGAGCGCACGACCCGCCCGGCCGGGCGAAACGGTGTCCAGCTTACCGCATCCGGGCGGCATTTCCGGGCATTGTCCGGGCAAATCCGCCCAATGGACGAGAACTCCGCCCGGTCCGGCCCCGCCCCTTTCCAGCGCACGGAGAGCCCCATGGCCCAAGGCACCCTGCTTTACGCCCAGTCCGGCGGCGTCACCGCCGTCATCAATGCCACCGCCTCGGCGGTGATCCAGACCGCCCGCGCCCGGCGGGTCAAGGTGCTCGCCGCCCGCAACGGCATCCTGGGCGCGCTCGCCGAGGACCTGATCGACACCTCGCGCGAGCCCCTGGCCGCGATCCGGGCGCTGGCCCACACCCCCGGCGGGGCCTTCGGCTCCTGCCGGGTCAAACTGAAGTCGCTCGAGGCCGATCGCGCCCGCTACGAGCGCCTGCTGGACGTGCTGCGCGCGCACGACGTCCGCTACTTCCTCTACAACGGCGGCAACGACTCGGCCGACACCGCGCTGAAGGTGTCGCGCCTGGCGGCGGCGTTCGACTATCCGCTGGCCTGCATCGGCGTGCCCAAGACGGTCGACAACGACCTGGCCGTGACCGACTGCTGCCCGGGCTTCGGGTCGGCCGCCAAGTACACCGCCGTCTCGGTCCGCGAAGCGGCGCTGGATGTCGCGGCGATGGCCGAGACCTCGACCAAGGTGTTCGTCTACGAGGCGATGGGCCGCCATGCCGGCTGGCTGGCCGCGGCCGCCGGCCTTGCCGGCGACGGTCGCGACCAGGCCCCTCACCTGATCCTGTTCCCCGAGCGACCCTACGACGAGGCCGACTTCCTGGCCCGGGTGAAGGCCACCGTCGAGCGGGTCGGTTATTGCGTGGTCGTCGCCAGCGAAGGCATCCAGACCGCGGAGGGCCGTTTCGTCGCCGATGCCGGCGGGGGCAAGGACTCCTTCGGCCATACCCAGCTCGGCGGGGTGGCCTCGTTCCTGGCCGGCCGGGTCAAGGATGCGTTGGGCCTGAAGGTGCACTGGACCCTGCCCGACTACCTGCAGCGCTCGGCCCGCCACCTCGCCTCGGCGACCGACCTGGACCAGGCCCAGGCGGTCGGGCGCAAGGCGGTGGAGTACGCGCTGGCGGGCATGAACGCGGTGATGCCGGTGATCGTGCGCAGCGCCGACGCGCCTTACCGCTGGAAGATCGAGGCCGCGCCGCTGGAGAAGGTCGCCAACCACGAGAAGAAGATGCCGGCCGGCTTCATCCGCCGCGACGGCTACGGCATCACGGCCGCGGCACGCCGCTACCTCGAGCCGCTGGTGCGAGGCGAGGCACCACCGCCGTACGGCCGCGACGGGCTGCCGAAGTACGTGTCGCTGAAGAACGTTTCGGTGAAGCGCAAGCTGCCGCACTGGACGGGCTGAGCCGCGCCGCCACGCCCGCGGCGACGGGCCCGCCATGCGGCGGGCCCTCTCCATGCGGTACGACCGGCAGGACCGGCCCGCGGGTTCAATCGCCGTCAGGCGTCAACTGCCGCATCGCCGCGTCGAGGTCGAACTCCAGGCTGGCCGTGCGCGGCGGATATTCCTCCAGCCGCCTGCTGCGCGCGCGGCATGGCCGGACCTATCGCGCAGCGCAGGCCTCGCCTTCCACCGACATCGCCGCGGCGAACATCGGCACCTTGTCCGCGGCCGCAGCGCGGGTCTTGTCGGAGTCCTGCAGGTAGATGCGCGAGCGGCCCTGCGCGTCCAGTTCGGGCGGCGCCACTGCCGCCGGCTTGCGCCACAGCTTCACCACCGCCTGCTGGCCGGGACAGGCGGCACTGGGAATGCGGATGACGTCGTTGAAGATCCACCCGCCCGCGGCGTCCGGTTTTGCCTTGGCGGCGTCGACGAAGCGCGCGCGCGGCTGGCAGTTGGGACTCGTCTTCACCACCGCGAAGCGATAGGGCTCGGCGGCATCGCCGGTGAAGACGCCTTCGATCCGCGCGCAGGCCTCGGGGATCGTGCGCAGGGAGTGGACCGCGCCCACGGCCTGCGGCGGCGCGACCGGGCGCTCGATCTCCGGGGCCGGTTCCCCGGCGAGGACGGCGGACGGCGGCAGGGCCGCCAGCGCCAGGCACAGCATGGTTCGGATCGGCATGGGGACTCTCCTGCTCTCCTGCGTGGACGCGCTCAGGCTCGCAGACGCCCTCTGAACGCCCGGTCACGAGCCCGACCGGGCGCGCTTTCGCGCCATAGCGTCGCCCACGTGGCAGCGCGCGGCGGCCAACCTGTGCGATAGTCGGGCCGTTGCCCCCACCGGCCGCCGAGAGGCGTTCCCGCAACGCCGAAAAACTCGAGACCCAACATCCGAAATTCCACGTAAGTCCACTCGTTATCCGGGGAGGGGTTCATGCTGGAGCAGTACGGTTTGACCATGGCGCTGGGCTGCGCCGTCATCGCGATCCTGTACGGGATCATCTCGGCGCGCTGGATCGGCGTCCAACCTGCGGGCAACGAACGCATGCAACAGATCGCCTCGGCGATCCAGGAAGGTGCGCGCGCTTACCTCAACCGCCAGTACATGACGATCGCCGTGGCCGGCGCCGTGTTGTTGCTGGTGATCGGCTTCACGCTCGGCTGGACCACCGCGATCGGCTTCGCGCTCGGTGCGATCCTGTCGGGCGCGGCGGGCTACATCGGCATGAACGTGTCGGTGAAGGCCAACGTCCGCACCGCCGAGGCCGCGCGCAAGGGCATGGGCCCGGCGATGGACGTCGCCTTCCGCGGCGGGGCCATCACCGGCATGCTGGTGGTCGGCCTGGGCCTGCTGGGCGTCGCCGGCTACTGGGCGGTGCTGGGCCACATGGGCATCTATGGCGAACCCGCGCTGCACGCGCTGGTCGGCCTGGCCTTCGGTTCCTCGCTGATCTCGATCTTCGCGCGCCTGGGCGGCGGCATCTTCACCAAGGGCGCGGACGTGGGTGCCGACCTCGTGGGCAAGGTCGAGGCCGGGATCCCGGAGGACGACCCGCGTAATCCCGCGGTGATCGCCGACAACGTCGGCGACAACGTCGGCGACTGCGCCGGCATGGCGGCCGACCTGTTCGAGACCTATGCGGTCACCGTCATCGCGACGATGCTGCTGGGCCAGCTGATGGCCAGCGAAGTGGGCGCCAATGGCGTGCTGTATCCGCTGGTGCTGGGCGGGGCCTCGATCATCGCTTCGATCGTCGGCGCGTTCTTCGTCAAGGTGAAGGCCGGCGGCTCGATCATGGGCGCGTTGTACAAGGGCGTCATCATCTCCGCGGTGCTGGCGGCGATCGCCTTCTACCCGATCACCACCGCGCTGATGGGCGACAACGCGCACGGCGCGATGAACCTGTATTACTGCGCGCTCGTCGGCCTGGCGCTGACCGGTGCGATCGTGTGGATCACCGAGTACTACACCGGCACCCAGTACAAGCCGGTGCAGCACGTCGCGTCCGCCTCGACCACCGGCCACGGCACCAACATCATCGCCGGCCTGGGCGTGTCGATGAAGTCGACCGCGATGCCGGTGGTCGCGGTGTGCCTGGCGATCTGGGGCTGCCACGCACTGGCCGGCCTGTACGGCATCGCCATCGCGGCCACGGCGATGTTGTCGATGGCGGGCATGATCGTCGCGCTCGACGCCTACGGCCCGATCACCGACAACGCCGGCGGCATCGCCGAGATGGCCGAGCTGCCGTCGGAGGTGCGCGACATCACCGACCCGCTCGACGCAGTGGGCAACACCACCAAGGCGGTGACCAAGGGGTATGCGATCGGCTCGGCGGCGCTCGCGGCCCTGGTGCTGTTCGCCGACTACACCCACAACCTGCAGGCGAGCAACCCGGGCGAGGTGTTCACCTTCGACCTGTCCGACCACTACGTGATCATCGGCCTGCTGATCGGTGGCCTGATCCCCTACCTGTTCGGCGCGATGGCGATGGAGGCCGTCGGCCGCGCGGCCGGTGCGGTCGTGGAGGAAGTGCGACGCCAGTTCCGGGACATCGCCGGCATCATGGAGGGCACCGGCAAGCCGGAGTACGACAAGGCGGTCGACATGCTGACCCGTTCGGCGATCAAGGAAATGATCGTGCCTTCGCTTCTGCCGGTGGCCGTCCCCGTCGTGGTCGGCCTGCTGCTGGGGCCGAAGGCGCTGGGCGGCCTGCTGATCGGCACCATCGTGACCGGCATCTTCGTCGCGATCTCGATGACCACCGGCGGCGGCGCATGGGACAACGCCAAGAAGTACATCGAGGACGGCCACCACGGTGGCAAGGGCAGCGAGGCCCACAAGGCCGCGGTGACCGGCGACACCGTGGGCGACCCCTACAAGGACACCGCGGGGCCGGCGATCAACCCGCTCATCAAGATCATCAACATCGTGGCCCTGCTGATGGTCCCGCTGCTGTGACTTGAGCCGGCAAGCGGGCCGCCCCGCCAGGTGCGGCCCCTTCGACCCACGACCCCCGCCCCGGCGGGGGTCGTTCGTTCCGGCACTGTGCCTCCCCCGGCATCCACGAGGGCTGGACACTGTGTTCACGAGCCGTGCGGCATCGTGAAGCTTCTTCGGGAAGCTGAAGTCCTGCATTCCTGCCATCCATTCATGACGAAGGAGAGGCCGATGCAACCGTGGCTCGCGTCATTCGAAAATTCCGTGGGCAACTACCTGCCCACCATCCTCGGGGCGCTGGCGATCCTGCTGGTGGGCTGGATCGTCGCCCTGCTCGCCGCCGCCGGCACCCGCAAGGGTCTCGCCAGGCTGGGCACCAACCAGCGGCTGGCCGCGCACTCCGAGTCGAAGCTGGACTTCGAGAAGATCGCCGGGCGCGTGGTGTTCTGGGCGATCCTGCTGCTGGCCCTGATCGGCATGTTCGGGGTACTCAACGTGGATGGCGTGTCCGGGCCCTTGTCGACCCTGGCCAACACGGTGATGACCTACCTGCCCCGCGCGCTGCTGGCGATCGTGCTGGCGCTGGTCGGCTGGCTGGTCGCCACGGTCGTGCGCACCATCGTCAACAAGGCACTGGGCGCCACCCGCCTGGACGAGAAGCTGTCGGCGAGCGCCGAGATGCAGCCCCTGTCCAACACCATGGGCAATGTCGCCTACTGGCTGGTGCTGCTGCTGTTCCTGCCGGCGATCGTGGGGGTACTCGGCATCCAGGGGCTGATGGTCCCGCTGTCGGCGATGACCACCGAATTCGTCGGCATGCTGCCGAACATCTTCGCGGCGATCGTGATCGGCGTGGTCGGCTGGATCATCGCCAAGGTCGTCCGCGGGCTGGTGACCAACCTGCTGTCGGCCACCGGCGTGGACCGCTTCAGCCAGCAGAACGAATCGACCCGCGACCTCAAGCTCTCGCAACTGGGCGGCACCCTGGTCTTCATCCTGGTCATCGTGCCGACCCTGATCGCGGCGCTCGACGCCCTGCGGATCGAGTCGATCTCCGGCCCGCTCACCGACATGCTGGACATGTTCCTGGCCGCGGTCCCGAACATCATCGCCGCTGCCGCGATCCTGATCATCGCGTGGTTCCTGGGGCGCTTCGTCGCCGACCTGGTGACGCGGCTGCTGTCGAACCTGGGCTTCGACCGACTGCCCGAACGCCTGGGCCTGGCGCATGCCTTCGCGCCGCCGCCGCGGGAGGGCGAGTTCATCGCCAGCCCCGACGGCACCGTCACGGCCGAGGCGATCGGCCGAGCGCCGCGGCTGACGCTCTCGGAACTGGGCGGCCACACAGCGCTGTTCTTCATCATGCTCTTCGCCACCGTCGAGGCGGCCCACCGGGTCGGTTTCACCGGGGTGCGCGAGCTGCTGGAGACCTTCATCGAGTTCGGCGCGAACGTGCTGCTGGGCCTGGTGATCTTCGTCATTGGCTACTGGCTGGCCAACCTCGCCGCACAGGCCATCGAACGCACCAGCCCCGGCAACGCCGTCGGCATGGCGCGGATCGCCCGGGTGGCCATCCTCGGCCTCGTTCTGGCGATGGGCCTGCGGGCGATGGGGATCGCCGACGAGATCGTGAACCTGGCCTTCGGCCTGGTCCTGGGGGCGGTCGCGGTCGCGGTGGCGCTGGCCTTCGGGCTTGGGGGCCGGGACGCCGCGGGACGCCTGGCCGACCACTGGGCCGACCGCCACCTGCGCAAGTAACCCCTGACCGACGCCACCATCCGCCCGGGCCGCGCCACGCGCGGCCCGGGCGGGGGCGTTCACGGGGAGGACAGTCCCCTTGCTGCGCCGCAACAGCAACCTGCGTAAAATGCCCGGTTCCCCTCACCTTCCGCGCCGGCCCGGCCGTCGTGGAACCCAGCAGTCGGAGCTACAGCATGGGCCTGGACCTCGTCTCCACCGGCAAGAACCCGCCGGACGAGATCAACGTCATCATCGAAATCCCCAAGGACGCCGAGCCGGTCAAGTACGAGGTCGACAAGGCCTCGGGCGCGATCTTCGTCGACCGGATCCTGTCCACGCCGATGCGCTACCCGTGCAACTACGGCTATGTCCCGCACACGCTGTGCGGAGACGGCGACCCGGCCGACGTGCTGGTGATCCTGCCGCTGCCGCTGGTCCCCGGCTCGGTGATCCGCTGCAAGCCCGTCGGCGTACTGAAGATGAGCGACGAGGCCGGCAGCGACGAGAAGCTCCTGGCCATCCCGGAGCCGAAGATCTTCGGTGGCTACGCGCACATCGAGGACATCGACCAGGTGTCCAAGCACTGGCTCGAGCGCATCGGGCACTTCTTCGAGCACTACAAGGACCTGGAGAAGGGCAAGTGGGTCAAGCTGGAAGGCTGGGGCAATGCGGTCGAAGCCAAGGCCATCCTGGAAGACGCGATCAAGCGCTACAACGACACGGCCGAGGAAGAGAAGCCGAAGTTCTGAAGTCGCGCCGGCGCCGATGGCGCGCAGCATGCAGAAAAGCCGCTCCAGGGCGGCTTTTCTCGTTCGTGGCGTCCCGCCTCGTACCCACCGCGTGTCCTGCGCGTCGGCTCAGGCGTTGTCGCCCATCATCCGCTGCTGGCCCGCATCGGCGGTGGGCGCGGCCTGCTCGGCCTCGACGGCCACCTGGGCGATCATCGCGCGCATGGCGGCAAACCAGTTGAGCTGGTTGCGAAGCCCGAGGGTCTGGCCCGGGCCGGCGACCTCGGCCAGGAACGCCTGCAGGGCGGCGCGATAGGCCGGCAAGCCCTCCGGCGCGTCGCCGTGGCGCGCCCACAAGCCGCGCCAGGTGCGCACGAAGCGCAGGCTGAGCTGCTGCACGCGCGCCAGGTGCGGGCCTGGGACGGTATCGGTGAACAGGAGGGTGAACAGGGTGTTGAGCTCCCAGGGGCTCATCACGCGCGGGACGTTGGACTGCTCGCAGGCAAGCGCCGGCACGTGCCCTGCCTCCGGCGGGCATGTCCGCGCCGTCCAGTCGGCGGGCGCGGGGTGGCCCGGCGAGCGGCCGCCGGCGAGCAGGTCCCAGAAGCCTTCGCCGCCCACGGTGTCGACGACCAGATGGATGCGCGAAGCGCTGTCGTCGTTCAGTACCCGGTGCTGCCGCCAGGTGTCGAAGACCCAGCATTCGCCGGCGGCCATGTTGACCACCGACTCGCCGCATTCGAAGCGCACCGTTGGTTGGGTCACCACGGGCACGTGCACGCGCATGCGCTCGGCCCAGTAATAGCCCTGGTCGGCGTGGCGCGTGACCTCGGCGTTGCCCGCCAGGCGCATGAGCCGCGTGCGGCCAATCACCACGCCCAGGGCGTCCAGGACCTGGCACAGGTAGGGGCAGGCCCGAAGCGCGGGCGTGGGCTGCATGCGGCCGGCGAAGGCCTCGTTGGCGGGGTCACCGTCAACCGCGACCAGCGGCAACATCGAATTGCCCTCGAACCCCTGCGGGTGCGGACGCCACGGCGCCTCGCCGAGGGCGGCGATCTCGCGGGCCAGCGTCGCGGCATCGAAGGCCAGCGGCAACTGGATGAAGGGCACCTGCAGCTTCATTCCGGCATCCCGGTGGAGGGATGCCTATCGTACACAGCCCGGCAGCGGGGCTCGACTGCGAAACGCCGGGGCAAAAAAAACCGCGGCCCCTTTCGGGGCCACGGTGGTGCAGCTCGATCCGGATGGATCAGAAGCGCTGCTGGTACTTCAGGTACAGCATGCGGCCGATGTCGAAACCGCCGTAGTACGAGTAGCCCGAGTTCGGCTGGTCGTAGTTCGGCGCGGCGTAGTGGTCGAACACGTTGTTCGCGCCGACTGCGACGGTCGCATTCCACGGGGCGCTCCAGCTGACCTGCAGGTCGTGGAACGTGTTGGAGCCCAGCTCGTTCAGCGGGGTGATGTTGCCCTGCGTTTCCGGCGCCGAGTAGTTCGGCAGGCTGCAACGGTCGTCGAAGTAGCACGACTCCTTGACGCCCGAGTAGTAACGCATGCCCCAGGTGGCCGACCAG
Organism: Marilutibacter spongiae; assembly: GCF_014145325.1. Classification (GTDB taxonomy): domain Bacteria; phylum Pseudomonadota; class Gammaproteobacteria; order Xanthomonadales; family Xanthomonadaceae; genus Marilutibacter; species Marilutibacter spongiae. The sequence goes on from NZ_JACHTF010000017.1 coordinate 22,230, forward strand.
TCGCCCATCTGCCAGTTGATGCTGGCATTCGAGCGGACGCGGAAGTTGCCACCGAAGCCGTTCTGCTGCGACGGAGCGCCTTCCAGGTTGTCGACCTTCAGCTCGTTCTTGCTGACGTAGGTGGTCATCCATGCCAGGCCGAAGCGACCGTAGCTGGTGTCCATCTTGTAGTTCAGGTCGAAGTCGTAGCCTTCGGTCTCCTGGAAGCCGGCGTTGCGGCCGCCAAACGACAGCGAGGTGATCTCGCCGGTGATCGGATCACGCGTGAAGGTGTCCGGACCCTGGCAGCGCGAGGTGATGCCGCGGACGTAGCAGTCGTCCAGCATCGTGGTCGGATCGTCGGCGACGATCGTGTTGTCGATGCGGATGTTCCACCAGTCGAGCGACATGTTCAGGCCTTCGGCGAAGCCGGGGCTCCAGACGACGCCCAGGGTCTTGGACTCCGAGGTTTCCGGGCTCAGGTTCGGGTTCGAACCGGAGAGGAACGGGGTCGGGGTCTGCGTACCCGGGCCATCGGCCAGGCCGTCCGGATCGCTGGCGGGCTGGCGGTAGCCGGCCGGCACGTCGGCCAGACAGGCGGCGCTGCCACCGACGGAACCGAACGAGGTGTCGCACGGATCGGTGTAGTACTCGAAGCTCTGCGAGATGCCACCGTACAGATCAGCCACGGTCGGGGCGCGGAAGCCTTCCGACCAGGTGCCGCGGACCAGCACCGAGTCGATCGGCTTCCAGGTGAAGCCGAACTTGCTGTTGATGGTGTCGCCGAAGGTGTCGTAGTCCGAGTAGCGGCTGGCAAGGCTGAGGTTCAGCTCCTGCGCGAACGGCATGTCGGCGAGCACCGGCACGAGCAGCTCGGCGAAGACTTCGTCGAGCTTGTAGCCACCACCGGTCGGGCCGGCGGCCAGGTCGGTGGAGGTACCGGTCTGGGCCAGCGCGTCCGGCGAGAAGTAACCGCTTTCCTCGCGGTGCTCGACGCCGACCGCCAGGCCGACGTCACCGGCGGGCAGGCTGAACAGCGAGCCGCTGAGGTTGGCGAAGTAGGACTTGGTGGTGGTTTCCGACAGCGCCTGGCCCGGCAGGTACAGGAAGTCCTGCACGGCCTGGTCGGCGAGGCCACCCTGGCCAGTCACGCCGTCCGGAACCAGCGGGTTCCAGGGGGTGCAGGCGCCCGGGCCGAAGCCCAGCGGGATCGGGTTGGCGGCGGTACCGCACTGGGCGACGCCCTGCGCGTTGATGAACGACGGCCCCACGGCGGCGCCGACAGCCGACAGGCTGAAGTTGCCGGTGCTGATCTGGGTGCCCTTGTTCTGGTTGTACAGATAGCCTGCATCCCAGTCCCAGAACTTGTCGCCGATCTCGAACGCGCCGATCAGCGAGCCCGTGAAGCGGTAGGTGGTGAGGCTATTGCGCACTTCGCGCGGCACTTCCCAGCCACGACGCCAGTAGGTGACTTCCTGGCCCGGCAGCGGGTTATAGACGCTGTCGGCGGACATGGTGATGCCGTCGAATGCGTTGGAGCGCAGCGGGTAACCGGCGTTCTGCGCGAACGAGTCGCGGTCGGTGAACAGCACGTCGCTCTCGAAGCGGACGTTCTCGCTGATGTCGAAGCTCGCGTTGGCGAACACCGACTTGCGCTCGATGCCCGAGTACACGGTCGAGGCCAGCGACGGGTTGGTGCTGTCGAGGGCGGCGTCGTACGGACGGTAGTTGGAGAAATCGCTGGCGTCGCGGTCCTGGCCGTCGCGGATCAGGGTCCAGGCGTTGCCGGCGGCGTCATACAGGGTGCCGTACTGGCTGATCGAGGACAGGCCGCCCGGACGCGGGTCGGACTTCTCGCCGGTCGGGAAACGGTTGCGGCTGAACCAGCGGTCGCGCGCCCACACGGGGTCTTCCTTGGTGTACTCGACACCCAGGGTCACCGAGCCGCGGTCACCGGTCTGGCCAACCACGAAGCTGTACTGCTGGCGCTCGCCGTCGCCCTGGTCGTACTGGCTGATGTAGGCGTTGGCTTCGGCGCCTTCGAAGTTCTTGCGGGTGATGATGTTGATCACGCCGGCGATGGCGTCGGAACCGTAGATCGTCGACGCGCCGTCCTTCAGGACCTCGATGCGCTCGACCATCGCGGTCGGGATCGAAGCAACGTCCTGCAGGCCGTCGTTGGTGATGCCCAGACGCTTGCCGTTGACCAGGATCAGGGTGCGGTTGGCACCGAGGTTGCGCAGGTCGATGTACTGGCCGCCGACGGCTTCACCCGAGGACAGAGGCGAGGTGCGGCTGATGGCCGGCGAGCCCACCGCCGAGATGTTCTGAAGGATGTCGGCGACAGAGTTGAAACCCTGCTGTTCGATGTCCTGGCGGCTGATCGACAGCACCGGTGCGGCGGTCTCGAGGTCCACCTGGCGGATGCGCGAGCCGGTGACTTCGATGCGATCGAGCGTGGTGGCCTCGGCGCCGGCGTCGGCGTCCTGGGCTGCCGCGACGACCGGAGTCAGTGCGAGGGCGATGCTGGCCGGCAGCAAGCCGACGCGCATGGCGTTACGCAGTTGGTTCATCTATCTCTCTCCAAAATTATCGTTATGGGCGTGTTAAACGCCTCGCCACGTTACGTCCCGGTCCGCCAGGCTGCTTTGCGCGCCACGTCGGGAAACTTTGCCGAATCGGGCCTAGATGCTTCGGTGCGGTAGCGGCTGGCCGACATGCCGTAACGCGCACGGAACGCGCGGGCGAAGCTGCAGCAGTTGTCGAAACCGCTCGCGGCGGCGACTTCGCCGACCATCATCGAGGTGTTGACCAGCAGGTCGGCCGCCTGCTCCAGGCGCATGCGTGCGGCGGCGGCCTGCGGGCTTTCGTCGTAGAGGCCATGGAAGGTCTTGGAGAAGTACCAGCTGGAGAAGCTGGTCAGCTCGGCCAGCTCGCTGATCCGCACCACGCGGTCGCAGTTGCCCTCCAGATAGAGATGGGCGCGCTGCAGGCGACTGAAGACCTGGCGCTTGCGCGTGCCCGAGCGTCCGGGGCAGCGGGACACGCGCGCGGCGATGTGCCGCTGGAAGCCGGTGAGCTGCATGAGCATCGGCCGCAGCGCGGCCATGTCGATCGCGCCATGGCTGGCGGCGCGCGCGACCACCGCCCGCCACAGGGACAGCGCCGTACGGGCTTCGCGGGCGCTGATGCGGCCGCGGCCGGCGTAAAGCCCGCAATCGGTGAACCGGGCGATGGCCTGCAATGCCTCGGCCGAGAGGCTCAGCCCGATGCACAGGCCATGCGCGTCGGTTTGCACGGTGGGTCGGGAGTCCTTCTCCAGGGCGATCCACTGACCGCGACGGAGCCTGAAGCGGCCTTCCTTCGCCTCGACCCAGGCGCTGCCGCGCAGCTGGATCCAGACCGAGAACTGATTACCGGACAACTGCGCGCTGCCCAGGCGCGAAACGCCGATACAGCTGCTGCTCGAGGTGCCCTCGGGCGCCTCCGACTGCACTGATTGGCCACGGTCGGCCCAAAGCACCTGTTCCATCCGTCCACCCTGTATTTGCTGAGAGTGGCGGGAGGGTTGCCCGAGTCCGGCATGAAGTCCTGACGAAAGGCGGAGACTTCTGCGAAGTCCTTGCGACGTCGCTTACGAAGAAATTACGAAAGAGGTTTTCTTCGCAGTATCAATCACTTGATCCAGCCCGGAACCTCGATTCGAGCGTCCTCGCCGGGGGCTTCGGGCACCTCCATCAGGCCGATATCGGTGCCATCCTCGACGGTCTGGGCCGAGATCAGCAGGTCCTGCCGCGAGGATGCGCTGAACCCGGTGGTGGCGCTGAGGTGGTCGGGATCGAGGCAGCGGATCGGTCCCGGATCCACGCCAGGCGCCAGGCCGATCGTGCGCAGGCCGCTCAGGCAATCCGGTTGCGGCTCGATGTAGTCGATGCTGCCGTCCTCGGCCACCGTCCAGGCCTGGAAGCGCCAACGGGTCGGGCGCTGCGCGTCGATCCGCTTCACCCGCGCGAGGTCGAGGTCGAAATCGGTCGCCCAGAGGCCATCTTCCGCGATCCGGGTGAACAGGATGCGTTCGTTGGCGCGGTCCACCCGGGCCAGGGTGACGCCCTCGATCTTCGCCATCACCTTCCACGGCGAAACCTGCCGGTCCAGCAGGACCAGGCACAGCTTGCCGGACGCATCGCGCACGGTCATCAGCATCCGCCCGGGATCGGGCAGGTACATCGCCTGCATGACCCGGAAGCCCGGCCCCGGCATCGGCAGGAAGCTGACCTGTCCACGAGTGGGGATCACCTCGTACACCCCTTCGCGTCCGTTGTCGTCGTGGCCCACGACCAGCATCCGGCGACTGTCGTACGCCCACTCGGGGCGGCTGTGGGTGGCCGGATGGATGCCCTCGACCTGGCGCAGGCTGCTGGGTTGCTCCAGGTCCGCCCACCACAGGTGGAAATGGCCGGAGCGATCGGAACTGAAGACCAGCTGGCGTCCATCGGGCGCCAGCGACGGCAGGGTGTCGCGGCCCGAGGACGCGAACAGGTGCTCGCGCCGCATGGGCTGCGATTGATCGCTGCGGGTCGCCATGAACAGCCCGAACTGCGGCCTGCGCCGCACGAACGCCATGACCCCCGCGCGGCGGGCGACGCTGGGGCTCTGCGCATCGTCGAGGCCGAGGTCGCGGATCGTCCCGCTGGCGATATCCACCTGGTAGAGCCGGGTCTCGCTGTCGATGCGCCGGCCGAACACCATGCCGCTGCCGTCGGGCAACCAGTCCCAGCCGCGGAACTCGCCACCGATGCTCGTCAACTGCTCGGCCTCGCCTCCCGTGGCGCGCACCCGCCACAGGTCGCCGACCTGGGGGTTTCGGATGAACCCGATCCACTCGCCATCGGGCGAATAGCGCGGCGCGTAGTCCAGCGACATGCCGTCGCCGACGCCGGGCAGCGCGGACCATTCGCCGCTGGCCAGGCGCAGCAGGCGCAGGCTGCTGCTGCCGGTCGACATGCGCATGCTGCCGAAGACCATGCCCTGGCTGTCGGGCGTCCAGTCGAAGCTCACCAGGTCGTCGACGTTGCAGTTGGCGACGTTGCGCTCGGTGCCGCCGCCACTGGCGGCGGTCACCAGCACCTGGCACGCCTTCCCGGGCCCGTAGCGCACATACGCGATCTCGCGACCGTCCGGCGACCACGAGGGTGCGCGATCCGAGACGCCGTCGGGCGGAAAGCTGATCTGCCGTGGCTGCGAGCCGTTGGTGGTCTGGACCTGGATCACCGTGCCGCGACGATTCGGCAGCGTCGAGGCGTAGGCGGCCATGGAGGCGTCGGGAGACAAGGTCGGCGACAACTCGAAGCCCGGTGCGGAGCTCAGCAGGCGATAGGGACGCGGGGGCGTGGCGATGATCTCGCCATGGGCGTGGGGCTCGGATGCCAGCACGGCCCCCTCCTCGCGGCTGGTGCGGCCCAGCAGGACGAACGCGAGCGCGAGGGCGGCGACGACGGCCACCGCGACCACGACCACGCGTTCGCGCAGCCACCAGCGCGACGGCTGCCGTGAAGCCGACATGCGCAACAGCTCGGGAGCCTCGTCCCGCGCGACGTGTGCCCCGCCATCGCGCGCCTGCGCGGCGGCGTGCTCGCCCGGACTGGCCGGCAGCCACTCGGTCTCGGCCAGCAAACGGTATCCGGACTTGGCGATGGTCTCGATGTACGCCGGGCTGTCGCGCCGCTCACCGAAGGCTTTGCGCAACTGGGTCACCGCCTGGGTCACCACGTCGTCGCCCGGCAGGGTGTCGGGCCATACCTGGGCCAGCAACTGGTCCCGGCTGACCACCTTGCCCGGACTGTCGGCCAGCACCCGCAGCACGCCCATCGCCTTGGGGGTGATGCGGCGGGGCCGACGCGCGCCCGGCGCCACCACCTCGCGCAACGGCACGTCGACGATGCATTCGCCGACGCGCAGGCGTTCGTGGGGAGGCAATGAAGGAGTGCTCAGGTTCGACATCTGGCCGACAAACATGTGGTAACCCGCCATGATCGGCATGTGCCGAAAGGTCGGGCGCGCCCAGCCACCAGATTCGGCAAATTGCGTCGCCGCGCGTGGCCAAGCGGATCACGGCCGGCGATTCTAACGTGGATGGGCAGTCCTGCCCCGCAGGAACCCGCACCAGGCCCTCTCTCGCCGAAGTCCCATTACGCAAGGATTCATCATTCGCGCCTACGGGCGCTTTTTTTTGTTCAGCTTCCGGAGCGTTCCTGAGAGCCGGCCGCGTCGGGTGGCGCGAGAGGCCCCGAACACGGTTGACGCAGAGCCAGGAGCCCGCCGCCCCTTCAAGATTGCGGCCCCGATGGCCGCAATGCCTGCACGTACACCGGCGTTGGCGCTCCCGGCGCGCCTGCCCCTGGCCTGCAAGGCCCGGTCGCGGACGCGTCCCGGGCCCTGCACCGGGCGTCTTCAGGCCTTCCGGTAGACCTCGGCGCCGGCCTGGCGGAACTCGGCGGCTTTCTCGGCCATGCCCTCCGACAGCGCCGCCTCTGCGTCCAGCCCGTGTTCGGCGGCGTAATCGCGCACGTCCTGGGTGATCTTCATCGAGCAGAAATGGGGTCCGCACATCGAGCAGAAATGCGCGGACTTGTGCGCGTCCTTGGGCAGGGTCTCGTCGTGGTATTCGCGCGCACGCTCCGGGTCCAGGCCCAGGTTGAACTGGTCTTCCCAGCGGAACTCGAAGCGTGCCTTGCTCATCGCGTTGTCGCGCGCCTGCGCGCCCGGATGGCCCTTGGCGAGGTCGGCGGCATGGGCGGCGATGCGGTAGGCCATCAGGCCTTCGCGCACGTCGTGCTTGTTGGGCAGGCCCAGGTGCTCCTTGGGCGTCACGTAGCAGAGCATGGCGGTGCCGTACCAGCCGATCATCGCCGCGCCGATCGCGCTGGTGATGTGGTCGTAGCCGGGCGCGATGTCGGTGGTCAGCGGGCCGAGCGTGTAGAACGGCGCCTCGCCGCACTCGCGCAGCTGCTTGTCCATGTTTTCCTTGATCAACTGCATGGGCACGTGCCCGGGCCCTTCGATCATGGTCTGGACGTCGTGCTTCCAGGCGATCTTCGTCAGTTCGCCCAGCGTCTCCAGCTCGCCGAACTGGGCGGCGTCGTTGGCGTCCGCGATCGAACCCGGGCGCAGGCCGTCGCCCAGCGAGAAGGAGACGTCGTACGCCTTCATGATCTCGCAGATGTCCTCGAAGTGTTCGTACAGGAAGCTTTCGCGATGGTGCGCCAGGCACCACTTGGCCATGATCGAGCCGCCGCGCGAGACGATGCCGGTCACGCGCTTCGCGGTCAGCGGCACGTAACGCAGCAGCACGCCGGCATGGATGGTGAAGTAGTCCACGCCCTGCTCGGCCTGCTCGATCAGGGTGTCGCGGAAGATCTCCCAGGTCAGCGCCTCGGCCTGGCCGTCGACCTTCTCCAGCGCCTGGTAGATTGGCACCGTGCCGATCGGCACCGGCGAGTTGCGGATGATCCACTCGCGGGTCTCGTGGATGTGCTTGCCGGTGGACAGGTCCATGACGTTGTCCGCGCCCCAGCGGATCGACCACACCAGCTTCTCGACCTCCTCGGCGATGCCGGACGACACCGCGCTGTTGCCGATGTTGGCATTGACCTTGGTCAGGAAGTTGCGGCCGATGACCATCGGCTCGCTCTCGGGGTGGTTGATGTTGCACGGGATGATCGCGCGTCCGCGCGCGACCTCGTCGCGGACGAACTCGGGCGTGATCAGGGCCTGGATGTTCGCGCCGAACGACTCGCCGCGATGCTGGTTGAGCAGGTGCGCCTCGCGGATGGCCTCGATGCGCTGGTTCTCGCGGATCGCGATGAACTCCATCTCCGGGGTGACGATGCCACGACGCGCGTAGTGCATCTGGGTGACGTTGGCGCCGGCCACGGCGCGGCGCGGCAGGGGCCGCTTGCAGAAGCGCACCGCGTCGAGGCGCGGGTCGGCCTCGCGCTTGCGCCCGTACTCGGACGACAGGCCGGGCAGCACTTCGGTATCGCCACGCTCGGCGATCCACTCCGCGCGCAGCGGCGCCAGACCGCTGGCCAGGTCGATCCGCGCGTCGGCGTCGGTGTAGGGCCCGGAGGTGTCGTAGACCGCGAGCGGGGCGTTGTCCTCGCCGCCGAACATGGTCGGCGTGCGCTCCAGCACGATCTCGCGCATGGGGACCTTCAGGTCCGGGCGCGAGCCCTGGACGTGGATCTTGTGCGAGCCCGGGATCGGGCGGACGACGTCGGCGGACAGTTCGTCGGCCTGCTGGAGCAACGGGGAGGGAACCGCATTCATCATGTTCGTCCTATGGCGCGCCCTCGCGGGCAGGGACGAAGCGGGCGGCGTCGGACGCGGCAAGGGCCGGGCCGGCGAAGCTTCCCTACGGCGGTCTCAACCGCATCAGGTTCGAAGGGTCTGTCTCAACCCGGGCCTTCCGGCCCCGGTACCCCCGCTTCAGGCCGCTATTTGAACATGCCCGGGCCGCCGGGGGCCAATCCCGGCGGCACGCGGGCGACGGGGTTCATTCGGGCGTGAACAGCAGGTCCTGGTAGTCGAAGCTGAAATCCGCCAGCGGCGACACCGCCTGCATGGTGATCCGCTCGACCTCACCCTTCGCGTCCAGCGCGAAGGTGGCGTACGCCGGTTCGATCGACGCATCGTCCCAGTCGACGCGGAAGGTGTCGTAGCGCGCATGCGTCAGCGTGCCGCGCATGCCGGGCGTCTGTTCGAAGTCCATCCTCAGGCGCCCGTCCGCCAGTTCGACGGCGATGGGGCCGTACCATGGGTCGGCGTAGCGGCCGGCGTAGACCGGCAGCGGCGCGGCCGGCTTGCCGGTGCCGGCGCCCTTGGCCTTGTCCTGGGCGGCGATCGCATCCAGCGCGCCCAGCGCGGCGTCGACGCGCGCCTGCTTGAATGCGGCGAAGTCGCCCACCCAGTCTCGCCCGGGCAGGCCCATGTAATGGTCGAGCAGTTCGTACATCAGGCCCTTCAGGACCACGCCGTCCTCGGAGTTGATGTGCAGGGCGAAGCCGACGTCGAGGCTGGGCACCAGCACCACCATCGACTGCATGCCCAGCACCGCACCGCCGTGCTCGATGATCTTCACCCCGCGGTAGTCCTGCACGCCCCAGCCCAGGGCGTAGCTGGAGAACTGCGGCGTCGTTTCCGCGATGGGCGCGGGGGCCTGCTGGATCGGCACGTGCACCTGCGGCGTCCACATTTCGCGCGAGGCGTCTTCGCTGAAGAGGCGCGTGCCGCCCTCGCCGCCTCCGGGCAAGGCCCCATGACCGAGCTGGATGGCCAGCCAGCGCCCCATGTCGCGAGCGTTAGATGCCAGAAGCCCGGCCGGCGCGATCACCTGCGGCAGCCCGGCGGTCTCGTCGAGCATCTCCTGCTTGCCGATGCCGCGGATGCGGCCATCGATGCGAGCGTGCGGCTGGGCGCGGTCGGGATTGGCCAGCAGGTCGGCGACATCGGTGGTCGAGGCATCCATGCCCGCCGGCCGCAGCACGTGTTCGCGGACGAACGCCTCCCACGACTGGCCGCTCACCGCCTCGATCAGCTGCCCGGCGACCACGTAGAGCACGTTGTCGTACGCGTAGCCGCTGCGAAAGCTGCTGGCGGGCTTGATGTGGCGCAGGGCATCGACGATGTCACGCCGGCTCCGCGAGGTGCGCGGCACGAACATCAGGTCGCCCGCGCCCAGGCCCAGCCCGCTGCGGTGCACGAGCAGGTCGCGCACGGTGATCTCGCGCGTCACCCAGGGGTCGTACATCTGGAAGCCGGGCAGGTGGTCGATGACCTTGTCGTCCCAGCCGATGCGCCCTTCGTCCACCAGCAGCGCGAGCGCCGCCGCCGTGAAGGCCTTGGTGGTCGAGCCGATCACGAACAGCGTGTCGGGGTCCACGGGCTGGTTCCCGCCCAGGCGGCGCACGCCGTAGCCCCGGGCGACCACGTTCTCGCCGCCCTCGACGATCGAGACGGCCATGCCCGGCACGCCATGCGCCTTCATCGCCGCCTCCACGCGCGCATCCAGGTCGTCCGGCGGTGCCGCGCCCGCGGTGCCCGCCAGCAGTGCTCCCATGCCCATGGCGAACAGTCGGAAGGAACAGGTGCGAAGCATCGGGATCTCCTTGGTCGGGCGTTGGGATGGGGTCAGGGCACGGCCGTGGCCGGCGCCGAGCGGTGGCGCCACAACCAGGCGCCGCCCAGCGTCAGCAGCGGCAATACGTAGACCAGCAGGAACAGCCAGGACAGCGCCCGGTAGCCTTGGGCGATCAGTGCCACCAGGCCGAAGCGGTCGGCGATGAAGATCGAGCCGACCAGCAGCACCGTCGCGATCAGCAGGCGCGCCTGCACGGGCAGGCCCGACTGTCGCCGCGCGCGCCAGGCCGCCGACACGCGTTCGTTGATGGCATGCACGGCGCCGACCCCGCTCTCGAGCAGGGCCAGGAAGATCATGGCCTGGAACAGCAGGTGGAACCACGGCCGCCCGAGCTGCCGCAGCATGTAGTCCGACGGCAGCGTCTCGGTGGCGATGGACGGGTACCACGCGACCATGCAGACGAAGAACAGCAGAGCCGGCAGCATGGCCAGCGGACCGGCCAGCACGCCCGCGACCAAGGCGTCGCGCCGCGAGAGGAAGTGGCGCGCGACCGGCAGCACGATCACCGCGCCGACGATGTTGTAGCCGGCGTAGGTGAGGCCACCCAGGGCCCAGCCCGTGGTCGCGACCTCAGGCTCGAAGCCGGAGAGGATGCGGTCGCCGAAGGTACTGAACGAGAACACCAGGAACAGCGCATACACGCTGTAGAGGAACAGCGACGCCCACTTGAACAGGCGCTCCACCGCGCCATTGCCGAACGCGGCCACGATGCCCGTGCCGGCCATCAGGCACAGCGTGCCCACGATCAGCGGCGCGCCGGTCATGGCCTGCACGATCGCGCCGGCCGCCGCGCCGAACACCGCGAGGATCAATACCAGGAACAGCACGTAGGCGGCTTCGAACAGGCCCCAGAGCGGCCCCAGCAAGGTGCGGAAGAAGCGCTGGTATTCGAACGAGCGGGTGGCCTGGGCGAACATGAAGGTCGCCGCGCACACCAGGCTCCAGATCAGCATCGCCAGCAGCATCCCCTCGACGCCGCCCCAAGGCCCGCTGGGCATGAAGAACTCGGCGAGCTCTCGCCCGGTCGCGTAGCCACCGCCAATGACGACCGACTTGAACGCCAGGCCCGGCAGCAGGTAACGCTGGAACCAGGTCGAGCGACCGCTCACGACCCTGCCTCGACCCGCCAGCACGCGCCCTGCCTTGCCCGGATGCGCCGCCCGGGCCTCATGCCGGCGCCAGGCACTCGGCGACGAGCCGCTCGAACGCCTCGCCCCCGCGCATCGGGTCGGCGACCGGGCAATCCAGCCGCCTCGCCTCGTCCTCCAGCAGTCGCGCGGCGGCGTCCGCGTCGAGGTGCGCGGTGTTCAGGCTGACGCCCGCACAGCGGATCGCGGGGTTGGTGCGCTGGCCCAGGCGGATCGCCATGCAGATGGTCTCCTCGATCGTTGGCACGGCATGGCCGGGATAGCCGAGCATGGCCTTGCGCCCTGCCTGGTGGCAAACCACCAGCACATCGGGCTGGCTGCCATGCAACAACGCCAACGAGACGCCGGCGTAGGCGGGATGGAACAGCGAGCCCTGCCCTTCGACGACGTCCCAGTGGCCGGGCGCGGCCGCGGGCGACAGCAGTTCCGCCGCTCCGGCGGCGAAGTCCGACACCACCGCGTCCATCGGCATGCCGCCGCCGGCGATCAGGATGCCGGTCTGTCCGGTCGCCCGGAAATCCGCGTCGACGCCGCGCTCCCGGAACGCGCCGGCCAGGGCGAGCGCCGTGTATTTCTTGCCGAGTGCGCAATCCGTGCCGATCGTCAGCAGGCGCTTGCCGCTGCGTCGCCGGCCGCTGGCCACCGGGATGGCCGCGGGTGGCTGGCGGACGTCGATCAACTGGCGCCCCATCCGATCGGCCGCCTCGCGCAGCGCCGGGATGTCGCGCAGGCGCGCATGCATGCCGCTGACGATGTCGAGACCCGCCTCCAGGCCTTCCACCAGCGCGGCGACCCAGTGCGACGGGATGAAGCCGCCGGCGTTGGCGACACCGATGACCATCGCGCGCGCGCCACGGGCATGCGCGTGCGCCGGCGTCATGGCGGGCAGGCCGGTGCTCACCGAGCCACCCGCCAGGGCATGCTCGCCGATGCAACGGTCGGGCGCCCAGTCGCGCAGGCCGAACGCGGTCTTGGCGTAACCCGGTTCGGTGGTGTCGCCGAGGAACAGCAGGTAGGGGCCGGGCAGCGACAACTGCGTCGCGGCCCGGGGGGCGTGTTCGATGGGCATGGCTGTCATGCGTTGCGCTCCGGCATCCGTGTCCGCGGGCTAGAACCGGTAGTCCACCTCGATGCCGAAGGTCCGCGGAAGGATCGGCGCGGCCAGCCAGCTGGCCGTCGCGCCGGTGACCTGGTTGTCGTTGCTCGAGATCGAGGTGTAGCCGCGCTGGTCGGTCGCGTTCTTGACGTAGGCGCGGAACGACCAGTTGGCATTGCTCAGCGAGGCATGCAGGTCGAGCGAGTAGTAGCTGTCGAGCTCGAGCGGCGGGGTGATCGTGGTGTCGAGCACCGTGGGCGGCGTGGTGTCGGTGGTGATGACCTGGCGCTCGGTGGTGCCGCCGACGCGATCGTCGATCCAGCGAAGCCCCGCGCCGAGGGCACCCTGCCAGTTGTCGCCGACGTCGAAGTAGTAGTCGGCCGTGGTCGAGAACGAATACTTCGGCACGTAGGGCATGCGGTCGCCCTTCAGGCCGGAGTTGACCTGGACCACGTAGGGCGGCGACGGGATCACCAGGGTCGGGAAGTCCTGGGTCAGGTCGGCGTCGGTGTAGGCCGCGTTGAAGCCGAGGTGGAAGTCGGCGGTGGGACGGTACTGCGCCGCGAACTCCAGGCCCTGGCTGGTCGCCGTGCCGCCGTTGACCAGGCCCGAGGCCCCGTTGAAGGTGGCCACCACCTGGATGTCTTCCCAGTCGATCTTGTATGCCGCCAGGTCGATCAGCAGGCGGTTGTCGGCGAACCCGGACTTGAGGCCGAGCTCGTAGCTGGTCAGCGTCGAGGAGTCGACCGAGGCCGGCACGCCTGGCAGCAGCACGTTGGGGCCGCCGGGCTGGTAGCCGGTGGCGACCTTGCCGTACAGCATGCTGTCGTCGCCCAGCTTGTATTGCGGGGTCACGCTCCAGGTGAACACGTCCTCGCTGGAGCCGTTGGGCGACTCGCCCAGCGGCAACAGGATGCCGCCGACCACGTTCTGGCTGAAGGTCTGGTCGTTCTCGGCGTAGCGCACGCCGGCGCCCAGCTTGAAGCGATCGGTGAAGGCGTAGCTGGCGTTGGCGAAGACCGCGGTTTCCTTGTAGTCGGTCGGCAGGTAGAGCAGGGCCAGGGTGCCGGCGATGTCGTCGTAGGGCGCAGGCAGCGGGCTGCCGTCGAGCTGGTTGAGCGTGATCAGCTGGCTGTTGCCGCCCTCCTCCTTGGTGTGGAACACGCCCAGCATCCATTCCAGCGGCGAGCCGGCCTTGGAGGTCAGGCGGAACTCCTGGGTGAACTTGTCCAGCTGCAGCCCGTTGTCGAAGTAGGAGCTGCCGCCCTCGGGCAGGCCCAGCGCCAGGTCGGCGAAGTTGCCGTAGGCGACCGTGGTGTCCTGGCGACGCAGCGTGTCGGTCTCCGAGTAGCCGGTCGCGGAGGTGAAGTCCGCCCAGCCGAAGTCGACCTCCAGGGTCGCGGCGTAGTAGTCGATGTCCTTGCGGAAGACCTCGTCCACCCAGACCCGGTTCTCCAGGTCGCCGTCGAGCGGCGAACCATCGGCGGGGTCGAGCGCGGTGAACGCGTTGTTGTCGCTGTCGATGGTCTGGCGCATCGCGCTCAGCTTCAGGCTGGCGCGTTCGCCCTGCCACATCAGCGCCGCACGCGCGCTGGTCTGCAGGACGTCGTTGATGTCCTCTTCGCCGTCCACCGCGTTGTCGATGTAGCCCGGCGCATCATTGCGCGAGTAGCTCAGGCGCAGCGCCAGGCTGTCGCGCACCAGCGGCAGGTTGGCGCCGAAGCGCACGTTGTGGCCGGTGCCGCCGTCGCCGACGCTGGACAGGCCGCCGCCGATGCGGAACTCGGTGGCGGTCGTATCCGGCGCCACCGTCACGTACTTGAGCAGGCCACCCATCGAACCGGCGCCGTACAGGGTGCCCTGCGGGCCGCGCTGGACCTCGACGCGGTCGATGTCGTAGGGCAGCAGGTCGAGCGCGAGGATCGTCGCCGCCTGGTACAGGCCGCTCGAGCCGACCGGCGTCTCGTCGATATAGGTGCCCACGGTCGAGCCCGAGGACAGCGGCGCGATGCCGCGCATGCTCACCGTCGTCTTGCCCGGGGTGCCGCCGGCGGACACGTTCAGGCCGGGCACGTAGTCGGAGTAGTCGCTGAGCTGGGTCGCGCTGGCCTGCTCGATCCGCGCCCCGCCGATCACGCTGATGGCCGAGGGCACTTCGCGGATGTTCTCCACGCGCTTGTTGGCCGTGACCATGACCGTGTCCAGGTCGACCGCCCGTTGCGGCGCGGCCGGTGCCGTTGCATCGGCCGGCGCTTCGGGCGTCCCGGCCTCCTGCGCGATGGCGGGCGTGGCGGCGGCCAGTGCCAGCGCACAGGCAACGGCACCGACCAGGGGCGTACGGCGCAGGGCCGGCGTGGGCTTCGACATGTTCATTCGACTCCTCCAGGAAGGGTTCGGGTCCGGTGCGATGGCGGCATCGCGGGTGCGTGGCCGCCCATCCGTTCGCCTGATTAGAAAATTAAATCCCCAATAGGACTATTTAGCCCATTTGGAAAATTGTCAACGCCTTTCGTCCGACTGTCCCCAACCGGTCCAGCCGGGCCCGCGCACCACCCGGCCCGGGGTCGCACCGGTATGCTCGCCGTCGTGCAGCACCTGCTCGCCGTTGACGAACACGTGCCTCACGCCGACGGCGTACTGCATCGGCGCCTCGAACGTGGCGGTATCGGCGATCGTGGCCGGATCGAAGACGACGACGTCGGCATGGCAGCCCACCGCTAGGCAGCCACGGTCGCGCAGCTTCCAGTTCGCCGCCGGCAAACCGGTGAGCCTGTGGACGGCCTGCTCGAGGGGCATGAGCTTGCGGTCGCGCGCGTAGTGACCCAGGAAGCGCGCGAAGTTGCCGTAGGCGCGCGGATGCGTACTCGACTTCAAGAACACGCCCTCCGGCGCGGAGGCCTCGGCGTCCGAGCCCAGGCTGACCCAGGGCTGGGACAGGCCCAGCTCGACATTGGGTTCGCTCATCAGGAAGTAGGCCGCGCCCACGCGCGAACCATCCTCGACGATCAGGTCCATGACCGTCTCCTCGGGCGAGGTACCGCGCTCGCGGGCAACCCCGGCGAGGCTGCGACCGGTGAGTGGCTTGAGCGTGTCGCTGTTGAAGCCGATCAGCAACACGCGATCGTCCGAGCCTGCGAGCAGGCGGATGTTCTCCCAGCCAGCGTCGGGATCGCGCATCTCCGCGGCGACGCGCTCTCGGATCGCCGGATCGCGCAGGCGCTCGATCATCGCGTCCTGCCCACCGGCCTGCACCCAGGGCGGCAGGCCAGCGGTCAAGCCGGTCGCGCCGGCGGTATAGGCGTACATGTCGGCGGCGACGTCGACGCCCTCGGCGCGCGCGGCCTCGATCCTCGCGATCGCCTCGGCCATCTTCGGCCAGTTCTGCTCGCCCGCCGCTTTCAGGTGGTAGGCCTCGGCATGCTCGCCCGTCGCACGGCCGATGCCGATCGTCTCGTCCAGCGCTTCCAGGAAACGGTCGGCCTCGCTGCGCATGTGCGCCACGTAGCCGCCGCCGGATTCGGCGGCCGCCTGCGCCAGCGCGGCCAGTTCCGGCGTTTCGGCGAAGGTGGCCGGCGGGTAGATCAGCGAGGCGCCGACGCCCAGCGCGCCTTCGGCCATCGCGTCGCGCACGACGTCCTGCATGCGCGCGAGCTGCGCCGGATCGGGGTCGACGTCGTCTTCGCCCAGCTCGTGGATGCGCACGGTGGTGGCGCCGACGAAGGAGGCGACGTTCGGCGAGACGCCCTTCTCGACCAGGTGGTCGAGATAGCCGCCCAACGTGGTCCATGCGACCGGATAGTGGATGTCGCCCTGCTGGGCGACTGCGTCGGCCTTCATCGCCTCGGTGTAGGGGCCCATGGACCAGCCCTCGCCGAAGATCTCCAGGGTCACGCCCTGCGTGATGTCGCTCATGCCGCGACCGTCGGCGATCAGGGATTCCACCGCCCAGCTGAGCACGTTGATGAAGCCCGGTGCCACCGCCTCGCCGTGCGCGTCTACCTCGCGCGTGGCGACGACGAGGCTGCCCGGCGGCAGCCAGGCGGCGACGCGGTCGCCGCGGATCGCCAGGTCGACGTTCCGCGGTGCCGCGCCGGTGCCGTCGTAGACGACGCCGTTGCGGATGACCAGGTCGTAGGGGCCGGCGTCGGCCGCCTCGCGCGTGCCCGCGCAGCCGGCCAGGCCTGCGAGCAGGATGAGACTCAAGGGTCGAAGGGACATGCCGGCACTCCTCGGGCGTGGTGCGGTGACGAAGCAGGAAGACGGGTCATGGGCCCAGCCAGTTGAACAGGCCGATGCCGACGAAATTGCCCACGACGTAGCCGAGGATCCCGGTCGCGACCGCGGGCACCGCCAGTCGGCGCCAGCCGAACAGCACCGCGAAGGCGACGGCGATCGGCGGTCCGCCGATGCAGGCCGTGGAGGCGATCACCAGCTCGGCGTGGTTGAGGCGGAACAGGCGGCCGGCCAGCAGCACGAAGGCCACGTGGACGATGAACACCAGCAGCACGTAGGCGAACAGCGCCGGGGCGGCATGGAGCAGAGCGCCCAGGTCGGCGCCGGCGCCCAGCATCGCGAAGAAGAGGTACATGAAGAGCGTGGCGACCACGTCCTCGCCGGCCAGGCCGCGCAACCAGCGTCGGCCGAGGGTGGCGATCGCGACCATGATCGTGGTGATGAAGAGGATGCCGTAGCTGGGCTGGCCGATCGCCGCGGCCAGGGCGTCGCCCGTGGCGCAGGCCAGTGCGGCCAGGCCCAGCGCGATGGCCAGGTCGATCAGCGAAGGCGCGCGCGGCGCCGGCGCCGCCGCGTCCGCCGCGTCGGCCAGCCCCTCCCCGCGCCAGCCGAAGTGGCGACGGAACAGCGCCGCGTTGGCCACGGCCCCGACCACCAGCAGGTAGCCCAGGCCGACCACGTTGTCGATCGCGACACCCGCCGCCAGGGCACTGGGGTCGCGGAAGCCGATGGCCTCGGCGACGGCGGCGTAGTTCAGCGAGCCTCCGGTGTAGGTGGCGCTGAACACCGCCGCGTACTGCGCCTCGTAGGCGCCCAGGTCGAGCAGGCGCGCGCCCAGCCAGGCCCCCAGCACCACGCCGAGCGCACCGGCGGCGAACGCCAGGAGCGTGCGGCCGCCTTCCACGAGCATGCTGACCAGGTCGGCCCGCAACAGGAACAGGGCGATCGCCAGCGGCACCAGGTAGGTCCAGATGACGTCGTAGACGGGCGCGGCGCGCGGGATGACGCCCGCGTTGGCCAGCAGCATCGCCAGCGCGATGACGATCATGACGCCCGACACCCGACGCCCCAGGCGGGTCCGCTCCAGCGCCGCGCCGATGGCGGCCACCGCGAAGAACACCGCCAGCAGCGCGAAGCCGTTGCCGGCCGGCAACCAGCTCGCGGCGGCGGCGGTCGCGATCACCGTGCCGGCACCGGGCCACCCCAGACATCGTCCGGGCAATCGACGAGGCCGTCGCGGTAGACCACGGCGGGCGTGCGGTCCTGCTTGAGGAAGGTCGGGCCGTCGAGGTCGACGACGTCGCACTGCTGGCCGAGGATTAAGCCCGGCGCGGTCGCCCAGCTGCTGCCGGCCATGTTGCCGACCATGACCTTCATGCCCAGCGCGCGGGCGCGCTCGGCGATCATCAGGCCTTCGGTGAGGCCGCCGCACTTGTCGAGCTTGATGTTGACCACGTCGAAGCGGCCGACCAGGGCCTCCACTTCGTCCAGGCCCTGCACGCTTTCGTCGGCCGCGATCGGGATGGCGTGGTCGACGCCGTCGAGGTCGGCCTCGCGGCCGCGGCGGCAGGGCTGCTCGAGCAGGGCCACGCCGGCCTCGTGCAGCGCGGGCATCAGCACGTCGAGCGTATCGGGCACGTAGCCCTGGTTGGCGTCGACCGCCAGCCAGACGTCGGGGCGCACCGCACGGACCGCACGCACGCGCTCGCCGTCGAGCTCGGCCTCGCCGGTGAGCTTGAGCTTGATCGCGCGCGCCTTCGCGTAGGAACGCGCGGCGTCGGCCATCACCGCCGGATCGTCCGCGCCCACGGTGAAAGTCGTCAGCAGCGCGCGCGGGCGCCCGATGCCGGCAAGCTGCCATGCAGGCACGCCGGCGCGGCGCGCCTCGAGCTCCCACAGGGCGCAGTCGAGCGCGTTGCGCGCGCCCCCCGGCGACAGCAGGTCGCGGAGGGCATCGCGGGTGATGCCCGCCTCGACCGTGTCGCGCAGCCCATCCAGCGTCGCCAGCATGCCCTCGGGGCGGTCGTCGAGGTAGTACACCCCGGCGGCCTCGCCACGGCCTTCGAACCGGCCGTCGTCCAGGCGCACCACCGTCGCGGGCATCGCCTCGAACACGTAACCGGAGATGCGGAAGGGCGCCACCAGCGGCAGCGGCTCGTTGTGCAGCGTCATCGTCACGCGCGGCGCGATGGGGGCCATGGGGCGCTCCTTGGCAGTACGGGACAGGGCGCGGCACCGCGGTGCCGCGCCCGTGGGCGTCAGTAGTTGGCGCTGTAGCCAACGAGGTGGTAGGCGATGCTCGCCCACAGGATCCCCAGGCAACCGACCGCGAGCACGATCGCCCACAGCTTCGCCCACCAGCGACGACGGCTGCGCAGCACCTTCCACGCATTCCAGACCGCGACCAGGGCACCCAGCGGGAACACCAGCAGCGAGACGATCCGCAAGGTGCGCACCAGCCAGTCGTTGGACGGTCCCAGCATGTCGAGGCTGCCGAACATCGCCACGATCGTCCCGAGCACGCCGAGCGCGGTCACCAGCACGACCAGCGAGGCGATGCGAATGATCCGGTGGGCGCGGGCGTCCTCGCCGCCGAGGCGGTACGGCACGCCGTAATGGCGGCGCACCAGGGCCGACACCGGCCAGGCGAGCACCGTCAGCGCCAGCGCGGCCAGGCCCACGACGATGAGGGGCAGCAGCCAGGCGCCCGAGCGCCACGCGGGCACCGGTTCCATCACCATGAACGGCGACACCGGCTCGAAGCTCCAGCGCACGACCTTGCCGTCCACCACCTGGGCAGCCAGGCGGTCGCTGCCGTCCACGTCGCGCCAGACATACGGGGCGATCTCGCGCCACTTCACCGGCAGGCCGTCGAGGCCCGTCAGCGCGGGCACCGAGATGCTGCCGTCCTCGGTCGCCACGACCTTGGTCTGGCCGACCAGATTGAGGATGGCCAGGAAGTTGTCTTCCGGGCGACGGCTGCTGTCGTAGAGGCCGGCCATCTGCGCGGCATGCTCGCGCGCGGTGGCCTCGTCGACCTCACCCTCGTGCGGCTTGCCCGGCAGGTAGCGCGCGGCGAAGGCCTTGTGCAGGGCGCCGCGGATCTTGCCGGCGGCGCCCTCGCGACCGCCGCTGTTGAAGGACACGAACAGGCCGACGCCATCGTCGATGAACAACGGCATGTCGCTGTGGAACCACTGCGTGTCGCCCGCGTGGGCGACCACCCGGCGGCCGTTGACGTTGTATTCGTAGAAACCCAGCAGCATGCGGTTGAGCGGCGCGATCATGTCCAGCGCGGTGCCATGCATCTGCCTGGCGGTGTCCTCGCGGAGGATGCGTGCTTCGCCGACCGCACCGTCCTGGAGGTGGGCGATCATGAAGCGCGCCATGTCCTCGCCGGTCGCCGACAGGCTGCCGGCAGGTCCCGGGGTGACGAACTCGAACTCCTTCGGCGCGTCCTCGCCGTAGGCGTAGCCCTTGGACATCAGCGGCCGCAACGCCTCCGGCAGGGGCTGGCGGAAGCTGGAATGCTGCATTCCCAGCGGCTTGAACAGGTGCTGCTCGACGTAGTCGTCGAAGGGTTGCCCGGACACCCGCTGGACGACGTAACCGGCGAGCGCGGTCGCGTAGTTGGAGTACGCCGGCGTGCTGCCCGCGTCGAAGATCCGCGTCGGCACCCAGTGCTTCAGGTATTCCTCGAGCGTCACGTACTGCGCGGGGTCGGCGATGATGAGGCCGCGGATCGCTTCCTCCATGCCGGTGGTGTGGGTCATCACGTTGCGAAGCGTGATCGGCGTTCCGTTGCGCTCCGGGATCTCGAAGTCGAGGTAGCCGTTGATATCGGCATCGAGGTCGAGCTTGCCCTGCTCGACCAGCTGCATCACCGCCGTCCAGGTGAACAGCTTGGACACCGAGCCGGGGCGGAACAGCGTCTTCGCCGGATCGACGGGCGTGCGCGCCTCGACGTCGGCGTAGCCATAGCCCCTGGAGGCCAGCAGTTCGCCATCCTTGACCACCACCACCACGGCGCCGGGAATGCCGCCGCGCTGCATCGCGTAGGGCAGGAAGCCATCAAGCCAGGCCTCGACGTCGGCCCGGGTCAGCGGCCCCTCTTCGATGCCGGGCACCTCGCCGACCGGCACGGCGTCCGGCGTGGTCGGCACCTGGGCATCGAGTTCGACCTCGGGCACCGCCGGGCCGACCACCGGATCGGCCGCGAAGGCCGGTGGGAGCGCGGCGAGCACGCTGAGCAGGCAGGCCAGCAAGGCCGTCGAACGCTTCGACATCGTCTATCCCCTGGAATGGGCCGCCACGGCGGCATGGATCCCGACGGAAACCCGAACCCTATTTCCGTCCTGTTTGGCAATAGTGATCCTGATTGGAAAAATGTCAACCCAGACTGGCAAAGCCGATCACAAAAGTGGATCATGACTTTCGACCTGGTACCCCCCAGACACCTGCAGGAAGCGACCCCTCGATGACATCGCCCCACCCGACGATCGGCAGCCTGCTCCGGGCCCTGCGCGCCCGGAACGACTGGACATTGAAGGAAATGAGCGAGCGTTGCGGCATCCCGCTGTCGACGCTGTCCAAGGTGGAGCACGACCGCCTCACCCTGACCTACGACAAGCTCCAGCAACTGGCCCAGCGCCTGGACATGCGCATGTCCGAGCTGTTCGCCGAACAGGATGCCGACGCCGACCCACCCGTCACCGCGCGCCGCAGCATCGGCCGCATGGAAGACGCGGTGCGCGTGACCACGCCCAACTACGACTACTACTACATGTGCCCGGAACTGCGCCGCAAGCGCATGATCCCGGTGCTGACGCGCGTGCGGGCGAAGAACCTCGACGAGTTCGGCGCGCTGGTGAACCACTCCGGCGAGGAATACGTGCACGTGCTCGAGGGCGCGATCGAGGTACACACGCAGTTCTACGATCCGGTCGTGCTGACGGCCGGCGAAGGCGTCTACATCGACTCCAACATGGGCCATGCCTATACCGTCGCCGAAGGCTGCGCGGAGGCCCTGCTGCTGGGCATCTGCTCGAGCCACGACGAACAGCTGCTGGAATCGCTGATGACCCTGCACGGCGACGAGGCCGCGGCGCCGCCGCCGGCGCCCAGGCTGTCGGCGCGCGCGCGCGGCGCGGCCAACGCGGACAAGCCGGTCGACAAGCCCATCGACAAGCGCAAGCGCGGCCTCAAGCGCACCGGCTGAGCGCATGCGCCACCGTACCGTCGCCGGGTCCGGCGGCGGTTGCGGACGAAACGGTTGACATGCCCTTGGCGGCCGTGCTTTTCTCGGCCGCATGACGCAACGCAACACGCTCCCGTCCACGATCCAGCGCACGCCCCGCGGCGGCGTCGCGGTCGTGCGCGCGGCATCGCGCGGCCTGGCGTCGATCCTCACCTCCATCGCGATTACCACCACCATTACCACCACCGGCACCCGACAGCCGGGGTGTGATCGCGCGTGAAGTAAGCCACCCACGCCGCTCCGCCCCCGAACCGGGTGCGGATGCCAGGCACCGGGTTCGAAGGCGGGGCTCCACAAGGAAGCCCGCCCATGCCACACCCCGCATCGAACAAACGCCAGGACGCCGCCCCGGGCGATGCCCCGTCGCCGACGCGCGTCGCCGACGCGCCCCCGCTCCGCCAGCACGTGCAGTGCCAGGCCCACAAGTTCGGCGGCAGCAGCCTGGCCGATGCCGGCCGCATCCGCGCGGCCGCGGCCCTGGTCGACGACGGCGCCCCCTCGCGCGTGGTCGTGGTCTCGGCCATGCACGGGGTCACCGACGCGCTGATCGGCCTGGCCGACCTCGCGGCGCGGGGCGAGGACTGGATGCCGGACTGGTCCGCGTTGCGCGCACGCCATCTCGACACCGCGCGCGAACTCCTCGGTGGCGCCGCGCCCGAGGCGGCCCTGGCCGCCGACTTCGACGCCCTGCATGCCCGCCTGGTCGACATCCGCCCGCGCTGTGGCGTGGAGCCCGACCACGCCGCCTGGGTGCACGGCATGGGCGAAGTGCTGTCGTCTCGCCTGCTGCAGGCAGCACTCGGGGGCGAGGCCGCCGGCTGGTCGCGCCTGGACGCGCGCGAGGTGCTCGTCGTCCACCCCGGCGAGCTCGGCGTCGCGGTCGACTGGGAGGCCTCGCGCGCCCTGCTGCGCAGATGGCGCACGCACCACCCGGGCCATGACGTGGTCGTCACCGGTTTCGTAGCGCGTTCGGCCAACGGCCAGCCGACGACCCTGGGACGCAACGGCAGCGACCATTCCGCGGCGATCTTCTCGGTGCTCTTCGAGGCCGACGCCCTGACCATCTGGACCGACGTGGACGGCGTGCTCTCGGCCGACCCGCGCCTCGTCCCGGATGCGGTCTGCCTGCCGATGCTGTCCTATGCCGAGGCCTGCGAGCTGGCCTACTTCGGCGCCAAGGTCCTGCATCCGCAGACGATGGCCCCGGCGATCAGCCACGAGCTGCCCGTGCGGATCCGCAACTCACGCAACCCGCAGGCGCCTGGCACCCTGATCAGCGCCACGCCGGGCGAACGCGGGCAGTCGCGCGGCACCCCGGTCAAGGGCGTCAGCCTGGTCGAGGGCCTGGCCGTGCTCGAGCTGTCCGGCGCCGGCCTGATCGGCGTGCCCGGCACGGCCGAGCGCATGTTCTCCGCGCTCCGCCAGGCCGGCGTCTCGGTGATCATGATCTCGCAGGGTTCGTCCGAACACTCCATCTGCTGCGTGGTCAACCAGGTCCAGGCCGACGCCGCGCGCGACGCGGTCGAGGCCGCCTTCGCCGAAGCGATCGGCGACGGCCAGGCGCAGGGCATCGCGATGACGCCCGACATCTGCGTGCTCGCCGTGGTCGGCGACGGCATGGTCGGCGTGCCGGGCGTGGCCGCGCGCCTGCTCGGCGGCCTGGCCCAGGCACGGGTGAACGTGCGTGCGATCGCCCAGGGCGCGGGCGAGCGCAACATCTCCGTCGCGGTCGCCGCCGCGGATGCGCAGCGCGGCCTGCGCGCCGCGCACGCAGCGTTCTGGCTGTCGCCACAAACGCTCTCGATCGGCCTGATCGGACCGGGCAACGTGGGGCGCGCGCTGCTCGAGCAGCTGGCCGGGGCCGCGCCGCGCTTCTTGGCCGACGCCGCGCCGGGGCATGGCCTGGACCTGCGACTGCGGGCGGTCGCCAACAGCCGCGCCATGCACCTGCACGACAAGGCGCTCGACGCGGCGACGGCGGTGGATGCGCTGGCGGACGCCGAGGCACTGGACCTGGACCGCTTCGCCGCGCACGTGCGTGCCGAGCACCTGCCGCACGCGATGATCGTCGACTGCAGCGGCAGCGACGCCGTCGCCGATCGCTACGCCGACTGGCTCGCTGCCGGCATCCACGTGGTCACGCCGAACAAGCATGCCGGCAGCGGCGACTGGCGCCGCTTCCAGGCCATACGCGCGGCCAGTCGCCACGGCGGCCGGTTCCGTTACGAGGCCACCGTCGGCGCCGGCCTGCCGGTCGTACAGACGCTGCGCAACCTGCTCGACACCGGCGACGCGCTGCACGGCATCGAAGGCGTCTTCTCGGGCACGCTGGCGTGGCTGTTCAACAAGTTCGACGGCCAAACGCCCTTCTCCCAACTGGTCCTGGAGGCGCGCGCGAAGGGTTTCACCGAGCCCGATCCGCGCGACGACCTCTCCGGTACCGACGTGGCGCGCAAGCTGGTGATCCTCGCGCGCGAAGCCGGGCGCGAGCTGTCGCTGGACGATGTCTCGGTGGAGAACCTGGTGCCCGCACCACTGCGCGCGGTCGACCTGGCGGAATTCCTCGAGCGCATCGCCGAACTCGATCCTCCCATGCAGGCGCGCCTGGAGGCCGCGCGCGCCGCCGGCGGCCAGCTGCGCTACCTCGCCCGGCTCGATCGGGAAGGGCGCGCCAGCGTCGCCCTCACCGTGCCCGATCCGTCCCACGCGAGCCTGCATGGCCAGTTGACCGACAACCTCATCCAGTTCCGCACCGCCCGTTACCCCGACAATCCGTTGGTGGTACAGGGGCCCGGCGCCGGGCCCGAGGTCACCGCGGCCGGCGTGTTCGGCGACATCCTGGCGATCGCGCAGACGCTCGGGGCGCGCGCATGAGCGATACGATGCTCGCCCAGGCCCCATCCGCCACCCCAGGAGATGCCCGCGTGCAGGACGACGCCCCACCCCAGCAGATCGTGCAGGCGCGCGCCTTCGCGCCCGCCAGCGTCGGCAACATCGGCGTCGGTTTCGACCTGCTGGGCCACACCATCGACGGCCCGCGCGACATCGCGACGGTGCGGCGCATCGACGCCCCGGAGGTACGCATCCGCGCGATCAGCGGCGACGTCCCCGGGGTCGGCGAACTGCCGCTGGAGGCCGCACGCAACACCGCCGGCCAGGCGCTGCTGTCGCTGCGCGAGGCGCTCGGCCTGGCCCACGGCTTCGAGCTCTCGCTCGAGAAGGGCATCGCGCTCGGCTCGGGGCTGGGCGGCTCGGCCGCGTCCTGCGTCGCCGCCCTGGTCGCGGCCAACGCACTGCTCGACGTCCCGCTCACGCGCGATGCCCTCTACGCGCACGCGCTCGATGGCGAGTCCGTCTCCAGCGGCAGCCGGCATGGCGACAACGTCGCCCCGATGCTGCTAGGCGGCATCGTCATGGCAACCCACGACCGCATGATCGCGTTGCCGGTGCCCGAGGGCCTGCACGCGGTGGTCGTGCATCCGGCCCAGGTGCTGGAAACCCGCCGCGCCCGCGCCGTGCTCGCCGAGCCGTACCCACTCGACATCGTGGTGCGCCAGAGCGCGCACCTCGCCCTGTTCCTGACCGGTCTGCAGCGGTCGGACGTCGGGATGCTGCGCGAAGGCCTACGCGACCTGCTCGTCGAGCCGCGCCGCGCACCGCTGATCCCCGGCTTCGCCGAGGCCCGGCGCGCAGCGCTCGCCGGCGGCGCGATCGGGGCCAGCATCTCAGGCGCCGGGCCCAGCACCTTCGCCTGGTTCGAGTCGCGCGTGGCCGCCGAAGCCGCCGCCCCGGCCATGCGCGACGCCTTCGTCGACGCGGGTTTCGCGGCCCATGCCTACGTGAGCCCCGTCGCCGGCCCACGCGCCGACGTGATCGCCACCGACCGGGGCTGACCGCCCCTTCTTGCACAGGAAACCGACGCCGCCCGTCCGCGGGCGGACTGACGATCGCCATGGATTTCACCAGCACCCGCGGCCAGACGCCGCCCACCGACATCGACACCGCGCTCGTCGCCGGCCTGGCCCCCGACGGCGGCCTCTACGTACCGGCCCGGGTGCCGGCCCTCGCCCTCGACGGCCCCCACGCCAGCCTTGCCGACACCGCAGCGGCGGTGCTGGCGCCCTTCTTCGAGGGTTCCGCCCTCGCGGGCGACCTAGATGCGATGTGCACGACGGCCTATGCATTCCCGTCGCCGCTGCGCGCCCTGGAGGGCAACGGCGACCATCTGCTCGAGCTGTTCCACGGCCCCACCGCGGCCTTCAAGGACTATGCCGCGCGCTTCTTGGCCGAAGCGCTGTCGCGCCTGCGCGCGCCGGACGCGCCCGACACCACGATCCTGGTCGCGACCTCCGGCGACACCGGTGCCGCCGTGGCCGCCGCCTTCCACCGGCGGCCCGGCTTCCGCGTCGCGATCCTCTATCCGGAGGGCCGCGTCTCCCCGCGCCAGGCGCACGGGCTGGGCTGCTGGGGCGACAACGTGCACGCCTACAGCATCGAGGGCAGCTTCGACGACTGCCAGCGGCTGGTGAAGCAGGCGCTCGCCGACACCGGTCTGCGCCAGCGCATTCCACTGGGCTCGGCCAACAGCATCAGCCTCGGCCGGCTGTTGCCACAGACGGCCTACTACGCGCACGCCGCACTGGCGTTCCATGCGCGGCATGGCGAGGCGCTGAACTTCATCGTGCCGACCGGCAACCTCGGCAACGCCTGCGCGGCGATCCTCGCGCGACGCATGGGCCTGCCGATCGGCGAGGTGCGCCTGGCGACCAATGCCAACGACACCCTGCCGCGCTTCTTCGCCGGCGCCGACTACGCCGCGCAGGCCACCCGCGCGACGCTGGCCAACGCCATGGACGTCGGCGCGCCCAGCAACTTCGAGCGCCTGCGCTACTGGCACGACAGCGACGAGGCCCTGCGTGCATCGACCCGCGCCTCGGCCGTCGCCGATGCCACCATCCGCGACGTCATCCGCGAGGCGCCGTCGCGGCACGGCATCGTGCCCTGCCCGCATACCGCGACCGGCCTGCACGTGCTCGATGTTTTGCGCGCGAGCGGAGACGTGCGCCCATGGGCGGTGGTCGCGACCGCGCACCCGGCGAAGTTCGACTCGATCGTCGAGCCGCTCGTCGGGCACCCGGTCGAGGTGCCGCCTGCGCTCGCCGCGTCGCTGTCGCAACCCGCGCATGCGAGCCGCCTGACGGCCTCGTATGAGACCTTGGTCGAAGTCCTGCAATGACAACGCCCGCCACGCGGCGACCGTTCGTCATCCGGCCGGGCCATTTCACAAGAAACTGTTGACACCCTCGAATCGACCGTGTTTATCTCCAAGCCATGACGCAGCGCAGCAACCCTTCGCAGACGATGACCGCCCGGGCCGACGGCCCGGCCGAGGCGCTGCGTGACGCGCTTCCCGTGATCCTGGCGACCGCATCGGCGGCGCTCATTCTCGTACTCGTACTTATTACCGGGCCACTCAGCGCGGGGTACGGGGTTGCGTAGGTAACAAGCAAACCCAGGTCGAAACACCAAGACCCCGCGCCAGTAATGGCGCGGGGTTTTTCGTTTTCCAGGCTCCGAAATCCACTCGAACACGACACCCAGGAAGTCCGACACGTGAGAAGCAACGCCATCAAGCAAGGTCCCGCGCACGCGCCGGCACGCGCCATGCTCCGCGCCACCGGGCGCGACGACGCCGCCATCGCCAAGCCGTTCGTCGGCGTCGTCCACACCTGGACCGACGTCTCGCCGTGCAACCTGACCCTGCGCGAGCTCGCCGGCCACGTGCGCGAGGGCGTGGAAGGCGCCGGTGGCACCGCGGTGGAGTTCAATACCATCGCCATCACCGACGGCATCGCGATGGGCACCGACGGCATGCGCGCCTCGCTGGCATCGCGCGAGACGATCGCCGACTCGATCGAACTGGCGATCACCGGCCACAGCCTGGATGCGATGGTGCTGCTGGTCGGCTGCGACAAGACCATCCCCGCCGCGGCGATGGCGGCGGCCCGGCTGGACGTGCCGACGGTGATCCTTTACGGCGGCACGATCATGCCCGGCAGTTGTCCGTCGAAGGACGGCAAGGACACCCCGCTGACCGTGCAGGACGTGTTCGAGGCGGTCGGCGCGCACGCGGCAGGACGCATCGACGACGACGAGCTGCACCGCGTCGAGTCGCATGCCTGCCCCGGTGCCGGCGCCTGCGGCGGCCAGTTCACCGCCAACACCATGGCGATGGTGCTCACTTTCCTGGGTTTGTCGCCGCTGCAGCTCAACGACATCCCGGCGATCCACGCGGACAAGCCCGGCGCGGCGAAAGCCTGCGGCGCGCTGGTCATGCAGCAGTTGCGCAATGGCGGGCCGACACCGCGCGCCCTTCTCTCTCCCGCCGCGCTGCGCAACGCCGCGCGTGCGGTGTCGGCCACCGCCGGTTCCACCAACGCCGCGCTGCACCTGCTGGCGATCGCCCACGAAGCCGGGGTCGCCTTCGACCTGGAGGAGTTCGAGGCCGCGGCGTCGACACCGGTCATCGCCGATCTCAAGCCGGGCGGCCGCTATACCGCGGCGGAGATGTTCGAACAGGGCGGCTGCGCCCTGGTGGCGCGCGAGTTGCGCGTCGCCGGCCTGATCGAGGACGTGCCCACGGTGACCGGGCGGTCCTTTTTCGCCGAGCTCGACGCCGTGTCCGCGCCGGCGCACCAGGACGTGGTGCGTCCGATCGCCTCGCCGCTGAAGCCGCGCGGCGGCTATTCGATCCTCTATGGCGACCTTGCCCCGGAAGGCTGCATCGTCAAGCTGGCCGGCCACGGGCGCGACCACTTCGAGGGCCCGGCGCGCGTGTTCGACTCCGAGGAGGCCGCGTTCGCCGCGGTGCAGGCGCGCAAGGTGCAGGCCGGCGACGTCGTGGTGATCCGCTTCGAAGGTCCGACCGGCGGCCCGGGCATGCGCGAGATGCTGGCGGTGACCGCCGCGCTCGTCGGCCAGGGCCTGGGCAACGACGTCGCGCTGATCACCGACGGCCGCTTCAGTGGCGCCACCCACGGCTTCATGGTTGGCCACATCGCACCGGAAGCGGCGCACGGCGGTCCGATCGCGCGCCTGCGCGACGGCGACCGCGTGCGCATCGACGTCGGCACGCGCCGCATCGACGTCGATGCCGACCTCGCCACGCGCAGCCCCGCCGCGTTCTCGCCGCGCGTGCGCACCGGCGCGTTGGCCAAGTACGCACGCCTGGTCCGCTCCGCGTCGAAGGGCGCGGTCACCGCGCCCGGCCCGCTGGACGACGCGCGCGCCATTCCTTCGGCCCTCATCGAAACCGCGCGCGAGCGCGAACCCGCGCCCGCCTGAAACCCCGTTCCCGACCACCCGCCCCGGCGGCCCCTTCCGTTCCACGCACTCCCACCGACATCCACAAGGACACCGCAATGAGTTCACCCAGCCAGACCGGCCCGAAACCCCGCATCGCCATCGTCGGCTACGGCAGCCAGGGGCGCGCGCATGCGCTCAACCTGCGCGACTCCGGCTTCGACGTCACCATCGGCCTGCGGCCCGGCGGCCCGACCGGGATCAAGGCCCGGGCCGACGGCTTCACCGTCACCACGCCGGCCGAGGCCGTCAAGGGCGCCGAACTGGTCGCGGTGCTGACCCCCGACATGGTCCAGGCGCAGCTCTACGGCGAGGTCATCGAACCCAACATCGCGCCCGGCGCCTGCCTGCTGTTCGCGCATGGGTTCAACGTCCACTACCAGCAGATCAATCCGCGCGAGGACCTGGACGTGGTGCTCGTGGCGCCCAAGGGCCCCGGCGCCCTGGTTCGCCGCGAATACGAGATCGGCCGCGGCGTGCCGTCCGTCTACGCGGTCTACCAGGACCGCAGCGGCGGGGCCGAAGCGCTGGCGCTGGCCTATTGCGCCGGCATCGGCGGCGCCCGCCAGAACGCCATCAAGACCACGTTCAAGGAAGAGACCGAGACCGACCTGTTCGGCGAGCAGGCCGTGCTGTGCGGCGGCGCCACCAAGCTCGTGCAGGCCGGCTGGGAAACCCTGGTCGAAGCCGGCTACCAGCCCGAGGTCGCCTACTACGAGTGCCTGCACGAGCTGAAGCTGATCGTCGACCTGTTCTACGAGGGCGGGGTGACGCGCATGCACGAGTTCATCAGCGAGACCGCGCAGTACGGGGCGCTGACGCGCGGTCCCTACGTCGTGGACGAGAACGCCAAGGCGCAGATGAAGAAGGTGCTGGCGGAGATCCAGGACGGTACCTTCGCCCGCCAATGGATCGCCGAGTACGCGGCGGGCAACACCCGGTACAAGGCGCTCAAGCAGGCCGACCTGGACCATCCGATCGAAGCGGTGGGCCGGAAGCTGCGCGCCAACATGAAGTGGCTGTCGACCGCGCCGCAGGCCGCACCCGCCGCCGCGGCCGAGGCCCCGCAACCGGAAGAGGCCGCCGCATGAACGGCGCCCGCTGGCTCGTGCAGGCCCTGGTCGCCGAGGGCGTCGACACGCTGTTCGGCTACCCGGGCGGCGCGATCATGCCGTTCTACGATGCCCTGCACGGCTCGGACCTGAAGCATGTCCTGGTCCGCCACGAGCAGGGCGCGGCCTTCGCCGCGAACGGTTATGCGCGAGCCAGCGGGCGCGTCGGTGTATGCGTGGCGACGTCCGGCCCGGGCGCCTCGAACCTGGTCACCGGCATCGCCGACGCGATGCTCGACTCGGTGCCGATGGTGGTCATCACCGGCCAGGTCGCCACCGGCCTGATGGGCACGGATGCCTTCCAGGAGCTCGATGTCTTCAGCATGACGATGTCGATCGTGAAGCACAGCTTCATCGTGCGTCGCGTCGAGGACCTGCCCGGTGTCGTCGCCGAGGCCTTCCGCATCGCACGCTCGGGTCGGCCGGGGCCGGTCCTCATCGATTTCCCCAAGGACGTGCAGGTGGCCGATGCCGACCGCCTGGCGCCGCATGCGCCGCTGGCCATCGACGACGTGCCGGCACCGGCCGACGCCTCGCTGCACGAGGCCCTGGCGTTGATGTCGCAGGCGCGGCAGCCGGTCGTGTACGGCGGCGGCGGCATCGCGCTGGGGCATGCCGTGGAGGTGTTCCGCGACTTCGTCAATGCGACCCAGATCCCCACCGTGCTGACCCTCAAGGGCCTGGGCGCCCTGCCCGCCGGCCACGCGCTCAACCTGGGCATGCTGGGCATGCACGGCAGCCAGGCCGCCAACCTGGCCGTACAGGAGTGCGACCTGCTGATCGTGGTGGGTGCCCGCTTCGACGACCGTGCGACCGGCAAGCTGGCCGAGTTCGCGCCGCGTGCCCGGGTGGTCCACATGGACCCGGATGCCTGCGAGATCGGCAAGTTGCGCCATGCCGACGCCGGCGTCAACGGCGACATCTGCACCGCGCTGAAAGCCCTGACCCTGCCCGCCGCCGCGCATGTGCACGGCCGGCATGCGCGCGCACGGCGCGAATGGCGCGACACCTGCCAGGCCCGCGCGCGCCAGCATGCCGCGCGCTACGACGCCCCGGGCGACACGGTCTACGCTCCGGCGCTGCTCAAGCGCCTGTCCGAGATCGCGCCCGACGCCGTCGTCGCCTGCGACGTCGGCCAGCACCAGATGTGGGTCGCCCAGCACTGGCGTTTCCAGCATCCGCGCCAGCACCTGACCAGCGGTGCGCTGGGCGCGATGGGCTTCGGCCTGCCGGCCGCGCTGGGCGCGCAGATGCAGGATCCCGGTGCGCGCGTGGTCTGCGTCAGCGGCGACGGTTCGTTCCTGATGAACGTGCAGGAGCTGGCCACGGCCGCGCGCTACCGGCTGCCGGTGAAGATCGTGCTGCTCGACAACCAGGCCCTGGGCATGGTGCGCCAGTGGCAGGAGCTGTTCTTCGAGAAGCGCTATTCGGAGATCGACCTGTCCGACAACCCGGACTTCGGCGCCCTGGCCGCGGCATTCGGCATCGCCGCCCTCCACGTCGACCGCGCCGACGAGGTGGAAGGCGCGCTGCAAGCACTGATGGCCGTGCCCGGCCCGGCCCTGTTGCACGTCGCGATCGACCAGCAGGCGAACGTCTGGCCGCTGGTGCCGCCCAACCACAACAACGCCCAGATGCTCGACGGCGCCCCCGTCGAAACCGGGCCCACCGCCCTCGCCCCCACTCCGGAGACGCCCCATGCGCTACCAGCTTGATCTGACCCTGCGACAGGCCGAGGGCGCGCTCGCGCGCGTGCTTGGCACCGCCGAACGCCGGGGCTTCCGCCCGCTCGCCGTGGACGGCGAAGCGCAATCCGACGGCGACCGCTGGCATCTGCGCCTGATGGTCGAGAGCGACCGTGCCGACGCCAGCCTGCAGACGCAGCTGGCCAAGCTGCACGACTGCCTGGCCGTGGAGGTGTCGCCGTGCAGCTGAACGACGCGACCGCCGTGGCCGAGCCGCCGCGCGAGGCCGCCAACGATGCGGCGACCGATTCGCCGCGGGTGTGGTTCGACGGGCGCCTGGTGGCGATCGACTCGCCGCAGGCACCGTTGACCACCCATGCCATGCACTACGGCAGCGGCGTGTTCGAGGGTATCCGCAGCTATGCGACCGCCGACGGCGGGGCCGCGGTGTTCCGCCTGCCCGAGCACATGGAGCGCATGCGCAAGGGCGCCGAGCTGCTGGGGATCGACTTCGACGTCGAGCGCGCCAGCGAGGCCGTGCTGGAGACGCTGCGCGCCAACCGCCACGCCGATGCCTACATCCGTCCGCTGGCCTGGCTGGGCAGCGGCACCATCGGCCTGGACGTCTCGCCGCTCACCCAGCACTACATGGTCGCGACCATGGCCACACAGGTGCACCTGGCCGGCAAGGCCGCGCGCCTGGGCGTGTCGGGCTGGCGCCGCAACCCCGCCACCTCGCTGCCCCCGCTGAAGCTGTGCGGCGGCTACGTCAATTCGGTCCTGGCCAAGCGCGAAGCCAAGCAGCGCGGCTTCGACGAGGCGCTGTTCGTCGACGCCGAGGGCTTCGTCGTCGAATGCACGGGCGCGAACGTCTTCATGGTGCGCAACGGCAGCATCACCGCCGCGAGCCATCCCGACGCGCTGGACGGCATCACCCGCGCCACCCTGGTCGAGCTCACCGGCGCGCACTCGCGGCCGGTGACGCTGGAGGAGCTCAGGCAGGCCGACGAGGTGTTCGTGTGCGGCACCGCCGCCGAGGTCGCGCCGATCGCATCGCTGGACGACACGGTGTTCGGGGACAACCCGCTCACGCGCGAATTCCAGGCCTTGTATGCCCGCATCGTGCGCGGGGCCGAGCCCCGCCACGCCCGCTGGCTGACGGTGGTCTGACATGGATGGCGACGTAGCCGTAGCCGGCCCGTACCGGCGCCCGTCCGAAGCCGCACCGGCGGCCGCGGTCGGCGTCGCCGACGTGCTGGCCGCGCAGGCGCGCCTGCGCCGCTACCTGCCGGCGACCCCGGTGCACCATGCCGAGCGCTTCGGCTGCTGGCTCAAGCTCGAGAACCTGCAGCGCACCGGTTCCTACAAGGTCCGCGGCGCGCTCAACGCGCTGCTCGCCGCGCGCGAACGCGGCGATGCACGCACCGTCATCGCCGCGTCGGCGGGCAACCACGCGCAGGGCCTGGCCTGGGCGGCCTATCGCCTGGGCATGCAGGCCATCACCGTGATGCCGCGTGGGGCACCCGAGACCAAGGTCGCCGGCGTCGCCCACTGGGGCGCCACCGTGCGCCTGCATGGCGACAGCTACGACGAGGCCAAGGCCTTCGCCATCGAGCTGGCTGCGCAGAACGACTACCGGCTGCTCTCGGCCTTCGACGACCCCGACGTGATCGCCGGCCAGGGCACCGTCGGCCTGGAACTGGCCGCACTGGCGCCGGACATGGTCCTCGTGCCGATCGGCGGCGGCGGCCTGGCGGCCGGCGTCGCGCTGGCGCTGAAGTCGCAGGGCGTGCGCATCGTCGGTGCCCAGGTCGAGGGCATCGACGCAATGGCGCGCGCCCTGAAGGGCGACGCCCGCGAACTGGAACCCGCGGCCAGCCTGGCCGACGGCGTCCGCGTCAAGGCGCCGGGCCTGCTGACCCGGCGCCTGCTCGCCGAGCTGCTCGACGACGTGGTCATCGTGCGCGAGGCCGAGCTGCGCGAGACCCTGGTGCGCCTGGCATTGGAAGAACACGTGATCGCCGAGGGCGCCGGCGCCCTCGCCCTCGCCGCCGGCCGTCGCGTCGCCGGCAAGCGCAAGTGCGCAGTGGTCTCCGGCGGCAACCTCGATGCCGGCGTGCTGGCCACGCTGCTGTCGGAAGTGCGTCCGCGCGCGCCGCGCCGACCACGTCGCCGCACCCGCGAGCCCGTGCCGGCGATCGCCAGCCAGGAGCCCGCCATTCCCACCCTGCCCACCCGACCCCGACCGCCCATGGCCGCCACGCCGCCCATCCGCGTCCCGCGCGCACGCCACCCTGACGAGGAAGTCTTCGCATGAACGACCCCGCCGCCCGAGTCCGCATCTTCGACACCAGCCTGCGCGATGGCGAGCAATCGCCCGGCTGCAGCATGACCGCCGCGCAGAAGCTCCGTTTCGCCCATGCGCTCGCGGAGCTTGGCGTCGATGCACTCGAGGCCGGCTTCCCCGCCAGTTCCGACGCCGACCGCGACGCGGTGCGTGCGATCGCGCGCGAAGTGCGCGGCAGCACCGTTGCGACGCTGGCACGCTGCCACGAGGGCGACATCGATGCCTGCGCCGCCGCCCTGGAAGGCGCCGCCCATCCGCGCATCCACGTGTTCATCTCCACCAGCCCGCTGCACCGCGAGCACAAGCTCGGCCTCAGTCGCGAGCAGGTGGTCGAACGCGCGGTCATGGGCGTGTCGCGCGCGCGCCGCCTGGTGGACGACGTGGAGTTCTCCGCCGAGGACGCGTTGAGGACGGAACCGGAGTTCCTGGCCGAGATCTGCAGCGCAGCCATCGCGGCCGGCGCGACCACGCTCAACATCCCCGATACCGTCGGCTACACCACGCCCAGCGAGATCCGTGCGCTGTTCGAGTACCTGCGCGCGAACGTACGCGACGCGGACAGGGCGGTGTTCAGCGCGCACTGCCACAACGACCTGGGCCTGGCGGTGGCGAACTCGCTGGCGGCGATCGAGGGCGGCGCGCGGCAGGTCGAATGCACGATCAACGGCATCGGCGAGCGCGCGGGCAACTGCGCGCTGGAGGAACTGGTAATGGCCCTGCGCGTGCGCAGCCACTACTACGGCGCGCACACCCGCATCGACAGCCGCCGCCTGGTACCGACCTCGCGACTGCTCTCGCGCATCACCGGCATGGCCGTGCAGCGCAACAAGGCCGTGGTCGGCCAGAACGCCTTCGCGCACGAGTCGGGCATCCACCAGCACGGCATGCTCAAGCACCGCGGCACCTACGAGATCATGCGCCCCGAGGACGTGGGCTGGTCGCAGTCGCAGATGGTGATGGGCCGGCACAGTGGACGCGCCGCCCTTGCCGACCGCCTGCAGGCCCTGGGCTTCCAGCTGGAGGAGGCCGCGTTGAACCGTACCTTCGCCGCCTTCAAGACGCTGGCCGAAAAGAAGCGCGAAGTCTTCGACGCGGACCTGGAAGCGCTGGTCCTGGGCAGCGACGCGGTGGCCCACCGCGGCTGGCGGCTGTCGCGCCTGCACGTGAGCACCGGCGCGGGCGGCGAAGCCGACACCATGCCCACCGCCAGCGTGCAGTTGCATGGCGCCGACGGCGAGACGGTCAGCGAGGCCGCGGTCGGCGACGGCCCGGTGCACGCCCTGTTCGCCGCGCTCGCGCGCGCGACCGGCATCGAACTCGACGTGGACAGCTACCAGGTCTCCAGCGTCACCACCGGCGACGATGCCCAGGGCCAGGCCCAGGTGATCGCGCGCGTGGACGGCGTCGAGGTCACCGGCTCCGGGACAAGTACCGACATCCTGGAAGCCAGCGCGCACGCCTGGCTCGACATCGCCAACCGGCAGTCGCGGGCGCGCGCCCCCGCCGTCCACCGGCACGCCGCGATCGCCTGATATCCCCAACCTCCCCTCTACGTACTTCCGGCGCAGCGCGCCGGGACGCCAGCCGCCGGACACCCCGACATGACCGTACAAGCTCCCCGCACCCTGTTCGACAAGCTCTGGGACGCGCACCTCGTCAGCCCAGAAACCGAGGCGGCACCCGCCGTGCTCTACATCGACCTGCACCTGATCCATGAAGTGACCTCGCCACAGGCCTTCTCGGAGCTCGAGTCGCGCGCGCTTTCGCCGCGCCGGCCCGACCTCACCAAGGGCACGATGGACCACTCCACGCCGACCTTGCCGGCCGGTGCCGACGGCGCGCTTCCCTACGCCTCCGAGCAGGCGCGGGCCCAGGTCGAGCGCCTGCGCGGGAACTGCGCGCGGCACGGCATCGAGCTGTTCGACATGGACAGCCCCGCGCGCGGCATCGTCCACGTGATCGGCCCCGAGCTGGGCCTGACGCGCCCCGGCATGACCATCGTGTGCGGCGACAGCCACACCGCCACCCACGGCGCCTTCGGCGCGCTGGCCTTCGGCATCGGCACCAGCGAGGTCGGCCACGTGCTGGCCACGCAATGCCTGCTCCAACGCAAGCCGCGCACCCTGGCGATCAACGTCGAGGGCACGCTTCGCCCGGGCGTCACCGCCAAGGACCTGATCCTGCACGTGATCGGGGTGATCGGCGTCAACGGCGGCACCGGCCACGTGATCGAGTACCGCGGCAGCACCATCCGCGCCTTGTCGATGGACGAGCGCATGACGGTCTGCAACATGTCCATCGAGGCCGGGGCGCGCGCCGGGCTCGTCGCCCCCGACGAAACGACCTTCGACTACCTGCGCCACGCGCCGCGCGCGCCGCGCGGCGCCGCCTTCGACGAGGCCGTGGCAGCTTGGCGCAATCTCGGCAGCGACGAGGGCGCGCGCTTCGACCGCGAGGTGCACGTCGACGCCGCCGACATCCTCCCGACGATCACCTGGGGCACCCATCCCGGCCAGGTCGCCGCAGTCTCGGCGCGGCTGCCCGACACCCGCGGCAGCGACGACGCGAAGGCGCGCGATTACATGGGCTGGGACGCCGACGCCGCACTGGCCGGGCGGCCGGTCGACGTCGTCTTCATCGGCAGTTGCACCAACTCGCGACTGTCGGACCTGCGCGACGCGGCACGGGTGCTCGACGGCCGCCGGGTCCATCCGCGTGTGCGCATGCTCGTGGTGCCCGGTTCGGAACAGGTCAAGCGCGAGGCCGAGGCCGAAGGCATCGACGCCATCGTGCGCGCGTCGGGCGCGGAGTGGCGCGAGCCGGGCTGCTCGATGTGCATCGCCATGAACGGCGACATGGTCGGGCCCGGCCAGCTCGCGGTGTCGACCAGCAACCGCAACTTCGAAGGGCGCCAGGGCAAGGGCGCGCGCACCGTGCTCGCCTCCCCGCTGACCGCGGCGGCGTGCGCGGTCGCGGGCGAGATCATCGACCCGCGCGCCTTCCTGTCCCCAACCACTGCACCCGCCCGCGAACTGGAGACCGTCTGATGCGTCCCTTCACCGAACTGCGTTCGCGCACCGTCGTGTTGCGTGAACGCAACATCGACACCGACCAGATCATCCCCGCGCGCTTCCTGACCACGACCGAGCGGCAGGGCCTGGGCCAGCATGCCTTCCAGGACTGGCGACAGCGCGGGGACGGCTCGCCGGACCCGGACTTCCCCTTCAACCGCCCGGAGAATGCCGGCGCCTCGATCCTGGTCGCAGGCCGCAACTTCGGCTGCGGCTCCTCGCGCGAGCACGCGCCCTGGGCGCTCGTCGACCTGGGCCTGCGCGCGGTGATCAGCGCGGAGATCGCCGACATCTTCCGCAGCAACGCGCTCAAGAACGGCCTGCTGCCGGTGGTACTGGACGAAGCGGTGGTCGACGAGCTGCTCGACCACCCGGGGATCGAACTGCACATCGACGTGGCGCGCCGCCTGGTCACCCTGCCCGGCGGCAGCCAGGTCGAGTTCCCGCTGGACGCGTTCGCCCGCACCTGCCTGCTGGAGGGCGTCGACCAGCTCGGCTACCTGCTCCGCCAGGCGCCCGCCATCCAACGTTACGAGGCAATGCAACATGAGGGCCACGCCCATGCACGCTGACATCGTCGTCCTGCCCGGGGACGGCATCGGTCCCGAAGTGACCGCCGCCGCCGTGCAGGTCCTGCTCGCGGTCGGCAAGCGCTACGGCCATGGCTTCCGTTTCAGCGAACACCTCATCGGAGGCGCCGCGATCGACGCCACCGGCGAGGCCCTGCCGGCTGCCACCCTGGAGGCCGCCCGCCGTGCCGACGCGGTCCTGCTGGGCGCCGTGGGCGGGCCTAAATGGTCCGATCCACGGGCGCCCGTGCGACCCGAGCAGGGCCTTCTGGCGATCCGCGCCGCGCTGGGCCTGTTCGCCAACCTGCGCCCGGTGGCACCGCATCCCGCCGCGTTCGGCGCCTCGCCGATCAAGCCGCACCTTCTCAACGGCGTCGACCTGGTGGTGGTGCGCGAGCTGACCGGCGGCGTCTATTTCGGCCGCCGCGAGCGCAGCGACGATCGCGCCAGCGACCTGTGCGAATACAGCGTCGGCGAGATCGAACGCGTCGTCCGTCGTGCCTGCGAGCTGGCCCGCGCGCGCCGCGGCCGCCTGACCTCGGTGGACAAGGCCAACGTGCTGGAGACCTCGCGACTGTGGCGCGAAGTCGCCGCCCGCGTGGTGCGCGACGAATACCCCGACGTCGAGCTCGAGCACCAGCTGGTCGATTCGATGGCGATGCACCTGCTCGCCAAGCCGCGCGAGTACGACGTCATCGTCACCGAGAACATGTTCGGCGACATCCTCACCGACGAAGCCTCGATGCTCGCCGGCTCGCTCGGCCTGCTGCCCTCCGCCTCGCTGGGCGAGGGCCGGGTGGGCCTGTACGAGCCGATCCATGGTTCTGCGCCCGACATCGCGGGACGCGGCATCGCCAACCCCTATGCGGCGATCCTGAGCGCCGCCCTGCTGCTGCGCCACTCGCTGGGACTGGATGCCGAGGCGGCCTGCGTGGAGGCGGCCGTCGCCGGGGTGCTGGAGGCCGGCGTGTTCACCGCCGACCTGGCCGCGGAAGGCCAGGCGGTCTCCACGCGCGAAGCCACCCTGGCGGTGATCGACCGCCTGCAGCACGACTGCGTGGTGGTCGAGCTGCGCGACTGAGTCCAATGTTGCCGCGGTCGCCATGGATGGTAGGGTCAGGGACGGCCCGCCGCGGACACCCTCATGCCTCTTGCTTCGATGCCCCTGACCCGCCTCGCCGGCGGCGCGCTGGTCCTGCTCATCGCGGCCTGCCGTGCACCGGCCGATACGCCCCGCGTGGCAGCGCCGTACGCGCAGGCAACACGCGGCGGCGCGGGCGCATCGACCCCGGCCGACGCGTTCTTCGCGCGCCTGTCCGCCCTGTGCGGACAGGCCTTCGCCGGACGCGTCGTCGTCGACACGCCCCCGCCCGCGGGCAACGACCCCTTCGCCGGGCAGGCGCTGGT
This sequence comes from Marilutibacter spongiae, assembly GCF_014145325.1. GTDB lineage: Bacteria > Pseudomonadota > Gammaproteobacteria > Xanthomonadales > Xanthomonadaceae > Marilutibacter > Marilutibacter spongiae. The sequence goes on from NZ_JACHTF010000017.1 coordinate 61,694, forward strand.
GATGCACGTGCGCGACTGCGACGAGGATGAGCTGCGCATGCCTTTCCATGTCGGCGCGGATCGCTCGCGCACCTGGGTGCTCGGCCGGACCGCGACGGGCCTGCGCCTGCACCACGACCACCGCCATGAAGACGGCAGCGAGGACGTGTTGACGATGTACGGCGGCCATACCGTCGAGCCCGGCACGCCCGGGCGGCAGGTCTTCCCGGCCGATGCAGGCTCGAAGGCACTTTTCACCCGCGAGGGGCGCGCGGTCTCGAACGCGAACGCCTGGGCGATGGAGATCGCGCCGGGAACGATGTTCGCCTACGCGTTGACCCGCCCCGGCCGGGAATTCCGCGTGGAGTTCGACCTCGCTGCACCGGTCGACCCACCTCCGCCGGCCTGGGGCCACGACGGGCCCCGATGAAACGGTCCCGTCGCCAGGCGACGGAACCGGCGGGCCGGCGCGGGGTCAGGCGTCGGCGGGCACCTTGACGCGGAACCAGGCCGCGTAGAGCGCCGGCAGGAAGAACAGGGTCAGCACCGTCGCCACCAGCAGGCCACCCATGATCGCGACCGCCATGGGTCCGAAGAACACGCTGCGCGACAGCGGGATCATCGCCAGGATCGCCGCGAGCGCGGTCAGCACGATCGGCCGGAAACGCCGGACGGTGGCCTCGACGATGGCGCGCCAGGTCTCGTGACCCTCGGCGCGATCCTGCTCGATCTGATCGACCAGGATCACCGAGTTGCGCATGATCATGCCGGCCAGGGCGATGGTGCCGAGCATCGCGACGAAGCCGAACGGCACGCGGAACACCAGCAGGAACAGGGTCACGCCGATCAGCCCCAGCGGCGCCGTCAGCAGCACCATCACGCTGCGCGAGAAGCTGCGCAGCTGCATCATCAGCAGGGTGAACACCACGAACAGGAACAGCGGCACGCCGGCGATGATCGAGTTCTGGCCGCGCGCCGAATCCTCGACGCTGCCGCCGATGTCGATCGAATAGCCGTATGGCAGGGCCTCGCGCAGGCCGTCGAGCGTCGGCGATATCTGCGCCATCACCGTCGCCGGCTGGGTGCCGTCGTAGATGTCCGCGCGCACGGTCATCGTCGGGCGCCGGTCGCGGTGCCAGATGATCCCGTCCTCGAAACCGTACTCCAGCGTCGCCACCTGCCGGATCGGCACGTTGCCGCCGCCCTGCACGGGGATCGCCAGGCTGCCCAGCCCCTCCAGGTCCAGGCGATCGGCGTCGGTGCCGCGCAGGCGCATCTCGATCAGCTCGTTGCCTTCGCGGTAGGTGCTCACGTGCATGCCCGACAGCGCACTGCCGAGGAACTGCGCGATCTGCGCCGAACTCAGGCCGATGGCGCGGGCGCGCTCCTGGTCGATCCGCAGGTTGACCACCTTGCCCGGCTCGTCCCAGTCCAGGTTGACGTTGGCGACGTGCGGGTTGGCCGCGATCTTCGCACGGACGTCGCCGGCGATGCGGCGCACCTCGTCGATGTGCTCGCCCGATACGCGGAACTGCACCGGATAGCCCACCGGCGGCCCGTTCTCCAGCCGCGTGATGCGCAGCTGCAGTTCGGGGAACAGGGGCACCACGTCGGCGATGAACCACTCGCGCACCGCCTCGCGGGCCTCGTTGTCCTTCGGCAGCAGCACGAACTGGGCGAAGTTCGCCGCCGGCAGCTGCTGGTCCAGCGGCAGGTAGAAGCGCGGCGAGCCCGTGCCGACGTAGGCCACGTAGTTGTCCAGGTCCTCGCGCGTGGCCAGGATCGCCTCGAGCTTGCGCGCCTGCGCTTCGGTGGCCTTGAGCGAACTGCCCTCGGCGAGTTCCATGTCGACCATCAGCTCCGGGCGCACCGAGTCGGGGAAGAACTGCTGCGGGACGAAACGGAACAGCAGCACCGACGCCACGAAGGCCGCGACCGTGATCAGGATGACGGTCTTGCGACGACGCACGCACCAGCCCAGCAGGTGGCGGAAGCGGGCGTAGAAGCGGGTGTCGTAAGGATCGTGGTCGCGGCCGTCGTGCGGCGCGGGCGCGATGAAGTCGGCGAAGGCCGGGTGGCGGTCGGCCCAGCGCTGGCGGCGCGCGTGCCAGCGCGCGGCCAGCGACCCGGGCTTCGGCGCGGCGCCATGACCATGGTCGGGCAGCAGCTTGTCGCCCAGGTAGGGAATGAACATCACCGCCGCGATCCACGACACCACCAGGGCAATGGTCACGACCTGGAACAGCGAGCGCGTGTACTCGCCCGTGCTCGAGGCCGCCGTCGCGATCGGCAGGAAGCCGGCGGCGGTGATCAGGGTGCCGGTCAGCATCGGGAAGGCCGTGCTGTCCCAGGCGAAGGCGGCCGCCTTCAGGCGGCTCAGGCCCTGCTCCATCTTGATGGCCATCATCTCCACGGCGATGATCGCGTCGTCGACCAGCAGGCCCAGCGCCAGCACCAGCGCGCCCAGCGAGATCTTGTGCAGGCCCACGCCGAAGAAGGCCATCACCGCGAAGGTCATCGCCAGCACCAGCGGGATCGAAAGGGCCACCACCAGGCCGGTGCGCAGGCCCAGCGAGAGGAAGCTCACCAGCAGCACGATGATCACCGCCTCGGTGAGCACCTTGACGAATTCGCCCACCGAGGCATCGACCGCGGCAGGCTGGTCGGCGACGCGATGCAGTTCCATGCCGGTCGGCAGGGTTTCCTGCAGGCGCGCGAACTCTTCGTCCAGGGTCTTGCCCAGGTCGAGGATGTTGCCGCCGTCGCGCATCGCCACGCCCAGGCCGATCGCGTCCTGGCCCATGTAGCGCATGCGGGGCGCGGCGGGATCGGCGAAGCCGCGTTCCACCTTCGCGAGGTCGTCGAGGCGGAAGGTACGGTCGCCCACGCGGATCGGGAAGGCGCGGATCTCGTCGACCGAGCGGAACCTGCCTTCCACCCGCAGCGGGACGCGGCTGCTGTCGGTCTCGAAGAAGCCAGCCGGCACCATCGCGTTCTGTTGCTCGAGCGCCTGCTGCACGGAGGCCGCCGGCACGCCCAGCGTAGCCAGCTTGTCGTTGGACAGTTCGATCCAGACCTTCTCTTCCTGCACGCCGAACAGCTCGATCTTGCCGACGTCGTCCAGTTCCTGCAGGGCCAGCTGGATGCGCTCGGCATAGTCCTTGAGCACCGCGTAGTCGAAGCCTTCGCCCGTCAGCGCGTAGATGTTGCCGTAGGTGTCGCCGAATTCATCGTTGAAGAAGGGCCCGACCACTTCGGCCGGGAGGGTGGCGCGGATGTCGCCGACCTTCTTGCGCACCTGGTACCACAGCGGTTCGATTTCCTTCGAACGCATGGAGTCCCGGGCCATGAAGATGATCTGCGACTCGCCGGCGCGCGAGTACGAGCGGATGAACTCGTACTCGCCCGTTTCCATGAGCTTCTTCTCGATCCGCTCGGTGACCTGGGTGGATACTTCCTCGGCGGTGGCGCCCGGCCACATCGTCCGGATCACCATGGCCTTGAAGGTGAACTCCGGGTCCTCGCTTCGCCCCAGGTTGAGGTACGAGAAGGTGCCGGCGATCGCGACGACCAGCATCAGGTAGACGACCAGGCTGCGGTGCCGCAGCGCCCATTCGGAGAGATTGAATCGCATGGCGGCTCAGCGCTCCTGCGCCGGCACGGCGGTCGCGGCGGCGCTGTCGGCCTCCGTCGCGCCCGGGCGCACCGGGCGGTTGTCGCGATCCACGGGGGCCACCACCTGTCCGTCCTGCAGCAGGTGGCCACCGGCCGCGACGACCCATTCGTCCGGTTCGAGGCCCTGGGTGATCGCGACGCGACTGGCGCCATAGCGGCCGACTCCGACGGTCCGCCGCTCCAGCTTCGAGCTCGCCGGGTCGACCACATACACCGTCGGCGCGCCGTCGACCTCCAGCAACGCGGCCAGCGGCACGGTCAGCGCGTCGCCGCCGCTGCGATCGAGGTACACGCGCGCACTCTGGCCGAGTTCCACGGCGTCGGTGGCCGCGTCCACGGCAACGCGCGCCGCGTAGGTGCGCGACGCCGGGTCCGCGGCCGGCGACACTTCGCGGATGGTGCCCGGCCAGCGCTTGCCGGGGGCGGACCACAGGCTCACTTCGACGGGCATGCCCGGCTTGACCTGCTCGATCGCGCCCTCCGGCACCGCGAAGGCGATCTCGCGCGGGCCGTCCGCCGCCAGGGTGAAGATGGCCTGGCCCGCCGCGACGACCTGGCCGGCCTCGGCCTGGCGCGCCGCGATCACGCCGTCGGCCGGCGCCTGCAGGCGGGTGTAGGCGGCCTGGTTGTTGGCGACGTCCAGCTCGGCCCGGGCCGCGGTGACCTGTCCCTGCGCGGCGGTGGCCGCGGCGTTCTGCGCGTCGATCGCCGAGCGGCTGACCAGGCGGTCCTCGCCCAGCTTGGCCACGCGCGCCTGGTCGGCGCGGGCCCGCGAGAGTTCGGCCTCGGCCGCGGCGAGCTGGGCGCGCGCGGCGCGGGCGCGGGCCGCGTAATCGTCGCCGTCGAGGATCGCCAGCACCTGGCCCCGCTCCACGCGGTCGCCGACATCGACCCGGCGCTCGACGAGGTTGCCGCCGACGCGGAACGCCAGCGGGCTTTCCTCGCGCGCGCGGACATCGCCGGCGAACGCATCGTCGCCGGCGCCCTGGGCGCTGGGCTGGACCACCAGCACCGGGCGGGCGCTCGCGGCGTCGGGCGAACGGTCGCCGCAGGCGGCGACCGCGATCAGGAGGGAGGCAAGCGCGGCGGCCCGCAGGGCCGGGCCGGGCCGGTACGCTTCCGTTGAACGCAGCTGTTGCATGGATCGTCCTTGGGGGAGGATTAATAAACTGACCGGTACTGTATAAATATAAAACCGAATAGTCTAGTATTGTCTGATGAGCCGTTCCGACGCATCCCCCACCAAGCCCTCCGGCCCCGGTCGCCCCAAGGACCCGGCCAAGCGCGCCGCCATCCTGGAGGCCGCCAAGCGCATGTTCACCCAGCACGGGTTCGACGGCGCCAGCATGGACCAGATCGCCACCGAGGCGGGGGTCTCCAAGCTCACGGTGTACAGCCATTTCGGCGACAAGGAGGGCCTGTTCGGCGCGGCGGTCAAGTCCCATTGCGAGCAGAGCCTGCCCACGACCCTGTTCCATGCCCGCCCCGACATGCCCCTGCGCGAGCGGCTGCTGGAGATCGCCGAGGCGTTCTACGCGATGATCTCCAGCCCCGAGGCGGTCGCCGGGCACCGCATGCTGTGTTCGCCGCAGCTGGCCGAATCGCCGTTGCCGCGGCTGTTCTGGGAAGCCGGACCGATGCGGGTCCAGGACGACTTCGCCGAGCTCCTGCAGCGCCGCATCGAGGCGGGCGAGCTGGCCGTGCCCGACGTGGCGCGGGCGGCGGGCCAGTTCTTCACGCTGCTCAAGGGCGAACCGCATGCGCAGCTGGTCTTCGGCTGCTGCCAGCCCGGCACGGCCGACATCCAGGCCCACCTCGCCGCCTCGGTCGACATGTTCCTCAGCGCCTATGGGGTGCGGGTCGACCACCGGCCCTACTGAACCGGCCATGTGTAGTGGTGACTTATGGCACTAAATCACCTCCCGCGTTGCCGCCATCCTGACCACTCGCGGGCCCCCTCGCCGCCGCTTGCCGGCCGGTCGATTAGAATGATGGGCTGACCGCGTGATACGAGAACGACATGACGACGATGGACTACGCCAAGGCACGTGAACTGATGGTCGAACAGCAGGTTCGGCCCTGGGACGTGCTCGACCCGCGCATTCTGGACGTGCTGTCCACGCTGCCGCGCGAGGCCTTCGTGGCCGAGGCGCACCGCAAGCTGGCTTACTCGGACGTCCCGCTGCCGCTGGCCCATGGCGAGTTCATGATGAAGCCCGTGCTCGAGGGGCGCAGCCTGCAGTCGCTCGACGTGCAGGTGGGCGAGAGCGTCCTCGAGATCGGCACCGGCAGCGGCTTCCTGACCGCCTGCCTGGGCCGCCTGGGCCGCGAGGTCGTCAGCATCGAGCGTCATGCCGACCTGGCCGACGCCGCGCGCGCGCGCCTGGTCGAACAGGGCGTCAACAATGCCAGCGTGGTCCACGCCGATGCGTTCGCCTGGGACAACGGCCGTCGCTTCGACGCCATCTGCGTGACCGGCGCGGTCGACCGCATCCCCGCCCGCTTCATGGAATGGCTCGCCCCGGGCGGCCGCATGTTCGTCATCCGCGGCCGCTCCCCGGCGATGGAAGCCGTCCGCCTGACCTCGGCGCAGGGCGATGCCTGCAACGACGTCAACGCCGCGCGCATCGAATCGTTGTTCGAGATCGACCTCCCCTACCTCGCGGGCGCTGCGCCCGTGCCGACTTTCGAGTTCTAAAGGAAAAAGGAACCCGCATGATCCGCCGCCCCCTCGTTCTCGCCCTCGCCTTCGTGCTGGCCCCCTCGCTGGCATCGGCCGAAGACCTGATGCAGACCTACGAGCTGGCACGCGCCGGCGACCCGCAGTTCTCCGCCGCCGAGGCCAATCGCCTGGCCGTCCGCGAGGGCGCCGTGCAGGCGCGCGCGCAGATGCTGCCGCAGTTGGGCGGTTCGGCCTCGCTCACGCGCAACAAGAGCGACAACGACGGCACCCAGGTGCTCGGCGGCACGCCGATCCCCGGCGGCGCCACCGACTCCAGCAGCGAATCGACCACGCGCCAGTACGGCCTGCGCCTGGACCAGATGATCTTCGACCGCGCCCGCTTCACCACGCTCAAGAGCCAGAAGGCGCTCAGCGAGGCCAGCGACTACCAGCTGGAGTCGGCCGGCGACACCCTCATCACGCGCACCTCGGCCGCCTACTTCACCGTGCTGGTGCAGCTGGAGACCCTGGCCGCCGCGCAGGCCGCCGAGGACGCCGCCAAGAAGCAGTTCGACTACGCCGACAAGCGCCTGGAGGTCGGCCTGGCGCCGATCACCGACGTCTACGAGGCCCGTGCCCAGTACGAGAGCGCGCGTGCCATCACCATCCTCAGCCGCAACACCCTCGAGGACGCCTACCAGGCGCTGGCCGAGATCACCGGCCAGCCGGTGCGCAACCTCAAGGGACTGCCGATGGACTTCCAGCCCGAGCTGCCCAATGCGCTGGGCGCCGAGGACTGGGTGCAGACGGCGATCGACAACAACCCGGCGCTACAGGCCAAGGAATACCAGCTCGCGTCCGCCGAGGCCGACGTCAGCACCGCGCGCGCCGGCCACTGGCCGACCCTGTACCTGGGTGGCAACTACGGCGACACCAACAACGACGGCAGCTCGACGAACAACATCACCCAGGCGACCTCCGACTACGAGAACAACTCGAAGTCGCGCAGCATCGGCATCACCCTCAGCGTGCCGATCTACTCCGGTGGTGGCGTGCAGTCCGGCGTCCGCCAGGCCCTGGCCCGTCGCGACATCGTCCAGGACGAGCTGGTGCAGCAGCGCCGTGCGCTCGAGCGCAACGCCCGCAATGCCTACCAGACCCTGGTCGCCGGGATCAGCGAGGTCGAGGCGCGCCGCCTCGCCCTGGTCTCGGCGCAGAGCGCCTACGACGCCTCCAACGTCGGCCTGGAAGTCGGCACCCGCACCGTGCTCGACGTCCTGCAGAACCAGCGCACCCTCTTCGAGGCGCAGCGCGCGTACGCGGAGGCGCGCTACAACTACCTGCAGAGCCGCCTCCTGCTCGAGCAGGCCGCCGGCACCCTCGATGCCGAGGACGTGATGGACGTCAACCGCCTGTTGACCGCCAACGCCGAAGCCGATGTGAAGCTGTAGGCCGATGCCCGGCGGGCCACCGCCCGCGCGTGCCATCGAACCAAAGGCCGGCGCAAGCCGGCCTTTTTCATTGGTTCTTCTCCCGCCTGAGGGGAGGATGGCGCATCGCCGGTCCCCATGGCCTGCACAAGACGTCATTCCAGCAAACGCTGCGCTGCGATACAGCCTTGGCTTTAACGGGGGCCCCGGGTGCGCTTCGCTTGCGCGGGCTACGCGGCTGGCGATCAGGCGTTCAGGACTTCGTAGGATGGGTAGCGCGAAGCAAAACCCATCACTCATCGTGCATGCAATCCCGCGACGGTGGGTTTCGCCTTCGGCTCTACCCACCCTACGGCGACGCAGCGCCCAAACCCCGTCAGGCAGCCCCTACAAGCCGTCATTCCAGCGAACGCTGGGGTGAGGCGGACCGCTTGCGCGGCACTGCCGCGCGGTCTGGCCGAACGCCCAGCGCCCTGCGCTGGGCCGGGGAGAAATCCCGAGGCTTGCCAAAGTCTGGATTCCAGCGTTCGCTGTGATGGAGAAAGGTGATGGACCAGCAACGTAGGATGGGTAGCGCGAAGCAAAACCCATCATTCAGCGTGCATGCAATCCCGCGACGGTGGATTTCGCCTTCGGCTCTACCCACCCTACGACGACGCAGCAGCCAAACTCCGTCTGGCAGCCCCTACAAGCCGTCATCCCAGCGAACGCTGGGGTGAGGCGGACCGCTTGCGCGGCACTGCCGCGCGGTCTGGCCGAACGCCCAGCGCCCTGCGCTGGGCCGGGGAGAAATCCCGAGGCTTGCCAACGTCTGGATTCCAGCGTTCGCTGTGATGAAGAATGGTGATGGACGAGCACCGCAGGATGGGTAGCGCGAAGCAAAACCCATCATTCAGCGTGCATGCAATCCCGCGACGGTGGGTTTCGCCTTCGGCTCTACCCACCCTACGGCGACGCAGCGCCCAAACCCCGTCAGGCAGCCCCTACAAGCCGTCATCCCAGCGAACGCTGGGGTGAGGCGGACCGCTTGCGCGGCACTGCCGCGCGGTCTGGCCGAACGCCCAGCGCCCTGCGCTGGGCCGGGGAGAACTCCCGAGCCTTGCCAAAGCCTGGATTCCAGCGTTCGCTGTGATGGAGAAAGGTGATGGACCAACAACGCAGGATGGGTAGCGCGAAGCAAAACCCATCATTCATCGTGCATGCAATCCCGCGACGGTGGGTTTCGCCTTCGGCTCTACCCACCCTACGGCGACGCAGCAGCCAAACTCCGTCTGGCAGCCCCTACAAGCCGTCATCCCAGCGAACGCTGGGGTGAGGCGGACCGCTTGCGCGGCACTGCCGCGCGGTCTGGCCGAACGCCCAGCGCCCTGCGCTGGGCCGGGGAGAACTCCCGAGCCTTGCCAAAGTCTGGATTCCAGCGTTCGCTGTGATGGAGAAAGGTGATGGACCAGCAACGTAGGATGGGTAGCGCGAAGCAAAACCCATCATTCAGCGTGCATGCAATCCCGCGACGGTGGGTTTCGCCTTCGGCTCTACCCACCCTACGACGACGCAGCAGCCAAACCCCGTCCCGCAGCCCCGCAGCCGCGCTCAGCCCAGGGGCTGGCTGCGCGGCGTGCCGTCCACCGCGGGCACCGGCGGCAGCGCCGGCTGGATCAGGGCCAGGGTGGTGGCAAGCGCCCCCCGCCCGGATTCGATGAGGGCGTGGCCGGCCTCGACCATGCGCTCGCACTCCGCCGGCGCGTCCAGCAGCGTCAGGACTTCGCGCCCGACCGCGTCGGCGTCCTCGCCGATGCGGATGGCACCGGCCCGGACGAACAGGCGCGAGATCTCCGCGAAGTTGTGCAGGTGCGGGCCGGTCACGATCGCGGTGCCCGCCGCCGCCGGCTCGAGCAGGTTGTGGCCGCCCACCGCTTGCAGGCTCCCGCCCACGAACGCGACGTCGGCCGCCGCGTAGAAGTTCATGAGCTCACCCAGGGTGTCGACCACGAACACGTCGTCCCCGGCCTGCGGCCACCGCGCGCGCGAGCGCGTCGATACCGCCATCCCCGACATCCGCGCGAGTTCGGCCACTACGCGGAAACGCTCGGGATGCCGGGGCACCCAGACCAGCAGCAGGTCGGGATGCCGTTCTCGCAGGCGCCGATGGATCGCCATCACGGCTGCTTCCTCGTCCTCGTGGGTACTGGCGGCGATCCAGACCGGCGCGCCGCCGCGGTACTGCCGGCATTCGGCGGCGAAGGCATCCAGGCCCTCGGGCACCGGTACGTCGAACTTCAGGTTGCCCGACTCCACGACCTGCTCGCTGCGCGCCCCCAGGCGCACGAAGCGCATGGCGTCGGCCACCGATTGCGCGGCGACCGTATGTACGGTCCGCAACGCGCGCGACACGAGTGGCGCGAGCACGCGGTAGCCGCGCAGGGAGCGCTCCGACAGGCGCGCGTTGAGGATGTACACCGGCACGCCGCGGTCGCGGCAGCCGAACAGCAGGTTCGGCCAGAGCTCGGTTTCCATGATCAGCGCGACGCTGGGCCGGTAGTGGTCCAGGAAGCGACCCACCGCGCCGGGCAGGTCGTAGGGCAGGTAGACGTGGTCGATCGCGCCGCCCCAGAGCGCGTTGACGCGCTCGGAACCGGTCGGCGTGATGCTGGTGACCAGCAGCCTCAGGTCCGGACGGGCGCGCCTGAGCGCATTGACCAGCGGCGCGGCGGCATTGACCTCGCCGACCGACACCGCGTGCAGCCAGATCGTGCGCGCCCCCTGCGCCTGGCTGGCCGGGGCGTCGTGGTAGACCGCGTAGCGCTCGGGCCAGCGCATGAAATAGGCCTGCTGGCGAAAGCCCCGCCAGATGAGGTGGTACAGGGTGATCGGCACCAACAGGTAGAGGACGGCCGAGTACAGGCCGCGCAAGAGGCGCTCGATGGAATCACTCCGCATGGCGCAAGGATAGCGAAGCCGCGACCGCCTGCGGGCGGCGCCGCGCCACCGGGGTCGGTAGAATCGCCGGATGCGCGACGACACCCCGCTACCATTGCCACCGATGGGCCCGCGCCACTGGCCGGCCTGGATCGGCGTCGGCGCGATGGCCGCGGCCGGCCGACTGCCGTGGCCGCTCCAGCGCGGCCTGGGCCGGGCGCTCGGCGCGCTGGCCTTCGCGCTGGCCGGGAGTCGCCGGCGGGCGGCGGCGACCAACGTGGCCCTGTGCTTTCCGGAACTGGACGAGCCCGCGCGCAGGCGACTCGTGCGCGAGAGCTTCCGCGACCTGGGCATCGGCTTCCTCGAGTTCGCGCGCGCGTGGTGGGGCACGATCGAGCCCATGCGCCGCCGCGTCAGGATCCAGGGCGTGGAGCAGGTCGAGGCCTTGCGCGCCGGCGGACGCGGCGTGCTGCTGGTCTCCGGCCATTTCATGACCCTGGAGATTTGCGGCCGCCTGATGTGCGATCGCCTCCCGCTGGCCGGCATGTACCGTCGCTACCGCAGCCCGGTGATGGAGTGGGCGGTGCGACGCGGTCGCCAGCGCTACGCGGTGGCGATGTTCGCCAACGAGGAAGTACGACCGGCGATCAAGCACCTCAAGCAGGGCGGCATCCTGTGGTACGCGCCGGACCAGGACATGCGCGGCAAGGACACCGTCTTCGTGCCGTTTTTCGGCGTCCCGGCGGCGACGATCACCGCGACCCACCAGTTCGCACGCCTGTCCAACTGCGCGGTCGTGCCCTTCTTCCACCGGCGCGAGGGCGCGGACTACGTGCTCCGCCTGGGGGCACCGCTGGAAGGGGTGCCCTCGAAGGATCCCGTCGCCGATACCGCCAGGGTCAACGCCGCGATCGAAGCCATGGTGCGCGAAGCGCCCCGCCAGTACCTGTGGATCCACCGCCGGTTCAAGCGCCGGCCGGAAGGCGAGGCCGCACCGTACTGACCGGCCGGGACGGCGCCGCGAGAGCCGGCCTCAGGACGCCGGGCGCGGCTGCTCTGCGTCCCGCGCCAGCAGGCTGCCGGCGTACAGCGCCGCCAGCAGCAGGGTAAGCCCGCCCCAGAACGTCGAGTAGAACGCCAGGTGGGTGTTGAACGGGAAGACCGTGACTGCCAGCGCGAGCATCGCCGGACGCGCCCGACGCCTCGAGGCATCGTCGGCGAACCGCCATGCCCGCCACGCCAGCGCCGCCCCTGCCAGCCACAGCAGCAGACCGAAGCCGCCGGTCTCGCTGAGCACCTCCAGCAGGATCTGGTGGGCATGGAAGGCCGGGCCCTCGCCCCAGGCCGCGACCTCGCCGGGGTTGGGGTCGCACGCCGGGAATGCTTCGCGGAAGCCACGCGCGCCCACGCCATTGAACGGATGCGTGCGCGCCATGCAGGTCGCCGCCCCCCAGATCCGCGCGCGCCCCGACAGGGCGGTGTCGACGCCCGCCTCGTCTCCGGTGAGGGCCTGCGCGGTGCGCTGCACGCGTTCGGCCACCTGCGGCGAGGTCACGCTCAACACCAGCAGCAGCACGCCGCCGAACGCGAACACGCCCAGCAACTTCTTCCAGCCCAGCAGGCGCCAGCCCGACAGCAGCAGCACCAGGCCATAGGTCAGCCACGACGCCCGCGAACCTGCCAGCACGATGACGACGCCGATCGCGGCGGAGGCGACGAGCCAGCCCGCGGTCCCGAAGCGTCGGCCAGCGGCGTAAAGCGCGAAGGGCGACAGGCTGGCGAGCACGAGCCCCAGTTTGAGATTGCACGGCCCAAGCACGCCACTGAGGCGGTCGACGCCGGCGACTTCGTCGGCGCTGCACATGCCATGTCCACTGATCGCATGCTTGACCGCGTCGATGCCGGCGAACAGCGGACTGGTGCCGAGCGCGGCCTGTGCGAGGGCATCGATGGTCCATGCGAACACGATCACCGCCAGGCCGCCGAAGGTGATGCGTCGCCCCCGGGCGTCCGCGACCGCCGATGCCGCCAGCCACAGGAATGGCAGGTAACGCAGGTCGGCGGCGGCTTCCTTCAGCGCGCGCGCCACATCGACCGCATCGAACGAGGACACGAGCTCGGGCAACCAGTAGGCAAAGAACAACACGCTGGTGAGCGCCCAGGCCTGGCCGCTGAGCAGCCGGGTGCCCCCGCGGAAGCGCGAGGCGACCAGCTTGGCCAGCGCGGCCACCGCCCCCAGCACCAGGACCGCCTCGGCGTAGCCCGGCGCCGGCCACAGCACGACGTAGGCCAGGATCCACACCGGGGCCCAGCGCCAGCCGGGGGCATGGGCAGCCGGGTCACGGGCAGTGGCGGGGGTCGCGTCAGTCGATGAGTTCGTCATAGACGGCAAGCGTGGCGTCCTGCATGGCGCGGAGGGTATGGGCGGACATCGTAACGGCTGTGGCGCCGGGCCGGGTCAACAAGCGGCGCGTGGTCGCGTGCAAGGCGCCGGTATCGAACGGCGCGACGGCCCCTTCCGGCTGCAGTTCCATCAGCAACTCGCCGACGCCGCCATGGGCCCAGCCGAGCACCGGGCGGCCGCAGGAAAGCGCTTCGATGACGGTGCGACCGAACGCCTCGGGCTTGCGCGAGACCTGCAACACCAGGTCGCTGGCCGCGTAGGCGCGGGCGACCGCATCGGTGGGCGGCGTGATCGCGAGGGCTTCGCCCACGCCCAGGCCCCTGGCGCTCGCTTCAAGCTCGGCGACATAGGCCTCGCGGCCCGCCTCGCGTGCACCGGGCAGCCACAGGCGCGCATCGCAGCCTTCGCCGCGCAGGGCCGCCAGCAGCCCGATCGCATCGGCATGGCCCTTCAGGCGCGTACCACGGCCGGGCAGCAGGAGCAGCGGCCCGTCGCCGGCGAGCGTCGGGTGCAGGCCCGCCGCCCACACGCGCGCTGCCGGGTCGGGATGCGGCGCAGGCGGGAAATCGGTCGGGTCGATCCCGCGCGGCACGACGCGCAGGCGGGCGGGATCGGTCTCGGGATAGTGGTGCAGGACATAGTCGCGGACGGTACCCGACACGCATATCACGCGCTCGCCGCGGGTCATGACCGCGCTGTAGCGCGACGGCGAGTTCAGCCCATGGACCGTGGTGACGAAGCGCGGCCGCTGCGCGGCGTCGATGCCGCGCAGCGCGCGCCACGCGACCCAGGCAGGCAGGCGCGAACGCGCATGGACGATATCGGCAGCTTCCGCGACCAGCAGGCGCCGGAGCGCGCCGGCCTTGAACAGGGTGAGCGGCGACTTGCGGCCGATGTCCATGCGTACGTGCTCGGCGCCCAGGGCTTGCAACCGTGGGACCAGGCGTCCGCCGTCGGACACGACCAGGGCACGATGGCCGGCGCGCACCAGCGCCTGTGCGATCTCCAGGGTCGAGCGCTCGACGCCACCGGATTCGAGCGCCGGCAGCACCTGGACCACGGTCAACCGGGCCATGCCGGACTCGACGCTGTGGGCACGGGGCGACGATGCACGGCCGGCCCACCACAAGGGGGCGTCCGCCGACGCTCGACGCCGCGTACTTGCCGCGGTTGGGCGGTGGGATCCGGCCGCGGCGCAGGCAAGCCGGCGGTCGCTCAGTCCTGCAGGACGAAGTGCGCGCCGCAATACGGGCACTGCACCTCGCCTTCGGCTTCGATCGGCAGGTAGACCCGCGGGTGCGAATTCCACAGCGCCATGGAGGGCGTCGGGCAGCTCAGCGGCAGGTCCGCGCGGGTGACGCTGTAACGCTGCTCGGCGTTGGCCTGGGTGGTGTGGGTGCTGGGGGCGGCGGTCATGTCGGCGTACGCTGGCGGGTATCGCGGGAGGGCGCCAGTCTAGCAGTCCGGGCGCGCGGGGGCACCGCGCGCCCGTGCTTTCAGGCCGGCAGGTCGAACAGCAGGGCCGTGGCATCGCCGTCGGCGGACAGGTCCAGGCGCGCGGACTCGTCTGCGACGCCCAGCGCGTCCCCCGCCGACAATGCATGGCCGGCATCGCCGATGCTGGCGCTGGCCCGGCCACGGGCCAGGTGCAGCCAGTAGCGCCGGCCCGGCTGGAACGGATACTGGATCGCATCGCCCGCCGCCAGGCGGGCTTCCATCAGGCGCGCGTCCTGGCGGATGGCGATGCTGCCGTCCGCGCCGTCGGGCGAGGCCAGCAGGTTCCAGCGACCGCTGGCGCCGGTGTCCGCGTCCCGTTGCGCGTAGGCAGGCAGTGCGTTGACGCGGTCGGGTTGCAGCCAGATCTGCAGGAAATGCACCGGCTCGCTGTCGGAGGCATTGAACTCGCTGTGCTCGACGCCGTGGCCGGCCCCCATCCATTGCAGCTCGCCGGGACGGATGACCCCGCCGCCGCCGCTGCTGTCCTTGTGCGCCAGCGCCCCTTCCAGCACGTAGCTGAGGATTTCCATGTTGGCGTGGCCGTGGGTGGGGAAGCCCGCGCCGGGAGCGACGCGGTCCTCGTTGATCACCCGCAACGCGCCGAAACCCATCCAGGCCGGATCGTAGTAGTGGCCGAACGAGAAGCTGTGACGGCTGTCCAGCCAGCCGGCCTCCACGTGGCCCCGGTCGCCGGATCGACGTTCGATGATCATGGTCGGCGTCCCGGCAACCTTACTTGGTCGCGCCGGCGTCGGGCTTGGGTACCATCGCCTCGACGGTGATGCGGATCTGCACCTGGTCGCTGACGTTGGGCGCGTACTTGTCGACGCCGAAGTCGCTGCGCTTGATCACCGCCGTCGCGTCGAAGCCCGCGGCTTCGCGCTTGCCCAGGGGGTGCACGCCCAGCTTGTTGATGGTCGTGTCGAGGAGCACTTCGCGGGTCACGCCATGCAGGCTCAGGTCGCCCCAGATGCGCAGCTTGTTGTCGCCAGCGGCTTCGACGCGAGTGCTCTTGAAGGTGATCTCGGGGTAGGTCGCCGCATCGAAGAAGTCGGCGCTGCGCAGGTGGTCGTTGAAGTCCGGCACGTGCGACTCCAGGCCGCTCAGCGGAATGGTGACCGACACCGACGACTGGCCGACGTTGTCGGCGTCGTAGGTGATCGTGCCGTCCACGTCGCCGAAATGGGCGATCGGGTTGGAGAAGCCGAAGTGGCTCCAGGAGGCGACCACGTCGGTGTGGTTGGGGTCGATGTCGTAGCTCACCGGCGCGGCGAACGCGGCGGCGCTGGCGACGGAGAGGGCGGTGCCCAGCAGGATTCGCTTCAGCATGGTGTTGGCTCCAGGGAGGGGGTCGGTCGAAAGGGTCAGACGATGCGCGCGGCTTCGTCGAAGGAAAGGCGCGGCGAACGCGGGAACAGCTTGGCGGTGTCGCCGTGGCCGAGGTTGATCAGGAAATTGGACTTGAAGGGGGTGCCGGCGAAGAAGGTTTCGTCCACCTTGGCGTTGTCGAAACCCGACATCGGGCCGGTGTCCAGGCCCAGGGCGCGGGCCGCCAGCAGCAGGTAGGCGCCCTGCAGGCTGCCGTTGCGGAACGCGGCCTCGTGGCGGCCCTCGCGCGGCCCCTCGAACCAGCTCTTGGCATCGGTATGCGGGAACAGGACCGGCAGCTTCTCGTGGAAATCGGGGTCGAAGCCGACGATGACGGTCACCGGCGCGGCCAGGGTCTTGGCGCGGTTGCCCTCGTCCATCGCAGGCGCGAGCCGGGCCTTGGCTTCTTCGGACTTCACGAACACCAGGCGCATCGGGCTCATGTTGGCGCTGGTCGGGCCCCACTTGGCCAGGTCGTAGAGCTGGTGCAGGGTCTCGTCGCTGACCTCGCCCCCAAGCTCGTTGTGGGTGCGGGCGGTGCGGAAGAGCTGGTCGAGCGAAGCGTCTGGCAAGGTCCTGGACATCAAGGTCTCCATGTCGGGAAGTCGGCGGTCGGCGGCGGTTTCCGGCGCTCCCTGACATTGGATTCGCAGGAGAGGCGCCGCAGGTAACGGGGTGAAGTGTAGAGTCTGGCTGTCGTGGCGCCGTCGACACGACCAGAACGGATTAATCACACCCATGCAACAAAGGCGGGAATCACCCACGATGGACGACAGCACGTGGACGCTGACCGACGGGCACGCGGGCAACCGGCGCCAGGCCGAGGCGCTGGCCGCCGCCCTCGGCCGCGACGCCCGTGCGTGGACGCTGGATGCGCGGACACCCTGGCGCTGGGCATCGCCCCGGCGCCTGCCCGGCAGCCGCCACGCCTTCGGGCCGGACTTCGCCCAGGCCCTGCGCCTCGGCCGGGCGGCCCTGCCCGACCTCGCCATCGGTTGCGGCCGCCAGGCGGCCCTGGCCACGCGCCTGCTGCATGCCCATGGCTGCCGCACCGTGCAGATCCTCGACCCGCGGATCGCGTCCCGGCATTTCGACCTGGTCGTCGCGCCCAGCCACGACGGCCTGGAAGGCCGCAACGTGATCAGCCTGCTGGGAAGCCTGCATCCGGTCGACGACCTCTGGCTGGCCGCGGCCCGACGGGAGTTCGCCGCCCTGGGCGAGCTGCCCGGCCCCCGCACGGCGTTGCTGCTGGGCGGCCCGAGCGACCACGCGCGGCATGCCGCCGGCGACTGGGAAGCCCTGCTCGACCGCGTGGCCGGAGTGGTCCGCGAGGAGGGCGGCAGCGTGCTGGCGACGGCCTCGCGGCGCACGCCACCGGCCGTGGTCGCGCGCATGCGCGAACGCCTGGGCTGGCTGCCCGGCATCGCCTGGGCCGGTGCCGAAGATGGCCCGAACCCCTATGCCGGCCTGCTCGGCTGGGCCGACCGCATCGTCTGCACCGCCGACTCGGTCAACATGCTGTCGGAGGCCTGCGCGACCGACGTGCCGGTCCATGCCGCAGGCATCGACGGACTGCGCGGACGCCCGCGCCGGTTCGCCGAAAGCCTGCTGGGCCTGGGGCGCGTGCGTCCGCTCGATGGCGGACTGTCGTCCTGGCCGGTCACGCCGCTCCGGGAAACCGCGCGCGTCGCGCGGGACGTGGCGGCCCGGCTGGGCCTTTGAGCGAGCCGGCATCGCAGGCCGGCCTTCGCGCTCATCGGCGGCTTTCGGTCGCCAGCCGCAGGGCCAGTCCGCCCAGCACCGCGCCCATCAGCCAACGCTGCATGCGCACCCAGCCGGGATGGCGGGCCAGGAACCGCGCCATCGAGCCGGCGGCCAGCACGATCGCCGCATTGACCAGCAGGCTGATCGCGATCTGCAGCGAGCCCAGCACCAGCAGCTGGCCGAGCACGCCACCAGCGGCCGGGTCGATGAACTGCGGCAGCAGCGACAGGTACAGGACCGCCGCCTTGGGGTTGAGCAGGTTGGTGAACAGCCCCATCAGGAACAGCCGACCGGGGCCGTCGCGGGCGCCGCCGGTCGCATCGGCAGCGGCCTCGAAGGGCGCGCGTGCACCGGGCCTGAGCGCCTGCCAGGCCAGGTACAGCAGGTACAGGGCGCCGGTGATGCGCAGCGCATCGTAGGCATGGGGCACGGTCATCACCAGCGCGGTGATGCCGAAGGCCGCGCACAGCATGTAGAAAACGAAGCCCAGCGCGACCCCGGCCAGCGAGGTCAGCCCCGCCCTCGGGCCCTGGCTGATGGAGCGCGAGATCAGGTAGAGCATGTTGGGGCCGGGCACCAGGACCATGCCCAGGGCGACGAACGCGAACGCCAGCAGGTGGGACGGATCGGGCATGGGGGCCTCGCGTGCGGGCGGAGCGGGACGCGCGGCGCGGTGCGCCGCGGCCGGCGAAGTATAGCCGCCGAAGCGACGGCTCAGGCGCTCGACAGGTCCAGGCCCGCCGACCGCGCCGCTTCGCCGATCGCCTCGCGCGCGGACTCGATCGCGGCGTCGGGCGCGGCGCGGCGCTGGCGCCGGTCGAGCGTGCAGGCCAGCCCGATCGCCAGCAGGTGGGCGTGCGCGGCGTGCAGGGCCTTCGCCGTGGCGGCATCGACGCCACCGGCCTCGCGCACCGCGTCGATCAGGCCAGGCGTATGCCGGGGCTGCAGCAGCGCGGGTCGCGACGCGCCGTCGCGCAGGACGAGGAACTGCAACAGGAACTCCAGGTCGACCAGTCCGCCCTCGCCCTGCTTGAGGTCGAAGAAGGCCGCGTCGGTCCGGTCCAGTTCGCGGCGCATCCTGCCGCGCATGCGCGCCACGTCCGCCGCCAACGCCCCGGACTCGCGCGGCTGGGCCAGCGTGTCGCCGCGCACGCGCTCGAAGGCCTCGACCAGGCCGGCGTCGCCGGCGACGGCGCGGGCACGCACCAGCGCCTGGTGCTCCCAGGTCCAGGCGCGTTCGCGCTGGTAGTCGGCATAGCTCGCCAGGCTCGATACCAGCAGGCCCTGGGCGCCGTCGGGCCGCAGGCGCACGTCTACCTCGAACAGGCGCCCGGCCGCGGTCACCGCGTCCAGCAGCGCCACGACCTTCTGCGCAAGGCGCCCGAACCAGCGCGAGGCCTCCAGCGGCCGGTCGCCGTCGGAGGGCGCGAACGGGTCGGCGTCGTACAGGAAGACCAGGTCGAGGTCGGAACCGAAACCCAGTTCTTCGCCGCCGAGGCTGCCGTAGCCGATCACCGCGAAACGCGCATCGGGGACGCGCCCATGCGCCCGTTCCACTTCGGCCGTGGCCAGCGCGAGCACGCGCGCGACCACCGCGTCGGCGAGCCAGGCAAGTTGCCGCGCGCAGGCCTCGGCGTCCTGGCGGCCGTCGCGGAAGGCCATCGCGATACGGAAGCTCAGGGCCTGGCGCACCTCGTTGAGCGCCTGCAGCACCGATTCGGCATCATCGCCGCCGGCGACGCCCGCGCAGGCCTCGAACAATTCGTCGCGACCCGGCAGCGGGCCGGACACCCGAGCGTCGAGCAGTTCGTCGAGCAACAACGGATGCAAGGCGAGCCGCTCGGCGAGCAGTGCGCTTTGCGACACCACCTCGACCAGGCGCGACAGCGCCGCAGGCTGCTCGTCGAGCAGGGCCAGGTAGGCGCTGCGACGCAGGATGTTGTGCAGCATGGTCAGCAGGCGGCGCAGGGCCAGCATGGGATGCTGCGCCTGCGCGGCCCCATGCAGCAGGACCGGCAGCACCCGGTCCAGGCGCGCGCGGGCCTTGTCCGACAGGCCCGCGACGCCCGGGCTGCGGGCGAGGTCGCGCAACATGCCGTCGGCGCCGGCGGACTCGACGAAGCCGGCGTCCGCGAGTACGTCCGCCTGCCCGGCGTCGGGCAGCGCGCGCCAGTAGGTCGCCAGGGCATCGGGGGCGGCCTGCCGCCGCCGCGGCGCCAGCAGGGCGTCGAATTCGGTGCTGACCACCGCGCGGTGCAGGTCGAGCGCCGCCAGGAGCGCAGTCCAGTCCTCGAAGTCGAGCCCCGCGGCCAGGCGCGCCCTGCCGGCCGCATCGCCCGGCAGGGCGTGGACCTGGGCGTCGTCGCGCATCTGCAGGCGGTTTTCCAGCCGCCGCAGGAAACGATACGCATCGGCCAGCATGTCGGCCGCGCCGGGGGCGACCTGGTGGGCCTCGACCAGGGCCTGCAGGCTGGCCAGCAGGCCACGGCCGCGCAGGGCCGGCTCGCGCCCGCCACGGATCAGCTGCAGGGCCTGCACCAGGAACTCGATCTCGCGGATGCCGCCCGGACCGCGCTTGACGTCGTCGGCGAGTTCCTTGCGCGCGACCTCGGCGGCGATCGCCGCCTTCATGGTCCGCAATCCATCCAGCGCGCCGTAATCGAGGTACCGCCGGTAGATGAAAGGCCGCAGTTCCACCAGGAAGCGCTCGCCGGCCTCGATGTCGCCAGCCACCGGCCGCGCCTTCTGCCAGGCGTAGCGTTCCCAGTCGCGTCCCTCGTGCTGGAAATACAACTCCATCGCCGCGAACGACCACGCCACCCTCCCCGCCGTGCCGTAGGGGCGCAGGCGCAGGTCGACGCGGTGGCAGAAGCCGTCGGCGGTGGTCTCGTCGAGCAGCCGCGCGAGCTGCTGGCCCAGGCGCGTGAAATAGGCTTCGGCGGCCAGCGGACGCTCGCCGTCGCTGGCATCGGCGCCACCGGATCCATCGACGTCGTAGCCGTAGACCAGGTCGACGTCGGAACTGAAGTTCAGCTCGCCGCCCCCCAGCTTGCCCAGGCCGAACACCACCAGGCGCCGGACCCGGCCGTCGCGGTCGCGGAACACGCCGTGGCGCTCGGCGAAGGCCTGCTCCAGCGCATCCAGGCCAAGCACGAGGCAAGTCTCGGCCAGCCGCGTGCTGCCGGCCAGGGTGGCGTCGACGTCGTCCAGCCCGAGCACGTCGCGCCAGACCAGGCGCGTCGACTCCGCGGCGCGGTACCGACGCAGCAGCGCCGGCCACTGCGCGGCGTCATCGGACGCCAGCACCGGGGGCGGCGGGCCGGGGGCATCGGCATCCAGGGCCAGGCGTTCCAGCAGGGCCGGCTGGCGGCACAGGGTTTCGATCGCGAAGTCGCTCGCCATCGCCACGCGTCGCAGGCGCGCAACGACGTCGGCGTCATCGAGGGCGGCGAGGTCGGGTGCGCTGGCGCGCAGGCGCCGGAGCGCGCGTTCGATATCGGGTTCGGCGGCAGGCATGGGCGGCATGCGGCGATGATGGCACGTGCGCCCGGTGCGCGACCCGCAAAAAAAAGGGCGGCCCCCGAGGCGGCCGCCCTTCGCTGCGCCGGAGAAGGCGTCAGTACTGCACGGCCTGGGCGGCGTTGACCCGGCCGAAGCCGCTCGCATCGTCCCGGCCGGGCTTGCCGACGTCGTCGGCCGAGCGCTTGAGGATCGACTCGACCTGCGAGGCCTTGATGCCCGGATGCTTGCCGTAAACGAGCGCGGCGACGCCGGTGACGTGCGGGGCCGCCATGCTGGTACCGGCATTCCAGCCATAGAAGCTCGATCCGCCGCTCACCTGCACGGTGCTGAAGACCGCGTCGAAGATCCAGCAGACCTGGGTCACCGGGCCCACCGTGCACGCCTCGTTGCCCGGATAGCGGGTGTCGCCGCCGGGGGCCCCGAAGTGGATGGTCGACTGGCCGTAGTTGCTGTAGCTGGCCAGCGGATCGAGGTCGACCGAGGGATCGATCGCCCAGCCCTCCGGCGCCAGCGCCGATACCGTCAGCACGCCGGGCAGCTGCCCGGGGAAGCTCATCGTCGAGGCGTCGTGGTCGAGGTCGCGACCGTCGTTGCCGGCCGAAGCCACCACCAGCACTTCGTGCTTGCCGGCGTACTGCACGGCCCGCTTGGTGGCGTTGATCAGCTCGGAGAGCTCGTTCGCGCCCGGGCCGCTGCGCGGCAGGCCACCGCGAACGCCCAGGCTCATGTTGATGACGTTGGCGCCGTTGTCCACCGCCCACACCATGCCCTGGATGATGCCGCCGAAATCGCCGCTGCCGGTCGCGGCGCTGAGCACCTTCACCGCCAGCAGCTTGGCTTCAGGGGCGACGCCGATCGTGCCGATCGCATTGTCGGCGGCGAGGATGGTGCCGGCCACGTGCGTGCCGTGCGAACTGCCGGAGGTGTTGCAGAAGGTCTCGCCCGGGACGAAGGACGCGCCACCGATGAGGTTCGGGGCGATGTCCAGATGGGTGCAGTACGCGCCGCTGTCGAGCACGGCCACGGTCGCGCCGGCGCCGCGGTAGCCCGCGTTCCAGGCGCCGGCCGCATCCACGGCCGCATTGCCCCATTGCAGGTCGTAGAAGCGATCATCGTCCCCCGAACCCGGCGGATTGGCGAAGTCCTCGGCCGCGATGGGCGCGGTGTCCGGATCGGCGACGTCCCACTGCAGGGTCACGTCCCGGGTCACCGACTGCAGGCCGGGAATGGCGCTGGCGGCGGCATCGAAGCCATCGCCGGCCTCGACGATCGCCACGCCGATCTGCGGGAGGTGGGCCGTGATCGTGCCGCCGGCCGCGCGAATGCGTTCCTGCTGGGTCGAGCTCAGTCCATTGCCGTGCGTCATCACCACGTAGCTGGCGGCCTGGGCGGACGCCATCGCGCCCAGGCCAATGAGGGCCACGCCAACGCTGGCGGCGAGAAGGTTCTTGTTCTTCATGGAGATACTCCGAAGCATCAAAGAGGACGTGCATGCGCACGCGCGATCAGGGTCGCCCCCTTGCCAACCCCCTTGTGTCCACGTGCTCCCGACGCCCGGCCGGCCACCTCCCTGTCGCCCGCCCGGACCGCAGCGCGCGGATCGCCAGCATCCCACGATGGCGCCATGCCTGCACCCGCAGCGCGGCACGGACCCGCTGCAACGGCTGTGGCGCCCGCGGCCCTGGCGCTCCGTCACCGCGCCGATGGACGCGTCGCGGCGCCCGCCTCCACGCGCGCGCCTGAAGGCGGGCAATAAAAAAGCCCGCCCCGGTCTGAACCGGTTGCGGGCTTGCTCCCTCCCCCACGTCGGGATGCAGGTCGATCGTGAAGGAAGTGTTAGGCGCTTGCACGCTGCACTGCAAAAAAGAACCGGCCAGTACATGAATGGCCCCTGAGCCCGGCCGTGCACGCCCCGGTCCCCAATGAAAAACCCCGCCTCGCGGCGGGGTTTTCCGTTCAAACGATGGCGCGGCGCGACGGACTCAGAAGCCCATGCCGCCCATGCCACCCATGCCGCCCATGTCGCCGCCGCCCATGGCCGGCTCTTCCTTCTTCGGAAGCTCCGCCACCATGGCTTCGGTGGTGATCATCAGGCCGGCGATCGACGCGGCGTTCTGCAGCGCGGTACGGGTCACCTTGGTGGGGTCCAGGATGCCCAGCTCGAGCATGTCGCCGAACTCGCCGGTCGCGGCGTTGTAGCCGAAGCTGCCCTTGCCTTCCTTGACCTTGTTGACGATGACCGAGGGTTCTTCGCCGGCGTTGGTGACGATCTCGCGCAGCGGGGCCTCCATCGCGCGCAGGGCGATGGCGATGCCGTGGTTCTGGTCCTCGTTGTCACCCTTCAGCGCGCCGACGGCGGCCAGTGCACGGATCAGGGCGACGCCGCCGCCCGGGACGATGCCTTCCTCGACGGCCGCGCGGGTCGCGTGCAGGGCGTCCTCGACGCGTGCCTTCTTCTCCTTCATCTCGATCTCGGTCGAAGCACCGACCTTGATCACCGCGACGCCGCCGGCCAGCTTGGCCACGCGCTCCTGCAGCTTCTCGCGGTCGTAGTCCGAGGAGGTCTCCTCGATCTGCGCCTTGATCTGCTTGATGCGCGCCTCGATGCCGCCGGTGTCGCCGGCGCCGTCGATGATGGTGGTGTTCTCCTTGGAGACCTGCACCTTCTTGGCGCGGCCCAGGTCCTCGATGGTGGCCTTGTCCAGCGACAGGCCGACTTCCTCGGAGATCACGGTGCCGCCGGTCAGGACGGCCATGTCCTCCAGCATCGCCTTGCGGCGGTCGCCGAAGCCCGGGGCCTTGACCGCGCAGACCTTCACGATGCCGCGGATGGTGTTGACCACCAGGGTCGCCAGGGCTTCGCCCTCGACTTCCTCGGCGATGATCAGCAGCGGCTTGCCGGCCTTGGCCACGCCCTCGAGGACGGGCAGCAGGTCGCGCACGTTGGAGATCTTCTTGTCGTGCAGCAGGATGAACGGATCGTCCAGCTCGGCCTGCATCGACTGCTGGTTGTTGATGAAGTACGGCGACAGGTAGCCGCGGTCGAACTGCATGCCCTCGACGACGTCGAGCTCGTTCTCCAGGCCCGAACCGTCCTCGACGGTGATCACGCCTTCCTTGCCGACCTTGTCCATCGCCTGGGCGATCAGGTCGCCGATGTTGGCGTCGGAGTTGGCGGAGATCGCGCCCACCTGGGCGATTTCCTTGCTGGTCGACGACGGCTTGCTGAGGCTCTTGAGCTCGGCGACGGCGCCCGACACGGCCTTGTCGATGCCGCGCTTGAGGTCCATCGGGTTCATGCCGGCGGCAACGGCCTTCATGCCCTCGCGGATCAGGGCCTGGGCCAGCACCGTCGCGGTGGTGGTGCCGTCACCGGCATTGTCGGAGGTCTTGGAAGCGACTTCCTTGACCATTTGCGCGCCCATGTTCTCGAACTTGTCGGCCAGCTCGATCTCCTTGGCGACGGACACGCCGTCCTTGGTGATCGTGGGAGCGCCGAAGCTCTTGTCGAGCACGACGTTGCGGCCCTTCGGGCCCAGGGTGGCCTTGACGGCGTTGGCGAGCGTGTTGACGCCGCGGACCATCTTGGAGCGCGCGTCTTCGCCGAAGCGGATTTCCTTCGCGGACATTTGCGTATTACCTCAGGAATTCAATGGATTGGGGAGAAGCGGTGGCAGGGCGAAAGCGCGATCAGCCGATCGTCGCGAAGATGTCGTCTTCCTTCACCACCAGGTACTCGGTGCCGTCGAGCTTGACCTCGGTGCCGCTGTACTTGCCGAACAGCACCTTGTCGCCGACCTTGACCACCGGCGCGCGCACGTCGCCGTTGTCGAGCACCTTGCCGGTACCCACGGCCACGACCTCGCCCTTGATCGGCTTCTCGGTCGCCGAGTCGGGGATGACGATGCCGCCGGCGGACATCTTCTCTTCTTCCATGCGCTTGATGACCACGCGGTCGTAGAGCGGCTTGATGTTCATTGGAACCTCACGCAAGTGGTTGATTGTGGGAAGCAAATCTTGGAGTTTTGGCAGTCGGCCCGGGAGAGTGCCAAACCCGGGGCGACAGCGCCCGGCACGCCGGGATGGCGAAAGGATGGGGGGGCGGCACGGGCTTTCAAGGGGGGGCGACGAAATTTTTCCGCCGATCGCGCCGGGCGACCACGGACCGCCGCGTCGCGGCGACGGGGGGCGGCGGCACTCCTTATAAATAGACGCGCATAAAGAAAGGACGCGTCCCCGAAGTGACGCGCCCTTTCCTGGTACAGAGATGGCCCTTCCTGAGCTCGCGCCTCCTTGCGCCATTCTGCTGACCAGACTTCGTGTCTGATACCGGCCTTCCTTGTCGGCCTGGGACGATATTGCGCGTTCAGTGTCAGCTTGGCCAGCCCTGCAAGCCCCCAAAAACGTGCACTACAGGTAGCATCGAGACCTGAATACGGCCGAATATGCCTTGTGCTTCACGAAATCACGACGCCAAGCGCTACCATTGGTAGACAGATGAATGTGATTATCGATCACTAGGTTATTTTTGGTAACATCCTGCCTGTTAATGCGAAAAACATCACAGGATTTCGGCCCAGGATGAACGCCAGCCCCCTCGCAGGAGCCCCGGAATGACCCCCGCGCAACGCATTCGCCTCGCCCGCCGGCATGCCGGCCTGTCCCAGTCTGCCCTGGCCCAGGCCGTCGGCGTGCAACGCAGCGCCGTCAGCCACTGGGAAGCCACCCTGGGCAAGTCCCCGAGCGCCGGCCACCTGCGCGAGCTCGCCCTGGTGACCCAGGTCCAGTTCGAATGGCTGGCGACGGGCCGTGGGCGCATGACCCTGTCCGAGGACGTCGCGATGGACTCGGTGGCCGCCGTCGACGCCCTGCTGGTGGACGACCCGCTGGAGCTGCGGCTGCTGGCGGCCTTCCGCGAGTCGCCGACGCTGGCGCGCGCGCCGCTGGTGGAGGTGGTCGAACAACTGGCCGCCCAGCGCACGGGCCGGGTCAAGCCCCTCGAAACACGCAAACCGTGACGCAGCCCCGGTCGCGAAATCGTTCGTACATCCAGGCGGGGTAGACTCGGCCCACCGCATTCAAGGAAGGATGTACGCCGATGGGCATCGACGCCGCACGCCACGCCCCCCGCCTCGCCACCGCCGCCCTGCTGGCCCTGCTGCCGGTGCCGGCACTGGCGGACGTGTTCGTGAACGAACTCCACTACGACAATGCCGGTGGCGATGTCGGCGAGGCGATCGAAGTCGTCGCGACCGCGGGCGAAAACCTGGCCGGCTACCGCATCCACCTCTACAACGGCAGCTCGCCGGGCGCCGCGGTCGCCTACGACAACGACGCCCTGCCGGGCGGCGCCGTCTTGGGCTGCGACGGCGGCGGCCAGGTCCGGGTCGCGACGCTGCAGTACCCGGCCAACGGCCTGCAGAACGGCGCACCCGATGGCCTGGCGCTGGTGGACGGCAGCGGCACGGTGGTGCAGTTCCTGAGCTACGAGGGCACGCTGGTCGCGGCCAATGGCCCCGCCGCCGGCCTGTCCAGCATCGCGATCCCTGTCTCCGAAGGCGCCAGCACGCCGGTCGGGACCTCCCTGCAACTGGCGGGCCAGGGCGACCAGGCAGCGGATTTCAGCTGGCAGGCCTCGGCGACGCAGAGCTTCGGCCGGTGCAACCCCGGACAGGGCGTGCCCGCGCCCAACCCACCGCCCCGCGTGACCCTGACCATGCCGGTCGACGGCGCGAGCGATTTCCCGGCCGCGGCCGACCTGGGCGTTGCCTTCAGTGAAAGCGTCACCCTCGCCACTGGCGCATTCCAGTTGCTGTGCGCGCAGTCGGGCAACGTGGGCCTGTCGCATGCCGCCAGCGGCGACCAGTTCGTCGTCTCGACCGATGGCGCCCTGCATGCCGGCGAGGCCTGCACCCTGACCGTCGATGCCGCCCGCATCCAGGACGCCGGGGGCGCGCGCCCGGACGGCGATACCGTGGTGGCGTTCAGTGTCGCCGCCGGCGACAGCGACGGCGACTACTACGGGCGCGTCAACACCGGCAGCCCCGGCCAGTTGCGCTGTTCGCTGCACCAGACCATCCGCGGCCACACGGCCTATCCCTACAGCGGGTCGGGGACCAGCACCTGGACCATCCTGGAGATCGCCGACGAGGACCCCGCCAACGCCGGCCGGATCCTGGATGCCTACCGCAACCGCAGCTACGCCAAGGGCAGCGCCCGCGCCGGCAGCGGCAGCGGCGCGACCTACAACCGCGAGCACAGCTGGCCCAACTCCCTGGGGTTCGGGACGCGGACCGGCGACCTGGGCCTGCCGAACGCCCCCTACACCGACACCCACATGCTTTACCTGACCGACACCGGCTACAACGCCGACCGCGGCAACAAGCCCTACGCCGACTGCACCTCGCAGGCCAACTGCGGCGAGCGTCCGACGGATGCCAACGGCGGTCGCGGGGGCGGCAGCGGCCAGTTCCCCGGAAACTCCAACTGGGTGGACAGCCAGTCCTTCCAGGTCTGGAATGCCCGTCGCGGCGACCTGGCGCGCGCGGTCATGTACATGGCGATCCGCTACGAGGGCGGCCGCGACGTCCACACCGGGCAATCGGAACCGGACCTGGAGCTGACCGACGACCGCAGCCGGATCGTCGCCACCTCGGGATCCCCGGCGTACATGGGCCTGCTCTCGACCCTCCTGGCCTGGCACCAGGCCGACCCGCCCGACGCGGCCGAACGCGAGCGCAACGAGGTGGTGTTCAGCTTCCAGGGCAACCGCAACCCCTTCATCGACCACCCGGAGTGGGCCAGCGCGGCCCTGTTCACCTCCTCCAGCCCGGCCACCTGCCAACTGCGCTAGGCCCCTCGCCCTGCCCCGCCACGGGGCAGGGTCGCGCCCGGCGGCGGGCGCACCGCGCACGGACGCGCCCGTTACAATCGCGCCATGTCCGTGCTCCTGGTCCACTGCACCTGCCCCGATGCCGAGAGCGCCGAGCGCATCGCCCGCGCGCTCGTCGACGAGCGCCTGGCGGCCTGCGTCAGCCGCCTGGAAGGCCTGCGCTCGACGTATCGCTGGGAGGGCCGGGTACAGACCGACACGGAAGTGCTGCTGCTGGCCAAGACCTGCGCCGACCGGCTCGACGCGCTGACCGCACGCGTGCTCGAACTGCACCCCCATGAACTCCCCGAGCTGGTGGCGGTCGAAGCCCACGCCGGCCACGCCCCCTACCTCCATTGGGTGGCCCAACAGACGAGACTCGATGACTGACATCCTCCGGAACGCGCGCGAGCGCTTCGCGCGCGCCCTGCCTGCGCTCGCCCCCGCCGCGCTGGTCCTGCTGGTCGCGGCCGCGGCGTTCCCGGCCGCGGCCGCGGTCGACCTGGACGACCTGCTGCCGGTCGACGATGCCTTCGCGCTCAGCGCCGAGGCCACCGCGCCCGACACCATCACCCTGCGCTGGAAGATCGCCGACGGCTACTACCTGTACCGCCATCGCACCTCGGTCCAGGCCGACGCGGCATTCGGCCAGCAGGTGCTGCAACTGCCCAAGGGGCACGCGTACACGGACGAATTCTTCGGCGACGTCGAGACCTACCGCGGCACCCTGACGGCCGTGCTGCCGGGGCGCGCCGGGGCCGGCACCGTCTCGCTCAAGGTGAAGTACCAGGGCTGCGCCGACCTGGGGATCTGCTACCCGCCCCAGACCCGCGCGCTGTCGGTGGCGATGCCCGCCGCCGGCGGAGCGGGCACCGACCCGGCCCCCGCCAGCGGGGCCCTGCGGTTGCCGGGCGGCACGGCCGGCGGCATGTCCAATGCCAGCCCGGGCAACCCCCTGCTCGCCCCGAGCGCACTGCCCGGCGGCCAGGCTCGACCACTGCCCGCCGAACAGGCCTTCGGCGTCGCCCTGGAAAACAGCGACGGCGATGTCCTGCGCGTGCGCTTCGACGTCGCCCCCGGCTACTACCTCTACCGCGACAAGACCGCGTTCGAGCTGCGCACGCCTGGCGTGCGCGCCGGCGCGCCTCGCTGGCCCGCCGGCCAGTCGCACCACGACGAGCATTTCGGCACCACCACGGTCTTCTTCGACCCGGTGACCGCGGCCGTACCGCTGCTGCGCAGCAGCGCCGACGCGGCCGCGGGCACGCTGGAGGTCGAATTCCAGGGCTGCCAGACGGGCGGTATCTGCTATCCGCTCATGCACCGCTCGCTGGCCGTGGCCCTGCCCGTGGGCGCGGTCACCGCGCCGACGCGCGACGCCGTTGGCGCAGGCCGTGGGGACGATGCGGCGGCGGCTCCAGCCCCCCTCCCGGCGGCGCCGTCGCCCGACGGGAAGGCCGGGGCGGATCCCGGCACCGCCGCCCCGATGGCCGATCCGTCGGCCGTGCGCGAGATGCCGCCGGCCTCGGCGGCGACGCCCGCCATCGAGACGGCTCCGCGTCGGCCGCGATCCGGCCTGGGCCTGTTCTCGGCCCTGTTGCTGGCCATCGGCGGCGGCCTGATCCTCAACCTGATGCCCTGCGTGCTTCCGGTGCTGTCGCTCAAGGCCCTGTCCCTGGCCGGCAGCGGCGAGAGCCCGGGCAAGGCCCGTCGCCATGCCCTCTGGTACACGGCCGGTGTCCTGGCCAGCTTCGTCGCGCTGGGCGCACTGGCGCTGGGCCTGCGGCAGGCCGGGCTTGCGCTGGGCTGGGGCTTCCAGTTGCAGCAGCCGCTGGTGGTCGCCCTGCTTGGCCTGCTGATGTTCGTCCTGGGCCTGAGCCTGTCGGGCGTGTGGCATGTAGGCGGGCGCTGGACCGGGGTCGGCCATGGCCTGGCCACCCGCTCGGGGGCCATGGGCGACTTCTTCACCGGCGTGCTGGCGGTGGTCGTGGCCACGCCGTGTACGGCCCCGCTGATGGGACCGGCGCTGGCCTGGGCCTTCACCGCCGGCAGCACCAGCGCATTGCTGGTCTTCCTCGCCCTGGGACTGGGCCTGGCCCTGCCGTTCCTGCTGATCGGCTTCGTGCCCGGCCTGGCGCATCGCCTGCCGCGGCCCGGGGCCTGGATGGACACCTTCAAGCAGGCATTGGCCTTCCCGCTGTACCTGACCGCGGTGTGGCTGGCCTGGGTCCTGGCCCGCCAGCGCGGCGCCGACGCGATCGGCTGGTGGCTGCTGGCCGCGACCCTGCTGGCCTTCGCCGCCTGGGCCTGGACCCGCGCGCGCCGCAATGGCGGCCGCGGGGGCATGGTGCTGGCTGCCGTCGCCCTGCTGGCCACGCTCTGGCCGCTCCACGCCATCCACACCCTGCCGCGCCCACGAGACGCCGCCGTCCTCGCGAGCCCGACCCACGACGCCCTCGCCCCGGTGCCCTTCTCCGAGCAGCGCCTGGCCGACCTGCGCGCGGCCGGCCGCCCGGTATTCGTCAACATGACCGCCGACTGGTGCGTGACCTGCAAGGCCAACGACAAGGCCGTGTTCGCGCGCGAGGGCTTCCGCGACGCCCTGGAGGCCGCCAACGCGGTCTACATGCTGGGCGACTGGACCGACGTGGATCCCGCGCTGACGGCCTTCCTGCAGCGGTACGAGGCGGTCGGCGTGCCGCTGTACGTGGTCTTCCCCGCCGATGGCGGCGAGGGCCGGGTGCTGCCCACCGTACTGACGCCCGACCTCGCCCGCCAAGCCCTGGAACAGGCGGCGGCACCATGAAGACCGGTGCGGTCGTGCTGGTCGCGGTGGCCGGCGCGGTGCTCGGCGGCGCCGTGGGCCTGTGGCTCAACGGCGCCGGCCCGCTACTGAAGACCGAGCTGGGCCAGCGCGCGCTGCAGGGCGCATTGGCGACGTCGGCCCCGCCGCCGCCGCCGGACCTGCCGATCGCCGCTCGCGGCGAGGTGGTCCCCACGTTCCGGCTGGACGGGCTCGATGGCGCCTCGACGACGGTGCCCGGGGACTTCGCCGGACGCCCGGTCCTGGTCAACTTCTGGGCCAGCTGGTGCGGCCCGTGCATCGAGGAGATGCCCGAACTGAACCGCTTCGCGGGCGCCCAGGGCGCGAACGGCACGCAAGTGGTCGGCATCGCGCTGGACGACGCCGACGCCGTCCACGCCTTCCTCGCACGCGTGCCGGTGGACTACACGATCCTGCTCGACCAGGCCGGGCCGCGCGACAGCAGCGTGCAACTGGGCAATCCCCGGGGCGTGCTGCCCTACTCGGTGCTGCTATCGTCCGACGGACGGTTGCTGAAACAGAAGGTCGGGCCGTTCACCCACGGCGAGATCGACGACTGGGCGCGCTGAGCCCGCCAGCGGGGCTTCCGGCCCTTGACAAGCGGGGGCGGGCCCGACCCGCAAGAAATCAAACAAGCGCTTAAATCGCGACAACTTCGCCGATTTTGCAGCGAACTCCTAGACACGGCCGAATCTGTCGCGCACACTCCCGGCCTTCCGAAGGTAATTCCGCTGCCCGATGGCGACACTGCTGGCCCTGCACGGCCCCAACCTCAACCTGCTCGGCACCCGCGAGCCCGGCATCTACGGCGCGACCACCCTCGCCGAGATCGACGCCGGCCTCGCCCGCCGCGCCGAGGCGGCCGGCCACCGGCTGGAGAGTTTCCAGTCCAACGCCGAGCATGCCCTGGTCGACCGGGTGCAGGCGGCGCGCGGCGCGGTCGATTTCATCCTGATCAATCCGGCGGCCTTCACGCACACCTCGGTGGCCCTGCGCGACGCCCTCGCCGCAGTCTCGATCCCGTTCATCGAGATCCACCTCTCCAACCCCCACGCCCGCGAGCCGTTCCGGCACGCCAGCTACTTCTCCGACCTGGCCGTCGGCGTGGTGTGCGGCTTCGGCGCCGACAGCTACCGCTTCGCGCTGGACGCCGCGCTCAAGCGCCTGGAGGCCGGGGCATGAGGGCGGTTGCGCTGGCCCGGGGCGCATGGGCGCTGGCCCTGCTGCTGGCCGCCCCCGCGGCATGGGCCGGCGATACCGGCGTCGACGCCTGCCAGGCCGACGCGATCACCACGCAGGACATCAACGACTGCGCCCAGGCCGACCTGGACCGCGCCGAAGCCGAGCTCAATGCAACCTACCGGCGAATCCGCGCCCACCTGGCCGCGCCCGAATGCGGCGCCGGCTGCGCCCGTACCCGCGAACTGCTGACGCAGGCGCAGCGCAGCTGGGTCGCCTACCGCAAGAGCGACTGCGACGCGGCCTGGCAATACAACGCCGATGGCACCATCCGCACCGTCGTCTACCTGACCTGCATGAGCGAGCGCGCCCGCACCCGCACCCGTGAACTCGAACTGCTGCTGGCGCCCGACGCCTGACGCCCCCATCCGACCGACCGCCCCGCCCGGGGCACCTGACCGAGAGGCCCTTCCATGGACCTGCGAAAAATCAAGAAACTGATCGACCTGCTCGAGGAATCCAACCTCGCCGAGATCGAGATCAAGGAAGGCGAGGAATCCGTACGCCTGGCACGCACCCCGAAGGGCGGCGTGGCGATGGCCGCGCCGATGGCGCCGAGCTTCCACGCTCCGGCGCCCGCGGCTGCCCCGGCCGCCGCCCCGGCCCCCGGCGCCAGCGCCGAGCCCGCGGGTGAGGCCCTGCCCGACGGCCACGTCGTCCGCGCGCCGATGGTGGGCACCTATTACGCCTCCCCGGCCCCCGACAAGCCCGCGTTCGTCAGCGTCGGCCAGTCCGTCAAGGCCGGCGAGACCCTGGGCATCATCGAAGCCATGAAGATGTTCAACCCGATCGAATCCGACGTCGCCGGCACCGTGGTCAAGATCCTGGTCGAGAACGGCCAGCCGATCGAATTCGACCAGCCCTTGGTCGTGATTGGCTGATACGGGATTCGTGAGTCGTGATTCGTGATTCGCTCCCGCGCCCCCACCAGCGCCTCGAGGTGTGGCACGACGCGATGGCCCTGGTGACCGGGGTCTACGAATACTCCTCGCGACTCCCGCGCGAAGAACGTTATGGCCTGGTGCCCCAACTCCGGCGTGCCGCCATCAGCGTCCCATCGAACATCGCCGAGGGCGCGGCGCGCGGTACCCCGCGGGAACTGCACCGCTTCCTGTCGATCGCACGCGGCTCCCTCTCCGAGCTCGACACGCAACTCGAGATCGCCGCGCGCCTCGAATACGGCAGTGCTCCCGACGACCTGCAGCAAACGCTCGACCGCACCTTCGCGCGCCTCAATGCCCTGATGAAGAGCATCGTGGCGCGGGCGGACGAATCACCTATCACCCATCACCCATCACCCATCACGGCTCCCAAATGCTCGATAAAGTCGTAATCGCAAACCGGGGCGAGATCGCGCTGCGCATCCTGCGCGCCTGCCACGCCCTGGGCATCCGCACGGTGGCGGTGCATTCCACCGTCGACCGCAACCTCAAGCACGTGGCCATGGCCGACGAGTCGGTCTGCATCGGGCCGGCGCCGTCCACCGACAGCTACCTCAACATGGCGCAGATCATCGCCGCCGCCGAGGTCACCGACGCCCAGGCGATCCACCCGGGCTACGGTTTCCTGTCGGAGAACGCCGACTTCGCCGAGCGCGTGGAGGAGTCGGGCTTCGTGTTCATCGGGCCGAAGGCCGAGACCATCCGCCTGATGGGCGACAAGGTCGAGGCCATCCGCGCGATGAAGGAGGCCGGCGTGCCCTGCGTGCCCGGCAGCGGCGGCCCGCTCGGCGACGACGCCGACACCAACGCCAAGATCGCCCGCGAGATCGGCTACCCGGTCATCGTCAAGGCGGCCGGCGGCGGTGGCGGTCGCGGCATGCGCGTGGTCCATACCGAGGCGCACCTGCACAGCGCCGTGCAGACCACCAAGACCGAAGCCAAGGCCGCGTTCGGCAACGACATGGTCTACATGGAGAAGTTCCTGGAGAACCCGCGCCACGTGGAGATCCAGGTGCTCGCCGACGGCCAGGGCAACGCGATCCACCTCGGCGAGCGCGACTGCTCCATGCAGCGCCGCCACCAGAAGGTGGTCGAGGAAGCGCCCGCACCGGGCATCACGCCCGAGCAGCGCGCCGAGATCGGCAAGGTCTGCGTGGAGGCCTGCATCCGCATCGGCTACCGCGGCGCCGGCACCTTCGAGTTCCTGTACGAGAACGGCCGCTTCTACTTCATCGAGATGAACACCCGCATCCAGGTCGAGCACCCGGTCACCGAGATGGTCACCGGCATCGACCTGATCCGCGAGCAGCTCAACATCGCCGCGGGCCAGAAGCTCGGCCTGACCCAGGACGACATCGTGCTGGAAGGGCATGCCATCGAGTGCCGCATCAACGCCGAGGACCCGGAGACCTTCATGCCCAGCCCGGGCCTGATCCAGCACTTCCACTCCCCGGGCGGCCCCGGCGTGCGCGTCGACAGCCACATCTACGAGGGCTACCGCGTCCCGCCGAACTACGACTCGATGATCGGCAAGCTGATCGTGCACGGCCCCGACCGCGAAACCGCGATCGCCCGCATGCGCGTGGCGCTGAGCGAAATGGTCGTGGACGGCATCAAGACCAACATCCCCCTGCAGCAGCGCATCCTGTCCGACATCGGCTTCCAGCAGGGCGGCCAGAACATCCACTACCTCGAGAAGCGCCTGAAGGAACAGAAGGAAAAGTCGCTGTCGATTGTTTGATGGAGGGAAAGGGGAATCGGGAATAGGGAATTGTCAGAAGCACCCACCCATTCACCTCTCCCCACTCCCCTCTCCCCATTCCCCATTCCCGCCCGACCCATGCCCTTCCTCGAACTGACCCTGCCCTGTACCGAAGTCCAGCAGCCGCGCTACGAGCGTGCGCTGGAGGACGTCGGTGCGCTCGCGGTGACGCTTGCCGATGCCCATGCCGACGCGCCGGACGAGCAGGCGATCTTCGAGCCGGGCGTCGGCCAGACGCCGCTGTGGGGCGAGATGGTGCTGACGGCGCTGTTTCCCGGCGAGACGCCGGCCGAACTGCTGCTGCAGGCCTTGTCGGCGACGGACGAGGGACTGGACTGGTCGCGCGCGGCGTTTCGTGAAGTCGAGGACCAGGACTGGGAACGGGCCTGGATGGACCAGTACGAGCCGCTGCGCTTCGGCGAGCGCACCTGGATCGTGCCGTGGAACCACGACCTGCCCGAGGGCGCCGACGCGGCCGATGCCGCGGTGGTGCGCCTCGACCCGGGCCTGGCGTTCGGCTCGGGTACCCATCCAACCACCGCGCTGTGCCTGCAATGGCTCGATGCGCTCGCGGGCGAAAGCCGACTGGCCGGGCGAGACGTGCTTGATTTCGGCTGCGGCTCGGGCATCCTCGCCCTCGCCGCGCTCAAGCTCGGCGCGGCCCGTGCCGTGGGCGTGGACAACGACCCCCAGGCCGTCACCGCGACCCGGGACAATGCCGAACGCAACGGCGTGGCCGATCGCCTGGCGGTGTACCTGCCGGCCGGCGAACCGGTCCGGCGCTACCCGGTCGTCGTCGCCAACATCCTGGCCTCGGCCCTGGTCGAGCTGGTCGAGACCATCGCCAGCCGTGTCGAGGCGACGGGCGTGATCGCACTGTCGGGCATCCTGGAAGGACAGGAGGCGGAGGTCATCGCGGCCTACGCGCCCCACTTCGACGGGCTTGCGACCGAACGTTCAGGCGACTGGATTCGGGTCACCGGCGTCCGCCGCGGCTGAAGCCGGACCGCACGGCATCCACGCCACGCTTCGCCGGCCCCGGTTCCGCTGCCGGCAACCCGCACCGTACACTCGGCACCATGTTCGTTCCCTGTCCCCATTGCGGCTTCCTGATCGCACAGGCCCTGAAGGATGGCGCGACGCCGGCTCGATGCCCGCGCTGCCGCGCCGCCCTCGGCGATGCGGCGTCCAGCACTCCCGGCCCGGCGACGTCGCCGCCTGACCCGGTACCCTCGCCCGGTGCCGCGGCCACCCCGCCTCCCGCGAGCTCCGCGCCGCCTGCCAGCGCACCGGCGCCGGCCCCGCAGCGGCCCGGGCCGGAAGGCGCTGGCCCCGCCGTCGCCGCGCCACCGGCGACGCGGAC
>NZ_JACHTF010000018.1 GCF_014145325.1 Marilutibacter spongiae
CGCGGATTCCATGATGGCCCGGACGATCAACGTCCACCCCAAGGCCGAATACACGACTGCAACCGCACCACTTCCCGACGATCGAAGATCAGCTAAGGCAGCCCTGCTTGACGGAGGAGTCCATACACGAATTGTTAGGCCAGCGGCCCGCGCGCAACAAGCTTAAGCGGGTCTTGCACAAGCGACCATACTGGCAGGTAGACGAGCCCGAACGGTGGCGACGCGAGCATGACGCCTGGCTCCTCAACGCCAATAGCAGCGAGTTCCGAGGCTGAGACTGCAACGGCCTCTACGACCGCCGGAGTTCTGCCGCTCTCGTGCAGCACACGGTCGCCTACCAAGATCGGGCTGCCATCTTCGTATGCGAGGCTGCTCATGCCGTGGCCTAACACCAAGTAGACCCCAAAAATGGGGTGATAACGGATTCTCGGTGTTGGGCGAGTGCGGCGTCAACGGCGCAACGCCCGTTGCATCAAAGGGTTAGCGGCAGGTTGCCGCAAGGCGTCCCGGCATGTGTCCTGGATATCAGGCGAATTCGGGGTGATATCGACGGGACGCTCATATTTGGGGTGCTAATTGGAGGCGAATCGCCGCCCTGCCGTGAGGAGGCTCACAGAGGACTCGCTCGCGGGCCGGCGCCGGGCCGGGGTCTCGGGTGCCTGGGGCCCTCGTCTTCACCGCATCGGCCTTCGCAATCCTGCCGACCGTCCCCCTTCAGTGGGCGACGAAGCGGATGGCCTCGCCGCCGCCGGGGGCGAGCTTCAGGGTCAGCGTGTCGGCGCTGGTGACGTCGCGCTCTTCCCGCACGAATGCGGTGGGGTTGTCTCGCCAGTGCGCGCCGTCGCCGTCGCGGTAGCGCTGGGCGGTGTAGCGGCGGCCGGGTTCGAGGAAGGACAGGGGGACCTGGAGGACGCGGCCCTGCTCGTCGGTGACGCTGCCCAGGTACCAGTCCTCGCTCGCGCGGTCCTTGCGGGCGAAGGTGACGAAGTCGCCGACTTCGCCGTCGACCACGCGGGTCTGAGCCCAGTCCGCGGGAACGTCTTCGATGAAGCGCAGGGCGTCGAGGTGCTTCTCGTAGTTTTCCGGCAGGTCGGCGGCCATCTGCACGGGGCTGTAGATCACCACGTACAGCGCGAGCTGCTTGGCCAGGGTGGTCTGGATGGGCTGGCCGCGGCCCTGCAGGCTGAGAATGCCGGGGGTGTAGTCCATGGGGCCGGAGAGCATTCGCGTGAACACCAGGTTGGCTTCGTGTTCCGGCGGGTTGGTGGGCCTGGCCCAGGCGGCGTACTCCATGCCGCGGGCGCCTTCGCGCGACACCCAGTTGGGGTAGGTGCGGCGCAGGCCCGTGTCCTTGATGGGTTCGTGGCTGTTGATCGCGACGCGATGGCGTGCGGCGGCTTCCAGCACGCGCAGGTGGTGGTTCGCGTTCCACTGGCCGTCGTGCCACTCGCGCACGATGTCACCGTTGGCGTCGCGACGTTCGATCTGCCCGGCGTCGCAGACGTAGCCGGTCTTGACCACATCGATGCCCAGGCGCGCGTCGAGTGCGAAGGCGGCCTCCATCTGGTCTTCGTAGTGACTGACCGCGCAGCCGGTTTCGTGGTGGCCGATCAGATGCACGCCCCTGGACGCGGCATAGGCCGACAGCGCCTCGATGTCGAAGTCGGGCGTGGCGCGGGTGAAATCGAAGTCGTACCCGTTGCCGAACCACTGGCCGTCCCAGCCGG
This sequence comes from Marilutibacter spongiae, assembly GCF_014145325.1. Classification (GTDB taxonomy): domain Bacteria; phylum Pseudomonadota; class Gammaproteobacteria; order Xanthomonadales; family Xanthomonadaceae; genus Marilutibacter; species Marilutibacter spongiae. The sequence goes on from NZ_JACHTF010000018.1 coordinate 1,728, forward strand.
GGTTCCAACCCTCGACCAGCACGCCGCGGAAGCCGTGTTCCGCCGCGAAGTCGATATAGCGCTTCGTGTTCGCCGTGGTAGCGCCGTGCTTGCGTCCCGTCGCCCAGCTTTCCTGCTCAAGGTGCAGCGACCACCAGATGCCGACGTACTTGGCCGGCTTGAACCAGCCGACGTCGCCGAGCCGGTTGGGCGCGTTGAGGTTGAGGGTGATGTCCGACGCGGCGTAGAGGGCGGCCGCGCTATCGGCGATCTGCAGCGTCCGCCAGGGCGTGGCGAACGGCAGGGTGCGACGGACTTTCCAGCCCTCCGACGCGGGTGCCAGCTGGGCACGGAAGCGCTGGCCCTCGGCGCGGCGCAGCCACATGCCGGCGTAGTCGACCAGGGCGGCCTCGTGGAAGGCGATGTGCAGGCCGTCGGCGGTGCGTACCGTCATCGGTGTATGCGCCTGGGTGACGGCATCCAGCGGCGTGCGCTGGTAGAGGTACTCGTAGCGGTTCCATTCCCCGGCGGGGATCCACCATGCGGTGGCCGGTGCGTGCACCGCGAACTCGGTCAGTTCGTCGTCGATGGTCGCCCGTGCAAGGCCGGGCTGCTCCGGGAACTCATAGCGGAAGCCGAGGCCGTCGTCGAACACGCGAACGACGATGTCGAAGCGGCGGTGCGGGGCGATCGTCTCGGCGAAGCGCGCGCGCAGTTCCTGGTGGCGGTCGCGGACGAAGCGGTTCTCGCCCCAGGGCTGCTCCCAGGTCGTGTCGGCGCTGGCGGTATCGGTGGACACCAGCGACAGGTTGCGCTCCAGCGTGCCGCCCTCGCGCAGGCGGAAGCCCAGGCGCGAGTCGTCGATCACCGGCTCGCCCAGGCGCAGGACGCGATAGGCCAGGCGCCCCTCGCTGAGGTCCAGCTCGACCCGCAGCACCTTGCCCGGCGAATCGACGTGGGCCACGGTCCCGGCATGCGCGCCGAAGCTGGCGAACAGCGCCGGGAGCAGGAGCAGGGCAAGGCGGGGCAGGCGGAGGCAGGGCATGGCGACTCCCGGGTCGGAAGAAAGTGCGCGAGTGCGCGTGGCAGGCTCAGGACAGGCGGGCGAAGAACACGCCGCGTGGGGGCAGGCGCAGCTCGCCCGCGTCCAGCGTGCCGGCGACCAGGCCGTGGCCGTCGAGCGCGCTGGCCTCCATGTCGTCGGGCAGGCGCCAGTCGACGTCCGAGGCGGAGAGGTTGAAGACCACCAGCAGCGCGTCCGCCCCGTGCTCGCGCACGAAGGCCAGCACCGGCGCGTGGGTGTCGAGGAAGCGGATGCTGCCTTCGACCAGGGCCGGTAGATCTCGGCGCCAGGCCAGGAAACGCCGGCTGAGGTTGAGCACCGAGCCGGGGTCATGTTCCTGGGCCTCGATGCTGCGCGCCCGGTGCGTTTCCGGGATCGGCAGCCAGGGCGAGCCGGTGCTGAAGCCCGCGTTGTGGCCGTCCGTCCACGGCAGCGGCGTGCGGCAGCCGTCGCGCCCCTTGAAGTTGGGCCAGAAGGAGATGCCGTAGGGGTCCTGCAGGGCCTCGTAGGGCACGTCCGCCTCGGCCAGGCCCAGTTCCTCGCCCTGGTACAGGCAGACCGAGCCACGCAGCGAGCACACCAGCGCCACCAGCTGGGCGGCCAGCGCGTCGGAGGCCTGGCCGCCGCCCCAGCGGGTCACCGCGCGTTCGACGTCGTGGTTGGAGATCGCCCAGCACGGCCAGCCATGCGGCATCTTCGCTTCCAGGTTCTCGACGGTGCCGCGGATGTAGTCGACGCTGAAGTCGTCGGTCAGCAGCTCGAAGCTGTACCCCATGTGCAGGCGTTGCCGGCCGACGTACTCGGCCATCGTCGCCAGCGAATCCTCCGACGAGAACTCGCCCAGCGCCGCGACGTCCGGGTAGCGATCCATGAGTGCGCGCAGGGCCTCCATGAAGTCCAGCGTCTCGGGCTGCGTGTTGTTGTAGTAGTGGTACTGGTAGGCGTAGGGATTGTCGGCGCTGAAGCCGCGGCCGACGCGCAGGTGCGCGGGCTTGGCCGGATTGTCGCGCAGCTGGGCGTCGTGGTAGCAGAAGTTGATCGCGTCCAGGCGCAGGCCGTCGACGCCCCGGTCGAGCCAGAACGCCACGTTGTCGAGGGTGGCCTGCCGCACCGCGGGGCAATGGAAGTTCAGGTCCGGCTGCGAGGTCAGGAAGTTGTGCAGGTAGTACTGCTCGCGCCGCGGCTCCCACTGCCAGGCGACGCCGCCGAAGATCGACAGCCAGTTGTTGGGCGGCGTGCCGTCGGCGCGGGCGTCGGCCCAGACGTACCAGTCGGCCTTGTCGTTGTCGCGACTCTGGCGGCTCTCCTGGAACCAGGCGTGCTCGACCGAGGTGTGGCTAAGCACCTGGTCGATCATGACCTTGATCCCGCGCGCATGCGCTTGCGCGAGCAGTCGATCGAAGTCCTCGAGCGTGCCGAACAGCGGGTCGACGTCGCGGTAGTCGGCGATGTCGTAGCCGAAGTCGGCCATCGGCGACTTGAAGAACGGGGAGATCCAGATTGCATCCACGCCCAGGCGCGCGATGTAGTCGATCTTCTCGACGATGCCCGGCAGGTCGCCCACGCCATCGCCATTGGTATCGAGGAAGCTGCGCGGATAGACCTGGTAGATCACCGCGCCGCGCCACCATGAAGCCGTTGTCATTCCCGTCCCCAGGCCATCCATTTTGGGAGGTCACTATTCCATGCCGCGATGCCCGCGGCGCGTGCGATCGGGCCCTGCGGGGCGTGAATACGTTTGCACCGTCCATGTTGCAGTGCGATGCCTGTCTAGCATGCGTCCATGCTTTTGCCGGACGTGGCGAATGCGTCCGCGTGCCTGCCGGGAACGTCGTGCAGACAGGCGGATGCCGCGTTCCCGGCATTCCGCGGGCGGCTTGCCGTCCCGGGGCTCCACCCACCGCTTCATCCGGCGCCGTCCGCGACGCCCACCAAGGACCCTGCATGAACCCAGCTGCATCGCTTCCCGCCACCCCGCCGGCCAAGCCCGCCCTGTCTTTCTGGCAGATCTGGAACATGTGCTTCGGCTTCCTCGGCATCCAGTTCGGGTTCGCCCTGCAGAACGCAAACGCCAGCCGCATCTTCCAGACGCTGGGCGCGTCGATGGACGACATCCCGATGCTCTGGATCGCCGCGCCGCTGACGGGCCTGCTGGTGCAGCCGATCGTGGGCTACCTGTCGGACCGCACCTGGACCGGGCTGGGCCGCCGCCGGCCGTACTTCCTGGTGGGCGCGGTGCTGTCGACGCTGGCGCTGTTCGCCATGTCCAACGCGCCGCTGCTGTGGATGGCGGCGGGCACGCTGTGGATCCTCGATGCGTCGATCAACATCTCGATGGAGCCCTTCCGCGCTTTCGTCGGCGACCAGTTGCCGGTGCGCCAGCGCGCCAGCGGTTACGCGATGCAGAGCTTCTTCATCGGCGTCGGCGCGGTGGTGGCCAGCCTGCTGCCCTTCGTACTCGAGCACCTGGGCGTGGCCAACACCGCCGCCCCCGGCGAGGTGCCGCCCACGGTGCGCTACGCGTTCTACTTCGGCGGTGCGGTGCTGCTGCTGGCGGTGGGCTGGACCGTGGTCAGCACGCGCGAGTACCCGCCCGAACTCAACGCGCGCTGGGACGAAGCGCCGGCGCTGCCGCGGCGCCCGCGCAACGACGTGCTGCTGGGTCGCGTGGGCACGGCCTGCCTGGTGCTCGGCGCGGCGGCGATCGCGGCGATCCTCCACTTCGGCCTGGATCGCGCGCTGACCGTGCTTGGTGGCCTGGTCGCGGCGCTGGGCCTGGCGATGCTGTTGCGCCAGCGCTTGGGCAGCGACAGTGGCTTCGCCCGCATCGTCGATGATCTCTACGACATGCCGGTGACGATGGTGCAGCTGGCGGTGGTGCAGTTCTTTTCCTGGTTCGCGCTGTTCGCGATGTGGATCTACACCACCGGTGCGGTCACCGGGGTGCACTTCGGCAGCAGCGACACCGGCTCGGCGGCCTACAACGCGGGCGCGAACTGGGTCGGCGTGCTGTTCGCGGCCTACAATGGCTTCGCTGCGCTCGCCGCGATCGCGATCCCGGTGATGGTGCGGTTGTGGGGGCTGCGGGTCAGCCACCTGGTGAACCTGGGCCTGGGCGGCCTGGGCCTGCTGTCCTTCCTGTGGATCCGCGACCCGCACTGGCTGCTGTTGTCGATGGTCGGGGTGGGTTTCGCCTGGGCGTCGATCCTGTCGCTGCCCTATGCCTTGTTGTCCGACAGCCTGCCGGCCGCGAAAATGGGTGTGTACATGGGACTGTTCAATTTCTTCATCGTGATCCCGCAGCTCGTCGCGGCCAGCCTGCTGGGCTTCCTGCTGCGGCAGTTCCTCGGCGACGCACCGATCAACGCGCTCGCGGTCGGGGGCGCCAGCCTGCTGGTCGCCGGCCTGTTCACGCTCCGGGTCCGCGTCGCCACCCCGGTCGCGCCGGTGGCGGGGGTGGCCCGATGAGCCGGGCGTCGCGCGCCATGCTTGGCGCCACGGTGGCCGCGGTGCTTGCCGCCTGCGCCCATGCCCCCGATCCCGCACCGTCGCCGCTGCCCGTGCCCAGCCTGCGCCCGGACTACTACGGCACGCTCGAGCCCTTCGCCTCGGATGCGGTGTACTTCGTGATGACCGACCGCTTCGTCAACGGCGACCCGGCCAACGACCAGCGCGGCCAGGGCGGCGGCGATCCGGCGCTGCGGACCTTCGACCGGCCGGTGCCGGGCGACGCCAACGGCGCGAACATCGGCTACCTGGGCGGCGACTTCCGCGGCCTGCTCGACAATGCCGACTACATCGCCGACATGGGCTTCGGCGCGGTCTGGCTGACGCCGATCGTCGACAACCCCGACGAGGCCTTCACCGGCGGCGATCCGATCGGGTCGGAGGCCTTCTTCAAGGACCGCGGCAAGACCGGCTACCACGGCTACTGGGGCGTGGACTTCTTCCGTCTCGACGAGCACCTGCCCAGCGCCGGACTCGACTTCGCTGGCCTGACCGCCGGGCTGCGCCAGCATGGGCTGAAGACCGTGCTCGACATCGTCGGCAACCACGGCTCGCCGTCGTTCACGATGCCGGTCGACCAGCCGAAGTTCGGCGAGATCTACGACGATGGACGCCTCGTTGCCGACCACCAGAACCTGGCTCCGGCGGATCTCGATCCGGCCGGCAATCCGCTGCATCGTTTCTTCCACTCCGAGCCCGACCTGGCTCAGCTGTCCAACAACGACGACAGCAATCCGGATGTACTCGACTACTACTGCCGGGCGTACTCGAAGTGGATCGGCGAAGGCGCGGCCGCGTTTCGCATCGACACCATCCGGCACATGCCGCCGGCCTTCTGGCAGCGCTTCAGCGACTGCATCCGCGACACGCACCCGGGCTTCTTCATGTTCGGCGAGGCTTTCGACCACGACGCCGACAAGATCGCGCCGTTCACCTGGCCGGGCGGCGGCGAGGTGAGCGTGCTGGATTTCCCGCTCAAGGAGCGCATCGACGCGGTGTTCGGCCGGCAGCGCCAGGGCTACGAGACGATCGCCGAGCGGCTCTACCTGACCGACGGGCCGTACGCGAACCCCTACGAACTGATGACCTTCTACGACAACCACGACATGCCGCGGATGGACGCCAGCGACGAGGGCTTCATCGACGCGCACAATTTCCTGTTCACCGCGCGCGGCATCCCGGTGATCTACCAGGGCTCGGAGATCGGTTTCATGCGTGGGGCCGCCGAGCACGCGGGCAACCGCAACTACCTGGGCCAGGCGCGCATCGACGCCGCGCCCGGCAACCCGATCCACGATGCGCTGCGCCGGATCGCCCGGGTCCGCGAAGCGACCCCGGCGCTGCAGCGCGGCCTGCAGCTCGACGTCGCGATGCAGGGCGAGCGGGCGGTGTTCTATCGCGTGTTGCAGGAGGGGCGTTTCGCCCAGCTCGCGCTGGTGATGCTCAACAAGGGCGATGCCCCCGTCGACGTCGAGGTCTCGCGCTGGTTGCAGCCGGGTGCGTGGCGCGCGGCATTGTCCGGCCGCACGCAGGACGTCGGGGCAGGCGGTGTGTTGCGCGACACGGTGCCCGCGCATGGGGTCGAGGTCTGGGTGCTCGATGCACCGGTGCGCCGTGACGACCTGCGCGAGGCGCTCGACCAGGCAATGGCCCACCGCCTGGGCGGACCCGCGAACTGAGCCCGTCCCCGGGCCGGCGCGGCCCGCTCCCCTCAGCCCGCCCCGCTGGAGCGCCTGACCACCAGCGACGCGGGCAGGGTGGTGCTCTGGACCGGACGATTGCCGATCTGCGCCAGCAGCGATTCCACCAGCAGGGCGCCGGCACGCGAGGTGTCCTGGTAGACCGTGGTCAGCGCCGGCTGTGCGAAGCGCGCCATGGGGATGTCGTCGAAGCCGGCCACCGCGATGTCCTCCGGCACGCGATGGCCGGCCTCGGTCAATGCGCGCATCGCACCGATGGCGATCAGGTCGCTGGCGGCGAATACCGCGTCGAACGGCTCCTGCCGCGCCATCAGGCTGCGCGCGGCCTCGTAGCCGGCTTCCTCCGAGCTCACCGCGTCGACCTGCAGCGCCGGCTCCATGCGCAGCCCTTGCGCCTGAAGCGCAGCGTCGCAGCCGCGATAGCGGTCGAAGAACTCGGGGTAGTGGCTGGAGGCATCGCCGAGGAAGGCGATGCGCCTGCGTCCCAGCCCCGCCAGGTGTTCGCCGACCAGGCGGCCGCCGTGGTGATTGTCGCAGCCGATCGAGATGCCCGGCTGGCCGGGCAGCACCGCGCCCCAGCGCACGAAATGCGTGCCCTGCTCGACCAGGCTGTCGAGCTTGCCGCGGTAGGCCAGGTAGTCGCCATAGCCGAGCAGGATCAGGCCGTCGGCCTTCATGCTGTCCTCGTAGTCGGCGTGCCAGTCGTCGGAGAGCTGCTGGAACGAGACCAGCAGGTCGTGCCCGTGGCGCGCGCAGGCGCGCGTGATCGAGCCCAGCATCGACAGGAAGAACGGGTTGATGTGCGAGTCGTCCGGGGTCGGATCCTCGAACAGCAACAGCGCGAGCGTGCCCGAGCGTTGCGTGCGCAGGCTGGAGGCGTGGCGGTCGACCTTGTAGTTCAGTTCGCGTACCGCTTCTTCCACCCGCTTGCGGGTCTCGACATTGACCAGAGGACTACCGCACAGCACCCGCGAGACGGTGGCCTGGGACACGCCCGCGCGCTCCGCGATGTCGAGGGAGGTCACCTTGGATTTACGGGCCATCGAGGGCGGGTTCCTGCCTGTTTGCCGACTGCGGGAGTGTAACCGGCGCGGCCCGCCGCGACGCATCGTGGTGGTGCGGCCGCCGTCCCGTGCGCACCAAAACGGTGCGGTCTGTGGTTCCTGGGGAAACTACATCGATGAAAATCAATGATTTGCCGACGTCATCGGCTTGGCACGCCCCTTGCGATAGCTTGGGTATCCACCCCAATTGGAAGGCCGTAATCCCATGTCGCTCGAGAATGTCGAAAAGCTTGTCCGTGACCACAAGGTCGAATTCGTCGACCTGCGCTTCGCCGACATGCGTGGCGTGCAGCACCATGTCACCTACCCGAAGTCCATCGTCGACGCATCGCTGTTCGAGGACGGCAAGATGTTCGACGGCTCCTCGATCAGCGGATGGAAGGGCATCAACGAGTCCGACATGGTGCTGCTGCCCGACGCGAGCACGGCCTACCTGGACCCGTTCACCGCCGATCCGACCCTGGTGTTGACCTGCGACATCCTCGATCCGGCCACCATGCAGTCGTACTCGCGCGATCCGCGCGGCGTCGCCAAGCGCGCCGAGGCCTACCTCAAGGCCAGCGGCATCGCCGAGCAGGCCTTCTTCGGCCCGGAGCCGGAGTTCTTCATCTTCGACTCGGTGCGCTACGCCAACGAGATGGGCAACACCTTCTTCCACGTCGATTCCGAGGAAGCGCACTGGAACTCCGCCAAGGAGTACGAAGGCGGCAACAGCGGCTACCGTCCCGGCATCAAGGGCGGTTACTTCCCGGTCGCGCCGGTCGATTCGCTGCACGACATCCGCGCCGAGATGTGCAAGATCCTCGAGGAAGTCGGCATCGAGGTCGAGGTCCACCACCACGAGGTCGCCAACGCCGGCCAGTGCGAGATCGGCACCAAGTTCAACTCGCTGGTCAAGAAGGCCGACGAGCTGCTGATGATGAAGTACATCATCAAGAACGTCGCCTTCCGCAACGGCAAGACCGCGACCTTCATGCCCAAGCCGATCGTCGGCGACAACGGCAGCGGCATGCACGTCCACCAGTCGCTGGCCAAGGGCGGCAACAACCTCTTCAGCGGCGACGGCTACGGCGGCCTGAGCCAGATGGCGCTGTGGTACATCGGCGGCGTGTTCAAGCACGCGCGCGCGATCAACGCCTTCACCAACGCCACCACCAACAGCTACAAGCGCCTGGTCCCGGGCTTCGAGGCGCCGGTGATGCTGGCCTACTCGGCCCGCAACCGCTCGGCCAGCTGCCGCATCCCGTACGTGTCCAACCCGAAGGCGCGCCGCATCGAGTTCCGCTTCCCGGATCCGATGCAGTCGGGCTACCTGACCTTCGCCGCCCTGATGATGGCCGGCCTGGACGGCATCAAGAACCAGATCGATCCGGGCGCGCCCAGCGACAAGGATCTCTACGACCTGCCGCCGGAGGAGGAGAAGAACATCCCCACCGTCTGCCACAGCCTCGACCAGGCGCTGGAGGCGCTGGACAAGGACCGCGAGTTCCTCAAGGCCGGCGGCGTGTTCACCGACGACTTCATCGATGGCTACATCGCGCTGAAGATGCAGGAGGTCACGAAGTTCCGCGCCGCGACCCACCCGCTCGAGTACCAGCTCTACTACGCCAACTGATCGAACCCCGCACGGCCGCATCGAAAGATGCGGCCGTGCTGCTTCAAGGGGCGCCACGGACCGGGCGACGATCCGGCCGCGGCGCCCGTTCCGGCGGGACGACCGCCCTGCAACGACAGGAGGACTTCGAACGACGGGCCCTGCCCGCCGCGGGCCACTGCGGCCCGGAAAAAGCGCACGGCGCGAAGATCGCCGGCGCCGCCAGAGCACGAACCAATGACACCGGGAGGGGCCACCGCTTATGAGGAGCCTGCGTCATGTCGTCTCACACCAAGAGCGTTGCAAGCAAGTTCGCGACCAGGGGAATGCCATCGGTCCTGCTGATGGCGATGTTCGCCGCCATGGGGATGGCGCGCGCGGAGGCCGGGGAGGTCTCCGGGTCGATCACGCTGACCAGTGACTACCTGTTCCGCGGCATCACCCAGACCAACGAAGAACCGGCCCTGCAGGGCGGCATCGAATACGCCGCCGACAGCGGCTTCTACGCCGGCGCATGGGGCAGCAGCATCAGCTGGCTGTCGGATTCCGATCCCGACATCTCCAGCCAGGTCGAGCTCGACGGCTACCTCGGCTACCGGGGCGACTTCGGCGACAGCGGCGTCGGCTACGACGTCGGCGCGATCTACTACTGGTACCCCGGCGACTATCCGTCCGGCTTCAACAGCGCCGACACCACCGAGGTCTACTTCGGCGTGGGCTGGTCGTTCCTGTCCGCGAAGTACTCCTATGCGGTCACCGACCTGTTCGGCATCCCCGACTCCGACGGCAGCAGCGCGTTCGACCTGGGCGCGAGCTGGCAAGTCGCGCCCGGCTGGTCGCTCGACGCCGCCGTGGGCAAGCAGTGGGTGGAGAACGTCGATGGCGGCGACTACGCCTACTGGAAGGTCGGCGCGGGCAAGAGCTTCGACAACGGCTTCGACATCGCCGTCGCCTACAACGACAACGACCTGATCGGCCCGGACGAAACCTGGACCTTCGCCGTCACCAAGTCGTTCTGACCCACGTTTCGACAGACCGCAACAACGTTACGGAGCATGTGCATGAAACTGATCACCGCCATCATCCGGCCATTCAAGCTCGACGAGGTGCGCGAAGCGCTTACCGAAGTCGGCGTGTCCGGCATCACCGTCACCGAGGTCAAGGGCTTCGGTCGGCAGAAGGGCCACACCGAGCTCTACCGGGGGGCCGAGTACGTCGTCGACTTCCTGCCCAAGCTCAAGGTCGAGTGCGCCGTGCCCGACACCATGCTCGACGCCGCCCTGGAGGCCGTCCAGGCCGGTGCGAGGACCGGCAAGGTGGGCGACGGCAAGGTGTTCGTCAGCCACCTCGAGGCCACGATCCGAATCCGCACGGGGGAGCTTGACGATGACGCGCTTTGACACCGACACCACGAGGTCCGAGATGAACGCCCTGAACCCGCTGCCGCGTCGGGGGACGCCGGCACCCCCGGTCCGACCGTGGACCCGCGTGGCCGCGGCCACGCTCCCGCTTGCCCTGCTCGCCCTGGCCGGCGGCGCGCATGCCCAGGAGGTCGACCTGGCCCAGGCCGCCGACGTCGCGGGTGCGACGGCCGAGGCGGTCGCGCCGATCGTCGACAAGGGCGACGTGGCCTGGCTGATGACCTCCACCCTGCTGGTGCTGCTGATGACCGTGCCCGGCCTGGCCCTGTTCTACGGTGGCCTGGTGCGCGCCAAGAACGTGTTGTCGGTGCTGATGCAGGTGCTGGCGGTGTTCTCGGTGATCGTGCTGCTGTGGGCGATCTACGGCTACTCGCTTGCGTTCGGCGGTGAAGGCACCTTCATCGCCGGCTTCGACAAGCTGTTCCTGGCCGGGGTCACGCCGGACTCGCTCGCCGACACCTTCACCGACAACGTGAAGCTGCCCGAGTACGCCTTCATCGCCTTCCAGGCGACGTTCGCGGGCATCACCGCGGCGCTGATCGTCGGTGCCTTCGCCGAACGCATCCTGTTCCGCGCCGTGCTGGTGTTCTCAGTGCTGTGGTTCACCTTCGCCTACCTGCCGATCGCGCACATGGTCTGGGGCGCAGGCGGCTACCTGCTCGACAAGGGCGCACTGGACTTCGCCGGCGGTACCGTCGTGCACATCAACGCCGGCGTCGCCGGCCTGGTGGGTGCCTGGCTGGTCGGCAAGCGCACCGGCTACGGGCGCGAGGCGATCAAGCCGCACAGCCTGACCTTCTGCATGGTCGGTGCCTCGCTGCTGTGGGTGGGCTGGTTCGGCTTCAACGCCGGCTCCAACCTCGAGGCGACCTCGGGCGCGACGCTGGCCTTCCTCAACACCCTGCTGGCCCCGGCCGCGGCGGCCCTGGCCTGGAGTGGCGTGGAGGCGGTCCTGAAGGGCAAGCCGTCCGTGCTCGGCGCTGCGTCGGGCGTGGTGGCCGGGCTGGTCGCGATCACCCCGGCCTGTGGCTCGGTCGGCCCGATGGGCGCGATCGTCATCGGCCTGCTCGCCGGTTCGATCTGCGTGTGGGGCGTGACCGGCCTCAAGCGGCTGCTCAATGCCGACGACTCCCTGGACGTCTTCGGCGTCCACGGTCTGGGCGGCATCATCGGCGCGATCCTCACCGGCGTGTTCACCGCGCCTTCGTTGGGCGGCACCGGCGGCGATGACTTCTCGATCGGGTCGCAAGTGGGCGTGCAGGCGCTCAGCGTCGTCATCACCATCGTCTGGTCGGCGCTGGTCTCGGTGGTCGCCTTCATGCTGGTCAAGGTCACGATCGGCCTGCGCGTGCCGGAGGAGGCCGAGCGCGAGGGCCTGGACATCACCTCGCACGGCGAGTCGGCCTACGAGGGCTGATACAGGGGACGGGCCGGGGATATTGTCCGGCCCGAGGGCGATCCGGGCGGCGCGAGTCGCCGCCCGGATCGGTCCCGGCCGCGGCGGCCATCACGTGCCGATGATCCGTTGCGTGCGATAAGCACGCCAGAGGACCGAACGCCATGCACATGCCCCTGCCAGACGCGCGACAACACGAGGCCGGGATCGGACGCCGACGCTCCATGCATCGGCGCCAGATGTGGCAGCGGATGCGCTGGTTGCTCTCTTGGCTGGCCTTCGCGACCTATGCCGCCCTGGCCGGGGCCCTGCAGTAGTCCCGCTGCGCCGCGCCGCGCGGCCGACTAGGCGCCCACGGCGTCTTCGAGCAGGCGGGCGAAACGATCGGCGAACCGGCCCGCGTCGCAGCTGCCCGCGTCGCGCAGGCGGTCCCGCAGGCCCCGACGCCATGCGATGCGTGCTTGCCCGTCGTCGGCGAGGTGGCACGCGCGATTCACGAAGTCGTCCTCGGTTTCCGCCACCCAGTCCGACAGCCCTGCCGCGGCGAGGATCGACAGCCCGCTGCGCGCGGCCATGCGCTGGCCCGGCAGCGTCAGCACCGGGACACCCTGCCACAGCGCCTGGAGGGTGGTCGTCCCACCGTTGAACGGAAGCGGGTCGAGGGCGATGTCCACGTCCGCGTACTGCGCCAGGAACGCCGGCAGGCTCGAGGTCACCGGCGGTCGGAGTTCGAGCCTGCCCCCCGGCAGGCCGGCTTCGGCGAAGCGTGCCTGGATCCGTTCGCGCGTCGCCGGGTCGGCCAGGCCAAGCGCGCACAGCACCAGGCGCGCGCCCGGAACGGCCAGGACCGTGCGGGTCCACAGGGCGATGGTACGGGTCGAGAGCTTGGCGAGGTGGTTGAAGCTGCCGAAGACCCGCTCGCCACGTGCTGCGCGCGCGGCCACCGCCGGCGCGTCCGCCGAAGGCGAGTAGCACAGGAAGCTGCCCGGCAGGCGCAGCGGACGGCGCGCCGAGCGGGTGGCGGGCGGCAGGTTGAAGGCATCGCCGATGATCCCGTCGCAGGTCTCGAAACCGGTGTCGAAGAGGTAGCCCAGGTAGCCGAACTGCCGGGGCACGCAGCGCGATGCCAGCACCTGCGGACGGCTGCCATGCGTGTGCCCGGCCAGGTCGACCAGCACGTCGATGCGATCCTCGCGCAGGCGCTGGATGACTCGCATGTCGTGTTCGCCGCGGATGTCGCGCCAATCGTTGCAGCGCGCCCGCAGTCGCGCGCTCGCGGCGTCGGGCACGCCGTCGCTGTAGCAGAACGGGCGGATGCGTTCCCGGTCCCAGGCGGCCAGCAGGGGTTCGACGAACTGCCCGACGGGGTGGCGCCGCAGGTCGGGCGACAGCAGTGCCACCCTCAGCGGGCGGGTGCCGGGTGCGTCGCCGCCCCGGGGTGGGGGCGGGAGCCGCAGTGGCGGTATCGCAGCCGCCAGTTCGCGATGTCGAGCAAGCACGGTCGCAGCATCGGGCCGGGCAGCCCCTGCGGGAGTGTCCGGCGCGGGCTCATCGAGGTAAAGCAAGGTCGAGCAGGCCATCTGCACGGCCTGCAACGAACCGCCGGTGCCTGCGGCGTGGCGCGCATCGCGTTCGGCGGCCTCCGCCTCGCCGGCGAACTGCAGCGCGTCGGCGCGGGCCAGCCGGGTGCCCCAGTCGTCGGGACGCCGGGCCAGGCAGGCACTGGCCACTTCGATGGCTTCCCCGACCTGCAGCCGCTCGCGCAGGGCCTCGGTCAGCAGGGCGGTGGCCAGCGGCTCCCCGGGGTCGAGCGCGACCGCGCGGCGCGCGGCGCCCTCGAGTGCATCGGGGTCGCCGGCGATCTTGGCTGCCGCCGCGCGCAGCGCATGCAGCTCCGCATCATCGGGCGATGCGGCCAAGGCGGCCTGCAGCGTGCGCGAGGCGAGGGCGGTGTCCTGCTGGTGCAGGGCCAGTCGCGCCAACAGGCGAAGCGATTGCGGTCGCGATGCCGATGCGTCCAGCGCGGGCACGAGATGGCGGATGGCGGCCCCCACGTCGCCGCGGCGGAGCAGGTGGTGGGCCTGGGCGACGGCGTCATGGTCCATGGGGAGAGTCTATCGTCCCGGCCGTGCACTAAGATGGTGCGATGGCCCCGACCCTCCCGCCCGAAGCCCCGTTCGACAGCCTGACGACGCCCATGGCCTGGAGCGATGGCGAAGGCCGGATCGTCGGCTCGAATGCGGCGATGTCGCGCTGGCTCGGGGTCGGCGCGCGGCGGTTGAAGGACTGGCCGATGGCCGCGCTCGATGCCGGCGACGGTCGCCTCGCCGAAGCCCTGTCGCGGCCGGTCGAGGTCGACGCCCCCCTGCGCGTGCGCCGCGCGCGCCTGCGCTTCACCGACCATGAAGAATGCTTCGCCGATGTCTGGCTGACCCGCGTCGTCGAGGGCGGCTGGCGGATGGAAGTCCACCCGGTCGACGAATTCCCGGGCGACGACCCCGCGCTGCTGCTGCCTTCGGCGCTGTCGGCCTCGCTCAAGGGCCTGGCCCACGAGTTGCGCAATCCCCTGGCCGGGCTCAAGGGCGCCGCGCAGTTGCTGGCGCGTCGCGTCGACGATGGCGAGTCGCGCGAGCTGGTCGGCCTGATCGAGGATGAAGTCGCGCGCCTGACCGGCCTGCTCGACCAGCTGTTGAGCCCGGCGCCCTCGCGCCCGCATGGCCCGATCAACATCCATGCCGTGCTCGAGCGCGTCCTGCGCCTGGCCGAGAGCGACGCCGGCTGGGCCGTGCGCCTGCTGCGCGACTACGATCCCAGCCTGCCCGATGTCATGGGCGACGCCGACCGCCTCGTGCAGGCGGTCTGGAACCTCGCCCGCAATGCGATCGAGGCCGGCGCCACCCACGTCAGCCTGCGCACCCGCGCCGAGCATGGCGTGCGCATCGGCGAGGACGTGCATCCGATGGCGCTGCGGCTGGAGATCATCGACGACGGCCGCGGCATTCCCGACGAACTGGCCGAACGCCTGTTCCTGCCGCTGGTGTCCGGGCGCGCGGAAGGCAGCGGCCTGGGCTTGGCGCTCGCGCAGCAGGTGGCCCGCGAGCACCGCGGTTCGCTGGCCTATCGCTCGCGGCCCGGCCACACCGTTTTCACCCTGCTGCTGCCGATGCCGGCGGCGACGGAGGCCGCGGCATGAGCCATCGCATCTGGGTCGTCGACGACGATCGCAGCGTCCGTTTCGTGCTGGCCTCGGCGTTGCGCCAGGCGGGGCATGCGACCGAGGATTTCGCCAGTGCCGCCGAAGCCCTCGCGGCGCTGGACACGCGCCAGGCGCCCGAGCTGCTGTTCACCGACGTGCGCATGCCCGGCGACGACGGACTGGTGCTGCTCGACAAGCTCAAGCAGCTGCTGCCCGGGCTGCCGGTCATCGTGATGAGCGCTTACACCGACGTGGCCAGCACCGCCGGGGCGTTCCGCGGCGGCGCCCACGAATTCCTGTCCAAGCCCTTCGACCTGGACGAGGCGGTGGCCTTGGCCGAGCGGGCACTGGGCGTCGACGATGCCGGCGAGGACGCGAACGCGGACGCGGGCGGGACGATGGCGCACGACGGCACGCACGATGCGCTGATCGGCGACACACCGGCGATGCGGACGCTGTTCCGCGCGATCGGCCGGCTGGCGCAGGCGCCCCTGTCCGTGCTGGTCACCGGCGAGACCGGCACCGGCAAGGAACTGGTCGCGCGCGCGCTGCACCGCGAGTCGCCACGGGCCGGCCGCCCCTTCGTCGCCCTCAACACCGCCGCGATCCCGGCCGAGCTGCTGGAGAGCGAACTCTTCGGCCATGAAGCCGGCGCGTTCACCGGCGCGCAACGCCGCCACATCGGGCGTTTCGAGCAGGCCGATGGCGGCAGCCTGTTCCTCGACGAGATCGGCGACATGCCCCTGCCGCTGCAGACGCGCCTGTTGCGCGTGCTCGCCGAGGGCGAGTTCTTCCGGGTCGGCGGGCGCGAGCTGATCCGCGTGGACGTGCGCGTCATCGCCGCGACCCACCAGGCCCTGGACGCGCTGGTCGAGCAGGGGCGCTTCCGCGCCGACCTGTTGCACCGCCTCGATGTCGTGCGCCTGCACCTGCCGTCGCTGCGCGATCGGCGCGGCGACGTCGCCCGCATCGCCGAGCGCTTCCTGCAGTCCGCCGCCCAGCGCTTCAACGCCGCGCCCAAGCGCCTGTCGCGCGCCGCCCTGCAGCGCCTGGAGGCGCACGACTGGCCCGGTAACGTGCGCGAACTGGAGAACCTGTGCTGGCGGCTGGCCGCGCTGGCGCCCACCGACAGCATCGGCGTGGCCGACGTGGAAGCCGCCCTGGGCGCCGGCGAACGCCTGGCCGGTGGCGAGGCCGATCCCTGGGACGCGCGCCTGGCGGACTGGGCGCGCTCCGAACTCGAGGCGGGGCGCGACGACATCCATGCGCGCGCGCTGGCGCGGATGGAGGCCTGCCTGTTCGACGCCGCGCTCGCGCATACCGGTGGCCGGCGCGCCGAAGCGGCCCAGCGCCTGGGCCTGGGCCGCAACACACTGACGCGAAAGCTCGGTGGCCGGCCCCGCCGGACATGAGGCGCGGCGTCGCCTGCTCCGGTTCACCTGCATTGAACCCGCCCCTGCGTAACGTGGGGCGCACGGGCGTCCACGCCCCGAGATTCCGATCGAACCGCAAGGAGGTTCCAATGATCCACGCCACCCCCCGATTCCGACGCCAAGGCCTGGCCGCGGCCGCCTTCGCCAGCCTGGGCCTGCTGGCCGCCTGCAGCACCGCGCCGGCGCCGAAGCCCGCGCCGGCACCCGCGCCCGCGCCGGTTTCCACCGCCAAGGCCGCCGAAGTCGTCCTGACCGCGGCTTCGGCGAGCCTGGTGAGCGGCAAGCTCAACGTGCGCCCGGGCGCGGACGGTGTATATCTCGGCGGCGAGATCGGCGGCCTGACCCCGGGCAGCCTGCATGCGATCCACATCCACGAGAACGGCGACTGCAGCGCGGTCGACGCAAGCAGCGCGGGCGGCCACTTCAATCCCGCCGGCAGCCCGCACGGCCGGGTCGGGCAGGGTGCCCACCACGGTGGCGACATGGACAACATCAATGCCAATGGCGAAGGCGTCGCCCAGGTCAACGTGCACGCCGAGGGCGTGACGCTTGGCGGCGGCGCGTTCAACGACGTCGCCGGTCGCGCGGTGATCGTGCATGCCGCCGGCGACGACTACACCAGCCAGCCCTCCGGCAATGCCGGCAAGCGGGTCGCCTGCGGCATCATCAAGGTCACCGAGTAAACCAGGAACCGTACCGATGCCGCACGCGCTCAGGATCCGCGACGCCCAGGCCGCCGACGCAGCGCTGCTCGCCGAATGGGCGTCGGCGATGGCGCGCGAGACCGAGCACAAGCGGCTCGACGCCGACACCGTGCTGGCCGGCGTGCGCGCCGGGATCGCCGATCCGGCGCGTGCGCGCTACCTGGTCGCCATGCGCGACGCGCCGCTTGCCGGGAACGAGCTGGTCTCGGTCCCGGTCGGCACCCTCATGCTCACGCGCGAGTGGAGCGACTGGCGCAACGGCGAGTGGTGGTGGATCCAGAGCGTGTACGTGCCCCCGGCCCATCGGCGCCAGGGCGTGTTCGCCGCGCTCTACCGCCATGTCGAACGGCAGGCCCGCGACACCTCGGGCGTGGTCGGCCTGCGCCTGTACGTCGAACGCGATAACGAGAATGCCCAGCGTACCTACCGTGCGCTGGGCATGGACGACGCGGGCTACCGCATCTTCGAAGTCGAGTTCTGAGGGGCCGCCTCAGGCGAGGGCGTCGCGCGCCCCCGCCGCGTCCTCGCAGTGCACGAAGTTGACCGCTACCCCGTGTGCGGCCAGCACGGCGGCGAACTGCCGTTGCCGGCCTTGGAAGTGCTGGTACTGGCGCTCCAGGCGCTCGCGGCAGGCGTCGGTGTCGCAGGGTTCGGCGGGGGCATGGCGCGCGTGCCATGCGCGCGGCGGGAACAGGGCGATGCGGGCCTCGCCGGCGACGTAGTGCACCAGCGGTTCGGGGGTCGCGTCCAGCCAGGCCTCGCCGTCGGGCTCGAGCAGGGCGGTTTCCAGCACCGGCCACAAGGGCCCCAGGCCGGCATGGTCGTACTGCATGGACGTCATCGCCGCCAGGTCGTGCAGGGTCAGGTAGCGCGCGTGCTCGACGCGCACGCCGAACGCCACTTGCGCCTCCAGCGCGGTTTCGGCGCTGGCCATGCCCTGTTCCATCAGGGTGGCCTCGAAGCGGTCGCCCACGGCGGCCACCCGCGAAGGCGGGCCCGACAGCGCGAAGGGCACCAGACGCAGGGTGCCGCCCGGGTAGTCGGCCGAGGGCGACAGTGCGCCGGGCAGGCGGTCTTCGTGGCTGCCGAAGGCGATCACCCGTCCGCCCTCGAGGCCGTCGCGGGGCGCGCGCGCGGCAAGATCGTCCAGTTCCCGGTGGAGCGGCCAGCCGGGTCGCAGCAGTTCCACCGGATCGTAATGCGCGCCGACCACGACCAGGTCGAGCGCGGCGGCGTCGGGGTCGAAGCCGGCCAGGTCCGAGGCGATCAGCGCGGCCAGCGCCCCCGCATCACCCTGCGGCAAGCGGTCGCGGGCCACGTCGGCACCCGCGGTCAGCTCCAGCGCGAGCGCCCCGAGCACGTGCAGGGGGGCCAGGGCGGCGTCGCGGACGGGGTCGGGGGCGTCGGTCATGGGCGAAAGATACGGTACCGTTTGGTCGATGGAGGGGGCGGCGCTACACTCGCCGATGCCCCGGTGCGCCCGGGGCATCGCTCGCACGTTCATTATGCCCCCACGCCGTGAAAGGCATCCTGTGCCTCCGGCCCGACCATCCGTCCCAAGAGGTGTCCCGATGCGCCAAACCCGTCCCGTCGCCGTGCTTGGTGGCGTCCGCATTCCGTTCTGCCGCCAGAACACCGCTTACTCGGACGTCGGCAACCTCGGCATGTCGGTGCGCACGCTCGGCGCGCTCGTCGAGAAGTTCGGCCTGCACGGCAAGCAGCTGGGCGAAGTGGCGATGGGCGCGGTGATCAAGCACAGCAGCGACTGGAACCTCGGCCGCGAGGCCGCGCTGTCCTCCGGGCTGTCGCCGCTGACGCCGGGCATCACCCTGCAGCGCGCTTGCGGCACCTCGCTGGACTCGATCATCACCATCGGCAACAAGATCGCCACCGGACAGATCGAGTCGGGCATCGGCGGCGGTTCCGACACCACCTCCGACGTGCCGATCGTCTATGGCAAGTCGCTGCGCCGGCGCCTGCTCGCGGCCAATGCCGCGCGCGACTTCAAGGGCAAGCTGGCCGCCTTCAAGGGATTTTCGCTGCGCGAGCTCAAGCCCGAGTTCCCGGGCGTCGCCGAGCCGCGCACGGGCAAGAGCATGGGCCAGCACTGCGAGGACATGGCCAAGCAGTGGGACATCAGCCGCGAGGCCCAGGATGCCTGGGCCCTGTCGTCCCACCAGAAGCTGGCCGCGGCCTACGAGCGCGGGTTCATGGACGACCTGGTGGTGCCCTTCCGCGGCGTCGCCCGCGACAACATCCTGCGGCCCGACTCGACGATGGAGAAACTGGCGACCCTGAAGCCGGCCTTCGACAAGGTATCCGGTCGCGGCACCCTCACCGCCGCCAATTCCACGCCACTGACCGACGGCGCCTCCGCCTGCCTGCTGGCCTCGGAGGACTGGGCCCGCGACAACGGCCACGAGGTGCTGTGCTACCTGCGCGATGCCCAGGTCGCGGCGGTGGACTTCGTCCATGGCGAGGGCCTGTTGATGGCGCCGACCGTGGCGGTGCCCGAGATGCTCAAGCGCAACGGCCTGACGCTGCAGGACTTCGACATCTACGAGATCCACGAGGCATTCGCCGCGCAGGTGCTGTGCACGCTGAAGGCCTGGGAGAGCGAGGAATACTGCCGCACGCGCCTGGGACTGGACGGCGCGATGGGCGCGATCGATCCGGAGAAGATCAACCCCAACGGGTCCTCCCTCGCCGCCGGGCATCCGTTCGCGGCCACCGGCGCGCGCATCGTCGCGACCGCGGCCAAGGAACTCAAGGCGCGAGGTGGCGGCCGCTGCCTGGTCTCCATCTGCACGGCCGGCGGCATGGGCGTGGTGGCCATCCTGGAGCGCTGACGCGTACCCTGCGCGCACGTGGGACCGATCAAGGACGAAAACGGATGACAACAAGGACGGGCAGGCGTGCCGAATGGATCGCGGGCGTCGTGCTGACCGCCTGCGCCTTGTGCGCCTGTGGCGCGGATGCCCCCGACGCGGCACCCACCGCCAGGGCGCTTTCGCCTGAAGAAGCCCCATCCTTCGAGGCGCTGCCCGACTGCGATGAAATGGCATTGCTGCTGGGCGGCCTGGTGGATGGGCTGGTGCCGGCGGACGGCGCGGAAAGCGGTCAGGGCAAGCATGGCGACAGTTACACTTACGGCGTGAGCTGCACGTGGCTGACGCCGCGCACCAGGAGCGACAACGCCTTCGAAGCGGTGAAGGGCGGATCGCTCGCGGTTGGCATCACCGTCAGCGAACTCCCCCGGGACCCGGACGATGAAGCGATCATGCGCGGGATGGGCATGGTCTTCGACGATCCCCGCGCGGAGGCCATCGGTGGTTACGTGGTGACCATGGACCGCTCGTTCGATCCGGCCGCGCCACTGGGCATCGTGGGCCCGCAGGTCGTGATCGGCCCCACCACGATCATCGCCACGGCCGGCGGCCTCTACCTGGGCGAGGTCGAGGAGCTGGCGCCGATCACCAACGACCGGGCCATCGGCGCGTCCGTCGCGCTGTACGAGGCGATCCGGGAGCGCTGAACCCCGCCCGGGTGGCGGGGCTTACTCCCGCAGGCGCGGCAGGCCGTGTTCGTCGCGTTCCTCGATCGCGGCCTGGTCGTAGATCTTCTGCTTGAGGTCGCGGCCGGGTATGTCGACCGGGGCTTCGCCGCGGGCGACGCGCAAGGCGTTCTGGTAGCACTGCCTGGCACGGGTGTCCTCGCCGGCCTGGGCGAAGCCGTGGCCGAGCTCTTCCCAGGCCTCGGCATTGCCGCCCTGGGCCAGGGCGCGGTGCAGGTAGGCCTCGGCCTGCGACCATTGGCCCTTGCTGCGATGCAGGCGCGCCAGGCTGAGCAGCAGGCCCGGGCTGGCCGGGTGCGCCTGCAGCCAGCGCTCGGCGTGGCCCAGGCGCTCGTCGATGCGGCCGATCGGCAGGCGCCCGTACAGCCGCGCGAGCTCATCGTTCCAGCGTGCGTCCAGCGCCTGTTCGACGCTGCGCGCGGCCGCGTCCTCCCAACGCAGCGCCGCGGCGCGCTCGGCATAGGCGGCCACCGCGGCGGCATCGCTGCGCAGCGGCTTGGGCAGGGCTTCCCAGCGGTCGGCGAGGACATTGGCATCGGCCGCTTCGCGCAGCCCGGCCTCGGCCCAGCGGGCTTCCAGTGCCTCCAGCCGCGCGGCCGGCAAGGCCTGCTGCTGGCGCAGCGCGCCGAGCAGGCCATAGGCGTCGCCGGCCCGTCCCAACGCGACCAGCGCGTCGGCGCGCAGCGCAAGGCCGCGCGGCGGCAGCGGCTGGGCGGCGGGCGCGTCCAGCGCCGCCAACGCGTCGGCCGGGCGTGCTTCGGCCAGGGCGAGCTCGGCGCTGGCCACCGCATGCGCGGCGGCGTGTTGTTCCAGCAATGGCGCCAGGTGCCTGCGCGACGCCTGCAGGTCGCCGCGCCCGCTCGCGGCATGGGCCGCGCCGATGCGCGCGACGGTGGCCACCTCGCGATCGCGCGCGGCATCGTCCAGCAGTTTCTCGCCGCGGCTCCAGTGGCCCTGGTGGACCGCTTCCAGTCCGTCGATCAGTCGCATGCGCGCGGCTTTCTTGCGGCGGCGGCGCAGGATCACGAACGGTGCGCTCAACACCCGCCACGCCACCCAGATCGCCATGACCGCGACGATCAGCAGCAGCAGGGTGTAGGAGAGCGACTTGCGGTAGCTCCAGTCGGAGAAATTGACGATGACCTCGCCCGGGTCCTGCGCCAGCAACTGGGCGACCAGGGCGCCGGCCAGGGCGAGGATGATCCAGAACAACAGGCTGCGGAACAGGTTCATGGCGCCTCCGGGTGGCTGCCGCGCGACTGGCGGAGCTGGTCGAGCGTGCTGCCCAGGGTGGGAATCGACAATGTCACCGGGCGTGCCGCGATCGCCTGGAGCGCCTGGCGCCGGGCATCGAGTTCGGCCGACGGCGGCCACAGGCGGCCGAGCCAGGTGTCGGCGCGCGCGAGTGCCGCGCGGTAGGCGTCGCCGTCGCGGCGCTCGGCGGCGACCCGCGCCAGCGTCAGCTCCAGCTGCAGCGCCGCCATCGCGTCGGCGCGGTCGGACGGCAACTCGGCGATCACGCGCTCACGCGGCTGGATGTCGAAGACGTTGGCGAAGGCGCGCTTCCACCAGGGTGCGGACGCCAGCTCGGGGCGCTCGCGGTTCGCGACCGGCGCCTGTCCCAGCGCGTCGCCGAACGCAGCGATCTCGGCCAGCACCTGCGAGCGGGGGTCGGCTTCGAGCGCGTCCAGCGCCTGCCGTTCCTGGATCAGGGCCTGGCGCAGGTCGACGTTCGCCGGGTCCTTGATGGTGTCCAGCGCATCGGCGGCCATCGCGTAGTTGCGGCGCGCGCCCTCGAGGTCGCCGGCGACGCGCAGGCGCTGTTCGCCGAGCATCAGCATCAACTCGACTTCCTCCAGGCGGAGCGCCTGCACGCCGGTGCGGGCGGGATCGCTGAGCTGCATGACGCTGTCCTCCAGCAGCGCCGCGCGCTGGCCGATGCCGAGCAGTTCGTCGCGAACGATGCGGTTGGTCGCGTCGGCCTGCTGGAGGCGCTGGCTCTGCGCGTTCTGGTCGGCGCGCAGGGCGTTGAGGCGTTCGTTGAGCGCGTCGATACGATGGTCGGCATCGGCGACCATCGCCCGCTCGCTGGCCTGGCGCTGTTCCTGCGCCTGCCATTGGCGCCAGGCGTAGACGCCGGCCGCGAGCAGGGCGGCGAGGACGACGAGGAACAGCACGAAGCCGCCACCGCCGCGACGGCGGGCAGGTGCGGGAGCGGAAGGATGGGGGTCGGACACGGCAGCACGTCACGGAACAGGGGGAGACACGCATGCTACCGGAAGGCCCTGTTCACCGCGTGCAGGGCGCGTGGTGCCGCGGCGTGGGCTCAGGCGCCGGGGTACTCGCCCAGCAGGGCGAGCGCGGCCTCGACCAGGGACGCCGGTCGCGGCCCGGCGGCGACGCCGACCGTCCCGAACCCGGCTTCGCGGGCCTTGTCGGCCAGGCGCGCGCTGCTGGCGACCGCGGGCAGCGCGCGCAGCCGCGCCGCCTGGTCGTCCGGAACCTGCGCGAAGGCCTGCGCCAGGGCCTCGCCGCTGGTCAGCGCGACCACGGCCGGGGGGCGCAGCCGGGCCAGCGCGGCGAGCGCGCGTGGCGAGGGGGCGACGGGTCGGCGTCGATATACGTCCGCGCGCAGCACCTTCGCTCCGCGTGCCTCCAGTTGCGGCTGCAGCAGGCCACGACCGCCGGGGGCCGTGACCAGGCCGATCTTCCGCCCGTCGACGTGCTGCAGCACGGGCAGGCCCAGCAGGCCTTCGCTGTCCATCCGCGTGGGCTGGCTCGTCCTGGCCGTGCCCAGTCGGCGCAGGGCGGCGGCCGTGCCTTCGCCGACGGCGACGGCATGCAATCCCGCCACCTCGTCCAGGGCCTGAAGGGCATTCGCCGCCGCGACCGCGGCCGGGCTGGTGAAGATCGCCAGTCCCGTCGCCAGCGCCGCCGCCAGGCCGGCCCGTGTACGTGCATCGTCGATCGGTTCCAGCCGGCAGGTCGACAGCGCGAGCACGCCGCCGCCGTGCCGCCGCGCCGCCGCACGCAATGCGTCGTGCCGCCCCTGCGGGCGCAACGAGATCAGGTGCCATCGGGGAAACAAAGGCGTTTGCATGCGTGGAAGCTTGGCACAGCTGGCCGTCGCCGGCGTCGTCCATACCCTGTCGTACAGGCGCCGCCGTCGCGATAAGCCTGTACGCTCACGCACCCCACCCCCGCCCTGTTCGCCGATGTCCGTCCACCCGCTCCGCCCGCCGTCCGTCCCGGCCGATCCCGATGGCGCGCTCGCCCGCCTGGCCGACCACTACCGGTCGATGCCCCCGGTGGCGGCGATGGACATCCGCATCGACGGCTACGATGGCCACTGCCTGCGCCTGAGCGCGCCGCTGGCCCGCCATGTCAACGACAAGGGCTGCGCGTTCGGGGGCAGCCTGGCCTCGATGATGACGCTGGCGTCCTGGGGCGTCGTCTCGCTGCACCTGGAGCGCGCGGGCCTGAAGGCCGATGTCTTCGTCGCCGACAGCCAGATCGGCTACCTCGCGCCGCTGTTCGCCGACCTCGCGGTCGAGGCCGAAGCCGCGCCGGGCGCGAATTGGGAGACCTTCATCGCCACCCTGCGCAACCGCGGTCGCGCGCGTATCGGCATCGTCGCCCACGCACGCCTGCCCGAGGGCGGCAGCGCCACCGAGTTTGCCGCACGCTACGTCGCCATCGCCAAACCGTAGATCCGGCACGGTCCCGATGGCGACGCGAACCGGTAGGATGCCGGCATCACTGCAATTGCCGGGAGTCCCGATGCAACCGTCCGCCAGCGCCCGCTTCCAGGGCCGCTTCTTCCTTCTCCTCGCCGCGGCCGTGCTGGTGCTGGGCGGGTGTGCCAGCAGCCTCGGACCGGTCAACGACAGCCTTCAGAAGCGCCAATACGCCTGGGCGGGTGCGATCCGCTGGGGCGACTTCGAAGGCGCCTTCGGCCTGGTCGAGCCGGGCCTGCGCGAGCAGCAGCCCCTCACCGAGCTGGAACTCGAGCGCTACGCGCAGCTCCAGGTCTCCTCGTACCGGGAGATCGCGTCCACCGCCGACCTCAAGGGCGGATACGCCGCGCGCGACATCGAGATCGGCGTCATCAACCGCCACACCATGGCCGAGCGCACCGCCCAGTACCGCGAGGAGTGGCGCTACGACGCCGAGGCCAGGCAATGGTGGCTGACCAGCGGGATGCCGGACTTCTGGAAGGGCCAGTAGCGCGCGGCGCCCCCCGTTTTTGCGCCGGGGGCGGCGCTGGGCGACAATCCCGGCCCCGCTTTCATGGATGTCTCCGTGAACCTTGAAGAACTGCTGGCGTTCGCCGGCCGCCACACCCTCCTGTCGCTGGGCCTTGCCGGCATCACCGTCGCCCTGGCCTATACCGAGGTGGCCCGCCTGTTCAGGGGCTACAAGGCCCTGCGTCCGGCGGAACTGACCGGGCTGATCAACCGCGAGAACGCGCTGGTGGTGGACCTGTCCTCCAGCAACGACTACGAAAAGGGGCATATCGCCGGGAGTCGATCGGTGTCGCCCAGCCAGTTCGACCCCGAGAGCAAGCTTCTGGCCGGGGTCAAGGCCCTGCCGGTTGCCGTCGTGTGTCGCAACGGGACGGCCTCGGCCGCCGCCGCGCAGCGCCTGAAGAAGGCGGGTTTCGAGCAGGTCTACTGGCTCGAGGGCGGCGTCCAGGCCTGGCAGCAGGCCGACCTGCCGCTGGTCAAGGGGCGTCGCTGACGCCGCGCAGCCGGTCACGTTTTCGCCCGGCGTCCCCTGCCGCCGGTCCACGGCCCGCCGGACGGGGCTTGCAACCGGACCGGGCGACCCCAACCTGCACTGACAGGGGCGGGGCGAAACCGGGGCCGATCCGGGCACATGCGATCCTTCCGCATCCCAATATCCACCCTGATTTCCACTCAAACCTTATTTCCTGGAGTTGCCGAAATGGCTGAAGAACTGAACAACGGCGCGGCCGCGCCGGCCGATGCCGCCACCGAGAACGGTCCGAGCTTCTCGATCGAGAAGATCTACGCCAAGGACGTGTCCTTCGAAGCCCCCGGCACCCCCGGCGTGTTCAACGAACAGGCCCAGCCGCAGCTGCAGATGAACATGAACCAGGGCGTCCAGCGCCTCAACGACAACGCCTACGAAGTGGTGCTGTCGCTGACCCTGACCTGCAAGGTCGAGGACAAGTCGATCTACCTCGCCGAGGTCAAGCAGGCGGGCGTGTTCGGCCTGTCGGGCTTCGACCCGCAGACCCTAGACGGCCTGCTGGGCAGCCATTGCCCGAGCATCCTGTATCCGTACGCGCGCCAGCTGGTCAGCGACCTGATCCAGGCCGGTGGCTTCCCGCCCTTCTACCTGCAGCCGATCAACTTCGACGCGCTGTACGCCGAAGGCCTGCGCCAGCGCCAGGCGCAGCAGGCGGCGGGCGACAGCCTCGCCAGCACCGACGCCGCGGGCAACGCCTGAGCGACGGGCGCGCGCGCTGCATGGCCGCCAGCAACGACGTGACCGGCGCCCGTTCGCCGGTCGCCGTCTTCGGCGCGGGGTCCTGGGGCACCGCCCTGGCGGCGCTCGCCGCCCGGCACGGGCATCCGACCGTGCTGTGGGGGCGCGATGCCGCGACCGCGGAGGCGATCAACCAGCGCCACGAGAACGAGCGCTACCTGCCCGGCCATGCCCTGCCGGACAACCTGACGGGCACGACCGACATGGCCGAGGCCGTCAAGGGCGCCGGGATGCTGCTGGTCGTCGTGCCCTCCCATGCCTTCGCCGAGGTGGTGCGCGAACTCGCGCCGCTGCGACCGGAGGGCGTCGGGGTGGCGTGGGCGACCAAGGGCTTCGAGCCCGGCAGTGGACGCTTCCTGCACGAGGTGGCTGGCGAAGTCTTCGGCCCCGGCGTGCCCCTGGCCGTCGTGACCGGTCCATCCTTCGCCAAGGAAGTGGTGGCGGGGCTGCCGACCGCACTGACGGTGCATTCCGACGACGAAGCCTTCGCCCAGCAGGTCGCCGACACCCTGCACGGACCCGCCTTCCGGGCCTATACCGGCGGCGACATGCTCGGCGCCGAGCTCGGCGGTGCGATGAAGAACGTGCTCGCCGTCGCCACCGGCGTGGCCGATGGCATGGACCTGGGGCTCAATGCCCGCGCCGGCCTGATCACCCGCGGCCTCAACGAGATGCTGCGCCTCAACCACGCCATCGGCGGCAAGGCCGAGACGCTGATGGGCCTGGCGGGCCTGGGCGACCTGGCCCTGACCTGTACCGGCGATCTCTCGCGCAACCGTCGCCTCGGTCTCGCGCTGGGACGCGGGCAGAGCATCGAGGACGCCGTGCGCGAGATCGGCCAGGTGGTCGAATCCATCCAGACCGCCGACGAAGTCATGCGCCAGGCCGAGCGACACGGCATCGAACTGCCGATCTCGCAGGCGGTGCAGTCGGTGCTGCATGGCGACATCACGCCGGAAGAGGGCCTTCGCCTGCTGATGTCGCGCGAACAGAAGCCCGAGTACCCGCACGGTCTCTTCGACTGAGGCCGTCTTTGGCTGGACATGGAACGGGCGCCTCGAGGGCGCCCGTTTTTTTGCATGTTCGCATGGCGCGGCTCGTCCCGCGCGATGTGTCGGTCCGGTGCCGCCAGCCCGTCGCGCGGACGCAGCCTCGTAGGGTGGGTAGAGCCGAAGGCGAAACCCACCGTCGCGAAGCTGCACGCACGACGCGCGATGGGTTTTGCTTCGCGCGACCCATCCTGCGAGGGGCATGGGATCGCGAGCCAACCGCAAAGGCGACTCGCCCCGTAGCCCGGCTACGCGAAGCGCACCCACCGAGAGTTGGAAAGCAAGAGCTGGATCCCAGCGTTCGCTGGGATGACGGCGCAGGATTGGTACCCAGCCTCGTAGGGTGGGTAGAGCCGAAGGCGAAACCCACCGTCGCGAAGCTGCACGCACGACGCGCGATGGGTTTTGCTTCGCGCGACCCATCCTGCGAGGGGCATGGGATCGCGAGCCAACCGCAAAGGCGACTCGCCCCGTAGCCGGCTAAGCGAAGGGCACCCGGGGCCCCAGCGTGAGGGGCGCCTACCGTGCAACAAGCCAAGCGCCCTGCGCCCAGCCCTGTGCCGACCCGGTGCCCCGGGCGACCGTGCGCCATGCTTGCCTCAGCGGGAGAACCGCCGTTTCCTGCGTGGCGTGGCGTGGCCCGTCCCGCGCGCGATGCCTCAGCCCAGTTCCGCCAGCCAGTCGCGCGGACGCAGGTAGTCGGCCAGTCGCGCTTCCGCGCTGCCGGGCTCGGGCTGGTACCCGTATTGCCAGCGCACCAGCGGCGGCAGGCTCATCAGGATCGACTCGGTGCGCCCGCCGGACTGCAGCCCGAACAGGGTGCCGCGATCGTGGACCAGGTTGAACTCCACGTAGCGGCCGCGCCGGTACAGCTGGAAATCGCGCTCGCGCTCGCCGTAGGGGGCGTCGCGACGGCGCTCGACCACCGGCAGGTAGGCATCCAGGAAGCCGTTGCCCACCGCCTGCATGTACGCGAACGCGGGCTCGAAGCCTTCCTCGTGCAGGTCGTCGAAGAACAGGCCGCCCACCCCGCGGGTCTCGTCGCGGTGCTTGAGGAAGAAGTAGTCGTCGCACCAGGCCTTGTGCGCCTGGTAGCGCGCCTGCCCGCCGAAGGGTTCGCACAGCTCGCGGGCGACCCGGTGCCAGTGCAGCACGTCCTCGTCGACCGGGTAGAAGGGCGTCAGGTCGAAGCCGCCGCCGAACCACCAGGCCACCGTCTGGCCATCGCGCTCGGCGGTGAAGTGGCGGACGTTCGCGTGCGTCGTCGGCACGTGCGGGTTGCGCGGGTGGAATACCAGCGACACGCCCGTGGCCCGCCACGAGGCGCCGGCCAGTTCAGGTCGCGCGGCGGTCGCCGAGGGGGGCAGGCGGGTGCCCGAAACGTCGGAGAAGCCGATCCCGGCCTGCTCGAACACCGCACCCTCGCGTAGCACCCGGGTGCGGCCGCCGCCGCCCTCGGGCCGGTCCCAGCGGTCCTCGTGGAACCGCGCCTCGCCGTCGGCGGCTTCGATGGCCGTGCAGATGCGGTCCTGCAGGTCGGTCAGGTAATTGCGTGCGCGCATGAAGTTGTCCATGCGTGCATTCTACGAAGCGCCGGCGATGCGGTCTTGATCGGCGTCAATCCACGACCGCGCGGGATACTGCACGACTTCGGGGCAGGCCGTGTTTCGCGCTACTGTAGGCGTGCCCGTCGCAGTGGACGCAGGCGCCCTACGCCACATAAGGACATGGACATGAGCACGCCCCCCAGCCACCTTGAAATCGCCCTGGCCTCGATCCGCGTGTTCGCCGACGATGGCCAGCTCGACGTCGCCGAGCTCGAGGGTCTGCTCGACCTCGCCCTGCGCGATCGCCTGGTCGATGCGGACGAGCGCCGCGTGCTGGCGAACGTCTTCGCCCAGGCCGAGAAGGGCGCAGTGTCGCCGGCGCTGGCCACGCGGATCGCCGAGGCCCGGCGCAAACACGCCATCCCGGCCTGATCGCCCCCTCCCTGTCGCCCTGCCGTCCCAACGCGCCGCACGCGCTCGCAGCGTGGGGGAGGCGCAATTCCGCGCTTACATGTAACGTTCCCCGAAAGTCACATGTGATGTATTGACACTGTCACATGTGATGCGTATGGTCGATCCCATGGAACGAAAAACCTCCGCTTACTACCAGCGACGGCACCGCGAGCGACTGCGCGAGATGGGGCTGGTGAAGAAGGAGCTTTGGATCCTGCCCGAGTTCGCCGAAGAGCTTGCGGCAGTGGAACGACGCATGCGCCAGCCCCGTGGCTCGGTGCCTACCCAGAAGGAGATTGGTATGAACGAGCCCAAGGTCTGGACTGCCGCCGCGCTGCACGAGGCGCTGGCGGCCACCGACGCGGTGCGCACCGGCGCGGTATCGGTGGAGCTGCTGGACGGCGCCGAGCCGAGCCTGCATGTGGTCATGCACGACTACGGCGACCTGCCGGTTTTCCTGGCGGTGGTCGGCGAGCAGATCATCGTCGAGGCGCTGATGTGGCCGGTATCGCAGGTCAAGGACGCGGTGGCCTTCAACGAAGAAGTGCTTCGCACCCACAAACTGTTCCCGCTGTCGACGATCGGCATCGAGGTGATCGACGGCGACCCGGTCTACATCATGTTCGGCGCGCTCGACGCGAGTTCCTCGCTGTCCAACGTGGTGTTCGAGATCGACACCCTGGCCGACAACGTCATTTCGGTCACCGAAGCCTTCGAATCCCGCCTGCGCGACGCGGCCTGAGCCGCCGCCGTCCACGCATAGCCACGGAGAGACACCATGAATATCTGGAGCAAGTTGCTGACCGCGCTGCGCGGCGGGGCCAACGAGGTCGGCGAGTCGATCGTCGACGGACAGGCGCTGCGCATCCTCGACCAGGAAATCCGCGACTCCGACGCCGAACTGCGGCGATCCAAGGAAGCCCTCGCCGGGATCATGGCCAGGCTCAAGCTGTCCGAGGCCAGCCTGGCGAAGTCGAACGACAAGATCGCCGAGTACGAGGCCTACGCGATCAAGGCGCTTGAGTCCGGCGACGAAGCGCTGGCCCGCGAGGTCGCCGGCAAGATCGCGGTGCTCGAGGGCACCCGCGATGCCGAACGGGATCAAGTGGCGCAGTTCAGCGCCAGCGTCGCCGACCTGCGCAAGGCCATCACCCAGGCCGAAAGCAACATCCGCCGGCTCAAGCAGCAGGTCGACACGGTCAAGGCCACCGAAAGCGTGCAGCGTGCGCAGGCCACCGTCGCGCACCGCTACAGCGGCTCGCAGTCCAAGCTGCAGACCGCGGTCGATTCGCTCGAGCGGATCAAGCTCAAGCAGGCCGAGCGGGGCGCGCGCATGGAGGCGGCGGCGGAACTGGCGCGCGACGAAGGCCAGGACGGCGTGGACGTGAAGCTGAAGGAAGCCGGCATCATCGCCGACGACGCCAGCGCGGAGTCGGTGCTCGACCGGCTGAAGAAGCAGGCGGGCAGCTGATCCCCGCGCCGGCGCCCCGACGGGGTCGCCGCGCGAACGCAAGTGGCGGCACGGATTCCGCCATCAAGCCCGGGCACGGATGCCCGGCGACCCGACGGCGCGATCGCCCCGGGTTCCACCGCAGAGGCGGCAGGGGAGGGGCCGATGGACGTATTCCTGCAGATGGTTGTGTCGTATCCGACCGTGGTCTACACGGTACTGCTGGCGGTATGCCTGCTGTACTGGCTGGTCGCGATGCTGGGGCTGGTCGACCTGGAGCTGTTCGACGGCTGGCTGGAGACCGATGCCAGCGACGCCGTGGAAGCGGTCGACGGCGGTGGCGTGGCGGGCATCCTTTCGAAGTTCGGCCTGGCCGGCCTGCCGCTGATGATCGTGCTGACCGTGCTGGTCATGACCGCCTGGATCGCGAGCTACTTCGCCGACTACCTGCTGCTGCGGCACCTGCCCGGCGGGCTGGTGCGCTTCGTGCTCGGCACCGGCGTCGTCGTCGGCAGCTTCGTCGCCGCGGTGCCGGTCGCCGGCCTGCTCCTGCGCCCCGTGCGCCTGGTCTACGACAAGCTGCGCCCCGAGCCCCCGCGTTCGCTGCTGGGCATGGTCGGCACGGTTCGCAGTCCGCGCGTGGATGCCCTGCAGGGCATCGCGGCGGTGGAGGATGGCGGCGCCGGGCTGGTCCTGCAGGTCCGGAACGAATCGGCCGCGGGCTTCGCGCGCGGCGATCGCGTGGTGCTGATCGAATACCTGGAAGCGCAGAACGCCTACCGGGTGATCGGCGAGGACGAATTCAGGGGGCCTTGAGCGTCCCGCTGGCAACGACATGGAGAACACGAAATGCCGATCCACATGATCATCACGCTGGCATATGCCGGGGTCGTATTCGGCGTCCTCGGCTACGGACTCTGGCTGGCCACGCGCCTGGTGGACGCGCAGCGCCGCACGGCCGATGCGCTGGTCGCCATCGCGGCACGCCTGGACGCACGCGGCACCTGATCCAGCGCCAGGATCCTGGACACACACGGGCCCGGCCGACCTCGCGCCGCGGTCCCACCCACGCAGAAAGGGAGATGGGGTAATGACACTCGAGATGGAACAGGTACTGCCCGTGCTGGTGATCATCGGCACCGTGGTGGCGATGCTGCTGGGCCTGGTCGGCCTGGTCAAGGCGTTCTACGTCAAGGTGCCGCAGGGCACCGCGCTGATCGTCAACGACCTGTCGGCCACGCCGAAGGTGCACTTCACCGGCGCCATGGTGCTGCCGGTGATCTACAAGCAGGAGTTCATGAAGATCTCCCTGATCACGCTGGAAGTCGACCGGCGCGGCAAGGACGGGCTGATCTGCCATGACAACATGCGCGCCGACATCACCGTCGCCTTCTACCTGCGCGTCAACGAGACCCAGCAGGACGTGCTGAAGGTCGCCAAGGCAATCGGCGTGGACCGCGCCTCCGACCGCGCCGCGGTGAACGAGCTTTTCAACGCCAAGTTCTCCGAGGCCCTGAAGACCGTCGGCAAGAAGATCGAGTTCGTGAACCTGTTCGAGAACCGGCAGGAGTTCCGCGACCGCATCATCGAGGTGATCGGCAACGACCTCAACGGCTACGTGCTCGAGGACGTGGCGATCGACTACCTGGAGCAGACCCCCAAGGGCTCGCTCGATCCGAGCAACATCCTCGACGCCGAGGGCATCCGCAAGATCACCGAGCTGACGGCCCGCCAGAACGTCATCACCAACGAGCTTTCGCGCAACGAAGAGCTGGCGATCACCAAGAAGAACGTCGAGACGCGCGAGGCCATGCTGGCGCTGGAGCGCCAGCAGGCCGATGCCGAGGCGCGCCAGAAGCGCGAGATCGAGACCATCAAGGCGCGCGAGGAAGCCGAGACCCTGAAGGTGCAGGAAGAAGAGCGCCTGAAGGCCGAGCAGGCCCGCATCGCCGTGCAGGAACAGCTCGACATCCGCGACGAGAACCGCCTGCGCGAGGTCGAGGTGGCCCAGCAGAACCGCCAGCGCGCGGTCGTGATCGAGGTCGAGAAGGTCACCCGCGCCAAGGAGCTCGAGATCGTCTCGCGCGAACGCGAGGTCGAGCTGCAGCGGATCGAGAAGGAAAAGGCCCTGGAGGAACAGCGCAAGGAGATCGCCAACGTCATCCGCGAGCGCGTCGCCGTCGAGAAGACCGTCGCCCAGGAAGAAGAGCGGATCAAGGAAGTGCGCGAAGTCTCCGAGGCCGACCGTCAGAAGCAGGTGGTCATCCTCGAAGCGCAGGCGCGCGCCGAGCAGGACCTGGTGCGCCAGGTCAAGCAGGCCGAGGCCGACGAGACCGCGTCCCGACACAAGGCGGTCGAGGTCACGGTGCTGGCCCAGGCCGAGCTGGAGGCCGCGGCCAAGCAGTCCGAGGCCAAGAAGAAGATGGCCGAGGGCATCGAGGCCGAGCGCGCGGCGCCCGGCCTGGCCGACGCACGAGTCCGGGAAGTCACCGCAGCGGCCCTGGAGAAGGAGGGCCTGGCCGAAGCCAAGGTCATCGCCGAGAAGCTGACCGCCGAGGCGCGTGGCGACCGCGAGAAGGGCCTGACCGAGGCCAAGGTGCTGGAGGAGAAGCTGGGTGCGCAGGCGCGCGGCGAGCAGTCGCTGGGCGAAGCCAAGGCCAAGGCGACCCGCGACGTGGGCCTGTCGGAAGCCGAAGTGCTGTTGACCAAGCTCAAGTCCGAGGCCGAGGGCCTGGAAGAGAAGTTCGCTTCGCTGGACGCCCTGTCGGACAACGCGCGCGGCCACGAAGAGTTCCGCATGCAGCTGGAGAAGAACTTCGAGCAGGCCATCGCAGGCATCGAGGCCAACAAGGACATCGCCCGCGAACAGGCCGACGTCCTGGCCACGGCGCTGGGCAAGGCCAACATCGACATCGTCGGCGGCGAGGGCGAGTTCTTCAACTCCTTCGCCAAGGCACTGTCGGTCGGCAAGGCGATCGAGGGCGTGGCGGGCAAGAGCCCCATCGTGCAGGACGTGCTCGAGCGCCTCATGTCCCGCGGCAAGGGCGAGGGCCCGGCCGCGAAGGACGAGCGTCCGCTCGATTCGTGATCGCGCCGACCCGGCCGCGGCGAGGGCCGCGGCCGGGACACGTGGACTGACGCGGCCCACCCGGCGGATGCCGGGCGGTGGTCGCCCGGGCGACGGCATCGTCGCCAGTACAGCCCCCGGTCGGGGGGACAGGAAGGAGCAACATGGCCGAGCAGGGTACGGGTTCCCGCGCCGATGACGGAATGGTCGAGGAGGGGCGTGGGGTCGTCGACCGCGCCGTCGCCGAAGGCGGCGCCTACGAGGTGCTGCACAAGCGCCTGGCGGACCAGGGCCAGCGCCTGCGCGGCCTCGCCGATGCGCTCAACGCGCGACGCCTGGAGACCTTCGGCAGCAGCCGCATGGCCCTGCTGGGGCGATTGCGCGTGCGTACCGAGAACAACTGCGTGGCCCGCGACCTCGTCCAGGTCGGCAGCCGCTTCCTGTTCGGCTACAACGTCTTCCTCGGACTGAAGAAGGAAACCCGGGTCGAGGACGTGTTCTCGCTCTACCAACTGGTCGAGTCGGGCGACGGCTTCGACGTCACCCCGGTGTCGCACGCCGAGAGCTTCCTTGGCGAGGAGTCCTTCGTCCAGGACTTCCGCGAGCTCTACGCCTACTACAAGGACACCCGCCTGGTGCAGCTGGCACTGCGCGACGGCAAGCTGCTGGCCGCGTTCCAGATCGGCGAGCGCCTGGACGACCTGCGCGTATTCCGCTGGTCGGTCGCCGACGAAGGGCGCGAGGTCCGCTACATCGACAACCGGGGCGAACGCGACATCGCCCTGCCGGCGCCCTACGATTTCGAGTGGACCGAGGCCACCCGCGAGATGGCGGTGAACGGCCGGCATCCGCACCTGAACATCCTCGACACGGTGTTCGTGGAAACCCTCGGCGGCGACCTCACGATCAAGGTCGAGGACAACACCGAGGACGGCGAGGGCATCTACCGCGAACCGGTGGAGGACAAGACCCAGTCGCTGGACGACGCCCGCGTCGCGTTCGCGCGACTGGGCACGCTGGTGCTGCTCAAGGTCCTGCCCTACCGGGAAACCGACTGGCGATACCTCGTCTACAACACGCTGACCCGGCAGGTGCGGCGCATCGACGAGATCGGCCAGGCCTGCATCCAGCTGCCCGAGGACCACGGCATCGTCTTCCCGGGCGGCTACTACCTGCAGAACGGCGAATACAAGGCCTTCGAGCAGGACATGCGCGGCATGCGCTTCAGCCGCTCGGTGCGCTCGCCCAACGGCGAGGACGTGCTGTACGTCTTCTACGAGCCCGTCGCCGGCCGCACCGCGCTGTTCACCTACAACATGATCGAGCGCCGCCTGCAGCCGCCGATGTCGGGCCATGGCATGGCGCGCCTGGACGATGGCCGCATGGTCATCTTCAGTTCGGAAAGCGACGCGCCGACCCGCGTGCATCCGATGCAGGTGTGGGAAACGCCGTTCAGCAGCGACGAGTTCGCCGCACGGCAGCCCGTCGGCGAGGGCTTCATGGGGCGCATCGGCAATGCCGAACTGGTGCGCGGCATCTCCGACCTGTTCGGCCTGGTACGCGCGATCGGCGCCGAGGAGGTCTCCGCACAGCGCTACGAACAGCTTGCGCAGGACACCCGGCGCCTGTTCGACCTCCATCACTGGATCGCCGACCCGGAGGGCGGCGCGCTCGCACCACTGTTGCACGAGATCGTCGCCACCAGCGAGTCGGTGATCGACGAATACGAGAAGGTCGAGGGCATCCGCCGGCAGTCCCGCGAAGCCATGGCGGACGCCGCCGCCCGGCAGAAAGCGCTCATGGGCCGCCTGCTCTCCGGGGACTGGGACAGCGTCCAGCCCTACGTGGAGGCGCTGGGTGCGCTCTCGCGCCACCGCGGCCACCTGCTCGGCCTGCGCGAGCAGCGCTACGTCGATGTGGACGCGCTCGATGCGATGGAAGCCGAGGTGCAGGCCGCGCAGGCGCGCATCGGCGAGGCGACCGGGACCTTCCTGGCCAGCGACCGCGCCCTGCAGCCCTTCGCCGACCGCCTGGACGCGCTCGATCGCGACGCGCAGGCGGCCGAAAGCGTCCGCGCGCTGTCCGGCGCCCTGGAGGCCATGCAGGCGATGTCCAGCGACCTGGACACGCTGTCGGAGCTGATGGCGAGCCTGAAGGTCGAGGACGCCACCCAGCGCACGCGCATCGTCGAGTCCATCTCCGGGGTCTATGCGCGCCTGAACCAGGCCAAGGCGCGGGCCGACCAGCGGCGCAAGGCACTGGGCGCGAACGAATCCATGGCGCAGTTCGGCGCGCAGTTCAGCCTCTTCAGCCAGAGCATCGCCAGTGCCCTGTCGCTGGCCCAGGACCCGGAGCGCTGCGACGAACAGCTGTCGCGCCTGATGGTCCAGCTCGAGGAGCTCGAAAGCCAGTTCGGCGAGCACGAACAGTTCCTGGCCGACATCCTGGCCAAGCGCGAGGAAATGCTCGAGACCTTCGAGGCGCACAAGCAGGCCCTGCTCGACGACCGCCAGCGCAAGGCGCAGGCGGTGGCGGATGCCGCGCTGCGGATCCTCGACGGCCTCCCGCGCCGCACCGACCGCCTCGCGGAGGCCGACGCACTGCATGCCTTCTTCGCCGGCGACCCCTTGATCCTGAAGCTGAGCGAGCTCGTCGAGCGCCTGCGCAACCTGCGCGACAACGTCCGCGCCGACGACGTCGAGGCGCGCCTGAAGGGCGTGCGCGACCAGGCGGTGCGCGGCCTGCGCGACCGCAGCGAACTGTTCGAGGCCGGTGGCGACGTCATCAAGCTCGGGCCGCGCCACCGATTCAGCGTCAACACCCAGCCGCTGGATTTGACCGTGATGCCGCGCGGGGACGGCCTGTCCCTGCACCTCACCGGCACCGACTACTTCGAGCCCCTCCACGACGCCACCCTGGACGACTCGCGCACGTACTGGCAGCTCTCGCTGGACTCGGAGTCCAGCCAGCTCTATCGCGGCGAATACCTCGCCGGCCTGGTCCTGGACGCGGCCCGCGCAGGGCGGGAGGGCCTGGACCTGGACCTGCTGGCCCAGGACGCGGCGAAGGCGGGCGCGCTCGACAGGCGCATCCGCGACTTCGCCGCCCCGCGTTACCGCGAGGGTTACGAGAAAGGCATTCACGACCACGACGCGGCGCTGATCCTGCAGGCGCTCCTGCCGCTGCAGGCCAGTGCCGGCAGCCTGGTGCACGCGCCGGGTGCGCGCGCACTGGCCTGGTGGGCCTGGGGCCAACTGCGTGACGACGACGCCGGCGCGCGCTGGCCGGAGCGTGCACGCACCCTGCACGACATCGCCCGCCTGCTCGGCCGGCGCGACGGCATCGATCGCCTGGTCGGGGAAGTCGCCGACGCCATCGACGCGCATGCCCGCGCCGCCGCGATGCCGTTCGATGCAGGCCTGGCGAGGCCTGCGGCCGTCTACCTGGTGGATACGCTCGCCGCGCGACATTCCCGGTTCCTCGTCACCCGCCACGCCCGTGAGTTGCTCGATGCGCTGCGCACCCGGCTGGGCGAGGGCCCCGCGTGGGATGACTTCGAACAGGCGCTCGAGCGTCTTGCCGACCGCCCCGGTGCGCGCTGGTCGCTGGCACGCGATGCCTTCCAGGCGCTGTGCGCCGACCCCGGTCATGCGCCCCTGGCCCGCCACGTCGACGAGGCGGTCGCATGGTTGCTGCTGGCCGACCCGTTGGCGCTGCGCGTCACCGAGGCCGACCTGCACGCCGAGGTCGAGGGCCTGCTCGGCGAGCATCCCCGCATCGAGGCCGGGCGCATGCGACTGGCGGTGGACGACTTCGCCGAGCGCCTGCAGTGGCACCGCGAGCACTTCGTGCCGGGGTTCCAGCGCTACCAGGCGCAGCGCCAGGCGGTCGTGGCCCGCGAGCGCGAGGCCATGCGCCTGGACGAATTCAAGCCGCGGCCGTTGAGCTCGTTCGTCCGCAACAAGCTCATCAACGACGTCTACCTGCCGGTGATCGGAGACAACCTCGCCAAGCAGATGGGCACCGTCGGCGAATCCAGGCGCAGCGACCTGATGGGCCTGCTGATGATGATTTCGCCCCCCGGCTACGGCAAGACCACGCTGATGGAGTACGTGGCCCACCGCCTGGGGCTGAACTTCATGAAGATCAACGGCCCGGCGCTCGGCCACGAGGTGCGTTCGCTGGATCCGGCCCAGGCGCCCGACGCCACCGCCGCGCAGGAGCTGCACAAGCTCAACCTGGCGCTGGAGATGGGCAACAACGTGATGCTGTACGTCGACGACATCCAGCACACGCACCCGGAGTTCCTGCAGAAGTTCATCTCGCTCTGCGATGGCACCCGGCGCATCGAAGGCGTGTGGAAGGGGCGCACGCGCACCTACGACATGCGCGGCCGCAAGTTCTGCGTGGTCATGGCCGGCAACCCGTACACCGAGTCGGGCGAAGTGTTCCGGATCCCCGACATGCTCGCCAACCGCGCCGACATCTACAACCTGGGCGACGTGCTCGGCGGCATGGAGGACGCTTTCACGCTGAGCTACATCGAGAACGCCTTGACGTCCAGCCCGGTGCTGGCGCCGCTGGCCACCCGCGAGCTGGCCGACCTGTACCGCTTCGTCGATCGTGCCCAGGGCCGCGAGTTCTCCGCCAACGCGCTCTCGCATGCCTACAGCGGCGCGGAGATCAATGAGATCACCGCGACCCTCGAGCGCCTGCTGCAGGTCCGCGACGTCGTCTACCGGGTCAACCAGCAGTACATCGCCAGCGCCGCGCAGGCCGACAAGTACCGCACCGAGCCGCCGTTCCGCCTGCAGGGCAGCTACCGCAACATGAACAAGCTGGCCGAGAAGGTCTCCCCGGTCATGAACGACGCGGAGCTGCAGCAGCTGATCGCCGACCACTACCTGGGCGAGGCGCAACTGCTCACGACCGGTGCGGAGGAGAACCTGCTCAAGCTGGCCGAGCTGCGCGGCGTGATGGACGACGTACAGCGGGAGCGATGGGCGCAGATCAAGCGCGATTTCCTGCGCAACAAGGCCATGGGCGCCGACGATGCCGATGTCGGCGGTCGTGTCGTCGCCCAGCTCGCGGACCTCGTCGAAGGCCTGAAAGCCCTGGGGCAACGCGCCGAGCGGTCGCCGGCCGCGGATCCGGAGCAGGCCGCGCGCTGGTCCAGCCTGCTCGCGCTGCTCGAGCGCCTGGCCTCGCGCGACCCGGTCGCCCCGGTGGCCGCGCCCGTCGAAGGCGCCGCTGCGTGGCTCGACGGCCTGGCGCCACTGGCCGAGAGCCTGCAGGCGCGATCGGAGCAGCAGGCGCTGCTGCTTGGCCAACTGGTCGCGCACCTCGACAAGGGCGTCGCGCCGACGGCGCTGAGCGAAACCGAGCGCCAGAAGCAGCTCGAGCAGGCGCTGGCCGAGTTCGCCGACCGCCTGCACGGGCGCACCCGCCGCTGAACCGGAGATCGCATGGATTTCGACAGCCTGGACCGGATGCTGCGCGAGAGCGTGGAAGACCATCGGCTCGACACCGACGAGAAGCACGCCCTGCGCCAGCTCGGCGGGCAACTCGACCGCGAGCGCGTGCGCTACCTGCGCAACCGCGCCTTTGCGATGGCGCGCGACCTGCTCCACGACGATCCCGCGACCGCGCTTGACGGCATCAGGTGGCTCGAGCAGGTCGTCAGGACCCTGGACGTGGCCAGCGACACCACCCCGGTGGCATCGAGCGCCTGTTTCACGCCCGGCGATGCGTGCCTGCGCAAACTGCGCGACCTGTGCGGCGGCGCGCGGGAAGGCATCGACATCTGCGTCTACACCATCTCCGATGACCGCCTGCGCGAAGCCATCGTCGGGGCCCACCGGCGGGGCGTGCGGGTACGGGTGATCAGCGACAACGACAAGCGCCACGACACCGGCAACGACATCGGCTGGTTGCAGGCCCAGGGGGTCGTGGTGCGGCTGGATGCCAGCGAGCACCACATGCACCACAAGTTCGCGCTGTTCGATGGCCGCCTGCTCGCCAATGGCAGTTTCAACTGGACCCGCAGCGCCAGCGCGTACAACCAGGAAAACCTGACGGTGACCGATGACGCCCACCTGGTCCGCTGCTTCAGTGGCCAGTTCGAGGCGCTGTGGTCGCGCTACGGGGCCTGAATCCGGAGGCGGTGGGCGGAACCGCCCCGGGGCGGGATAATGGGCGCCCCCGGCCTGCCCAGGCCTTCGCCGAGTCCGTGATGCCCGCCACCGCCTACCCCGACTACCCGTTCACCCCCAAGCGCTTCGAGGTACGCCCGGGCATCGGCATGAGCTTCCTCGACGAGGGCCCGCGCGACGGCGAAGTGGTGCTCATGCTGCACGGCAATCCGTCGTGGAGTTACTACTGGCGCAAGCTGGTGTCCGGCCTGTCCGACCCGGCGACGGGCAAGGCCTACCGCTGCATCGTCCCCGACCACGTCGGCATGGGCCTGTCGGACCGGCCCGCCGACGAGGCCTATGCGTACACGTTGCAGTCGCGCATCGACGACGTCGAGACCCTGCTGCAGCACCTGGGCATCAGCGCTCCGGTGACCCTGGCCGTGCACGACTGGGGCGGCATGATCGGTTTCGGCTGGGCCCTGCCGCGCCGCGAGCGGGTGCGCCGGCTGGTCGTGCTCAATACCGCCGCCTTCCCGCTGCCGCCGGCCAAGCCCATGCCCTGGCAGCTGTCGCTGGGACGCGATTCCAGGCTGGGTGGCTTCATGATCCGCGCCCTCAACCTGTTCGCGCGGGGCGCGACCCGCCTGGGCGTCGAGCAGCGCATGCCCGCCGACGTGCGCCGCGCATTCGAGGCGCCGTACAACGGCTGGAAGCAGGCGATCAGCACCCTGCGCTTCATGCAGGACATCCCGCTGGGCGAGGGCGACCGTGCCTGGGCGCCGGTCGCCGAATCGGCGCGGGTGCTGCACGAGTACGCCGACCGGCCGGCCTTCATCGGCTGGGGCCTGCGCGACTTCGTTTTCGACCGCCATTTCCTCGACGGCTTCACCGCGGCCCTGCCGCAGGCGGAGATACACGCCTTCGAGGACGCCAACCACTACGTGCTCGAGGACAAGGCCGGCGTGCTGGTGCCGATGATCCGAGACTTCCTCGACCGCCACCCGCTCTGAGCGCGGGCAGGCGCCTCAGGCAGCCAGGGGCGCGATCGGCGCCGGCGGCTCGGTCGGCGGTTCGGTGGGTTCGGTCGGGAAGTCCCAGTCGGCCCGGGTCAGCACCGGCATTCCATGGGCCAACCGCGCCTTGTCGCACTGCGCGCTGGCCGCGCCGAACTCCCAAGAGGCCGGTACTTCGCGGCAGACGCTCGGCTTGATCGGGTGGATGCTGCAACGTGCGCGCACGCCGATCTCCGCATCGAGCGCGATGCAGCGGGGGGCCTTGGTCGAGGTGCCGCGCATGACCACGCGATGATGGTCGAACTTCTCGGTCAGCGCCTCCGGCACGGTGCCGCCGAGGGTGGGCGTGGTCTCCGCCCAGTGGAAGGAGACGCGGAAGTGGGCGCAGCAGGCGCCGCAGGTCAGGCAGGGGTGGCTCATGGCCGCCATCGCTCGGGACAGGGGAGGGGCGCGGGCCGTCCATGCGCCGCGGGGTGGCGGAATTGTGGGGGTTTCCGGGCCGCGCGCAAGTGCCGCGCCCCGATTGGCCCGACGGCGCCGCGAGCGGCGACAATGCGGCCATGACGAGTGCCCACGATCCTGCCGCCGCCGGCGGCCGAACGCCCCCCTGCAACATCGCCGCGCGACTGCCCGAACTGGCCGCACGTGCCCCGGACCAGGTCGCCATGCGCTGCCCCGGGCGGCGGGGTGCCGACGGCCTGGCGCGCTACGACCAGACCTTGACCTACCGCGAGCTGGACGGGCGCAGCGATGCCATTGGCGCCGGCCTGCAGGCACGGGGCATCGATCGCGGGACGCGCACGGTGGTGATGGTGCGGCCGTCGCCGGCGTTCTTCCTGTTGATGTTCGCCCTGTTCAAGATCGGCGCGGTCCCGGTCCTGGTCGACCCGGGCATCGATCGCCGCGCACTGCGCCAGTGCCTGGACGAAGCGGAGGCCGATGCGTTCATCGGCATCCCCCTGGCGCAGGTGGCGCGGGTCGTCCTGGGCTGGGCGAAGTCGGCGCGCATCCGCGTCACCACCGGCCGGCGCGCCGTGCTGGCCGACGCCACCCTGGCCGCGATCGAGGCGCAAGGGGCCGGCGCCGGCGCGCAGCTGGCGGCCACCGCGCCCGACGACGTGGCCGCGATCCTGTTCACCAGCGGCTCGACCGGGGTTCCCAAGGGCGTGGTCTACCGCCATCG
Source organism: Marilutibacter spongiae (assembly GCF_014145325.1). GTDB lineage: Bacteria > Pseudomonadota > Gammaproteobacteria > Xanthomonadales > Xanthomonadaceae > Marilutibacter > Marilutibacter spongiae. The sequence goes on from NZ_JACHTF010000018.1 coordinate 43,769, forward strand.
CCACTTCGTCGCCCAGGTCGACATGCTGCGTGAGGCCTTCGGCCTGCAGCCGGGCGGGGTCGACCTGCCGACCTTTCCGCCCTTCGCCCTGTTCGATCCCGCGCTGGGCCTGACCTCCATCATCCCCGACATGGACCCCACGCGGCCCGCGCGCGCCGATCCGCGCCGGCTGCACGCCGCGATCGCGCGCTTCGGCGTCGACCAGCTGTTCGGCTCGCCCGCCCTGATGGCGGTGCTCGCCGCGCACGGCAAGGCGCTGCCGACCCTGAAGCGGGTGACCTCGGCCGGGGCGCCGGTGCCGGCCGCGGTCGTCGCCCGCATGCGCGAACTGCTGCCGGAGGACGCGCAGTTCTGGACGCCCTACGGCGCCACCGAATGCCTGCCCGTCGCGGTCATCGAAGGGCAGGAGCTGCAGGCCACGCGCGCGGCCACCGAAAGCGGCGCCGGTACCTGCGTCGGTCGGCCGGTCGCGCCCAACGAGGTGCGGATCATCCGCATCACCGACGACGCGATCCCCGACTGGTCGCGGGCGGAGGTCCTGCCTACCGGCGAGATCGGGGAGATCACCGTGGCCGGTCCGACCGCCACCGACACGTACTTCCGGCGCGATGCGCAGACCCGCCTGGCGAAGATCCGCGAGGAGGAGGGCGGGGGCGGGCGCGTGGTGCACCGGATGGGCGATGTCGGCTACTTCGACGATGCCGGCCGCCTGTGGTTCTGCGGGCGCAAGTCGCATCGCGTGGAGACCGCCAGCGGGCCGCTGTACACCGAGCAGGTCGAGCCGGTCTTCAACACCCATCCCGACGTGCGCCGTACCGCCCTGGTCGGCCTGGGCCCGCTGGGTGCGCAGCGCCCGGTGCTGTGCGTCGAACTGGCCCCCGGCGTGGCCCGCGGCGCGTGGTCCCGCGTCGAGCGCGAACTGCGCGCGATCGCGGACGCGCATCCGCGCACCGCGGCCGTCGACGCCTTCCTGCGCCACCCCGGTTTCCCCGTCGACATCCGCCACAACGCCAAGATCGGGCGCGAACGCCTGGCGCAGTGGGCGAAGGACCGGCACTGACGCAACCCGGGCCGCGCGGCGCTCCCGGCCGGCATCGCGGTCGGGTAGGCTTGTCGCGCGCCGGGAGTGGCCGGCACGCACACGGGGGAGGTGGCGATGAAGATTCTGGTGACGGGAGGCGGCGGTTTTCTCGGACAGGCCCTGTGCCGTGGACTTCGCGCGCAGGGTCACCACGTGGTCAGCTTCAACCGCGGCGAGTACCCGGCCCTGGACGCGATGCAGGTCGAGCAGTTGCGGGGCGACCTGGCCGACCGCGACGCGGTGATCGCGGCCGCCAGCGGCTGCGCGGCGGTGTTCCACAACGCGGCCAAGGCCGGCGCCTGGGGCAGCTACGAGAGCTACCACGAGGCCAACGTGATCGGCACCGACAACGTCATCGCGGCGTGTCGCGTGCACGGCATCGACCGCCTGGTCTACACCTCCACGCCAAGCGTGACCCATCGCGCCACCCACCCCGTCGAGGGCGGCACCGCCGAGACCGTGCCCTACGGCCGCGACCTCAAGGCGCCGTACGCGTCGACCAAGCTGCTCGCCGAGCAGGCCGTGCTCGCGGCCAATTCCAGCACCCTCGCCACCGTCGCCCTGCGCCCGCGGCTGATCTGGGGCGTGGGCGACAACCAGCTGCTGCCGCGCCTGGCCGAACGCGCGCGCGCCGGGCGGCTGCGTTTCGTCGGCGGCGGCCACAACCGCATCGACACCACCTACGTGGACAACGCGGCGCAGGCGCACTTCGATGCCTTCGAGCACCTCGCCGTCGGCAGCGCCTGCGCCGGTCGCGCCTACTTCATCAGCAACGGCGAGCCCCGCGAGATGCGCGATATCGTCAACGCGTTGCTCGATGCGGCGGGCGCGCCGACCGTGCACGGCTCGTTGCCCTTCGGCGTGGCGTACGCCATCGGCGCCGCCTGCGAGGGCCTGTGGCCCCTGCTCAACCTCAAGGGCGAGCCGCCGATGACGCGGTTCCTGGCCGAGCAACTGGCGACCACGCACTGGTACGACATGGCGCCGGCGCGCCGCGACTTCGGCTACGTACCGCGGGTGTCCATTGACGAGGGACTCACAAGGCTGAAGGCCGACTGGCTGGAGCGGGCGGCGCTCACGTCGCGGTGATGCGCCTGCGGCAATGCTGTTTCCAGTGCCAATCGGGCACCTGACCGGAAACGCCCACATGCTTCACTACGCCATCATCTTCCTGGTAGTCGCCCTGATCGCGGCCGTGCTCGGCTTCACCGGCATCGCCGGTGCCGCCAGCAACATCGCCTGGATCCTGTTCGTCGTCTTCCTGATCCTCGCGATCGTGTCGTTCTTCCGCAAGAAGGTCTGACGCGGCGGCGCGACGGACGGCGCGGCGCGGCTACAATGCCGCATGGCCCCGAAGACCCCCTCCGCGCTGTCCGCATTGAAGCCGCTCGCCGGGCGAGCGCTCGAGTCCGCCCTCAACCGCGCGCTCGAGCTCGATCCCGACACCCGCGAGGGCCTGCAGGCCCTTGACGGTCGCCGCGTCGCCCTCCACCTCGCCACGCCGCCACTGGCGTTGCAGGTGGTCGTCGACGGCAGGCGCCTCTCGGTCGGCCCGGTGGACGAGGCCGGGTCGGCCGATCTCTCCGTTCGCGGTACCCTGGGTGGCCTGATCGCCCAGCTGCCGTTCCTGCGCAACGACGACGCACCGCCGGTGGGGCGCATGCGCATCGAAGGCGACGCCGACCTCGCGCGCCGCCTGCAGCGCCTGGCCGAACGCTTCGATCCCGACTGGCAGCAGCCCTTCGTCGCCGTGTTCGGCGAGGTGGTCGGCGTCCAGGTCGCCCAGGCGGTCGCCGCCGCGTTGCGCCATGCGCGTTCGGCCGGCAGCGCCCTGGCCGCGACCACGGCCGAGTACCTGACCGAGGAATCGCGAGACGTGGTCGGGCGCGACGAACTCAACGCCTTCCACGACGACGTCGACACCGTGCGCGACGACGTCGAACGCCTCGCCTCGCGCGTGGGACGCCTGCGCCAGGCGGCGTCCGGAGACACTGCATGAAGTCGGCGCTGCGGGCCTGGCGCATCGGCCGCGTCCTGTTGCGCTACCGGCTCGACGACCTCCTCGACGGCACCCCCGCCGAGCGCTGGCTGAAGCTCGCCCGGCCCTTCGTGCCGAGCGCGAGCGACGCGATCGCGGCGGAGTCGCGCGGCGCGCGCCTGCGCATGGCACTGCAGGACCTGGGGCCGATCTTCGTCAAGTTCGGCCAGATCCTCTCCACCCGGCGCGACCTGGTGCCGCCGGACGTGGCCGACGAACTGTCTGCGCTGCAGGATCGTGTCGCGCCCTTCGACGGCGAGCGTGCCCGCGCCATCGTCGAGGAAGCGCTCGAGCGCCCGGTGGCGGAGGCCTTCTCCAGCTTCGACACCGTACCGCTGGCCTCGGCCTCGATCGCCCAGGTCCATGCCGCGACCCTGCCCGCCGTCGACGGCCAGCCCGGTCGCGAGGTGGTGGTCAAGGTGCTCAGGCCCGGGATCGAGAAGCAGATCGCCGGCGACATCGCCCTGCTGGGCGCGGTCGCCGCGCTGGTCGAGCGCACCCATCCCAATGCCGACAAGATCCGCCCGCGGGCGATCGTCGACGAAGTCCAGAACACCCTGGCCGCCGAGCTCGACCTGCAGCGCGAGGGCGCCAATGCCAGCGTGCTGCGGCGCAACTGGCTCGGCAGCGACGACCTCTACGTCCCCGAGGTGATCTGGTCGCACACCGCCGAACGCGCGCTGACCCTCGAGCGCGTGCATGGGATCCCCTCCGACGACGTCCGCGCGCTCGACGCCGCCGGCATCGACCGCAAGGCCCTGGCGGCCAAGGGCGTGCGGGTGTTCTACACCCAGGTGTTCCGCGACAACTTCTTCCACGCCGACGCGCATGCCGGCAACATCTGGGTCGACAGCGACCCGGCGCGCCGCGACAACCCGCGCTTCATCGCGCTGGACTTCGGGATCATGGGCCAGCTCTCGGACGAGGACCAGTACTACCTGGCCGAGAACTTCATGGCGATCTTCAACCAGGATTACCGCCGCATCGCCGAGTTGCACGTGCAGGCCGGCTGGATGCCCTCGACGATCCGCATCGACGAGCTGGAGGCGGCCGCGCGCTCGGTCTGCGAGCCCTACTTCACCCGGCCGCTCAGCGAGATCTCGCTGGCCGAGGTGCTGCTGAAGCTGTTCCGCGTCGCCCAGCGCTACGAGCTGACCTTGCAGCCGCAGCTGATCCTGCTGCAGAAGACCCTGCTCAACATCGAGGGCGTGGGGCGCCTGCTCGACCCGCGACTGGACATCTGGGCGGTCGCGCGCCCGGTGCTGCAGAAGATCCTGGTCGAGCGCTACAGCCCGGCACGGCTGGCGCGCGAGTTCCGCAAGCGCCTGCCCGAGCTGGTCACCCGCGCGCCGGAGATGCCGCGCCTGCTGCATGCCTGGCTGCAGCAGCAGGTCGAGGGCACGCACAGCCTGAACATGCGCTCGCGCGACCTGGCCGAGCTCACCCGCGCGGTGAAGGATCTGCAGCGACGTACCGTCGCCGCCCTGCTGGGCACGGGCCTGCTGATCGTGGCGGTGATGCTCTATGCGATGGAGGCCGGCGGTCCGACCGTGCTGTCGGTGCCGGCGTCGAGTTGGGTCGCGGGGCTCGGGGGCGTCTGGGCCCTGCTGGCCGCCTGGCCGCGTCGTCGCGGCTGAGGCGGCGCGACACGGGCGCTGTCAGCGCGCGTCCTCCCGCGCTGGCGCGGCCACGCCGCCGCCGCCGAAATCGCCGGCACTGAACACGCTCAGCGCATCGGGGTCGAGATGGCGCCGGATGGCCGCGTTGACTTCGTCTACGGTCAGGGCCTGCAGGCGCGCGTCCAAGCGCGCCGACCAGGCCATCGTGCGACCCAGGTACAGGTTGCGGCCCAGTATGCCCACCAGGTTGCCGTCCGCGGCCAGGGCCTGTTCGCGCTCCACGCGCAGGGCCTGGACCGTGTCCTTGAGCTCGTCGGCGGTGATGCCGTCGCGCACCAGGCGCTGCAGTTCTTCCCGGATGCCGGCCTCGAGGCGATCGACGTTGCCGGGCGCGGCGCTGGCCTGGATGACCAGGTAGCCGGCATCGTCGCGGCCCTCGATGCTGGCATCCGCGCGCAGGCCGCTGCCGATGCCGTACGTCAGCCCGTCCTGCTGGCGCAGGCGGTCGCCCAACCGCGCCTTGAGCGGATCGCCGCCCAGGACCTGGTTGGCGACCAGCAGGGCCGGGTACTCGGCGTCGTCCTCGTTGAGCGACAGGTTGCTGCGCGCCACCAGCACGGCATTGGCCTTGTCGGGGGTCTGCAGGCGTTCGTCGGCCGGGCCGACCCGGGTGAAGCGGGTGGCGATGGGCGCGTAGGGATGGGGCGAGGTCCAGCCGACGAACAGGCGTTCGAGCTCGGCTTTCATCGCCACCGGGTCGAAGTCGCCGACGACGGCGATCTCGCCTTCGCCGGTGCCGTAGAAGTCGCGGTGGAAGGCCTTGAGTTCGTCCAGCGTGGCGGCGCGGATCATCGCCAGCGATTCGGCGGTCGACTGCTGGTGCAGCGGATGGCCCTCGGGCCAGGGATCGAAGTGCGCGGCCAGCGCATTGGAGGCCACCGGGCCGGGTTCCTTCAGCGAGGCCTCCAGGCCGGTGATCGCCTGCAGGCGGAACTGCTCGAACTCGCGTTCGGGGAAGGCCGGGTGGCGCAGGATGTCGGCGGCCAGCGCCAGGGCCTCGCCGACGGTGTCGCGCCGCGACTGCAGGGTCAGGCCGGCCGACTGCAGGCCGCCGCTGACGCCGCCGGTCGTGCGCAGCGCCTCGAACCTGTCGGCGATCTCCTGTCGGCTAAGGCGGGTGCTGCCGCGCATGAGCATGGCGCCTGCCAGCGCACCCACCTCGCGGCCGCGCAGGCTGGTGGCATCGCCGTAGCGGAAGGTCGCGTTGACCGTGACGACATCGCCGCGGGTGTCCTTGGGCAGCAGCGACACCTTCAGGCCCTCGCCGAGGGTGAAGGTCTCGGTGCGCGCATCGATCCGCGCGGGCGTGGGATCGAAGGTCTCGCCAGCGTCGATCGCCTGCCTGCCGACGTAGCCGGCCAGGCGTTCGGCCGCGGTCGGTGCCTCAGGGATGTCGGCGCGATCGGGCGCGTCGGTCGGTACGAAGCGCGCCAGCGTGCGGTTGCTGCGCTTGAAGTATGCGCGGGCGACGCGGTTGACGTCGTCGGCGTCGACCGCGGCGATGCTGTCGCGGCGCAGGAAGTACAGTCGCCAGTCGCCGGCGGCGACCGACTCAGTGAGGGCCATCGCCACCGCGTTGACGTTGTTGAAGTTCTGCTCGTAGCCATTGGCGATGCGCTGCCTGGCCCGTGCGACCTCCTCCTCGGTGACCGGATGGCGGGCGATGTCCTCGACCTGTGCCAGCAACGTGGCCTCGGCCTTGTCGATGTCGGTGTCGCGGGGCGCCACCAGCAGCACCGCTGCCAGCCCGCTGTCGCGCAGGGTGTCGAGGCTGGTGCCGGTCCCGGCGGCCAGGTGGCCGTCGACCAGGGCCTCGTGCAGGCGTCCGCCCGGCGTGTCGCCGAGGACGTCCATCAGCACGGCGAGCGCGGCGCTGTCGGGGTGGGTCGCGGCGGGCACGTGGTAGCCGGCGGCGACCAGGCGCATGTCGCCGCTGCGGCGCACGGTCACCTCGCGCTCTCCGTCCTGGGTGGAATCGGCGGTCCAGGCGACCGGCAAGGGCGCGGCCGGCCGCGGGATGCCTGCGAACCGCGCCTTCACCCGCGCCAGCGTCGCGGCCGGGTCGATGCGGCCGGCGACGATCACGGTGGCGTTGTCGGGGCGGTACCAGCGCTTGTAGAAGGCCTGCAGGCGTTCGATCGGCACGTGCTCGACGTCGGCGCGCGCGCCGATCGTGGAGTGGCCGTAGTTGTGCCACAGGAACGCGGTCGAGCGCAGGCGCTGGAACATCACCGCACCGGGGTTGTTCTCGCCGCGTTCCATCTCGTTGCGGACCACGGTCATCTCGCTGTCGAGGTCGGCGCGGGCGATGTTGGAATTGACCATGCGGTCGGCCTCCAGCCCCAGCAGCCAGTCCAGGGTGGCATCGTTCGCGGGGAACGAGCCGTAGTAGTTGGTGCGGTCGAGCGAGGTGGTGGCGTTCTTCTCGATGCCGCGCCGCTTCATCTGCGCGGGGATGTCGGCGTGGTCGGGCGTGCCCTTGAACATCAGGTGCTCGAGCAGGTGCGCCATGCCGGTCTCGCCGTAGTTCTCGTTCACCGAGCCCACGCCGTAGGCGATGTTCACCGTCACCGTGGGCTTGCTGGCGTCGGGGAACAGCAGCACCCGCAGGCCGTTGTCGAGGCGGTATTCGCAGATGCCCTCCACGCAGGGACCGGCCGCGACGCCGCGCGGCGGCGCCACCGGCTGCGCCAGTGCGGGGATGGCATGCAGCGGCAGCAGGCAGGCGAGCGCAAGACCCAGCAGGGGCGTGGGGGCGCTTGGGCGGGTGCGGGGGCGGCGGATCGGCATTCGGGTTCCTTGTCGATGGCGTCGGGCGGGCGGACCGGCGGTGGCCGTGACGGCCACCGCCGGGGACAATAGACCACGCCCGCCCACGATCGTGCCGACGAGACCTGCTCCCCGATGAACGAGACGCCGACGCCGCCCGCGGCCGATGCGCTGCACCTGCACGTGCTGCATGCCGACGATGCGCTGGCCGTGGTCGACAAGCCGGCGGGCCTGATGGTCCACGACAGCGCGCTGGCCCGGGGCGAAAGCGACTTCGCCGCCGACCGCCTGCGCGCGCAGTTCGGCCGTCCGGTGTTCATGGTGCATCGCCTGGATCGCGCCACCAGTGGCTGCCTGTTGCTGGCCTTCGACCGCGACACCGCTTCGGCGCTGGGCCGGGTGATGATGTCGCGCGAGGTGGAAAAGACCTACTGGGCGATCTGCCGCGGTTGGCCCGCCGAGGCCTTCGAGGTGGACCACCCGCTCGACGGCGGTCCGGGCAAACCGGTCAAGAAACCGGCGCTGACCCGTTTCCGCCGGCTGGCCACCGCCGAGTTGGAGGTACCCTCCGCGGGCTTCCCGACCTCGCGCTACGCCCTGCTCGAGGCCACCCTGGAGACCGGCCGCTACCGGCAGATCCGGCGCCATCTCAAGCACGACTTCCACCACCTGGTCGGCGACACCAGCCATGGCGACGGCCGCCACAACCGCCAGTTCCGGATGATGGGCATCCACCGGATGCTGCTGCATGCGCGCCGCCTGGCCTTCACCCATCCCGGCAGCGGCCGGCGGATCGAGGTGCGGGCGCCCTTCGATAGCCAGTTCGCCAGGGCCCTGGCCCTGTTCGGCGAGTTGCCGGACTGAGCCGCTCCCTCGCGTTGGTCGGCGTTGCCTCCCGTTCGCACTACAATCGGCGCAGTTTCCCGCCTCCGCCGATACCGATGTCCCTGGTCGTCGCCCACATCGCGATCCCCGATGCCGAACTGGTCGAGCGCTTCGTGCGTTCGGCCGGCCCGGGCGGGCAGAACGTCAACAAGGTGGCCACCGCGGTGGAACTGCGCTTCGACGTCGCCGGGTCGCCGTCCCTGCCCGAGCCGGTGCGCGAGCGCCTGCTCGCCCGCCGCGACCGCCGGGTCACGGGGGAGGGGGTGCTGGTGATCAGCGCCCAGCGTTTCCGCACCCAGGAGCGTAACCGCGAGGATGCCCGCGAGCGCCTGGCGCACTTCATCGAGGCCGGCCTGCACGTGCCCAAGACCCGCATCGCCACCCGTCCCAGCCGAGGTGCGCGCGAGCGCCGGCTCGGCGAGAAGAAGCAGCGGAGTACCATCAAGCGCGGCCGCTCGCCGCAGAACTGGGAGTAGGCCTTGGCCGACGATCAACCGCTCTTGCCCGAGATCCCGCCGTCGATGCCGCGGGTCAAGCCCAACCGCTTCACCCGCTGGCTGGGCCGCAGCGTGCTGCGCCTGGGCGGCTGGCACGTGTCCGGGCCGATTCCCGACATCCCGAAGGCGGTGGTGATCGCCGCGCCGCATTCCTCGAACTGGGACGGGATCTGGGGCTTCGCGGCGAAACTGGCGCTGGGCCTGGAAGTGCGCGTGCTCGGCAAGCACCAGCTGTTCTGGTGGCCGTTGGGGCCCCTGCTGCGTCGCCTGGGGGGCATCCCGATCAACCGGGCGCAGCCGCGCGGCATGATCGAACAGGCGGTCGACATGATCCGCAGGGCCGATCGCATGTGGTTCGTCATTGCGCCGGAAGGCACCCGCAAGCCGGTCGAGAAGTGGAAGACCGGCTTCCTCAAGATCGCCCGCGCCGCCGAGGTGCCGGTCATGGCCGCCTACTTCCACTATCCCGAGCGCACCATCGGCATCGGCCACCTGTTCCACCTCGGCGACGACCTGGACGCCGACATGGCGCGCGTGCGCGAGTGGTACCGGCCCTGGATCGGCAGGAACCGCGGCACGATCTGACCCGGGGCGGCCATGCTGGCCGCGATAGGCCCCCCGCCTGCGACGCGTCGCAGGCGCCCGTAGCGCCGTCCATCCGCCGGAAACCACCGCCGCGACGGGCCGCCGAACGGTCGGCGTATCCAGAGCGATTCGTGGCATGTTTCTTGCGTCACGTTTCCTGCATGGCCAGCGGGCGCCGCACCGGCGCCGGCGGGTATGCGGGGAGGCTGCGATGCAGGCAGTTCATGACAGGGAAACCTTGGCCGGCAGGGCGACACGCCCGGTCGAGGCACGTCGTGGGAAGGGATAGGGAATGTCTACGATGTCGCAGTCCGTGCTCGCCCTGGGACCCAACGCGCTGCTCAGCGCGCTCGGCCTGTGGCGCGGGCCCCAGCAGGTGGAACCGACCCCGGCCGAGGACTGGCGCCAGGCGCGCGTGGACGTGGTCATCCATGTCGACCGCCACCAGCCCGACATCACCTTCTGCCTGGCCTCGCTGCTGGCCCAGACCCATCCGCTGGGGCGCGTGCTGCTGATCGACGACGGCGGCGCCGATCGCGACCACAGCGTGCAGATTGCCCGCGAATTCGCCCGTGCCAACGGCCTGTCGCTGGTGGCCATCGAACGCATGTGGACCATCGGCAAGGGCGCGACGCTGAAGCGCCAGGCGCGCGAGCTCGATGGCGACGTGATGTTCGTGCTCGACGGCAACGTCGTGCTCGAGTCGCCCGACTACATCGCCCGCTGCGTGGAAAAACTGTACGAGGGTGCCGGTACCGCCAGCGTGCGCGGCCTGCACCGGCCGAGCCGGATGGCCGATCGCGCGCGCTGGTCGGCGTCGCCGCAGTTCCGCGCATGGCTGGACGGCGACGAGCATGTCGATCCGCGCCGCCCCCGAGACCGCTGGAGCGGCGTGTGGGGCTGGTTCAACGACACCTGCCGCGAGTGCATCGGCATCTTCCAGCAGCGTTTCCTCGACCGCGGCCAGATGGCGCTGTTCGGCAGCGTCGGCGCACCCGCCTTCACCGCCACGGCTTACCGGCGGCGCTACCTGAAGGACGTCTTCGACCGCTACGAACCGATGTACGGCGACGGCCTGACCCGCCGGCCGGAACTCTTCGTCGCCCTGGCCCTGTGCAACGAGGGCTACCACAACAGCCAGTTGCCCGACGTGGTCGCGCACGCGCCGGGCGCGGGCCTGCACGCGCTGGCCCGCGAGCACCACCACATCTCGTCGGCCTTCATGCAGAGCTGCCACGCCTTCGATGCCCTGTTGCGCACGCCCCTCAAATGGCCGCGGCGCTGGTGGCGCCAGCGAAGCCGCGCCGCGCGCCTGCGCGAGGACGACATGCGCAACGCCCGGCGCGTGGTGGAGGCCTATCGCCAGCCGTTCGGCGAACGCCTGACCCACCAGCAGGGACGTCCCGTCGGCTGGGCCCTGTTCTTCGGCGCGCTGGAGAAGGTGCTCGTGCCCTTGCTGGTGCTGGCCCTGGCCTGCATGGCCGCGTGGTCCTGGCTCGCCGCCCTGTTGCTGGTCGATGCCTTGCTGTGGCTGGCGGCGCTCGCCCTGGTCAGCCGGCCGGGCGAGCGACTGCGCATGCTCGGCAAGGGCGTGGTCGCCCTGCCGATGCGGCATGGCCTGCTGTGGACCGAGCTGTTCACCGTGCTGGCGTCGTTGCGGCGCTGGCCCGGGCGCGCGCTGCGCCGCGCCGCCGCCTGACCGCTTGCCGGGCGGGCCTCAGCGCTCGGAAGGCCCGGTGTCGTAGTAGTCGCCGCGCACGAACAGGTCGGGCTTGATCAGCTCGCTGAACGCGCGGGCCTGCGGGCTCAGGTACTTGCCCTTGCGCACCACCACGCCGTAGCTGCGGTCGGGGAAGTACCCGGCCAGCGAGCGCGCGGCCAGGCGCTCGTGGTCGGTCTCGGTCAGGCAGATCGCGGTCACGATGCTGATGCCCAGGCCCATGGCCACGTACTGCTTGATGATCTCCCAGCCACCCACTTCCAGAGCGACCGTGTAGGGCACCCGGTTGCGCTGGAAGACCAGGTCGACCATGCGGTATGTCGTCAGTCGCTGGGGCGGCAGGATCAGGCCGTAGGGCGAGAGGTCCTGCAGCGACAGGTCCGGCTTGTCCGCCAACGGATGGTCGGGCGGGGTGATCAGCATCGGCTCGAAGCGGTAGACCGGGGCGTAGTCCAGGTCGGCAGGCACGTCGAGCATCGAGCCGACCGCCATGTCGACGTCGTCGGAGCGCAGCAGGTCCAGGCCGCTCGCGCCGGTCACGTTGTGCAGGGTCAGGCGCACCTCCGGGTGCTCGGCCTTGAAACGCTCCACGATCCGCGGCAGCAGGTAGAGGATCGTCGAGGTGCCCGCGGCGACGTTCAGCTCGCCCCCGTCGAGGCCACGGATCCGTTCGCGGAACGCCCCCTCGATGCCGTCCAGGCCCTCGACCAGCGGGCGCGCCAGTTCGTACAGGGCCTCGCCCTCGCGGGTCATCACCAGCCGCCGCCCGCTGCGTTCGAGCAGCTTGACGCCGATATCCCGCTCCAGCGCCTGCAGCTGCAGGGTGACCGCCGGCTGGCTGAGATACAGCGCCTCAGCCGCCCGTGAGACCGAGCCCAGACGGGCGGTCTGGCAGAACGCGCGCAAGGGTTTGAGGCGGTCGCCCTTGTAGGCAAAGCGCGGTGCGGCGGGCTTCATGGGCGTGATGGAACACCGTATTAGGTTTGCTTATGTATTGCATTGCAAAAACTTGATTGTCAAATACCAGACCTCGCCGCATGGTGCAGTGCAAGGCCAGAACACGGGTCCCCGGCCTGGACCACCCGCAGAAACCGCCCCGTGGGGGCGTATCGCAGGAGACGCACGATGTCGGCAGTGATGGCAGAACAGCACGACCCCCGCCATGGCTCGCGGAACGGTCCGCAGGTGCCCGAGGGCGTGGAGATCAAGGCCCCGGCGGGCCCGCACGGGCAGGACCCGATCCTGGCCCCGGACGCCCTGGCCCTGCTGGCCGACCTGCACCGCCGGTTCGAGCCGCGCCGCCAGCAGCGCCTGGCCGCCCGCCGCGAGCGCCAGGCCTTCTACGATGCCGGCGGCCTGCCGGACTTCCGCGCCGACACCGTCGCGCTGCGCAATGCGGACTGGCGCGTCGCCCCGCTGCCGGCCGCCCTGCTCGATCGCCGGGTGGAGATCACCGGCCCGGTCGATCCGAAGATGGTCATCAACGCGCTCAACTCCGGCGCGAACTGCTACATGGCGGACTTCGAGGACAGCACCGCGCCGACCTGGGACAACCTCCTCGTCGGCCAGCGCGCCCTGCGCGACGCGGTCGCCGGCACGCTGTCGTTCACCAGCGAGGCCGGCAAGGCCTACGCGCTCAAGCCCTTCGCCGAACAGGCGGTGCTGATGGTGCGCCCGCGCGGCTGGCACCTGGACGAAAAGCACCTGCGCGTCGACGGCGCGCCGATATCCGGCAGCCTGTTCGATGCCGCCCTGTTCTGTTTCCACAATGCGGACGTGCTCGCCGCGAAGGACCGCGGGCCCTACCTGTACCTGCCCAAGCTGCAGTCCATGGAGGAAGCGCAGCTGTGGGAGGACGTGCTCGGGCACGTCGAGCACGTCCTGGGCCTGGACGCGGGCCGGATCAAGGTCACCGTGCTGATCGAGACGCTGCCGGCGGTGTTCGAGATGGACGAGATCCTGCACGCGCTGCGCGGCCGCATCGCCGGCCTGAACTGCGGGCGCTGGGACTACGTGTTCTCGTACATCAAGACCTTCCGCGCGCACCGCGACCGGGTCCTGCCCGAGCGCGGCCAGGTCACCATGACCCAGCCGTTCCTGCGCGCCTATTCCGAACTGCTGATCCAGACCTGCCACCGCCGCGGCGCCCATGCGATGGGCGGCATGGCCGCGCAGATCCCGATCGGCGGCGACGAGCAGGCCAACGCGGTCGCGCTGGGGAAGGTCCGCGCCGACAAGCTGCGCGAGGTCACCGCCGGCCACGACGGCACCTGGGTCGCGCACCCGGCGCTGATCCCGCTGGCGCGCGAGGTCTTCGACGAGCGCATGCCCGGCAAGCATCAGCAGGACGTGCTGCGGGCCGAAGTCACCGTCACCCGCGACGATCTCATCAAGCCCTCGCTGGGGACCATCACCCGCGCCGGTTTCGAGGGCAACGTCGAGGTCTGCGTGCGCTACCTCGCGGCCTGGCTCGACGGCAATGGCTGCGTGCCGATCCACCACCTGATGGAAGACGCCGCCACCGCGGAGATCGCGCGAGCCCAGCTGTGGTCGTGGCTGCACCACACGCGCCTGCCGATCGGCCAGGTGCCGCCGGGCGAGGGCCTGCACCTGGACGACGGCACGCCCGTCGACTTCGCCCTGCTCGAACGCGCCTTCATCGGCCTGCCGGCCCGCCTGGGAGATCGCGCCCGCCTGCCCGGCGGCAGTCGCATCAACGAGGCGATCGGCGTGCTCGACCGCCTCACCCACGCCGACACCCTCGAGGACTTCCTCACCCTGCCGGCCTACGCCCGCCTGGACTGAGGGCCAGGGGCGTCCTGCCCCCACCCGATAGCCCACTCCGTTTCCCGCCTGTCGCACATCCAGAAAAGGAACACCGCCATGACCCACGTCCACGCCACCGCCGACCAGCTGCGCCAGGAATGGGCCAGCAGCCCCCGCTGGGCCGGCATCACCCGCCCTTATTCGGCCGAGGAAGTCGTGCGACTGCGCGGCACCGTGCCGGTGGAATACTCCCTGGCCCGTCGCGGCGCGGAAAAGCTCTGGGCTTCGTTGCACACCGAGGACTTCGTCAACGCGCTCGGCGCGCTGACCGGCAACCAGGCCATGCAGCAGGTCAAGGCCGGACTGAAGGCGATCTACCTGTCCGGCTGGCAGGTCGCCGCCGACGCCAACCTCGGCGGCCAGATGTACCCCGACCAGTCGCTGTACCCGGCCGACTCGGTGCCGGCGGTGGTCAAGCGCATCAACAACACCCTGCTGCGCGCCGACCAGATCCAGTGCGCGGAGGGCGGTGGCGACGTCGACTTCCTGCAGCCCATCGTCGCCGATGCGGAGGCCGGGTTCGGCGGCGTGCTCAACGCCTTCGAGCTGATGAAGGGCATGATCGAGGCCGGCGCGGCCGGCGTGCACTTCGAGGACCAGCTGGCTTCGGCCAAGAAGTGCGGCCACCTCGGCGGCAAGGTCCTGGTGCCCACCCGCGAGGCGGTCGACAAGCTGGTCGCCGCGCGCCTGGCCGCCGACGTCATGGGCGTGCCGACCCTGATCGTCGCCCGCACCGACGCCGAGGCCGCGGACCTGCTCACCAGCGACATCGACGACAACGACAAGGACTTCTGCACCGGCGAGCGCACCGTGGAGGGCTTCTACAAGACCCGCAACGGCCTCGACCAGGCGATCAGCCGTGGCCTGGCCTACGCGCCCTATGCCGACCTGGTGTGGTGCGAGACCGGCAAGCCCGACCTCGAGTTCGCCCGCAAGTTCGCCGAGGCGATCCACGCCAGGTACCCGGGCAAGATGCTGGCCTACAACTGCTCGCCCAGCTTCAACTGGAAGAAGAACCTCGACGACGCCACCATCGCGAAGTTCCAGAAGGAAATCGCGTCCTACGGCTACAAGTTCCAGTTCATCACCCTGGCCGGCTTCCACGCGCTCAACTACGGCATGTTCAACCTCGCCCACGGGTACGCGCGCCGGCAGATGAGCGCCTTCGTCGAGCTGCAGGAGGCCGAGTTCGCCGCCGCCGAGAAGGGCTTCACCGCGGTCAAGCACCAGCGCGAAGTCGGCACCGGCTACTTCGATGCCGTCACCCAGACCATCCAGGGCGCCCAGTCCTCGACCGTGGCCCTGAAGGGCTCCACCGAGGAAGCCCAGTTCCAGGACGAGAAGGCGATCGCCGCCTGAGTCCACGCGTGCCGCACCCGGCGCTTGCCGGGTGCGGCACGTCCGCTTTCGAGCTTTCCGGCCCCGGTGCCGCCCGCCTGTCCCGACCGCCTGTCCGCCCGCGCCCGCTTTCCCCGTTAGGCGCTCAATGTGATGCTATTCTCAGTAAGACTGCGTCGTTCAGGTTCGCAGGCCTTGCAAATGGAACGTGGCGCGAAAGGCATGGGGAGTGGTGATGAACCGCAGGACCGCTGTGATCGCAAAGTCCGGCCGACCGGTGCGTAGCGCGACGAGCGCCGCGTCCGCCGCCCTGCGCGGCGCCGACCTGAGCTCCAGCGTCCTCACGTCCGGGGAGTTCGAGCTCTTCGCCGCCGTCGGCCACCTGAGCGACGTCAAGGCCGGCGACACCCTGTTCCTGCGCGGCGACCTGGGCACCAGCATGTTCCTGATCGAGCGCGGCGAGATCGAGCTCGACTTCGGCGACGACCTGCAGGTCAAGCGCCTGGGACCGAACGAGTTCTTCGGCGAACTCGGCCTGCTGATCGGCAACCACGCCCGCAGCGCGAGCGCCGTCGCCAGCGTCGACTGCACCCTGATCGAGCTGCACCACCAGGAATTCGAGGCCCTGGTCGACCAGGACCCGGGGGTCGTGTCGTGCTTCCTGCGCCGCGCGATCATGCGCGTCGTGCTCAACGAGCAGGCCCTGACCCGCCGCCTGCGCCGCCGCAACCACGACCTGCAGGCCGCGCTGGACAGCCTGCACGCGACCACCCACCAGCTCAACCAGACCGAGGAACTGGTCCGGACCGACGAGCTCACCGGCCTCTACAACCGGCGCGGGCTGATGTTGCACCTGCAGGAGTGCCGGGCGATCGGCATGCCGCCGACCATGGGCCTGGTCATCGTCGACTGCGACCGCTTCAAGCAGGTCAACGACCAGTATGGCCACCTCGTCGGCGACCGCGTGCTGCAGAGCATCGCCAGCATCCTGCGCGCGGTGGTGGGCCCGGACGACATCGCCTGCCGCCTGGGTGGCGACGAATTCTGCCTGGTGGTGAAGGCCGAAACCGAGGACGAGGTCCTGCGCTTCGCGCACTACATCGTGCGCACCGCGCAGGGCCTGCTGGAGCTGGACGACGGCCACGACGAGGCGCCGATCATCTGCCCCATCAGCGTCGGCGCCAGCCTGGTCGACGCCCACCTGGACTGGAATGCCTGGTACGCGCTCGCCGACGCCGCGCTCTACCGTGCCAAGCGACTGGGCGGCGATCGCGTCGAATGGCAGGATGCATCCGAGCCACTGTCCTGACAGGGGGGACGTTATGGACGACGCCAGCAACGCGCACGACGACACCGGCCAGCCCCAGGGCGAGCCTGGCGAGGACGGCCACAGCCGCAACCTGCGCACCATCCTGCTGCTCGATATCTGCGACTCGACCGGCATCGTCGAGCGCCTCGGCGACACCGCCACCGCGCAGCTGTTCCGCGAGCACGACCGCCTGGTCCTGCGCCTGCAGCAGGCCTGGCGCGGCCGCCTGATCGACCGTTCCGACGGCCTGCTGCTGCTTTTCGAGCGGCCCATGGACGGCCTGGGTTTCGCCCTGGACTACGGCCAGGGCCTGGCCGGGATCGGCAAGCTGCGCGACATCGAGCTCAAGGCCCGCGCGGGCCTGCACGTGGGCGAACTGCTGACCTGGCGCAACAGCGAGGAATCCGTCCGCCTGGGCGCCAAGCCACTCGAGGTCGAAGGCCTCGCCAAGCCCATGGCCGCGCGCCTGATGAGCATCGCCCGACCCGGGCAGATCCTGATGTCGGCCGTGGCCGAGTCCCTGACCCACCGGGCCGTGCGCGACATGGGCGAGCGCGGCCTGGCCCTGGTATGGAAGTCGCATGGCCGCTGGCGCTTCAAGGGCATGCCCGAGACCCAGGAGGTGTTCGAAGTCGGCGAGCCCGGCATCGCGCCACTGCGCAGGCCCATCGAGAGCGCCAAGGCCCAGCGCGCCGTTCCGCTGTGGCGGCGCCCGACGGCCATGGCCGCGGAAGCCGCCCTCGTCGCCGCGATCGCGGTGGGCGGCTGGTTCGCGACCCGCCCGCCGCCGGCCATCGCCTTCAGCGAGCGCGACTGGGTGGTGGTCGGCGACCTGCGCAACCTCACCGGCGACGCCGGGCTGGAAGACTCCCTCGAGCAGGCGTTCCGCATCAGCCTGGAGCAGTCGCGCCACGTCAACGTGCTGTCCGACCTCAAGGTGCGCGACACGCTGGCGCGCATGCGCCTGGCCCCCGACACGGTCGTCGACCGCGACATCGCCGCCCAGATTGCCCAGCGTGACGGCGCGCGCGCGGTGATCCTGCCCACCGTGTCCGAGGTGGGCGGTCGCCTGCGCATGAGCGTCGAGGTCGTCGACCCGCACAGCCAGGCCACCGTCTACGCCCACGCCGCCGACGGCAAGGGCGAGGCGTCGGTGCTCGCCTCCATCGACGAAGTCACCGGCGCGCTGCGCGCCGACCTCGGCGAGGCCGTCGCCCAGATCGACAAGGACTCCAGACCTTTGCCGGAGGTCACCACCGGCAACCTGGATGCGCTGCGGGCGTATGCGCTGGGGCAGGAGGCTTTCGAATCACGGGACTTCGACCAGGCGAGGCGGCTCTTCGAGCGAGCCACTGTCCTGGATGAGCAATTTGCGCTGGCATGGCTGGGAATCGTTCGTGCCGATTTCAGCCAGGTGAATGCAAATGCGGCCCTGGATGCGCTTCTTCGCGCCAAGCAACTCGTCGGACACCTTCCGGCGCGCGAAGCGTTGTACGTGGAAGCGTGGGCGGCACGATTCCTTTCGCCCGCCGATGCGACCGGGAAATGGACCGAGCTGGCGAGGCTGTATCCGGACTTCTATCCAGGCCAAGGGAATGCGGCGCTTTGGCTCTACGAGGAGAACAGGTTCGAAGAGGCGCTTCCCCATGTCCGTGCGGCCGCCGTCAGCCAGAATCCCCTGCTTGCCGTCCAGTTCGACACCGAAGGGCGCATCCTGCTTGCGCTGGAACGCTACGAGGAGGCCGCGGCAGCGCTTCGCAGGGCCAACAGCATGTCGGGCGGCAGCATTCGTCGCCTTGTTGGCCTCGAAGCGGCCCAGCGAAGGTTTGCCCAGGCAGATGCGTACTTGAAACAGCTCGAGCCTGGTGATCCTTACGCGCACATCGAAATGGCCTCGGTGTCCGTCGATCGAGGGGATTGGGCTGGCGCCCGCAACCACGCCGCCAACGCGCTCACGTCGCTCCGCGACAGCCGTGGGCTTGACTCCAGGTATCTCCAGGTTCCGCTGGCGCTTTCCGAATGGCTATCGGGAGACCAGGCGGGAGCGGAGAAGCGATTGCTGGATGCAGCCGACGGGTCGCTGGAGGCGCTCTCGAAGAAGAGTTCCGCCGACGCCCAGGATGACGCCGCCACGGTGCTCGCGGCAGCGCTGGTGCTGGCCAGGCAAGGCAAGGGGAGGCAGGCGGAGCGCCTTGTCTCGGAAGTCGCACGTTACCCCCGGCTGATGGAGACCCCTCCACTCGAGGAGCTTGCGACGGTCGTGCGCGCCCAGCAGTCGATCATCGCGGGCAAGCCGGGTGCGGCCATCGAGCAACTGGAGCGATTGCTCTCGGGCTGGGAGCGCTATCAGACGCGAGCCACCCTGATGCGCGCCTACGTGGCAAACGGCGACCACGAAAAGGCGATCAGGGAAGCGGGCTGGTTGCAGAAGCGGCGAGGACTTGCCTATGCCGAGCTGGAATGCGGTTATTGCCTGCAGGCGCTGAACGTCTTCGACAGCACTCTGTCGGTAAGGCAGGAGGCCCGCAGTCTCGATGCGCTTGGAAGGCCGGAAGAGGCGGCCGCGAGGCTCGCAGAGTTCGAAGAACTTTGGCCCAACGGCGCCCCCGCGTACCTGCGCTGAGGCAGTGCCTTAAGGCATCTCGCCGACGTCGAGGTTCGGCGTTGTCTGGGCAAGCCCCTTCAGCAGCATCGCCCGGATCTCGTTGCGTGCCTGGTTGATGGTGTCCTTGGACGCCAGTTGCCGCACTTTGCAGTCACGGAACGGCTCGGCCTGGGCCATGGGCAGGGACCCGCAAGCGGTCATCTGTCCCTGGGTCGGCGATTCATGGCCGATCGAGCGCAGAGCGGCGAGGTGGTCGCGCTGGAAGCGTTCGCGGAACAGGTCGTCGCTGCCGAGCAGGTCCAGCAGGCGATCGGCGATCTCCGGCGACAGCGGCGCGGTCCGGGTCTTCGTGCTCATCGATGGGTCCCCATATGCGGCCTGGGCCAGGCCGTCATCGGCAGAATCTAGCGTTCCCGCTGGAAATGGGCAACCGTCACAGATTCGCGGGGTACTCCCGGCAGGCTATGCGGCGGGCACTCCCGCGGGCAGAGGGGTGTGGAATGGTGGGGCCGTCTCCTTCGCGCAAGGCCGCGGTGACGGCAGTCGCGTCGCGTGCCGGGAGGGGCTCCGATGCGGGCCCGCGGCTGGCCGCGGCGGGGTCGGGTCCGCATACTCCAGCCCCACGCTCCTGGATTTGCCCGCATGAAGATCCGCCGCTGCGCCGTCGTGTTCCTTGAACCCCGCGAGGACGTCGCGTTCGAGCTGGAATCGCTGCTTGCCGGCGGCGATGGCCTGCGGCGCGAGCGGCGCTGGCTGGCGCTGGCCCCGCATATCGGCGAGGAGGTCGAGCTCGACGGGACCGAGCGTGAACTGCTTGGCCAGCTGAGCCCGGGGCAGTGGATCGAGGCCGACGGCCTCGACGTCGACCTCGCCCCGGCACTGCCACGCCTGCTCACCGAGGGCCTGGTCGTCGCCGACAGCGATGGCGATGCCGTGCGGGCCGGCTGGCGCGAGCGCGACGCGCGCTTCCGCGAGGTCCACTGGCATCCGCTCGGCGCGACCCTGCATGCCTTCACCCGCTGGGAAGGGGTCGACGCGGTGCAGAACAGCAAGGACAGCCGCACCGAGACCGCGGTGGAGATGCGCCAGGTGCTCGGTGCGCCGCCGGTCGAGGCCGCGACCCGCACCGAGGACGATGCGCGCGTGGCGCTGCCGAGGATCGCGCCGAACGACTTCGACCGCCTGCTCGCGCGACGCGCCACCTGTCGCAATTTCGACCCCTCCCGTCTCCTGCCGTTCGAGGCCTTCGCCCGGGTCATGCAGCGCGTGTTCGCCGCCCAGGCCGAGGTCCGGGTCTCCGAGGACACCGTGTTCCTGAAGAAGAACGTCCCCAGCGGCGGCGGCCTGCATCCGATGGAGTGCTACCTCGTCGTCCAGCACGTGGAGGGCGTCGCGCCGGGGCTGTACCACTACCACGCCACCGACCACGCGCTGGAGCCGCTGCCTTTCCGCGCGACCGATGCAGCTGGCGGCAGCGAAGACGGCCGCGAGGGCGACGAGGCGATCCCCGCCGAGCCCAGCGCGCTCCGCCGCTTCGTCATGGACATGGTCGCGCAGCAGCACTGGTTCGCCGACGCCCACGTGGTCGTCCTGCTGTCGCCGCGCTTCGACCGCACCTTCTGGAAATACCGCCAGCACGCCAAGGGCTACCGCGTCGTCGCGCTGGAAGGCGGCCACCTCTCGCAGACCCTGTACCTGTCCGCGACCGAGGCCGGCCTGGGCGCCTTCATCACCGGCGCGATCAACGAAAAGCAGCTCGAGCGCGCGTTCGGCCTCGATCCGGTCAGCCAGGGCGCGTTGGCGATCTGTGGCTTCGGCTGGCGCGGGCCGGTCATGGAAACCGCCGAGCTCGACCCCGCCGGGGAGGTCTGGGCTCCCGCCGCCCCCGGAATGGGACCGGCATGACCGGGGGCAGTCGACAGGATCGGCAAAGCTGCGGTAGCGTCGAAGGTCCCTACGTCGTCGGATGGATGCGTGTGATGCTCAAATGGTGCGTTGTGTCGTGTACGGCCGTGCTGGCCCTGGGCCTGTCGGTGACTTCACTGGCCGCGGATACCGCCGCGATCGACCTGGCCGCGCTGCGAAGCGAGCAGGCCCGGATCCAGGCCGGCGCCACCGCCGGCACCGGTGTCTACGAGGACATGTCCAAGGCCAGGCGCCAGGAAGTCCTGGAGCGCCAGGCGCGGATTTCCGCGGCGATCGAAGGCAAGCAGTCGATGGACGAGCTGGATGCCGCCCAGCGCGACGCCGTTGCCGACGACGTGGCCTGGATGGAGCGCACGCTCCGCGACGCCGAGGACAACCGGCAGGTCTGCGAGCGCCGCAAGAAGCTGGGCAGCAATCGCTTCGAGCGCGTCTGCATGACCGTCGCCCAGCAGCGCGAGATGCGTGAACAGGCCCGCGCCCAGCTCCAGCGCAGCGGTGTCTGCGAGGACTGCGGCGGCGGCGGCTGAGTCGCACCGCACTCGTCCTGCGACAGCGCCCGCGCGCTGTGGCCCACCCGTCGCCCGCGCCCTGCGCGGGCGACGTCGTTGGGCGTCCGGCGCGTGGTTGAAGCGCCCCGGGGGCGGGCGTATCGTCGGGATTCCCCAACACAGCATGGAATCCTGCGATGAACCGACACGGATACAGGGTGGGCCTGGGCGTGGTCCTGGCATTGGCATCGACACTGGCCCTGGCCAGCGCGAACAAGGTGGGGCAGATCCTCGAGCAGCAGCGCGAGATCCGCGAACAGACCGAGGGTTCGACCGGTGACTACGCGCGCTTCGATCCCAGGGCGCTGGCCCGGATCGAGGCCGCGCAGGACCAGATCTTCAGCCTGCTCGACGGCGTCAGCGCGGTCGAGCAGCTGCATCCCGACCAGCAGGCGGAACTGTTCAACGCGCTGGAAGAGGTCAAGGCGGTCCTGGCCGACAACGAAGACGACCGCCAGCACTGCTGGCGCGAGCGCAAGCTGGGCACGACCATGAAGGAAACCCGCTGCGCGACCGTCGCCGAGATGCGCGCCGTCCAGGAGGACACCCGCAACTACCTCAACCGCGGCCAGCGCTGCGGCGCCAGCGCCACCTCCGACTGCGGCAGTGGCCGCGGCCTGGAGCCGGCGACCGGGCGTTGATCCCGATGCGGGGCCCGTCCCGTGCCGGTCGCACCGGCCGGGCCGCCGCCCCGTGACCGCAAGGGCCGGCATCGCCGGCCGACGATGGAGGCGTTGGACATGCGAGCGTTCGTGCGATCCCTGCTGCCCATCTGCATGCTGTGCCTGGCGATCGCCGGCCCGGTGTGCGCGCAAACGCCCCCGGGCGATGATCCCCCAGCGGTCGACATCGAGGACGTCGACGGCCTGCAGGTCATCCTCGAGCAGCAGCGAGAGCTGCGCGCCCACCTGGACGCGGGCGGCATCGAGGGCCTGACCACGCGCGAGAACAATCGCGTGCGGGACGCGCAGGCCGAGGTGTTCGCGATCACCGAGGGCAAGTCCCGCCTGGACCAGCTGGACATCAACGAGAAGGTCGCCCTCGAGAATGCGCTGCAGAAGATCAACGCCTACGTGCAGGGCAGCGCGGCGGCGGCCGATGGGCAGACCGTGTGCTGGCGCGAACGAGTGACCGGCTCCAAGCGCAAGACCACCCGCTGCGGCACCGAGGCCGAGCGCCTGCAGGCGCGGCAGGGCGCACGCGCCTACCTCGAGCGGCCCAAGGTCTGCGGCCAGAACTGCGGCGGCCAGCTTTGAACCGAGCCCCGCCGGCGCCCCGGGCGCCGGCGGGGCTCACTCCAGCGCGCGGTCCATGCGCCGGTAGCCGATCGCCTCGCTGAGGTGGGGCGTTTCGATCCCGTCGCTGCCTGCCAGGTCCGCGATGGTGCGGGCCACGCGCACGATGCGCTGCATGGAACGCGCCGACAGCCGCAGGGCCTCGACCGCGCGCTCGAGCAGGTCCTGGTCGGCCGTGGCGAGGCGGCAGCTCGCGGCCAGGCGGGACGGATCGAGCATGGCGTTGGGCCGCCCCGCGCGCGCCAGCGCCCGTTCCCGTGCCGCCACCACGCGCGTGCGCACCGTCGCGGAGGACTCGCCGGCGGGGGCATCGGCGCGCAGCGCCGCAGGCGGCAGCCGCGGGACCTCCACGTGCAGGTCGATCCGGTCCAGCAGGGGTCCGGAGACCTTGGCCCGGTACCGGCGGACCGCATCGGGGCTGCAGCGGCAGCGTCCGCTCGCGTCGCCGGCCCAGCCGCAGGGGCAGGGGTTCATCGCCGCGATCAGCTGGAAGTTGGCCGGGAACTCCGAGCTGCGCGCGGCGCGGGCGATCGTCACCACCCCCGACTCCAGGGGTTCGCGCAGCACCTCCAGCGCCTGTCGGCTCCACTCGGGGAATTCATCGAGGAACAGCACGCCGTTGTGGGCCAGCGACACTTCGCCCGGACGGGGCTCGGCGCCGCCGCCCACCAGGGCGACCGCGCTGGCGGTGTGGTGGGGCGCGCGATAGGGGCGCTGGCGCCAGCGGGCCGGGTCCAGGCCGCGTCCGCTCACCGAGGCCACCGCGGCGGCCTCCAGGGCCTCCGGTTCCGTGGCTTCCGGCAGGATCCCGGGCAGGCGCGAGGCGAGCAGCGTCTTGCCGCAGCCGGGTGGGCCGACCAGGAGCAGGTGATGGCCCCCGGCAGCGGCGACTTCCAGCGCGCGGCGCGCGTGCGGCTGGCCGCGCACGTCGGCCAGGTCGGGACCGGCGCAGGCCTCCACCGCGGCGGCTTCGGCGCGTGGCAGGGCCTTGCGTCCCTGCAGCAGCGCGCAGGCCTCCAGCAGGGTACGGGCCACGCGGACCTCGCCACGACTGCACAGCGCCGCTTCGGCGCCATTGCCCGGCGGCACCACCAGGATGCGGCCGGCATCGGCCGCGGCGAGCGCGGCCGGCAGCACCCCGTCCACCGCGCGCAGCTCGCCGGTCAGGCCGAGCTCGCCGAGGAATTCATGGCCGTCGAGCGCGTCCAGCGGGACCTGGCCGCTGGCGGCGAGGATGCCAAGGGCGATCGGCAGGTCGAAGCGGCCGCCGTCCTTGGGCAGGTCCGCAGGGGCCAGGTTGACGGTGATGCGGCGCGCGGGGAATTCGAACTGCGCGCACTGGATGGCGGCGCGCACGCGATCCTTGGCTTCGCGCACGGCGGCCTCGGGCAGGCCGACGATCGACATGGCGGGCAGGCCACCGGCCAGGTGCACTTCCACCCGGACCGCGGGCGCACGCACCCCCGACCGCGCACGTCCGTGCACGAGGGCGAGGTTCATGTCGGGAGACCCGGGTCAGTGGCGCGGCGCGTGGCCCAGCTGGGCTTCCAGCTCGGCGACGGTCTGCTGCAGGGCCTCGAGTTTCTCCCGGGTGCGCAGCAGGACTTCGCGCTGGACCTCGAACTCCTCGCGGGTGACCAGGTCCAGCCGGGTCAGGCCGCTCTGGAGCACGGTGCGGAAGTTTTCCTGCAGTTCCTCGCGGCTCTCGCGCAGGCCCGGGGGGACCAGGTTGCTGAGGCGGCGGGCGAGTTCGTCGATGTGGCTCAGGTCGATCATCTTGTTCCTCCGGCGATGCCCCAGCATGACCTGCCGGTCGTGATGGCGCAGTCGGCCTGCGCCGCGATGTCGTGTCGGAAAAGTCCTACACGGAGGGCGGCGCGGCGGGGGATTCTAGCGCATGCCGGCGGCTGACCGCCCGGCGGGCGAGCGGGTATCCTGAGCGCGCCCGGCGATCTCCGCCGGTCCCGCAGCGTCCAGAGGGGAAGCGATGAAGATGATCATGGCGGTGGTCAAGCCGTTCAAGCTCGACGATGTCCGCGAGGCACTGGCCGAGGCCGGCGTGGCCGGCGTCACCGCCACCGAGGTCAAGGGCTTCGGCCGGCAGAAGGGCCATACCGAGCTCTACCGCGGCGCCGAGTACGTGGTCGACTTCCTGCCCAAGATCAAGCTCGAGGTCGCGGTGACCGACGACCAGGCCGACCTGGTGGTGGAGGCGATCATCAAGGCGGCGGGCACCGGCAAGGTCGGCGACGGCAAGATCTTCGTCTACGACCTGGAGCGCGCGGTCCGCATCCGCACCGGCGAACTCGACGGCGACGCCCTCTGAGGGCACCGGGCCACGTGTCCGGTCGCCATCGCCCAGCCCGTTGATCCTCCTGGAGCCGGCGCACCCATCGCGACCGGCGTGGATCGGCAGGGGGCATGCGTGCGGGTTTTCAGTGAGCTTGAAGAGGTGCAGGCCAAGGCCAGCCTGGACCGCCGGGCCTTCGTGTTCGGGCACACCCTGGAAGCGCATCCGGCCCTGTCCCTGCGCAATCTGTCGGAGGTGATCCCGGCCCTGCCGCGCGAACAGGTGTTCCATTCCAGCGGGCGCCTGGACATGGCCGACGACTTCGACAACGCCCACAAGGAGCACAGGCCCGGCCAAGGCCTGGAAGCGGCCCTGGACGACCTGCGCGGCAGCGATGCCTACATCATGGTGCGCCAGCCCGAGGCCCACCCGTCCTTCCGCCCCGTGTATGACGCGCTGTGTTCGGACGTCGAGGGCATGGCCGCCGCCGCGGGCATCCGCGCCGACTTCGACGACGCGATGCTGTACCTGTTCATCGCCTCGCCCGACAGCGTCACCCCGTTCCATATCGACCGCTACTCGACCTGCCTGATGCAGGTGCGCGGGTGCAAGGAGGTCGTGGTCTATCCGCCCTGGGACCCGCGCGTGGTCGCCGACGAGGACGCCGAGCACTACTTCGCGCGCAGCGGCCGCCGGCCCGAGTGGCGGGAGGGCGCCGCGGCCCTGGGCGAGCGGTTCCAGTTCACCCCCGGACAGGCGCTGCACATCCCCTTCGCCGCCGGCCACCACGTCCGCAACGGCAGCGAGGACGTGTCGATCTCGCTGTCGATCATCTTCAGGACGTCCGAGAGCCGGCGGCTGACGCAGGCGCTGCTGTTCAACCACTACGCCCGGCGTTATCTGTCCCGCCTGGGCATGAACCCCCGGCGGGTGGCGATGGACGCCGCGGGCGTGGCCGCCAAGTCGGCGCTCTGGCGCGTGGGGCGCCGCGCAGCGGGCCTGTTGAAGGCCCCGGTCGCGCCGTGAACCGGGCCGCGCGCGCGCTGTCGCGCACGGGCTGCACGGTGGCACTGCTCGCCCTGGCCGCCTGCAACGGTGGCGACGCGCCGGCCCCGGCCGACCCGGGCGCGCCGCCGCGCTTCGCGCTCGCCGTGGTGGGCGACTCCGACAGCCACTCCTACCAGGACCGGATCAGTTTTCCCGAGGGCGACCCGGCGCGCGGCGGCGCCTATCGCGCAGTCACCTTCAACTGGTACGAGATCCTCGCCCGCCTGCGCACGGACCAGCTCGACGTCGGCGAATGGGGCGTGCGCGGCACCCGCGGCCGCATCGCGCGGCTGCTGCGCGCCGTCGGCATCCCCGCCCGCGCGCCGCGCAAGGAGGACTACGACTACAACTTCGCCATCTCCGGTGCCGGGTGCGAAGACCTGGTCGAAGGCTACCGACAAGTCCCGTCGTTGCTGGCGATGATGGATGCCGATCCGGTGCCCTGGCGCCACGGCGCGGTCGTGTTCCGCATCGGGGTGAACAGCTTCGGCACGCAGCGCGCGCTCGAGGCGCTGGGCGCCGATCCCGGCGACGCCCGCGTCAATGGCGCCATCGACGCCTGCGTGTCGGCCTTGCGCGAGTCGGTCGCCCGGCTGCATGCGCGCCACCCGGACACCCGCGTCGTGCTCGTGGGCATCTTCGACAACACCCACTGGGCGATGCATTTCGACCACGCCTGGAGCCCGGCGGCGCTGGCCAATGTGGGGCGGGGATTGGATCGCTTCGACGATGCGCTGCGCGCGATGGCGGACGCCGACGACCGTGTCGCCTTCTTCGACGACCGGGCCTGGTTCCACGCGCACTTCGGCGGTCGCGACGCGCAGGGGCACGGCGCCTACCGGACGCTCGAGTTCGTCGACGGCACGCGCGTGGAGAACACGCTCGGTGATGCGCCGTTCCACACCACGCTGGCCGACGGCCATGCCGGGACCCTGGTCAGCGGCCGCTGGGCGGGGTCTCTGCTGGACTTCATCGGCCGCCAGTGGGGCCTGGACTTCCGCCCCATCGGCGACCGCGAGTTGCTGGCCCTGGTGGCCCCGGCGGGACCCGCCCTCGTCGCCGGGCGCGAGCGCGAGGCTGCAGAGCGCACGGCGACGCCGCCGGGCGCCCATTAGACCGGGCTCAGCCCGCGAGCGCTTCGGCCAGGAAGGGCGGCGGTACCAGCGCGGCGGCATGGGCCTCGGCGGTGTAGTACCGGGTGGCGAAGCCGCGCTCGCGCGCCGCGTCCTCGCGGAACGCGAAGCCGCCGGACTTGCGCGCCAGCGTGCAGCTCCACCAGCCGGTCGGATAGCAGGGCTGCGGGAACGGCAGGGTCGCGAAAGCGTTGAACCCCGCCTTGCCCATCTCGCCGCGCATCTCGCGGATCAGTTCGACCAGCATCAGCGGCGACTCGGACTGCTGGACGAGGATGCCGTCGTCCTTGAGCGCCCTGAAGCAGCTTTCGTAGAACGCCTTGTTGAACAGGCCTTCGGCCGGGCCGACCGGGTCGGTCGAGTCGACGATGACGACGTCGACGCTGCCGGCCGGGCAGTTGGCCATGTAGGCCACGCCATCGTCGAACAGCAGTTCCGCGCGCGCATCGCCGTTGGACTCGCACAGCTCGGGGAACCATTTCTCGGCCATGCGCGTGACCTGCTCGTCGATGTCGCACTGGGTGGCGCTCTCGACGCCGGGGTGGCGCAGCACCTCGCGCAGGGTGCCGCAGTCGCCGCCGCCGATGATGACGACACGCTTGGGGGCCGCGTGGGTGAACAGCGCCGGGTGGGACATCATCTCGTGGTAGAGGAAGTTGTCCTTCGTGGTCAGCATCATCGCGCCGTCGATGAGCATCAGGTTGCCCCAGTCGGTGCTCTCGTAGATCTCGATCTTCTGGAACGGGGACTGCACCTCGTCGAGCTTGCGGGTGATGCGGTAGCCGATCGCCGAGCCGGTCGGGTCGAAGTTCTCGTAGTGCCAGGTGGTGTTGTCGTTCATTGCCGGTTCGCCCCGCGAAGAGTGCCGAGATCAGGGGACCGCTGCCGCATGGCGCCGGTCCCGGTGAACGGGGGCGGGCGGACCGGCCCGCGCCCCAAGGCCGCGAATTGTAGCGGACCCCCGCCAACGGCTCGTGACCGCCGGCCCGCGGACACGCGTCCTCACGGCCGCGGACGGTAGAATGCGCATCCCCTTCGCCGCTGGTGTTTCGCCGATGTCCCCGCCGATGCCCGACTGGTCCCCCGACCAGGCCCGCAAGACCTACTCGATCCCGCACTGGGCCGAGGGGTATTTCGACGTCGACGGTGCCGGTTGCGTCACCGTCAGCCCGCAGCGCGACGCCGGCCCGTCCGTGGCCCTGTCGGCACTGGTCGACGAGGCCCGCGGCAAGGGCGCCAAGCTGCCCCTGCTGCTGCGCTTCCCGGACATCCTCGGCGACCGCCTGGCGCGCCTTCAGGGCGCGTTCGCGCAGGCCATGGGCGACTGGAACTATCCGGGCGGCTATACCGCGGTCTACCCGATCAAGGTCAACCAGCACCAGGGCGTGGCCGGCACGCTGGCCTCGCACGCCGGCGACGGCTTCGGGCTGGAGGCGGGCAGCAAACCGGAGCTGATGGCGGTCATGGCGCTGTCCCGCCCCGGTGGCCTGATCGTCTGCAACGGCTACAAGGACCGCGAGTACATCCGCCTGGCCCTGATCGGCCGCAAGCTGGGCCTGGACACCTGGATCGTCATCGAGAAGCCGTCCGAGTTGCCCCTGGTGATGGAGGAAGCGCAGGCCCTGGGCGTCAGGCCGGGCCTGGGCGTGCGCATGCGCCTGGCCAGCCTCGGCGCCGGCAAGTGGCAGAACAGCGGCGGCGACAAGGCCAAGTTCGGGCTCTCGCCGCGGCAGGTGCTCGACCTGTGGAAGCAGTTGCGCGACGCCGGCATGACCGACTGCCTGGGCCTGCTGCACTTCCACATGGGCTCGCAGATCTCCAACGTACGCGACATCGCCAACGGCATGCGCGAGGCGGTGCGCTACCTCGTCGAGCTGTCCGCGCTGGGCGCGACGGTGCGCTTCATGGACGTCGGCGGCGGCCTGGGCATCGACTACGAAGGCACCCGCTCGCGCAGCGAGTGCTCGATCAACTACGGCGCCAACCAGTACGCCAGCACCATCGTCCAGCCCCTGGCCGAGGCCTGCGAGGCGCACGGGCTGGCGCCGCCGCGCCTGGTCACCGAGTGCGGCCGCGCGATGACCGCGCACCACGCCGTGCTGGTGGCCAACGTCTCGGAGGTCGAGCAGGCGCCGGAAGGCCGCGTGCCCGACGTCCACGAGGACGAGCCGGCCGTGATCCGCCACCTGCGCGAGGTCCACGACGAGCTCGGCAGCCGGCCGGCGGTGGAGCTGTTCCACGAGGCGCAGCACCACCACAGCGAAGGCCTGTCGCTGTACGCGCTCGGACAGATCGACCTGGTGCATCGCGCGCGCATCGACGACCTGTTCTACGCGATCGCCCATGCCGTGCGCGCCCAGCTCAAGCCCGGCGAGAAGAGCCACCAGGCGACCCTGGACGAACTGAACCAGCGCCTGGTCGACAAGTACTTCGTCAACTTCAGCGTCTTCGAATCCATGCCCGACGTCTGGGCGATCCAGCAGGTGTTCCCGATCGTGCCGATCGAGCGCCTCGACGAAGCGCCCTCGCGGCGCGGCGTGATCGCCGACCTGACCTGCGACTCCGACGGCCGCATCGACACCTACGTCGAGAACGAGACGCTCAACACCTCGCTTCCGCTGCACGGACTGCAGCACGGCCAGAGCTACCGCCTGGGCTTCTTCCTGGTCGGCGCCTACCAGGAGATCCTGGGCGACATCCACAACCTCTTCGGCGACACCGACGCGGTCGAAGTGCGCGTGGACGCCTCTGATGCGCGAGGCTTCGCGATCAGCCAGCAGCGCCGGGGCGACACCACCGACGTCATGCTCGACTACGTCGGCTACCGGCTCGACGACCTGCGCGATGCCTACGCCGCGCGCGTGGCCGGCGCCGCGCTGCCGGAGGACGAGTCCACGCGCCTGCTCGCCGCGCTCGAGGCCGGGCTGACCGGCTACACCTACCTCGACGACGGCGGTGCCGCCGTCGGCCGGGCGATCTGACATGGCGGCGGCCCCCCGGCGCTACCTGGTCATGGCGATACGGCAGCCCGGCTTCGACGCCGGCGTCATCGAGCCCCACCTGGCCTACATCGGCCAGCTGCGCGCTCGTGGCCAGCTGGAGTTGAGCGGCGGCTTCTCCGACAGCAGCGGCGGCGCCTACGTGCTGCGCGCGGCCGACCTGGCCGAGGCCCGCGCCCTGGCCGATGCCGACCCGCTGCACCTGACCGGCGCCTCGCGCCTGACCGTTTTCGAATGGAACGCATGAAGCATGAGCACTGAGTCCCCCGTATTGAAGACCGGTTTCATCGGCCTGGGCGCGATGGGCGCGCCGATGGCCCGCCACCTGCACGCGGCCGGGCTGTTGGCGGTGGTCGGTAACCGCACCCAGTCCAAGGCCGATGCCCTGGCCGCCGAGCTGGGCGTGCGCGCCGCGCGCAGCGCGGACAACTTCGCCGACTGCGACGTGGTCGCGATGTGCGTGTCGCTCGATGCCGACGTGCTGGAGAACGCGACGGCCCTGGCCTCGGTCCTGCGCAAGGGCGCGGTCGTCGTCGACCACTCCACGGTCTCGGTGCAGACCGCGCAACGGGTCGCCGCGTTGCTGGCCGCCGAAGGCATCGGCTTCATCGACGCGCCGGTGTCGGGCGGCGTCGAGGGCGCGCGCAACGGCAAGCTGTCGGTGATGGCCGGCGGCGACGCCGACGTGCTCGAGCAGGCACGCCCGGTCCTGCAGGCCTATGCGGCGCGGCTGGCCCACATGGGCGATACCGGTGCCGGCCAGGCGACCAAGGCGGTCAACCAGGTCCTGGTCGCGGGCATCAACGAGGCGGTCTGCGAGGGCCTGGCGCTGGGCGAGAAGCTCGGCCTGGATCCCGAGCGCCTGCTGCCGACCCTGATGGCGGGTGCCGCCGGCAACTGGTTCCTCGACAAGCGTGGCGAGACCATGCTGCGCGATGCCTTCGCACCGGGCTTCAAGTCGGCGCACATGCTCAAGGACCTTCGCATCGTCCAGGGTATCGCCCGCGGCGCCGGTATCCGCACCGCGGTCATCGACCAGGCGGTGGCCGACTACAACGAGCTGCTCGAGCGCGGCCATGGCGAAAGCGACACCTCGGCGCTGATCGTGCTCAAGCGCCAGCCGCAAGGCTGACCCTGCGAGCCGCGGGGCGTATCAGGCGCCCGGGGCGGACAGCGGCGGGCGCGCAGCGCGCCGCGCCGCCCATTCACCCAGCGCCGCGCCCAGCCACGCGGCCAGCATGCTCGCGGCGGTCGCTGCACCGTTGTAACGCAGGATCTCACCGAGGCTGAACGGCTCGGGCACGTGCGACAGGGCGGAGGAGAGCTGCACCGACACCGCGCCGCTCAGGGCCACCAGCAGCGCCAGCAGCACCGCGAAGATGCGAAACCCCTGCGTGGCGATCCGGCCGCCCAGGGCCATGGCCGCCGCCGTGACCAGCAGGCCGGCGAGCGGGATGGGGCCGAAGCCGGCATCGATCGGCACGTCGAGCGGTCGACCGGTCGCGATCAGCAGCCACTCGAAGCCGAGCATGACCGCAAGCGCGGCAACACTGCCCATCAGGATGCGTTTTTCCATTGTCCCTCCGTGGCCCGATGGCGGGCGTGCAGGCCGGCAGGCACCCGGGCGGGGCCGCCGGCGGGCAGTCTAGGCAATCGACGGGGGGCGCGCAGCGATCGCGGTCGGCATTCCGATGGCCGGCCGTAGCGGAGGGGTGCCCGGTCGGCCGCCAGGGGCCGGCGGCGCCCGGTGTATTTACCGGGCCTTGATCGCGAGCGGCGCCAGGCCGTTGCTTTCCAGCTTCTGCTTGGCGTCGGCGAGGTCGCCAGCGGTGCCGTATGGACCCATGCGCACGCGGTAGATGGTCTTGCCGTTGATCTGTGCCGACTCGACGCGTGCGCCCAGCCCCAGCAGCGCGATCTTCGCCTTGAGTTCCTCGGCCTGGCCGGAGGCCTGGAACGCGCCGGCCTGCAGCAGGTAGCGGCTGCCATCGCCGACGCCGGCCGCGGTGCGCGTGTTGCCGCTGGCGACGACGGTGTCGGCGGCCTTTGGCGCGGGGGCCGGCGCGGCGGGGGCGGCGGCGTCCGGGTCGACCGGTTGCGGCAGCGCATCGGGCGTGCGCGCGCTGGCCTGGGCCGTCTGCTGCGCACGCTCGATCGCCGCCTGCCGTTCGGCCTCGGCGCGCTGCGTCGCGGCCAGCTCGGCATCGGTCATCGGCACTTCCTTGCCGGTGAGCATGTCGTAGAACGCGAACTCGTCGCCCTTCTCGCCGGCCGCCGCGTCGGCCGGGGCCTCCGTCTTCGCCGCCTGGCTGGCGGGCCGCGGCAGGATCTCGTCGTCGGCACTCGTGACCGGTGCCGGCTGCGCGTCGGGGTTGGGCTGCGGGCGGAAGAAGCCATCGCTGCCGGACTTGAGGTATTTCGGCGCCACCAGCACGACGATCAGCGTCAGCAGGATGCCGAGCACCATCCATGCCCAGCCGGGAAGGCCGTTGCCCTGGTTGCGCTTGGCCTGGGTCTTGTTGCGTCGTGCTGCCACCTGCGGCGGTCCTCGTTGGTTGCGTGGGTCGCCTCGGGCGCGCCGAGGCGGGAAAACGTGATGCGGTACCGCTCCAGTGTAAGTCAATCGCCCCGCGGACGAAGGCCCGGCACGGGCGCCTACATGACCTCGGGGGCGCCCACGCCGAGCAGTCCCAGGCCATTGGCCAGCACTTGCCGGGTCGCCATCGCCAGCACCAGGCGCGCGTCGCGCGTGGCGTCGTCGTCGACCAGGAACTGGTGGTCGTTGTAGTAGCTCTGGAAGGTCTGGGCCAGCTCCAGCAGGTAGCCGGCCACCTGGTGCGGCTCCAGGTCGCGCCCGGCGCTTTCCACCACGTCCGGGTAGCGCTGCAGGTCCGTCACCAGGGCATGGGTGGCGGTATCGTCCAGCGCCAGCGGCTGGGCCAGGCCACGCTCGCGGTCGAACGACAGGCCACGCTCGGCCAGCTGCCGCAGCAGGCCGCACATGCGGGCATGGCTGACCTGGACGTAGTAGACCGGGTTGTCGAGCGACTGGCTGCGCGCCAGGTCGATGTCGAAGGTCAGCTGCGAGTCGGGCTTGCGCGCGATCAGGAACCAGCGCGTGGCGTCGCGGCCGACCTCGTCCACCAGGTCGCGCAGGGTCACGTAGCTGCCGGCACGCTTGGACAGCTTGACCTCCTCGCCACCGCGCATGACGGTGACCATCTGGTGCAGCACGTACTCCGGCCAGCCCAGGGGAATGCCCTTGTCGAGCGCCTGCAGGCCGGCGCGCACGCGCGCAAGCGAGCCATGGTGGTCGGCGCCCAGTTCGGTGATCGCGCGCTCGTAGCCGCGCTGCCATTTGCTCAGGTGATAGGCGACGTCCGGCACGAAATAGGTATAGGTGCCGTCGGACTTGCGCATGACGCGGTCCTTGTCGTCGCCAAAGCCGGTCGAGCGCAGCCACAGCGCGCCGCCCTCTTCGTAGGTGTGGCCACCGGCGACCAGCTCGCGCACGGTCTCCTCGACCTTGCCGTCGGTGTACAGCGACGACTCCAGGAAGTACACGTCGAAGCCGACGCCGTAGGCTTCCAGGTCGAGGTTCTGCTCGCGGCGCAGGTAGGCGACGGCGAAGTGGCGGATCGCATCGAGGTCGTCCGGATCGCCCGTGCCGGTGACGACATGGCCCTCGACCTCGACGCTGTCGCCGCGCAGGTAGGCGGCGGCGACGTCCTTGATGTAGTCGCCACGATAGCCGTCCTCAGGCCAGCCGGCGTCGTCCGGGCCCTTGCCCTGCGCACGCGCCTGCACCGAGATCGCCAGGTTGTTGATCTGGGCGCCGGCGTCGTTGTAGTAGAACTCGCGCTTCACGTCCCAGCCGTTGGCGGCCAGCACCCGCGCGACGCAGTCGCCGATCACCGCCGCGCGGCCGTGTCCGACGTGCAGCGGCCCGGTCGGGTTGGCCGACACGTACTCGACGCCGGCCACGTGCCCCTTGCCGCCGTCGTTGCGGCCGTAGGACTCGCCGCGGGTGAAGACCTCGCCCAGGCCACGGCGCCAGGCGGTCTCGGCGACGCGGAAATTGATGAAACCCGGGCCGGCGACCTCCACGCTGGCGATGTCGTCGTTGGCCGGCAGGGCGTCCACCAGTGCCTGCGCGATCGCGCGCGGGTTGGAGCGGGACGGCTTCGCCAGCAGCATGGCCGCGTTCGTCGAGAAATCGCCCTGGGCGCGGTTCTTCGGCCGCTCGATGACGAACTCGGGGGTCTCGAGGTCGGCGGGCAGGGTGCCGGCGGCGCGCAGGGCATCGATGGCCTGCAGCACCAGGTCGCGGAGGGCGGTTTTCACGGGCGGTTCCGGAGATGT
Organism: Marilutibacter spongiae; assembly: GCF_014145325.1. Classification (GTDB taxonomy): domain Bacteria; phylum Pseudomonadota; class Gammaproteobacteria; order Xanthomonadales; family Xanthomonadaceae; genus Marilutibacter; species Marilutibacter spongiae. Next base: position 78,701 of record NZ_JACHTF010000018.1, read on the forward strand.
TGCGGAACCGTCCATTGTACGCGAGCGCGTGCCGGGGGGGCCGTGCGACGTGAATGGCGGGCGACCGGCGGCGTCACACCCAGCCGCGCGCGGCCAGCGACACCGGCGGTCCATCGGCGATGACGAAGTGGTCGAGCAGGCGCAGGTCGACCAGCGCCAGTGCCTGCTTGAGGCGGGCGGTCACCGCGCGGTCCGCGGCGCTGGGCTCGCGATTGCCGCTGGGATGGTTGTGGCCCACGATCACTGCCGCCGCGTTGTGGGCCAGCGCCCTGCGCACCACCTCGCGCGGATGCACTTCCGCGCCGTCGATGGTGCCGGTGAACATCTCCTCGAAGGCCAGGGCGCGATGGCGGGTGTCGAGGAACAGCGCGGCGAACACCTCCCGCGGCCGCCCACGCAGGCGCTGCGCGAAGTAGCGTCCGGCGGCGAACGGGTCGCCCATGGCCTCGCCCCGCTCGAGCTCCGCCGACAGGTGGCGGTGGCCCAACTCCAGCGCGGCGGCGAGGGCGCAGGCCCGTGCCGGGCCCAGGCCCGGCAGCTTCGCCAGGCCCGCGGCACCGCGGTCGAGCAGCGCCCGCAGGGGGCCGTGGCTTGCGAGCAGCTGCCGCGCCGTGCTCACCGCGTCCTGGCCGCGCAGTCCCGAGCCCAGGAAGATCGCCAGCAATTCGGCGTCCGACAGGGTGCCGGGGCCGCGTGCGAGCAGCTTCTCGCGCGGGCGCTCGGCGGCCGGCCAGTCGCGCAGGCGCAGGACCGGTCCCCTTGGGACGTTGGACGGGGCGGGCGCGTCGGCCAGGGCCGGGGGCGCGAAGGGGTCGTGGGTGTGGTCGGGGGGCATGCACGGGCCCATCCATGGGCCGGGTCCTTCCTTGGGCAGGGGGGCGAGGCGGGGGGTCGGAGCGGGACGCGACAGGGAAGGGTCGCGGGGCAGTTCCCGGGGAGTCCGACCGCCCCGCCTCGGTTCTCATTTGATGCCGGGGCGGGACGCCGCTCAACCGGACTTCCTCGCGGCATCAGGTAAGCTAGACGCCCGTTGTGCCGTAGGAAATTTCTGAACCATGTCGGCTGTGCCACCCACCCTGGACGACACCTCCGTCCTCCTCTGCGTCTGTGGCGGGATCGCGGCCTACAAGGCCGCCGAGCTCGTGCGCCGGCTGCGTGAGGCCGGGGCCGAGGTGCAGGTGGCGATGACCGCCGACGCGCTCCACTTCGTCGGCGAGGCGACGTTCCAGGCCCTTTCCGGGCGCACCGTGCGCACCTCGCTGTGGGATGCCGCCGCGGAGGCGGCGATGGGCCACATCGAACTGGCGCGCTGGGCCGACCGCGTCGTGGTCGCGCCGGCGACCGCCAATACCCTGGCCAAGCTCGCCCATGGCATGGCCGACGACCTGGTGAGCACGCTTTGCCTGGCGACCACTGCCCCGATCGCGGTGGCGCCGGCGATGAACAACCGCATGTGGGCCCATCCGGCGACCCAGGCGAACATCGAGACCCTGCGTGGCCGCGGCGTGCAGGTGGTCGGCCCGGAAGATGGCCCCCAGGCCTGTGGCGAATTCGGCCCGGGCCGGCTCAGCGAGCCCGCCGCCATCGTCGCGGCCCTGGCCACCGGGAGACGGGCATGAGCGCGGCCGACATGTCGGGCCTGCGCGTGCTTGTCAGCGCCGGGCCGACCTACGAGGACATCGACCCGGTCCGCTTCATCGGCAACCGCAGCAGCGGCAAGATGGGTTTCGCGATCGCCTGCGCCGCCGCGCGGCGCGGTGCCGACACGGTGCTTGTCGCCGGACCGGTCTCGCTGCCCTCGCCCGACGCGGTGACCCGAGTCAACGTCCGCTCCGCCGCGCAGATGCACGAGGCGGTGATGGCCGCGCTGCCGGCCGATGTCTACATCGGCGCCGCCGCGGTCGCCGATTTCACGCCCCTCGAGATGTCGGCGAGCAAGATCAAGAAGAAGCCCGGCAGCGACACCCTGACCCTGGAGCTGGTGCGCACCGCCGACATCCTCGCCGACGTCGCCGTGCATGCGCAGCGTCCCCGCCTCGTGGTCGGCTTTGCCGCCGAGACCGACAACGTCGAGGGCTATGCCCGCGGCAAGCTGGTGAACAAGAAGCTGGACATGATCGCCGCCAACCGCGTTGGTGTCGCCGGCAGCGGCTTCGAATGCGACGACAACGCACTGTCCGTCTTCTGGCACGACGACGAGCGCGCGCTGGGGCCGGCGGCCAAGACCGAGCTCGCCGATCAGCTGCTCGACCTGGTGGTGGAGCGACTGGCGGCGCCCGGGCCCGTCGCGACATGAGGGCCGTTGCATCGCGGACCGGCGTGCCCGCCCCGGCGTCCATCACTCCATTCAAGCCCGCCCCACGGACGCCCGACGCCTGATGCGACACACCCTCGAACTCAAGGTACTCGACCCGCGCTTCGGCGAGACCTGGCCGCTGCCGGCCTATGCGACCGAGGCAAGCGCGGGCCTGGATTTGCGCGCGGCCCTGGATGCGCCCCTGGTGCTCGCGCCCGGGGATGCGGCGCTGGTGCCCTCGGGCCTGGCGATCCACATCGGCGATCCCGCGCTGTGCGCGGTGATCCTGCCGCGCTCGGGCCTGGGACACAAGCACGGTATCGTGTTGGGCAATGGCACCGGGCTGATCGACGCCGATTACCAGGGGCCGTTGATGATCAGCGTGTGGAATCGTGGCCGCGAGCCTTTTACGATCGAGGCCGGGGACCGCATCGCCCAGCTGGTCGTGCTGCCGATCGTGCGCGCGAGCCTGCGGGTCGTCGACGCATTCGAAACCAGCGAACGCGGGGCGGGTGGCTTTGGCCATACCGGCGTGCGCTGACAGGGGAAGTGACATGGTGGATCTGAAAATCGAGCGGCCGCAGTTGTTGGCCGAACAGGGGCGATTCCTGCGCCTGCTGGTCGCGGGCGCCTGCGTACTGCTGGCGGCGTGGTTCGGCTGGAGCGGCTGGCAGCAGCATCGCGACGACAGCCGCCGTGCGGGCATCGAGCAGGCAAGGGACCAGACGGTCGCATCGATCGCATCGATGCTCAAGGCCGAGTACGGCCGCATGGAAACCCAGCTGGCCAAGCCCGACGTGCGCAACGCGGTGACCGACGGCGACCTGGTCAATGCCGGCGTTCGCCTGGCCGAGGGCTGGAAGGACGTCGAGGGCGCCCGGGTGTTCGCGCCGAGCCTTGAAAGCGCCTATGCCGTATTGACCGCCAAGGGTGCGCAGGGCGGGGGTTACGGACGCCTGGCCGCCCTTGAAGCGGCGATCGCGCAGAACAAGCCGGTGGCGTGGATCGTAGGCGACGCCGGCAAGGCGCACATCGAGCTCGCCGCGCCGGTGCATCGCGACGACGCGCTGGTCGCCGTCGCCGCCGTGCGACTGCCGATCGCGAAGGTCAACGCCAGTTTCCAGGAAGCCTCGCTGCCGGGCGCCACCTATCTGGCGCTTCGCCAGGGCTCGCACAGCGTGATCGAGCGCGGCGATACCGCGCTCAACAACGGCGCCGAGTCGCTGGCGCGAAAGATCGACGGCAGCGAATGGCGCGTCGCGGCCGCCGTGCCGGACGCCGCTGGCGGCCCCTTTGGCCTCGATGCGCTGGGCTGCTTCATCGTCGCCCTGGCGCTGCTGCTTGCTGCCGCCTTCGCGAGCATCGCGCACAAGCTCCGCCTGCGGCGCAAGCCGGTGGACGCCGAAGAGCCGGAGGCCGAGCAGACCCTGGCCCAGGCGACGCTCGGCGCGCCCGAGCCGGTGGTCGAGGCAACACCCATGGCGCCGGTGGTCGACAAGGACGCCAAGGCCCCGATCGGCGACGTGGCGATCGACGCCGGCATCTTCCGCGCCTACGACATCCGCGGCATCGTCGGGCAGACCTTGGACGCGGGCATCGCCGAGCTGATCGGCCACGCGGTGGGATCGTTGATGCACGAGCAGGGCCACGAGGATATCGTGGTCGGGCGCGATGGCCGCTTGTCCGGCCCCGAGCTCACCGAAGGCCTGGTCAAGGGCCTGCGCAAGGCCGGTCGCAACGTGATCGACATCGGTCTGGCGCCCACGCCACTCACCTATTTCGGCGCGTACCACCTGCGCGCGGGCTCGTGCATCTCGGTGACTGGCAGCCATAATCCGCCCGACTACAACGGCTTCAAGATCGTGGTCGGCGGCGAGACCCTGTCCGGGGACGCGATCACCGACCTGTATGCGCGTATCGCCGAGGACCGCCTGCACGATTCCCCGGCCCTGGGGCGCCTGGAGCAGCGCGACATCAACGACGACTACGTCGAGCGCGTGTCCTCGGACGTGCAGATCGAGCGCTCGCTCAAGATCGTCGTCGATGCCGGCAACGGGGTCGCGGGCGAACTCGCGCCGCGGGTGCTCGAGGCCATTGGAGCCGAGGTCACGCCGCTGTACTGCGAGATCGATGGCACCTTCCCGAACCACCATCCCGACCCGAGCGAGCCGCACAACCTGGCCGACCTCATCCAGATGGTCCAGCGCCTGGACGCCGACCTGGGCATCGCTTTCGACGGCGACGGCGACCGCCTCGGCGTGGTCACCCGGGACGGGCAGAACATCTTCCCGGACCGCCTGCTGATGCTGTTCGCGACCGACGTATTGGAGCGCAACCCGGGCGCGGTGATCATTTTCGACGTCAAGTGCACCGGACGCTTGCCGGGGCACATCCTGCGCCACGGCGGCAGTCCGCTGATGTGGAAGACGGGCCATTCGCTGATCAAGGGCAAGATGCGCGAGACCGACGCCGAGCTGGCCGGCGAGATGAGCGGCCACTTCTTCTTCAAGGAGCGCTGGTACGGCTTCGACGACGGCATCTACGCCGCCGCGCGCCTGCTGGAGATCCTGGCCATGCACCCGGAGGGGCCGGCCCAGGCGCTGGCCGAGCTTCCCGATGGCGTGTCGACGCCGGAGATCAAGGTCGAAGCGCCCGACGGCAACCCCCACGCCTTCGTCGACCGGTTCCGCGACAGCGCCCATTTCGAGGGGGCCCGCCTGTCGACCATCGACGGCCTGCGCGTGGACTGGCCCGACGGCTGGGGCCTGGTGCGCGCGTCGAACACCACGCCGATCCTGGTCATGCGCTTCGACGCCGACAGCAAGGACGCGCTCAAGCGCATCCAGGCGGCCTTCCGCGAGCAGCTGCTCGCGCTGAAGCCGGACCTGAAGCTGCCGTTCTGAGGGCGCGGCGCGACCTCGCCCCTCCGGCAGTTCCATGACGCAGAAGCCCCGCCGGAGCGGGGCTTCTGCGTTCGGGTAGGGCGCCGGGAGACTAGCCGCGCTCGTTGGGCGCGGGGTTCTTCAGTTCGCGATAGCGCTCGAGCGCGGCCTGGAACTCGCCTTCCACCTCGACGCGCTCGTTGCGCTGCTGGATGAGCATGTCCTGCTGGCGCAGCAACTCCTGGTGCTGGCCCTGGATGGTCTCGGCGACCGCCTTGCCCACGGGCTTGCCATTGAGTTCGATCTCGCCGGCCTGGCGCAACAGGTGCACCAGGCTCTGGCGCAGGCCGGCGATGCCCAGCTCCGACGCCTTGACCGTCTCGTCGAGCAGCACGATGCGGTTCTGGTACGCGCGGCGCAGCTCGTTCTCGGTCGCGTAGGACTCCGCCATCGCCTTCTCGCGGCGAAGCACCGCGGCGGCCTCCGCGTCGGCCAGGGCCTGCTGGCGGGCGGCCTCGGCGGCCTCGGCGCGCTCTTCGGCAGTCAGCGCCCGGCCCATGCGCCCGGTGGTCATGCCGCTGCGGGCGCTGATCTCGGTGCGCTCGCTGTCCACGGCGCTTGCCGGGAGTGCGTCGCCGCAGACCTTGCGCCCGTTCTCGTTCCAGCAGTACAGCTTCTTGTTGCCGCCGGCGCTCTTCCCCTGCGCCGCCAGCAGCGACGGCGACAGCGCAAGCAGCACCGTGACCGCGATCAATGCATGAGCCTTGTTCATGACGCGTCCCCACTCGTCCCTGGTTTCTCTCTCTTCACTGGGTTAACGCAAGAGTCGGGCCAATCCCGTCATGAGCCTGCAACAGGGCGGATTAGCGCGGGGTGAGGCTCCCGTAAGCCTCGCGATAGGCCAGCAGGCGCTCGCGATGGCCCGCCAGCGTGCTGTCGGAGGCGGTGAACGCCAGGAGATCGTCCAGGGTCGCGACCCGGACCACCGGCAGGCCCTGCTCAATTGCGACACTTTCTGCCGCGGAGCGTCGGGATGTCGCGGGGTCGACGGCTTCCTGGCGATCGAGCGCGATGACGATGCCGGCGGGCAGGCCGCCGCCCGCCCGGATGATGCCCAGCGCCTCGCGGATGGCGGTGCCGGCGGTGATCACGTCGTCGACGATCAGCACCCGGCGTCCGTCCAGCGGCGCCCCGATCAGGTGGCCGCCCTCGCCATGGGACTTGGCCTCCTTGCGATTGAAGGCCACCGGCAGGTCGCGGCCGCGGCGCGCGTACTCGCAGGCCAGGGCGGTGGCCAGCGGGATGCCCTTGTAGGCCGGTCCGAACAGCAGGTCGAAGTCGACCCCGTCCGCATCGACCGCATCGGCGTAGCAGACGGCCAGCTCGGCCAGGCCGGCGCCGGTGTTGAACAGGCCGGCGTTGAAGAAATAGGGGCTCAGCCGGCCGGATTTCAGCGTGAATTCGCCAAAACGCAGGGCCTGGGCGCGCAGCGCCAACTGGAGGAAGCGGGTGCGGTGGTCGGGCACGGGGATGACGGGTCTGTGTCGGGGGATGCAAAAGCATACCCGAGCCGTCCGGGAGGGCCTTTCCGGCCCTCGCTTCGTCCCGGCGGAGCGACTAAGGTGGGCGGATTCCCGCATCCCGTTCCCGGCTTTCGATTCCCGTGAAAATCATCAGCTTCAACGCCAACGGCATCCGCTCCGCCGCCAACAAGGGCTTCTTCGACTGGTTCCGCGCTCAGGACGCCGACATCCTGTGCATGCAGGAGACCAAGGCGCAGGAAGACCAGCTGACCGATGCCTGCTTCCGGCCGGATGGCCACCACTGCTTCTACCGCGATGCGATCACCAAGAAGGGCTACAGCGGCGTGGCGATCCACAGCCGCCGCGAGCCCGACGAGGTGCGCACCGCGCTTGGCTGGGCGCCCTTCGACGACGAGGGACGCTACATCGAGGCGCGCTTCGGCAACCTGAGCGTGGTGTCCTTCTACATCCCGTCCGGCTCCTCGGGCGAGGCGCGTCAGGGCTTCAAGTTCGAGGTGATGGACTGGCTGCGGCCGATCATGGACGAATGGCTCGCCAGCGGGCGCGACTACGTGCTGTGCGGCGACTGGAACATCGTGCGCAGTGCCCGCGACATCCGCAACTGGAAGTCCAACCAGAAGAACTCCGGTTGCCTGCCGGCCGAGCGAAGCTGGCTCAGCGGGCAGATCGCCGAGGACGGCGGCAGCGACGGCACGCCGGGACGCGAGGGCGGCTGGGTGGATGCCTACCGGCGCCTGCATCCCGAGGGCGAGGACTACACCTGGTGGAGCAACCGCGGCGCGGCCTACGCCAAGGACGTGGGCTGGCGGCTGGACTACCAGCTGGTCACGCCGGGCCTGGGCGAACGCATGCTGGCGTGCTCGATCGCGCGCGAACCCCGCTTCTCCGACCATGCCCCCTTCAGCGTGGAATACGCCGGATGAGCGAGGCACCGGAGGCGCCCGCCAAGGCCGACCCGGCACCACCGGCCCGACCGGGCTGGCGCGATGTCCTGGCCCGGCTGCGCCAGCCCAAGGTGCTGGTCATGCTGTTGCTGGGCTTCAGCTCGGGCATCCCGATCTACCTGGTGGGCAATACCCTGGGTTTCTGGATGCGCGAGAACGCGATCGAGCTGTCGACGATCGGCTTCCTGTCCTGGGTCGGCCTGGCGTACTCGCTCAAGTTCCTGTGGGCGCCGCTGGTGGACAAGGTCGATGCCCCGCTGTTCGGCCGCTGGCTCGGCCGGCGTCGCGGCTGGATGCTGTTGTCGCAACTGGTGGTCGCGGCGGCCCTGGTCGGCATGGCGCTCGTGGAGCCGCGCGAGGGCCAGCTGCTGGTGGCCGGCATGGCGGTCGACCACCTCGTCGTTTTCGGTGCGATGGCGCTGGTGGTGGCCTTTGCTTCGGCCACGCAGGACATCGTCATCGACGCGTGGCGCATCGAGATCGCCGACAGCAATGAACAACAGGGCCTGCTGACCTCCGCCGCCACCCTGGGCTACCGCGGGGCGCTGCTGGTCACCGATGCGCTGATCCTGATCATGGCCGCGCAGGTGGGCTGGGTGGTGTCCTACGAGGTCATGGCGCTGCTGATGGGCGTGGGCGTGGTCGCGGTGCTGGTCGCCCGCGAGCCCGCCGCCAGCGTGGTCGCCGCGCGTACCCCACATCCGGCGCTGTTCACCGCGCAGGGGCTGTTCGACGCGCTGGTCGGCCCCTTCGTCGCCTTCTTCCGGCAGCACGGCAGCTGGGCGCTGCTGATGCTGCTGACGATCAGCCTGTACCGGCTGCCGGACTTCGTGATGGGGCCGATGGCCAATCCCTTCTATGCCGACCTGGGCATCGACAAGGAGACCGTTGGCGCCGTGCGCGGCTCGATCGGCCTGGTCGCGACCATCCTCGGCATCGCCGCCGCGGGCCTGAGCGCGGTGCGCTTCGGCTTCGTTCCCACCTTGCTCGCCGGCGCGGTGCTGGGACCGGGGTCCAACCTCGCGTTCGCCTACCTCGCCCTGCACGGCGCCGATCCGGGCGTGTTCGCCGGCGCGATGGTGATCGACAACTTCTGTAGCGGCTACGCCGGCGTCGCGCTGATCGGCTACATGTCGAGCCTGACCCACATCGGCTACACCGCCACCCAGTACGCGCTGCTCAGCTCCTTCTATGCCCTGTTGGGAAAGGTGCTCAAGGGCTTCTCCGGGGTTGCGGTCGAGCACCTGGAAACCGGCCGAAGCCTGCTGGAGGCCTATTCGCTGTTCTTCGTCGGCACCGCCGTCGTTGGCCTACCGGCCCTGCTGTTGTGCATACTATTGACCGTCCGCCGACCGCGGACGCCCGTGGGGGGCGGGTTGGAGCCATCAACGTCCGACTAGACCGCGCGAGTGCCTTGCCGACACCATGAGTGAAATCATCCTGAGAGACTTCGACGCCGTTCTCCTCGAGCGCGTCAACCGGGTCGCCGAAGCCCACGGATGGAGCCAGCAGTCGGCGTTCGCGCAGATCATCGAGCAGGGTCTCTACGTGTGCGAAGGCGAGCTTTCGCGCAGCCTCGACGACGCCGACGCCCGCGCGCTGCAGGACGCGATCGCGGCGATGGAGTCGGTGCCCAGCGACCAGGGCTTCGCCATGATCGGCCGCGTCGACCCCGACGCCCACCCCGGCGATGCCGGGCCCGACCAGTCGATCCGGCAGGACATGTTCGACGGGCGCGACGACGCGGCTTCGGCCGAGAAGGCCTGAAGTCCCGGCGCCGGTCGCTCAGGCCGGGTGGACCACGCCAAGCACGCGCGGCCCGCGCGCACCGCTGACACTGGGCAGGTTGCCCGCGCGACCGGCCAACGCCTGTCGCGCCAGCCACGCGAACCCCATCGCTTCGACCAGGTCCGGGTCCACGCCGTGGACCGCGGTGGACTCGACCTGCACGCCGGGCAGGTGCGCCGCCAGTCGCTCGAGCAGGCGCGGGTTGCGTACCCCGCCCCCGCAGGCGAGCACGCGGCGGGTGTCGCGCTGCTGGGCGAGGAGGGCGTCGGCAATGGTCTTCGCGCTGAGTTCCATCAAGGTGGCCTGGACGTCGGCGACGGATTCGTCGCCCTGCAGGCGGCCCTCTACCCAGTCCAGATGGAACTGCTCGCGTCCGGTGCTCTTGGGCGGCGGCAGGGCGAACCAGGGCTCTTCGAGCAGTCGCGCCAGGAGGGCCGCATCGATCCGGCCCGAGGCCGCCAGCGCACCGTCCGCGTCGTGCCCCTGCCCCGTGTGGCGCAGGCACCAGGCGTCCATCAGGCAGTTCGCCGGGCCGGTGTCGAAGCCGCGCACACCGCCCGCAGGATCGGCCGGCAGCAGCGTCAGGTTGGCGATGCCGCCCAGGTTGAGTACGGCCCGGTCCTCGTCGCGCGAGCGCAGCAGGGCGTCGTGCAGGGCGGGCAGCAAGGGCGCGCCATGCCCGCCGGCGGCGACGTCGCGGCGGCGGAAGTCGGCGACGGTGGCGATGCCGGTGCGTTCGGCGATCACGTGCGCGTCGCCGATCTGCCAGGTGAAGGGGTGGTGTCCATCGTGCGCGGCGCCGGCTGGCCGGTGGCGCACCGTCTGCCCGTGCGAGCCGATCGCCCGTACCGACCGCGCCTCCACGCCGGCCTGGCCGAGCAGCTGCAGCGCGGCCAGGGCGAAGTGCTCGCCGACCTGCACGTCGAGCGTGGCGATCTCGTCCAGGGATTCGACCTTCGCGCCCTGGCCGATCTCGACCAGGCGCCGGCGCAGGGCGTCCGGCCAGGCATGCGTGTGGCCCTCCAGCAGCTGGCAGGCGCCAGCGTCGTCGAACCGGACCAGCGCCGCATCGATGCCATCGGCGCTGGTGCCCGATATCAGGCCGACATAGAGACCGGGGGCATCAGGGGTGCCGGGAGCCAACGGGTCGGGCATGTGCATCTGCTCGCGGGGAAAGCCGACGCCAGCCTAAGGCCGGCGTGCCCCGCCGGCCAGTCCCGCGTGCGCGGGACCGTTCGCGCGGGGCTTCAGCCCTTGCCGCCGGGCGTCGTCGCTTCTGCGCTGGCCACCTGTCCGGCATCGGCACCTGTGCGCGCGTAGATCAGCTTCTCGAACTGCTCGATGCGCGCGAGCGCCGGGCCCGTCTGGGCACGGAAGGCTGCCAGCTGCGCGCCCTTGAGCGGCTCGGGCGGCGGCATCGTCACCGTGAGCGGGTTGCGGTGCACGCCGTTGACGCGGAATTCGTAATGCAGGTGCGGGCCGGTGGCCAGGCCCGACGCGCCGACATAGCCGATCACGGCGCCCTGGGGCACGCGCTGGCCGACCTTGTACTTGCCGAAGCGCGACATGTGCGCGTACAGCGTGGTGTTGCCGCGGCCATGGTCGAGGATCACCGTGCGGCCGTAACCGCCCTTCCAGCCAACGAACTGCACGCGGGCGTCGCCCGCGGCCATGATCTGGGTGCCGCTGCGCGCACCGTAGTCGACGCCGTCGTGGCGGCGTACGCGCCCCAGCACCGGATGCTTGCGCGCGCGGCTGAAGCCGGAGGTCACCCGCGCGAACGGGATCGGCATGCGGATGAAGGCCTTCTTCAGGGGGCGGCCGTCGGCGCTGAAGTACTCGGCGGTGCCGTCGTGCTCGAAGCGGAACCCCGAATAGGTCTTGCCGCCGGTGGTGAAGGTCGCGGCCAGCACTTTCCCGCGGCCGATGCGCTCGCCCTCGCGCCAGGTCTCGTCCATCACCACGCTGAAGCGGTCGCCGCGCTGGATGTCGGTGTTGAAATCGATGTCGTACTGGAAGATCTGGTCGGTCAGCACCGCGATCGTCGCGGGCGACAGGCCGGCCTTGCGCGCGGCGGCGTAAAGCGAACTGGTGATCTCGCCGGTGGCGACCGCGGTACGGGTTTCGACCGGGCGCTCGATGACGTTCTCGCGGATGGCGTCGCCGTCCAGGGTCAGCTCGACGCGATGCATGTCGTCCTGGTCGAAACGGAATGCGCGCAGCGCGCCGTTGACGGGGAGGTCGAAGGCCAGTTCGGTGCCCGGGCGCAGGCGACCCAGCGCAGCCTTCGCGCTGGGTTGCTCCAGGATGCGGTGCAGGGTGCTCGCCGGGACGCCCATTTCCTCGAACAGCTCGCCCAGGGTCTGCCCGCTGCGCACGCTGACGATCTGCCAGCTGTCGCCTTCCACGCCCCGCCTGGGGTGCGATACCGGAAGCGGCGGCAAGGCCAGTGCCATTGACTGCCGTGGCACCGCGGTCGGCGTGGTCACGTCCTGGTTGAAGCCGGGGACGATGGCCGCCACCAGCAGGCCCATCGACGCGAACAGGCTGGCGGTCATCCACTGGCGACGCGACCAGCGGCCGTTGAATCCATCGGAGAGGTGACGTGCCAGCACCGGGCGGTGCAGGGCGGCTTCGCGGAGTGCCTTGAGGCGCTTGCGCCGGTTCGAACCGGAACCCGGTACAGTCATGGAACGATCTCCCCTGTGCGAGATGTGAAAGCAGCGTGTCGGGGGTACCATAGTCACGCGAGCAACACGCGTCAAACCCTTGATGCTGAATGGATTTTCGAAGCTTCAGTTGGGTTAACCACCCTTTAACCATTAACCGTGCCGGCCGTCGCATTCAGGTTCGGCGCCGCCACCCGTAGAGAGTCCACCTTGTCCACCCACGACGCCCTCGAACTGATCGGCCGCGGCGCCGACGAAATCCTCAAGCGCGACGAGCTCGAAGCCCGCCTCAAGCTGGGCCGGCCGCTCCGCGTCAAGGCCGGTTTCGACCCCACCGCGCCGGACCTGCACATCGGCCACACCGTCCTGCTCAACAAGATGCGGCAGTTCCAGGACCTCGGCCACCAGGTGGTCTTCCTGATCGGCGACTTCACCGGGATGATCGGCGACCCCACCGGCAAGAACGCCACCCGCAAGCCGCTGACCCGCGAGGACGTCCTCGCCAATGCGCAGACCTACGCCGACCAGGTGTTCAAGGTGCTCGACCGCGAGCGGACCGAAGTGCGCTTCAACTCCGAGTGGTTCGGCCAGATGGGCGCGGCGGACATGATCCGGCTCGCGGCGCAGCACACCGTGGCGCGGATGCTCGAGCGCGACGACTTCGCCAAGCGCTACGCCGCCCAGCAGCCCATCGCGATCCACGAATTCCTGTATCCGCTCGTGCAGGGCTACGATTCGGTCGCGCTGCAGGCCGACGTCGAACTGGGCGGCACCGACCAGAAGTTCAACCTGCTGATGGGGCGTGGCCTGCAGGAAAGCCACGGGCAGGCACCGCAGATCGTCCTCACCATGCCGCTGCTCGAAGGCCTGGACGGCGTCCAGAAGATGAGCAAGTCGCTGGGCAACTACATCGGCATCGACGAGCCGGCGATCGACATCGTCACCAAGACCATGAAGATCGACGACGTGCTGATGTGGCGGTGGATCGACCTGCTGAGCTTCGACATCGGCGTCGCCGAGGCGGCCACGCTCAAGCGCGACATCGAGGCCGGCCAACTCAATCCCCGCGACGTCAAGCTTCGCCTCGCGCGCGAGCTGGCGGCGCGCTTCCACGATGCCGCCGCCGCCGAGCTCGCTGTCGCCGGCTGGAACGCCGCCGTCCGCGGCCAGGGCGACACCGCGCAATTGCCGCTCAACGACGTCGTGGTGCCGCCCGAAGGCCTGCGCATCGCCGCGCTGCTGACCGCCGCGGGCCTGACGCCCAGCAACTCCGAGGCCAGCCGCAAGCTCAAGGAGCGCGCGGTGCGAATCGACGGCGATGTCGTCGAGGACCCCCAGCGCGTGTTCGAGCCCGGTTTCGAGGCCGTGCTGGCCGTGGGCAAGCGCAACTTCGCCCGCGTGCGCCTGGTCGCGGCCTAGTCGCGCCACGCCGCCGCCGGTCCCCGTGCCCGGTGCCGGATGCAGCGTCTTCGCCTGACGCCGTGGGCGGCGTAAGGGAATGTGAAAAAAAGCTTCCCAAAGTGTTTGTGAGTGTGCACAATGCGCGCCCCGCTGCCGGGTAAGAGTGAAGGCGTCGGGGGTGTGTTGGAGGCGGTTGTCGGGAAGCGGTTGACGGTTCCGGGAGTTGCTGTAAGATGCGCGGCCCGCTGCCGGGACGAGTAGGATGAACGGCGCGGGGATTTCGGGAAAAAGTCGTTTCGAAAGGTGTTGACGGCCCTGAAATCTGCTGTAAGATGTGCGGCTCCCTCGGGCACTTTGGTGACGGGGCGGAACGCGGCGCTGAGGCCGGTTCCGATGATCTTTGACAGTGTGCGCAGGTGACTTGTGCGGCCGTCTGGCGGGTGGATAGTTGTCCATCGCAGACGTCCGAACAGGAACCAAGTCAATTCAAATGCATGCAAATGCAAGCGATGTAATTTGGGA
>NZ_JACHTF010000019.1 GCF_014145325.1 Marilutibacter spongiae
CGGCCTCGACCTCACGCAGGAAGCCGATGATCTGCTCTTCGGAAAAGCGCTTCTTCACGTCCAATCTCCTTACTCTGGGGAATTGGACTCCAGATCGCCGCGCTACTCAAAACCGGGGGGACGTCGCCTCCGCCTGATAGACGGGGAAACCTGTCGAGAACCGCCGGAAAGGGCCGAATTCTGGTTAACTCAAGGTCGATCGAGCGCTCGACGCTGAAATCCAGGCATCAGAGCGCTTTGATCAGACCTTCCCTAGAGCCTTTTGATCGGCTCAGGAAGAATGGGAGCAAGCAAATCTTCTACCGCCTCCGGGCCATTGCGACGTATTGGTCCAACGCTCCGCGATCCTCGAGGCCCGTGGCCTTCCCAATTCACCGGATAAATTAACCTGAATCCATTCTCGGTGCGGAACGCGCGTGTCAGGCCACCAGCTGCCAGCCCAGCGTTTCCCCGTGGGCCAGCGGGGCGATGTGGCGGTCGCCGTAGGGCAGCACGTCGGGGATCGTCCACTCGCCCTTGCGCAGGGTCACGGTGCCGGTGTTGCGCGGCAACCGGTAGAAGTCCGCGCCGAAATGGCTGGCGAAGCCTTCCAGGCGGTCCAGCTTGCCGGCGGCCTCGAACGCGGTCGCGTACAGCTCCAGCGCGTGCAGGCCGGTGTAGCAGCCGGCGCAGCCGCAGTCGGCTTCCTTGTCGCCGCGCGCGTGCGGGGCGGAGTCCGTGCCCAGGAAGAAGCGCGGATCGCCGCTGGTGGCGGCCTCCAGCAGCGCCTGGCGGTGCGTCTCGCGCTTGAGCACCGGCAGGCAGTAGTAATGCGGCCGCAGTCCGCCGGTGAACAGGGCATTGCGGTTGTACAGCAGGTGGTGCGCGGTGATCGTCGCGCCGATGTCGCCGCCCGAATCGCGCACGTAGTCGGCGGCATCGCGGGTGGTGATGTGCTCCAGCACCACGCGCAGGCCGGGGAAATCGCGGCGCAGCGGGGCCAGCACGGTTTCGATGAACACCCGCTCGCGGTCGAACACGTCGATGTCGCGGTCGGTCACCTCGCCATGGACCGCCAGCACCATGCCCAGTGCCTGCATGGCCTCCAACGCCGGATAGGCGCGCCTGGGGTCGGTGAGTCCGGAATCCGAATTGGTGGTCGCACCCGCCGGATACAGCTTGACCGCGTGCACGAAGCCGCTGGCGTGCGCGCGAAGGATTTCCTCGGCCGGCGTGTTGTCGGTGAGGTACAGCGTCATCAGCGGCTCGAAGTCCGAGCCCGCCGGCCGCGCGTCCAGGATCCGCTCCCGGTAGGCCGCGGCCAGCGCCGTGGTGGTCACCGGCGGCCGCAGGTTCGGCATGACGATGGCCCGGCGGAACTGCGCCGCCGTGTGCGGCAGCACCGCGGCCAGCTGCGCCCCATCGCGCAGGTGCAGGTGCCAGTCGTCGGGGCGGGCCAGCGTGAGGGTGGTGCCGGCAGGTGCCTGGGCGGGATCGGGAACGTGGTGGGCGAGCGAAGTCACGAGGGCGCGGATATCGGGGCGGCTGGGGCGCCTACCCTACCGCAGCGGCGGCGCTGGGTGCAGGGGGGCCATTTCCACGGGTCGCCGGCGCCTGGTGCGCGGCGCCGCTCGCCACTTCGGGGACAGATGAACCTGACCCCTTCCGGGCCGTTTCACAACGGCGTCGCGACCCCGTTCATCCGGTATGCGCATCCAGCCTCATCCTGCGCCGCGAAGGGGTGACGCGCTTGTCCGCCCTGCCGCAACCGTGGCGACACATCCGTCGTGAGCACGGCACGGCGACTCGTTCCCCTGCTGCTGTTCTCACTCCGGGCGTCGCGTCCGCCGCTGGCGGAGCCGGCCCGGACCCCATCCCGGAAAAACCCCATGCTCTGGAAGAACACGAAATGCGAGCTGCTGCTGAAGAACGCCCAGACCCTGGGCGTGACCGAACAGGGCGCGGCGTTGTACGACCTGGTCCAGCGCCTGCCGCCGGCGCCGGCCGAGATCCGCCCGCTGTTCGGGGCGGCCAGGCAGGTGCTGGTGCTCTACGCCGATCGCAAACGCTACAAGGCGCATATCGCGGCGATCCGCGACTACATGCTCAAGGGCAGCATCCGCTGCCGGTTCGACGCCCTGGAGCGCGCCCAAGACAGCGACGGTCCGTCGTTCACCCAGGCATTGATCCAGCTCACCAATGGTGAAGGGGATGCGCGCAGCATGCAGTTGTCGGGGTCCCCGATGGCAGGCCATTACCCGATCTGCCTGTTGCTGGATAGCGACGAGATCGACCTCTCCCGACCCCGCCAGGTCCTCGCGTTCTGCATCGGCGAACCGATTTCCGGTATCCGGACGCCCCGTCCCGGAGAAGCCCCGGCCGCCGCCGGGATCGCCTGAACCCAAGCCACGCATCCATCCGGATCGCTGTCGCCCGGGCCCCATGGCCACGCATCCATGCCATCGGGCTTGCACCCTTTCCATTCACAAGGAGACGCATCATGTTCGTAGCCAGGCATGGCCGTGGCATCAGCCGGATATCGGTGAGCGGTGCAGGGTATTGGCCGGCACACGGCCGCTGGTGGCCGGGGTCGCAGCAGGCGTCGAAGCGATGGATTTCCGTCTCGGTGATGCCCAGTACCAAGCTGCAGGACTACTGGGCATTCCAGCAGGAGCTGCTCGAGGTCTACCCCGCACGCGAGCTTCGCTTCGCGTGGCCGGACCTGCCGTCCAGCACCCGGACCGGCAAAGACAGCATCGCCGACGCCGTGGACGCGGGCACGAAGCTGTTCACGGACGAAATGGAACTGGGCGTCATCATCAGCGCAGCGAGCGAAGACACGCTCTTCATGTCCGACATCGAGTACCGGGACGCGCTGCTGCGAAAGATCGAGCTGTGGCGCGCAACCGGTGCCGGCGCCTTGTCGAGCCTGGTGGTACGGGGAAGCCAACGCCCCGCCTACGGGGAACCGGCGATGCAGGAACGCGTGGACGAGCGCTACCGCCAGGCATGCGGGATCCTCAAGGATGCCGACGTCGCGCTGTGGCTGGTGGCCGATCTCTACGGCGAGTCCAAACATGTCCTGGGCGGCCTGGACTTCAAGCTTTCCATGCAACCGTCCTGCCTGGTGGTGCAGCCGATCAAGCACTGGGCCGGGGTCACCCGCGAGACCCGGGAGGGGCTGGCCAGGCGGCTCAAGCACTTCGGCGGGCTGCTGCAACTGGTGCAACTGGAAGAAACGATGGCATTGATCGCCAACCATCGGCGAACTCCGGACACGCTCCAGGTCGGGACGGGCGGTCGCGACCTGTACGTCTACGACCCCGACGTGCCCGGCCTGGTGGAAAACCTGGGCAAGGAGCGGATCGAAGCGCTCAACGTCGGCATCGCCCGTTGGGTGCTGGGACCGTTCCTCAAGAACGACAAGCCCCATGATTTCTGGTGGACGCGCGTGGGCATGGGCGTGGGCATTGAGTTCTCCAGGCGCCTTGCCATCATGGACAAGGCGTCGCCCGTGTTCCAGGTGGATGCCTCGAACCCCAGGGAGTTCGAGCGGATGTCGGCCTATATCGACCGATCGAAACGCGGCTTCACCGACGCGGAACTGCGCCAATGGCTGATCGACCAACAGCTGCGGACGAACTACGATTTCAAGCAGCTGATGATCGAATGAGGGGTGAGGCGGCCCCGGTGCGCCTACCGGGGTAATGGGGCGCGTTGCCTGTCGGTCAATGCGCCCTGCGCGCCCTACTGCAGCGGCGCCAGCCGATCGGCCGCGTCCTGGCACACCACCACCCCACCCTCGCCCGTCGCTTGGCCCACGGCCTGCACGCGCATGCCGACCGCCAGCGCCTGCACGTCCACCGGCTCGGCCTTGCACAGGTTCCAGCGCGCCGGCAGCTCCACCCGGACCGCACCCCGTCCCGATACGTCCAGCTGAACGATGGCGTTGCCGTCATAGGCCCAGGGCTGCGTGTCGATGGAGGTGATGGTGCCTTCGACGCGCATCCGCCCAGCCTCCGGTCCCGACGTATCCGGTGCGGTGGCACAGGACGCCGCGACCAGCGCCACGACGAGCGCCAGGCTGGCGGGAAGGACGGGGGCGATACGAATCATCTGGCGCTCTCGCTGGGACGGGGGTCAGCGCGAGGGTACTTCATACGGTGTAGCGGTACGTGTTCACGGCCGAACTGATCGCGAACGAGCTGGAGGACCATCAAAGGAGCCGGATCTAATCAACCGTACTCAGTTCCCCACTATCCTACGGGCCTTCGTGTACTTCTATCGACGGCAAACAGTCGGCAAACTGGGCCTGCAGCGTAGGCAGCATCGGCGAACGCAAACCATGCGCCATACGCACGGCGTTGGTGGCGAGGAACAACATCCCGTTGGCATTGCGCAGCAGAGACCCTGCCTCCTTGTGCGGGAACGGCGCGAAGCTCTGCACCAAGGGGCGGATGCCGCCGTGGACATACGAGTGCATCGCTCGCCATGTCGCCTCCTTCATGGCCAAGAGGGGCGCGTGGATTTCAGCGGGATGTTGGACTGCGATCGCCTTTAGCATGGTCGCAACGTCGGGTCCCATTCGGGTCTCCCCACCCGATGCGAGGGCTGCATCATTCGGCGTCAAGAATTGCGTGATCCAGTCTTCATCAGCACCGCGCATCGACCATATGACGCGAAGCAGGGCCTCATAAGTGGGCCTCACCAGTGCGGCCGCCGAAACGTCCAGCTCGCGCTGCACCAGCACCAATTGAGCGACCACGTGGTGCCTGACGATGTTCGCGAAACCACGAATCACCAGCTCACGACGGCTCGACGGATCGGGCAGCTCATCCCATAACGGCTCCAAAGCGGTATGGAGGGCGCGGGTGCCGTAACGGATGGTGTCGAGGCGCCTCATGTCGTCCGTCGCGTCCGATTGCTCGCTCATGCTTGCCGTCCTGGTAGTCCAAGGCCAAAAATGGGGACCTGTTCAGTGCCCATAACAGGCGCAGGCGGAGGCGGAGGTAATCAACTTCACATAAATCCATCCGCCCCCCTTTTGTTGCCCTTGTTTGCCTGATCCCTTACGTCATCCCTAACCATCTACGGACCACCTTGTGAGCGTCGCGGAGATTGTCCCCGTACATCAGGGCACCCAGAGCAACTCCACCGCTCAGCAAAACATATGCCCATGCGATCCAAAGGGTCCTTCCATCGAAGCTTCCCGTCAAACACAAGTACGCGAGAAAAAGGGAGATCGAAGCTAACACGAAATACACGATGGCCAATACACGAATCAGCACCAAACGTGCTTTGACCGATCGTAGGATCTTCCGCCTCCAAAACAACTCGCCAGTTTCATCATCCATATCGATGAAGTCCCATGCGTTCGCAACTTCGAGTAGCGCTCGTCCAGGCTGTGGGCCGGACATCAACTGCCTAATCAGACTTGCGGGCAAGTAGGCGCCGAACACATGTCGAACCGAAACAGTGATCCAAAGATCAGTTTCGTCATTGCCGGCTCGGAACAGATCAAGAAAATCCTTACGATCCTGGCTCCTAGAACGCGAAAAACTGAAAAGCCCCTTCGCCAACGCCATCCCCACTGACACCACAATCAGCGGGACTATTAGTTTTCCATCCCCGATCTCAAGCAACTTTTCGATCATTTTTCAAACTCAGTCGGGCTTCCGCCCCTCATCAATGTCACTAAAACTGCAAGTGAACCGGACGTACTTCCCCGGATCATCTTTTCCTGCAGAGATGCACTTAACTAGGTATCTCCAGAGCTTCCATCACCGAGAGCATTTCGTTCTGACACCCCTAGCTCAGCTTCCTTCTGCATCGCCTCCGTTCCGACATCCACCGGGTCCGCTCGGGACTCCTTGATCTTCGGAGCCTGGGGCTGCCAGGCCTTCAAGTGCTGGCCCACCTGCTCGTAGAAGTCGGGGATGGCCTGTTCCAGATCGGCCACGAAATTCTTGCGCTGGGCGAAGCGGCCCGCAAGATCACGTGCGTAGACCACCTCGAAGGAAGACACGACCTTTCCGCTCTCCTCCGCCACCTCTGGGCGCTCGCGCAGGACCGTCAAGGGATGTTGCGTGCAGGCGCCCCTCCCGGGCCAGTAGAACCGGACATGCACGCTCTCGGGCTTGGACTTCGACAACTGACGTAGCAGCCAGGTCAACCTTGCCTTGGTCGACTTCCGGTCTCCGGGCGCCGCCACGCGCATCGACGCATAGACCGAACGCCTATTGAAGTCCACGGCCACCTCAATGGCAGCTGCCGTGTTTGGGACGGAGAAGATACTGCGCAGGCGGCACTCTTGAGCAAAGCGCTCAGCGTCCTCTTTTATTCTCAGCCCGGGATCCGCGACATGGGCTCTGGGAACCTTGACGGATACCTCCTCGCCAAGCTGCCGACTGAGGATCAAGCTCAGGTCCCGGGTCTCCTGATACCAGGCCCCCACGACCTCTTGCACATCACTGGACTTGGCCGACATCGTGCCTCCCGCCTGTACCGCATTGGCCACTGCGGTCCAAGCTGCGGGCATCTGGTCGAAACCCTTCACGCCAGCACTAGGATGACTGAGGAAACGAATCATCTCATTCAGGATCACGCGTTGCTCGCGGTCCCCGACGTCGCCATTCTCCAGATGAAGCGTGGCTTGCGTCAGTACATACATCCAAGACCAGTGCCAGAGACTCGCCTTCTTCAAGGAAGCACCGCTCAGTGCAACCGGGTGGTGACTCGGCAACGGGGCGAACTGGTTGGAGATGGTCAACAGCGCATCGATGCCATTGAGTCTGGCAAGTTCCAAATACGATTCGAGTTGTTGGGCGGTGAGATCGGTATTTCCCACCTTGGCCTCCACCAGCGCGGTCCATCTAGTAGCTCCGGAACGCAGCACCAGCAGCCCATCCGGTCGGACCTTCGCGTCGCCCCCTTTTTGCAGGACAACCTCTGTATAGGCCTCCAGCCGCGTTCGCGCTCCGGTCTTGATGCCAAGATCGGAAAGAAGAGCCTTACCGAAGTCCTCGACGGTTTCCATGCAGGCCAGCACGATAGATAGAGTCCGGCCCTCCTTCGACGTGTCAGCCAATACGGGAAAGAGCCTAGCGCGCTCGCCCCGGACAAGAAATTCAGGCCGATCTTCCATGCCATACCCCCTTGCCAAGCCTCGAATCAGGCTTTGATCATGCCACGATCTCAGCAGGGTTACTCGAGAGGCGTGCCGAACAAAAAGCCGGGGTCAGAGTAGGCTTTCCCCGCACGACGAAGCGCCGTTGCCGATTCCTAGGATGAGAGCGATCTTCCAGCCCGAGTGGCTCCTTCCATGGACACGCTCAAGTCACGGCAGTCCCGCATGGCCACTCGCATTCGCCAAGACGTCCTGCAGCGCGGGGAGGAGGAAAGGCCACGAAGGTAATCCAATGCGCTCGATTGCCTGCGACCTCTTTTACTCGGCGAACTCCGGAAACGCGGGCAGCTTCCCGACGTCGCGTGGATCGTGCTGGATGACCACGGTCGCCTTGAGGTGTTCGGCCATCTTCCGGAACCTGTCGAGCGAGGCGAGCGAGTCGGCGCGGTCGGTGTTCCAGTTGGGGACGCCGTCGGTCGCGTAGTTTTCGTGGAAGTGGGTCACGTCGCCGCTGAGCAGCACGTTGCCCTGGCCCGCCAGCTTGACCAGCAGGCCGTGGTGGCCGGGCGTGTGGCCTGGCAGGCTGACCATCACCACCGTCCCGTCGCCGAACACGTCATGCTGCGGCTGCGACAGCGGTTGCACCGTGCCCTCGCCCGACGTCCAGTGCGCCAGGGGCGCGCGGCGACGGGCATAATCCGCGGCCGGCATGCCATCGGGCGGCGTGTCCGGGCGCACGGCGTCCCAGTCCCCGCGGCCGATCAGCAGCGTCGCGTCGGGGAGCGAGGCGAGCTGCCCGGTGTGGTCGTTGTGGTAGTGGCTGAGGCCGACGAAGTCGATGTCGGCCGGGTCGATGCCGGCCGCGCGGAGCTGGTCGACCAGTGCGACCTTCGGCGCCCGCGGCGAACCATCCGCCGGCTGGCCCGTGTCCCATACCAGGTAGCGGTCACCGTGGCGCACCAGGTAACAGCTGTACACCAGTTGCAGCTTCAGCTCGGGATAGGCGTAGGTATCGGAGAACGCAGCGACGCTCTGCGGCGCCGGGGCGCCACCGCAATCCAGGCGGGACAGGGCGACATCGGCGGCGTGGGCGGGAAGGCCCAGCAACGCGAGCAGCCCGACGGCGGCCCCCATCCGCAAGGGCGAAGCAAGTGCGATGGACATAGCGATCTCCGTTCGTGGCATCCAGTCGCGACTATAGCCCGACGGCAGATCGAAGCATCACCGGGGTTTGAGCGGGCGCGTGCCCCTCGATCCCGGCGTCCCACCAGCGTGGCCAAACTGCTCGAACGGTGCGCTAAGCTCGTGCCATGTGCTACTCCGCCCTGGTCAAAGCAGAGTTCACCCGCTTCGTGCGCGAGTACGGAGCCATCATGGACATCGAGACCTATGTGAAGACGTACTGGGGCGACGATGGCCGGCCGGTGGGACGCCGGCCCAAGGTCCCCCGCGCGGCGGAGCGCGACATCCTCGAGCACGGGCCACCGGAGGTGGCCGAACTCATCCGCCAGTGGGACGCCGCTGAGGTCGACGACCTGACCCGGGAGCTCTTCAATCAACGCAAGCGCGTCGCCGATGGCGAGCGGGCCCTGCAGGCCAAGGCCACGAAGAAGGCCGCGGATGACGTCCGGATCGGCACGAACAAGGTGAACGCGGCCCGCCGCCGGCTGGACACGATCGCCGGGAAGGCGTCAGAGCAGGACCACCGGATCTACCCCGGGGTCTACTGCCCGGTGCTGGTGATCGAGGACGGGAAGCGCCAGGTGAAGCTGATGCGCTACCAGTGCCGGCCGGCGGGCAAGCCATCGTTCTACGACCGCAAGTTCCCGGGCACCTACAACGCCAGGCGGGACAACCTGGAGGGCTTCTGGAAGGGCCAGTTCGGCTACAGCCACGGAATCATGGTCGCCGACCGGTTCTACGAGAACGTCGAAGGGCCGGACGGCACCAACCAGGTCCTCGAGTTCGAGCCGCGCACCGGCGAGCCGATGCTGGTGGCCTGCCTGTGGTCCCACTGGACCGACCCCATGGGCAAGGAACCGGACCTGCTGTCGTTCGCCGCCATCACCGACGAGCCGGAGCCCGAGGTCGCCGCGGCCGGTCACGACCGGACGATCATCAACATCAAGCCCGAGCATCTGGACGCCTGGCTGCAGCCCGACCCGGCCGACCTCGCCGCGCTATACGCGATCTTCGACGACAAGCGGCACCCCTTCTACGAGCATCGCTTGGCTGCGTAGGGCGCGCCATATGAAGGATCAGAAGGGGAAATCAAAGGGGACATTCAATTACCTCCGTCCCCTTTGATTCCGGCTTCGGATACCTCGTTCGGCGCATTGCCTGTTGGTTAATGCGCCCTACGGGGCCTGGGTCAATCGAATGCCGCCTCAGTGAATATCTCATCGTCCGGAAACAATCTCATCGCCCGGACGGCCTGCTCCGCATTCTCGACGTCATCCGCAAAGTAGACAACAACGAGATCTTTCATCGCACGCGTGCAACACACATAAAAGAGACGGCGAGTTCGTTCGACTTGGGTCTCCGCCCCTTCGTCAAGGCTCTTTCTGTCGCTAGGCGAAAGGCCTTTGACTCCAAAATACTTGTCGTAGGAAAACTGAAAATGTGAGCTTTCAGCGTCATCAGCAATGACAAGCACTCTGTCAAACTCGGCACCCTTGATGCCCTGCTGCGTAGAGAAAGGCGAAAGCTCTTCGATATACTCTCTGTAGCCCCAAAGTTCCGACGCCTTGCACGCGAGAAATGCATCCATTGCGCGCATTTCTATCGACGCATCCTCATTGTCATCCTGGGCTGATTGTTCGTCATCCTGTTGACCCGGCATGGGCACGCCTGAATCTAGAAAGCTCTCAACTCGAGGATCGAGAGCCATTAATCTCGAGTCACGCATGTGCTCAAGCACTTCACGAGTTGTTGCTTCAGTCCCAGGTCCCATCAACTCTGCCAACTTCGCAGCGGCTTGCCGAAGGTCGGCGAGAAGAGAAGAAATGCCATTCGTAGGCATGTTTTCTCTTGCTAGCATTGGTGAGAAGCTCCGCAGAAGAGTCATGGCATCGAACTCGCGCCCCTCGATTGTCGCGGCAGCAAGTGGCAACGCCAAAGCCATAAAAGGTCGAAGTGGCCATGAGCTGGCATCAAGAAATCCATCCTTGAATGCAGCTGGTGCCTTAGAGTTCATCGCCAAATAAAGATCATCAAAGCCTAGCCGCCTAGCTGCCATACGATGCACAATGACGAGATACTTGATCGGACCGTCTCTCCAGGCTTGATCTTTGTTCTGATTCGCGACCCAGGCGCGAACCTTTGCGATGTTCTCGTCGCGACGCTCGTCAGCTGGCAAGACAAACATTCGCGCCGTACCTGCGACCTGAATCTCGTCACCCTCTGGCGTCGTGCTCATTCGCCCTCTAGTTTGCTCTAGCCTGTCATCGTCGCGGCGAATAGCGTTCGCGACGGCTAAAACGGTTGTCGGGCACCGGAAGTTCTCTTCCTTTGTGATCGTAAGCCAGCCATCCTCGGCTTCAATCCGTCCGGCACCCGTCATGTAGATCTGCTGCATGGGGTCGCCAAAAAAGCCGAGGCAGAACTTACCCTGGGATTCCGCTGCGACCGCCTTTAACGCCGCCACCACGTCATCTGTGGTGTCTTGGCTTTCATCAACGAATACAAACGGGAACTGCTGTGCCAGCAGCAACCGGAAGAGAGGGCGTTGATCTAGGAAATCCGTCGCACACCGCAGCACGTCGTCGTGGCCCAAGATGCCTTTCGTATAATCGCTGCCTGCCCCATACTTAAATGACTGGACTCGATCAATATTCTCCAAAGACTCTTGGAGGCGAGCCAGATCGCGTTGATCCTTATCCTTCGTCCTCTGATGGACGCGTGGGCCATAAACCTTCTCCTGAAGCGCTCGGATCTTATCTTGGATACGCGACGAGACCCATCTACGAATGTCACTCTGAAACGGGCGAACTAACATCCACATGAAGCTATGAATAGTCGACACATGGACAATATGACTGTTACCGACATCACCCCAAATTTCTTGAGCTGCAATCTCAGTATAGGTAATACACGCGACACGTTGGCGACGCCCTCTCAAATCCGGACCGTGAAGCTCGATTATCGCTGAGATCGCCTTTATAAGAGATGTGGTTTTACCAGAGCCTGCGCCTGCGATCATCACGAACGAACGGCGTAGCTTGGAGGAAACGCACTCTCTCAATTCGATGTCGGCGGACGTGTCTGGCTTACCTACCCGCCCGCTCATTGGGCCTGCTCCGGACTTTGTGCCAATTCAACCATCTCGGCCGGAATCGTTTCAGCAGCGGCTTCAACCTCTTCTTCAATTTCTAGGATAATGATCTTCTCTAGCCATTGAAGGCCTTCTTGGATGTAAAGAGGCACCGTCCATTGCTCTTCCTTGCGAGCAAGGACGCCGAGCGCGAACTTCGTCTTGTCAAAGTATTGCCCGATGACGCGCTTATGTAGACCGGTGGCCAAGGCCGCTGGTGTTGCGATCTGTCCGCGCATTTTCAATCCTAGCGACTTCCGATCCGGATTCTGGCACCATTCCGCATTTTGTAAACCAAAACTAACTTCCAAGGTACGACCACAGACTGACTCCGAGACATCCTGCCAAGTGACATCGACAACACCTTGGTAGGCAACACGCACCTTCGCGTTGTCGGTACCCGGAATTTCTTCGATTTTCTCGTTCTCCGTTGCCGCAAGCAGATCAGCGATCGTCCTCTTCTTTGGAAGCCACTGGATGAGCGTCTGATTAGCCGTAGCCGCGCCCTCCTCAAGAGGCTCGCAGGTCTTGCCAAACGTCTTTATGAACTGCCCGCCGTCGTCCTCTGCAGGAACTTCAAATTCCTTCTCGTTCTCCTCTTCGTCCTCGCTTGGAGCTTCGACGATAGCAACGCTGTCCAAATCGGTAATGAGCAGCGTACTGATCCCGAGAAAGCGGATCAGTTCTCGAAAACGGTGCCCAAATGCTCCTCCGACCTCTAGCACCGACAAAGATGCGGCGGTCAAGCCTTTTGCAACCTTTTCTATCATCAGAGGCAACAGTAGCCGCTCCACGTTTCCTTCTACCAAAATTGCGGCGTCGGCGAAGAAAAGATCGCAGTGAGTTAGCTTCAAGTATCGCTGTAGGAATTCGCGATCTTTTGGCGCGTCGCCTGCTTGAAACGTCGACAGATTGAGCACCTGGGTGGACTGCTCGCCATCGGTGATCCGCCGACGGAAGTACCTGATTGGTGTGAACCCCCTTTCGTAAAGTATGTGCGGCGAGTGCGTGGTAACCACAAGCTGCGAATGGAAGGCACTGTCTTCCTCCCCCTCAACCTTCAGTAGCTCCAAAACATTACGGATGAATACCTGCTGCAACTGTGCATGCAAATGAGCTTCCGGCTCCTCCACAAAAACAAGATGCAGTGGAGGCCTGTTCTCTTCGAGCCTCCACTTCTCTTGACTGTCGAGAATCTCGACAACCATGTAAATGAGATTCTTAAGGCCCAGTCCGTTGTAGCTGTCAGGCAGCCGCAAAGGCATGTCTTCGCCTAGCACGTAATGAACTCTTGCGTCCTGGCTCATTACGGTCGCCGGGTTCAGGCCCGACGCGATCTCAAGACGTGGATTGTGTATGCCTGGATAGCCGAGCTTGGCGATCCGATCCAATGTCGGCCTAAATACGTCCATCAAATGCTCGTTGAGGCTCGCTTCGGAATCGAAAAGAGCCTTCAACGCAACATGATCATCTGGCCTTTGCGCGAGATTGCGCTCGTAGAAGCGACTTAGGCGACGCGACAAATCTTCCGCACGCCCTATCCCTCCAGCATTATTTGAGTCTGGATCAGCTAGGTGGCGTTGTGCATGCAGGTAATCCACACGGACCAATGAGCGTAGAATTGCCCCGCCGCCCGGCTCCGCAGCTATCGATTGTGGATTGTAGTCGGCTTCTAACTCAACATAAGCATCGTTAAATTGAGCCCGATCAAGAACGAAGTAGCGAAATTCAAACTCTCTTCTTAGTTCCTGCTCAAGAAAGTTCGTTAGGCTTTTCGGCCAAGGCGTATATGTCCCTGCGTTCTCCCCCAGCGCCTCGATCTGTTCAGCCGCTTTCTGCTGCGCATCCCGAAAACGACTAAGCGTTTCGAATGCATTGACCACTCCAAACTCAACACGAATACCCACCTCGTTACCCTGCCACGCCGAACTGGGTAGGATAGGCAAGACTAGATAAAGATCTTCCTCGGCGACATCGAACCAAAGGTCTAATGTGATAGATGGAAGCGCAGCCTCCGCATCGTTGGCGAGCGGAGCCTCTCCGATCTCGTTCAACTTCTTCCAGACACTGGAACTGAAGTCGAATAACGAGATTTTCTCTTTCCGCCCCGAGAGGAACAGTGGAAGTGCCTGAGTAGCAGAAGTCTTTCCGCTGTTGTTAGCCCCAACGAAAATTGAGATATCCGAGGCTAGTTCAATGTGAACGTCGCGCAGCCGCCTGTAGTTTTGAAGGCGATAAGACTTGAGATGCATATTCCCTCCATAGATACCTCAACTGAGCGGGCTGCAGTATCGATGGCGGATAACCGGACCCCTCCTCGAGATCTGACGCAAAGCAACCGTACAACTACGCGCTTTGATACCGCCTTAGCCGAACGACAGTCTGAAATCCCAGCGTCGACTCGACACCTCTCCACCCCCAAAATGCACCAACTATTTATCCACCAACACAGTCGGTTCCCGCTTGTCCCAGGCTGACCACACCAATCCGAAAACGTGTGCAGCACACACTTCGTCTGCGGCTTACCAGGTGCTACATATTCCGTCGATACTCCCCACCCACGTCATACAACGCGTGCGAGATCTGCCCCAGGCTGTGGGTCTTCACCGCCTCCATGAGCGATTCAAACACATTCCGGCGCTCGCGGGCGGTGGCTTGGAGGTAGGAGAGTCCGTTGGTGGTCGGCCCCTCACCCCCGGCCCCTCTCCCGCCGGGAGAGGGGAGCAAGGCCGCGTTGCGGTTGGCCTGGAAGCCCGCGACGTTGTCGATCTGCTGGCCCTTCTCCCCTTCGGTCGAGCGGATCAGTTCGATCTCGGTGACGATGTCGCCGCCGTGGTCCTTGGGCAGGAAGGTGTTGACGCCGACCAGGGGCAGGCTGCCGTCGTGCTTCTTGTGCTCGTAGTAGAGGCTTTCTTCCTGGATCTTGCCGCGCTGGTACATGGTGTCCATGGCGCCCAGGACGCCGCCGCGCTCGCTGATGGCCTCGAACTCCTTGTAGACGGCCTCTTCGACGATGTCGGTGAGCTTGTCGACGATGAAGCTGCCTTGCCAGGGGTTCTCGCAGAAGTTCAGCCCCAGTTCTTTGTTGATGATCATCTGGATGGCCACGGCGCGGCGCACGGATTCCTCGGTGGGCGTGGTGATGGCCTCGTCGTAGGCGTTGGTGTGCAGGCTGTTGCAGTTGTCGAACAGGGCGTACAGGGCCTGCAGGGTGGTGCGGATGTCGTTGAACTGGATCTCCTGCGCGTGCAGTGAGCGGCCGCTGGTCTGGATGTGGTACTTCATCATCTGGCTGCGGGCGCTGGCGCCGTAGCGCTCGCGCATGGCGCGGGCCCAGATGCGGCGGGCGACGCGGCCGATGACGGTGTATTCGGGGTCCATGCCGTTGGAGAAAAAGAACGACAGGTTGGGGGCGAAGTCGTCGATCTTCATCCCGCGCGCGAGGTAGTACTCGACGATGGTGAAACCGTTGCTCAGGGTGAAGGCAAGCTGGCTGATCGGGTTCGCGCCGGCCTCGGCGATGTGGTAGCCGGAGATCGACACGGAATAGAAATTCCGCACGCCCTTGTCGACGAAGTACTGCTGGATGTCGCCCATCATGCGCAGGGCGAACTCGGTGCTGAAGATGCAGGTGTTCTGGGCCTGGTCTTCCTTGAGGATGTCGGCCTGGACGGTGCCGCGCACGGTCTTGAGGGTCTCGGCCTTGATGCGGGCGTAGGTCTCGGCATCGACGACCTGGTCGCCGGTGACGCCCAGCAGGCCCAGGCCGAGGCCGTCGTTGGTGTCGGGCAGGCTGCCGGAGTACTCGGGGCGCTTCTTGCCTTCGAAGAGCTTCTCGATGGTGTCGTGGGCGGCATCCCAGCGCGCCTGGTCCTCGCGCAGGTACTTCTCGACCTGCTGGTCGATGGCGGTGTTCATGAACATCGCCAGGATCATCGGCGCGGGGCCGTTGATGGTCATCGACACGCTGGTGGTCGGCGCGCACAGGTCGAAGCCGGAGTACAGCTTCTTCATGTCGTCGAGCGTGGCGATGTTGACGCCGGAGTTGCCGATCTTGCCGTAGATGTCCGGACGCGGCGCCGGGTCCTCGCCGTAGAGGGTGACCGAGTCGAACGCGGTGGACAGGCGCGCGGCCGGCTGGCCGACGCTGAGGTAGTGGAAGCGGCGGTTGGTGCGCTCCGGGGTGCCCTCGCCCGCGAACATGCGGATGGGGTCCTCACCGGTGCGGCGGTAGGGGTAGACGCCGCCCGTGTACGGATAGGCGCCCGGCAGGTTTTCCTTCTGCAGGAAGGTCAGCAGCTCGCCCCAGGCCTTGTAGGTCGGCGCTGCGATCTTGGGCACCATCTGGTGGCTGAGCGACTCGCGGTAGTTCTCGACACGGATGGTCTTGTCGCGGACCTTGTACTCGTTGACCTCGTCGGTGATCGACTTCAGCCGCGCCGGCCACTCGCGGAGCAGCTTGAGGGCTTCGGACGACAGCGACTGCACCGCATCGTTGTAGCGCTGGCGCAGGGTCAGCAGGGTGGCGTCGGGTTTGGCCCCCTCTCCCTCCGGGAGAGGGTTGGGGTGAGGGTTCGCAGCACCTGAAGGTACGACTGCGGCCGAACCCTCACCCCCGACCCGCACCCCGGCCCCCGCGCCTGCATGCGCGGGGGCGTTCGCGGGCTCGCCGCTGCGCGACTCGAAAGCCCCGCTCACCCCGTGGGGAGAGGGGAGCAGGTCTTCGGCATCGAACAGGTCCAGCGCCTTCGGCAGCTTGGCGTCTTCCAGCGCTTCCAGCGCCTGCCAGCAGGCCTGGGCGCGGTCGGCGATTTCGGCGGCGGTCTCGATCTGGCGGTTGATGGCGCGGCCCTGCTCGGCGATCTCGGCCAGGTAGCGCACGCGGCTGCCGGGGATCAGGACGGTGGCGCGCGGTTCCTTGAGCGAGGTGTCGATGTCGGGGGTGAAGTCACAGTGGGGCGACGCGAAGCCAGCACCCGCGCCCTGCTTTGCCTCGTCTCCCGATTCCCCATTCCCCATTCCCCGCTTCTTGAGCAGGCGACACAGGTTGGCGAACATCCAGCTGACGCCGGGGTCGTTGAACTGGCTGGCGATGGTCGGGTAGACCGGCACGTCCTCGTCCTTCATGTCGAAGGCGACGCGGTTGCGCTTCCACTGCTTGCGGACGTCGCGCAGGGCGTCTTCGGCGCCGCGCTTGTCGAACTTGTTGAGCACGACCAGCTCGGCGAAATCGAGCATGTCGATCTTCTCCAGCTGGCTGGGCGCGCCGAAGTCGCTGGTCATGACGTACATGGGGAAGTCGACCAGGTCGACGATCTCCGAGTCGCTCTGGCCGATGCCGGCGGTCTCGACGATCACCAGGTCGAAGCCCAGGCCCTTGAGGAAGGCGATGGAGTCCTTGAGCACGACGTTGGTCGCCGCGTGCTGGCGGCGCGTGGCCATGGAGCGCATGTACACGCGCGGGGAGCGCAGCGAGTTCATGCGGATGCGGTCGCCCAGCAGCGCGCCACCGGTGCGGCGGCGGGTCGGGTCGACCGAGATCACCGCGATGCGCATCTCCGGGAAGCTGGACAGGAAACGGTTGAGCAGCTCGTCGGTCACCGAGGACTTGCCGGCGCCGCCGGTGCCGGTGATGCCCACGACAGGGCTCGTGGGCGGGGAATGGGGGTTGGGGAATGGGGATTGGGAAGAGCGGTTCGCCCACTCCTTTCGCAGTTTGACCAGCTCGGCCTCGGTGTAGACGCCATCTTCGATGGCGCTGAGCATGCGTCCGATCGAGATTTCATCGTCAATGCTGGCCGCGCCCGGCTTTGCCGATTCCCCATTCCCCATTCCCGATTCCCGACCTTCCCTGGCCCTGCGCACCACGTCTTCGATCATCGCCAGCAGGCCCATGTGCATGCCGTCGTTGGGGTGGTAGATGCGTTCCACGCCGTAGGCCTGCAGCTCCTTGATCTCCTCGGGGGTGATGGTGCCGCCGCCGCCGCCGAAGACTTTGATATGGCCGGCGCCGCGTTCCTTCAGCATGTCGACCATGTACTTGAAGTACTCGACGTGGCCGCCCTGGTAGGACGACAGCGCGATGCCGTCGGCGTCTTCCTGCAGCGCGGCGCGGACGACGTCCTCGACCGAGCGGTTGTGGCCGAGGTGGATGACCTCGGCGCCCTGCCCCTGGATCAGCCGGCGCATGATGTTGATCGCGGCGTCGTGGCCGTCGAACAGGCTGGCGGCGGTGACGAAGCGCAGCGGCGTGGTGCTCGGGTCGATGTCCGGGCTGTCGGCCTGGGGGAGTTGGCTGGCGGGCGTGCTCATGGGGCGACTCAATACGTTCGGGTCAATTGCACGATTGTAGCGTGTCGCCCCATGGCCCTCCCCGTCCGAAGGCGTATGGCGGCGCCCCCACGGGCGGACCCGGGCTGCGCGGCGCGCGGCATCGCGGGTAGGCTGTGGGCCATGGATACGCCCCCGGCCAACGACACCCGCGCCCGCGCGGACGCGCTTCACCGCGAGGCCACCGCCTGCGTGGCGACCCGCGACCTCGAGACCGCCGCGGCGCGCTACCGCGAAGCGGCGACGCTGGGCCATCCGGGCGCGCAACTGGAGCTGGCGCGCATGCGCCTGCACGGCATCGACGGCCCGGCCGACGCGGCCGAGGCCGTGCACTGGCTGCAGCACGCCGAGGCCGGCGGCCACCCGGGCGCGGCGTACCTGCTGGCCCTGGTCGCGCTGGGCGGCACCGCCCTGCCCCGCGACGCCCGGATCAACACGCGCATGATGCAGGCCGTCCAGCACCGCCTGCCGCCCGCGCTGCGCGCGGTGGCGATCCACTTCGGCCGCAAGCCCGATCCCGCCGACCAGACGCGTTGCCTGCAGCTGCTGCAGGCCGCGGCCGACGGCGGCGACGTGGTCGCCGCGCAACTGCTCGCCGAGCGCCTGGCACGTGGGGAAGGCTGCCCGGTGCAGCTCGAATCGGCCGAGGCGCTGTGGGCGCAGCTCGACCCGCTGGGGGTGCCGCGCCTGCCGTCGATCGAGGCGCCTGTCCCGGCACAGCCCCAGGCCACGCCCGGCACGCTGACCCTGGAAGACGCGCTGTCGCCGCCGCCGACCGTGTCGCTGGCGACGTCGCCGCGCGTGGGACGCGTGGAGGCCTTGCTGTCGGCCGACGAGTGCCGCCTGCTGGTCGCCAGCGCGCATCCACAGCTGCGCCGCTCGATGACGGTCGACCCGGTCACCGGCGCGGCGGTCGACCACCCCATCCGCAGCAGCAGCGATGCCAGCTTCGATCCCCTGCACGAGGATTTCGCGCTGCGCCTGGTGCAGCTGCGCATCGCCCGTGCCGCGGGCATGGAGCTGGTCAACGCCGAGCAGTTGATCGTGCTGCGCTACGCGCCGGGCCAGGAGTACCGCCCGCATCGCGATTACCTCCCGCCGTCGACCCTCGCGGCCGACCACCCGGCGGCCGGCAACCGGCGGCGCACGATCTGCGTGTACCTCAACGCCGTGGACGAAGGTGGCGCGACGGCTTTTCCGCGCGCCGGCCTCAGCGTGTCGCCGGTGCCCGGCCAGGCGGTGGTGTTCGACAACCTCGACGCGAGCGGCGAGGCCGATCCGGAGTCGCTGCACGCCGGCGAGCCGGTCGTCGCCGGGGAAAAGTGGCTGGCGACCTTGTGGCTGCGGGAACGGGCGTATCGCGCGTTTTGAGGGTGATGACGGGGTACGGAGATGGGTTGCGCTTCGCTTTACCCATCCTACGGGCGCGATTCAGCCGCGATCACCGCAGGGTGCAATGAGCGAAGCGCATTGCACCTTGGAAGGTCACGGCGTGGGACCGTGTCTGGTGCAATTCGCGTTGCTCAACGCAGTCTTCGATTGGCTGAGGCCCCCGCCTCTGCCTGAACGGCCGGGAGGCCCGGAAAACCGGGGTTTCATGCCGCAGCGCAGCATCCGACCATACCTATCCGTATCCGACTAATGGATTAGACTAGCGCCCGCCGGAACGGCTGTTGGCCGCTTCCTGGGCAGCACGAATCCCCAAGATTCAACTACTTACAAAAATCTGCCGACGTTGCGCATCACGCGCGGACATACGCCGGCACGGAGCACCCGATGATTTTCGAAACCCTCGAAAGCTACGGCCACGAGCAGGTCGTGTTTTGCCACAACAAGGACGCGGGCCTGAAGGCCATCATCGCGATCCACAACACGGTCCTGGGCCCGGCGCTGGGCGGTACGCGCATGTGGCCGTACAAGACCGAGCAGGACGCGCTGAACGACGTGCTCCGCCTTTCGCGCGGCATGACCTACAAGAACGCGGTCGCCGGCCTGGACATCGGCGGCGGCAAGGCCGTGATCATCGGCGATCCCGCCACCGACAAGTCCGAGGCCCTGTTCCGCGCCTTTGGCCAGTTCGTGCAGTCGCTGGGCGGCCGCTACATCACCGCCGAGGACGTCGGCATCGACGTCAACGACATGGAATACGTGTACCGCGAGACCGAGTTCGTCACCGGCGTGCACCAGGTCCACGGCGGTTCGGGCGATCCCTCGCCGTTCACCGCCTACGGCACCCTGCAGGGCCTGATGGCCTCGCTCAACAAGCGCTTCGGCGACGAAGAAGTCGGCAAGTACAGCTACGCCGTGCAGGGCCTGGGCCATGTCGGCATGGAGTACGTGAAGCTCCTGAAGGAGCGCGGCGCGAAGATCTTCGTGACCGACATCAACCAGGGCCTGGTCGACAAGGCCGTGTCCGAGTACGGCGCCGAGGCCGTGGGCCTGGACGAGATCTACGACGTCAACGCCGACGTGTACTCGCCCTGCGCGCTGGGCGGCACCGTCAACGAGCAGACCCTGCCCCGCCTGAAGGCGAAGGTCATCTGCGGCGCGGCCAACAACCAGCTGGCCAACAACGCCATCGGCGACGAAGTGGCCAAGCGCGGCATCCTCTACGCCCCCGACTACGCGGTCAACGCCGGCGGCGTGATGAACGTGGCGCTGGAGATCACCGGCTACAACCGCGAGCGCGCGATGCGCATGATGCGGACGATCTACCACAACCTCACCCGCATCTTCGAGATCGCCGAGCGCGACAGCATCCCGACCTACAAGGCGGCCGACCGCATGGCCGAAGAGCGCATCCAGGTGATGGGCAGGCTGAAGCTGCCGATGGGCCGCACCACGCCGCGTTTCCAGGGGCGTATCCGCGGGGGGCATTGACCTGGGCTACGCCCAAGGTCAATCCCAAAGTTTGTCCTGACAAACTTTGGGCCCCGGCCCTGCCTTGCCGAATCCCCCGCCGCTGTCGCGGCGCCCCCCTTTACCAAAGGGGGGCTAGGGACTCCGGAAACGTTGTGATGGTCTGGGGCCCGCTCCGGATACGAATCACCAATAACGAATCACGAATCACGGATACCCCCAATGCGTCCATTCCCCCTGGGTGACGAGATCGATGCGCTTCGCGAGGCGGTGCGCCGCTTCGCCGAGTCCGAGATCGCGCCGAACGCCGAGCAGATCGACCACGACAACGCGTTCCCGCAGGCGCTCTGGCCGAAGCTGGGCGAGATGGGCCTGCTGGGGCTGACCGTGCCGGCCGAGTTCGGCGGCAGCGAGATGGGCTACCTCGCCCACCTGGTGGCGATGGAGGAAATTTCCCGCGCGTCGGGTTCGGTCGGCCTGAGCTACGGCGCGCATTCCAACCTGTGCGTCAACAACCTCTACGCCAACGGCAACACCGCCCAGCGCGAGAAGTACCTGCCGAAGCTGTGCACCGGCGAATGGAAGGGCGCGCTGGCGATGAGCGAGCCGGGCGCGGGCTCGGACGTGGTCGGTTCCATGAGCTGCCGGGCCGAGCTCAAGGGCGACACCTGGATCGCCAACGGCAACAAGATGTGGATCACCAACGGCCCCGAGGCCGACGTCCTCATCGTCTACATGCGCACCGCCAGCCGCGAGCTGGGCTCCAAGTGCATGACCGCCTTCATCATCGAGCGCGGCATGAAGGGGTTCTCGACGGCGCAGAAGCTCGACAAGCTGGGCATGCGCGGCTCCAACACCTGCGAGCTGGTGTTCGACAACTGCGAGATTCCCGCCGAAAACGTGCTGGGCGAAGTCAACAACGGCGTCAAGGTCCTCATGAGCGGCCTCAACACCGAGCGCCTGGTGCTCAGCGGCGGCCCACTGGGGCTGATGCAGTGCGCGCTCGACATCGCCCTGCCCTACGTCCGCGACCGCCGCCAGTTCGGCCAGGCCATCGGCACCTTCGGCCTGATGCAGGGGAAGGTCGCCGACATGTACACCGCGCTGCAGTCCAGCCGCGCCTTCGCCTACCAGGTCGCGCGCGACTACGATGCCGGCCACAAGAGCCGCGTCGACGCCGCCAGCTGCCTGCTGCACGCGTCCGAGGCGGCCGTGCAGGTCGCGCTGGAAGCGATCCAGTCGCTGGGCGGCAACGGTTACATCAACGAATACCCCACCGGCCGCATCCTGCGCGATGCCAAGCTGTACGCGATCGGCGCCGGCACCAACGAAATCCGCCGCATGCTGATCGGCCGCGAGCTGTTCAACGGCAACAGCTGACGCCCCGCGCGCCTGTCACGCGCGCGTCGCCGGGCGCGCGCGATGATGGACGCGACACGGCACGGCGCGCGCCGCCCATCCCCTTCCGCCCCGGGTTTGCCGCAGTGCAGCACCGGGTCGCATAATCGGGGGATCGACCCCCGGGTCGCCCCCGCTTCGCAGGAGTCCCCACATGAGTGACGTTGTCATCGTCGGTGCCAAGCGCACCGCCATCGGTTCCTTCCTCGGCCAGTTCACCGGCGTGCCCACCCCCGCCCTCGGCACCGCGGCCATCACCGGCGCGCTCGAGCAGGCCGGCGTCGCCGCCGACCAGGTCGACGAGGTCATCATGGGTTGCGTGTTGCCGGCCGGCCTGGGCCAGGCCCCGGCCCGCCAGGCTGCGCTCAACGCCGGCCTGCCGACGTCGGCCGGCTGCACCACCATCAACAAGGTCTGCGGTTCGGGCATGAAGGCGGTGATGCTGGGCCACGACCTGATCAAGGCCGGTTCGGCCAGCGTCGTCGTCGCCGGCGGCATGGAGTCGATGACCAACGCGCCGCACCTGCTCAACAACTCGCGCACCGGCATCCGCTACGGCAGCGCCGAGTTCCTCGACCACATGGCCTGGGACGGCCTGACCAACCCCTACGACGGCAAGGCGATGGGCGTGTTCGGCGACGCCACCTGCGCCGAGTACGGCCTGGACCGCGAGGCCGTGGACGCCTATTCGGCCGAGAGCGCCGCGCGCGCGCAGAAGGCCCAGGCCGACGGCGTGTTCAAGGACGAGATCGTCCCGGTGACGGTCAAGACCCGCAAGGGCGAGGTCGTGGTCGACAGCGACGAAGAGCCCGGCAAGATCGACGCGTCGCGCATCCCCACCCTGCGCGCCGCATTCGGCAAGGAAGGCGTGCTGACCGCGGCGTCCTCCTCGAAGATTTCCGACGGCGCCGCCGCCACCGTGCTGATGAGCGCCGACGAAGCCGCCCGTCGCGGCCTGGCCCCGGTCGCGCGCATCGTCGCCCACGCCGGTCATGCGCAGGCGCCGGAGTGGTTCACGACCGCGCCGGTCAAGGCGATCTCCAACGTGCTGGAAAAGGCCGGCTGGAAGGTCGAGGACGTGGACGTGTTCGAGATCAACGAGGCCTTTGCCTGCGTGGCGATGGCGCCGATCAAGGACCTCGGCATTCCGCACGACAAGCTGAACGTCC
The DNA here is from genome assembly GCF_014145325.1 of Marilutibacter spongiae. Lineage (GTDB taxonomy): Bacteria > Pseudomonadota > Gammaproteobacteria > Xanthomonadales > Xanthomonadaceae > Marilutibacter > Marilutibacter spongiae. Next base: position 23,174 of record NZ_JACHTF010000019.1, read on the forward strand.
ACGGCGGCGCCCTGGCCCTGGGCCACCCGATCGGCGCCAGCGGTGCGCGACTGATCGTCACCTTGCTGAATGCGCTCCAGAAGCGTGGCGGCAAGCGCGGCGTGGCCTCGCTGTGCATCGGCGGCGGCGAAGCGACTGCCATCGCGATCGAGCTTCACAACGCTTAACCAATAATTAACTTAACAGGGTGTCCACCTCGCTGAAGATCGCATGCCGGAAGCCCACAAGCCGCTTGACACGCGTAATCGGCTTGTCATCATGTTATCGGCGCGCTTCTGCGCGTTGCCCAAAATTAAACGACGAGGATTTTGAATCATGACCATGAACAAGGCACTGCTTGCCCTTGCCCTGGGCTTCGCCCTGGCAGCCTGCTCCAACCAGCAGCAGGCCGAGAACGCCGCTGCGGACGCTTCCGAAGCCGCGACCGAAGCCGCTGAAGCCGCCACCGCTGCCGCCGAGACCGGCGACAACATCGGCGCCGACGCTGCCCAGGCTGCTGCCGACCAGGCCGCCGAGGCTGCCGAGGCTGCTGCTACCTCGGCCGACGCTGCTGCCGCCGCCGGCACCGAAGAGGCTGCCGACGTGGCCGCCGACATGGCCGACGAAGCCAAGAACGTCGCCGAGGACGCGAAGGACGCGGCCGAAGACGCGAAGGACGCGGCTGAAGACATCCAGGACGCCACCGAGCACTAATCGCGTCCATTGATTGTCCCGGGAAGGGCCGCCGGCCAGCCGACGGCCCTTCCTTGGTTTCAGGTCCCGCGTTTTTACGATCATGCCCCCGCACGCACGGCTCAGTTTTGTCGACAGTGCATTGACGGCAGGTCCGTTCTAATCGACTCAGCCCTTACCGATCTGGAGACACCATGAACAAGAAGCTTTTCATCCTCGCCGCTGCCGCCGTGTTCGCCCTGTCGGCCTGCAAGAACGAAACCCCGACCGCCCAGAACGAAGCGGCTGAAGCCGAAGCCGCCGCCCAGGAAGCCGGTGCCGCTGCCGCCGACGCCGTCGACGCCGCTGGCAACGCCGCTTCCCAGAGCGTTGACGCCGCCGCCGCCGCGACCGGCGAGGCTGCTGCCGAAGTCGGCAACGCCGTGGAAGACGCCACCGCCGAAGCCCGCGCCGCTGCCAACGAAGCCAAGGCCGACGCTGCTGCCGCCACTGCCGAGGCCGCCGACGCGACCGCCGACAAGGCGCAGGAAATCGCCGACGACGCCGAGGCCGCTGCTGCCGAGGCCGACGCCGAAGCCGACAAGCACTAAGCCATCGCTTGTCGACACCGCTGTACGAAAGGCCGCGCACCGCGCGGCCTTTTTTTTGCCCGAGATTTCATGGCGGGCGTGCCCTGCCCACCTGCAGCGATACCCATCACCCACCACCGGCGCGCGCTCAAACGCCACGCCAAAGGCTGGATTCCAGCGTTCGCTGGAATGACGGCCTGGGGGTCCCCGTAGCAACCGTGTTCGTCAGATGGCGATGTAGGGTGGGTAGAGCCGAAGGCGAAACCCACCGTCGCGAAGCTGCACGCACGACGCGCGATGGGTTTTCCTTCGCGCTACCCATCCTACGAGGCGCGTAGGATCGCGAGGCAACCGCAGAGGCGACTCGCCCCCGGGTAAGCAAAGCGCACCCACCGAGAGTTGGAAAGGCCTCGTGCAACAAGCGAAGCGCATTGCACCATGGGCCGCCGCAGACGCCCCAGGCCCTCGCATCCACAGGATGGGTCGAGCGAAGCGATGGCCACCGCAGGCGCGCGCACGACCGCCACCCGAAAGGCTGGATTCCAGCGTTCGCTGGAATGACGGCCTGTGGGTCCGCCGTAGCAACCGTGTTCGTCAGATGGCGATGTAGGGTGGGTAGAGCCGAAGGCGAAACCCACCGTCGCGAAGCTGCACGCACGACGCGCGATGGGTTTTGCTTCGCGCTACCCATCCTACGAGGCGCGTAGGATCGCGAGGCAACCGCAGAGGCGACTCGCCCCCGGGTAAGCAAAGCGCACCCACCGAGAGTTGGAAAGGCCTCGTGCAACAAGCGATGCGCATTGCACCATGGGCCGCCGCAGACGCCCCACCCCATCTCAACCGCGGGATGGACCCGGCAAAGCAATGCCCATCGCCCCATCCGACAGGCCGCGCCGCCCCTACCGCGCCTGCCATGCCCCGCCCCCGGGCGCAAGCGCGAACTGGCCGCGCCTCCCGGCTATCATGCAAGGCTGCTTCTCACGGATCGATACAGAAGATGCCCGCCATCCAGTCGCAGCTAGACCCGCGTTCGCAGGACTTCCAGGACAACGTCGCCTTCCATCGCGCCCTCGTCGATGAGCTCGACGCCCGCCTGGCCCGTGCCGCCGGCGGCGGTGGCGAGAAGGCCCGCGAGAAGCACACCGCGCGCGACAAGCTGCTGGTGCGCGATCGCATCACCGCCCTGCTCGACACCGGCTCGCCCTTCCTGGAAATCGCGCCCCTTGCCGCCGAGGGCATGTACGACGACGCCGCGCCGGCGGCCGGCATGGTCTGCGGCATCGGCCGGGTCATGGGCCAGGAGGTGGTGATCGTGGCCAACGACGCCACGGTCAAGGGCGGTACCTATTTCCCGATGACGGTGAAGAAGCACCTGCGCGCGCAGGAGATCGCCCGCGAGAACCGCTTGCCCTGCGTCTACCTGGTCGATTCCGGCGGCGCGTTCCTGCCGCTGCAGGACCAGGTCTTTCCCGACAAGGAACACTTCGGGCGGATCTTCTACAACCAGGCACGGCTGAGCGCGGAGAACATCCCGCAGATCGCCGTGGTGATGGGCAGTTGCACCGCCGGTGGCGCCTACGTGCCGGCGATGTGCGACGAGTCGGTCATCGTCAAGGAACAGGGCACGATCTTCCTGGGCGGCCCGCCGCTGGTGAAGGCCGCGACCGGCGAGGTGGTCGATGCCGAGACCCTGGGCGGCGCCGACGTGCACACCAGCGTCTCCGGCGTGGCCGACCACTTCGCCGAGGACGACCGCCACGCGCTGGAGATCGCGCGCGACATCGTCGGCACGCTCAACCGCACCAAGACCCTGCCGGTCACGGTGCGCCCGGTCGTCGAACCACGCTACGCGGCCGAGGAGCTGTACGGCATCGTGCCGCGCGACACGCGCCGGCCCTTCGACATCCGCGAGGTCATCGCGCGCGTGGTCGACGGCAGCGAGTTCCAGGAGTTCAAGGCCCGCTACGGCAAGACCCTGGTGACCGGTTTCGCCCACATCCATGGCTACCCGGTCGGCATCGTCGCCAACAACGGCATCCTGTTCGCCGAGAGCGCGCTCAAGGGCGCGCACTTCATCGAGCTGTGCAACCAGCGCGGCATCCCGCTGGTGTTCCTGCAGAACATCACCGGCTTCATGGTCGGCAAGAAATACGAGCAGGCCGGCATCGCCAAGGACGGGGCGAAGATGGTCACCGCGGTGGCCTGTTCGCACGTACCCAAGTTCACCGTGGTCATCGGCGGCAGCTTCGGCGCGGGCAACTACGCCATGTGCGGCCGCGCCTATGGCGCCCGCTTCCTGTGGATGTGGCCGAACGCGCGCATCAGCGTGATGGGCGGCGAGCAGGCGGCCAGCGTGCTGGCGACCGTGCGGCGCGACGGCATCGAGGCCAAGGGCGGCCAGTGGAGCGCCCAGGAGGAAGAGGCGTTCAAGCTTCCCATCCGCGACCAGTACGAGTCCCAGGGCAGCCCCTGGTACGCCACGGCGCGGCTGTGGGACGACGGCATCATCGACCCGGCCGACACCCGTCGCGTGCTCGGCCTGGGCCTGTCGGCCAGCCTGAACGCGCCGATCGAGGACCGCACCCGCTTCGGTGTGTTCCGGATGTAGCACCGGCCACCACGACGACGACTGGACTTGGGCAATCGGGGGATTTGCAGGGGATGATCGTAGGCATCGATCTGGGGACCACGCATTCGCTGGTCGGCGTGTATGGGGAAACGGGGAGCCAGCTGTTCCCCAACGCACTGGGAGACGTCCTGACGCCTTCGGTGGTAAGCGTGGACGAAAGCGGCGTGCTGGTGGGACAGCCGGCCCGCGAGCGGCTGATCAGCCACCCGCAGCGGACGGTCGCGAACTTCAAACGCTGGATGGGCTCCTCGCGCGAGACCCGGCTCGGCGACCGCGGTTTCCGGCCGGAGGAGCTCTCGGCGATGGTGCTGCGCTCGCTGGTCGCCGATGCAGAGGCGGCGCTGGGCGAGCCGGTCCGCGAAGCGGTGATCAGCGTGCCGGCCTACTTTTCCGACGCGCAGCGCAAGGCGACGCGCACGGCGGGCGAACTGGCCGGGCTGAAGGTCGAGCGACTGGTCAACGAACCCACCGCGGCCGCCCTGGCATACGGCCTGCAGGACCGCGAGGGCGAAGGCCGTTTCCTGGTGTTCGACCTCGGCGGCGGCACCTTCGACGTGTCCATCCTGGAACTCTTCGACGGCGTGGTCGAGGTGCATGCGAGCACCGGCGACAACTACCTGGGCGGCGAGGACTTCCTCGACGCACTGGTCGAGGCGTTCGTGCGGGACCATGCCATCACCCTGCGCGACCTGGCCCCGCACGAGCTGGCGCAGCTGCGCAGGCGGCTCGAACAGGCCAAGCGCTCGCTCGGCCAGGACGGCAGCGCATCGGTCGAGGTGAGCCTGCAGGGCCGCGCGCTGGAGTGGCGCATCGACGAAGCGCGCTTCTCCAGCCTCGGCGAGCCGTTGATCCAGCGCATGCGCGCACCGGTGGAGCGCGCCATGCGCGACGCCCGCCTGCAGCCGGGCCAGCTGGACGAGATCGTGCTGGTCGGCGGTGCGAGCCGCATGCCCCAGGTGGCGCGGCTGGTGTCGCGGATGTTCGGGCGGCTGCCGCTGCGCCACGTCAACCCGGACCAGGCGGTGGCCCTGGGCGCGACGGTCGCGGCCGGCCTGAAGGCGCGCGACGCGCGCCTGGAGGAGATCATCCTGACCGACGTCTGCCCGTACACCCTGGGCACCCAGGTGTCGCGCCGCGAAGACAACGGCCAGGTCCGCAATGGCTACTTCCACCCCATCATCCCGCGCAACAGCACGGTGCCGGTGAGTCGCGAAGACGACTTCTACCCGATGAGCGCCGAGCAGAAGCAGCTGCAGATCGATGTCTACCAGGGCGAGAGCCCGATGGTGGCCAACAACATCAAGCTGGGCGAGATCAACGTCCCCATCGCCGCCCATGCCGCGCCCGAGCAGCGCGGCGTGACCGTGCGCTTCACCTACGACGTGAACGGCCTGCTGCAGGTGGAGGTCCGCGAACACGCCACGGACAAGGTCCACGAGCTGGTGCTCGAGCAGAACCCGGGCCTGCTGGGCGCGGACGAGATCCGCGAACGCCTCGCCGCCCTGGAAGCGCTGAAGGTCCACCCGCGCGAGCAGCAGGAGAACCTGCAGGCGCTGGCACGGGCCGAGCGCCTGTACGAGGAACACCTGGCGCAGCGCAACCTGCTGCAGGAATGGATCGCGCGCTTCCGCAGCGTGCTCGAGACCCAGGACACGGCCCTGGTGGACGCGCATCGTCGCCAATTGCACGAGGCCATGGACGACCTGGAGGCGCAGGCCTGATGTGGGCTTTCGCCGAACTCGGCCTCGACGCCGATGCCGATGTCCGCACGGTCAAGCGCGCCTATGCGGCGCGCCTGAAGACCACCCGGCCCGACACCGATCCGGAGGGTTTCCAGCGCCTGCACGCCGCCTACCAGGCCGCGCTGGCAGCGGTGCAGGCCGACGCCCCCGCGCACGCGCAGGCAACGCCACCCGAAGTCGAGCCCTCGCCTCCGCCTGCGCCGCCTACCCCGTCGGCCGGGGCGTCGACCGATGCCCCGGCCGAGGTCACCGACGACACGGTCGAACCCGCGCTCGAAGCCTTCGATGCCGACGCCTTCCTGGCGGGCTGCATCGAGCAACTGGTGCACGGCGAACCCGACGACGTGCGCCGCTGGCTGGAGGCGCAACCGGCCCTGTGGTCGCTGCAGCTCAAGGGCCAGCTGGGCTACTGGCTCCTCAACCAGCTCCACGAGCGCAGCCCGCCCGTGGCCGAGGAGAACCTGGACGCGCTGCTCGGCTTTTTCGACCTCGACCATGTGCTGAGCGGGGTCGACCCCGACGCGCTGGCGCAGCTGCGCAGCCGGCTGGGGTTCCGTCGCGACCTGCAGCCTGGGCGCGAGCGCTCGCTGGGCAACCGCATCTTCCAGGCCCGCCCGGTCCACGATCGCCACGAACCGGCCCTGAGGATGATGCGCCAGCTGCGCCGACCCCTCCGCTGGGCGCAGGTGCTGGCATTCTCGGTACCTTCGCGCCGCGCGCTGGAGATGCGCCACCTGGTGCTCGCACTGGACGATGGCGACCTCGACAGCCTCGGCGACCTGATCGACCTGCGTCAGGCCCGATTCTGGCTCGCCGCCGGCGATGCCGGCCGGCAATCGAAGGCGCGTCGCCTCGTCGCGCTCGCGCGCTGTCTGGTCGCCGCTGCCTGCATGGGCACGGTGTTCGGACTGGTGCACTGGCTGACCGGCGACCTGCCCGGCCGCGCCACCCTGGCGCCGGCGGCGGGCTTTGGCGCCGCGACCTTCGGCTACGCGCTCTTCGGCCTGTACGCAGCCTGGGAGGCCTGGGTGGCGGTCGCCGGCTATTTCAACTGGCAGTCGGCGCCGGACGAGGGCCCCACCGCCCGGCCGATGCTGCGCCTGTTCTGGGTGCCGTTGCTGGCCGCCCTGACCGGGTTGTTTTCGCTGCTGCCGGCACCCCATGACGCGCTGGCGATGTCCGCCGGCAGCCTGGCCGCGCTGACCGGCCTGGTGCGCTGCTTCCGCCGAGCGGGGCTGCGCCTGAATTTCGGCGGCTGGCGGCTGATCCTGGTGATCCCCTTCCTGAAGGGACTCGCGGGGCTGGCAGCGCTCGTCGTCGCGACCAGCAGTAAGGCGCTGGGACTCGGCCTGGCCGCGACGGGCCTGCTGTTGTGGTCGATCGATGCCTGGCGGCAGCGCGCCTCGTGGTGGCCGATGCTGCGCCTGCGCCTGCCATGGCGCGCCAGCGCCGAACCCGGCCGCTGACCCGGCATGCCGTCGACAACGCGATCGATCCCGATCACGCTATGCGCCGTTCATCGGAAATGCTGTCGGTTATCGCGACATCTCGCACGAAAGCGGTAAAGACGGGGTGCTAGCCTCGGAAGTCCGAGCTGTTTCGTGCAGTCGGCCAGTCCCGTCAGAGGAAATCCGCCCCATGGCTATTTTTGGCAACCAGCCCACGTCCCAGAAGTCCGATTCCCCCGCCCCGCCGCAGGAAGTGCCGCGTGCCCAGGACAAGCGCGCCGAGCCGGCCTCGTTCGGCAGCCCCGCGCCCGCCAGCACGCCCGCCGCCGCCCCTACGCCGACGCCGTCCACCCGCAGCGCGGGCAGCGAGGGCAAGGAGTCGGTGATCGCGTCCGACCTGACCATCGAAGGCAAGATCGAGGGCTCCGGCCACGTCCGCCTGGCGGGTAAGTTCAAGGGCGACGTCAACGTGCAGGGCGACCTGACCATCGAGGTCGGCGCCAAGCTCAACGGCGGCGTCAAGGCGCGCAAGGTGATCATCGCCGGCGAGCTCGAGGGCAACATCGATGCCGCCGAGCGGGTCGAGCTCCTCGACAGCGGTGCCATGGTCGGCGACATCAAGGCCGGTTCCGTCACCGTCGCACCGGGTTCCAAGATGCGCGGCCAGGTCGAGTTCGGCTGGGGCAAGGACGGCCACAAGGCCAACGGCAAGGGTAGCGCCGGGGAGAACGGCTCCGGCTCATGAGCTCGATCCGCGCGGGTTCGCCCGGCGCGACGCGTACCTGCCCGCACTGCAAGACCACGATCCTGGAGAGTGCGAGCGTCTGCCCGGCCTGCAAGCACCACCTGCGATTCGACTCCGACGCGGCCGCGTCCAAGCTGGCGCGGTCCGTGCCCCTGCGCGTGGAGGGCACCATCCGACCCCAGCCGACCGACAACGCGCTGGAGTACTCGATGGTCGTGTCGATCCGCAACGAACGCGGCGAGGAGATCGACCGACAGGTGATCGGCGTCGGCGCCCTCTACCCCGGCGAGGAACGCAGTTTCACCCTCGCCGTGGAAGCCCAGGAAGTGAAAGGCTACCGCGCCGGCAAGGGCCGCAGCCGCCATTGAGCGAGCGATGACAGGGGCGATCCTTCGAGGGTCGCCCCTGAGACCGTTGCGGCGAAGCCACCACGCACGCCGGCCGCCTCGTGGGATGCGTCGCATCGTAGGGTGCAACAAGCGAAGCGCATTGCACCGTCTCGAGCCCAAGCCTGCAGGCCTCGTAGGATGGGTAGCGCGAAGCAAAACCCATCGCCTGCGAAGGTGTGGAAGAACGACGATGGGTATCGCCTGCGGCTCGACCCATCCTACGGCGTGGCTGCCCGAGCCAACGTACGCGCCCACACCCCGCTCAGCCCGCCAAACCGTCATCCCGGCATCGCAGGGTGCAATAAGCGAAGCGCATTGCACCGTCTCAAGCCCAAGCCTGCAGCCTCGTAGGATGGGTAGCGCGAAGCAAAATCCATCGCCTGCGGACGGGTGGAAGATCGATGATGGGTATCGCCTGCGGCTCGACCCATCCTACGGCGTGACTGCCCGAGCCAACGTACGCGCCCACACCCCGCTCAGCCCGCCAAACCGTCATCCCGGCATCGCAGGGTGCAGTAAGCGAAGCGCATTGCACCCTCGCAAGCGCGCAGCCTCGTAGGATGGGTAGCGCGAAGCAAAACCCATCGCCTGCGGACGGGTGGAAGATCGATGATGGGTATCGCCTGCGGCTCGACCCATCCTACGGCGTCGTCGCATGATCCCGCGTACCGACCCAATCTCCGCCCATACCGCTCGAACCGTCATCCCAGCGCACGCTGGGATCCAGCTTTTCGCCTTGAAGGCGTGCTCCCGGGTTGGGCGAAATTCGATGGTGCAATGCGCTTCGCTTATTGCACCCTACGGCGTCTTGCCGGTCCGTCGAACCCGGTGGGGCGAGACGCGGCCGCTTGCGAGCCAACGGCTCGCGCCGCGCCGAGCGCCCGCAGTCTGCGACTGCGGGCCGGGAATCCCACGAATGGGCTCCGGCGCTATTGAAGGCTCTGGAACCTTCCAGCGCCCTCGCTCAATCATGGCGGAAGCGGTGGGGCGAGACGCGGCCGCTTGCGAGCCACCGGCTCGCGCCGCGCCGAGCGCCCGCAGTCTGCGACTGCGGGCCGGGAATCCCACGAATGGGCTCCGGCGCTATTGAAGGCTCTGGAATCTTCCAGCGCCCTCGCTCAATCATGGCGGAAGCGGTGGGATTCGAACCCACGAACGGTTTGACCCGTTGCCGGTTTTCAAGACCGGTGCCTTCAACCACTCGGCCACACTTCCGTGGCGCACATTGTCGCATGGGGCCGGGGCGGATTCACCGGGTGGGACGGGGTCAGGCGCCGTCGCGCGACGGGACGCCGCCGCGGGTGAGCGCCAGCGGGTCGAGCAGGCGCTTGAGTTCCCGCGTCGACATGCCAGTGGCCTCGCGGGCGACGTCCAGGACCGGGCGGCCTTCCTTGTAGGCCTGCTTGGCGATGGCGGCGGCCTTTTCGTAGCCGATGATGGGGTTGAGTGCGGTGACCAGGATGGGGTTGCGCGACAGCGCCTCGTCCACCCGCGCCTGTCGCACCGTGAGGCCATCGATCGCGTCGTCGGCGAAGTGGCGCATCGCCCGCGACAGCAGGCCGATGCCGTCGAGCAGATCGAGGGCGATCAGCGGCAGCATCACGTTCAACTGGAAGTTGCCACTCTGCCCGGCCACGGTGATCGCCGTGTGGTGACCCATGACCTGCGCGCAGACCATCGCCACCGCCTCGGGGATCACCGGGTTGACCTTGCCGGGCATGATCGAGCTGCCGGGCTGCAGGGCAGGCAGCTCGATGTCGCCCAGGCCGGCCAGGGGACCGGAGTTCATCCAGCGCAGGTCGTTGGAGATCTTCATCAGCGCCACCGCGAGCGCGTTGAGCTGTCCGGACATCTCGACGATGTCGTCCTGCGCGGCGATGCCTTCGAAGCGGTCGGCGGCGGGTTCGAAACGCTGCCTGGACAGACTCGACAGCTGTCGCGCCATGCGCGGCGCGAAGCGCGGGTCGGCATTGATGCCGGTGCCGATCGCGGTGCCGCCAATGGGCAGGCGGCGCAGGCGCACCAGGCTGTCGGCGATGCGCGCTTCGGCCGAGGCCAGTTGCGAGGCCCAGGCGCCGAACTCCTGGCCGAAGGTCAGCGGCATCGCGTCCATCAGGTGGGTGCGCCCGGTCTTGGCGACCCGCCCCAGGGCACGGGCGCGGCGCTCGACGGTCTTCCGCAAATGGACGAGGGCCGGCTGCAGGTCCTCGCGCACCGCCAGGCAGGCCGCCACGCGGATGGACGTGGGCACCACGTCGTTCGAACTCTGCCCCAGGTTCACGTGGTCGTTGGGATGGACCTTCAGGCGCTTACCGGCCGCCAGGTGGGCGATGACCTCGTTGGCATTCATGTTGCTGGAGGTCCCCGAGCCGGTCTGGAACACGTCCACCGGGAACTGCGCGTCGTGGGCGCCGGAGGCCACCTCCAGCGCGGCCTTGCGGATCGCGGCGGCGGTGGTCTTGCCGAGCAGGCCCAGGCCGCCGTTGACCTCGGCCGCGGCCGCCTTGACCAGGCCGAGGGCGCGGATGAAGCCGCGCGGCATCGGCCGCCCTGAAATGCGGAAGTTCTGCACCGCACGCTGGGTCTGCGCGCCCCACAGGGCGTCGGCGGGCACCTGCAGCTCGCCCATGCTGTCGTGTTCGGTTCGGGTGGTGGGCCTGGCCATGCTGTCCTCCTGGATCGATCCGCCCAGCCTACCCGGGACGGCGTGCCCGGGCCGTGAGACGGCCCACGACCACGCCGCCCGCCCGACGGCGTTAGAATGCGCGCCCAACCCACGATCCCGTCCCGCCAATGTCCGTCCAGACCCAGTTGACCGCCCTGTCCCCGCTCGATGGCCGCTATGCCGGCAAGGTCGACGCCCTGAGGCCGATCTTCTCCGAGTACGGGCTGATCAAGGCGCGGGTGAAGGTCGAGGTCGAATGGCTGCTCGCGCTGGCCGCCGAGCCGGGCATCACCGAGCTGGCGCCCTTCGGCGATGCCGCCGCCGCGCGCCTGCGGGCGCTGGCCGACGGGTTGTCGGTCGACGACGCCGCGACGGTGAAGGCCATCGAGGCGACCACCAACCACGACGTCAAGGCCGTGGAGTACTTCATCAAGGAACGCTTGAAGGACGACGCCGAGCTGGGCCCGGCGCTGGAGTTCGTGCATTTCGCCTGCACCAGCGAGGACATCAACAACCTCAGCTACGCCCTGATGCTCAACGAGGCGCGCCAGCACGTGCTGCTGCCCAAGCTGGACGAGCTGATCCAGACGCTGCGCGCGATGGCGCACGAGCATGCCGCGCTGCCGATGCTGTCGCGCACCCACGGCCAGACCGCGTCGCCGACGACGGTGGGCAAGGAGATCGCCAACGTCGTCGCGCGCCTGCAGCGCCAGGGCGAGACCCTGGCCGGGGCCCGCATGCCGGGCAAGATCAACGGTGCGGTGGGCAACTACAACGCGCACGTCGCGGCCTATCCCGAGGTCGACTGGCCGCGCTTCTCCGAGCGTTTCGTGCATTCGCTCGGGCTCAACTGGCAGCCCTACACCACCCAGATCGAGCCGCACGACGGCATCGCCGAGCTGTGCGACGCCCAGCGCCGCATCGACACGATCTGCATCGACCTGTCGCGCGACATCTGGGGCTACATCTCGCTGGGCTACTTCAAGCAGGCGGTGAAGGCCGGCGAAGTGGGCAGCTCGACCATGCCGCACAAGGTCAATCCGATCGACTTCGAGAACGCCGAAGGCAACCTGGGCATCGCCAACGCGCTGTTCGAGCACTTCGCGGCCAAGCTGCCGATCAGCCGCTGGCAGCGCGACCTGACCGACTCCACCACCCTGCGCGCGCTGGGCACCGCCTTCGGCCACGCGCTGATCGGCTTCGACGCGCTGCTGCGCGGCCTGGGCAAGCTCAGCGCCAACCCGGTGCGGCTGGCCGAGGACCTGGACGCCGCCTGGGAGGTCCTGGCCGAGGCCGTGCAGACGGTGATGCGCCGTCACGGCCTGCCCAACCCCTACGAACAGCTCAAGGCCCTCACCCGCGGCCAGCAGGGCATCAACGCCGCCTCCATGCGCGCCTTCATCGAGGGCCTGGACCTGCCGGCGGAGGCCAAGCAGCCGTTGATCGACATGACCCCGGGCAGCTACACCGGCCTGGCCGAGCGCCTGGCCCGGGAGATCTGAGCCACCCCGACCCACCCGCGCGGCGCGATCCGCCTCCCCCCGGACGTCCGACCATGAACCTGCTGCTCAACATCGACGTGCCGGACATCGCCACGGCCGAGGCCTTCTACGCTGCCGCCTTCGGCCTGCACGCCGGACGCCGCTTCGGCGACGACGGCGTGGAGATGCTGGGCGCGGCGGTCCCCGTCTACCTGTTGCGCAAGGCCGCCGGCAGCACAGGCGCCGCGTCGCGCGCGCGCGATTACGACCGCCACTGGACGCCCCTGCACGTCGACGTCGTGGTCGACGCGCTCGAACCCGCCCTCGACCGCGCGCTCGCCGCCGGCGCCACCCGCGAGGGCGACATCCGCGAAGCCCGCTGGGGCCGCATCGCCACCATCGCCGACCCCTTCGGCCACGGCTGGTGCCTGCTGCAGTTCCTCGGCCGCGGCTACGACGAGATCCTCCCATGAGCCCCAAGCCCCGCCCCACCGCCACCGGTGCGCGCAAGCGCGTCGCGGCGCCGCCGATCGAGGTCGACGCACGCCGGCAGCCGCCGCTGGGCATGCCCGCGGCGACGTTCCTGCGCGACTACTGGCAAAAGCGCCCGCTGCTGCTGCGCAATGCCTTCCCCGGCTTCGTCTCGCCGCTGGAACCCGAGGACCTCGCCGGCCTGGCCTGCGAGGAAGCCGCGCTCTCGCGGATCGTCAGCCACGACCGCGCGGCGGACCGCTGGCAGGTGCGCACCGGGCCGTTCGACGAGGGCGAGTTCCCCGGCATGCCCCACCAGGACTGGACCCTGCTGGTGCAGGACGTCGACAAATGGGATGCCGACGTCGCCGCGCTGCTCGCGCATTTCGACTTCCTGCCGCGCTGGCGCATCGACGACATCATGGTCTCCTTCGCCGCCCCCGGGGGCTCGGTCGGCGCCCATGTCGACCAGTACGACGTGTTCCTGCTGCAGGCGCAGGGCCACCGGCGCTGGCAGATCGATGCCGGCGACGCGCCGCCGCTGGACTTCCGCCACGACGTGGAGCTGAAGCTGCTGCGCGAGTTCACCCCCACCCACGACTGGGTGCTGGGTCCGGGCGACATGCTCTACCTGCCGCCGGGCGTGCCCCACCACGGCGTCGCCGAGGATGCCTGCCTCACGTTTTCGGTCGGCATGCGCGCGCCTTCGGCCGCCGAGCTGCTGGGCGACTTCGTCGACACGCTTGCGGCCGAGGCCGACGAGCGCCTGCGCTACCGCGACCCCGACCTTGCGCCGCCGGCCGATCCGGCCGAGATCGACGCCGCGGCGATGGACCGCGCGGTCGAAGCGCTGAACATGCTGCGGATGAACGACCCCGAGCGCCTGGGCGACTGGTTCGGCCGCTTCATCACGCTCTACCGCAGCGCGGGCGAGGTCATGGCCGGCGGCCCGTCGCGATCGCGGATCGAGGTCGAGTGGGACCTGCGCAACGGCGCCACTCTCGCCCGCCATCCGTGGTCGCGCATGGCCTGGCGGCGCGGTGCCTCCGGCGGCCCGGCGCGCCTGTTCGTCAATGGCCAGGCGGCCGACGTGGACGCGGCCGACGCCTCGGTCATCGCCAACAACGCCCGTCTCGACGGCACCACCTACGCGACGCTGTCGCAGGCGGGCCAGGACCGCGTGTTCGAACTCCTCCAGGATGGCCATTACCATCTGCTCACCGAGGACGACGAGGCCTGATCCGCATGAGCGATTCCGCACCCGCCTTCCGCGTCGAGGCCGTCGACTACGCCAGCGCCCTGCCCGAGTTGCGCAGCGTGCGCGAGACGGTCTTCGTCCAGGAACAGGGCGTGCCACTGGACCTCGAGCTCGACGCCATGGACCCCCAGTGCGACCACGTGCTGGCGCGCGATGCCGAGGGCCGGCCCATCGGCACCGGCCGCCTGACCCCCGAGCGCCGCATCGGCCGCATGGCGGTGCTGGCCGGGCATCGGGGCCAGGGCGTCGGCGAAGCCATGCTCGAGGCCCTGCTGGAACAGGCACGCGCGCACCGCTGGCCGTCGGTCAGCCTGCACGCGCAGGCCGACGCCATCGCCTTCTACAGCCGCCACGGTTTCCTGCCGCGCGGCCCGCGCTTCGAGGAAGCCGGGATCGTCCACCAGGACATGCACCGCTCCCTCGGCGTGCCGACGCCGGTCGAGGGCTTCGAGGCCGCCCGCGCGGCGCTGCTGGGCCTGGTCGCGCGGGCCCGGCGCGAGCTGTGCCTGCATACCCGCGAGCTCGACCCCGGCCTGCTCGACCGCCCGGAGGTCATCGAAGCGATCCGCCGATTCCTGCAGGACGGCGGCGAGCTGCGCGTCCTGCTGCGCGACCCCAAGGCCGCGCAGGACGCGCTGTCGCCGTTGATCAGCCTCGGCCAGCGTCGTTCCTCGGCGATCGCGTTTCGCGTGATCGAGGAGCCGGTGGACCTCAATTTCGCCGGCGCCTACGCCTTCAACGACCGCGGCGGCTGGTATTACCGCCCGCTGGGACACCGCGTGGACGGCGAAACCCGCATCGACGACCCCGCCCGGGTCCGCCAGCTGCGTGCCGCGTTCCAGGAAATCTGGGAGCGCGCCCGGCCCTGCAGCGAATTCCGGGCGCTCGGACTCTGAGCCCCGCTTAACCCGCGACCGCCCATCGACCCCATTCGACATAAGGGTGGTGGCCGAAGCCCCCCCGGCTAACGTTATAATTCCGTGTCTTGGCCCCCGTTAATGTCTCCGCACGCGTTCGACGCGGGCTGCCCCCCTCCCCTAGAGTTTCCCGATGCCATCGTGGATAGCCTCCTAAAGCAGTTTTCCCAGTCGTCGCAGCTCGGCGCAAACGCCGCCTACATCGAAGACCTGTACGAGCAGTACCTGGTCGATCCCGACAGCGTCGGGGCCAAATGGAAGGCTTACTTCGATGACTTCAAGGGCCGCGAGGCCGGGGACGTGCCGCACTCGGCCGTGCTCGACAGCATCGCCGAGGCCGGCCGACGCGCCGCCCGCGGCGCCGCCGCTTCCGGGATGGGCGACGAACGCGAGCGTTCGGTCGGCCGCCTGATCACCGCCTACCGGTCGCGCGGCCACCTCGCCGCCGAACTCGACCCGCTGGGCCTGTTCGAGAAGCCCGACGCGCCGGACCTGGACCTGCCGTTCCACCGCCTGAACAAGAGCGACTTCCCGGCCGAGTTCAGCACCGGCGGCGTCGCCGGCAAGGAACGCATGAAGCTGGGCGACCTGCTCGACCTGCTCAAGGCGACCTACACCGGCCCCATCGGCGCCGAGTTCATGCACATCTCCGACGCCGAGCAGCGCCGCTGGGTGTACGAGCGCCTGGAGAAGGCCGGCGGCAAGTACGGCCGCAGCAGCGAGGACAAGAAGCGCATCCTCGAGCGCCTGACTGCCGCCGAAGGCCTGGAACGCTACCTGGGCACCAAGTACGTGGGCCAGAAGCGCTTCTCGCTGGAAGGCGGCGACGCGCTGATCCCGCTGATGGACACCATGATCCGCCGCGCCGGCTCCAACGGCGTGCAGGACATCATCATGGGCATGGCCCACCGCGGCCGCCTCAACGTGCTGGTCAACACGCTCGGCAAGCCGCCGCGCCAGTTGTTCGACGAGTTCGAAGGCAAGTTCGAGCACGTCCAGGACGACCGCGCCCACACCGGCGACGTGAAGTACCACATGGGCTTCTCGGCCGACATCGCCACGCCCGGCGGTCCGGTGCACCTGGCGCTGGCGTTCAACCCCTCCCACCTGGAGATCGTCGACCCGGTGGTCGCCGGCAGCGTGCGTTCGCGCCAGGTCCGCCGCGGCGAGAACGGCCGCGCGCAGGTGCTGCCGGTACTGATGCACGGCGACGCCGCGTTCGCCGGCCAGGGCGTGGTGATGGAGCTGCTGCAGATGTCGCAGGCCCGCGGCTTCGCGGTCGGCGGCACCGTGCACATCGTCATCAACAACCAGGTCGGCTTCACCACCAGCGACCGCCAGGACGCGCGCTCCACGTTGTACTGCACCGACGTCGCCAAGATGGTCGGCGCGCCCGTGCTGCACGTGAACGGCGACGACCCGGAGGCCGTGGTCTTCTGCGCCGAGCTGGCGCTGGACTTCCGCAACACCTTCGGCCGCGACGTGGTCATCGACCTGGTCTGCTACCGCCGCCACGGCCACAACGAGGCCGACGAGCCGGCGGCCACCCAGCCGCTGATGTACCAGAAGATCCGCAAGCACCCGACGCCGCGCACGATGTACGCCGAGCGCCTGGTCGCCGAGGGCACGGTGAGCGCGGACGAGGCCCAGGCCCTGGTCGACGCCTGCCGCGACCGCCTGGACGCCGGCGAAGTCGCCACCGAGCTGGCCGAGACCAAGTCCGACGAGTTCACCATCGACTGGCCGACCTTCCTCAAGGGCAAGCTCAGCGACCCGGTCGACACCACCTTCGACGGCAAGGAGCTGCGCCGCCTCGCCGGGGTGATCAACGACATCCCCGACGAGGTCAAGCTGCATCCGCGCGTGGCCAAGATCTACGAGGACCGTCGCAAGATGGCCGCCGGCGATCTGTCGGGCGACTGGGGCTTCGCCGAGAACCTCGCCTACGCGACCCTGCTCGAGGACGGCTACAAGCTGCGCCTGGTCGGCCAGGACTGCGGCCGCGGCACCTTCTTCCACCGCCACGCGATCCTGCACGAGCAGACCACCGACGAGTACATCCTGCCGCTGCGCCGGCTGGTGGACACGCCCTCGGACGTGACCATCATCGACTCGCTGCTCAGCGAGGAGGCGGTGATGGGCTTCGAGTACGGCTACTCGACCACCGACCCGATGACGCTGGACATCTGGGAAGCCCAGTTCGGCGACTTCGCCAACGGCGCGCAGGTCGTGATCGACCAGTTCCTGTCCTCCGGCGAGGCCAAGTGGAGCCGCCTGTGCGGCCTGGCGCTGTTCCTGCCGCACGGCTACGAAGGCCAGGGCCCCGAGCACAGCTCGGCGCGGCTCGAGCGCTTCCTGCAGCTGTGCGCGCTCGACAACATGATCGTCTGCACGCCGACCACGCCGGCGCAGGCCTACCACATGATCCGCCGCCAGATGCACATGACCACGCGCAAGCCGCTGGTGGTCATGACGCCCAAGTCGCTGCTGCGCCACAAGCTGGCCGTGTCGACGCTGGACGAGCTGGCCAAGGGCGGGTTCCAGCAGCTCATCCCGGACAACGACGCCGACCCGAAGAAGGTCAAGCGCGTGGTGGTCTGCGGCGGCAAGGTCTACTACGACCTGCTCGAGCAGGCGCGCAAGGACGAACTCGACGACGTCGCGATCGTGCGCGTCGAGCAGCTCTACCCGTTCCCGCGCGAGCTGCTGTCGGCCGAGCTCAAGCGCTTCGGCAAGGCCACCGACGTGGTCTGGTGCCAGGAAGAGCCGCAGAACCAGGG
This sequence comes from Marilutibacter spongiae, assembly GCF_014145325.1. Taxonomy (GTDB): domain Bacteria; phylum Pseudomonadota; class Gammaproteobacteria; order Xanthomonadales; family Xanthomonadaceae; genus Marilutibacter; species Marilutibacter spongiae. The sequence continues at coordinate 40,940 of NZ_JACHTF010000019.1, forward strand.
CGCGTGGTACCAGATCCGCCACCACCTGACGCACTGCCTGCAGGGCAAGCAGGCGCTCCACTACGCCGGCCGCCTGCGCTCGCCTTCACCGGCGGCGGGGCATTATGCCGACCATGTCGCCGAGCAGGCCCAGCTCGTCGCCGATGCGCTGACCAACCCGCTGCAGGGCGACGCCAGCCCCGAATGACGCGGGCCCGGCCCGCGTCCCATCCCCCGCCACACGACATTCCATCTACGCAATCCAGGATGCCCGCCCCATGAGCACCGAGATCAAAGTTCCGGTACTGCCCGAGTCCGTCTCCGACGCCACCATCGCCACCTGGCACAAGAAGCCGGGCGACGCGGTGAAGCGCGACGAGAACCTGGTGGACCTCGAGACCGACAAGGTCGTGCTCGAAGTGCCCTCGCCGGTCGACGGCGTGCTCAAGGAGATCAAGTTCAACGAGGGCGACACCGTCACCAGCGAGCAGATCCTGGGCCTGGTCGAGGAAGGCGCCGCCGCCGAGGCCGCGCCGCCCGCGCAGAGCAAGAGCGCCGAGCAGGAGGCCCGCAAGCAGGAGGCCGACGCCAAGCCGGTTCAGCCCAAGGCCGAGGCCGCCAGGGCCAGCGCGCCGAAGGCCGCCGGCAAGACCGACGACCTGCCGCCGGGCGCGCGCTTCACCGCCGTCAGCCAGGGCATCGACCCGGCCGGCGTCGAGGGCACCGGCCGTCGCGGCGCGGTGACCAAGGAAGACCTGCTCAACTACGCCCGCAACGGCGGCGTCGGCCAGGCCGGCGGCGCGCGTCCGGAAGAGCGCGTGCCGATGACCCGCATGCGCAAGCGCATCGCCGAGCGCCTGATGCAGTCGAAGGAATCGATCGCCATGCTGACCTCGTTCAACGAGGTCAACCTGGGCAAGGTCATGGCCATGCGCAAGCAGCTGGGCGAGGCCTTCCAGAAGGAGCACGGCATCAAGCTCGGTTTCATGAGCTTCTTCGCCAAGGCCGCCGCCAACGCCCTCGCCCGCCACCCGGCGGTCAACGCCTCGGTCGACGGCGACGACATCATCTACCACGGTTACGCCGACATCTCGATCGCGGTGTCGACCGACAAGGGCCTGGTCACGCCGGTGCTGCGCAACGTCGAGCGCATGGGCTTCGCCGAGGTCGAGCAGGGCATCGCCGACTTCGCGACCAAGGCGCGCGACGGCAAGCTCTCGCTGGACGACCTGCAGGGCGGCACCTTCACCATCACCAACGGCGGCACCTTCGGCTCGCTGATGTCGACCCCGATCGTCAACCCGCCGCAGTCCGCCATCCTCGGCATGCACGCCATCAAGGAGCGCGCGATCGTGGAGAACGGGCAGGTCGTCGCCGCGCCGATGATGTACATCGCGCTGAGCTACGACCACCGCATCATCGACGGCAAGGACGCGGTGCTGTTCCTGGTCGACATCAAGAACCAGCTCGAGAACCCGCACCGCATGCTGCTGGGCATGTAGTGCTTCAAGCCCCTCTCCCACCGGGAGAGGGGTTGGGGTGAGGGGCGATCGCGTCGCGGCTCCCACCATCCCTTGCCTGGCCCCACATGCTTCATGGCGCTCGTGGCAACGCCGCTTCGCCGACCCCTCATCCGCCCTCCGGGCACCTTCTCCCGGGGGGAGAAGAAAAAAGCAGGAACCCATGCAATGAGCGAACAGCAGACATTCGACGTGGTGGTGATCGGCGCCGGCCCGGCCGGTTACCACGCCGCCATCCGCGCCGCCCAGCTCGGCCTCAAGACCGCGTGCATCGACGCCGCGCTCGGCAAGGACGGCAAGCCCGCCCTCGGCGGCACCTGCCTTCGCGTGGGCTGCATCCCGTCCAAGGCGCTGCTCGACTCCTCGCGCCAGTTCTGGAACATGGGCCACCTGTTCGGCGACCACGGCATCAGCTTCAAGGACGCGAAGATCGACGTCGAGGCGATGGTCGGCCGCAAGGACAAGATCGTGAAGCAGTTCACCGGCGGCATCGCGATGCTGTTCAAGGCGAACAAGGTCACCCCGTTCCATGGCTTCGGCACCCTGCACAAGGGCAATGTCGTCAAGGTCAAGCAGCACGACGGCAGCGAAGTCGAGCTCAAGGGCACCAACGTGATCATCGCGGCGGGCTCGGATTCGATCGAACTGCCCTTCGCGAAGTTCGACGGCGACACCATCGTCGACAACGTCGGCGCGCTCGACTTCACCGAGGTGCCCAAGCGCCTGGGCGTGATCGGCGCCGGCGTGATCGGCCTGGAGCTGGGCAGCGTCTGGAAGCGCCTGGGCGCCGAGGTGACGATCCTCGAAGCCCTGCCGGACTTCCTCGCCGCCGCCGACGCCGAGGTCGCCAAGGCCGCCGCCCGCGAGTTCAAGAAGCAGGGCCTGGACATCCAGCTGGGTGCGAAGGTCAGCAAGGCCGAGGTCAAGGGCAAGGGCAAGAAGAAGGAAGTGCACCTGACCTACACCGACGCCAAGGGCGAGCAGAGCCTGGTCGTCGACAAGCTGCTGGTGGCCGTGGGCCGTCGCGCCGCCACGAAGAACCTGCTGGCCGACGACACCGGCGTTAAGCTCGACGCGCGCGGCCTGGTCGAGGTCGACGAGCACTGCCATACCGGCGTCGACGGCGTCTGGGCGGTCGGCGACTGCGTGCGCGGCCCGATGCTGGCGCACAAGGGCTTCGAGGAAGGCATCGCGGTCGCCGAGCTGATCGCCGGCCTGCCCGGCCACGTCAACTTCGACACCATCCCGTGGGTGATCTACACCGAGCCGGAGATCGCCTGGGTCGGCAAGACCGAGAAGCAGCTCAAGGACGAAGGCACGCCGTACAAGGCGGGCAGCTTCCCGTTCGCGGCGATCGGCCGCGCGGTGGCGATGGGCGAGCCGGCCGGCTTCGTCAAGGTCATCGCGCATGCCGAGACCGACCGCGTGCTGGGCATGCACCTGGTCGGCGTGGGCGTCTCCGAGCTGGTCCACGAAGGCGTGCTGACGATGGAGTTCAAGGGCTCCGCCGACGACCTGGCGCGCATCTGCCACGCGCACCCGACCCTGTCGGAGGCCATCCACGACGCCGCGATGGCCGTGGACAAGCGCGCCATCCACAAGGCGAACTGAGCCCGTCCGGAGCCTCGCTCCGGACGCGACCCCACGAAGCCGCCTCGACGTCCAGCGCCGCAGGCGGCTTCGTCATTCGAGGCCCTCGCGATGTCCGACCCCCGCCCGATCCGAAACGTGTCCGACACCGCGCTATGGGTCGCGATCTACCGGGCGATGGAAAGCGAGCGGCCCGACGCGCACTTCCGCGACCCCTTTGCCCGCCGCCTGGGCGGCGAACGCGGCGAGGCGATCGTCCGCTCGATGCCCAAGGGCACGTCGATGAGTTGGCCGATGGTGGTGCGCACCGCCGTCATGGACGAATTGCTGCTCGCGGCGATCGACGACGGCGTGACCACCGTCCTCAACCTCGCCGCCGGCCTCGATGCCCGCCCCTGGCGCCTGGACCTGCCGCCGACCCTGCGCTGGCTGCACGTCGACCTGCCGGACATGGTCGAGTACTTCCGCGGCCACATGGCCGGCGAGACCCCGCGCTGCGAGGTCGAGTTCATCGCCGCCGACCTGCGCGAAGCCGGTCCGCGACGCGCGGCCATCGCCCGCGCCCTGGGCCACGGCCCGGTGCTGGCGATCACCGAGGGCCTGCTGGTCTACCTGGAGAGCGAACAGGTCGCCGAACTCGCGCGCGAGATCCATACCCTCGGCCAGGGCACCCTGTGGCTGAGCGACCTGGCCTCGCCAAGGCTGCTGCGGATGCTGGCGCGCAACTGGCAGCGCAACCTGCAGCAGGGCAACGCGCCCTTCCGCTTCGGGCCGGAGGAGAACACCGGCTTCTTCGCGCCCCTGGGCTGGCGCGAACTGGCGTTCCGCTCGACCTGGGCGGAGGCCCTGCGCCTGAAGCGCACCATGCGCGGCGCATGGATGTGGCAACTGCTTTCGCACCTGCAGTCGGCGAAGCAGCGCGATGCCATGCACCGCATGTCCGGGATCATGCTGTTGGAGGCCGAATGAAACCACGCACGCTCTGCGTCTATTGCGGATCGAACTCCGGTTCGCGACCCGCCTACACCGAACGCGCCATCGCCCTGGGCACGCGCCTGGCCGCCGATGGCATCGGCCTGGTCTACGGTGGCGGCAACGTCGGCCTGATGGGCGCCGTCGCCGACGCGGTGCTCGAGGCCGGTGGCGAGGTCACCGGTGTGATCCCGGAGCAGCTGGTCGGCTGGGAAGTCGCGCACCGTGGCGTCACCCGTCTGGAGATCGTGGCGAACATGCACGAGCGCAAGGCGCGCATGTTCGACATCGCCGACGGCTTCGTCGCCCTGCCCGGCGGCTTCGGCACGCTGGACGAGATGTTCGAGATGCTCACCTGGCGCCAGCTGGGGATCGGCAACAAACCCTGCGCCTTCCTCGATGTCGAGGGTTTCTACGCGCCGCTGGTGGCGATGATCGACCGCATGGTCGACGAACGCTTCCTGCACCCCGACCAGCGCGCCGACCTGTGGCACGGCGACGACCTCGACGCCATGCTCGCGTGGATGCAGGACTACCGCCCGGCGCAGGCGGACAAATGGATGGACGAAAAGCGGCGCGGTTCGCTGCGTTGAGGCGGTGCGGGTTCGAACCTCGCCGCACGCACGCATTTTCATCGGTCGCCCAAGCGCCCGCCTCAGGCTGGATCCCAGCGTTCGCTGGGGTGAGGCAAGGCCGTTTGCGCGGCACCGCCGCGCGGTCTTGCCGAACGCCCGGCGCGCCGCGCCGGGCCGGGGGCCAAGTCTAATGCAAAGGCTAGATCCCAGCGTTCGCTGGAATGACGATCAAGAGCAGAAGCAAAGGCAAGAACAAAGGCAAAGGAAAGAAACAAAAACAAGGACAAAGGCAAAGGCAAAGGCAGAGGCTGGCCAAGCGAATGTCCCGTCATCCCAGCGAACGCTGGGATCCAGCTCTTGCTCCTCCACTGGCCACAGCCATTCGTTCCACCTTGTTTCGCGTCGAGTGCTATCGTCGCGTCTGTCGACGACAGGTCTCCAAGGAGGGAGCCATGAAGCACCCTTGTGTGTACATGCTGGCCAGCGACCACCACGGCACGCTTTACGTGGGGGTGACTTCAAACCTTCTCACTCGTGTCTGGCAGCACCGGAACGACGTGACAGAGGGTTTCACGCGGAAGTACGGTGTCCATGACCTCGTGTGGTTCGAATCTCACGAGAGCATGGCGCCCGCCATCCAACGGGAGAAAACCATCAAGGCCTGGCGGCGCGAATGGAAGATCCAGCTGATCGAGGAATGCAATCCGCGGTGGCTGGACCTGTACCCCACACTTCTCTAGCAGGCACGCAAGCAGTGCATCGCGGTGTTGCTGAATGCCCGGCGCGCTGCGCCGGGCCGCGGCGTCAAGTCCAATGCAAAGGCTGGATCCCAGCGTTCGCTGGGATGACGATCAAAGGCAAAAAGCGAAAGCCCATGGCCCGCTCATGCGAGATTCGCTCCAGTCCCATGGCTGGTAAAGTGCCCCCGAACGCCAGCGACACGAGGCTCCGTCCCGACCCGCTGCATGAGCCCTCTGCAGCGCCTCGCATTTCCAGGACCACCAGCATGACCCTCCCCACGCAATTCAACGCTTTCCGCATCCACGACGACGACCAGGGCTACCGCAGTGGCATCGAGCGCCTGTCGCTCGACGACCTGTCGCCGGGCGAGGTCGTGGTCAAGAGCGCCTATTCGTCGGTCAACTTCAAGGACGCGCTGGCCGGCACCGGCAAGGGCAAGATCCTGCGACGCTTCCCGCTGGTCGGCGGCATCGACGTGGCCGGGCACGTGGTGGCGTCGAGCGATCCGCGCTTCCGCGAGGGCGACGCGGTGCTGACCACCGGCTGCGGGCTGAGCGAGACGCGCGACGGCGGGTACTCCGAATACGTCCGGCTGGAGGGCCAATGGGTCATCGCGCTGCCCGACGGCCTGGACCTGCGCGAGAGCATGGTCCTGGGCACTGCCGGCTTCACCGCCGCGCTGGCCCTGCTGCGGATGACCGAGAACCGGCAGACGCCCGGGCTGGGCCCGCTCGCGGTCACCGGGGCCACCGGTGGGGTGGGCTCGCTGGCGCTGGACATCTTCAGCCGCGCGGGCTTCGAGGTCCATGCCGTCAGCGGCAAGACCGACCAGGCCGAGTACCTCAAGGCGATCGGCGCCACCGAGGTGGTCGGGCGCGACGCGCTGGCGACCACCCGGCCAATGGAGTCCACCCGCTTCGGCGGCGGCCTCGACAACGTCGGTGGGCCCATGCTCGCCAGCCTGCTGGCCCAGACCGCCCCCTACGGCAACGTCGCCAGCGCGGGGCTGGCCGCCACCCACGCGCTGGACACCACCGTGATGCCCTTCATCATCCGCGGGGTGTCGCTGCTGGGCGTGGCCTCGGCAGGGACCGCCCGCGACATCCGCGAGACGGTCTGGCAACGCCTGGCCAGCGACTGGAAGCCGCGGCACCTGGACCGCATCTGCACCCGCGTGGTCGGCCTGGACGGCCTCCCCGGGGTGTTCGACACCATGCTCGAAGGGGGTTCGTTCGGTCGTACCCTGGTGGACTTCCAGGCGGCCTGAGCGCCCGCCGGTCGATTTTGGCGCGAATGAACTTGCGGAGTGCCCCGCCCCGGATACAATCGTCTTCAGGTTATTGGGGGAACACCATGGCGCGTATCCTGATCGTCGACGACTCTCCGTCCCAGCTGATGGGCATTCGTCGCATTGTCGAAAAGCTGGGCCACGATGCGGTCACCGCCGAAGACGGTGCCGCCGGCGTGGAGGCGGCCAAGCGCGAGCTGCCCGACCTCGTCCTGATGGACGTGGTGATGCCCAACCTGAACGGGTTCCAGGCGACCCGTTCGATCTGCAGGGACGCGACCACCAAGCACATCCCCGTGGTGCTGGTGACGACCAAGGACCAGGACACCGACCGCGTCTGGGGCATGCGCCAGGGCGCCAAGGCGTACATCACCAAGCCCTTCAGCGAGAACGACCTGGCGGAAGTCATCGGCCAGTTGATCCCCAACTGAGCGTCGCCTTCCTCCGACACGGAAAAGCCCCGGCCAGGCCGGGGCTTTTTCGTTGCCGGCTACCGGCTCAGGCGCGGCGCCAGTCCTCGCCGAAGGCATCGCGCAGGGTGGCGTAGGCCTCGCGCTGGGCGTCGGTGGCCGGCCGTGGCGCAAGCACTTCCAGTTCGACGATCTGGTCGCCGTCGGGGCTGCCGGGCAGACCGCGGCCACGCAGGCGAAGCTTGCGCCCGGCTTCGGAGTCGGGCGGGATCTTCAGCTCCACCGCACCGCCCAGGGTCGGCACGCTGAGCGTCGCGCCCAACGCGGCCTCCCATGGGGCCAGCGGCAGCACATGGATGACGTTGCGGCCGTCGACCTCGAACTGCGGATGCGCGGCGTATTCGATTTCCAGCAGCAGGTCGCCCGCACCGCCCTGCCCCGCGAGGCGGATCACCTGGCCCTCGCGGATGCCCTTGGGCACGCGCACGTCGAGGGTCTTGTCGTTGACCGAGATCCTTACGCTGTTGCCGGTGTAGACCGTCTCCAGCGACACCGCCAGCTTGGCGCGGGTGTCGCGCGGCGGCGCCGGCCCGCGGCCCATGCCCGGACCCGGCCCGGGTCCCGCGCCACCGGGTCGGCGGCCGCGGCCGAACAGGCCCTCGAAGAAATCGCTGAAGCCACCGCCTGCGCCACCGCCGGCGAAGATCTCCTCGAAGTCGACGCCACCGTAACCGCCGCCGCCGAAGCCGCCGGGCGGCGGTTGCACTTCGTCGCCCGGGCGGTAGCCTCGCGCGCGCAACTGGTCGTAGGCCTTGCGCTTTTCGGGGTCGCGCAGGGCCTCGTAGGCCTCGTTGACCGCCTTGAAGCGCTCCTCGGCATCGTCTTCCTTGCTGACGTCGGGGTGGTACTTGCGGGCAAGGCGCCGGTAGGCGGTCTTGATCTCCGCGTCGCCCGCGCCCGGCTCGACGCCGAGAATCTGGTAGTAATCCTTGAACTGCATCCGGGTCTCCCATGCCGGCCGGCCGCGAGCGGCGGCGACCGGGGTTCCAAAATCCGTCGATGCGCGGCGGCGGCCGGGCGCATCCCGAGGCACCCATCCTACCGATCCGCCGCGAAAACGAGGTCATCACACAGGTAGGCACGGCGCGGCCCGCTTTCAAGCCGGTCATGACCAACGGACGATGGGCCTTCACGCTGCAGCGCCTACACTGCCAGGCTCCCGCCTCCCCCAAGCAGGTACCTTGCATGAGCATCCAGATCGGCGACACCCTCCCCGACACCGTGGTCCAGCGCGTCGGCGCGGAGATCGAACCCGTGCAGTCGCGCGCGGTCCTCGGCGGCGCCCGCGCGGTACTGTTCGCGGTCCCGGGGGCGTTCACCCCGACCTGTTCGGAAAAGCACCTGCCCGGCTTCGTCGAGCACTTCGGTTCGTTCCGCGACAAGGGCATCGACGTCGCCTGCCTGTCGGTCAACGACCCGTTCGTGATGCAGGCCTGGGCGCAGGACCAGCACGTCCCGGACGGACTGTCCATGCTCGCCGACGGCAACGCCGACTTCACCCGGGCACTCGGCCTGGAACTCGACGCCACCGGCTATGGCATGGGCCTGCGCGCCAAGCGCTTCGCGCTCTACGCCGAGGACGGCGTGGTCAAGCAGCTGTTCGTCGAAGCGCCGGGCGAATTCCGCGTCTCCTCGGCCGAACACGTGCTGGCGGAGATCGGCTGAGCCATGGCCGGGGCCGCCCCGGTCGCCGGATCGCTGCGCATCAGCACCGATCCGGCCGAACTCGACGTCGACCTGATCCACCACTTCCTCGCCACCCAGAGCACCTGGGCGCGCGGCATTCCGCGCGCGCGGGTGGAAACCTCGATCCGCCACTCCCTGTGCTTCGGCGGTTTCCTCGGCGAGGGCCAGGTCGCGTTCGCCCGCGTGATCACCGATCGCGCGACGTTCGCCAACCTGGTCGACGTCTTCGTGCTGCCTGCCTTCCGCGGGCGCGCCTACGCGACCGCGCTGATGCAGGCCATCGACGCCCACCCCGACCTTCAGGGCCTGCGCCGGTTCACCCTGGCGACGTTCGACGCCCACGCGCTGTATCGCCGCCACGGTTTCACCGCCCCGGCGGCACCGTCGACGCTGATGGAGCGCTACGTGCCCGACATCTACGCGCGCGGCGCCCGCGCCGAGGACGGCGAGGCAGGCACCGGCCTCACCCCGGCCTGAGCGCTTCGCGCGCTCAGCGACCGGGTCGCGGCAGCACCCGGAACTCGACCCGGGCCCAGGCCCCGGTCTCCGCCAGCGCGGTGAGCGTATGCGTGCCGGGTTCGCCGAAGTCGTGCTCGAAACGCCCGCCGCCCACCGACTCGCCGACCAGGCGACCGTCCAGCAACCAGCGGATGCGCGCATCGCTGCCCACGGCCCGCAGCGACAGTCGCAGGCCGCGCGCGGCACCCGGCGCGGGCGCCAGGATCGCGCGGTCGTCCAGGCCTTCGATGCCCAGGTTCTCGTGGCCATCGCGTCCGTCGTCCGTGCAGTCGGCGGCCAGCGGCGGCAAGGCGGCCGCACGACGTTCGGCGCGTGTCAGCCAGGGCGACGCCAATGCCGGCCATCGCGCACGCTCGGCGGCGACCCGTCGATGCGGGCGCGCACAGTCGGCGGACAGGCGCTTGCCGGTCGTGCCATCGACCTGGAAACGCTCGATGCCCGCGTTCCACAGGCGGGCGCCGCGCTCGGCGGCGGTGGGCGGCACCACGCCGGCCAGGGTCCACGCGTCGCGCTTGCGGCGGCATAGCGAGGGCGCCCGCGGGTCGAAGGCCAGGCCCAGGGGCCAACAGGCCTGGATGGCCTCCACCCCGGGGGGCGGTGGCGAGGCGGCGGCATCGCCGCGGTGGCGCGGCAAGGCGTTGACCACCTCGAACAACAGGGGCAAGGCAGTGACCGCGCCGTACTGACCCGGCAGCGGCGTGCCGTCGGGCCGCCCCACCCACACGCCCACCGTATGCCGGCGGGTGCCGCCGAGCGCCCACGCATCGCGGAAGCCGTAGCTGGTCCCGGTCTTCCAGGCCACGCGGGCGCGCCCGCTGGCGTCGAAGCTGTCGACGATGCCCGGACGGGGATTGTCCTCGAGGATCCCACGGACGATCCACGCCGCGCCGGGCGACAACAGGCGCCGGTCCGCGCGGGGATCGTCCGGCCGATAGCGCACCCGCCCGGCCAGCCCCCCGCGGTTGAGTGCCGCGTGCGCGCCGACGAGGTCCTCCAGGCGCGCGCCGGTACCGCCCAGGATCATCGACAGGTTCGGCGCGGCCCCGCGCGGCCAGTGCAGGTCGATCCCGGCATGCGCCAGGCGGGCGGCGAAGCGTACCGGCCCGACACGGTCGAGCAGGTCCACGGCGGGCACGTTGAGCGAGAGTTGCAGGGCCTCGGCGGCGCTCACGGGGCCGCGGTAGGCCGCGTCGAAGTTGCCCGGTCGGTAGTCGCCGAACGACTGTGGTGCGTCGACCATCAGGCTGCCGGAGTGGATCAGGCCATCGTCGATCGCCAATCCGTACAGGAAGGGCTTGAGGGTCGAGCCCGGCGAGCGCCAGGCGCGCACCATGTCGACGTGGCCCAGCCTCTCGGCATCGGCGAACTCGACCGAACCCACGTACGCGCGCGCTTCCATTGTCGCGTTGTCCACCACCAGCAGGGCCGCCGAGGTCCGCGGCGGCAGGTCGGAGAAGTAGCTCGCGACGCGCGCCTCCAGGGTGCGCTGGAGGTCGATGTCGAGGGTCGAGACGATGCGGCGCTCGCGCGGATGCGCCTGGCGCAGGCGGCGTGCCAGCAGGGCGGCGTGGCGCGGCGCATGCAGGCTGCGGGCGACGACCGGTTCGATGCGCGCGTCGGCCACCTCGCGCGCCGTCCATGTGCCCGTGGCCGCCATGCGGTCGAGCACCTTGTCGCGCGCGGCGCGCGCCGCCTCGGGCTCGCGGTCGGGGCGCCAGCGGCTGGGCGCCTGCGGCAAGACCACCAGCAGCGCCGCCTCGGCATCGGAGAGCTTCGCCGCGGACTTGCCCAGGTAGGCCCAGCTTGCCGCCTCCACGCCCTCGATGGTGCCGCCGAAGGGCGCGCGGTCCAGGTACAGGCCCAGGATCTCGCGCTTGGACAGGTGGACCTCCAACTGCAGCGCGCGCAGCACCTGCCGCGCCTTGGCCCAGGCGGTGCGGCTGCCGCCGGCCGGCGGGTCCAGGATCCTCGCCACCTGCATGGTCAGGGTGGACCCACCCGAGACCACGCGGCCATGCCGCAGCCATTGCCCGCCGGCCCGCAGCAGGGCGAGCGGATTCACCCCGGGGTGGCGCCAGAACCAGCGGTCCTCGTACGCGAGCAGGGCCTCGAGGTAGCGCGGCGATACCTCGCCAGGCTCCACCGGATAGCGCCAGATGCCGCCGCGGTCGGCGAAGGCGCGCAGCGGGGTGCCGTCCGCGGCGAGCACCACCGCCCCGGCGTCGCCCGCGTCGGGCAAGGGCAGCGGGAAGGCAAGGTCGAGCAGCATGGCGATCGTCGCCAGCAACAGGCCGGCGAGCGTGGTCTTGAGCAGGCGGCGGCGGGCGGTGCGGGTCATGCCGGGGCGATCCAGGACCTCATGGTCGCCCTGCCCCGCCCGCCTCGTGCGGCGGGGGGACGGGCGAGCCTGCGTCAGTGCGTGCCGGGTGGCACCACGTCGACCGTGGCCGGCGAAGCCTTGCCGATGCCGCGCAACTCGGGGCGGTACATGTCCTCGACCATCGGCGGCGGGACCGTGTAATGCCCCGGCGTCACCGCGCGGACCAGGTAGAACAGCCGCGCGGTATTGCCGCGGTCGAGCTTCACCGCGGCGACGTAGCGATCATCGCGGAACTCTTCGTGCCGGACCTGCGCGGCGTCCTCGCGCTCGCCGAGGTTGATGCCGTCGATGACCACGTCGGCCCACTGCGCGGCGTCGCCGAGGTTGAAGTTCTCGATCTCCAGGCCCGCGGGCAACAAGTCGGTCAACAGCGCGTCGGGCATGCTGCGGTCGCTGGTGATGCTGACCGCGGCCACCAGCACCTCGCCTTCCTCGAGGTCGCCCCCGGTCCAGGGCTTGCCGTCGGTGCGGTACCAGCGCCGGACGACCTTCAGGACCGAGTCGTCGGCGGCCGGTGCCGTGCGCGGCACGCCGACGACCTCGAAGTTCGCGAACAGCGGCGTCGAGCCCTCCGGCTCGAACGCGATGCCCGCGGCCAGGGCGTCGTGGTCGAAGTCGCGACCGATGAAGCGCGCCAGCGCCGCCTTCGTACGCGCATCTCCCACCGTCCACTCGCCCGACAGCTCGCGCGACTGGTCGGCCAGCAAGGCCTTGCCCAGGCGCGCCAGCGCGACCTGTTCCTGGGTGCTCAGCCACAGCCAGCCGCGATTGCGACGGGCATCGAGCTCGCGCGCCAGGTCGACCGAGCGCGCGTCGAACTCGGGCCGGGCGAGGTCGTGCTCGTGCAGCAACGCGATCATCAGGGCGTCGTCGCGCACCAGGCTGCCGTAGTCGCCCAGGTAGCGCGGCCGCTTCGCGCGGTCGCGGGCGAAACCGGCGGCGATCGCGCGGCCGCCGCGCGCCTTGTCGCCCTGCAGCGAGAGCGCCAGGCCCAGGTGCACGAGCGGCAGCCCGGTCAGGCTGCGGTCGCGGCGGTCGTCGAACATCGCCCGCAGCGTCCCCAGCGGCGCCCGGTTGACCCGGGCGAGCACGTAGCCGGCGTACGACTGGTAGGCGAAGCGCATGTGCTCGCGCTCGTCGTAGCCGTGGAAGCCCTGGTTGCCCGACAGCAGGTCCTCGCTGAGCACCTTCAAGGCCTTCTGCAGCATCGCGTCGGGGACATCGAAGCCGGCCTCGCGCGCGTCGAGCAGGAACTCGACGATGTAGGGGGTGACGATCGGGTTGACGTAGTCGCCGTTGCCCCACATCGAGAAGTGGCCCGAGCTGACCTGCATGGACGACAGGCGCGCGAACGCCCCTTCCATGCGCGTCCTGCGCATGGCATCGCCCAGGCCGGCGACGCCGAGCATCCGCGCCGTCGCCTCGTCCAGCTCCAGCGCGGCATAGCCCTTGCTGGTGGTCTGCTCGGCGCAACCGTAGGGATAGCGCAAGGCATCCTTGAGCGCCGATGCGAACGGGATAGGCGGCATGGCGCTGACGGACAGGCGCGCGGTGACCGAATCGGGCATCAGCCCGCTGGCCAGGCCGGCGTCCATCCGCAGCGTGGCCAGCTCGTCCAGGACCTGGGTCCGCGCCCGTAGCACCGACGGCCAGCCTGCGCGCACGGGCAGGTCGTACTTGCGGTCGACCTTGAAGCCGTTGCCCTCCACCCGCACCCGCACCTGCGCCGTGGTGTAGCCCTCACGCGCCTGCAGGGGGAAATCGAGGGTGGTCTTGCCGTCGACGGCGAGCGACGCGGTGCGGCTGGGTTCGCCGACCGACAGCGGGCCGACGCCATCGACGCGGACCTTGAACGCGCCGGGCTTGCCGGTGAAGTTCTGCAGGTCGAGCGTGAGCTTGCTGCGGTCGCCCGGCGCGAGCACGCGCGGCAGGCTGGCCTCGGCCAGGACCGGCGCGCGCACCACCACTTCGGCATCGCGGCTGCCGTAGCGGTCGCCGGCGAAAACCAGCGCCGACACCCGCAGGGTGCCGTTGAAATCCGGGACCGGCAGCTTGATCCGGGCGATGCCGCGGGCATCGAGCTTGACCGGCCCGGCGAACAGGTCGACCGTCTGCACCCGCGCGGTGGGCCGCCGGGCCTGCGCCAGCGGCTGCAACGCCATGTCGCCACCGAATCGGATGCGCGCCATCGCGCCGTCGAAGCTCTCGATCACGCGCCCGTACACGTCGTAGGCATCGACGCCGAGGCGACGCTGGGCGAAGAAGTGGCGGGCCGCGTCGGGCACCGGGAAGCGGGTGATGTTGAGGATGCCGACGTCGACCGCGGACACGGTCGCGTAGGACTCCTTGCCGGCCAGCTGCGGCGCGCTGACGGTCACTGCGAGGTCCTGCTCGGGCCGCATCATGTCGGGCACGGCAAGGCCGACGGCCACCGTGCGGTCGCGGCGATCCATGGGCACGTGGGCCACGCCGACCGCGCGCGCGGGGGTGATCTTGCTCGGTGCGCTGCCGCCGCGGAACACCAGCGCGGTGACGTAGACGTCGTGCCGCTCCCAGTCTTCGGTCACCGGGATCGACACGGTGGTGCCGGCCTTGGCTTCCACGCCCTGCACGAACAGCATGCGGTCGCTCTCCACCATCACCAGGCCCTTGCCCTCGTGCGGCGGCGTCAATGTCACCTCCAGCGTGTCGCCGGCGCGGTAGGCGGTCTTGTCCAGCGCGAGCTTGACCTTGTCGGGGCGCGCGTCCAGGCCGCGGTTGTCGTCGTTCCAGCTCCAACCGGCGGTGAACGGATACCGGGTGGCCAGGCCGGTGGCGGGATCGACCACGTCCAGCCGGTAGTCGCCCCACTCGACGGGGAAGTCCAGCTTCAGCGGCGCATCGCCGACGTCGACCGTACGGGTCTCGATGTCTTCGTAACGACGCGTGAAGTCGTGGTCCCAGCCGCCGTCCTCGTCGTAGTTCCAGTGGTAGTCGCGATGTTCGCGCACCAGGGTCACGCGCAGGGCCTTGCCCGGTCGCGGCGCGCCCCCGGCATCCACGCGCCTGAGCTCGAAGCCGGCCGGGGCATTGGCATCGGTCCCGTCCTTGTCGTCGAACAGCGGCCGGATGCCGACCAGTGCGTCGGCGGGCCACAGCACGCGCTTGAGCGTGCGGTTGACGCTGCGGCCGCCGGTCTCGAACAGGCTGCCGGACACGATCGCGGCCACCGGGGTGTCGCCCTTGACCTCGTCGGGCAGCGCGATCGAGGCCTCCAGCCGGCCCTTCCCGTCGAGCGTGGCGTCGATGACGTCGCGCGCCTCGCGCGGCAACGCCCGCGTGGGATCGCCGAAGAAGTAGCCCGGCAGCGATTCGACGGGATGCTGCTCCACGGCCACCGCCAGCTTCGCGGTGAAGCGGTTGCCGTCGGCGGGCGCGCCATACAGGTAGGCACCCGCGACCTCGAGCTCCAGCGGCTTGCCCGGCGCCAGCGTCGGCTGCGCGCTGTCGAGTTCGAGCTTCATCCGTTCGGGCAGGAACTCCTCGATGCGCAGGGTCATGCCCTGCACGGCCTCCTTGCTGTCGGGATCGCTGCGGAACTCGATCTTCCAGCGCCCGGTCGCGGCGTCGGCGGGGATGGCCTGTTCGTGGCGCACATAGCCCTGCGCATCGGGCGTGACGCGCGATTCGATCAGCGCCTTGCCGTCGGGCTGCACGTAACGCACGTACAGCGGCTGGCGCGCCTTGTCGCCCAGCGGGCGGCCGTCCTGGTCGCGCAGCAGCGCCGACACGCGAACGGTCTCGCCGGGACGGTACAGGTCGCGGCCGGACCATGCGAACACGTCGAACCAGGCCTGCTCGCGGCCGGCCACGGCGAACTCCGACAGATCCAGCGCCGGCTGGTTGAAGGGCAGCATGGACACGTCGCTGCCGCGCTGCGCGACGATCACGTGGCCGGCGTCGAGGCGGTAATCGAGCATCGCGTTGCCATGGCGATCGGTCTCGCCGGTCAACACCGGCTCGCCCCTGGCGTCGAGGATCCGCAGTTCCGCGGTGCTGATCGGCGCGCCGCTGGCCAGCGAGGCCGCGTGCACGAACAGCTTGTCGCCGTAGGCACGCACGTGCAGGCCGAGGTCGCTGACGGTGAAGAACGCGGTCTCCATCTGCTCGCTGAAGCGCCCCACCCGCTTCATGACCGCGAAGTACAGGCCCGGTTCCTGCAGCTCACGGATGTCCTGCAGGGGCAGGTAGGTCAGCACGCGCTCGTTGGGCTTGCCGTCGAGCGCGAAGCGGTTGACGTAGACCGGGTCGGCCATCTCCGCCAGCGGCACGTTGTCGCCATAGTCGGCGTCGAGCTCCCAGCCGCTGCGACGCCCGCCGCGCTGGTACTCGCCGAAGAAACGCGGCAGCGATTTCTCGCGCACGCGCAGGAATTCCACGTCGACCTCGGGTACGTTCACCGAGACCACCGGGAGGCCACGGCTCTCGCGCGCCGGCAGCACGCTGCCCTGCGAGGCGAAGCCCACCACCGGCTCCAGCGGGCCGGTGTGCACGGTCAGGTCCAGGGCGCGATCGAGGCGGTCGCCCCGCGCCGCCACCAGGCCCGCCTTCACCGCGACCTTGTAGTCCTTGTCCGCCTGTACGTGCGGGAAGCGCAGGATGCGCGCCTTGTCGTCCAGCACCCAGCCGCCCTTCACCACCGCGCCCTTGTCGTCGGTGACGGAGACCAGCGCGTCGAAATCCTGCGAGTCCACCAGCGGCTGGGTGAACTCCAGTGCGATGCCCAGCTCGCCATCGACCTCGTCGGGATACGCCGAATCCAGCGCGAAGCCCTCGATCGCGGCCTTCTCCGCGCGCACCGGCGTCCCGGTGGTTTCGGGCAATTGGCCGTCGGTGTCGCGCCGGCAACCGGCGAGCAAGGCCACGCCCAGGACCACCGCGAGGCTCCAATGCCAGGTGCCGTGTCCGCCCGATGACCGTCGATTCCAAGCCTGTCCCCGCATGCCGCGCTCCCTTTGTCCCCGACTGATGCTGCATCCGAGTATAGGGACGCCGGCGCGCGTACAGTAGCGGCCACCGCGCGCGACAGCGCGACGACGGGCGGGTACGATGCGTCGGAGCGCGCCAGGAACGGGGAAAGGCATGGACATCACGCTGTTGCTCGACCGTGCGCGTGCCGGCGACGGCGAAAGCCTGTCGCGGGCCTATGGCCTGCTGTACGACGAGATGCGCAAGATCGCGCGCGGCCTGTTGCGCGGCGGCGAGGCGACCCTGACCCCGACCGTCCTGGTCAACGAGGCCTACCTGCGATTGAACGGGGCGAAGCTGTCGCCGGAGAACCGCAAGCACTTCTTCGCCACCTCCGCCCAGGCGATGCGCTGGATCGTGATGGACCACGCCAAGCGCTCCCGCGCGGCACGCCATGGCGGCGGGCTGGTGCGGGTCGAGCTGGACGGCGACTTCCCCGCCGAGTTCGACGCCGGCCGGATGCTCGCCCTCGACGCGGCGCTCGAACGCCTGGGCCGGATCGATCCCGCGCGTCGCGAGCTGGTCGAGCTGCGCTTCTTCGCAGGGCTGGACTATGCCGAGCTCGCGCCGCTGCTGGGACGCTCCGAACGCACGCTCAAGCGCGAGTGGGCGGCGGCCCGCGCGGCACTGCAGGCGATGATGGAGTAGCGGTGGCCCGCGCCCCCGCCGGATGTCGAGTGTCGAAGGGAGGCCGCGCCGCGGCCCCTTCCTTCCGCATACGGAGCCGACACCGTCATGAATACCCGACACCCCGCCTGCCTGCTCGTGCTGGCGATCGCCATTGCCAATCTCGCCGCCCCGCCGGTCCTTGCGCAGGGCCGTATGACCAGCCGACCTGCGCCGCCACGTCCCCCGACCAGCCAGAATGGATGCATGCTCGAGTCCGTCAGCGGCTGGCCCGGCGACCGCTACCGGATCAAGCGGCGGGCCGAGGACGCGGCGCGCGACCAATGGAAGGCAATGGTAAGGAGGACCCATGGCGATGACTTCGCCCGTTGGAAGCTGTCGAACCCCCATACCCGGCAGATCGAGTGCAAGGACTACCGAAACGGTTATGCCTGCTGGGCCAAGGCCACGCCCTGCGACGGGTCCGAGCCGCGCCTGTACGACCAGAGGCGATGAGCCATGAGCGGCGGGGCTCCACCGGACGACGCCTCCGTGCCCTGGCTCGCCGCGCTGGCCCTGGTCGAACGCGTGCTCGAACTGCCGGCAGAGCAGCGCCAGGCGGCACTCGACCACTTCGGCGGCGATCCTGAAACCCGGGCACTGGCCCGCCGCATGCTCGCGGCGAGCGAGTCGACCAGCGTGCTCGACGCCCCGCTGCCGCCCCTGGCCGAGGCGAGCGAGGCCGACGAAGCGCACCACGCCTTGCTCGTCGGACAGCGCCTGGGCCGCTGGCTGCTGACCGGGCTGCTGGGCCAGGGTGGCATGTCGGCGGTCTACCGGGCGCGCTCCCTCACGCCGCCGGTCGGCCAGGAAGCCGCCCTGAAACTGCTCTCGCTGGCAGCCGCCACGCCGGAAGGGCGCATCCGCTTCCAGCGCGAGATCGACATCCTCGTCCGGCTGCGGCATCCGGGCATCGCCCCGGTCCACGACGCCGGCTTCGCCGCCGACGGCACGCCCTGGTTCGCGATGGGCCTGGTGGAAGGGGTGGACATCGCCACCTGGCAGCAGGAGCAGGGCCTCGACGTCAACGACTGCGTGGAGCTGTTCCTGCAGGTCTGCGACGCGGTGGCCTACGCGCACCGGCACCTGGTGGTCCATCGCGACATCAAGCCTTCGAACGTGCTCGTCGATTCCAGTGGACGGGCGATCCTGCTCGACTTCGGCATCTCCCGGTTGCTTGAAGGCGACATGCAGGACGCCACGTCGACCGGCCTGTATGCGTTCACACCGCGCTACGCCGCGCCCGAGCAGCTCAACGGCGGTGCGATCAGCACGGCTACCGACGTGTTCGGCCTCGGCAGCCTGCTGCACTTGCTCCTGGTGGGCAGGCCGCCGCTCTTCGACGCCAGCGCGGCGGACGCCGAATGCCGGGCGCCGGCCACCCTGCTCGACCGTCGCAACGATCGGAACCGGCGGCGCCTGTTGGGCGGCGACCTGGGCGCGATCCTGCAGCGCGCGCTCGCCCGAGACCCCGCGCGGCGCTATCCCGGCGCGGCGGAACTGGCCATGGACCTGCGTGCCTGGCGCGAAGGGCGGCCGGTCAGCGCACAGCGCGACGGCAAGGCGTACCGCTTCCGTCGCTTCGTCGCCCGACATCGCGTTTCCAGCGGCCTGGCGGCGGGACTGGCGATCAGCCTGCTGGCCGGCCTGGCCGGCTTTGCCTGGCAGGCGCACCACGCTCGCCAGCAAGCTTCCATCGCACGCGACGCCGAACGCGTCGCGGCCGACGCCCAGGCGCGCGCCGAGCGCGAACTGCAACGCTCCGAGGCCGTGCGCGGGTACATCGGCGAGATATTCGCCGTCGCCAATCCCGGCAGCGGCCGCGAGATCAATCCAACCGAGTTCGTCGCCTCCGCCGACGCCCTGGTGACCGACGACATGGAGGCGACGCAACCCGAACTTGCCGCGGACCTGCACATCTTCATCAGCGGTCTGCGGAGGGCAACGGGCGACTACGAAGGCGGCATGGCCTCGCTCACCGAGGCGGTGTCGGTGCTCGACGCGGCGGGCGTGCAGGCGCCCGGCCTTCGCGTGCGCGCCTGGAGCGAGGCCGGCAGTACGTCGCGCACACTGGGCCGGCAACGCGAGGCCTTCGACTTCTTCGGCAAGGCACTCGCCGCCGCCGATGCGGCACGACTCGGCGACGACGCCCGGACGATGCTCGCGCTCGACAGGCTCGCTGCGGAGTCGGCGTTCTCCGGCAAGGACCAGCCCGTCGATGCCCTGTCGACGCTTCTGGGGCGGATCGAGTCCGACGATGCATTGCGCGGTACCCGGGTCCACATGACGGCACTGGATTACCTGTCGACAGCGGTGCGCCTGGCGGGTGGCGACAACTTTCCGCTCCAGGGCAGGCGCCTGGCCATCGCACCCGCGGTCTATGCCGACGAACCCGGTTGGCTGGCCTTCACCTATGCCGACGCCGTGCCCACCTACCGCGCCCGGCGCGACTTCGAGACCGCGGGGCGGCTCGCCGCCGAGGCAATCGAGATCGCCGATCGCGTCTACCAGGCGCCGAACGTTGTCGCCGCCATCGTGTACTGCAATGCCGCGGGGCTGGCGCTGCAGACCGGTCGCAACGCCGAGGCCAGGTCCTTGATCGAGCGGGCCATCGCCATCGACGCGGTCCTGCAACGGCGCTACCTGCATGCCGCCTCCTGCCTGTTCCACCAGGCCGAAGCAGCGATCGCGACCGGCCACCCCGGCCCGGCGCTCGAGGCGCTGGATGCCACCGACGCCATGCTCGACGCGCTCGCCACGGCCCCTGACGCGTCCCTGCGCGGCGAGAGTTGCGGCCTGCGCGCCCTGGTGCACCTGCGCTCGGGCGACGCGACCGCCGCGACACGCGCCCTGTCCGCCTGCGAGGCACTCCACGGCCGCATCAACCGCTACCTGCCGCCGGCCCTGGCCTGGCGCGCCGCGTGGATGGGCGACCCGGGCGAGGCATCGCGGGTGCTCGCTCCCTGGCTGGAGGCTCATCCCCTTCCACACGACGCCCCCGACCGGCTCATGGGCTGGCAGCTCGACTGGATGATCGCCTCGCTCGGGAACATGCCGGACGCCGACGCCAGGCGCCAGGCATTGCGTGCATCCGTGGCGGCGATTCCCGGAAAATGGGACGATCGCGACGCGCTGCTCGCCTGCCTGGATCGTGGCGACGGGCGGGCGGGATGCCTGGCCCAAGCCGGGGAGCGGCGGGCACGCTGAAACCCGCGTGGCCCCTTTGGCGGCGAAACCTCGAATGTCGGTGCGAGCGGAACGAATCCGCCACCGACCCGAGGAGTCCGCCATGCAACGATACACCCGTTCCGTCCTGGTCCTGCTGCCGCTCGCGATGCTGCTGGCGGCGCCCCCGCCGGCCGATGCCGGCGAGTGGTTGCGAAAGCTCAAGCGCGTCGCCGGGGATGCCGTGCAGCAGGAAGTCGAGGACAAGGTCGACGAGCAGAGCCGCCGCGTCGCCCGCTGCGCGATGGGCGACGAAGCCTGCGTGTCGCGCGCGCAGGCGCGCGGCGACATCGTCCAGATGGAAGTGCAAGGCGACAGCCCTGCCCCGCTGCCAGGCGCTGGCCCGTCCACCGACATTCCCCTGGTCAGTCCCTACCCCGGCTCGGTGCGGACCGACCGCGACGTCCAGGCCCATGCAGACTACGTCCGCATCACCGGCTTTGCGAACCGACGGCCCACCACCGAGCCGCTCGAAGGCAGGCTGACCTACGTGCGCTACCGCAACCCGGCCGGACGCTCCACGCTCGAGATCCTGCGCCATTACCGCGAAGCGCTGGTCGCGCAGGGGTTTCGCCTCGACTGGGAATGCGCGTCGAGGAAGGCGTGCGGCAGCACCGGCTTCCACGACGGCCGGTCCTACTCGTGGAAGGACATCAACGGCCTCAACCCCGGCATCGCCGGGGACACGCGCTATTTCACCGGACGCACGTCCCATGAGAACGGCTTCGCGTACGTGTCGATCTCCATCAATCCCCAGGTCACCGACCTCCAGGTGCTCGAGACTCCGGCGGTACAGGCGAAAGGAGGCGGCGTGACCGCCGATTCCCTCGCCAGCGGCCTCGCGAAGGACGGCAAGGTCACCCTGGATGGCATCCATTTCGACACCGGGCGGGCGACGCTGCGGTCCGAATCCGGGCCCGCGCTCGACGCGGCCGCGCGCCTCATGCGGGAGCAGCCGGCGCTGAGGCTGGCCGTGGTCGGCCACACCGACAGCAGCGGCGATCCAGCGGCGAACCTGCAGCTCTCCAGGCAGCGCGCCGGGACTGTCCTCGCGGCGCTCGTCTCGCGAGGCGTGCCCGCGGCGCGCCTGAGCGCGAGCGGTCGCGGCAGCGGCATGCCGGTCGCGAGCAACGCCACCGAAGCGGGACGTGCACTGAACCGCCGCGTCGAACTGGTGAAGCCGTGATGCGCGCGCCTCCGATCACTTGCACGGGCCTCCTGCTGCTGGCGCTCCCCTGGCCAATGGCCTCACACGCCGCCGATGCCGCTCCCTCTGCATGGTGCGATCGACTGCTGCCCGTCGCGGCGATCGCCGAGGCGGTGGGCGCGTCCAGCACCGGGCTCGAGCGCGTCGCCACCGGCGTGGTGGCCGAGGACGACCGGCACTGCCATCGCCGCTACCGGATCGGCCAGGTGCCCGCCAGCGACGAACTGATCCTGATGGTGACGCCCGCGCGCGACGCGGGCGCGGCCCGTGCCGCGGTCGACGGAATGGCTCGCGACGCCACGGCGGCGCACTACTTCGGTCTGTCGCGACCCACGGGGCTTGGCGACGCGGCCGTCCACTACCGCCGGCGCGACCCCTTGAGCGAAGCTCGCATGGGACTGCACGTGAACTTCGCGATGTCGGGCCAGGTCGTCGAGCTGGCGTACCACAACGTCGAC
This sequence comes from Marilutibacter spongiae, assembly GCF_014145325.1. Lineage (GTDB taxonomy): Bacteria > Pseudomonadota > Gammaproteobacteria > Xanthomonadales > Xanthomonadaceae > Marilutibacter > Marilutibacter spongiae. The sequence goes on from NZ_JACHTF010000019.1 coordinate 63,223, forward strand.
GACGGCGAACGCAACAAGTTCGTGCAGGCCAGCAGCGAGGTCGAAGCCATCGCGCGCGGCATCGCCGCGAGGATGACGCCATGAACCGCCGCGTCGCCGCCGGCAGCGCGGGCCTGGCCCTGCTCGCCGCGGCGGCGGCATGGGCCTGGGCGAGCGGTGCGATCCCCCACCCGTTCGCACCGGCGGACCCGCCGATCGAATTGGTCGAATCAGGCTCCTCGAAGGCCCGCGACCTGGGCGAGCGCTTCGAACCGTCGCCCAAGCCTTCCCTACCCGACGGCACCCTGCCAGGCACGGCCGATCCCTTCCATGTACCGGACCGGCTGGTCGACAAGCCTCCGCGGCCCGCCGACGACCCGCCCGGCTGGCAGAACCCCTTCGACATGCCCAGCGACCTGGTCAAACCCGCGGACCTCACGGCGGAGGCCTGGCAGCGGCGCAAGCGCGCGCGCGAAGCCGCCTTTGGCGCGGAAAGCCGCTTCCCGGCCAATCCGCAGGACGACCGGGGCAGCTTCCGCTTCGACTGGGCCATCGTGCACACCGTCGACAGCGCCGACCTGCTCGCGGATTTCGAGTACCACGTCAACAGCGCGGACGGCAGCGCCCTCGTCGCCGGGGATGCGATCCGCCCCCTGCTGGGGCACCTGCCAGCGGCCGCAGACATCGATTTCTTGCTCCGCAAGGCGAACGGCGACCTCCTCGCCTGCGGGACGCACGATCGCGTCGGCAAGGCTTGCCTCAAGCTCGGCGAGGACCTGCCCGCGGCCTTCGCCTGGCTGGGCCACGCCACGCGCACGGGCGCCTTCCTGTCGAGCATCGCCTCGACACCGCAGCGCCTGGGCAGCCCGCCCCCGGGACGCGCGCGCGGTGCGCGCGGACGCGTCGACATCGACGGCGAGCCGCACTATCTGCAGGTCTGGGTCGCACCCGGCGCCAGCCCCGTCGCGACGCAGGTGGCGTGGCTCGGCATGGGCTCGGGCGTGCTCAAGGACACGCGCTCACGGATCAACCGCGAGGTCAGGCGGGTGCGCTACGAAGGCATCGATCGCGACGGCGGCGACGTGGTGGTCGACACGGAATCGATCCGGCCTTCGGTCGCCGCCCGGGACACGCGCGACTACAGGATCGTCACCGCGTTCGGCTCTTCCGCCCTGGCCGAGGCCACCGCCATCGGCGCGGGCATGCAGGAGGTGGCCGCGCGCGAGGTCCAGGCCCTGGACCGGGCATTGCGGGAATGCCTGCCCGGCGATGCCGGCCGCGCGTGCCGTCGCCTGTACCGCGAGAAGATCAAGGCAGCGAACGCGGCCAGTCGCGACGAAGCGCTCGACTGGGCCCGCCAGCAGGGCCTGACCGTGGACTAGGCCGCTCCGGGCTCGTGGATGGCAGACGAGGCCTGCCCCGGGAAAAAGGGTCCCGGGGTCAGGCACCCGATCCGGTCAAGCCTGCGGATCGGTCGCTGGCGCGTCCGGGTCGGCCACGGGCTGCACGGGTGCCAGGCCCTCGGCAAGCTCCGCGTCGGCGGTCTCGTCGTCGGCGTCCAGCGATGCATCCAGGCGTTCGATCGCCTGCAGGGTCTCGTCCTTGGCCAGGCGCATCAGGGTCACGCCCTGGGTATTGCGGCTGACCTGGGAGATCTCCGCCGCCCGCGTGCGCACCAGCGTGCCGCCATCGGAGATCAGCAGGACCTCGTGCTGTTCGCTCAACTGCACCGCACCCACCAGCTTGCCGTTGCGGTCGGTGGTCTTGAGCGCGATCACGCCCTGGATGCCACGGCCCTTGCAGGGATACTCATCCAGCGGCGTGCGCTTGCCGTAGCCGCGCTGGCTGGCGGTGAGGATGTCGCCATCGCCCTCGACCACGATCAGGCTGACCACCTCCTCGCCATCGGCCAGGCGCATGCCGCGCACGCCGGTGGCGGTCCGGCCCATGGAGCGCACTTCGGACTCGCCGAAGCGCACCGCCTTGCCGTTGCTGGCGAACAGCATCACGTCGCGCTCGCCGTCGGTCATCTCGACGCCGACCAGGGCATCGCCCTCGTCGAGGTTGATCGCGATCTTGCCGCGCTGCAGGCGATAGGCGTACTCGGTCAGCGGGGTCTTCTTGACCGTGCCATGGCGCGTGGCGAAGAAGACGAAGCGGTCCTCGGCGTACTCGCGCACCGGCAACACCGCCTGCACGCGCTCGCCCTCCTCGAGCGGGATCCAGTTGATGATGGGGCGACCGCGGGCGTTGGGGCCGGCATCGGGCAACTGGTGCACCGGCAGCCAGAACACGCGTCCCGTGCTGGTGAAGGTCAGCAGGGTGTCGTGGGTGTTGACCAGCCAAAGCTGGTCGATGAAATCCTCGTCCTTGGTGCTGGCAGCGTTGCGGCCGCGACCGCCGCGTTTCTGGGCACGGTAGGCCGTCACCGGCTGGCGCTTGGCATAGCCGGAGTGCGACAGCGTGACGACCACGTCCTCCGGCGCGATCAGGTCGAGGATGTCGAGGTCTTCCTCGCTCTGGCGGATCTCGGAGCGGCGGGCGTCGCCGAACTCCTCCTTGACGTTGCGCAGCTCGGTGCGGATCACTTCCATCAGCACCGTCGGATCCTCGAGGATCTCGATCAGGCCGCGGATGGTCTCCAGCAGCAGCTTGTATTCCTCGGTGAGCTTTTCCTGCTCCAGGCCGGTCAGGCGGTGCAGGCGCATCTCCAGGATCTGCTGCGCCTGGTTCTCGGTCAGCTGGTAGCGGCCGTCGACCAGGCCCACGCCCTGTGGCAGGTCTTCGGGGCGCGAGGCCTCGGCGCCGGCGGCCTCGAGCAGCGTGCCGACCAGGCCCGGCTCCCAGGTGCGGGCGAGCATGCGCTCGCGCGCCTCGTTCGGGTTGGCCGAGGTCTTGATCAGCTCGATCATCTCGTCGATGTTCGCGAGCGCGACCGTCAGGCCTTCCAGGATGTGGGCGCGCTGGCGCGCCTTGCGCAGCTCGAAGATGGTGCGGCGGGTCACCACCTCGCGGCGGTGCCTGACGAAGATCTCGATCAGGTCCTTCAGGTTCAGCAGCTGCGGGCGTCCATCGACGATCGCCACCATGTTGATGCCGAACACCGACTCCATCTGGGTCTGCTGGTAGAGGTTGTTCAGCACGACCTCGGCCGAGTCGCCGCGCTTGACCTCGATGAAGATGCGCATGCCGTCCTTGTCGGACTCGTCGCGCAGCTCGGAGATGCCTTCCAGCCGCTTCTCCTTGACCAGTTCGGCGATCTTCTCGATCAGCCGGGCCTTGTTGACCTGGTAGGGGATCTCGGTGACGACGATGGCCTCGCGGCCGGTGCTCTCGTTGACCTCGACTTCGGCGCGCGCGCGCATGCGCACGCGGCCGCGGCCGGTGCGGTAGGCATTGATGATGCCCGACGTGCCGTTGATGATGCCGGCGGTCGGGAAGTCGGGGCCGGGCACGTATTCCATCAGGCCGTCGACGTCGATGTCGGGCTGGTCGATCAGGGCGATCGTCGCGTCGACCACTTCCGACAGGTTGTGCGGCGGGATGTTCGTCGCCATGCCCACCGCGATGCCGGCCGAGCCGTTGACCAGCAGGTTCGGCACCCGGGTCGGCATGACCGTGGGTTCGAGTTCCTTCTCGTCGTAGTTGGGCTGGAAGTCGACGGTTTCCTTGTCGATGTCGGCCATCAGCTCGTGGCTGAGCCGCGACATGCGCGCCTCGGTGTAGCGCATCGCCGCGGCGCTGTCGCCGTCGATCGAGCCGAAGTTGCCCTGGCCGTCGATCAGCATGTAGCGCAGCGAGAACGGCTGCGCCATGCGCACCAGGGTGTCGTACACCGCCGAGTCGCCGTGCGGGTGGTATTTACCGATCACGTCACCGACGACGCGCGCCGACTTGTAGTAGGGCTTGTTGCTGTGCGCGCCGAGCTCGTTCATCGCGTACAGGACGCGGCGGTGCACCGGCTTGAGTCCGTCCCGGGCGTCGGGAAGCGCGCGTCCCACGATCACGCTCATGGCGTAATCCAGGTAGCTGCGACGCATCTCGTCTTCGAGGTTTACCGGGATGATTTCCTTGGCGAGTTCGGCCATCGGGTTTCCGTTATGGGCGGTGGATCAGCCCCCTCCCCCGACCGTTCCCGCCGCCCCGGCCGCAAGGCGGCGGCGAGGCGTGGCACGGGCGCTGGAGAGCGCATGAAAAAGACGTGAAATCATACCACGAACCGCCCCCCTGCCCCCGTCCGGGCATGGCGGGATTCCAACGCAAAAACAAGCACTTGCGCGAGCCGTCCGGGATAGCGCCGCCAATGCGGCCCCCGCCGTGGCTTCAGCCGCCGAACGCGGCCCGCATCGCGGCGGCGTCGGGGCGTTCGATGACGCCCTTCTCGGTGACGATGGCATCGATCAGTTCATGCGGGGTGACGTCGAACACCGGGTTCCAGGCCACGATGTCGTGGGCGGCGGTCCGCACGCCGCCGATGGCGAACATCTCGCCCGGGTCGCGCTCCTCGATCTCGATGGCCTCGCCGGACGGGGTATCCATGTCGACGGTGGACGACGGCGCCACGACCATGAACTTCGCGCCGTGGTGGCGGGCCGAGATCGCCAGCTGGTAGGTGCCGATCTTGTTGGCGGTGTCGCCATTGGCGCAGATGCGGTCGGCCCCGACGACGACCCACTGCACCGCGCCGGTCTTCATCAGGTGCGCGGCCGCCGCATCGGCGACGAGGGTCGGCGCGATGCCGTCCTGCTGCAGCTCCCATGAGGTCAGCCGGGCGCCCTGCAGCCAGGGCCGTGTTTCGCCGGCGTAAACCTTGCCGATGCGCCCCTGTGCGACGCCCGCGCGGATGACGCCCAGCGCGGTGCCGAATCCGGCGGTGGCGAGCGAGCCGGTGTTGCAATGGGTCATCACGCCGCTGCCCGGCGCGATCAGGGCAGCGCCCAATGCGCCCATGTGGCGGTTGGCGGCCAGGTCTTCATCCGAGATCGCCTGCGCCTCGCGCGCCAGCACCTCGCGCCAGTCGGCACCGGCGCTGGCGAGGACGCGGCGCATGCGCGCCAGCGCCCAGGCCAGGTTGACCGCGGTGGGTCGCGCCGCGTTGAGGCGCTGCATCGCAGGCTCCAGCAACGGCAGCGCCTGCGCACCGCTGTCGGCCTGCACGTCTCGCGTCGCCAGGACCACGCCCCAGGCGGCGGAGATGCCGATCGCCGGCGCGCCGCGAACCGTGAGCGCGTGGATCGCGGCGGCGACTTCGTCGCTGTCGGCGCAGCGGACGTAGTCCACTTCGAAGGGGAGTTTGCGCTGGTCGAGCAGCTCGAGGGCATCGCCGGTCCAACGGATGGGGCGGATGCGGTCGTAGCGGTCGAAATCGATGTCCTGGCTCATCGCGCCAGTGTAACCGCCCGGGTACGGCGCCCGCGTCAGCGGATGCTGAACTCCGCGCGGCAGCCGCTGCCGACCCAGATGCCGTTGGCATCCCAGCCCCAGCTGCTGCCGCGGATGCACGGCGAGTTGGACAGTTGCCGGACCAGCGTGGCCTGTCGGCGGATCGTGGCATTGCAACGATGCTGGCGTCCGTCCTTGGATTCGCATCGCAGGATCTGCGCCGGGCCGGGCCCCGGATTGGGGCGATGGCCACCGCCCCCGCCCGTCGCGAATTCACCGCGGCAACCGGCGGTCACCCACACCTGGTTGGCGTCATGGCCCCAGGTGCGGCCTTCGATGCAGTCCGTCGACGACAGTTGGCGGACCAGGCGCACGCCGCCGCGGGTATCGACCGGGCACCGGCGGGTACGCATGTCGTCGGACTCGCAACGCACCCGGTCGCTGCCGCCGCCCACGGGATAGCCGCCTCCACTGCCCTGTCCGGCGATGAACTCGGCGCGGCAGCCCTCGGTGACCCAGACGCCATTGCGGTCGGCATCCCAGGTGCGCCCGCGGATGCAGGGCGTGTTGGACAGCTGGCGCGTCATCCGCACGCCGCCGCGGGTGTCGGCGGGGCAACGGCGGGTGCGGTCGTCGCGCGACTCGCAACGGAACGGCGCGCCGTAGACCGCGCCATCGCCCGGGTAGGGATGATCGCCGCCGACCGGGTAGCCCTGGCCGGGGTACGGATAGCTGCCGCCGCCGAAGATGCCGGGATCGAGCACGCAGCCCGCGCACGCCAGCATTGCCGCGATCACCACACCCCTGAACAACCTGGTCATGCACGTCCTCCTCGACACCTGCCCCCGGCAGGCGCGGTCACGTCCGGAATTCCCTCGAGTCCATCCGAGCTTATCGCGTGCGCATGATGAATGCCCGGTGCACGCGAAGGGATGGACGACGGAAAGGGTTCAGGCTCGTGAAAAATCGAAGGCGAGCACATCGGCGATGCGATCGCTGTCCAGCATCGCCATCAACAGCCGGTCGATCCCCAAGGCCACGCCGGCGCAGTCGGGCAGGCCCGACTGCAGCGCGGCCAGCAGGCGGGCGTCGGTGGGCGGCGACGCCTGGCTGCGCGCCTCGCGCACCCGGCCATCGTTCAGGAACCGCGCGCCCTGCTCGCCGGCGTCCGCCAGTTCGTGGTAGCCGTTGGCCAGCTCCAGCGGTCCCAGGTACAGCTCGAATCGCTCGGCGACGGCCACGCCCTCCGGCGCGTCGCCGGGGCGGATGCGCGCCAGCGCGCTCTGGCTGGCCGGATAGTCGATGACCGCCAGCAGCCGCTCGCGCGGGAAGGCCGGCTGCAGGCGATGGGTCATCAACAGGTCGAGCCAGTCGTCGCGCGTCAGGCCGTGGGGATCGATCTGCACGTCGCCCAGCGCCGAACGCATCTCGGCGATCGACGCGTGCGCCGGGTCGATCCCCAGCTCGCGCAGGTACAAGGCGTGGTAGCCGACTTCGACCAGTTCGGCGCCGCGCCCGACCAGGGCCAGCGCCGCCTGCACCAGAGCGGCGGTCTCGCCGACCAGGCGCCGGTGGTCCCAGCCCAGCCGGTACCACTCGAGCATGGTGAACTCGGGGTTGTGGCGCCCACCGGCTTCGCCGTCGCGAAACACGCGCCCGAGCTCGTAACAGTCGCCGAAGCCCGCGGCCAACAGCCGCTTGAGCGGGAACTCCGGCGAGGTCCGCAGCCAACGCCTGCGCGGCGCGCCGTCGGTACGTCCGCTGAAGTCCAGCGAGAAAGAGGCGATGTTGGGATCCGTGTTGCCGGCCATCGACATCACCGGGGTCTCGACCTCGATGACGCCGCGATCGGCGAAGAAGTCGCGGATGCGGGCGTTCAGGCGCGCGCGCAGGCGCAGCGCGTCGAACGAGGCCCCGGGACGCCAGTCCGGCGTCATGCCTCGCCGCCCTGCCCGTGCGACGCGAGGAAGTCGAGCAGGCGGGCTTCGTCCCAGACCTCCACCCCCAGCGCCTCGGCCTTGGCCAGCTTGGAACCGGCGGCCTCGCCGGCGACCACGAAGTCCGTCTTCTTCGACACGCTGCCCGAGCTCTTCGCGCCGAGCGCCTCCAGGCGCGCCTTGGCTTCGTCGCGCGTCATCGCCGACAAGGTGCCGGTCAACACGACCGTCTGTCCATCGAGCGGCCCGGCCGGACGGGTGTCCTCGGCCGGCAGGCGCGAGAGCAGTGTCGCCGCGGCCTCGCCCGTGGCGGCGAGCAGGCGGGCGTGGCCGGCGTCGGCGCGCCAGTCGACCAGCGCGCGCGCGGTGTCGGCCGGCAGGCCGGCCGTCACGAAACCATGCTCGGGCGCCTCGAGCACGGCCCTGGCATCTTCGAAGGCGGCGGCGACCTGGCCCGCGCGCAGCGGCGTGAGGCGCGGGATGTCCAGGTCGGCGAGCAGCGTCGACCAGGCCAGGCCCTCGCGAAGTTGCGGACTGGGCGCATGCGTATCGCCGATGCGGACGCCGCGCTCGAGCAGTGCGTCGATGACCTGCTGGTTGCCGGGCTGGTCGAAGAAGTGGCCGATGCTGCGCGCCACCTCGCCGCCGATGTCGGGCACCCGCTTGAACACGGGCCAGGGCAGGCGCCGCACCAGGGCGAGGTCGCCGAACCAGTTCGCCAGCGCCTTGGCCGTGCTCTCGCCCACGTGCTGGATGCCCAGCGCGAACAGGAACCGCTCCAGGCTGGCGTCCCGGCTGCGGTCGATCGCCTCGATCAGGTTCTCGGCCCACCTGGTGGCGACCTTGCCGCCCTTGACCGTTTCCGGCGTGGTGCCGTCGCGTTCGTCCGCGCGCCGCTTCATCTCCAACAGGTCGGCCAGCGAAAGCCGGTACAGGTCGGCGACGCTGTCGAGGTAGCCCAGGTCGGTCAGGTCCTCGATGTAACGCTCGCCCAGCCCTTCGATGTCCATCGCGCGTCGCGAGGCGAAGTGGCGTACCGCTTCCTTGCGTTGCGCCGCGCAGGCCAGGCCGCCGGAACAGCGCCAGGCCACGCCGCCTTCGTCGCGCACCAGTTCCGAGCCGCAGACCGGACAGGTCGCGGGCATCGTCCACGGCGCGGCTTCGGGCGCGCGTTGCTCGGGCACCACGCGCACCACTTCGGGGATGACGTCGCCGGCACGGCGGACGATCACCGTGTCGCCCGGCCGCACGTCCAGGCGCGCGATCTGGTCGGCGTTGTGCAGGGTGGCGTTGGTGACCACCACGCCGGCGACCTGCACCGGCTGCAGGCGCGCGACCGGAGTGGCCGCGCCGGTCCGGCCGATCTGGATGTCGATGCCCTCGAGCAGCGTCGACTGCTCCTGCGCCGGGAACTTGTGCGCGATCGCCCAGCGCGGCGCGCGCGAGACGAAGCCCATCTCGCGCTGGCCTTCGTAGTCGTCGAGCTTGTAGACCACCCCGTCGATGTCGAACGGCAGGCCGTCGCGGGCCTCGCCCATCCGCCGGTAGTAGTCGAGCAGGCCCTCGGCGCCTTCCACCACCTCGCTCTGGGCGCTGACGGGGAAGCCCCAGTCGCGCAGGCGGGCGAGCGTCGCCGAGTGGGTGTCGGGCAGCGTGCCGCCCTCGACGGCACCGATGCCATAAGCGTAGAAGGCCAAGGGCCGGCGCGCGGTCACGCGCGGATCGAGCTGGCGCAGCGAACCGGCCGCGCCGTTGCGCGGATTGGCCAGCACCTTGTCGCCCCCGCCCTTGCCGGCATCGGCGAGCGCACGCGCGTTGTAGGCCTTGAACGCCTCCAGCGGCATGTAGACCTCGCCGCGGACCTCGAGCACCCCGGGCCAACCTTCGCCGCGCAGCGCCAGCGGGATCGCCTTGATCGTGCGCAGGTTCGCGGTGACGTCCTCGCCGGTGGCACCGTCGCCACGGGTCGCGCCCCGTACGAAGCGGCCGGCCTCGTAGCGAAGGCTGATCGCCAGGCCGTCGAGCTTGGGCTCGACCGAGAACCGCGGCGACTCGCGACCGATCCGCTCGTCGATCCGGCGCACGAAATCGCGCACCTCCTCCTCGCTGAACGCATTGCCCAGCGAGAGCATCGGGATCGCGTGACGGACCTCGTCGAACGCGCCCGACGGCGCGGCGCCGACGCGCTGGGTGGGCGAGTCGGGACTGGCGAGCCCGGGATGCGCGGCCTCCAGCTCGTCGAGCTCGCGCAGCAAGCGGTCGTACTCGGCGTCGGGGATCGCCGGGTCGTCGAGCACGTGGTAGCGGTAGTTGGCGTCGTTGAGCTGTCGGCACAGCTCGGCGATACGCGCGGCGGGATCGGGGCTCATGGCGGATTCCGTGTCGGTGCGATCGGCCGCGCCCCGTCGCGACCCCGGGGCCGGGCGGCCGGCGTTGCGCTTACCAGCGGCCAGGCTTGCTCAGTGGCGGCGCCTCGCGCTGGCGGTCGTAGGCGCGCAGCTCGTCGCGGATGTGGGCCACGCGCTGGCGGCCCAGGGCATTGCGCTGCTCGTCGAGCACGACGCCGTCGAGCAGTTCGGCCATGCGCTGCGCGGTCGGCAGCATGGCCTCCCAGGCGTCGAGCGCCGGCACCGGCGCGGGCAGGGTCAGGAAGAAGGCGATCGCCGGCGTCTGCAGCGACTGGATGTCGGCCATGTCGAAGCTGCCGGGCTTCATGATGTTGGCCACGCTGAAGACCGGACCTCGTTCGGGGTGGTGCTCGTCCAGGCGATGGAACACGCTCATGTAGCCATAGACCAGACCGGCCTTTTCCGCCGCGACCACGATATCGGGGCCGTGCAGTTTCTCGCCCGCGCGGGCGGCGAGGTAGAGGGTGACGATCTTGTCGAATTCCTCGCTCACGCGGCGGCCGGCGTCCGCGCCCGGCGTGGCCGTCCGCGCGGGCTCACCGAACATGTCGGCCTGGGAGAGCGGCTCGGCGGCGTTGCCGGCATCGGCGCCCCCGGCATCCAGGCGTTCGCTGAAGGTCGGCTCGCGGCGCGCATCGTCCCGCGGCTCGCGCGGCTTGCGCGTGCCCTGGCCGGGCTTGCTGGGCCGGCCGAAGAAGTAGATCGCCGCGACCAGCAGCAGGCCGGCGACCAGGATGCCGATGCGCAACAGCCAGACTTCAGACATCGGATGACCTCCTTGCGTGGGCGCAGGCCACGATCATAACGGCGGGATGCGTCCCGGGCATCGCGGCGGTCATGCCGCGCCCACCAGGCGCGCGGCCTCGGCCAGGTCGACCGAGACTAGGCGGCTGACGCCCGGCTCGCGCATGGTGACGCCCGATAGCTGCATGGCCGCCTCCATCGTGGCCTTGTTGTGGGTCACGAACAGGAACTGTACCTGCTCGCTCATCTCGCTGACCATCGCCGCCAGGCGGCCGACGTTCGCCTCGTCGAGCGGCGCGTCGACCTCGTCGAGCAGGCAGAACGGCGCCGGGTTCAGGCGGAAGATCGCGAAGACCAGCGCGACCGCGGTCATCGCCTTCTCGCCGCCGGACAGCAGCGAGATGTTGGACACGCGCTTGCCGGGCGGGCGCGCCATGATCGCCACGCCGGTGTCGAGCAGGTCCTCGCCGGTCAGTTCCAGGTAGGCATGGCCGCCACCGAACAGGCGCGGGTACAACTCCTGGACGCCGCTGTTGACGCGGTCGAAGGTGTCCTTGAAGCGGCCGCGGGTCTCGCGGTCGATCTTGCGGATCGCTTCTTCCAGGGTGTCCAGCGCGCTCGTCAGGTCGACGTCCTGGGCATCCAGGTATTCCTTGCGCTGGGCGGCCTCGGCGTGCTCGGCGATGGCGGCCAGGTTGACCGGCTCCAGGCGCCGCAGGCGCGCGTCGATCGCGGTCACCGCCGCGCCCCAGGTCTGCGCGTCGGCCTCGTCGGGCAGGGTGTTGGCGACGTCCTCGAGGGTGAAGCCTTCCTCGACGATCGCCTCCACCAGTTGCTCGGCCTTCAACACCAGGGCCTGCTGGTCGAGGCGCCGCTGGCCGATCGCCTCGCGTTGCTGCAGGGCCTGTTCGTCGCGCTGCTGGCGGACCTGCTCGAAGCGACGCAGGTCGGCGTCGATGCCGTCCACGCGGGTACGCGCCTGGGTCAGCGCCTGCTCGGCCGATACCCGTTGCTCGAGCGCGACCTGGCGCTGGGCCTCAAGGGTGTCGACCGGGGAATCGCCTTCCATCAACTGGCTGGTCAGCTCCTCCAGCCGGCTGTCGAGCTGGCCGCGCTGGCCGCCCATCCGGTCGAGCGCCTGCGCCAGGCTGGCGATCTGGGTGCGCTGCGATTCCAGGGTCAGCGCCAGCGCATGTGCGGTGTCGCGCGATTCGCGCGCCAGCGTGCGGGCCTGGTCGCGCGCCTCGCCCAGGCGGTTGCGTTCGGCGTCGAGCTGCTGGCGGGCGTCCTCCAGCTCGCTCATCTTCATGACCGCCTCTTCCTGCCGCATCCGCGCTTCGCGCGACTGCTCGCGACTGGCGTCGGCGGTCTCGGCCAGTTGCGCCAGCTCGGCGTCGATCTTCTCGATGCGACCCCGCGCCGAGTCCAGCCGGCCCTGCTGGCTCTGCAACTGGCCGGCCAGTTCGGACACGCTGCGGTGGGCCATGTAGAGGGTGCGCTGGGCGTCCTCGCGCTGCTGCTCGGCCGCCAGCGCGCGATCGCGCAGTTGCACCTGCAGCGACTCCAGCTCCTGCTCGCGGGCCAGCAGGCCCTCGATGTCGCTGCGCAGCGACTGGATCTCGCGCTCGCGCAGCAGGGCACCCTGCTTCGCCGCACCGGAGCGCAGCACGCGCAGCCAGCCGGCGCCCAGGCGTTCGCCCTCGCGGGTGATGATCGACTCGCCTTCGCCCAGGCCCGGCAGCAGCGCGCGCGCGGCGCCCATGTCCTCGGCGGCGTGCAGCGGGGCCAACAAGCGCAGGATCGCGCGCGGTCCCCTCACCCGCGCGGCCAGCGATGTCGGCGCGCAGTCCACGTCGCCGGTGGCGGGATCGACAAGCGCCAGGCGGTCGTCGCCCAGCTCGCCGATCGCGTCGACCAGGCTTTCCGGCGCCTCGACCAGCACGCCCTCGATCAATTGCCCGAGCGCGGCCTCGACCGCGTTCTCCCAGCCCGGGTCGACCTGCAGCGACTCGCCCACGCGCGCCGCCGAGTCCAGGCCACGCGCCCTCAGCCAGTCGAGCGCCGCACCCTGCTCCTGGCCGAGCGCGGCATGCTGCAGGGTCTCCAGCGAGGACAAGCGGCCACGCGCGGCCTGCGCCTGCTTGCGCACCTCGGCCAGCTCGGACTGGGTGCCGCGCTGTTGCTCCTGGAGTTCGCCGACCGCGGCCTTGCGCGCCTCCAGCGTCTCGCTGAGCGTATCGAGCGAGAGCTTCTGCGTTTCATGCTGTTCCTCGATGCCGGCGAAGGCTTCCGACAGCGCGTCCAGGTCCAGGCCGCGGCGCTCGCTGGCCAGGGCCTCGCGGCGGCGCTCGGCGTCCATCGCCTGGCGGTCGAGGTGCTCGATGCGGGTGCGTTCGACGTCGGCCGCACGCACCGCCTCGGACTGGGCGCGGCTGTGGTGCTCCCAGCGCTGCTGCCAGTCCGACAGCCGGGCCTCGGCGTCGCGCAGTGCGTCCTGGCGCGCGCCGTCTTCTTCGCGCAGCTGCTCCAGGCGCGGCTCGGCCTCGGCGACCGAGGCCTGCAGGACTTCCAGTTGCGACTCGTCGTTGCCGATGTGCCGGGCGATCTCGCTGAGCGCGGCCTGGGCTTCGTCGCGGGCACGCTGCAGGCGGGTCGACATTTCCTTCTGGTGCTGGATCTGCTGCTCGATCCGCGCCAGCGCGCCGCTGACCTCGTAGCTCGCGGCCTGGGCCTTGCCCAGGGCCTCGGCGGCCTCCTCGCGGTTGACGCGGCCGGTCTCGATCTCGCGTTCGGCCTCGCGCTGCTCGGCGATCAGTTGCTGCAGCCGGGTTTCCTGCTGGGCGAGCTTCTCGCGCTGGGCCTGCAGTTTCTGGTCCAGGGCGCGATGCTCCAGCGCCTTCCACTCCGCGTCCTTGGTCCGGCGTTCCGCCTGCAGGGCCTGGTACTGCTCGGCCTGGCGCGCCTGCCGGTTGAGGTGTTCGAGTTGCTTGCCGACTTCCTCGCGCAGGTCGTTCAGGCGGTCCAGGTTCTCGCGGGTGTGGCGGATGCGGATCTCGGTCTCGCGGCGGCGTTCCTTGTACTTGGAGATGCCCGCGGCTTCCTCCAGGTACACGCGCAACTCCTCGGGCTTGGCCTCGATGATGTTGCTGATCATGCCCTGCTCGATGATCGAGTAGCTGCGCGGCCCCAGGCCGGTGCCCAGGAACAGGTCGGTGATGTCGCGTCGACGGCACTTGGCGCCATTGAGGTAGTACTGGCTGGTGCCGTCGCGGCTGACCGTGCGCTTGACCGAGATCTCGTCGTAGGCGCCGTACTCGCCGGTGATGGTGCGGTCGGCGTTGTCGAAGACCAGCTCGACCATCGCCTGCGACACCGGCTTGCGCGCGGAGGAACCGGCGAAGATCACGTCGGTGAGCGAGTCGCCGCGCAGGCGGCTGGCCGAGCTCTCGCCCATGACCCAGCGCACCGCGTCGATGATGTTGGACTTGCCGCAGCCGTTGGGCCCGACCACGCCGGTCATGTTGGTGGGCAGGTGCAGGGTGGTCGGGTCGACGAAGGATTTGAAGCCGGAAAGCTTGATCGTGGACAGACGCATGCGGCGAAGAGGCCTCTGGCGGGTGCGTCGGCACCGCGCACTTGATTTCAATATGGATTAATTATGTCGCGCAAGTCATTGATTGACTTAAACGATACGCGACCCATCGGCCGCGCTTCCAGCGAGTATAGCGGCCCGCGGAGCCGGCTGCCGAGGGCCGCTGCCCGCGCCGCCGCCGCCTGCTCCGGGTTCAGCCGGCGCCACCGTCCGTACGCTCGGCCGGGGCGCGGGCGTCGATCGACAGGGCATGGATGTCGGTCTCCATCAGGTCGCCAAGCGCGGCGTACACCGCGCGGTGCCGGGCCAGCGGCGGCATCCCCTCGAACGCCGCGCTGACCACGTCCACGTTGAAGTGCCCGCGCCCGTCGCGCGCGCCGGCATGGCCTGCGTGGCGGGCGCTGTCGTCGACCACCTGCAGCTCAAGCGGCGACAGGGCCCGCTCCAGGGCGGCGCGGATCGCGGCGACCCGCGCCTCGCGCGGGAGCGGCCCGCCGTTCACGGCAGCACCTTGCGGAACGGGCGCACGTCCACGCGCTCGTAGACGCCCGCCTCGACATAGGGGTCGGCGTCGGCCCAGGCGCGCGCCTGCTCCAGCGAGTCGAACTGGGCGACGACCAGGCTGCCGCTGAAACCGGCCGGGCCGGGGTCCTCGGCGTCGATCGCCGGACACGGGCCGGCCAGCAGCAGGTGCCCGGCGTCGCGCAGTGCGACCAGGCGGGCCAGGTGTGCCGGTCGGGCGGCCGCGCGCCGGTCGAGCACGCCTTCGCCGTCATGGCCTTCGATCACGTACCACATCTGCCTGCCGCCTCCTCGTCGATGCCCGGCGACATGCCGGGAATGCTGAACGGATTGTACGGCCCATGGGGCGCGACGCGCCGGGCGCTGGACACCGTTCATCCAAGCCCGTACCCTTGGCTGCAATTGTATGTGGCCGGTTGCAGCGGCCCGTCGCGACAGGCCCCACGCCGTCGCCACGCCTCGCACCCCGGTGCGTCGCTGCCCCTCCCCGGCCCGGGACCATGACTTCCTGTTCCACCTCGCCGCCGCGGATGGCCCGCGCATGCCGGCGCGGATGACGGGGCCTTGTGGTTTCCGCATCGACACTTTCGCAGTCCGTTGCACCCGGCGGCCGCCTCTCCGGAGCGTCCGCGACATCCATGTCGTCGTGCCGCGCCCCGCCGGGCCGGCACGCGGATCGCATGGCCCCCGGAGGGGCCAGCCACGCATGACCAGCCCGACCGCGTCCGAAGTGACCGAGCAGACAGAAGCTCAGCCCGCCGAGGCCGTACACAACACGCCCCCCGTGCCCCCGCAGCAGCAGGAGATGCCGCTGGCGATGGTGCATGGACAGCCGGTCCTGCAAATTCCCCAGGACCTGTACATCCCGCCGGATGCGCTGGAAGTCATCCTCGACGCGTTCGAGGGCCCGCTCGACCTGCTGCTGTACCTGATCCGCCGGCAGAACCTGGAGATCCTCGACATCCCGGTCGCGGAGATCACCCGGCAGTACGTCGACTACATCCAGGCCATGCACGAGATGCGTTTCGAGCTGGCCGCCGAATACCTGGTGATGGCCGCCATCCTGGCCGAGATCAAGTCGCGGATGCTGCTGCCGCGGCCGCCGAGCGAGGAAGGCGAAGAGGAAGACCCGCGCGCCGAACTGGTGCGGCGCCTGCAGGAGTACGAGCGTTTCAAGAAGGCCGCCGAGGACCTGGACACCCTGCCCCGGCAGGATCGCGACACCGCGCCGGCCGCGGCCTTCGTCCCCGACCGCGCCGCCGTCCGCGTGCCGCCGCCGGTGGACCTGAAGGAGATGCTGCTGGCGCTGCACGACGTATTCAAGCGCGCCGAGCTGTACACCCAGCACGCGATCAAGCGCGACGCGCTGAACGTCCGCCAGCGCATGGGCGAACTGCTGGAACGGCTGAACGATGGCCAGTTCTACCGCTTCGAGCAGCTGTTCACCGTCGAGGAAGGCAAGCTCGGCGTGGTCGTGACCTTCCTGGGCCTGCTGACCCTGGCCAAGGAGCAGCTGATCGACATCGTGCAGGAGGCGCCGCTGGCGCCGATCTACGTGAAATCGCTGGCGATCCTGGACGATCCCAGCCAGATCGAGCTGAGCGACGAGTTCGATCGCGACGACGCCCCGACCGGCTGAGGCGGCCCGCCCGCCCCAGCCCCACCGCGCGACGGCCACCGCCGTCGACCACGAGAACCGCAGACAGACGCATTCCATGGATCAATCGCTGGACCAATCGCTCATCAACCGGATCGTCGAAGCGGCGCTGCTCGCGGCGCACCAGCCGCTGACCCTCGCCCAGTTGCACGCGCTGTTCCCCGAGGACCAGCCGGCCCCGGCGGGCAGCGTCGAACAGGCGATCGAGACCCTGCAGGCCGGCTGCGCCGAACGCGGCGTGGAACTGGTCGAGCTGGCGTCGGGCTTCCGCTTCCAGGTCAAGGGCGACGTCCACGCCTGGGTCGCCCGGCTCTGGACCGAGCGCCAGACCCGTTACACCCGCGCCACGCTCGAGACCCTGGCGTTGATCGCCTATCGCCAGCCGATCACCCGCGGCGAGATCGAGCAGGTCCGCGGCGTGGCGGTCAACAGCAACATCATCAAGGCGCTTGAAGAGCGCGAATGGATCCGCGTGGTCGGCCATCGCGACGTCCCGGGCAAGCCGGCGCTGTTCGGCACCACCAAGGCCTTCCTGGACTACTTCGGCCTCAAGCGCCTGGACGAGTTGCCGCCGCTGTCGGAGCTCAAGGAGATCGGCGAGCTGGAGCCGCAGTTCAAGTTCGACGGCGATGCTGGCGACAAGCCCGCCCCGGCGGCCGACGCCGCGATCGAAGCCGGCGGCCTCGGCGCGGGCACCGCGCAGGCCGCCAACGATGCCGACGGCGACGCGCAGGACACGCGCGACGCCGCCGGCGAACACACCCATGACGCGGACGCGGGCGACGACACGTCGACCGCGCCGCACCACCCCGAAGCCGCGCCGGGCGAGCGCGCGGCGGACGAGAACGAACAGGGGTCGACGCCCGAAAGCGACGACGCCCCTTCGGCAATCCCGGACGCGGACCGGGGCGACGACGTCGACCCCGCGCCCGCTTCCAACGCCGTCGAGACGACGACCGTTCCCGAGTCTGAGGCCGCCTCCGAAGAGGACGCGCCGGAGCAATTGAAATGACCCAAGAAAAGAGCCGCAAGCTCACCCTCAAGCGCAGCAGCGAGGACAACGCTGCCGCACCCCGCCTCGAAGAACGCCTGCACAAGGTCCTGGCCCAGGCCGGACTGGGCTCGCGTCGCGCGCTGGAGCAACGCATCGCCGATGGCCTGGTCAAGGTCAACGGCGAGGTGGCCCAGGTCGGCATGTCGATCAAGGGCGGCGACAAGATCGAGCTCGACGGGCGCCAGTTCGTCGCCAGCGCGCTGACCGAGCCGTCCCGCGTGCTGATGTACAACAAGCCCGAGGGCGAGGTCACCACCCGCGAGGATCCCGAGGGCCGCCCGACGATCTTCGAGGCCCTGCCCGCGCTGAAGGGCGCGCGCTGGATCGCCGTCGGACGCCTGGACATCAACACCACCGGCCTGCTGCTGCTCACCACCGACGGCGAGCTGGCCAATGCGATGATGCACCCCTCCTTCGAGGTCGAGCGCGAGTACGTGTGCCGCGTGCGCGCGCCGGAAGGCCAGGAACAGGTCCCCGACAACATCCCCGACCGCCTCAAGCGCGGCGTCGCGCTCGACGACGGTCCGGCGAAGTTCGACGAGGTCGAGCGCATCGGCGGCACCGACTCGCACGACTGGTTCCGCGTCGTGGTCAAGGAAGGGCGCAACCGCGAAGTGCGGCGCCTGTGGGAATCGCAGGGCTGCCAGGTCAGCCGCCTCAAGCGCATCCGCTACGGCAAGGCCAGCCTCCCGCGCGAACTGCTGCGCGGCCAGTCGCAGGAGATGGCGGCCGACAAGGTCGAGGCCCTGCGCAAGGAACTGGGCCTGGAGGACGGCACGCCGTCGGCGCTGACCCTGCAGCCGGTCATCGGCCAGCGCAAGGCGGCCAAGTCGACGATCAACCTGAGCGGCAACGACCGCTCGCAGGGCTACGTGGGCGGGCCGAGCCGTGCCGACGAGGGCCGCGAACTGCGTCGCTTCGACAACGTCCGCGAGGACCGCGGCCGCGGCCGCGGGGGCCCGAAGCGCCATGGCGGCCTGACCGTGAGCGGCGAAACCGCCGCCAAGCAGTCGCAGAAGCCCTTCAAGCAGCGCAAGCAGAAAGGGCAGTCCCTGCCCGAGGGCAGTCCGGCCGCGTTCCGCACCTGGTACGTGCCCGATGGCGTCGAAACCGGGCCCAACGGTCACCGCAATCCCGGTGGCGCGCGCGGCCCCGGTGCCAAGAAATTCGGCAACAAGCCGCGTCCCGGCGGCGGCGCCGGCAAGCCCCAGGGCGGCAACAAGGGCCAGCGCGCGGCGCATCCCTACGGCCATCCGGCGGGCGCCGGCATGCATTTCCCCTCCGACCACGCCGGTGGCGGCGCCTCGCCGTATGGCGACAAGCCGCGCGGTAATCGCCCCGCCGGCGCGCGTCCGCAAGGCGGCCGCGGTCCGGGTGGCGGCGGTGCGCGCGGCCCCGGCGGCAACCGTGGCGGCGGGCGGGGCCCGGGTGGTGGCGCGGGGCGCGGCC